>NZ_JAGDFX010000009.1 GCF_017498065.1 Oceanisphaera pacifica | reverse complement strand
AACCAACGAAACTCAGTATTGTTGGTAAACAACGACGATGCTGGATGAAAACAGCGCATCTTGAGAAGGTGTTGATGGCAGGAATATCTTCAATGGTTAAAAACTAAACACTCATGCGGTTGCCCTGCTTGACGACAACGGTTAAGACTAACAATATGTTGTTCTAATTCAGGTTGATACCACTGCCAACTATTATGCTCTGTGGGCAGTGCCATAGACGCTAAGCGCACTAAATCTTCTGCCGATTGATAAACAAAGCCACTGTGACTAATCCCTATACGCACGCCTATATGCAGTAATAAATTATCAACCTTAAAAGGCTGATTCATAAACTCAATCAGTTGATTAGCTCGAGTGGCTATCGAGTTTTCTGTCGCTTGACCAAATTCTAAAAGCAACCACTCATTGCCCCCCCACACCCCTAACTGCTGCAGGCCGTGGTTAACTGAATAAAGCGTTGCGCAGCGCTGCAAACGATCGCCCACCGCCTTACTTAACATTTCACTGGTGTGATAGCCGTGCATGCGCGCAATCTCATCCATGCCTTCAAGTACAATAAAATACAGTATGGCTTCGGCACTGTGTAATGCGAGAGGCTGCACTGCCATGGCCTTTATGGACGAGACTTGTTGTTGCTGTTGCTCTTGGTGTAATTTCTCTTTTAGCAGCGCCAATAAACCACGGCGATTAGGCCGCTCTGTCACGGGATCAGCTAACGATAACCGCTGTAAATCTGCGGTACGTTGCTTAACTAAGTCTTCTAATAACTCAGCTCGATCACTGCGATCGCGTAACAAAAAGTGCAGTTCTAAGGTGTTGTGAATGCGCTGTAATACTTCTAAGCGATCAAAAGGTTTAGATAAAAAATCGCGCGCGCCTAAGTTTAGTGATTGTAAGCGCGTTTCGGGATCAATTTGTGCACTCAACACAATCACCGGAGGTGCTTGATCAGGCCAACGCTTTTTTAATAATTCAAGTATCTGATAACCATCAATATGCGGCATACGAATATCAAGCAAAATGAGATCCGGCATTTTATCTGCAAGCAAAGACTCAACACACCGAGAGTCAGTTTCACTGCGCACCGCTTTATAGCCATAATCTTCTAGCAGCTGAAAAATAACTTCAACATTAACCGGATTATCATCAACAATTAAAATGTCGGCATTATCATAAACAAGGGGTATTTTTGGCATTATCGAGTAGGCTCCAATAACGTATTTAACACGACAAGCAACTGCTGAACATTAATCGGTTTAGTTAAATATTCTTTAAAGCCTGCTTGACTGGCTTTTTTAACATCGCTAGACATGGCATTAGCAGATAAGGCAACCATAGGAATATTAGCGGTTAACGGGTTACGACCTAACAAACTTGCGGCATCAATACCACTCATACCGGGTAAGTTGATATCCATTAAAATTAAATCAGGCGGATCAGAACAGGCAATTTCAAAGGCTAACTCTGCAGAATGGGCACATATTAACTGCATATCATCTTGTTCAGCAACCACATCTTTCATTAACCTTTGATTAGCAGGGTTATCTTCAACATACAAAATGGTATTTAGTTTTGCTTGAGAAATAGCCGGCGACAACTGCGTTGTTAAGGTTGCCGGTTGAGCTGTAATGTCTAGCTCAATATGGTTTTTTGCACTCTCCACCAACGGGAGTTTAAACCAAAACTCACTGCCCTGCTCTAACTCACTTTTTACGCCTATATAACCGCCCATTTTCTCAATAATATTTTTAGTTAACGCAAGCCCAACGCCTGTTCCTTCAATGGCGCTATTTTCGGCACCCAAGCGATTAAATGGTTTAAATAGCTGATCCATATCTTTAGGATCTACACCTTTACCCGTGTCTTTTATCGATATCACTAACATATCTTGTTGTGCTTGACAGAAAACATCCACTCGACCATGAGCTTGGTTATACTTAATAGCATTACTCACCAAGTTAATAATCACTTGTTTTAGACGAGTATAGTCTGCAGTAATTAACGGTGCTTGTTGCAAACTATTATCAACCTCAAGTTGAATATGGTATTTCTTGGCAATAGGCATTAGTCCATCACAAGCCTCAGACACAACTTCATACAAGGTAATGGGCTCTAGCGACATATTAATATGCCCGACCTCTATTTTAGCCAAATCAAGCACTTCATTAATTAAATTAAGCAAATGGCCGCCACTTTTATAAATTTGTTCCACTTGCCGATACTGCCGATCATTTAACGGCGTACGTTTATTGCTTTCTAATAACTGAGCAAAGCCCATAATCGCATTAAGTGGCGTGCGCAACTCATGGCTCATAGAAGATAAAAAGTCAGTTTTTGCTCTGCTAGCTTGCTCCGCTGCGTCTCTCGCTTCACGCAGTTGCGCAGTAAACTCTTCTTGCTCATTAAGCTGTCGATATAGCTTAATTAATAAGGCGCACGTTGAGTTAAACGGCTCTAGCCAAGTAACCAAGTCTTGAGTGTAATCTTCCTCACAATTGGTCATGGCATACATGCCAATCACTTCACCATCAGAAATAATGGGCACGCCTAAGTAATTATGAAAAGGGGGATGCCCTTCAGGAAAACCCTCAATCTGCTGACCACTTAAGTCATTATTAATAATCACCCTACCCTGATCAAACACTTGTCCTATAATATTATTAGTATTTCTGATCTTTATTTCACCCGAGCGTAGCTGATAAATAATAGATTTAAAATCTTCATTCCAATCCGGCTCAGGCTCAGTAATGGCGTGCATTTTTAATACTGGCAGCTCATTTTCGGTTAGCACTTCACCTATAAACAGATACTGACTGTTGGTGAGTTCTCTTAACGCCGCTTTTAAAAACGCCCACAACTGATTACCCGACATAAGCGCATGATAATCCGTTAACCCTCTATGTAGCACACTTAATAACTGTTGCTGCTTCTCTAGCTTGCGCTGAGTATGCCAAATATCATTAATATTATGCGCCACACTCACTACGCCATAGATTTCACCAGCCGCATTCAACAATGGCGATTTGGTAACATCAAAACGAGTATCGGCATCAAGCTCAATGCGCACACTTTCTGTGCGCCCAGTTTCAAACACCCGACTGTCACTTTCTAATGCAGCTTGTAGCAATGTAGGAGTAAAAAAACCAGCAGGCGTTAAGCCTGTCACATCCGTAATAGACTCAGGAAACAGATCAATAAAGGCTTGGTTAGCAATTAAATACTCCCCCTGCCCATTAACGGCAAAAATGGGGTCGCGGCTGGCATCAATAATAGAGCGCAGCAGCGCATGTTCATCTCGCTCACGCTGCTCTGCCTCAAATTCATCGGTTAAGTCCGTTAAAATACCAATAAACTCGATATTATCTGTATGATGCGGATCTCGTATTTGTTCTACCGCTAAATGAATAGGAATGTGACGCCCATCTTTATGTTGCGCACATACACGCCTACCTTGGCCAATAATTTTTTTAGTACCTGTGTGTATATAATTATCGATATAGCCGTCATGATGATCTGCCCATTGTGAGGGCATTAATACCTTAACATTACGATTAATAACCTCGCCACGTTTATAGCCCAACAAGGTTAAGGCAAAATTATTGATCTCTTGAATTAACCCTTGGCCATTAATGCGTATAATTCCAGCCGCCGCCCCAGTGGTAATAGCCTCGTACTGCGCCAGCCGATAATCACTTAACATACCTTGATGCTCCAACAACAAACGCTGCTGGTGCAGTAACAATAATTGCTCTGCCTGTTTGGCAAACATGGTTAACTGACTAAGCTGCTGCTCGCTTAACTGGCGGGGCTGAGTGTCAATAATACATAAAGTACCCAAACAAGCCTGAGCGCCCTTTTCATCATAAACATGCAAAGGAATACCCGCATAAAAGCGAATACTTGCCTCGCCGGTTACTAAAGGGTTATCAGCAAACCGCGCATCTTTACGCGCATCTTCTACAATTAGCGGTTTATTGTCGGCCACCACATGACCACAAAAAGAGATATCTCGCCCTGTTTCACAAGCATCCAGCCCAACTTTGGCTTTAAACCATTGGCGATTAGTGTCAATTAAAGACACCAAAGCAATAGGCACCTGCAACACCTGAGCGGTGAGTTCCATCAGTTGATCAAATGCAGGCTCAGCTGGGGTGTCCAGTATTTTTAGTTCATGCAACAAAGCCAAACGCTCAGCTTCATTAGCAGGCAGCAAAGGTGAAATCATAGTATTCCAAAGGCGATAAAGTATGACCGTATCATCATACATTTAAAAATAATATTTGTTGTAAATGTATCGGCGGATAACTTAAAAAGTTGAGTTAAAAACAGCGCCAAGCACCGAGTTAAAACCTAAACCTAAAACCTATTTGCAACGGAAGAACGCGGAAGCCACGGAAAAATAGAGATTAGATCTGAAAGAAAAGCTGTAAGCCGTCAGCCATAAGCTATCAGTTAAAGAAAAATCTCACATTTCTGCTTCGCAGAACCCACAGCTGAAGCGTGGGACTACAGAAAACCCAGACCGCCTTGGGTCATTGCGAGGCACGAAGCAATCCATTTCTTTACCTGAAAGCTGAACTTATCGCTATACGTTAAAGAAACACCGGTTTGGCTTTTTCGTATAGCGGTCAGCGTAAAGCGTATGGCTGTTTAAACGCCCTTCGGGGAGCTGTAAGCCGTCAGCTATAAGCTGTCAGTTAAAAAACAGCGCCCTGTGCCCGACTCCTAGCCGCCAAGTTAAAACCTAAACCTAAACCTAAAACCTATTTGCAACGCTTCTTTGTTACGAGAGTCACAGAAGTATCCTGTAAACTAATTTGCTCTACTCGTGGCTTAGGCATACTTGCCTCCTTAACATGTTTTGGTTTGAACATATTAAGTATAGACAGGCGTATAAAAATCAACCAATTCAGCTGTGCACTTGGTAGACTGGGTGTCTAATTGGTAGTGTTTGATGGGCTGAATGGCTGATGTTTCGTTTTAAACCCAGCCTAATAAGCTGGGTGTCCGATTAGTGGTACTTGATAAACTGGGTGTCTCATTAGTGGTGGCTGGGTTAGCACTCGTTGGTTTTTGTTTATTTGGTTTGTGGTTGTGCTTTTGATTTTTTTCGCTTGCGTATCAACCAAACTATCGCGGCCAGTAGTAATAAGGTGCTCACCGCACCAATAATAATTGGGAGCATATTCATAGGGCGCTCTTTAACAACAACATCGTCTGTTATGCTAACGGGTGGACTCACTCTAATGACTTGCTTAGCTAAGTTAAGTTGAATTTCTCGGCCTTCGGTATTGGTGACAAAAGCCTGACCTTTCCAATAATAATTACCGCTTTCTAATGCGTCAGGCAAATTAATAATTTTACCTGTCCCCGAGATAGGAATACGTTGCTGTGAGGGCGTGGTGAGTTCGCCAGTAACCACTAAAGAGTCGGCAACTAATTCATGATCTGCCTGAGTATTTATCTGCCATTTACTCAGTGCGTTTGGGGTTGAAAAGTTAACTTTTAGTGGCATTGGGTAGATAAGCACAGTCTGTTCTTGCGTTCGCGCCAGCACTTCATTACTAATAGTTACCTGATATAAGTACTCTCCAGGCAAAGTATCTAGCACAACCTCTGCCGTCATTTCTCCATCATTGGGGTAGGCATCTAACGCAAGTCCGTCATCCATAAACTTGCCAATCACTAAGGGCGCAGGCGCAAATTGTGCCTCGTAATCGTCTTTTAGATTAATTAGCTGTGCTTGCAATGATAAATCTTTCAGATAGTAATTGGCATCTAGTCGCGTGTTATTATGTTGCAATTCAGCGTTTATCTTTAATATCTCTTGCTGATATAACCTATTGGCGAGTGGTGTAGTGACTAATGAAAACTCACTCACCAAAGAGATACCTCTATTTTTATTTACTTTGCCCGTTGCTTGCCATGGCCCAGGTTCGGGTTGCCATAGTGTGATCACATCTCTATTAGTGCTACTGGCCCAGCTAATGTTATCGGGGTGATCCTGATGGTAATATTTACTGCCATCAGGGCGAATAAGCACCACAGGGCTACTCTCTAACTCTCGCTCAATAAACAAGGTAACAGAGCTAACGGAAGGATCTATTCGAAAAGTATTACTTAACCAGCGTGCGCTTTGTTCACTGGCAGTACTGAAAAAAGTAATCAGTAATAGCGCCCCTAGCATTAGGCTACGAGAGGTTAGGTGCGCCATAAACAGCTTCCTCCTTTTTCCATAATAAGATCAAGCCTAGCTTCATGGCTTTGTAATTCTTGCTGATTAGCTTGAATAACTTTTAATGGGCTTCTGGTTGACGATAACCGCTGAATTGCACCGCTATCTTCTTGTTTTTGGGTATCGCTTTGTAAGTTTAGCTTGGTTTGTCCCCCTGTCATCAACAGGTAAACATCGGCTAATATTTCGGCATCAAGCAAAGCGCCGTGCAAAGTACGATGGCTATTGTCTATGCCATAACGGGTACATAACACATCTAAGTTATTGCGCTTACCCGGATACAGTTTACGCGCAAGAGCTAAGGTATCAGTAACATGACAAATGGATTCAATTCGCTCCTTTCGTCCAATAAGCGACAGTTCATAATCTAAAAAACCCACATCAAAGGGCGCATTATGCGCAACAATCTCAGCACCGCGAATAAACTGTAAAAATTCATCTACTTGCGTTGAAAATACTGGTTTATCAGCCAAAAATTCCTCGGTTATTCCATGTACCTTAATGGCTTCCTCATCTATTTTTCGATCTGGTTTAAGGTATACATGATAATGGCGCCCCGTTAAGCGTCGATTCACCACTTCAACGGCGCCAATTTCAATCACCTTATGCCCCATATAATGGGGACCTGCCTCTGTGTTAAGACCGGTGGTTTCAGTATCAAACACCACGACTCGTGAATGGTTTTGCTGGTACATATCGCTGCTTCCTCTGCCCAAGTAAGGTCAGTATAAATAACTGCCACTTGCTATGCTAGCCAGAAGCAACACAGCTTTAGGCTGCCTTTTTATAACGGCTGTGGCAGACTGCCGCCCTACTTATGTGTAATGGCGAATATTTAAAGATGAAAAAGGTTGAACTGTATACCGATGGCTCTTGTTTAGGTAACCCAGGTCCTGGGGGGTATGGGGCTGTGCTGGTTTATAATGCGCACCGTAAAGAGCTTAGCGGCGGCTATCAACTCACCACTAATAATCGCATGGAGTTGCTTGCCGCTATAGAAGGACTTGCCGCATTAAACGACGCTTGTAAAGTCGATTTAACCACAGACAGTCAATACGTTCGACAAGGCATTACTCAATGGATCAGCGGTTGGAAACGTAAGGGCTGGCAAACATCGGCAAAAAAACCAGTTAAAAATGTCGATTTATGGAAGCGCTTAGATGCTCTGTGCCAACATCACCAAGTGACTTGGCACTGGGTAAAAGGACACTCAGGCCACCCAGAAAACGAGCGCTGTGATGATCTTGCCCGCCAAGCCGCCGAGCAAGACGCCAATCTCAATGATACTGGGTACCAAGGCTAGATTTTACGGTAAAGATGAGCCATCACCTACTTATTCACTTTCACCTTAACCTTACTCTAGTTACTAACTAATTGATGCTTAGTCATGGGGATTGAGTTTGGCGCCAGACTTTAATTGTTGCTGCTGGCGAGCCATACCAGGTTGAAGTACTGGCTTTGTCGGCTGATATTGGCGGATAGGGGTTAGTGGATAACGGCGTTTGCGCGCCATAATAATATAGGCGGCAGACAGTGACGGACAATAACGCGGATAGCAACGCCGCCGCCAAGCCCCCTCGCTTGCAAAATCAAATAAGCGAGTGAGTCCTATATAATCGCGGTTAATCACTTCAAAACCTAACAGTTTTAGCCAGTCTTCTACTCGCCCGGGCGCAATCATATTTTTCCAGCGCGGTAGCTTACCATGGCCCGCAGGCTCGGGATTAAGGCTCAGGTTAAACATTAAACTAGCCAGCCCTGCACTGCTGTAAGGGTTAAAGCCAGAAACAATAAGCCAGCCATCATAGTGCAACCCTACTTCAACTTCCCGTAATATAGCGTGGGGATGTTCACTAAAATCTAATACATGCGCCAGTAAGCAAGCATCTAAACTGCCAGGAGAAAACGGCAGTGCACAGGCATCCCCCAATACATCGGCAGCAGCGTCTTGCTTAGGCGTTGCTACCTGACTCAAATAGACACTGTGCAACAAGCGACTGTCTGTTAATGAAAGGGATGCACTCAGCGCATCAACTTTAAGCAAGTTAAAACCAAATAATGAAGGAGCCCAATCATCTAGCCGGCGTTGTAATTGCTCGGCAAAATGCGTTCCTCGCAGTAACTGTGACCAATCACTTGGCGTATCGGCAGATTTCATCAAAATTTGCGCCTCTGTTAAGCTAACACTCACATTTTTATAAAGGTGTATTAATATGATTAATATTAGCCCCATCTGTGCATTTCAAGATAACTATATCTGGCTACTCTCGAATAACAAGCATGCTGTGGTGGTCGACCCCGGCCAAGCAGCACCAATAGAGCAGGTACTCGCTGAACGAGGCCTAATACTCACCGACATTTTGATCACCCATCATCATTATGATCATACCGGTGGCGTACAAGCATTATTAAAAAACTGGCCCCATGCCAAAGTATATGCTCCGGCAGACGAGCCATTACCCAGCTCAAATGCCGTCGCACTTAATGATGGCGACACACTCAACTTATCGGAATTAAATCTCACCTTTAACGTAATGAAGGTACCCGGCCACACCTTGGGACATATTGCTTTTTATGCCGCTAATGATAACGATTCAGTTAGCCACCCTTTATTATTTTGTGGTGACACTCTGTTTTCTGGCGGTTGTGGACGCTTGTTTGAAGGCACGCCACAACAAATGTATGACTCTTTACAACGCTTAAAAGCCCTGCCCGACGCCACTCAGGTGTATTGCACTCATGAGTATACGCAGTCTAACTTAGCCTTTGGTTATGCTGTTGAACCCAGCAATAACGCGCTAAAAAAACACATACAAAGTGTCGCTAAATGTCGCCAGCAAGGCATTCCTACTTTGCCAAGCTCTATAGGCTTAGAAAAGGCCATTAATGTCTTTTTGCGCAGTGACTTAGCCAACGTTAAAGCGTCAATACAAGCCCATGCTGGCGCACCATTAACCGAAAGTACTCAGGTATTCGCTGCACTTAGACGCTGGAAAGATGATTTTTAACGAACTTGATTAAATTGCTCACAAAGCATACACTGGCCGCCGTTTTTTAGAGATGCGAGCACCATGAGAACACTCTGTATTTTATCCAGCGCTTTGCTTTTGGCAGGCTGTCAGGGGTTATATTCCTCTAATACTCAAAACAGCACCGATAAAGAAGCGGCCAATAACCAGCTCTACCATACATCATCTGTTTACTCGTCGTTACAAATACACAATCGCACGGCAGACTTAGGCCGTGCCTACAGCATGACGCCAAGTAACACCGATATGCTCCAACAGGCAGCTGCCACACACCAAGCAAATTTATGGGCCGACTTAGCCGATAAAATGCAGCTTGATATGCCACTGGATCACCCCAGAGTCGTGGCTCAGCGCGAGTGGTATTTGAAACACCCAGGTTATATGCGTTCTGTATCAGAGCGCGCCAGACCGTTTCTCTATCTCATAAAGGAAGAGATAGAAAAACGGGATATGCCAATGGAACTGGTATTATTGCCTGTTGTTGAAAGTACCTTTGATGCTAAAGCCTATTCCCATGCCCATGCGGCAGGTCTCTGGCAAATGCTAAAAAGTACCGGCAAGCATTTTGGCCTGCAATACGACACTTGGTACGACGGCCGATACGATGTGATGGCCTCTACTAACGCTGCGCTAGATTACATGGCCTACTTAAATAAGTTTTTTGACGGTGACTGGATGCTAGCGTTGGCAGCTTATAACTCAGGCGAAGGCCGAGTACAACGCGCGGTAAGAGCAAACCGCCGTCAAGGTAAGCCTACTGACTACTGGTCATTGTCTTTACCTAAAGAGACCCAAAGCTACATTCCTAAACTGCTGGCGTTAGCCGATATTCTAAAACACGAAACACATTATGGAATGGAGGTGCCCGCACTACCTAACCGTCCACAACTGGCGGTAATTAAAGTAGACAGGCAACTGGATTTACATATGGCGGCCGATCTTGCGGGTATGAAACGCGAGCAACTTAAAGCACTTAACCCAGCCTTTAAGCGTACCGCTACTTCTCCGACCCATCTTGCCGACATTTTAGTGCCTGTGGCTCATGCGCAAGGCTTTGAAATTGCCATGGTCGACTTACCTGAACAAGAACGTAAGTCTTATAAGCCTTATCGCGTACAAGGCGGCGATAGCCTAGGGCGCATTGCACAGCGTTATGGCTCTAGCATACAAGCTATTCGCCAAGCGAATAATTTAAGTGGTACCACTATTCGCATTGGACAAGAGCTGATGTTACCTACCCCCTACCAAGGTTCTCCCGCTATTGCAGCACCCGCGGGGGGAGTTTATAAGGTGAAATCGGGTGATTCACTATCTGCTATCGCCAGTCGTTTTAGTGTAAGCATTAATGAGCTACTACGCTGGAACAGCCTTGCTAACAAGCATACCTTGCGCACCGGGCAACGTTTAGTGGTGGCCGCAAATGCGGGTTAATTAACCTAGCACCCAGCCCAGATAAACAGAGAAATACCGAGCCAAGACTCGGTATTTTTTTTAGAATGCCATATTAAGGCACGCTAAAGTGTACCTGTAACGCACTATGATCCGATGCCTCAGAGGCTAAGCTTTGTGCTTTATCAAGAGTTAGCCCCCGATAAAATACCGCATCTAATGGATACCCCCAAAAGCGGGTGCGTACATCTGGAGCCGGCAAGGCCTCAGTTAGCTGCTCTTTTTTTGCCCAGCGCGTCAAAAAACCTTCTCTGCGACCATTCCAACGATTAAAGTCGCCCGCCACTATCACGGGGCCGCTATAATCACCAATAACCTCGCTTATCATATCCAGTTGTTCGTTATAGGTGCGTCCGCGTAACGAAAAATTAACCGCATGTAGATTAGCCACTAATAATTGCTGCGTCGAACCTGCTAACGGGTAATAACTAAATAATACAGACTTGGGGATGCGCGTAGCCGGCTCTAATAGCCGCTTACCACACGCTTGAGAGGCGTGTCCTTTGGCTGCCGTTAGCACCCCATTACTCACCCCATGCCAATTAAAGGCTGCTACCTGAAACCAATGATAATCTTGTTGATGCAACCATTGATGTAAATCAGGGCTGGCATTAGCTTCTTGCAACAGCAATAGATCATGGTTATTTAGCCCATCATTTAATTCGGCTTGCCAATCGCCCTGCTGCTTATAAATATTCCAACTAAACAGTGAGAAGCTTGAGGGTAGCGGTGAGCTGGTTGCCTCAGCAGGTCGCGTACACTCCAGCGCTACCGCCGCTTTACCATTATGTATCAGCTTTTTTTCAGGTACATCAATGCAACCACTTAATAATAAAGTGGCAGCCAAGGTTAAGCATAATGGCTTCATTAATCAGCCTGTACGGCGCGCGGGCGACCATTATCATCAATGGCCACATAAACAAATTGCGCCTGCGCCACTTTATAACGTGCGCCGCCTTCGGGGGTTAATACCGGCTTTACCCACACCTCTACTTTTACCGTAATAGAGGTGCGCCCAACTTTAATTAATTCCCCATGGGTGCAGACGACATCGCCCACTTTAACCGGGCGCGAAAAGTTCATTTCACTCACCGCAACCGTACCTACACGCCCTAATGCCACTTCATTGGCCAACAAGCTGCCGCCCAAATCCATTTGCGACATGATCCAACCGCCAAAAATATCGCCATTGGCATTGGTATCGGCCGGCATCGCCATGGTGCGCATTAATAAGTCGCCTCTGGGATCAACATACTCAGTCATTATTTAATTCTCTTTTATATATAAAAATAGGCATAATTATACGCAGGCCTTATAAATGAAGAAAGCAGATGATAGGCGAAGTGTGAAACAGGTAGCCGTCGGCCTTAGGCACCAAAAACTAAACTGGCTTTAACTGAACACTTAACGTGCCTATCTGCTTTATTCTTATCAGCGCAATTTTAAACACTAGGTGAACCTAATATGTTGAATGTAGTCGTTGCATCACTCAACCCGGCCAAAATAGACGCGGCTCGATTAGCGTTAGCGCAAATATTTCCTGAACAGCATTATCATATTAGTGGCCTAGCTGTGCCCTCCGGTGTGGCTGAGCAACCCATGAGCGATAACGAAACCTACCAAGGGGCTCGTCAGCGCGCCCTAGCCGCTCAACAGAAAGTGCCCCATGCCGATTTGTGGATTGGTATGGAAGGCGGCATTACCCGCCATCAACAACAGGGCATAACCTTTGCTTGGATCCAAGTGTTAGGACATAACGGGCTAGACAATGCCAGCCGTAGCGCCAGCTTGACCTTGCCAGACTTTGTGGTGCAAGCCGTCATGCACGGAGAAGAGTTAGGTCAGGCTATGGATCGACTTTTTAAGCTCACAAACTGTAAGCAACAAGGTGGGGCAATCGGCGTGCTAACAGCCAATTTACTCAATAGGCGACAGCTTTATTGCGATACCTTAATATTAGCGTTAGCACCTTTAATTAGCCCCCAATCTTATGCGTTAGAGAGTTCACTTTGATAAACAAACAGCAAAGAGCGCTGCATCATACTAAATAGCGAGGTCAGCCCGCCTATTCAATAAGCTCGGCCTGACCTCTTGATACACTAGTCTTCATGTTGTTTATTGCGCTCAGCTAACCAATCAAACCAATTTGTTACCTGATAATCTAGCCCCAGCCACTCGCTTAGTGCACTGCCATCTATGGTTTTACCTTGGCCGCCACCACTAAACTGTGGCGCAGGCAGGTCGCGAAACTCTGCCGCTTGGCTATAAAAATCACGGCGACTGGGATGATGCGGTGCACTCATATTGAACCTGCTAGGCCAATCTTCTTTGGCCAAAATAGCCGGTATAAAGCGCAATAAATCTTCTTGTGCCACTAGGTTTATTGGCTCATTACCCCCATCAAAACTGCGGCCCGCCAAAAAGCGCCCTGGCTCACGGCTGCCGCCCACTAAACCTGACAACCGCAAACACAGCACTTGTGCCCCACAGCCTTGCACCGCCTGCTCGGCGGCTAACATACGCTCACCGCGTGCTGAATCTGGCGCCGCATCGGCTTCAATCTTATGCCCAATTCCTGCATATACAGAGGTGGCACTGGTAAATAATATTCGCTGCACACCACTGCTTGTGGCGAGCCGAGCCACCTGACCAAGTATGTTGGCATAATCATCCACTTTGCCCGGTGGCACGCACAATACCAAGGTATGGGCAGCCAATGTCGCTGACCAAACGGGTGGCAGTGGCGCATTGATATTCCAAACCTGAGTCTGAATGCCGGCCTTGGCTAATCGCTTGGCTTTATCTTGGCAGGTAGTACTGCCAGATACCGCGTAGCCTTGCGCTAACAAGGTAAGCGCCAGCGGCTCACCTAACCAGCCAAGCCCCACTATGGCCACACTGTTTGCGGCGGTATAAGTAGATGTACTAGTAGACATAACGCAGCTCCGAAGGAGTAATCAAGGTCTGGGATTGACCTAATATATCTTGATAAATCACCGAATATGCCAGCACATTTTGCACATAGCCACGAGTTTCTCGATACGGAATATTTTCAACCCATACGTCAAATGGGCGACTACCACTGTTTTTTAGCCAGCGATCAATGCGGTGCGGCCCAGCATTATAAGCGGCAATTGCCGCGATGCGGTTATGACTGTAACGCTCCAGCATCTCTTTAAAGTAGTGAGAGCCCAGCTGTATATTGATGTTTGGAATATACACATCTGACGCTCGCTTAAAGTCAGTAATACCGTGCTTTTTCGCCGTGGCTTTGGCAGTAGCGGGCATCAGTTGCATTAAACCACCGGCCCCTACCGGAGAGCGCGCGAGTTCATAAAAGGCACTTTCTTGGCGAGCAATTGCAAATAAGGTAGCCTCGCTCACTTGTAAACGCTTAGCTTGGCGTTGAAAGTTATCGCGATACACAATAGGGAAACGCAAATCAAGATGATCCCAAGCCTTAATACGAATACTGGCCTGAATAGCGTTGTCGTACCATTTTTGCTGTAACGCTAAGCTGCCCAGCGCTAAACCATCGGTTTTGCTTACTTTACCTAATAAATGATACCACTCACTGCGAGCGGCAGTTATCTTGCCCAATGCCTGCCACTCTTCAACTCGCGCCACCGCTGGCCACTGGCGGCGAGCCTCGTCTAAGCTTATCGCCGGTACCAGTGGCTTTTTACGTAACGAAAACGGCGCTTGAAGGTGCTGAGCGGCTAAAAAACCATAGTAGTTACGGTGGGTGGCCGCTTGTTGCCACGCTTGTTGGCTAGCTTGCTCTTTATTTTGTGCCTTCAGTGCACGGCCACGCCAATATAACCAGCGGCTATTTTGCTGAGCATCACTCGATAATCGAGCAATCCATTGCGGCAAGCTTTTCCAGTCTTGCTCCCAAATTGCCACCCGTGCGCGCAGCTCAAATAGCTCATCATTGCCCATCTCCGGCAAACGACTATCTAACCAGCTGCGATATTCCCGCGTGCGGTTATACATTAATCGACGTGCCAACCCTTGCTCTATTTTCGCTACTTGCGGCTGACTTAACCCTGCTTGATTTTGGTAGCTGGGGTACAAGTTCATCACTTTGGCATAGTCAGTATTGGCTAATTTAGCTAATGCTTGGGCTAAGGCTTGAGTTTGTCGTTTATTTTGCGGCTTTACTAAGTCACCGGTGATCAGCTGCTTAGGTTTTTTAGTTAATGATTGTAAAAATGCCGCATCTGGCTGCGCCGACGTACTCAGTTGCCGGCTTAAATAACTGACTAAACCATTCTCTCCACTGTTATAGGCCAGCAATATGCGCTGCCATATATCTTCATCGGTACGGCCACCGGCTTTATGCCAAGCACTAAATAAAGGATCGCAGCTGCTGGGCCGAGAGTGCCCGTACAACCACAAAGTTTTGGCACCCGCCATCGCAATCGCTTTATCGCCCGTCGCCCATTTGGCTCGGTAATGCGCACATTGCAACGCCACACTATTGGGAAGTTCGGGATAGAGAGCTAAAAACTCGCGCCAGCGTTGTTCGCGCGCTAGACGATATAAATAACGCCCTTCTAAGCGATCAGACAGTAATGAATCTGGATGTTGCGCGATAAAGTCGGTCACTTGGCGGGTACGTAAACTAGAAAGGTGATTAACAAGGTATTGATAATCTAAATATATGGCGAGGGGATACTCGTTTAACCCCTTTCGTAACTGGGTAAAGCGCAGATCATCTTTTTTATCCAACGCTTGCTCAGCATCGCGATATTGTTCTCGCATTGATGACGCATCAGCACCTACACTTAGCCCCAGTAACAGCAATCCAAGCCCTAACACCTTTCTCACGGCGATCCCCTTTTTCATAAATAGATCACCATCCTAAGGAATAGTGCTAACCCTGCCAATGGGCTACGAAAAATAAAGTTAAGCGCTACGTAAAAGAAACTTATTCGTTCGAGTCTGGCTGATATCACCTTATGCTGGCAACAAATAAGTGTGAGTTGCAACGATGTGATCACATATTTAACTTGCATAAACGCAAGGACCCTAATACGTTGATATAGATCACATTATTAAATCACGGTCAGGGTAGTCTGAAACCGTACACAAACATAAAAGCACACCCAGGGGGTATTATATGTCCATCACCATTACTAGCACCACTATCGACATTTCTCCCGCCATTCGTGAACGGATTGAAAGTCGTTTCGCAAAATTATCTCGGCGCCAAGTTGATCTTATTACGCCGCAGGTCATCATTAATAAAGAAGGGTTAAAACACCAAGTAGAAGCGACAGTCGGCGTACGCCATGACACCCTGTTTGCTAAAGCAGAAGATGATAACTTATACGCCGCCATTAAAGACTTGGGACAAAAGCTAGAACGCCAACTAAACCGTTACGCAGACAAACCGGTAGCAAAGCGCGCCCAAGCAGGCCAACCTATTGGGCCAAGCGATGTTGATGACTCGCATTTAGACGCCGAAATTGATGACGAAGAAGCGTCAACGCTCTAGTATTTAAACACTCGTGTTTAAGCATCAGTCATCACCAACACCTAATGACCTTATCAGCCCCCTTAGCCGACAAATTCCGGCCAAGGGGGCTTTTTATTGGCAACCCAGCATTGGAGCATGAGTTTAGCGCTGCGTTTCATATCAATTTATGCTAGTTTTGATGTAACGTATTAAAGGCTTGTCAGTGTAGCTGCTTCTTGGGTCATGGTATGCAATAAGCGCAGGTGTCACTGCCTCTGTTAAGATGTTTTTCTTTCACTCATTTTAGCGCTCCGCTTTTTGTCTCCCAATAAACAGGCGCGACTCAGGCAGTAAGTAAGCGAAAGACAAACAGATAAGCCTTCCATTGGGAGGCTTTTTTATTAGGTCATTAAGGAAAGCCCAATTGATTAATTTGGATGAAATTAGAAGCCATATTAGCAGCCTAGATAAAGAGCTGTTGTCTTTGTTGGCCAAGCGCAAAGACTTAAGTTTGGATGTTGCGCGTAGCAAGCTACAAAACCCGCGTCCTATTCGCGATCAAGAGCGTGAAGAGGCTTTGCTAGTGGCATTAATTAATCAAGGCCGCACCCTAGGCTTAGACGCTCATTATGTGACGCAAATTTATCACACCATTATTGAAGACTCAGTCTTGTCGCAACAAGCCTTGCTACAAGATTTGTTGAATCCACAAGATAAAGTGCCCGCCATTAGCGTGGCCTTTTTAGGCTTGCGTGGCTCTTATTCAAATATGGCGGCTCGCAAATACTTACACCGCTTTAACGCCCAGCTTGTTGAGCATAACTGCGACACCTTTCAGCAAATTTTTGATACTGTGGAATCGGGCCAAGCGCAATATGGGGTATTACCCATAGAAAACACCAGCTCAGGCGCCATTAACGATGTGTTTGACTTAATGCAGCACACTAACCTGTCTATTGTGGGTGAGCTCACCCAACCCATAGAGCACTGCTTGTTAGTGGCCACAGACACAGATGTAAGCAAGTTAAAAACCTTATATACCCACCCTCAGGTTTATCAGCAATGCTCACAGTATTTAAAAACTTTACCGCAAGTAAAGGTGGAGTTTTGCGCCGCTTCTTCTAATGCCATGGAGCTGGTTGCCAAGCAACAACGCGATGATATTGGTGCCATGGGCAGTGCCGATGGTGGCGCTTTGCACGGCCTTAAACCCTTGGTAACTGGGCTTGCCAATCAAAAGAAAAACATGACTCGCTTTATTGTGGTGGCGCGCAAACCCGTTGAAGTGGCGGAGCAAATTCCGGCAAAAACTAGCTTTATTATGTCAACCGGTCAGCAAAGCGGTGCCTTAGTCGAAACCCTGCTGATACTGCGCAACCATGATATTCCCATGACCAAGCTAGAGTCGCGCCCTATTATTGGTAACCCATGGGAAGAAATGTTCTATGTAGATGTGGCCGCCAATGTGAATAGCTCACATATGCAGGCTGCACTCAATGAGCTCAAAGACAGTGTTAGCTTTATTAAAGTATTAGGCTGCTACCCCAGCGCTGAAGTGGCCCCAACCCGACTGTCATCTAAGGCACTTACCCAGCCCCAAGCTTCATCACCCAAAGCACAGCCCTCGGCAGAGCTACCCGCCGCTAAAGCCGCAACGCCAATGCTGCAAGTCGGGCGCTTTAGCTTAAGCCAGCAAGAGCCATTACTGGCTACATTATTAGAGCAATGGCCAGAACGCCAAGGGCTACAAGAAATGGCCCGTCAAGTAAAAGAGCAAGGGGGCCAAGTATTAGGCGCACCTTGCTTTGGCCAAGGAGACAGCCAATTTGAACAAGCACGCTTGTTGCAACTGCGCGAAGTGGCCCAGCAATTTGACTTGGCTACTCTGGCGCCGGTGCACACCCCCGAGCAATTACAGCGTGCGGCAGAGTCACTAGACTTAATCTTACTGCAACCCATTGAAGGCAAACGAGACGAGCTACTTTGGGCCGCTGGGCGCAGCACAAGGCCGGTGTTATTGCCGTTAAACGATAAGGTAAGCGACACCCTCACCGATATAGAGACGGTACTGAGCGAGGGCAATCGCCAATTAGCCTTATTAGATGCTCAAGGCCGCCCGTTAGCCGACTTATTAGCAGTACAACAAGCCTCTGCGCTTCCGTTATTAAGCCAACTAGATACCAATAACGATATGCTAGTCGAGCTTGGCTTAGCCCTTAAAAGCGCCGGTATACAAGGCTTTTGTTTGACGGTATTAGAAGAAGATAATCTGTCAACACTCGCGCAACTCGCACAGCGCTTATATCGGGATTAAATACTTAGCAACACAATCCGCGGAACCCGCTGAAAAATAGGGATTAGATCTGAAAAAGACTGTTCATGGTAAGAGCAGACACAAAGCTTATAAGACAGTGTGCTTGGGTCATTGCGAGGAGTGCAACGACGCGGCAATCCATTTAACAGATAGTAATAAGCTAGAAGCCGGAAGTAAAAACAAAAATGCCTCTGTGTTTTTGTTTAGCTTACCGCTTTCAGCTCTCAGCTTCCGGCTTTCTTTATGCGGTACGAACAGCCAAAACCGTTTTATCTTTAACGTACGGCGGTTAGGTTTTGCAGGCAGCTTGTTTTGCTCTGATGTGTTGTAGGGTCGATTTCAATCGACCAAAACGATAGTGCAGCCTAAAGAGGTCGAATAAATTTTACAGGAGACTAGGGGGTGAATAGGGAATTCTAATCACTATTTCCTAATCACCAATACTAGTAATCCATGTTTAGGGCGCTACGAGCCTGAAGAATGGATTGCCACGCTGCGCTCGCAATGACAGCGTAAGGGCAAAAGCAGTGTTAAGTGTCTGGTTAATTCAACATTCAACATTGTTCTCGGGTCATTGCGAGGAGTGCAACGACGCGGCAATCCAGCATACAGGGGATTAGGGATCGGTGAATAGGGAATAGTCACTGACAGACAAGCGCGGTGTGCTAATCACGAGTCCCTAA
Source organism: Oceanisphaera pacifica (assembly GCF_017498065.1). Classification (GTDB taxonomy): domain Bacteria; phylum Pseudomonadota; class Gammaproteobacteria; order Enterobacterales; family Aeromonadaceae; genus Oceanimonas; species Oceanimonas pacifica. The sequence continues at coordinate 122,539 of NZ_JAGDFX010000009.1, read as the reverse complement.
TCACCAATCCCTGTTTCTTACCGCTGACAGCTCCCCAAAGGGACTGTCTTTAAGCTTGGTGCTGGGCGCCGGGCGCTCGGCGCTTCTTACTCATCCGCATAATGGCGGCTATCGTTGGCTTGGGCCAATAGGCTGCGACTTTCTTTTAAGAACGTCTCGGCATTCTCCCCAAAAAACGCACTCACCTCGGCAAACTGCTCAACAAAAGCGTCACGTTTGCCCTGCTCTAGCTGCGTTAATAACTCACCAAAACGAGTATGATAGCGGCGGATCATCTCAAGATTGCGCGGTGACGACAAAATAATGTCGGCATATAACACAGGATCTTGGGCAAATAAGCGCCCCACCATGGCCAGCTCTAACCGATAAATAGGAGAGCTTAACCGTAAGAGCTGCGAAATATCGGCTTGTTCGGCACATAAATGTGCGCCATAGGCAAAGCTGGTAAAGTGGCGCAGCGCTTGCACTAAGCTCATGGCTTGATCATGCTCTTGGGCATCCACCGCTTGTAAGCGAGCGCCCCAAATACGCATTTGCGCCAGCAGCCATTCATACTGCTCACTGCCACGGCCTTCACTATAAATAATAACTTGCTTGGCAAGGCTTGGCACATCAGGACCAAACATAGGATGTAAGCCCAATACCGGCCCAGAGTGCGCCGCCAACATAGCGGTTAAGGGTTCAGTTTTAATACTGGTTAAATCCACTAATAAGCAGTCTGTAGGCAAGGTGGGTAATTGCTTAATGACAGCCACGGTTTGGTCTATGGGTACTGCTACGACCACCAAGCCCGCATCTGCGACTTTATTAGAGGCATCGGCCCAGTCGTCTTTTTCTAAAATATCAACGCTATAGCCAGACAAACGTAACAAATGAGCAAATAGGCTGCCTAATTGCCCGGCACCGCCCACCACCACGACTTTACCAAGCTCAGGGTTCACGCACTTAAAGCCGGTGTCTTTTTCACTGGCGTAAGACTCACGCATAAAACGGCGCAATACATCTTCAATTAAATCGGGAGGCACGCCCTGAGCCACGGCTTCGGCGCGGCGTTTGGCCAACATGGCGGCTTCTCGATCGGGGGCATAAATAGGCACGCCTTGGCGGCTTTTTACCTCTCCCACACCTGCCACTAACTTAAGGCGACGGGCAAATAAGCCCACCAACTCTTGATCTACTTCGTCTATTTGATCCCTAAGGACGGCTAATTCATCTACCATGATTTATCCCAAATACAAAAGCACCGGCCCTTTTAAGACGCGGTGCTTTATGGTGCCAACAATACATAGCAGCCACACTGCCCTGCTCGTTAGGCTCAAAATGTGTTATATAGCCACTATCTTAAATAACTCGCTTAACGAATACGAGCTTTTAACGGCTCCGCTAACTGTTGATAGCAAGATTGCAGTAACTCAGCCGTGGTATCCCAATCAATGCAGGCATCGGTAATAGACACCCCATAGCGCATTTCGCTGTTATTCTGCTCGCTAGACTGATTGCCTTCAAACAAATGTGACTCCAGCATAATGCCTAAAATTGACTGGTTACCTTCTTGAATTTGATGCACTACGTTTTTAGTCACCAGAGGTTGCAAGCTGTAATCTTTATTAGAGTTACCATGGCTGCAATCTACCACTAGGCTTGCCGACAGACCGGCATCTGTCATGGCTTTTTCCGCCAGAGATACATTAACAGAGTCGTAGTTAGGCTGCTTACCGCCGCGTAAAATAACATGGCCGTCGGGGTTACCTTGGGTAACCAAGAGCGCCACCTGCCCTTGCTGGTTAATGCCCATAAATGAGTGTGACTCAGAGGCAGCTTTTAGCGCATTAATCGCCGTGCCTAAGTTACCGTCTGTGCCATTTTTAAAGCCCACTGGCATAGAAAGGCCCGAGGCCATTTCACGGTGCGTTTGTGACTCAGTAGTACGAGCACCAATGGCCGACCAAGAAAACAGCTCTGCTAAATATTGCGGGCTAATGGGGTCTAGCGCTTCGGTAGCCAATGGCAGCTCAAGCTCTGCTAACCAGCACAATAGCTCGCGAGCTTTGTGTAGACCTTGCTCAATGTCGAAGGTGCCATCTATATTCGGATCGTTAATAAAGCCCTTCCACCCCACTGTGGTACGAGGCTTTTCAAAATAAACTCGCATTACGATATAAAGGCTGTCGCTATATTGATCATGCAATTTTTTAAGGCGAGTGGCGTATTCTTTGGCCGCGTCTATATCATGAATAGAACAAGGGCCACAGATCACCAGCAGGCGATGATCGTTACGTTGAATAATATTTGATATGGTTTCACGAGCTTGACCAATAAAATCGAGTGCAGGTTGAGAAATGGGCAACTTGGCTTTTAGCTCGGCAGGCGTGATCATGACTTTCTCGGAACGTATATGAACATTATTTAGGGTATCTTTTTGCATGACAACATCCTCACATGTTAACAAAACAATATAATCGATAAAAAGAAACACCTTGTCTTGTTTGACATTTAGGGATTTTTTTTTACGCAGCCACATTTACTTTATCAAGGCTTGCCAAGCTTGCAAAGCCTGCTATCCAAAATAACAGCGTTGGGCGTTATTGTTCTCGGGTCATTGCGAGGAGGACAAGGACGCGGCAATCTATCGAACAGACAGTAATAAGCTTGAAGCTAGAAGCCGGAAGTAAAAACAAAAATGCCTCTGTGTTTTTGTTTAGCTTACCGCTTCCAGCTCTCAGCTTCCGGCTTTCTTTATGCGGTACGAAAAACCCAAACCGTTTTATCTTTAACGTACGGCGGTCAGCGTTAGACATAGCGCTTTATTTTAGAATGGATTGCTTCGTACCTCGCAATGACCTAAATGTTGTCATTGCGAGGAGCGCAGCGACGCGGCAATCTATCGAACAGACAGTAATAAGCTAGAAGCTAGAAGTAAAAACAAAAATGCCTCTGTGTTTTTGTTTAGCTTACCGCTTCCAGCTCTCAGCTTCCGGCTTTCTTTATGCGATACGAAAAGTCAAACCCGTTTTATTTTTAACGTACGGCGGTCAGCGTTAGACATAGCGCTTTCTTTAACTGACAGCTGATAGCTTACGGCTGACAGCTCTCCCGAAGGGGCGCTCGGCGCTGCGCATTACCCGTCAATTTCATCCATAAAGTCAGACAAACTATCATCGGTTTCTGTCATGGACTCTTTACCTATTTTGGCATCTTGATTTTGTAAATACAGATCTTTGACCAATCCATATGGATCAAGAGAGTTATCCAAAATCGGCTCACGATCAATTAACTCAGTGCGCTCATATAAGCCATTCATGGCGAATTTACCCGCACGCATGGCAAAACTCATGGCGTCGTAGGGGAAATATAAACCATCAACCAAGTCCCCCGACAACTCACGTAAAGTGGTTGGCCCATAAATAGGTACCATTAAGTAAGGTCCATCACCCACGCCGATTTGCCCCAGTACTTGGCCAAAGTCTTTAGAGCGTCGCGACAAGGTCATTTTTTCTGCCACATCAAAAAAACCCAATACCCCGACCGTGCTGTTTACGCCAAAGCGCACTAAGCTAGTGCCAGCTCCCACAAAGTCACCGGTAACAACATGATTCACAAAGCTTGCCGGCTCTTCAAGATTAAGCACCACATTCTGAAAACCATCTCTTACCGGCTGACTAACATAATCACCATAAACATGAGAGGCAGGACGAACTAAATAGGTATCTAGCACATCATAGTTAATCACCCAGGCGCCGCGGTTAACTGGTTCAAAAGGATCTCGCGCATCGCTTGCACTAGACTTAGCAAAATCGGCAGGAACCTGCGTCACAAAAGGATCGTTGCTACGGGGTACATCAACACCTTGATGCGCAGAGCAGCCTGCTAAACCAAGGATTGTTACTAGCACTAACGTTCGCCACATAATATTAGCCTTATCACTTTTGTTATTACTCTATATATAAACTAAAACCGGCCTTTCAGCCGGCTTAATTATAAGTGCTGACCTAAAGTGAATACCCATTTACAGTTCGGTATCAATCACAATAGACAGTTGTTTATCTTGCTCTGTGCTTAACACCCTACTGCTACCCTCCCAGGCGCCTGTGGTGTCTGCCACATTACCGCTGGGGGCCAAGCGTGCTTTAATTACTACAGATGAATGGCCATTCATATTATTATCGGGGCGCATCGCATCGGCATTGGTTAAGGTCACGGTCAGCGGAAAACCTGGGTTTTCTATACGCTGTGCCACTAAAGGCGCTGCTGAGCCACCGGTTTCACCGTCCATGGCATAAACAAACAACACAGCCCCGGGATGATAAGGGGTATTACTGCTGGTGTTCACTTCCACTTCATAGCGCGGGCCTGTAACAGGCACATGATCTTCTTCTGCTAAGCGCTGCTCGGCAAAGGCCACTGAGCGCTCAACCATAGTGTAGCGTGGGTTACTGGGCGACATACGCTGTAAAATTTCTTGCCAGCGAGCAATGGCCGCCGTTAAGTTATCTTGCTGCATCGCCATAAAGGCAAACACCGACCAGGCCTCTAAATTATTCGGATCTTCGGCCAATACCTGCTTAATGATATTTTCAGCACGCAGCGCTTCCCCAGTAATGGCTAAGGCTTCGGCATACGGCACCATCACCATATAAGACTGCTCTGGCTGTGTAGCAAGCTGCATCGCTTTATCAAGCGCATCGCGTGCGGTTTCACCATCGCGCATTTCCAGAGTTAAGCGCCCCAGTAATAACCAACCACGAAAATCATCGCCATCGGTATAAAGCTTGGTGCGCAGCCCCTGAATTAAATCCAGCATATCTTGCTCGGTAATATCACCGTCTGGCTCTAACAACACCTGACGAGTCAGCTCACTTAAGCGCCCTGTGTTGTCTTGCCACTGCTCTACCTTGCTGTAGGCCCCCATCTGCCAATAACCGACCACGGACACTGCAATCACAATAAGCACCGCAGGTAACCACAGCCATACGCCAGAGCGATATTGCTGAGGACGTTCACTAACCACATCATCTAACAGACTTTTTTGTAGCTCTTGAGTGGCTTCTTCGCTCTCTTCTAACAAGCCCTGTTCACGGTCTTGCTCTAATTCTTGTAAACGTTGCTTATATAACTCTGTGTTTAGCTGGTTACGGCTATTAATTGACTCTGCACGGCCTCGGGTAAGAGGTAAGATAATCACTAAGGCCAACACCAGCGTCAGCAGCGCGCTCACAATCCAAAATAACAGCATATTAATTCTCTTTGTCTTTGTTCAGCAGATTGGCTAGGCGCTCTTTCTCTTCAGCGCTCAAGTCACTATCAGCATTGTCGCGCGTTTTTTTGCGCGCCCGAGCAAACACCATCAGCAATCCCAGCACGATGACAATCACAGGGCTTACCCATAAAATCAGGGTAGAGGCCATTACAGGTGGCTTATACAAAATAAAGTTGCCATAGCGAGCCACCATGTACTCCACTACGTCGTCTTTACTCTTGCCCTCTTGCAACATCACATAGGTTTTATCGCGCAAGTCTTTCGCCAATTCGGCATCGGAGTCACCAATGTCTTGGTTTTGACACTTAGGGCAGCGCAGCTCACGGGTTAACTCGTGAAACACCTCTTCTTGCTTAGGCGAGTCAAACTCATAAACATCAATGGCCGCCATGGCCGACGGGGTTAACCACAAGCCGGCTAGCAATACTAATATCGAGCATATACGCATCCGTTACTCCATTTGCTCAAAGATAGGCTTTAAGGTTTGCTGCCATACCTGATCGTTCACATCACCCACATGGCGATAACGAATAATACCTTGGCTGTCGATTAAAAAGGTTTCAGGTGCCCCATAAACCCCTAAGTCTAAGCCCAACATTCCGTCGGGATCGTAAAGATCGATAGCGTAAGGGTTGCCTAAATTTTTTAACCAACGCAATGCTTTAGTGCGCTCGTCTTTATAGTTCATGCCCACAATATAAATACCTTCACGCGCTTTAAGCTCATTCAGATACTCATGCTCGGCATAACAGGTCGGGCACCAGGTGGCCCACACATTAAGCAACATGGGCTGACCGGTAAAAATGCTGCGGCTAAAGGTTTGATCAGGGTTTTGCAAGGACGTTAGCGCAAATTCAGGCACAGGTTGCTCAATAAGCACCGACTCTAATTTGCTGGGATCGGAGAACAAGCCCCGATACAAAAAAATACATCCCAGCAAAAATATGGTCAGAGGTATAAACAAAATTAACATTCGACGATTCATGCCGCCTCCTGCACTTTTTTACTACCAAAACGGTAGCGCTTATCCACAATGGCAATCACACCGCCAATGGCCATAAATAAGGCGCCAAACCAAATCCAGCGAATAAAAGGCTTATAATACAAACGAATAGCCCAAGCGCCGTCGTTCAGCTGCTCACCTAAGGCGGCATATAAGTCTCGGGTAAAACCGGCACTAATGGCGGCTTCTGTCATCGGCATACGCTGCACAATATAAAGACGTTTCTCGGCCTTTAACTTCGGCAGGGCTTTGCCGTCTTTACTAACCGCAATCACCCCTTTAAAGCCTTCATAGTTAGGCCCGTCGGCACGCTTGGTGCCTTCAAAGGTAAAGGTATAACCTGAGAAGGTCACACTATCGCCGGCGGCCATGCGCACGTCTCTTTCTATGCTATAAAGCTGGGTGCAGCTAATACCAATAATGGTCACCGCCATACCAATGTGGCCTAAAAACATGGCCCAGTGGCTGTTGCCCAGTTTTAACACCCCTTTACCAAAGCTATGCCTGTGGGTGGCACGCACCCAAGTTTCTTGCAAGCTGGTAAGGGTTATAAAGGCGCCTAGCCCCAAGCCAACGGCTGCCCACACTTCAAAATTATCGGCAAAATACCAAGGTAAAAAGGCGCCAATGGCGGCACTGGCAATCAGTGCAAACAACAGTTTACCGTTAACCTCTTTCATTTTCTGACGGCGCCAGCGAAACAAGGGCCCCGCCCCCATCAACAAGGCCAGCGGAATAATCATCCACGCATATAAGCTATTAAAGAAAGGCGCCCCTATCGAAATACTGCCAAGGCCCAGCTCTTTATGTACTAGGGGTAAAATAGTGCCCACTAGCACCACCACTAACCCGGCCATTAGCATAATGTTGTTCCCCAACAATAAGCTTTCTCGACTGGCCAGCTCATGTTTACCGTGGCTTTTTACTTCAGCGCCTTTAATGGCATACAAGAGTAAAGACGAGCCCACCACCAACATAAAGAAGATTAAGATAAACAAGCCCCGGGTCGGATCAGAGGCAAAGGCATGCACCGACACCAAGACCCCAGAGCGCACCAAAAAGGTCCCCAATAGGCTAAGTGAGAAGGCCAAAATAGCCAGCAGTACGGTCCAAGCTTTAAAGGTGGAGCGTTTTTCGGTTACCGCCAACGAGTGAATTAAAGCGGTGGCCGCCAGCCAAGGCATAAAGGAAGCGTTTTCTACTGGATCCCAAAACCACCAGCCGCCCCAGCCAAGCTCGTAATAAGCCCACCAAGAGCCTAAGGCAATGCCCACCGTCAAAAATATCCACGCCGCCATGGTCCAAGGGCGCGACCAACGTGCCCAAGCCGCGTCTAACTTGCCGGTCATTAACGAGGCAATAGCAAAGGCAAACGCCACCGACAAACCCACATAACCCATATACAACATAGGTGGGTGAAAAATCAGCCCAGGATCTTGCAGCATAGGGTTAAGGTCACGGCCATCGACCGGAAAAAAAGGCAAAGTACGTTCAAACGGATTAGAGGTGACAATCACAAACAGCAAAAAGCCCACGCCAATCATGCCCATTACACTGAGCACGCGCGCCACGGCATCGAGCGGTAAAGCACGGCTAAAACGTGCCACCGCAGCGGCCCAACCGGCTAAAATTAATACCCACAGCAACAAAGAGCCTTCATGCGCCCCCCACACCGCAGAGATGCGATATTCTAGCGGCAATAGGCTGTTGGAGTTAGACGCCACATACAAGACGGTAAAGTCGTGATCAATAAAAGCCCAAGTTAAACAGGCAAATGACACTACTAAAAAGCCAAACATGGCATAGGCTAAGGGGCGCGCCAGCAACATCATGCCGGTGTTACCACGAGACGCTCCTAATAGGGGATAAATACTTAGAATTAAACTGGCCGCGAGGGCCAGAATAAGACTAAATTGACCAATTTCCGGGATAATACCAAGGGTTTGGCTAACCGAATCGACAACTGGATTCATGACCGGCTTCCTTCAAGCTGCTCAGGGGTGTATTCGGGTTTTACATGCTCGATTCCCTTGAGCGCTTCTGCCACTTCCGGTGGCATGTATTCTTCATCGTGCTTGGCTAATACTTCAAAGGCAGTAATGGTGCGGGCATCCTCTAAATGACCTTGTGCTACTATACCCTGCCCCTCACGAAACAGGTCGGGCAAAATACCTTCAAAGACCACTGTGACTTCTTCACCGCCAGCATCCACTAAGCCAAAGCTGACTAATAAACTCTCTTGATCGCGACTCACCGAGCCTGGCACCACCATGCCGCCAATACGTAAGCGCTCACCCACTTGGGGCTTAATTTTATCATCGCCCTTGCCCTCTACTAATTCGGTCGGGGTATAAAATAGGTCAATGTTTTGCTGCAAGCCATATAAGACTAAGCCGGTCATTACTGATAAGCCCAGTACGACCACCAACAATACGGCCATGCGTTTTTTACGTCTCGGGTTCATAGCGTGTTCTCCAACTTCTGAGCCGCCTTACGGCGTTGTGCGCGAGCCTGTTTTTGTGTGACGGCTCGTAATAAGCTTTTTTTAGTTCTTATGGTGGTCACCACAATGCCCAACATGGCCACTAAGGTAAAACCAAAAGACAACCAAACATAAAAGCCATAACCTCCCATGGCCCAAAATGCCGACCAAGTATCAAACTTCATCTTGTTTCTCCGCCAGTGTAAGCACCCAAGGACGATGAGATTCACGTCGAATTAACTCATTACGCAATCGCATTAAGGTCACCGCACCCAAGAAGCAGCTAAAGGCCACTATCATTAGCAACAAGGGCCAGAGCATTTCATTAGAAATGGAAGGTCGGTCAAATTTAGTAATACTGGCACCTTGGTGCAAGGTATTCCACCACTCCACCGAGTAGTGAATAATCGGCAGGTTTATCACCCCTACTAAGGCCAAAATACCGGCCGCGCGCCCAGCTAACACTTTATCGGAAATCGCATTGTATAAGGCAATCACGCCTAAATATAAAAACAATAAAATCAGCTCAGAGGTTAAACGCGCATCCCACACCCACCAAGCGCCCCACATAGGTTTACCCCAAGCGGCACCGGTAAAAAGTGCAATTGCAGTAAATACCGCTCCCACAGGGGCAATGGCTGCCACCGCCATATCGGAGGTTTTAATTTGCCACACTAAACCAATAAAAGCCGCCACCGCCATCGAGGAATAGGCCCCCATCGACAAAATAGCCGCCGGCACATGAATATAAATAATCCGAAAGGCATCACCCTGCTGGTAGTCGGCGGGAGTAAATGCCAAGCCCCACACCAACCCAATTGCAAATGACACCACACTAAATACGGCAAACCAAGGTAGCCAAAGGCCCGCCAATCGATAGGCTTGCTCGGGCTTAGCGTAAGGATGTAACCATTTCCACATGTTGCTCACAGACCTTTTTTATATGTAATATTATTGATACAACCGAATGTAACCTGCTTAAGATAACTTAAAAAAAGCGCTTATAACAATCAGTTATGAGTTAGTTAACACTTACTCGCAATGCAGATGCGATCGCAAACGGCGCCAAGGTAATACTGCCGACTAACATGGCCGCTAATATCGCCAGCTGCCCATTATAAGCCACACCTAAAGTAGCTGCATCTATTGCTGAGGTCGCAAATATCAGTACCGGAATATACAGCGGCAAGGTTAATAAGCTCAATAACACGCCCCCCTTACCTATGCCCACCGTAAGCGCGACCCCAATGGCCCCTAACAGGCTTAAAATAGGGGTACCCAATAATAAGGTCCAAAATACCGCTTTAAAGCCCACCATGTCGAGGCTAAGTAACACTGCCACCAAAGGCGACAGCAATAACAAAGGCAAGCCGGTTAGCAACCAATGCGCCAACACTTTGGCTAGCACTAATACCCCAAGTGGGCACGGCATTAGCATTAATTGCTCTAAGGTACCGTCAATAAAGTCATCGCGAAACAACCGCTCTAGGGCTAATAAAGACGACAACAAGGCCGCCACCCATACTATGCCCGGCGCAATACGTGCCAGCTGACCCGGATCGGGCCCTATGCCTAACGGAAACAAGGTGATCACAATAATAAAAAACCACAAGGGGTTTAAAATATCCCCACGCCGGCGCAAAGCTGACACTAGCTCGCGGCGTAACACGCCGCTAAACATCGACTTCATGTCAGCTCCTCTTGATACGGGGTTAGCATTAAGGTGCGTGCACGGCTGGCACTTAACGATAAATCTTGGTGAGTGGTGATCAGCACCATGCCGCCGGCGGCGGTATGATCAAGCAATAATTGCTCTAATACTTTAACGCCATTTTTATCTATGGCAGTAAAGGGCTCATCTAAAATCCACAGTTTAGGGCCCCCCAGCCACAAGCGCGCTAAGGCGACACGGCGCTTTTGCCCGGCAGATAATTGGCCGGCCACTTGGTCTTCTAGCCCAGCTAAGCCGACTTGCGCTAATACATCCCATAAATTAGCTTGGCTTTGGGCATGATGCATACGGCGAAAAAAGGCCAGGTTTTCCAGTGCGGTTAACTCGTGCTTAATGCCAGCCTGATGGCCCAAATAAAGTAAATCTTGATGGTATTCGTCACGATGGTTTTCTATGTTTTCGCCCTGCCAGCAAATATCGCCACCATAAGGGCGAGATAAGCCGGCCAGCAAGCGCAATAAACTGGTTTTGCCCACCCCATTAGGGCCGGCCACCTGCACCAAGTCACCGGGCATCACTTTTAGCGATAACTCGCTAAATAAGGTGTGCTCTTCTCGGACACAAGTTAAGAGTCTGGCTTCTAACATAATCGACAACGTAGACCATTAAAAAATGGCCGCCAGTTTAGCACAGCACACAAGATAGTGCAGAACTTAAAACAGCCCTCCCCTTCGGGGAGCTGTCAGCCGTAAGCTATCAGCTGTCAGTTAAAGAAAGCTCGAATGTAGTCGCGTGCTTTAGCCGCGAAATGGTGCGCTGCGCCATCCCTTGCACGTAATTAACCCCAAACACCGCACAGCTAAAGCAGTGCCTACAGGTGTGTGCAGCGCCTAGCTGTCTGCTCCATCGGATGTCTAAACTGTAGGGTCGAATTTATTCGACCTCTTTCGGCTGCACTATCGTTTTGGTCGATTGAAATCGACCCTACAACACATCAGAGCAAAACAAGCTACGTCTAACGCTGACTGCCGTACGTTAAAGATAAAACGGTTTGGTCGTACCGCGCTCAGCGTAAAGCGTAGAGAAAGCCGGAAGCTGAGAGCTGGAAGCGCTAAGCTAAGCAAAAACACTGCGGCATTTTTGTTTTTACTTCCGGCTTCTAGCTTCAAGCTTATTACTGTCTGTTAAACTAGGGCTTTAACGGAATGAGGAAAATATGGATATTCGCAGCATTAACTGGCAACAAACGATAGCGGTGCGTCATCAGGTGTTGTGGCCCAGTAAACCGCCGGCTTTTAGCCAAGTTGAGCACGACGAGCTTGGCGTGCATTTTGGCGCTTTTGTCGATGATAAATTAGTGTGTTGCATCGGTGTTTATTGACGGGCCCAGCGCTCGACTACGCAAATATGCCACCTTAGAAGAGTTTCAAGGGCAAGGGATAGGCAGTGCCGTACTCAACGCCATCTTTAAATATTTACAGCGCCAGCCGCAAGTGCATTATTTTTGGTGTGATGCGCGCGAAGAAACCATCGGCTTTTATCAACGCTTTGGTATGCAGGTTGAAGGAGAGCGCTTTTATAAAAGCGAGCAAGCTTATGTCAAAATGTCCCGTTTATTAAAAGAAAGCTAAGATGCCAAATTCGTTACTGGTGTTACTCAGTTTACTGTTTATCAGCGTTGGCCTTCACGGGCTCTTTACCGGCAAAGTACTGGCTGGTAGCCGAGGCTTTAAAAATAATTATTATCGTAAACAGCAGCAGCCGCTATTATTTGGCTTGTTTGTGCTGTTTTACATAGCCGTGGGAGTCTTTATATTGTGGAACCAGCTTCCTTTAAGGTAAATCACCGCAGCCTAGACCAGCCTAAATAAAGCAAGCGCAGCTGACATAGATCAAGCCCCCTTAAGCTAAATACTCTACTCTTAAATGAGCATTCAAGCTTGGGAGAAAAAAGTGACCAATAAAAAGCTGCTTCGGTTACTTAAAATTCTGATGACAATCGGGTTTTCGCTTATTTTACTCGGCGCCTACTTGAGCTTTAATGAAGATATTCAAGAGATGGGAGTAACAGGCATTTTACTCAGCGCCGGCTGCATTGCAGTAGGCATGGCCATGTCACTGCCCACAAAAATGTACCTTACCTTTGTATTTATGACCCGCGAGAATGATAAAAAATAGCGCCGAGCTTAAAGTAATGGGACTAGGGATTGGGGAGCAGGGACTAGAACTTCTAATCACTAATCACTAATCACTAATCACAAGTCACCAATCACTAATCACCAGTCACTGCGCTTTTAATGTAACTTCAGCTTGGGGTGTAATAAGCGGTTAATGCGCCCGACTAGCATCATGAGGCCGGTACGAATGTAGCCGTGTAATGCCACCTGGTGCATGCGATATAAAGACACATAAACGGTGCGTGCAAATAGCCCCTCAACCATCATACTGCCGCGCATTAAGTTACCCATTAATGAGCCCACTGTGGTGTAGCGACTCAGATTAACCAAGGAGCCATGATCTTTATAAACATAAGGCTTTAGCGGTTTATTGTTTAGCTGCGCGCGAATATTTATATAGGTGGTATTAGCCATTTGATGAGCCGACTGCGCCCGAGGCGGCACCGGTTTGCCATTGTCTTGCAGACAGTGCGCACAATCCCCTATCACATAAATATGCTCATCGCGGCTGGTTTGTAAGGTAGGCTTAACGCTAAGCTGATTATTACGATTCGTCTCAAGCCCAGCAATGTCTTTTAAAAAATCGGGTGCCTTTATACCGGCCGCCCATACCATTAATGTAGCAGGCACGAGATCGCCATTTTTGGTGATCAGTCCTTTTTTAGTGGCTTCTACCACCATGGTATTGGTGCGTACATCCACCCCTAAATCACGCAGCTCTTTTTGTGCCATACCGGCAATGCGATCGGGTAACGCGGGCAGAATACGCGGTCCGGCTTCCACTAAGGTGAGACGCAAACAATCTGGGCTTAAATTTTTAAAGCCATAGGCTCCTAAGTGCTCAACGGCATTATAAAGCTCGGCAGATAATTCCACACCCGTGGCACCGCCGCCCACAATGGCAATATCCACTTTATCGTCTGATAACTCCCCCTCGCCATATTGCATAAAGCGGTTCATCAGTTGATCGTGAAAATGCTCAGCTTGTTGGGGTCTGTCTAAGAAAATACAGTGCTCACTTACCCCTTTAGTGCCAAAATCATTAGACACAGAGCCAATGGCCAACACTAAAATATCGTACTCTAATGTGCGCTCCGACAACATCGGCTGGCCGCCTTCATCTAACATGGCGCCTAGGGTAATGGTTTTATTATCGCGATCGATATTGCTTAATGATCCTAAATGAAAACTAAAGCCGTGGTTATGCGCATGAGAGCGATAGCTTAGGGCATCAATACCCGCATCCATGGCGCCAGCTGCCACTTCATGCAAAAGAGGCTTCCATAAATGGGTACGGTTTCTATCAACCAGCATCACCTCAGCTTTACCTTTACGACCCAGCTTTCGCCCTAATTTGGTGACCAATTCAAGACCACCCGCACCACCACCGACTACAATAATTTTCGTCATTAACCCGTCCCTAAAAAGATAAAACCTACGGCTATCACCTCACTCCCACTCACGTTTTATACCAATGCGAGCCAGTGATAGCGCTAGATTCTATTAATCGATTAACCTATTAACTGATGAATTTGCAAACCTTGCTGCGATCATAGGGCGAACGATGCCAGCAATTTATCTTTACATAAAACAATGCATCGTTCACCTAGTTTTTTATGGCTTACACCACTTTTTTATCTATCAATAAACCGCTGCACACGTAGGCTGGTTGCTTGCCACTCTCGGCTGGTATATAACGCCTCGCCCATGGCTTGAGAGCACCCTCGTAAGGCGCTGATATCGCACTGATGCTGGTGCGATAAACTGTCAATAATCTCAATGGCGCCGGCTCTGTTATTACAGGCTAATAAAAGATCGCAACCGGCATTCAGAGCATGACGGGCACGCTCAGCATAGCCCCCCACTACGGCAGCCCCTTCCATCGTCAGATCGTCACTAAAGATCAAGCCATTAAATTGTAATTGTTGGCGTAATATTTGTTTTAGCCAGATATCAGAAAAACCAGCGGGCTGGTTATCCACGGCCGAATAAATCACATGAGCCGGCATCATGCCTTGTATTAGCCCCTCACCAATCAGGGTTTTAAAGGGCACCATATCGAGCTGACTAATGGTATTAAAATCTCGCTCATCGCGGGGGCTTTCTTTATGCGAATCAGCGCGCACACTACCATGCCCCGGAAAATGCTTGGCCACCGCCGCCATACCGGCATTGTGCATGCCTTGAATATAGGCGCGCGTATGCTTGATCACCTTTTCAGGTTCAGCACCAAAACTACGATCACCGATTACCTCACTGCCACGCTCTAAATCGAGCACAGGGGCAAAGCTGATATCAATATCTAAAGCCAGTAGTTCAGCAGCCATCAACCAAGCGGCATCTTTAAGCAGGCTTAATTGATCAGGCCCCTGATACTGCGCCAATGCCCCTGGTGCTGGCAGCGAAAAAAAGCCATCGCGAAAGCGCTGTACTCGCCCCCCTTCGTGATCCACTGTGAGTAACAAGCCTGGGTTAACGGCGCGAATGGCACTCACTAGGGCGCTAAGTTGTTTACGGTCATGGTAGTTACGGCTAAAAAAAATCACCCCACCCACAGTCGGATGTGCCAATAGCTCTCGCTCTTGTGCGTCAAGCTCATAGCCATTTAAATCAAGAATAAAGGGGCCCATTGCCACTCCCGTTGTCGCCGTATGGCGGTATATATTTTTAGCTGTCAGCCGTAAGCTATCAGCTGTCAGTTAAAGAAAACAGCGCTTGGCGTAAAGCGTAGAGAAAGCCGGAAGCTCAGAGCTGGAAGCGCTAAGCTAAACAAAAACACTGCGGCATTTTTATTTTCGGTTTTACTTCCGGCTTCAAGCTCTCAGCTTCTAGCTAGCTTTAAGCTTGGTTAGCGCTAACTGCTGCATTTTTTCGTATTCGGCATTGGTTGTTTGTTGATATTGTAGTGCCGCCCATAAGGCGGTGAGCCAGTGTACCCAAGGCAGGCGTGCCTGAAAACGCGCAGCACTCACCTGATGGCCACCCCCACTGTCAGTGGCCCTATTATAGGCCGTTAACAACATCTGCTGTTGGCACAAATCAAGACCAAAGCTGTCACTGATCACTGCAAGCTCAAAGGCGGCATCACCGTAGGCGGCATATTCCCAATCGATTAACCAAGGTCGTGAGCCCATCACATTGGCGGCGTTGATGTCGTGGTGACATAACACCGGCTGAAATGGCAGGTTTACGCCTGCTTGTGAAAAGTAAGGGACAAAATCCGCCAGTGCCTTTGGCAAGGGTTGTAGCTGGCGTAAATAATGCGCTGCTTGGTCGGCAATATCGAGCAATGGCACATCGGCATTTAGCTGGTGCAAGTGTGCCACTTGCTGTGCGAGGCGCGACATATCCCTCGGCACCTGCTGCCAGTCGGGCTCGGCTAACCAATCAAGCAATAAAATGCCCTGTTCAGGCAGAGCAAAGTGAATATTGGGAGCAAGCCCCACCTTTGCCGCCGCCTGATGCGCTTGTAACTCCTGCGCTCTATTGATCCCTAAGGCATGAGTATCAGCGCTGCCCTCTCGCAACCAATACGCGCACTCAGCGGTAATTAACTTCCAGCAGCGATTGGTTAAACCGCCGGTTAACGGAATTAATTGCCCCCTAAAACGCGACGGTAACCTTGCTAATAGCGCATTGGGCACCGGTTATCGGCCACTCACCTGATCTGACCATAACAATTCACCACTGGCCAACTCCATCAGCTGCCCTTGTAATTTAATGGTGCTACCACTGCGCGACAGCTCAGTAGACAATAAATAATCAGCCCCACTTTGCTTGCCTAAGCGCACCAAAGCGGCCATATCTGCTCGCCCACCTTGATAAGCTAGCTGCTGGCGCAAACGGCTCACTGTCGCGCCATCAGCAAAATTAAGTTGCCCGCTCAAATTCGCACTTAATCGTGAGGTTAAGCCCTGGGTATCAACAGGGCTGCCAGCATTATTACGAATGGGGTTGAGTAATACCGGACCTGCCACTTCATTCAGTGCAGCACTTTGTTTAAGACGGTTAGCCAGTCCATCAACCAAACGTTCAACACTGGCATTGCGCACATCAGGCACAGGGGTTGGAGGCGCAGTTGGCATCTCAATCACAGGGGGAGGAGTAGGTGGCTGCGGTTGACTGGGGGTCACAGGGTCGGCCGGCTTTACTGGGGCCGGTTGTGACGAGTAAGGATTGGGCATACTACAAGCCGCCACCGCCACAGACGTGGCCAGTACTAAAGTTAAACGAAACATCGTCATTGAGTTTCCTTATTTATTGCAAATAAATACTAAAAAAAACAGCGCCAAGCTTTAAAACAACCTAGAACTTGGGTCATTGCGAGCGCAGCGTGGCAATCCATCCTTCAGGCTCGTACCACCCTAAACATGGATTGCTGGGATTGGTGATTAAGGACTAGCACACCACGCTTGTCTGTCAGTGACTATTCCCTATTCACCGATCCCTAGTCACTTGTAAAGCGGTGATTAGGGACTAGGGATTAGCACACCGCGCTTGTTTTCATTCAACATTCAAAATTCAACATTCATTTAGCTATGCCAGTAATGGCCCTAAGTTGCGTCCGCCCAGTAAGTGCATGTGAATATGGTACACCTCTTGGCCACTGTCGCCATTACAATTCATAATCAAGCGATAGCCACTTTCATCTATGCCGGCCTCGGCGGCTAACTTACGCGCCACACTAAACAGGCGACCTAAAGCAAGTTCATGCTCAGGCTCAACCTCATTCACAGTGGGGATCAGCACATTAGGAATAATCAGAATATGGGTGGGCGCTTGAGGGGAGATATCACGAAATGCCGTCACCAATTCGTCTTGATACAGAATATCGGAAGGAATTTCTTTACGAATAATCTTACTAAAAATAGTTTCTTCAGCCATGTCTAAACTCCTTGATTGGGCAGCAAATCGCACATTAAAAATGCCAGATAGGTTTACCATTATAGCCATGTTAACCACTAAATAAATGCTTTAAAAATAACAACTAAGCATTGCCAGTAACTAATAAGCCCCACCAATAGCAGGGCGCAAATTATCATAAAGCGGAATGGCGTTATTAAGCTCAGAGGCGGACAAATGGGCCGTGATGGCCCCTAAGTTATTGCGACCACGCTGAATACTGGCACGGTTTAGCAGTTGTACATTGGGGTATAAGCGCCTTGCTTGAGCTAATAATTGCTGAGCTTGATCCTCATTACCCGCATACCCTAACGCCAGATACGCATTATAATACACCCCCGCCCTAGGGGTATGGCGAACAAAACGTTGAGCCCAATCAGCATAGGCTAGCAGCTGTGCTCGATCTTGAGTTAATAATGCGTGAATGAGTTGCCAATGGTGGCGATAAAACTCGACCCTGTTATACCAGACCCAGGGATTAATCACCGCGGATAACTGAGCTTGGCTGTGTTGTTCGTTACGAGCATATTGCGTTAACTGTTGTCCTGCATATAACCCCGACGCCATAAACAGCATCACCCCAACACCCCATGCCCTTATCGGCCACCGCATCCAAGCACCTGGAGGTGACAACAAGCGCCGCTGCCCATATTGCGCATCCATGACATACACTAGCACTAACACCATCAACCAGTGTGGCAAAGAGTGGTAAAAAGGAAACTCTGTTTGGCTATGAATGAAAATAGGTGACAAAACGCCAATCCACGCCATGCCCTGTGCAATAGGGAGTCGGCATAATAGGCGTAAGACTAAAACGCTCATAATAAGCAGCCCAAGTAAGGGCACCGCTCCCCCTTCAATCGCCCATAATAAAAATTCATTATGGGGGTGCCCCATTTCGGTAAACAGGGGTTTAGCACCGGGAGTCAGCTCGCGCCAAGTAGCATAAGTTTGGTAAAAGGCCGACTCAAAACTGCCATAACCAAAACCAAGCCACGGCTTATCTAGCCACATCCGTAATGCATGAGCATAAATATCAAACCGACCATCGGCATCGGTGTAAATACTTAAGCTGCGCTTGCTCATATCAAAGGCATCAAGCCCAAATACTCCCACTACAATGCCAAGGGGGATCAGTAATAAGCTTGCCAACAAGCGTTTAGAGCGGTTTTTTAGCAATGTTTGCCACAACAAAGGTTGCAGTAACGCAAGCCCCAGCAACAAACCCAACTGCCCTGCTCTCGATTGCAACAACACCACTAAAATGGCGCCTGCCCCTAGCACACTAGAAAACCAAAGCGATTTTAATAAAAACCGATGCTTGGGCGTTTTTGCTTCGTGCAGCCATAAATAAATAGCCAACACCATGCCGGTTGCCACAAAGCTTGCCATTACATTGCGGTGTTGAAAAATACCGTAAGGAGAGCGCACCTTGGTGTTATAACCAAACCAGTTGCCCGGCTCTAAGATAAAAAACTGTATCATGCCCAGTAAAATTTCGACGCTTACCGCAGCTAATAAACAATAGAGTAAATAGCGTCGGCCACGGGCGTTAAACCGACATTGTTGTAAGGCAAGATAAAACAATAAGCCCGCAACTAGCCCTAACATTCGCGGCAAAGCCTGCTCGGCTACCGAATTATTCGGATAGAGAAAAGGAATCCACAATAGGATGCTGGCCAGCACAGTGCCAAGCCAAAATCGGCTGGTGAGTAGGCGGCGTTCATGGCAGTGGTATAGTCCTAACAAGGTGATTAAGCCAATAAAAAACCAGCCCATCACGTTAAAAGGGAGCTGTAAGCCAATGCCAAATAGATGAGGCAAGTAAAGATGCATCGCCAACAAAGTATAAACGGCCATGCAAATCAGCACTATTTTAGCTAGCCGTTCTTGTTTTAATAAGGGCGAAGGTATCATCCAGCTTGTACTCGCGTGTTGAAATCATTTACAAACCGCTACTTTACCCAAGCTTGGCACAAAAAGCAGGAGCCATCACACCGACAAGAGGCAGAAGCTGCCACATGTAAGACATAACGCTTGGCGCTCGCACTGTATTTTGTCGTCATTGCGAGCGCAGCGTGGCAATCCATTCTTCAGAATCGCACCGCTCTAAACATGGGTTACTGGGATTGATGATTAGGGACTCGTGATTAGAATAACGAGCTTGTTTTTCAGTGACTATTCCCTATTCACCACTCCCTAGTTCCCTGTTAAATAGATTGCCGCGTCGCTACGCTCCTCGCAATGACCAAGAACGGCGCTTGGCGCTGAACGCGATCTTAAAACTCAAACCGGTAAAATAAATCGATGGCTTGGTTTAAGCCACTGGCGGCTTGTAAATATAAACGGGGTAATAGCTCGTAGCGTAACCGTAATTCACCAATGGATGAAAACACCCCCACACCATAACCAATTTGCAACCCAGGTAATACATAGGCGCTAATGTTCACCTCAGTATCATCGCCACTGCCGCCAGTATCTAGCGACACATCTTGCAAACCCAAAGCTTCGCCAACGTTACTCACTACGCCACCAACGGTACTCACCCCAACGCCCAGTAACATAGACTGCACCAAGGCATTACCGTCAGAATCACCGTCGCCATCTAAGCCTCTACCCCGTAATAGATACGATAATTGCTCAGCTTGCGGCATGCTGGGTTCAGAAAATACCTCCAACTTAGGCTGACTCGCATTACCCGTTACTTTTACCCCAACAGTAATGGTGCTATCAGACATACTTGAAGGATTACGAATGGCCTCTACTCGTAAGTTAGGCACATCGAGGGGGCCGCTAAATAAAATACTGCCATCGCGAATTAATAAGTTTTGACCATAGGCCTTAAACTTACCCTCTATTAAACGAATTTCACCATTACTGCGCATAGGCCGATTGGGGTTTTGCACAATATTGAGCTTACCTTCTAAGAGTGTATCTAAGCCAAAGGCTTCTAGGCGCACATCATCGGTTAAACGTACTTGAATACGCATATCCAGTGGTAAGCTCGGCGCCGTTTCAGGAATCACTCCCGAAGGTTGTACCACAACCACATCCGACGATACTCCCACCGCACTTTCTGGTAGTTTTTTCACCTCAATACGCGCCCAAGGAATGACAATTTCACCCCTCACTTCTGCTTTTTCACCCAAGATCACTTGCATATCTGGGCTTACCCTAACTCGCCCCATACCCGGATAGCCGGCCTCTAAGTTTCGACCTTTAAGGCGAATTTCACCATTCACCGGTAATGTGCGCCAATCAAGATCACCGTTAATATTTAATGGTCCATCACCCACTTTTAATTGGCCGGTAATGCTTGCTTGCGATCCTCTAATATCTAACTCAGTAGTAAAGTCACGCACTGTCACCATATCAGAGTAAGTATCTACCTCACCGCCACTTAACTTAATATTGCCAAACAGTAATGGCTTAGCCAGCGTTCCCTCTAAGCGCCCTTGCCCAGCCAAGGTACCTTGCAAGCGGGCCACCTCAGGTAATAAAGGTGCCAACCAATCGAGTTTAAGTTGCTCAATATCAAGCTGACCACTTAGCGCTCGCTCGCTATTTAAGTCGGCGACATTGGCATTCAAGTTTAATTGCCCCAAGGTCGTTGAGCGAAACGCTAACGCCGACGTTAAACGATTATCTGTCATATCACTGGTGAGCGATAATGTTTGGTAATCAAGTCGAGTATCGCTACTCACAAAAGTACCTGGTGGCGTACTAATATTGGCATTCAGCTTAGGAATGCCGTTTTGCCATTCTAGCTGTACTTGACCGGCTAATATGGCTTCCCATGAAAAACCTTCAGGAAAAAAGGGCTTAAGGCGCGCGAGATCTAAGTTGCGCATATTAAAGCCAAGCTTACCTTGCTCTGCGCTGGCGCTCATGGCATCAAAACATAAAGAAGCCGCCAGTGATCCCCAGCAATGAGGCTGGGCAGTAAAGGTGGCATCTTGCACCGACATCACCCAAGGTTGTTGCAACGACCAGCGATCTAGGCGGCTATCGAGTACTCCCTTGTTAAGGCGCCCGCGCCAGCCACCGTCATTGACACTGCCCGTTAACCCAAACTCGGCTGCTAGCGGATCACCTTTAACGCTAAAATCTAATTGGTGATTAGCTTGCGTGCCCGACCCCGTTAGCTTTAATGACTGCATCGTCATGCTGCCCGCGCGAATTCGGTCTATGGTAAACTTCACATTACCAGCTAAATTTTCGCCTAAGGTCGCCTTGGCTTGCAGGCTAATATCGCGCGCTTCGTTATCATTAAAGCCGGCTTTTTTACCCTTAATATTTGCCTGTAACTCAGGCGCCTTTAACGCACCACGCACTTGAATATCGCCAGCTAAATCACCGTACAAGCCAGGTGCATACACGGCTAAATTAGGCGCAGATAATACGCCATTTAACTGCCAACGCTCACTGATCTGACCGTTCACCGTTAAGCGATTATCACCATTTTTAAGTTGCAGCTGGTTAATATTGCCCTGTAAGGCCTGATCAAGTGAGACTTGTCCGGTGAGCGACAAAGGGTAATCCCGTAACGATCCCCGAATATCTGGCGTTGCATCAAGCTGCCATTGCTCACCTTGCAGTGCAAATTGCGTAGCTAACTGACCATTTAACTGCCCGTCCATACCCGCGACAAAAGCACCGGGATCCACATCGGCGAGCGCCAATATGCCTTGCCAATTAACGCCGTTGCTCCAGTTTACTTTGCCTTCGACTTTGGCCTCCCCTCTCGGCAAGGTCAGTGTTAACGGCGCTATATTGGCTTGACTTAAGTCACCATTAGCCGCCAGTTTAAGGCCAATGGCCGGTAAGTCTGGGCCCATTGCTTCACTGGTTAAACTTAAACGATAATCTTCAAGGCGCCCCTTTAATGAGAGTTGTCCTTGCTCTAATCGCCATTGTGGATCGTTAAACGGCCAACCTAATTGTTGCCAGTTAAGCGAGAAATCAAACGGCAGTTTAGGGTCAAGCGGCTCGGCGGCCAATGCTGCATGGGCTTTAAGCACCCCACCCAGCACCAAGTTACCTTTTAACTTGGCTAAACTGTCTGACAGGGTTAACGCCACGCTTTGGCCATCAAGCTGGCCGTCCATTAATGGCTCACGAACCATTCCATTGAGCGCTAAATTAAGCGGATAGTCTTGGGTTAAGGTGATATTGCCACCCAGCTTTAGCACGGCCATTTCATGATCAAGCTCGGCATTAACAATATTAATAGTGCTGTCTTTGCCCTCTACCTCTAGCACTAAAGCATGCAAGGCTTGCACTTGGCCGTTTTGAATTAACTGACTATTAGTTAACTTAAAATCACGCAGCTTAATGGGAAACGGCAATACCACTTCCGGTAATACTAGGGCCGAAGCCACATCATCGGTGGTCGGCTCTGGGGGAGGTGGTGCATCATCTTGACTGTTTAAGGTAAGCGTTAAGCCCTCCATATTGGGCCCAGTAATCACCATGGCCTCATTATCCCAATGCATAGCAACTTGCAGACGTTGCCATGCAATGGTTTGTCCGGGTAGAGATATTTTAACGTTATTGGCCTGAATATTATCAAGGTCAACACGCACTGGTGGACTAAATTGACCCAGCGGCTCAGTGGGCTCTTCTTCTTTCGCCTCGGCAAAATCTTTAATAGTCACTTCTATATCTTCGGCGACCAGCTCTTGTAACCAAAAACGTCGCTCAAGCAGCTTGCCTAACTGCCACCCTAGGGTTATATCGCGCGCCGAAAATGCCAGCGAGTCTTGCTCAAAACGCAACTCACTAAAGTGCCAACCTTGGCCTAGCTGGCCAGACTCTAGTGTTCCCTCAAGCCCAGAAACCTGCTCTTTGGCTATGCCCCATAACCATTGATTGCCTGTCTGAGTAAACAGCAGGCTAAATACCAACATCAGTAGCAAGCAAACACTCACCACAAAGGTACTTATTATTCGGGTCAGCATCATAGTTCAGGCCCTAAAGTAAAGTGAATGCGCATCGGAACATGCTCTTCTGACACGCCAAATGCTAAATCAATACGTACCGGCCCCACGGGCGTTTGCCAGCGCACACCTAAGCCGGTGCCCACTTTCCAAGATTCTGTATAATCATTGGTCGCCGTCCCCGTATCCACAAAAGTGGCGAGTCGCCATTTTTCAGCCACTTTATAGTCGTACTCAAGACTAAGTGCGGTGGCGTACTTAGCCCCTAGGCGATCGCCGTTG
The DNA here is from genome assembly GCF_017498065.1 of Oceanisphaera pacifica. Classification (GTDB taxonomy): domain Bacteria; phylum Pseudomonadota; class Gammaproteobacteria; order Enterobacterales; family Aeromonadaceae; genus Oceanimonas; species Oceanimonas pacifica. The sequence continues at coordinate 98,825 of NZ_JAGDFX010000009.1, read as the reverse complement.
GCATCTACGGGGGTAATTGATTGGTAACTAAAGCCGCGCACCGTCATATCACCACCGGTAAAAAAGCGCAGCGACGGCGGTAATTGATCAACTTCATCGACCCAAACCGCCCCTTGTTCGGCACGGGCTATCACCCGCTGCCCCTCACCCACAGTACGTAACCACTTAGTACGACCAAATAAGCGAATAAAGCGAGTGTCTGATCCCCACCAAGGCTCAGAGAGCTCTAAAGTCGCTAATTGCGAGTCTCCCCATACCGGCTCTAAACCGCCTCGAACACGAATTCGCTCAAATGACACCCCTGGGATCACCAGAAAGCTTTCGTCTTCTTGCTGGCCTTGGGTATAAGATTCAAATTCAGAACGAATAAATACATCTCGATTCCAACCACCTAGATTTTTATCTCTACGGTGTATAGAAGCAACAACACGGTCACTTTTGGTGTCATCTTGGTCTAGCATCTGATAACCGCCCTGCACCGTATAGTAGTTTTCTAACGGATTCTCACGAGGGATTTTATAAATCACACTAATATCTTGCTTCGGTTCAGATATTTTAAGATTAGTTTGCAAGCTATGACCTAAGCTGTTTATCCAAGGCTTATCCCAGCTGGTTGACACCCTAGGCCCTTCATCGGTTGAAAAACCAATACCCACCTCTACCTCATTATCCGCTTTAGCACGCAACACTACCGACATGGGAATCTCATGATTTTCATTGGCCTTGCCCACTAACGGCTGTATTTCTACACGACGAAAATATTCTGTGCTCGATACAGCGCGGCTTAAGTCAGACACTTTATTGGCTAAAAAAGGTTCGCCCACGGTAATATCCACCAAAGGGTCTAACAGACGAGCGACGGGTCTATCACTATCAATTTTTAACTCACCAAATTTATAGCGCGGCCCAGAGTCAAAAACTAAGTTAACGTCGGCCGCATTATCTGCTGGGTGTACCAACACTTGGCTATGTTGATATTGTGCATCAAAATAGCCTCGCGTTAGCGCAAGGCTCAGTAAGCTGGCTTTGGTTTTTTCATAGGTATTATGTTGAAATACATCGTCTTGACGCAAAGACAGCTGACTTATCAGCGACGCAAACTGTGGGTCGGTTTGCGAGTCACCCTTCAGCTCAACATTTAGCTTACGAATACGTACCGGCTTACCCGCCTTTACCTTAACGGTCACGCGCTTAGGGTTATCTTTATCAGGAATAATCTCGATATCGGGGTTGTAATAGCCAAGAGCTTGCAGGCTGGTGATCACAGCCGTTTGAATATCTTTACGAAAACGCGGAAGCTGCTCTGCTTCAATCGGTGGTAATTGATCTAGGTACACCTTGGTGTTGTCTTTTAAATCGCCTTTTAACCCTTTTAATTGAAAGCTAACCTCATCAGCCTTCACATTCAGGCTAAGCAATAGCAAGAGCAACAGTCCCCATGCTCCTTGATTCATAATGCACCTTAATTGTTGTAGATTATGTATCTTCAAAACGTTTTGGCTACCCAGATAATTGATAAGACTGGCGAAAACAACTCACCTGTATAAAAACAGCTTATAGTAAGATGTTATCGAAAAATAGTCGTGTTCGTCTTTATGTTTTTTGTGTCTGTTACGGCATTTATTAACAAAAAAAGGCGCTAAAGGCATATTTTTCAAATAATATACCTTTATTATTGGCAATAAAGCACCGCATACCGTCTATATTGCCCTTATGTTAGTCTTTTTACTTGGAGCAATTATGTGCGTATCTTCTTCTGCCTACTCATTATTGGGCTTTGCAGGTTTTAGCGGCAGCGGAAAAACCACGCTATTACGTCAATTAGTCAGCTTGCTCGCTCAACGCCAATTACGCGTCGGTATTATCAAGCATACCCACCACGATGTAGAGCAAGACATACCCGGCAAAGACAGTTATGAGCTACGCCATGCCGGCGCCAGCCAGTGTTTATTGGCAGGGCCACAACGCAGCATACTGACCTATGAAAATCCTCAACAACAAGAGCCTAACTTAGCTGAGTCGTTGGCGCGCCTAAGCACAAACCAGCTTGATTTAGTACTTGTTGAGGGCTTTCGTGATGCAGCTATCCAAAAAATAGAAATACACAGACCCAGTTATCACAAACCCTTACTTTGTCTACAAGACCCGCATATTTTAGCGGTAGCTACCGATGATCTCCACTTAACCGCTCCGGTATCGTTACTAGACTTAAATAATGCTAACGCCATTGCCGATACTATTGTGCAGTGGTGGCAAGCGGGGCTCTTGCGCGTAGCCGCGCGTTAATATAACGCTCACTAGGATAGCCACACATTGGTCGGTAACCGCCATACAATACCGGGTGCTTTTGGTAATATTGCTGGTGGCGCTCGTCGGCCTGCATAAAGATATTGGCAGGTAAGATACGCGTTTTAACCCTGTTGTTTTGCGCAAGTGCAATTTGAGCTCGGCTTTGCTGAGCAAGCCGACGTTGAAAGGCAGTTTGCACATAAATAGCAGGGCTGTATTCTCGCCCCCTATCACAATACTGCCCTTTACCGTCAAAGGGATCGATAGCAGCCCAATATAAAGTGAGGAGTTCACCATAATTAATCTGTTGCGCGTCATACTCGACACGTACAGCTTGGCGACGAGAGGCACGATTATCGGTTTTCACCCAGCCAGCAGTCACTTCAGTAACGCCTAAACGAGAAGCAAACAGTGCTTCCATCACCCAAAAGCTTCCCCCTGCAAATACCGCTTGTGCCGCTGATACTGACAAAGGAAAAACGAGTAACGCACTCAATAGCACAGGTTTTATGTTTTTTATGAGCACGTGCTTCATCTACCTTAAACGCTCTACTTTTACTTTTACCACACCAGCACGGATCATCTTAAGTTGACGAGCCGCCTGTTCAGATAAATCAATAATACGGCCCTTAGCATAAGGGCCCCTATCATTAATACGCACCACCACCGACTTATTATTGTTCAAATTAGTCACTCTAACCTGAGTGCCAAATGGCAAAGTACGGTGAGCGGCTGTAAGTATATTTTTATTAAAAATCTCACCACTGGCGGTTTTTCGACCATGAAAGCGACCACCATAATAAGAGGCCTTACCCTGCTGTGAGCTCACCACGGCTAACGTTCCTACCGTACTTGCAGAGCTTGGTACGCTGGTACAAGACTGCAACAATACCAATAGCAATACACCAGTTATTTTTTTAACGAAAATCACATTACTCACCTCTTAATCATTCAAAGGGTGAAGCACACATGACCGAGAAATAACTGACTATGTCCAGCGTCACCCACTTTACTAATATTGCACTTAGCGGGCCGTCGTATTTTTATATGCCGACTCCTGTACCTGACAATTTTCACCGGTAAGCTCAGGGATGGCTTTACCCATATTCAGTGCCTTACCAATATCATCAATTTCTTGTTGGTGCGCACGGCGTAGCTTTTTACGCAGTTTACCCATCACAAAACGACGAATTTCATCCTCATCTTCCAATAACAAGCCCGCTACTTTAACCGGTTTACGGGTTTCTTCACTTAATGCCACCATGGTAAAGTAAGAGGTATTAGTGTGCTTGACTGTGCCTTCACGAAAGTTTTCTGACTCTACCTTAATGCCCACTTCCATCGAGCTGGTGCCGACATAGTTAACGGACGCATATAATGTTAGTAGGTCACCCACTTCTACCGGGTTCATAAAGTCCACCGAATCTACAGACGCGGTCACACTGTAGCCTTTGCAATGAGAGGCAGCACAGGTATATGCAATTTTATCCATCAAGCCCAAAATAACCCCACCGTGCACCTTGCCGCCAAAGTTGGCGTAAGAAGGCACCATCAACTCTTTAAGAATAACCTGAGACGACTTAACGGTACTAAACTGTGCTTCATTCATTACTTCACCTAATAATCAACGTTAAATGTAATATTTTATTATTGCTGTCAACCCGACTTTAGTCCAAGTCAAAGATTGATTTTGGCTGAGTATGCACTGACAGTAAACCAGAGATCAGCACTAAACTTGGGTATTTTTACCCTTTGCGACATGTATCATTTATTGAATGGCTTTTGCTTAGCTAAAAGCGTGTCTGCATTGAGATGTCTCAAGAGTAGCCTTACCAATAAACGCTCTTTTCAGCTCTTATCCCTATTTTTCCGTGCATCTCGTAAATAAAGAGTCGTGGATTCCGTTGCAAAAGCTTTTAAGACGTGCCGCTTCGCGCCACCAGTAACGGTAAAGTGGACAGGCTAAGATAAACCTGTAAAGAGTGAGGAGGACGATATTTAAAACAACAGCTGCGCCCCGCTTTAATCAGTTTGTTTTATCTCGCCCTCTTCACTCTTCACCCCTCACTCTTTACAAGCCTTATCAGTAAATTTCTTATACAATAGCGGCCATTTAATTTGTTAACTTTATCGCAAGCGGAGCAGTAACTTGGCGCAACAACCCGAACAGTTTAAAGATCTTGGTTTAGACAACCGTCTTATGGCCGCACTCGAACACCAAGGGTTACATACCCTCACAGAGATCCAAGACCAAGCGATCCCGGTAATATTAACCGGCCACGATCTTATTGCCTCCTCTAAAACAGGCTCAGGTAAAACCCTGGCCTTTTTGCTGCCCGCATTACAACGACTGATCAAAACCAAAGCACTGAGTAAGCGCGATCCTAGGGCCCTTATTTTAGCCCCTACTCGTGAGCTAGCTAAACAGGTATACGAACAACTGCGCTCACTCACCAGCAATAACAGCATCAATATTGCTCTATTACTGGGTGGCGAAAACTTTAACGACCAAATAAAGCTGCTGCGCAAACAGCCCCACGTTATCGTTGCCACCCCAGGTCGACTGGCTAACCACTTAACGTCACGCTCACTGATGCTTAATGGCCTAGAGCTACTTATTATGGATGAAGCCGATCGCATGCTCGACTTAGGGTTTGCCAAAGAGCTAAATCAAATTAATGACGCTGCCGATCATAGACGTCGCCAAACCTTAATGTTCTCGGCCACCCTCGATCATGCTCAAGTGAATGACATGGCCGACAAGCTACTGAAAGCGCCCAAGCGTATTGCCGTAGGGGCCGCTAATGCTGAGCACTTAGATATAGAGAAACGCTTCTATTTATGTGACCACCTCGATCACAAACAAGCCTTGCTACAACATATTTTAACGACTCAGTCTTACCAACAAGCGATTATTTTTACCGCCACTCGCGCCGACACCGAGCGCTTAGCCCGCTTGCTAGAAACCCACAACTTAAGCACAGCCGCCCTCAGTGGCGATATGAGCCAAGCTGAACGTAATCGCATTATGGACAGCTTTAGCCGTGGCCAACAAAAGGTATTAATTACCACAGATGTGGCCTCCCGCGGCTTAGATCTATTACAGGTCTCGTTAGTTGTTAACTTTGATATGCCCAAGCAGGCCGAAGAGTATGTACATCGCATTGGCCGTACTGGCCGAGCAGGCGCTAAAGGCTTAGCCCTCTCCTTAGTGGGCCCCAAAGATTGGGATGCCTTTAAGCGTGTAGAGCGCTTTTTGCAGCAAGACATTAGCTTTATGACCTTTGAAGGCTTAGTCGGTAAATTTAAAGGCATTAGACCTAACAAGAAAAAAGCCACCGCCAAGCCCGCAGCTAAAGGTAAAGGTAAAGGTTACCAAGGCAAAGGCGGCTCCAATGCTTATAAACCAGCTAAAAAGCAAGCAAAAACAGTAAAAGCCTTAAAAGATCGCAGTGATCGCTTAGCCCCCGGCACCGGCCTAGGATCCAACGACGGCATGGCCCCACCTAAACGTAAGAAGCCTAACTAAAACAAAGCGAAAAGATAGCTGAGAGCCTGAAGCTGGAAGAGAAGAGCTAGGTTGCCGCGCAACACGCGGTGAATGCCTTTGTAGGGTTGAATTTATTCGACCGTTTTTAAGACGTGCCGCTGCGCGACACCAGCCGGCTGAAGCGGCTTCTACCAGTAAAACGGTAAAGCGGACGGCCAAAACAAACCAGTGAGGGGTAAGGCGGACGATACTTAAAGCTAACCCAGTGCTCTCGTAGAGGCCGCTTCAGCTGGCCGATTTTGCATAGCAAAATTAAAATCTGGCTGTAAGATTGTAAAGAGGACGGGCTGAGATAAACCTGCAAGGGGTGAGGAGGACGTAATAAAAACCTTACACTATACCCTCGCCTGTTGAATGGATTGCCGCGTCGCTACGCTCCTCGCAATGACTGCATTTGGGTCATTGCGAGGCACGAAGCAATCCATCCTTCAGGCTCGTACCCTACCCAATCTAGATCTTCTCTTCCGGCTTCTAACTTCCCGCTTCAAGCTATCTTTTAGGTTTTATCTCGTCCTCTTCACTCCTCACCCCTTACAGCTTTTATCCGTGTATTCCGTGGTAGAGTGTTTGTCTATTAATTCAACCAATCTAAAAACACCAGCAGCCAGGTTAGGCCACACAACACTAAGGCGACCAATACCCCAGCAGAGCCAATGTCTTTGGCGCGGCCCGATAACTCATGAAACTCAGGGCCGATGCGGTCAACCACCGCCTCTATGGCAGAGTTAAATAGCTCTACAATAAGCACCAATAACATAGTCATCAGCAACAGCGCCTTGGCTAGCAGACTAATATTCCAGATCAAGACAATGGGCACTAATAGCACCAGCAACCAGCATTCTTGGCGAAATGCCGCTTCATGTTGATAGGCGGCTTTCAAGCCTTTAAATGAATAACCACAGGCGGCCACAATGCGCGCTAAACCGGTTTTACCTGGCTTCATGCTTCACCCTCACGTAACAGCTGTCTGCTTTGTAAATCACAGCCCTGTGGCGTTACTACCAACACACTGCCTTGGGTGTACCAATCTCCCAACACAATGCGTTTTGCTGCTTGCTCTTTTAAAGCAAGGGTATGAATATTGGGTCTGTGAGTATGGCCATGAATCAGCGTTTTTACCTTGTAGCGCTGCATTTGACGCACCACTTCAGCTTGGTTCACATCCATTACCTGCATCACTTTATCTTCTTTCGACTGAGCACTTTTACTGCGAATACCGTCAGCAATGTTCATGCGAAAACGTAAAGGTAACCGTAAAAACAACCACTGCAACCAGCCCCAACGGGTAATACGCCGATAACGCTGATAACCCGCATCATCAATGCACAAGGTATCACCGTGCATAATAAGCGTTGGCTCACCATATAAATCAATCACTTTATGTTCGGGTAATAAGCGCACATTGGCTTGTTTGGCAAAACGCCGCCCCACCATAAAATCACGATTACCGTGAATAAAATACACAGGTGTGCCTTGTGCCACACAGGCTTTAAACGCCGCCGCCACCTCATCATTTAAGGTACTGGGTTCATCATCACCAATAGAAAACTCAAATAAGTCTCCGAGTACATAAAGTGCCTCAGCGTGCACCGCTTCTTGTTGCATAAAGCGCATAAAAGCGGCAGTAATGTCTGGTCGAGCGGCACTTAAGTGCAAATCGGCAATAAATAGCGTGGTAGGGTTCAAGGCAGGCTCACATTTAAGAGGCGTAAATAAAGGCGCTAACATTAAGATAATGCCCGCTCACTGGCGGGCACTTTTACTAGCGTGCACCTTAATAACAAGGCATCACGGGTTCTAATTACTCAGTTACTGTGGTGCTGGTGATCAGAATGTCGTCTACGGGTACGTCTTGGTGTACATAACCACGGGTGCCAGTAGCCACACCTTTAATTTTGTTAACCACATCCATACCTTCTACCACTTCACCAAATACACAGTAACCGTAGCCCTGGGTAGTGGCAGACTTAAAGTTTAAGAAGTCGTTGTCGCCTACGTTAATAAAAAACTGAGCAGAGGCTGAATGCGGCTCAGAAGTACGCGCCATGGCAATGGCACCAATCTTGTTAGATAAGCCATTGTCTGCTTCATTTTTAATTGGCTCACGCGTTGGCTTTTCTACAAAATCGGCGTTAAAACCACCACCTTGGATCATAAAGCCGTCAATAACACGGTGAAACAAGACACCGTCGTAATGACCATCGCGGCAATATTGTAAAAAGTTAGCCACTGTTTCAGGAGCTTTATCAGCAAATAAATCTAAGGTGATGTCACCATGAGTTGTATGCAAAGTAACCATAATTAATATCCAGTATCCAAAATAAACCGATTTAGGTGGTGATTTTAACGCAAGCAGGCCCATTAGCGAACCCCTAGAGCAGCAAGGCTTGCACCAAATAGCCATTAAAGGTTCAATAGTAGTGTATTTACCCCTTACACTCTGACCAAGATGCGACAACATGCTGAAAATCTATAATACCCTGACCCGACAAAAAGAAGTATTCACCCCTTTAGAGGCCGGCAAGGTCGGCATGTACGTGTGTGGCGTCACCATTTACGACTTATGCCATATTGGCCATGGCCGTACTTTTGTCGCCTTTGATGTAGTAACCCGTTATTTACGCTATCTTGGCTACGATCTTACCTTTGTGCGTAATATCACCGATATTGACGATAAAATTATTAAACGTGCCGCAGAAAACGGCGAAAGCTGCGATGCGCTCACCGAGCGTCTTACCGCCGATATGCACCAAGACTTTGATAATTTGCAGATTGCTCGCCCCGATATTGAGCCTAAAGCCACGCAACATATTCCAGAAATCATTGCCATGGTACAAACCCTGATCGATGACGGTCACGCCTATGTAGCAGACAATGGCGATGTTTTGTTTGAAGTCAGCAGCTTTAAAGACTACGGCAAATTATCGGGCCAAGATTTAGAGCAACTACAAGCCGGTGCGCGTGTAGAAGTCGAGCACAGCAAACGCAGCCCGCTCGACTTTGTATTGTGGAAGCAATCAAAGCCCGGTGAGCCCAGCTGGGAGTCGCCTTGGGGGCTAGGCCGCCCAGGTTGGCACATTGAGTGCTCGGCCATGAACGGCAAACACCTAGGTAAGCATTTCGATATTCACGGTGGCGGCTCAGATTTACAGTTTCCGCATCACGAAAACGAAATAGCGCAAAGCTGCTGCGCCAACCACACGCCCTATGTTAATACCTGGATGCATTCGGGCATGGTGATGGTCGATCAAGAAAAAATGTCTAAATCACTGGGCAACTTCTTCACCATTCGTGATGTACTTGAGCACTTTGATGGCGAAACCGTGCGTTATTTCTTGTTATCTGGCCATTATCGCAGCCAACTTAACTACTCAGACGACAACTTAAATAAAGCTCACAGTGCATTAGAGCGTTTTTATACCGCGCTGCGTGACCTCCCCACTGTGCCGGCCGCCGGTGGTGAAGAGTTTGTTGAGCGCTTTAAAGCCGCCATGAACGATGACTTTAATACCCCAGAAGCCTATTCTGCGCTGTTTGATCTAACCCGCGAAATTAATCGCCTCAAAGGCAAAGATGATACCGCCGCCGCCGGCCTTGCCGCACGCTTGCGTGAACTGGCGAATGTATTGGGCTTATTGCAGCAAGACCCAGAGGTGTTTTTGCGTGGCAACCAAGGGGACGAGCAAGAAGAAGCCGAAATAGAGCGACTAATACAGGCGCGTTTAGATGCTCGCCAAAGTAAAGACTGGGCCGCAGCAGATGCCGCCCGCGATCAACTCACCGCCATGGGCATAATGCTAGAAGACAGTGCCGAAGGCACCCGCTGGCGCCGTAAATAACCCGCCCTTAAGGCCAAGGTTAATAAATCTATATTGAAAAAAATATTGAGGGCACCATAATTGGTGCCCTCTTTTTTTAATCTGCTTATCAATTGGCATTCAATATTCCAAACAAGGAGACACCCGATGCGCACCATCACGGCCAGCTTAGTACTCACCGCCCTACTGGGCCTCACCGCCTGCGAGCCTCAAGGTCCTGCCTCAGACATTGGCGATAACATTGATGAAGTGATGGACAATCAAACGACCCAAAGCACTCAAACATCCCAGAACACTCAGCTTAATAATGTTAATGGCGATCACGCCAGCGCCCCAGAGCCTAAAGTAATAGAGCAGCAAAAAGAGCAACTTGAGGTGGTCACCAAAGAAGCGTCACAAGAAGCCGAACAACGCCTTAATGAAATTCTAGAAGAAACCCTAGAACAGCCTTGATAAAGGCAATGTTGGATTTTTAATGTTGGATGTTGGATGTTGAATGTTGAATGTTGGATTAACTGACTGACGTCCGATACCAAGCTAAAAGAGAAGACCCCAGTCAATCAGTTTGGGCTGTTTTTTGTAGGGGCGAATTTATTCGCACAAAAACCATGACGCCCTTAAAAACGGTCGAATAAATTCGACCCTACGAAAAGCCGGTGCCCCCCTTGGTCATTGCGAGGAGCGTAGCGACGTGGCAATCCTCGCAATGACCCCAAGAACAGTGTTGAATGTTAGATTTTGAATGTTGAATTAAACAGACAAACACTCAACCCCTTGCAACGAATTATCATAGTAAATGCCAAGTACACTGTCTTATAAGCTTTGTATTTGCTCTTACCATGAACAGTCTTTTTTAGATCTGATCCCTATTTTTTCGTGGATTTAGCGGGTTTCGTTGCAAAAAGGTCTGATCTTTTGACCTTCATTCAATATTGGCTTAAAAACAAGCGCCGCTGTTGTTGGCTGTCATTGCGAGCGCAGCGTAAAGCATATGGCTACCTGTTCTGTTCAATAATGACAAATTCCGTCATGTTTATGCTTTTATTTACCATTTATATACGACAACGGGCTTCTCAACTTTATATTAGTGTCTGATAAATATCACTTTTATAAAAAAAGGTTTATTTTTATCTGACTAAAATCCTTGTTATCTCCCTCACAAATGCGTTATTAATAGTAAGGTACACACACGGCCTAACGTCGTAATGGATATTCAACGAGGAGTATGAAATGAAAAAGTCATGGATTAATGTATTACTATTGAGCTCTGTTACCGCCTTTGGCCTTGCTGCCTGTGATAATAAAGGGCCTGCCGAACAAGCCGGTGAACAATTAGACGAGTCAGTTGAGCAGGTTCAAGAAAAAAGCCAAGAGTTGGCTGACGAAGCTAAAGAAGAGTTAGGTGTTGAAGAAAAAGGTACATTAGAAAAAGTAGGTGAGTCGCTCGATGAAACCGCCACTAATATTAAAGAAGGCACCAGCGAACAGCTAGATAAAGCCGGCGACGCTATTGATGATGCCGCTAATGCCACTAGCCAAAAAATTGATGAGCTAACGCAAGACAACGAACAAAATAATTAATATAACAATGATAAAAATACCGAGCTTAATCGCTCGGTATTTTTTATGTAAATGTACGCTTTACGCGAGACTAGGCGCTGTGTGTCTTCTTTAAGCTTGGTGCCAGCCTAAGGTCGAATGAATTCGACCCTACGAAAAGCCGGAGCCACCCTTTGGTCATTGCGAGGAGCGCAGCGACGCGGCAATCTATGTTTGGAGCAGTACGGGCCTGAAGAATGGATTGCTTCGTACCTCGCAATGACCTAAATGTCGTCATTGCGAGGAGCACAGCGACGCGGCAATCCAGTTAACAGATAGTAATAAGCTTGAAGCTAGAAGCCGGAAGTAAAAACAAAAATGCCTCTGTGTTTTTGCTTAGCTTACCGCTTCCAGCTCTCAGCTTCCGGCTTTCTCTACGCTTGACGCCGAACGCGATACGAACAAACCGTGTTTTCTTTAACGTAAGGCGCGCAGCGTTAGATTTAGCGCTTTGGTTTGGAATGGATTGCTTCGTACCTCGCAATGACCTAAATGTCGTCATTGCGAGGAGCGCAGCGACGCGGCAATCCAGTTAACAGATAGTAATAAGCTTGAAGCTAGAAGTAAAAACAAAAATGCCTCTGTGTTTTTGCTTAGCTTACCGCTTCCAGCTCTCAGCTTCCGGCTTTCTCTACGCTTTACGCTGAACGCGGTACGAAAAGTCCAACCCGTTTTACTTTTAACGTAGGCGTACAGCGACAGACGTTCCGCTCTCTTTTACCATGGATTGCTTCGTACCTCGCAATGACCGACATTTGGGGGTCTGACAGCTGATAGCTTACGGCTGACAGCTCCCCGAATGGGGCGCTGCACTACTCTTCTGCTTTGGGCTCCATAGCGCCGCCGCAATATTTGCAATAATCCGCATCTTGATCGTGACCCGACTTATCGCATAACGGGCAATGGCGCATATTATATTCACGACGCATCTCTCGCCCCAGCTCAGCACTTAAAATACCCGTAGGCACCGCAATAATGGCATACCCCATTAACATGGTTACCGCAGCAATACCCTGCCCTAAAGGAGTTTGCGGAGTAATATCGCCAAAGCCAACCGTGGTAATAGTGACTATCGCCCAATAGATGCTCACCGGAATACTGGTAAAGCCATGTTCAGGCCCCTCTACTGCATATAGCAAAGAGCCAAATAGCGTGACCAAAATAAACAGGCTACTAAAAAACACCATAATTTTACGGCGACTTTGATTTAATGAACGCAACAATACATTGGCTTCATTCGCATAACGAATTAACTTTAAAATACGAAAAATTCGCAGTACTCGAAGCAATCGCACCATCAATAAAAAGCTAAGGCCAGGAATAAATATAGATAAGTATGTTGGCATAACAGCTAAGGCGTCAATAATACCGTAAAAACTGCGTATATATGCAAGTCTATTTTGTGCGCAATAGATTCTTACGCCATATTCTAAAGTAAAAAGTAACGTAAACAGCCATTCCAGCACATATAAGCTGCCCCCAATATGCGCCCGTACCGAACTCATAGAGTCTAGCAGTAGCACAATAATAGAGAGCAAAATAACAACAATTAGTGCTAAGTCAAAACGGCGGCCCGCTGGGGTCTCGGTACCAAATATAACAGAATACAACACCTCTTTACTGGGCCACGGCATAGACTGTCCTTATCAAGTGAAGGTAAAGAGTTTCTCGCCATACAATTTTGCAACAAGAGAGCTGAATGACCGACTCACTCAGTGTTTTCTTTCAGCCCTCAGTTTACAGCTTAGCTTAAAAAGTGATTATTGCTCTTGGTGATAGCGCTCACAGGCAAGCAGGGTATTTTCTATTAATGAGGCCACCGTCATTGGCCCCACACCACCGGGTACAGGCGTAATATAAGCGGCACGCTCAGCAGCCACGGCATACTCCACATCGCCCACTAAGCTACCGTCTTCTTGGCGGTTAATGCCCACATCAATAACTACGGCACCAGGCTTAATCCAGTGGCCTGGAATAAAGTGCGGTTTACCTACCGCCACTACCAATAAGTCAGCTTCTTCTACTTTAGCTTGTAGATCTTCGGTAAAGCGATGACAGGTGGTGGTGGTACAGCCCGCCAGTAATAACTCCAGGGTCATAGGGCGGCCCACAATATTAGAAGCTCCCACTACAACGGCATTCAGCCCGTGGGTTTTAATGTGGCTGCGCTCAAGCAAGGTAATAATGCCTTTAGGCGTACAGGGGCGCAATGCCGGAATACGCTGTGCTAAACGGCCTATATTGTAAGGGTGAAAGCCGTCCACATCTTTATGCGGGTGAATACGTTCAATAACCACAGTACTATCAATATGATTTGGCAGGGGTAACTGCACTAAAATACCGTCTATGGTGTTATCGGCATTTAATTCATCAATTAATGTTAATAACTCTTGTTCTGTGGCCTCTTTAGCCAAGTCATAAGACTTAGAAATAAATCCTACTTCTTCACAAGCTCGGCGTTTACTGCCTACATATACTTGCGAGGCAGGGTTGGCCCCCACCAATATTACCGCCAAACCTGGGGCGCGTTTTCCCGCTTGCGTGCGTTCGGCTACTTTTTCGGCCACTTGATTACGTACCGCTTGTGCTATCGCTTTTCCATCGATTATTTGAGCTGACATCTGCGTTGATTCTCACCTTTATTAAAGTGCGGTAATTGTCTCATTTTTTAGCCACTTTAGTAATCCTTCATGATTTATGCTGCTGCCTTTTTCAACGATCACCCATAAATGATGATCACAACTAAGTTGTACCAGACAAAGCCGTTGACCCACGCAGGGCAAATGGGTATTATCCTGCCCCGTTAGCGCAAATGAATACAGCCCAATTGGGTTTTATCTTGTGCAAGCAAATGTAGTACGGCGCCCTTAGCTCAGCTGGATAGAGCACCCGCCTTCTAAGCGGGTGGCCGCAGGTTCAAGTCCTGCAGGGCGCGCCATCTTTGGTGATCGTAGCTCAGTTGGTAGAGTCCCGGATTGTGATTCCGGTTGTCGCGGGTTCGAGCCCCGTCGGTCACCCCATATTGAAGTAGCAGCCAACAGCGTAAAGCTGGGTGCTAAAAAAATACCGAGTCAGCTGACTCGGTATTTTTTTGCCTGCAATTTAGAGAAGACAAAGGCGATGTTCGGTGAATGTTGAATGTTGAATTAAGTTCAAAAACAGACACTCACCCCTTTGGCAACGGAAGAACACGGAAACCACGGAAAAATAGGGTGCTATTGGTAAAGAGTGAGGGGTGAGGAGAACAAGATAAAACTTTCTTGCCCCGCAAGATTGTCATTTAAGTGTCGTCCTCCTTACCCCTTACCGGTTTATCTCTGCCAGTCCGCTTCACCAAGCTTAGCGCTTCGCGCTGCTTTATTTGTTAACATAGCGGGTTATTGATCACCTTAATTTATAGACTTTGACTGGGCAAAAAATGAAAGTTATTTCTTTTAATATCAATGGCCTTCGGGCGCGTTTACATCAACTACAAGCCATTATTGATAAGCATCAACCCGATGTAATTGGCTTACAAGAAATCAAAGTACACGATGAAGCCTTCCCCCTAGAGGCGGTAGCAGCCATGGGGTATCACGTGTATTTTCATGGTCAAAAAGCCCACTATGGCGTAGCCATATTAAGCAAGCAGCCCGCTCTTGAAGTCCGTAAGGGGTTTCCGGGTGACGAAGAAGATGCCCAGCGCCGCATGATTATGGGCCGTTTTGCCCGCCCCGATGGCAGTGAAGTGACCATTTTAAATGGCTACTTTCCGCAAGGCGAAAACCGCAAGCACGAGACTAAGTTTCCGGCTAAAAAACGCTTTTATGAAGACTTACAAGCCTATCTCACTGAATATCATCAGCCTACTGAGGCCGTGATTGTAATGGGTGATGTGAATATTTCCCACACCGATCTCGATATCGGCATTGGTGAGCCAAATCGCAAACGCTGGCTGCGGGATCAAAAGTGTTCGTTTTTGCCAGAAGAGCGCGAGTGGATGGAGCGTCTCTTAAGCTGGGGCTTAACCGACACTTGGCGCTTACAGCACCCCACCACCACAGATCAGTACTCATGGTTTGATTATCGCAGCCGCGGCTTCGACGATAACCGCGGTTTACGTATCGATCTCGTACTCGCCACTCAACCACTTATTGAGCAGCTAGTTGAAACCGGCATCGATTACGAGTTACGCGGCATAGAAAAACCCTCCGACCACGCCCCCATCTGGGCAAGCTTTAAGTAAGCAACAAAGCGGGATTGGGGAATAGGGATTAGGGAATAGGGAATAGGCGCTGTTTTTAGTCATTGCGAGGAGTGCAACGACGCGGCAATCCATCGTATAGACAGCCATACGCTTTACGCTGACCGCGGTACGAAAAAGCCAAACCGGTGTTTTTTGGTTTGATCTTTTGTAGGGGGCGAATTTATTCGCACAAAAACCATGGTACGGCTTAAAATCGGTCGAATGAATTCGACCCTACGAAAAGCCAGAGCCACTCTTTGGCCATTGCGAGGAGTGCAACGACGCGGCAATCCACTTTACAGACGGCCATACGTTTTACGCCAAGCGCTATTTTCTTTAACTGACAGCTGATAGCTGATAGCTTTCAGCTGACAGCTCCCCGAAGGGGCGCTGGGCGCTGCCACTCTATTTTCCAGCCGGCTTGGTTGGGCTTAGCTTGATAGGCTTGGCAGGTAAATAATCCGGCCACCGCCACTAGGCTGTCACCTTGCATCACTAACCCCATAGAAGCTCTTTGCCAAGGCGCAATGGCATATTCCTGCCATAGCTTTTTAAGGGGGCGTGATCCTGCGCGGCCAGTAGGCTGAGCGCGTAATCCGCTGCGATTAAACACTAATTGCAGTGAATCTATCTCCACATCAGCGGCTAAATCAGCGTGTTCAGGCACCCAGCTTATCTTTAATTGCCCAACCCCGGCATCCAGCCATTGCTCTGCCACCAAGCGAGGTAATTCAATGGGTTCAGCCGCTGTTATGGGGACATATAAAGCACCTTGATAGCGCTGCACCGTCTGCTGACCAATACGCACCTGAGGGCTGGCATCAGCTCGTGCAAGAGCCAGCTCTTGCCAAATGGCCTGTAGCTGGCGTCGACTAGGATAAAGGCCTTGGCGGTGTAACCAATAGCGCAATGCATTCTGTCGGCGAGCTGTGCTTAATAGCTGCAAGCCAGCCACTAACAGCCCACCTTGGTTATTCAATAATTGCGCTAAGTCTTGCTCGGCTATCTCTTCAGCTAAGTCTGCCTGCTCGGCACACAACTCGGCACTGCGCGCTAAGGTGGTGGTAACGGATGGCCATTTTTGTGTAAGTATTGGCATAATACGATTGCGTAAAAAATTACGATCAAAGGCGTTGTCGCTATTACTCGGATCTTCTACCCAATCTAACCCCTGCTCATGGGCATAGGCTTCTAGCTGAGAGCGCGAACAAGACAATAATGGCCGCCATTGCTGGGCATGCCCGATATTTTTTTTAACCGGCATCGCCGCCAAGCCTGCCACCCCTGCCCCGCGCTTTAGCGCCAGCAATAAGGTTTCTGCCTGATCATCTAAATGATGACCGGTTAGCAATATTTCATTGGCTGCTAGGCGCTCACTAAATGCCTGATAACGCGCACTGCGCGCCGCCGCCTCTAGGCTCACTCTGGGCCCCAGTTGCACTTGAACTGTGATTGTCTGGCAACTGACCCCCAACGCATTCGCCACTTGCGCACAATGTGCCGGCCAGTCATCCGCCGCTGCCTGCAAGCCATGCGCAATATAAATGGCCCGTAACGACACCCCTTGCTCTTTTGCCAAACGCGCCGCCAGCGCCAGCAACACAGTCGAATCTAGCCCACCGCTAAAGCCCACCACCAAGGCATGTTTAGGTGTTAACCCACTCATCTGCCGACTAAAAACTGAGTATAAATCCATAATCACCTTATTTACGCCTTATCGTTCGCCGCGCTATATACAACAACTTGATTACGGCCTTGGCGCTTGGCCTGATATAAGGCCTTATCGGCCTGTATCAATAACTGATGTTCATCCACATTATTGGCAATTTGTGCAATGCCAATACTAATTGTTAGCCGTAATTGAGGGGCAATCTCACTATAATCATGGGCCGCCACCGCCAAGCGTACTCGCTCCGCAACCTGATAGGCGGTGTCAGTGTCGGTATCGGGTAACAACACGGTAAACTCTTCGCCTCCCCAGCGGGCAGGATGATCCACATTACGGATCTGCTCTTGGATCACCCCGGCCACCACTTGAATCACCTTATCACCCACCGCATGAGACAAGGTATCATTCACCTGCTTAAAGTGATCAATATCAATCACCATCATGCTTAAGGGCGCACTCTGTCTGGCGAGTCTGGCCATTATCATCGCCAGAGCCTCATCAAAAGCCCGCCTGTTAGGTAGCCCTGTCAGTTGATCTTCACGTGCCTGCAACTCAAAATCTTGGGCTTGCTGTTGCAATTTACTCGTTTTATCCGCCACTTGGCGACTCAGCTCTTGATTATGGTATTCAAAAAATTGTATTCGCCAGCGCAGCACCAGCCAAAACACCACCAGCACTAATGTTACTATTACGCCCCAAAATAGCGGCAACTGCCAAATAAAAGGCAATACCTTTACCGAAACACTCGCCTCTTGCTGGCTCCAATCATCATAAGGGTAAGCCGCCGCTACCCTAAAACGATACTGCCCTGGCGGTAAGTTAGTGTATTCGGCCACCCCTTGGTGATCGCGCATCACCCACTCTTGATCAAACCCCTCTAACAAGGTGCGATACTTAATGCGCTCAGGAATAACAAACCCCAACCCAGCATAATGCAACTGTAAACGTCCACTGCCTGGCTCTAGCACCATATTAGACGCTAAAGAGAGCGGCTTACCGGCCACGCTTACGGTTTCAAGCACCACGGGTAGGTTTTGATTAGCAAATGCAGCTAACCGCTTAGGTTGCACCTGAGCCACCCCTAATGCCGTCGCGATCCAAATTTTTCCATCCGCGGTTGCCACGGCCGATGGCCCAGAGCCACCGTTAGCCTGGCTACTCGCCATGCCATCGCTTTCGTCAAAGTGCTCAAACTCAATCAGCGCTTGCTTACCATCGGCCACATTATGTGCATCGGCTAAACGAATACGCATAATGCCTCTATTGGTGGTTAACCATAAATTGCCTAATTGATCCGCCACGGGCTGAAATACTTTCTCTATCGACAAGCCATGTTTAAGGCCAACAACGGCTAAACTCTTATCAGCATAGCGATAACGCACCAAGCCTCTATCGGTTGCCAACCACATATACTTCCCATTGGGCTCGGCATAAAAACCAAAGGCATACTCGGCATTTTCTTGAGAGTTAAGATACACAGGCGTTATTTTTTGCTGGTGAATAATGGCGGCGCCCACCCCAGTCCCCACCCAAATATCCCCTTTTACCCCTAGGTGCAGGTTCATAATAAAGTTACCCGGCAGGCCATCTTGGGTGCTGTAATTAACAAGGGTATTGTTATTTAATTGGCTTAAGCCGTTGGCGGTTCCTATCCAAATACTGCCCGCTTGGGTGGGTAATATCGCTCGCACTTCATTACTGGGTAGCCCTTGTGCTCTTTGATAACGCGCCACTAATTTTCCATGCTTAATTTGTAATAAACCATGAGTAAAGGTGCCTACCCATAATTCATTTGGGCCCCCTTGCGCCAAGCTTAAAATAGAAGGCACAGTGCCATCGGGCATGGTTAATTCAAGAGGTTGAACATGGCCGTTTTTAATCTGGGTTAATCCGGTACTGGATCCCACCCACACAGAGCCGTCACTGTGGGCCAAGACTGTTCGCACATAGTTGCCTGCCAGGCCATCTTGCTCGGTCACACTGGTAAACGGCACTTCACGTAAGCGCATTAAGCCGCCATTCGTGCCCACCCACATACTGCCTTCTGTGTCTTCAAACAATGACATTACCCGCTGTTCGGGTAATCCATGCTTTACTTCTAAACGTTCAATACCAAATTGGCTAATACGCACTAACCCTCTATCGGCCGTGCCTAGCCAAAGGTCACCACTTTTATCTTGTAAAATACTGATCACAGCTTGCTGTATCTGCTCGCCATAAAGTGAGCGCACTTTACCTTCTTCCATCGCAAACAGCCCTTGTTCAGAGCCAATCAGCAAGCGGTTTCTATCATCAATAAATAATGCCTCGGTCGCCACCAGAGGAATATCATTAATCAGGTGTACTTTGTTATTAGTAATCGACACCAAACCTTTAGCCGTGCCGGCCCAAACACGCCCTGCTTTATCTTCAATTAAGTGATAAACATCTGGGCTAGGTAAGCCTTGCTCAATACTAAAGTGTGCAACGGTCTTTTTGCCATCACGCACATAAATGCCATCGTTTTGCGTTGCTAACCACAATCGCCCGTCGCGGGTAGGCAAGGCATGATTGACCATGGCATCTGCATCTGGCTGTGGCGACCAAGCTTGATGCTGATAGTGACTGATGCCACCGCGCGCTCCTACCACCCATAGTCCTTGGTCGTCTCGGGTTAACCCCCGAATACCGGAGTCTGGTAAACCGCTTTCATCACCTCGTGTAAAAACACGAAACTGACGGCCATTATAACGAACCACGCCCTCCCAAGTTGCAAACCATAAGTAGCCTTGTGCCGTTTGGGCAATATCATTAATGCTATTGTGCGGTAGGCCATCGCGCGTGTTCCAATGATCTTGGTAATAATCAGTAAGCGGGACTGATGCAGCTAATAGAGAAGAAGATAAAAATAAACTCAGCACACATAAAATGGCGCTAATTACCTTACCTCGTTGCAAGCAAAAGTATGTATTCATCCGTGAAGGTTGCCTTAACTGAGGAGGAAAAAAACCATCGGCTATCGCCCGATATTGTCAGCAAAAGATCCTGACACAGCGAGTGAAAAACACAACAATTTAAAGAGGGAAGCGCCCCTTTTTGGGGAGCTGTCAGCCGTAAGCTATCAGCTGTCAGCTGTCAGTTAAAGAAAGCGCTACGACTTACGCCGTAAGTTAAAGATAAGACGGTTTGGGTTGTTCGTACCGCACTCAGCGTAAAGCGTATGGCCGCTCTGCGGTCGGTTTGTTTTTTGTTTGTCTGATAGCTGACAGCTTAAAGCTGATCGCTGCCCGAAGGGCCTGGATTGCCGCGTCGTTGCGCTCCTCGCAATGACCCAAGTGCAATGTTGAATGTTGAATGTTGAATGTTGAATGTTGAATTAACAGACACTAAACACCACACCTAAATCTGCCACGGAACCCACGAAAAGATCAACACAACAGCGATAAACTCTAAGGGTTAAGAGCAAGACCACATACCTGTAGGCTTTGCCTTAACAATAAAAATATCTTGTAGATTTAGTCTCTATTTTTTCGTGGATTTAGCGGATTTCGTTGCAAAATAGGTTTATCTTTTGACCTTCATTCAACATTCACAATTCAGCATTGTCTTTAAAACACGTACCGCATAAAGAAAGCCGGAAGCGCCCCTGAGAAGCTGGAAGCTGGAAGCTGTCAGTTAAAGAAAAGCTCAAACAAACACCCTGCGGCATTTTTATTTTCGGTTTTACTTCCGGCTTCTAGCTTCCGGCTTCAAGCTTATTACCGTCTGTTAGCCGCAGTTTGAATTGGCTGCTGCCGTTCTAGCAGCGGCAATACGCTCTGCACTGGATGGGTGACTAGAAAACAAGCCGCCGCCATTACCTGAATGCTTTAATAGCACTTCTTGGGCACGCATAGCGGCAAAAGGATCCATACCTTGTTGGCACAATACTTCAATACCGTAGGCGTCTGATTCTAACTCATCGCTTTGCGAGAATTGCGCGCTCATAAACTTTTCGCCCATATCAGCATACTCAGACGATGCTAATTCACCCACAGTACCACCCGCTGCAGAAGCTGCTTGGCGTGCCGCTTGAGCTAAATAAGCAGTTTTAAATTGGCTGAGTGAATGCTCAAATTTAATATGACCCACTTCATGACCAATAACAGCCACTAATTCATCATCATTCATTACATCCATCAAACCAGAATACACACGTACAGTGCCATCTGGCATGGCAAAGGCATTAATTTCATCGGCTAAGTAAACCTGAAAGTTAAGCGGCGTAGCATCAACAAAGTTAAGGCCTTTAGTTAGCTTAGCTAAACGCTTGCTATATTTACTATTAGCAGGGGCAATGGTGTTTTCTGAATCCATTTTTTCGGCAGATAAACTGGCTTGAGCTTGCAGTTCATTTTTAGAAATAGTGAGTCCCTTAAACGCAGTCATACCGGCAGTTAAATACTGAGCATGATCATCGGATACACAACCGCTGAGTCCTAGTGTTAAAGCAGTGGCAACCATTAATGTTTTTTTCATTTGTATCTCAATCCTTGTCTATAACAATATTAGCAGCGGTGATGGTACTTTATTTTTTTATTTATATCAGTGGAAATATAAGCTGTAAGTCCAAAAATACGATCTTGGTTATAGATTAGAAACCGTGATTAGGAATAACTGATTAAAACACTGAGGTACTTTATTTTCGGTTTTACTTCAAACTTATTACTATCTGTTAACTGGATTGCCGCGTCGTTGCACTCCTCGCAATGACGACATCTAGGTCATTGCGAGCGCAGCGTGGCAATCCATTCCAAACCAAGGCTATGCGTCTAAAGCTGTACGCCATACGTTAAAAATAAAACGGCTTTGGCTGTTCGTACCGCGCTCAGCGTAAAGCGTAGAGAAAGCCGGAAGCTGAGAGCTAGAAGCGGTAAGCTAAGCAAAAACACAGAGGCATTTTTGTTTTTACTTCCGGCTTCTAGCTTCAAGCTTATTACTATCTGTTAACTGGATTGCCGCGTCGTTGCACTCCTCGCAATGACCCAAGGAAGCGGAGCTGTCTGCTCTCAGGTGTCGTGCATAAAAAAACACCAAGCTAGGCTTGGTGTTTTTTGCTTTTGGCTAGATGTTTGATGCTAACTTAGCAATAACCGTAGCTCATTAAGCGCTGGTAGCGTTGTTCTAATAAGGTATCGGTATCTAGCTTGTCTAATTCAGCTAAATCGCTAATTAAACGGGCTTTTAAAAGCTCAGCCGCTAATGCTGGGTTGCTGTGGGCACCGCCCATAGGCTCTTCTACTATATTATCAATTAGCTTTAACTCGTGAATACGCTGGGCGGTAATGCCCATGGCTTCTGCGGCTAAAGAGGCTTTTTCGGCACTCTTCCATAAAATGGAAGCACAACCTTCAGGAGAGATCACAGAGTAAGTAGAGTATTGCAGCATGTTCACGCGATCACCCACGCCAATGGCCAATGCGCCACCCGAGCCACCTTCACCAATCACGGTACAAATAACCGGCACTTTTAAGCCCGACATTACTTTAAGGTTGCGAGCAATGGCTTCACTTTGGCCGCGCTCTTCAGCGCCTACGCCTGGGTAAGCACCCGGCGTATCAATAAAGGTCAGAATGGGCATATTAAAGCGTTCTGCCATTTCCATTAGGCGCAACGCTTTGCGATAACCTTCTGGGCGAGGCATACCAAAGTTACGACGAATTTTCTCTTTGGTTTCGCGACCTTTTTGCTGGCCAATCACCATAACTGGACGACCATCTATGCGGGCTACACCGCCAACCATGGCTTTGTCATCGGCATAGGCACGATCCCCTGCCAACTCATCAAAATCACCAAAGATATGCTCTAAATAATCTAGGGTATAAGGGCGACGCGGATGGCGAGCCAACTGCGAAATTTGCCAAGGGCCTAAGTTGGAAAAGACTTTTTTAGTCAGTTCATCGCGCTTACCTTCCAGACGACTCACTTCTTCGTCTAAATCAACAGCATCCCCTTCATTTACATGACGAAGCTCTTCGATTTGGGCCTGTAGCTCGGCAATCGGTTGTTCAAAATCCAGAAATTGGTGGCTCATAAGTCCCTCAGTTCAAAAATGGTTCGACTCAAAAGAGTAGCTCAACTTTATTCGGTCCAAGCAATTGCGTTAACGATGTTAACACCTCGTCGGTGGGGGTCACCCGCCACTCGGTGCCTAACATCAATTGCGCCCGCGCTCCCGGTCGATAATAGGTAACACTAACAGGACACACTCCCGCCCGAACTGGGGTCAGTATGTCCAATAATTGATTAAAAAAGTGCTGATCAATTTGACTGCTATTAATATTTAGCGCCAAACCACGAGCAAAACGCTCGCGGGCATCACTCATGTCTAGCACTTCCCGTGCCGACATCTTAAGCCCGCCATTAAAATCATCAAAGCTGACCTGTCCGCTAATAACCAGGATTTTATCCTTTTCTAGCAAAGACTCATAGCGTTCTAATGCATCCGAGAACAAGGTGATGTCTAATCGTCCCGAACGATCGTCTAAGGTTAAAATACCCATGCGATTACCACGCTTGGTGGTCATCACCCTAGCAGCAATCACCAAACCCGCCGCCGTGGTTATTTTATCGCGGCTGGTGGCCTGCAATTCATTTAAGCGCCCGGTGGTGTAATTGCGCAATTCTTTGGCATATTGATTAATGGGGTGCCCGGTTAAATACAAACCTAAGGTGTCGCGCTCACCGTCTAACCATATTTTATCAGGCCATTTAGGTACGTCTACAAAGGCATGCTCGGTTTTTTCCTCTTCTACTAAAACGCCAAACATATCACTTTGGCCCAACGCTTCGGCTTTAGCATGTTGTTCCGCAGCTTTCATCGCTTCAGCCAAGGTCGCCATAGTAGCAGCACGGTGGGGGCCTAAACGGTCCATAGCGCCAGAATACACCAGCTTTTCCATCACCCGTTTATTGAGCTTTTTAAGGTCTACCCTGTTACAAAAATCAAATAAGTCTCTAAAAGGTCCGGCTTCTCGTGCCGCTAATATAGAGTCAATGGGCCCCTCGCCCACGCCTTTAATGGCCCCAATGCCATAAACAATTTCGCCTTGCTCATTCACCGTAAAGCGATAACGCCCCGAGTTCACATCCGGCGGCAGCAAGGTTAACCCCATGCGCTGGCACTCATCCACCAAGGTTACCACTTTATCGGTGTTATCCATATCGGCCGTCATTACCGCCGCCATAAACTCCGCCGGATAATGGGTTTTTAGCCACAAGGTTTGATAAGACACCAAGGCGTAAGCGGCAGAGTGCGATTTATTAAAACCATAACCGGCAAATTTTTCTACCAAGTCGAAGATTTTCATCGCCAACTCGCCGTCTATGCCATTGGCCACCGCGCCCGCTTCAAAACCTGCGCGCTGCTTGGCCATTTCTTCGGGTTTTTTCTTACCCATGGCTCGACGTAATAAGTCGGCCTGCCCCAATGAATAGCCTGCCAATACCTGAGCAATCTGCATCACCTGCTCTTGATAGAGGATAATGCCATAAGTGGGCTCAAGGGTGGTTCTTAATGACTCGTGTTGCCAGGTTTCATCGGGAAAAGACACCGCTTCTCGACCGTGTTTACGGTCAATAAAGTTATCCACCATGCCCGACTGCAAAGGCCCAGGTCTAAACAGGGCCACTAGGGCTATCATGTCTTCAAAACAGTCGGGTTGCAGGCGCTTAATTAAGTCTTTCATGCCCCGTGATTCAAGCTGAAACACGGCCGTGGTTTCATAACGCTTTAGCACCCTAAATGACGCTGGGTCATCCATGGGAATGGCGGCAATATCAACCGGTGCTTGCCCCTGGGCTTCAAGCTTGGGGTTAATCATGCCCAAGGCCCAGTCGATAATGGTAAGGGTACGTAGCCCTAAAAAGTCAAACTTAACCAACCCCGCTTCTTCTACGTCGTCTTTATCAAACTGAGTAACGGGATTATGGCCGTGCTCATCACAATATAACGGCGCAAAATCGGTAATACGGGTAGGGGCAATTACCACGCCGCCGGCGTGTTTACCGGCATTACGGGTCACACCTTCAAGCTTGCGCGCCATATCAACCAAGGCTTGCACTTCTTCGTCTTGGTCGTAGAGCTCGGGCAGTTTAGGCTCAGCGTCAAAGGCTTTAGCCAAGGTCATACCAGGCTCGGGAGGAATAAGCTTAGAAATGCGCTCCACAAAGCCATAAGGATGGCCCAGCACCCGGCCCACATCGCGGATTACCGCTTTGGCGGCCATGGTACCAAAGGTAATAATTTGGCTTACCGCATCACGGCCATATAAATCGGCTACGTGATCGATCACTTCGTCGCGGCGGTCCATGCAAAAGTCGACATCAAAGTCGGGCATAGATACCCGCTCTGGGTTTAGGAAACGCTCAAACAGTAAGTCGAATTCAAGAGGGTCTAAGTCGGTAATTTTAAGGGCATAAGCCACCAAAGAGCCCGCCCCCGAGCCACGCCCAGGCCCCACCGGAATACCGTTATCTTTTGACCACTGAATAAACTCCATAACGATCAAAAAGTAACCCGGAAAGCCCATTTGGTTAATCACGCCCAGCTCAATATCTAAGCGTTCATCATATTCAGGGCGTTTTTCGGCCCGCACCGCTTCATCAGGAAATAAAAACGCCAGCCGCTCTTCTAAGCCTTCTTGGGAGCATTTTACTAAAAAATCGGCAATGCTCATCTCACCGGTCGGAAAATCAGGCAAAAAATACTCGCCCAAGCGCACGGTAACGTTACAACGCTTAGCAATTTCTACGGTATTGGCCAAAGCTTCAGGAATATCACTAAATAGCTCAGCCATCTCGCTGGGGCTTTTTAGGTATTGCTCTGGGCTATAACGTTTGGGCCGGCGTTTATCTTCAAGGGTAAAACCATCATGAATGGCCACCCGTACTTCATGGGAGTCAAAGTCATCTTTATCAAGAAACACCACTTCGTTGGTGGCCACTACCGGCAACTGTTCGCGCTCGGCAAGGCTCACCGCCATATGTAGGTAAGTTTCTTCATCGGGGCGTTCGGTACGCTGCAGCTCTAAATAATAACGATCGGCAAAATGGCGCTGATAAAACGCCACGCATTCACTCACTAAGGCATCGTTACCTTTAAGCAGGCCTATGCCCACATCCCCTTCAAGCCCCCCCGACAACACAATGATGCCGTCGTTAAATTCAGTGAGCCAAGCTTTATCCACCAAGGGTAAATGCTGCACATGGCCACGCTCATACGCAGCAGAAATAATGCGGGTTATGTTTTGATAGCCGTCGTTATTCATGGCCAGCAAGGTTAAGCGAAATACCTGCTCACCTAACTCATCGCCCTGCACCCAAATATCACAGCCCACTAACGGCTTTAAGCCTTTACGGTGGCTGTCACCATAAAAGCGTACCAAGCCACACATATTCATTTGATCGGTCAGCGCAATGGCCGGATAGCCTAATTCTTGGCAGCGCTGATTAATGGGGCCAATTTTTGCGACACCATCAACCAAAGAAAAGTCAGAGTGTACGCGCAAATGAATAAAGGGCGTGGTCATTTATCTTTCTCGTACTGGGGTTAACAAGGCGTCTTGCTGCAATTGCGCCGCCACAGGCTTAAAGCTGCGTCTATATTCAGGCAACACGCCGTGCTCGCTTAGCGCGGCAAAATGAGCTTTGGTGGGGTAGCCTTTGTGCTGAGCAAAGCCATATTGGGGGTGGCATTTATCAAGCTCAAGCATGTCTTGATCTCGCGCGACTTTGGCCAATATAGAAGCGGCACTTATTTCTGCCACTCGGCTATCACCTTTTACCACCGCCTGCGCGGGCATAGGTAACTGCGGGCAGCGGTTACCGTCAATAAACACAAATCCGGGTTGTATATTTAATGCCGCTACGGCACGGCTCATGGCCAACATGGTGGCGTGCAAAATATTTAGCTCATCAATTTCTGCCGGCGTACAGCGGCCAATGGCCCACGCCAATGCCTGCTCGCGAATAAGCGGCGCTAATAATTGGCGCTTTTTATCGCTTATTGTCTTAGAGTCACCTAAGCCAGCAATGGGGCGCTTGGGGTCTAATATCACCGCCGCCGTCACCACATCGCCCACCAAGGGGCCGCGCCCCACTTCGTCAACACCGGCGACTAACACCCCTTGAGGGTAGACAATGTCTGCTAGGGGCTTGCTCATTGTGCACTCGCCTGTGCGCTGGGTATCAGTGATAACACTGCTAATGCGGCTTGTTCATCGGCATTGCAACGAATTTGCTTATGTAAGCGAGAAAATTCGCTTAATAGCTCGCTGGTATCAAAATTAATCAGCTTACTCACTTCATCGGCAATATTATCGGGCGTGCATTCATGCTGAATAAGCTCAGGCACCAACATATGATCGGCTAACAGATTGGGCAAAGAAGCATAAGCAGTATGAACAATCTTATTGGCTAACCAATAGCTAAAGGGCTTAAATTTATAGCCCACCACCATGGGTTTTTTCGCCAGCATCGCCTCTAAGGTGGCCGTGCCAGAGGCCAACAAGACAATATTGGCAGCCGTCATGACCTCTCGCCCTTGCCCCTCAATCATAATCACTTCTAATTGCGGCGCTACTTGCTCTTTAATCGCTAAAAACTCAGCACGACGTTTAGGATTGACTAAAGGCACCACAAATTCTAATTCGGGGTGGCGTACTTTTAGCTGTTGGCAGGCGGCTAAATACACTGGGCTTAATAAGGTCACTTCCGCATGGCGGCTACCGGGTAATAAGGCAAGGTAATGCCCATCAGGTTTTAACCCCAGTCGCTCCCGCGCCCCTTGGGTGTCGGGCACCAGCGGCATTTTATCGGCCAAGGTATGACCAATAAAGCGACAAGGTGCGTCAAAGCGATCGTAAAAGGCTTTTTCAAAAGGTAAGAAAGCCAGCACCATATCGGTGGCGCGCTTTATTTTATGAATGCGGTTTTGTCGCCATGCCCACACCGAGGGGCTCACGTAATGTAAGGTAGCAATGCCGGCTTGGCGTAACTTAAGCTCGGTGTCGATATTAAAATCGGGGGCATCTATGCCCACAAACACATCCGGTGGATTATCAAGAAAGTGGCGAATAATTTGCTTACGAATACGCAATATTCGCGGCAATCGGCCTAGCACTTCGACTAAGCCCATTACCGATAATTCATCCATCTCAAATAAGGCTGTACAGCCCTCGGCCACCATTTGTGGCCCGGCAATACCTTCAAACACGGCATTGGGGTGGCGTTTACGCAATTCACGTATTAGCCCCGCCCCTAGGGTATCGCCCGACACTTCGCCCGCCACTAAGCCAATGCGTAACGGACGCTGTTCAAATGAAGTTGGCGTGCTCGCAACCTCAGTGGATAAATAAGACTCAGGCACGAATAATACCGCGCTCATTGGTCTTTAAAAATTCAATCATGGGGCCTACCTCTGACTGTTGCACATTGAGCGCTTCTAGCTCAGGGAGTACATCGGCCACGGTTTTACCGCTTCTAAAAATAATTTTGTAGGCTTTTTTAATGGCCGAAATAGCTTCAGGTGAAAAACCACGACGGCGCAGGCCCTCGGAGTTTACACCAAAGGGTTTGGCATAAAGCCCTGCCGCCATTACATAGGGTGGCACGTCTTTATTTAATGCCGCACAACCGGCAATAAAGGCATGGCTGCCCACACGGCCAAACTGATGAATGGCCGCATGACCACCAAAAATCACGTGCGAACCAATATGCACATGGCCTGCCAAGGTGGCGTTATTAGCAAAAATGCAATCGCTACCAATACGACAGTCGTGTGCCACATGCACATTCACCATAAATAGATTACGGCTACCCACTTGGGTTAGGCTTTCATCTTGACTGGTGCCACGGTGAAAAGTGCAAGACTCACGGATCACGTTATCGTCGCCAATTTCCAGCCGAGTTAACTCGCCGGTATACTTTTTATCTTGGCAGTCTTCCCCTATCGAGCAAAACTGAAAAATATGATTACGTTCACCAATACGAGTTGGCCCTTTAATCACAACATGAGGGCCAATCCAGCAGTTATCGCCAATTTCAACGTCGGCACCAATTAAGGTCCAAGGGCCAATTTCGACCCCCTTTCCTATTTTAGCGCTGGGGTGAACAATGGCGGTTTCATGGATCTTTGCACTTTGTTCGGTCACATTAACCTCCGCGTTTGGCACACATTAATTCTGCGCTACACACCACTTCACCATCTACGGTGGCCACACCAGTAAACTTAGCAATGCCACGGCGCTCTTTTAAATACACCACATCCAATACCAGTTGATCTCCGGGTACCACAGGGCGCTTAAAGCGAGCATTATCAATAGAGGCAAAATAGTACAGCTCGCCAGGAGCCGGCTTACCCACCATTTTAAAGGCCAAAATACCGGTGGCTTGTGCCATGGCTTCTAAAATAAGCACACCCGGAAATACCGGCTTACCCGGAAAATGCCCCGTAAACATAGGCTCGTTGAAAGACACATTCTTAATGCCTCTCAGGGTCTTGCGCTCTGGGCTAATTTCATAATGCGCCACTTTATCTACCATCAAAAACGGGTAGCGATGGGGCAGTAGTTCCAGAATTTCCTGGATATCTAACTGATTATTCTCGGTATTCAGTTCGTCATTCAAAATGTAACCCTACCAAATTGTGCTTAATTTTTTTTGTCTGACTGCTTTTCAAGCTGATGTAATCGCTTGTGCATATCGTCGATGCGCATCACTCGTGCCGCCGTCTTACGCCACTCTTTATTGGGCTGCAACGGAATACCGGACGAATAGATGCCTGGTTCAGTAATAGAGCGCATCACCATGCCCATGCCGGTCACAGTGACTCCATCACAAATTTCTATATGGCCGTTAATAACAACCGCCCCACCAATAATACAGTATTTACCTACTTTTAGACTACCCGCCATTACAGTTCCACCGGCAACGGCACTGCCATAACCAATTTGAACGTTGTGGGCAATCTGGCATAGGTTGTCAATAATCACATTATCGGCAATGCAAGTATCGCCTAGCGCACCGCGGTCAATAGTGGTACCGGCGCCAATTTCTACGCGATTCCCTATTACCACAGTGCCAAGCTGCGGAATTTTAACCCATTCGCCTTTATTATTGGCATAGCCAAAACCGTCACTGCCAATCACAGCCCCCGATTGTACCAGACAGTTATGCCCTAGGGTGACTCTATGATAAAGCGTCACATTCGCCCACAGTCGCGTATTAGCCCCTAACTGCACGCCCTCACCAATTACACAGCCAGCACCAACCGCAACCCCATCGGCTAAAACCACTCCCGACTCAATTACGGCATTGGCACCAATAGAGACGCCCTCGCCTAGCTGCACATCTTCAGCAATCACCGCACTGGGGTGAATGCTCACCGCTTGGCGCGGTGTGGTGTCTAGTGCTTGAGCCGCCAGAGCAAACCCTAAATACGGGTCGTCCATCACTAAACAAGGCACGGCACAGGCAGCCACATCGGTGGCCTTTACAATAACGGCCGCTGCTTGAGTAGACTCAAGCAAGTGCTGATATTTATTATCCGACAAAAACGCCACATCTTCTGGGCCCGCTTTGTCTAGGGTATTAACTCTGTGAATCATCACATTGGCGTCGCCTTTAAAGTCGGCGTTTAGCCGCTCTGCCAATGCTTGTAAGCTAATTGTCATAACACTTGCTCTACTTGCTCACTCGACTGATCACTTGTTGGGTGATATCGAGGCTAGGTGAAACATGAATAACAGCCCCACGCTCAACCACCAAGTCGATTCCTTGCGACTGGGTAATTTGAGTCACGGCACTTTGAATACTTTTTAGCATTTTTTGACGTTCTTCGCTTTCACGACGCGCCTGATCTTGCTCGAGTTTACGACGTTTTTGCACATAAGAACCCTGCATTTCGTTAAGTTTCTTTTGCGCGCTCGCTTTTTGATCGTCGTTCATAAAAGCCATGTCTTTTTGCTGCTTTTCAATAAAGCGGCGACCATCGGCTTCCAGTTTTTTAACTTCTTTTACTCGGCTGGCAAACTCGCCTTTAAGCTTATTGGCCACACGGTCACGCTGCGGCATTTTTTGAAACACCAAGGCCGTATCCACCACTGCTACTTTAGTATTTTGTGCCTGCACCGCACCTGCACTCAATACCAACACCAATACACCAAAAATCTTCATCATCTGTTGCAAAATATTCTCCTTAAAACAAAGCGAAAAGTTATAAGCTAGAAGCTAGAAGTTAAAAAAACTAAACACAAACCCTAGTTTACTTGTCATTGCGAGCGCAACGAAGCGAAGCAATCCATCCTTCAGTTTTTATTTTTGGTTTTACTTCCGGCTTCTAGCTTCAAGCTTATTACTGCCTGTTACATAGATTGCCGCGTCGTTGCACTCCTCGCAATGACGACATTGGGTCATTGCAAGGCACGAAGCAATCCATCCCAAATAAAGCTATACGTCTAACGCTGACCGCCTTACGTTAACAATAAAACCAGCTTTGGCTGTTCGTACAGCGCTCAGCGTAAAGCGTAGAGAAAGCCGGAAGCTGAGAGCTGAGAGCTGAGAGCTGAGAGCTGGAAGCGGTAAGCTAAGCAAAAACACAGAGGCATTTTTGTTTTTACTTCCGGCTTCTAGCTTCAAGCTTATTACTATCTGTTAACTGGATTGCCGCGTCGTTGCACTCCTCGCAATGACGCCATTGGGGTCATTGCGAGCGCAGCGAAGCAATCCAGGTCTTCTCTTCCAGCTTCCAGCTTCCAGCTTCAAGCTGATCTTAAAACGTTCTACCTATGTTGAAGTTAAACACTTCGGTACGATCGCCTTCTACTTCTTTGAGCGGTGTGGCCAATGAGAACACCAGTGGGCCCAGTGGCGACAACCACTGCATGCTCACACCCGTTGAAACACGAATGTTAGATGGATCACCAAAGTCATAAATTAAATCACAGTTTTCAACACAGTCACTCTCGTATCGGCCTTGGTACTTAGTATTCCAAACCGTACCTGCATCTACAAACACGCTAGTGCGTAAAGAGCGTTGTAAATCTTCATTAGCAAACGGCGTAGGCACAATTAACTCAACCGAGCCTGCAATTAACGCATTACCGCCAATGGTGCTGTCATCGCCACGATATTCACCCGTAGGATTACCATTTGCATCTTTAATTGAATATACCGCTCTTGGCCCTACCGAGTTACTCTTAAAGCCACGCAGGGTGCTAAAGCCGCCACCGTAGTAGTTTTCAAAGAAAGGTAAGCGCTGATCACCCTTGCTGGCATCGCCATAGCCATCACCAAACGAAGCTCTAAATTTCCCCGCTAGCACCCAGTTATGATCACGGTCAATCGGGAAGTAATGGGCATCATCAAAACTGGTTTTATAGTACTGCAAGTCGGATCCGGGCACTGTCACCTTAAGCGACAAGTTCTGACGACTACCGGCAGTGGCAAAGTAGCCTCGGTTTAGCGTATTACGAGTCCAACCTGCGGTAAGATCAAAGGTGTCGAAACTTAATTCATTCTCGCCAGACACATTCTCATCGTGCAGCTGCCAAAAAAGATCGAGCTGATCGTAGCTATTACCGGCGCTGGGCTTACCCAGCGTATTGTGTTCATAACCCGCACTAAAGTTAAGTCGGTTATCTTCGTTTACCGGCAGGCCGCTTAAGGCACGCACGCCATACAGAGTGCTGTCGTAATCGGCTAAGTTAGCGTCGCGAGCATCAAATTTACGATAATACACTCGTCCGCCAAGGCTAACGCCATCTACAGTAAAGTAAGGGTCAGTAAAGTCTAATGACACATCTTTAGAGTAATCATTCATTTGTGAGTTAATACCCACTCGATTACCCGTGCCTAAAAAGTTTTCTTGTTGCAGGCCGGCCTGAATACTAAAGCCCGAGTCGGTACCAAAGCCCACCCCAAAGTTAATCGAGCCTGCTGGTTGCTCTTTCACACTCACATCTAGATCAACCAAGTCGGCTTCACCAGGCACGCGGCGGGTTTCTATTTCAGCACTTTCAAAATAGCCTAAACGGTTTAAGCGGGTGCGCGACTGCGTAATATCTTCGCTCGACAAGCTCGCCCCTTCCATTTGGCGCATTTCGCGGCGTAGCACTTCGTCTTTAGTAATAATGTTGCCGCTAAAGTTAATACGACGCACATAAACACGGTTACCCGGGTCTACATTTACCACTAACTCTATGGTTTTATTGGCTTCATCTACTTGCGGAAAAGTCGAAATTTTAGGGTAAGCATAACCAAAGCGACCTAAAAACTTAGATAGCACCGACTCCATGTGGGCCACATCGGCGGCGGAATATAAATCACCGACTTCTAAGGGGATCAGCTGCTCTAACTCAGACTGGCGATCAACCAAGTTACCGCGCAAGCTCACGCCAGATACCGTATAACGATCACCCTCATTAATATTAAGGGTAATGTATACCCCTTCTTTATTCGGTGACATGGCCACTTGGGTAGAGCTTATCTCGGCTTTTAAATAGCCGCGATCGCGATAATAAGAGCGTAGCGTTTCTATGTCACCGGCCAGCTTTTGCTTTTGGTAACGCTGATCGCCCATAATATTCCACCAAGGCACACTGTCGGTTAGCTCAAGCTGAGACAATAGCTGTTTCTCACTAAAGTCTTGATTACCCACAATGTTAATTTGCTTTATTTCTGCTGCAGCACCTTCTACAAACTCAAATTTTAAGTCTACCCGGTTACGTGGCAGCGGCGTAAGCACGGCTTTTACCTTGGCAGAGTATTTACCCACACCGTAGTAGAAGTCTTCTAGGCCTTTTTCTAGTGAGCTAAGTGTAGTGCGATCGAGTGGCTCGCCCACACGCACCCCAGCGCCTTCTAGGCTTTGCTGTAGCTGCTCTTCTTTAATTTCTTTGTTGCCACTAAAGTTAATACTAGAAATAGTTGGCCGTTCAGTAACCTGCACCACTAAAATGCCATTATCACGCAGCAATTGAACGTCTTCAAAGTTACCTGAGGCATAGAGGCTTTTAATGGCCTGAGCCAAACTGTCGCTGTCGACCTCTTCGCCAATACGCACCGGTAAGCTCAATAAAGTGGCGCCCAAAGTAACGCGTTGCAAGCCATTAACTTGAATGTCTTGTACTACAAAAGGAGTGACCGCACCTTGAGCCTGCGCCAGCATACTAGCACCCAGTAGGCATGAGGCAACCAGCGTCTTTGTAAAAACCGGCGCTTTGGGCACCTTAGTTTTATGTGCCTTTTCTGTATCTAGCATGATCTGACTTTATCCTTGTAAATAGTTTTGTAAATTCAGTAAGCGCTGGGCGCTTATTTAAACTTTTGTTTATTTGGCTGCTCTATGCCCGACGCTGTCATTGCGAGAGAAAGCCGGAAGCTCAGAGCTGGAAGCGGTAAGCTAAACAAAAACACTGAGACATTTTTATTTTTGGTTTTACTTCCGGCTTCAAGCTTCTAGCTTATTACTGTCTGTTCAATAGATTGCCGCGTCGCTGCGCTCCTCGCAATGACGACATTTGGGTCATTGCGAGGTACGAAGCAATCCATTCCAAACCAAAGCTATACGTCTAACGCTGACCGCCTTACGTTAAAAAATCCAACCCTGTGTAGGGTCGAATTCATTCGACCGATTTTAAGCCGTGCCATGGTTTTTGTGCGAATAAATTCGCCCCTACAAACGACAAGAGCAGAAAACACCGGTTTTGTTTTTTCGTACAGCGCTCAGCGTAAAGCGTATAGCTGCCTGTGCGATGGATTGCCGCGTCGCTGCGCTCCTCGCAATGACAACATCAGTCAGGGTTACAGCCTTGTAAAATCGTTAAATAGCGCTAGGCCCATTAGCATCATTAATAATGCGGCGCCAATTTTAAAACCCACTTCTTGTATTTTTTCTGGTACCGGACGGCCGGTAATGGCTTCAATGATGTAAAACAACAGGTGGCCACCGTCTAACACCGGCAGAGGTAACAGGTTAATAATGCCTAAGTTAACACTCACCAATGCCATAAAGCCTAAAAAGTACACCAAGCCGTAATCGGCGGTCGCTCCTGCCCCTTTGGCAATCGAAATAGGGCCACTTAAATTATCAACCGACACCACGCCCGTTACTAACTTACCCAGCATTTGAAAGGTGAGTACCGTTAAGTCCCAAGTGCGATCTATCCCGGCACCCACAGCCGAAAACAGGCCATAGCGTAAATCAAAGCGATATTCGTCCGCCACGGGCAACACTTTAGGCGCCAAACCGGCATAACCAATGACACGTTCACTGGTCTCGTGACGAGCAGGGGTAAGTACTAAGCTGAGTCTCTGACCCTCGCGCAGCACATCCAGTTCCAATTCTTTTTCAGGAGAGGCTTGCACCTTGCTCACCAGCTGTTGCCAGTCGGTTAGCGTTTCGCCATCTACCGCTTGTAACAGGTCACCGTTTTTTATGCCAGCTTGACTAGCGGGCCCATCTTCAAGCACTTGCGCCACGGTAAGCGTTAACTTGGGCCCCACAGGCACTAACCCAAGTGCGCTTATGGGTGACTGTTCGTCGGGATCAAATTCCCATCCAATTAAGTTAATACGGGCTTGCTGAGCTTGGCCGGCACTATTTTTCACTGCAAACTCAGTACTGTCGTCCCCTAAACGACCGATCAGTGCAAAGTTAACGTCTTCCCACGTGCGCACAGCTTTACCATCAATAGCTTGAATTTCCATCCCCGGTAATAGGCCAGCTTCTGCGGCGGGTGATGAAGCCGTAACTTCATTAAGCACCGGCTTAACTGCCGGCACCCCAATTAAAAACATCAGCCAAAACGCAAAAATGGCAAACACAAAGTTTGCCATTGGCCCGGCCACTACCACCGCCATTCTTGCCCATACAGACTTATGATTAAACGCCTGATCTTTTAGTGCCTCGGGCACGTCTTCTACTCGGCTGTCGAGCATTTTGACATAACCGCCTAACGGGATCATCGCCAGTACATATTCGGTACCGTCTTTGCCCACTCTGCGCCAAATGGCTTTACCAAAGCCAATAGAAAACCGCTCTACTTTAATGCCATTGCGTCTGGCCACCCAAAAGTGACCAAATTCATGCACGGCCACTAATACGCCAAGCGCCACAATAAATGCGCCCAAGTTCCACAAAAAGCCGCCCATTACCGCTTCCTTATTTCTGCTGTTGCACAGTCTCGTGCCCGAGTATCTTGCGCTATTATGTCATCTAAATGACGCACTTGCGTACTGCCCAACTGCTGCATCACCGCCTCATTCACTTCTGCTATCGCCATAAAGCCTAACTGGCCCGCTAAAAAAGCTGCCACGGCCACTTCGTTAGCCGCATTTAATGCTGTGGTGGCCCCTTGGCCACTGGCACAGGCATCTATAGCCAGCTTTAAACACGGGTAACGCCCCATGTCGGGCGCCATAAAACTTAAATCACTGAGGGTACAAAAATCAAGAGGCGCCACGCCCGAGGCAATCCGATTAGGATAAGCCAAGGCATGAGCAATGGGGGTCATCATATCGGGTTGGCCCAGTTGCGCCAATACCGAGCCATCGGAATATTGCACCATAGAATGCACCACAGACTGCGGGTGCACCAATACCTGAATTTGCTCAGGCGCGGCATTAAATAACCAGCGCGCCTCTATATATTCCAAACCTTTATTCATCATGGTGGCGGAGTCGACTGAAATTTTCGGCCCCATAGACCAGTTAGGGTGAGCAATGGCTTGTGCCGGCGTAACCGCGGCTAACTCAGAGATAGGGGTATAACGAAACGGGCCGCCCGAGCCAGTGAGTAAAATTTTACTGACACCCGCGTCTGTTAAGCAACCGCGCCCCGGGTTTTGTTGCAAGGTATTTGGCAGGCACTGAAAAATGGCATTATGCTCACTGTCTATCGGTAATAGCTCGGCGCCATAGCGGTGCACACTGTTAATAAACAGCTCGCCGCTCATGACCAAGGCTTCTTTATTGGCCAGCAACACTCGCTTACCGGCCTCTACCGCCGCCAAGGTAGACAACAAACCCGCCGCCCCCACAATGGCCGCCATTACCGTGGTCACTTCGGGCTCACGAGCCACTTCACAAAGCGCATTGGCGCCACTTAATACCTGAGTATTAACGCCCAATTGCGCCAACTCATGACGCAAATCACGGGCCGCCACCTCATCAACCATAACCGCATAACGAGGCACAAACTCCACACAGTCTTTCACCATGGCCGCCACATTGCGATACGCACTTAGGGCAAAAAGTGAAAACTGCTCAGGATGTTGGCGCACCACAGCCAAGGTACTTTGACCAATAGAGCCAGACGCCCCTAATACAGTAAGCGTTTGCATCATCCTAACAACCACACCACGACCACAAACACCGGCAGTGCTGCAGTTAAACTATCAATGCGATCCATAATGCCACCATGCCCTGGCAAAATAGAACCTGAGTCTTTTAAGCCCGCTTCGCGCTTAAACATACTCTCGGTTAAATCACCCAACACAGAGGCCAATACCGCCACTACAGAAGCAATTAACAACACCTGGCTTTGCCCCGGTGCCAAATTAACACTTTGCGTTACAATCACCGCCAACACAGTGGCCGCCACTACGCCCCCCAACATCCCCTCTAGGGTTTTGCCCGGGCTTACATTAGGGCACAGCTTACGCTTACCAAAGGCTTTACCCGCAAAATAAGCGCCAGTATCAGCCACCCATACCAGTGACATTACAAACAGCAGTAACCAAGCACCGTAATAGGTGTCTACGTCATATTGATAACTGCGCAGCGCCAGCAGTGCAAAATAAAAGGGTACCAAGCTAAATAAGGCACACATCGCCTTAGTCGCTGGGTTTTCACGCCATAATGCACTACTACGCGGAAAACTAACCACCATACCAAGAGCCACTAACCACCACACAGCACCTGCACTTAATAACCAAGCTGCATACTTATATAAGCCATTAGCCAATGTGTTGGGCCCCGCCTCTGCGCTCCATATATGCTCAATAGGCACAACGCCCATTAAGCCAAACAGCACTAGAGCCAACGACACCATAAACACACTAGAGCGCTCTGCATCAATAAAGCGACCCCATTCAAACGCCGCCAGCAAAAACACCCCGCCGGCAAACAGCGAGAAGTAAGTTAACGGTAAAAAAAACATCGCCGCCAACACCACAGGCACCAAACACAAAGCCGTAATAATTCTTAGTTTTAACAAAGTAAAATCCTTAAAACACAGCTAAAAGCTTGAAGCTATAAGCTTGAAGCTCGAAGTTAAAAAACTAAACACAAACCCTAGTTTGCTTGTCATTGCGAGAGACGAAGCAATCCCTCCCAAACGAAAGCTATACGTCTAACGCTGACCGCCTTACGTTAAACAATAAAACCCTGTGTAGGGTCGAATTCATTCGACCAAAAGAGCACGGTACGTTTTACGCCGACCGCCTTACGTCAAAGAAAGCAGCCCAGGCTGATTGACTGGGGCTTTCTCTTTTAGCTTGGTGCTGGGCGCTAGGCGCTAGGCGCTGTCATTTTTGTGCGAATAAATTCGCCCCTACAAATAAACACCGGTTTTGCTTTTTCGTACAGCGCTCAGCGTAAAGCGTATGGCTGTCTGTAAACTGGATTGCCGCGTCGTTGCGCTCCTCGCAATGACGATACAACAGCATAAGCCCTTGAACTTCATTCAACATTCAACATTGCCCTTCCAGCTCTCAGCTTCAGGCTTCCAGCTTTAAATTTACGCTTTCAACAAAGCTCTAATTTGTTCGCCGGTGCAGCCGAAGCGGCGCTCTCGGCTGACAAAGGCGGCAATGGCGTCGCTAAAGGCGGCTTCATCAAAATCGGGCCACAATACCGGTGTAAAATGTAACTCGGCATAGGCCAGCTGCCAGAGCAAAAAATTACTAATGCGCTGCTCACCACCGGTACGAATTAATAAATCCACTGCCGCCAGATCGCTCATGCACATCAGGTTATTCAAATAATCTTCATTAATATCCGCCGCCGCAATCTTACCACCGGCCACCTGCTCGGCGGCTTGGCGACACGCTTGGGTAATATCCCAGCGACCACCGTAATTAGCGGCAATATTTAAGGTAAGGCCGGTATTATTGGCGGTTAACGCCTGAGCATCGGCTATTTTGCGTTGTAAGCTGTCACTAAAGCCGTCCCAGTTGCCCACCACTTTTAAGCGAATATTATTACGGTGCAGTTTTTTTACCTCTGAGCCCAGCACTGTCATAAACAGGCTCATTAGCGCACTTACCTCTTCTTTAGGGCGGCGCCAATTTTCGCTCGAAAAAGCAAATAAGGTAAGGGCATCCAAATTTAGTTGATGCGCAAAGCGCACCGCAGCCCGCACCGATTTTACACCGGCTTTATGGCCACTTACCCTAAACTTTCCACGCAGCTCGGCCCAGCGGCCATTACCGTCCATAATAATGGCCACATGGCGAGGAAGTGTGGTGTCTTTACATGCTGCCACTGTCTCGGTCGTTGGCATTTAATACGCTCCTGCACAAAGAAAAACGCCGCGCAGGCAGCCGCGCGGCGTTGGTCACTATAACCGATGTATGGATTAAATTTCCAATAACTCTTTTTCTTTAGCTGCCAGCGCTTCATCTACCTGTTTGATAGATGCATCTGTTAGCTTTTGAATGTCGTCGTGTGCACGGCGATCATCATCTTCAGAGATTTCTTTCTCTTTTAACAAGGCTTTAAAGTCACCGTTGGCATCGCGACGAATGTTGCGAATAGCCACGCGGCCTTGCTCTGCTTCACTGCGTACCACTTTAATTAGGTCTTTACGACGCTCTTCGGTAAGAGCTGGCAGCGGAATGCGAATTAAGGTACCGGCACTGTTTGGGTTTAAGCCCAAATCTGAACTCATAATGGCCTTTTCTACTGCTTTAATCATGGTGCTATCAAACACAGTTACCGCCAAGGTACGCGAGTCTTCTGTGGTGATATTA
Organism: Oceanisphaera pacifica; assembly: GCF_017498065.1. Taxonomy (GTDB): domain Bacteria; phylum Pseudomonadota; class Gammaproteobacteria; order Enterobacterales; family Aeromonadaceae; genus Oceanimonas; species Oceanimonas pacifica. The sequence goes on along the minus strand of NZ_JAGDFX010000009.1, from coordinate 58,684 downwards.
CCCACCTGCTTAAGTGGAGTAGGCGCACCGTAGTAGTCTACATACACAGTGTCTAGCAAGCTTGGGTGAGCACGGCCCGTGCGCACTTTATTCATTTGGCCTTTAAGTGACTCAAGGCTTTTTTCCATCCGCTCTTTCGCGTCTTGTATAATCTCATTAATCACGGTTTTTTCCTTAAGTTATCAGCGTTAAGTAAAATCAAACCCAAAACCTATATCTGCAACGGAATCCACGGAACCCGCAGAAAAATAGAGATAAAATCTGAAAAACACCTTAATGGTTAAGAACTTACCAATAGATATCTTGGTACTTTTCGCTCTTATCTCAGCCTAATTTTTCCGTGTCCTTCCGCGTTCTTCCGTTGCAAAAAATCTTTAATCTCTTAAGGGGTCGCTTGTCCGCTTCACCCTTTAAAGCTTATCACTGTCTGTTAAATGGATTGCCGCGTCGCTACGCTCCTCGCAATGACCCACATGATTTAGATGCTTGCTTTCCTATTCCCAAGTCCCTAACCCCTGTTCACTACCCTTGAAGGATGTCATTGCGAGGTACGAAGCAATCCATTCTTCAAACCACTCGTTACTAAACCTGGATTGCCGCGTCGTTTCACTCCTCGCAATGACGAACCTTTGGGTCATTGCGAGCGCAGCGTGGCAATCCACTCTTTTCGCTCTAAGCTCTAAGCTCTAAGCTCTAAGCTCTAAGCTCTAAGCTCTCAGCTTCTAGCTTCCAGCTGTCTATTAAAGCTTGCGGCTTATTAACGTGCCTTCGGTTTCGCCCATAATGGCGCGGCGCAGTGCGCCTGGCTTATTCATATTAAACACACGAATTGGCATATCGTGGTCTCTTGCCAAGGTAAAGGCGGCTAGATCCATCACTTTAAGCTCTTTCTCTAGCACGTCGTTATAACCTAAGTGATTATACAACTCAGCATCCGGATTTTTTACCGGATCATCACTGTATACACCATCTACCTTAGTGGCCTTTAATACTACGTCGGCTTCAATTTCAATGCCACGTAAACACGCAGCAGAATCTGTGGTAAAAAACGGATTACCGGTACCCGCAGAAAAAATCACCACTTGGCCTTTGCGTAACAAACCAATGGCATTAGACCAATTATAAGTATCGCACACGCCTTCTAGCGTAATGGCAGACATTAGACGGGCATTCACATAAGCACGGTGCAAGGCATCGCGCATTGCTAAGCCGTTCATCACGGTTGCCAACATACCCATGTGGTCGCCCACCACGCGGTTCATTCCCGCCTCGGCAAGACCCGCACCACGAAACAAGTTACCACCACCAATAACAACGCCTACTTGCACGCCCAGCTCAGACAACTCTTTAATCTCTTGCGCCATACGTTCTAAAATAACGGCGTCAATACCAAAGCCTTCTTCCCCTTGCAGCGCTTCGCCACTCAGTTTAAGAAGAACACGTTTATAGGCAGGTTTAGGATTGCTCATGCTTTTGATTCCTGATTATAGAAAAACCGCGACCAAAGTCGCGGTTTAATTCATCGTCATTCAGCCGTTATTAAGCTTTAGAAGCGGCAATTTGCGCTTGAACTTCTGCAGCAAAATCTTCTTCTGCACGCTCAATACCTTCACCCACTTCATAGCGAACAAAGCTAATAGCGTCGGCGTTCGCTTGCTTCAAGCGCTCACCTACAGTAATAGAAGGATCTTTAACAAAAGGCTGACCGGTTAGAGAGATTTCACCGGTAAACTTCTTCATGCGACCTTCAACCATTTTCTCGGCAATTTCTTGTGGTTTGCCAGAGTTAACAGCAATGTCTACTTGAATTTGACGCTCTTTAGCTACCACGTCGGCAGACACGTCTTCAGGCTTAACAAACTGTGGGTTAGAAGCAGCAATGTGCATAGCAATATCTTTCGCTACTTCTTCATCACCGCCTTTCAAGTTAGCGATAACGCCAATGCGGGTGCCGTGTAAGTAAGTAGTTAGGTTGTCACCTTCAACAAACTCAACACGACGCAGGCTCATGTTTTCGCCAATTTTCGCGATCAGGTTAATCAACGTTGTTTCAACGTTCTCACCGTTTTCGTACTCAGCCGCTTTTAATGCGTCTAAGTCATTAATTTTATTAGCCAATGCAATGTCTGCTACTTTTTCACCAAAGGCACGGAAACCCGCATCTTTAGCAACAAAGTCAGTTTCACTGTTTAGCTCAACTATAACAGCAGTGTTGCCAGACTGGCGCATCAGGATCACACCTTCAGCAGCAATACGGCCGGCTTTTTTAGCGGCTTTTGCTTGACCAGACTTACGCATGTCTTCAATTGCTAACTCAATGTCGCCATTGGCTGCAGTTAGGGCTTTTTTACAATCCATCATGCCAGCGCCAGTGCGCTCGCGCAGTTCTTTTACCATGGCCGCGGTAACAGTTGCCATCATCAATATCCTCAATCTTAGTCTACAAGAAAACAGGGGCACTTGGCCCCTGTTAATCCATCACTTTCGTATGGTTAATAAAGAAGCAAGCCTAAGCTTTTTGCTTTATTACTCTTCTACGACGTAGCTGTCTTCAGCTTGCACGGCCAAGTCTTGCGCACGAGCAGCAACAACAGCATCAGCAGCCGAGCTCAGGTATAACTGAACGGCACGAATCGCATCATCATTACCAGGAATGATATAATCGATGTTATCCGGGTTAGAGTTAGTATCTACTACTGACACTACAGGAATACCTAGGTTGTTGGCTTCCTTAATTGCAATGTGCTCGTGATCGGCGTCTATAACAAACAATACGTCTGGCAGACCGCCCATGTTCTTGATACCGCCCAAAGACTTCTCTAGCTTGTCCATTTCACGAGAACGCATTAGCGCTTCTTTCTTGGTCAGCTTGTCAAAAGTACCGTCTGCAGACTGAGTTTCTAACTCTTTTAAACGGTTAATTGACTGACGAACAGTCTTCCAGTTGGTCAGCATGCCACCTAACCAGCGATGGTTAACGTAGAACTGATCACACTTGGTAGCGGCTTCTTTAACAGCTTCAGACGCTGCGCGCTTAGTACCAACAAACAGAATTTTACCTTTCTTAGAAGCAACGCTGCCTAAGTAGTTCAACGCGTCGTTGAACATAGGAACGGTTTTTTCTAAGTTGATAATGTGAACTCGGTTGCTAGCGCCAAAAACGTACGGCTTCATTTTAGGGTTCCAGTAACGAGTCTGGTGACCAAAGTGAACGCCGGCTTTCAGCATGTCGCGCATAGAAACTTGTGCCATGATTTCCTCAAATAAGTGTAGTGGGTTAGGCCTCCACACATCCCATGTCTCCAACTCAAAAGAGCACCCTAGAGCATGTGCCGATGTGTGTGTGTGTTAAAAAGGTTAGTTCGTTTAACGCCCAAAGCGTTAAACATAGCGGTAAGCTATAAGCGGTCAGTTATCAGTCAAAAACCAACACTTTCCTTTACAGTTACGGCGCGTTTTATACCACAAAACAGGCGCTAAAAGCTATAAATATTTAACGATAAGGCTAAAAACCTTCTTGCAACAAAATCCACTAAACCCGCGAAAAAATAGGGATTAGATCTAAAAAAAGCTTTTTATTGTAAGGTCATAAAGATGAGACCTTTATTGCCACACAATACACAGAAGAGCACGGGTAATACCAATAAAAATATTGATGTTTGCTTTTTTGTCCGTGGGTTCCGTGTATTCCGTGGCAGATTTAGGTTTGGTGTTTTAGGTCGAGACCCAATGCTTACAGGCTGTTTTCTGGCGTGATAAACCTCGGCAAGGTATCATCTTTACGCAGGGTTAAAATTTCGCAGCCGTCTTCGGTTACTAACAAAGTGTGCTCGTATTGCGCGGTTAAACTGCGGTCTTTGGTGATCACCGTCCAGCCGTCTTTTAGCATCTTGCTGTGGCGCTTACCTACGTTAATCATGGGCTCTATAGTAAAGCACATGCCCGCAGCTAAGGTTTCGCCGGTGCCGGGTTTACCGTAGTGCAATACTTGAGGGTCTTCATGAAACTCGGCGCCAATGCCGTGGCCACAAAACTCACGCACTACTGAATAGTTATGATCTTCAGCATGCTTTTGAATGGCCGCACCAATATCACCGAGCTGCATGCCAGGGCGCACCATTTTAATGCCTATTTCTAAGCACTCTAAGGTAACGCGGCATAAGCGCTCGGCCATAACGCTGGGCTTGCCAACAAAAAACATTTTTGAAGAGTCACCGTGATAGCCGTCCTTGATCACAGTTACATCGATATTAATAATGTCGCCATCCTTGAGCTTTTTATCCGCCGGAATACCGTGGCAAATAACGTGGTTGACTGAGGTACAAATTGACTTAGGAAAACCATGATAGTTCAGTGGCGCAGGAATAGCCTGCTGCTCATTCACAATAAAGTCATGACAAATTTGGTCAAGCTTCTCTGTGGTTACCCCCACAGCTACATGCTCTTCAATCATCTCTAGTACGTCAGCAGCCAGTTGACCAGCCACGCGCATTTTTTCTATTTCTTCCGGGGTTTTTATGACGATATTGCTCATTAGAATCTTGTCTCTATGGGTTGGCGCCCGGTGTGTAATGCGAACTTGCAGCGCAGGGCGACGGTGGAACAGCTTAATAACGGGCTAAAATTGTAACGCCAAGCGACAGAGAAAACAAAAGTGAAAGCAAAAAAGCACTCAACCCTAAGGCTCAGTGCTTTTGTAATGTGCCCACTTTAGTTAAACAGCTAAGTTAACAAGCTAATGGTTAAGGCTGTGCTAATGTAGGCAAACGCTGTTCATAAGCGCGTAACGTACTCCACAGCACAACTAACCAAAAAGCATAAACCATTACACCGCTGTTATGGCCAAAAAACACCTGCGACAAACCAAAATCCATAAAAGCCACAGGCAAAATAGCTCCTGCAGTCGCCAATGCGCGCAACTCTAAATTAGGCTCAGTCAAGTGCCGAGCAAACAAGCGCAACGGCACTAAATATAATGCTAATAACGATAATAAACCTAAAATGCCACGACGGGCAAAGTTGTCTAGGTACTCATTATGCGCATGATTATTTACGACAAACGGAATCACCTTGCCATTATCGACTAGCTCTTGCATACCTTGGCGATAGCCATTCCAGCCCCAGCCGGTAAATGGTTTTTCTGCGATCAAGATTAATGCTCCTTGCCACATTTCAAACCGTGCCCCTAGCGAGGTCGCTTTATTCTCACCACTTACATATAACTCAATGTCATTAAATGCGTGTTGTACCCTTGCCTGCACACCGGTTTGTGGCACAAAATAGACCAAAGCAACCAGTGCCAATAACCCTGCAATTATACCAAGCCGTAACTTAGCAGATAACAAGTTACCATAAGCCCGGTATAGCACTAAAAACACAAAGGGTAAGCCTATCCAACCACCACGGCTGCCAGATAATAAAGATCCCAGCGCACCAAAAACGGCACCTAATAACAGTAACAATACCCAGCGTTTGGCATTCGGCTGCATTACTGCCCAGCCTAATCCCGCCAAACAAAACAACCCAAACAGCATACTAATATTGCCAAATTGAATCACATAGGTATAACCAGTAGCTCGCTCAACACCCAACACCAACTTTTGCCAAATAGCCCAACAACCCGTAAAAAACGAGCCAATAATTAGGCCACTCCATAACCAACTTAACTTAGGCGGGTACGCCAACACAAACAATAACACCGGCACAGCAAACATAAAGCGACTGGGCCGTTCAAATGCGCTAGAGTCAGCCCTTTCCAAAAATAGCTGAATAATAAATAACAAACTATAACCGGCAAGAGCAGCCAACACCCACTTGTCTTCTGCTTGCAAATTTAGTGCTGGTCGGCGCCACAGCAAACTCACACTCGCTAACAAAAGCAATGCCGGCCCAATGCTATAACCACTGTCGACCACTAAGGCCAACGCCCCCATTAAAAAAACGGCTAAGCTCGTTAAACGTCGAGCAAAGCCCATATCTGTTAAGGCTGTATAAGTACTAAGGTCAGTTTGCCGTTCAATATGCATTTTTATTGATAAAGCCTTTAAAGATAGTCCAAAAAATAATTCTTAAATCTAGCCATAAAGACCAATTATTGATGTACCAGAGATCGTGCTCAACTCGAGCTTCCATTTTCTCGATAGTATCTGTTTCGCCCCTAAAGCCATTAACTTGCGCCCAGCCGGTAATACCAGGCTTTACTTTATGACGCTTCATATAAGACTCAACTAACTCTTTATAATGTTCATTATGAGCAAGGGCATGAGGCCGAGGCCCCACAATAGACATGCGCCCCTGCAACACATTGTAAAACTGGGGTAGTTCGTCTAGTGAAGTACGCCTTAAAAAGGCTCCTACACGCGTAATTCTGGGATCTTGTCGGCTAGCTTGAGTTACTTGACCACTACTTTCTTGGTGCACCTTCATCGTTCTAAATTTATAAACTTTGAATTTTTTACCATTCACCCCTGTTCGATATTGTTTAAACAGAATAGGCCCCGGCGAGCTTAACTTTATTAGTACAGCAACCACTAAACATATAGGGAGTATTAATACACTAATCAGCGCCCCAAGCACTATATCTTCTAATCTTTTAATTAACAGCGATAAACCACTCATTGGGGTTATACTTAAATCGAAAGAAAACTGCCCCGCCACCTCACTCATTCTATGATTTAACAACTGCATATCTTTAAATTCAGGAATAAAGCGCACTTCTACAGTTTGATGACGTAATGCGTAAAAAACAGAGCGCACTAAAGCCCCCATCTCTAAGGGAACACAAATCCACACTTCTTGTGCACCAGATTCTGCTACCCGATGAGCAAGCTTTGCTAAATCTTCATTGTTTATTTCTATATCTCTTAAACGATGTACCCCAGCAATACAATATCCTTCGGTTGGCGCGCCACGCATGCCTTTACCAACTAATTTAATATTAGTACTGGGGCCAACTAAAAAAACAGAGCGTAATGCTCGCCCCTGTAATCTTGCACGGCGTAACAGCAATTGAATAATAACTCGCATGGTACCGGACAAAATAAAAGAAATGACTAATGTCAGTCCAATCCATAATCTTGAATATCGCTCAGCAGACTGAGTGATATATATAACTGATGTTATAAGCACACCAACTATCAGCCATATTAACAATTGTCTAATTAACAAGGTAGACGTTTTAGTAATACGCCAACGATCATAAGCTCCTACTGAGTTATTAATGAAGGTGACAACCAGTATTATAATTATCAATGCTAGCCAATAACGATCATGTAGATCTACACTATCAAATCGTAATGCATTCGCTAGTAGAGCACCTACTAATAAAAAAACAGCATCAAATATTGGAATTATAAACTGAGCTGGATAATGATCTGTTATTTTACTAGTTTTTTTTGACATGAAAATCTCAGTTACAAAAAATTAATTAATATCTTTTTTAGAATACCATGATAGGAGTAGCTGCTCGTACTCCGCAAGAACCTGCTGCCAAGTAAAATATTCATAAAATTGAGTACTGCTAGCAGATTTCATCTCAGCTTGACGATTGGTATCAGCCAGCAAGCTGTCAAATAATTCGGCACAAGCCTGTTCATCCTGAAAGTACACCGCGCCCGTACCTGCCACCCAGCGATTAAAATGATTATCGTGAGCAATTACAGCACATCCAGCGCCAAGTGCTTCTACTAATGAAGGGTTTGTTCCTCCTACACGATGTCCGTGAAGATAAAAACGAGCATAAAATCGCAATGCTTGTACCACCGAGGCCTCATAAATTGCACCAGGAAAAATAACCTCATCTGACGCAGCCTCTATTACAGAACGATGAAAACTATTAACCTCTGGGGTGAAGTTTCCAAGCACAACCAGTTTATGATTACGTTTACTAAGGCTAAATGAGCGCACCATTTCTAAGAATGAATTTTCAGGTTCTGGACGAGCAATAATCACTGAAAACTGATTTACTTCTAAATCGTAAGGCTCAAGCAATGTTTTGTCAGCACTAACAACCTCGTCTCCACCATAAGGGATCATAGTAATTTTATCAGCATTTACCCGTGTAGCTAAATGCTCTTTAATTTTGGGATGATCGGCTACCAGATGATTACCTATCCAGCATCCTGCACGTTCATTTAACCAAAACCAAGTTTTAGCTATCCAACCCCATTTATCTCGGCGCCACTCAATACCATCCATATTAATGACATTAGTCTGACCTTTTAGCCGCTGCATTAAATTAAAACAGGCAGTATTATAACCCAGCGTTAAAAACAGTCCTTGTTGACTAAGCGCATGCCGTGTTGCTTTCCAATCAAATATCACAGTACCTGCTGCACCGCCACGCTTAACTGGAATATGAATTCGCTTCACCCCTTGCCATTGAGACTCATAAATTGATCCCTCACTATCTTCTTGGCAATAAACAGTAACCTGCCAACCTTTCTCTACAAGATAAAGGGATAGTTTTTCGGCAAAAGTCTCAAAGCCACCATGTTGGGCAGGTATACCGCGGATACCCAGTATAAACAGAGATCTCATATAAAAACCTAAAGCTCGTCAAAAAATAAGGCTCGAATTTGAGCCTTGTAAATAGCTAGAGAAAACTTGCTCTCGAAACGCTTCAAAGCATTCTGGCTCAGCTGGGCATAATCATCAGCCGGCATTTCGAAAGCATCGACCAGTGCTTGGGCAAGCTCAGGTACACTCGCCGCACTAAACAGTAGGCCGGACTTACCCGATTCGACTATCTCCAGTAGCCCACCATGCGCCGCTGCGATCACCGGTGTACCGAAGGAAAAAGCTTCGATGGCAACGCGCCCGAACGGCTCAGGGTTGGTCGAAGGCACCACCACATAATCGGCCCATTGGTAATGTGCCGAAGGGTCCGGGCAAAACGGCACCATTTCGATAATGTCCTCCAACCCAAGAGCTTCAATACGAGCTGCTAGAGTATCGAGCAAGTATTCATATCCCTCAAATGGGCTACCGACGATGCGTACTCTTGTACGCTGGAGCTGCTCCATAGTGAGGGTCCCCAAAGCTTCAATAAAAAAGTCCTGCCCCTTCCACTGATTAATACGCCCGATCAGAAGTAATCGGAGCGGTTCATCAACACCGATCGAGCTTTCCTCTGGCGAGAGAGCCCTCACGGCGGTCACGCCGTTATATATTACCTGTCCCGCCATACCAAAGGCCTCGCGAGTAGCCTCGGAGTTATAGATCAGCTCTACGCCGGCAAGCCGAAATAGCATGCGAAAGAGCAGCAGCTGTGCCCGCCCTGGGATCTCCCGTACATGGCAGATGATTCGTTGACTGGAAAAGCGATAGAAACAGGCTGCAACCAGTGCAGAGAACATCACTACTGTATTTATGTAGATAATCCGATGGGCAGAAAAGGTGCGCAGATAAAACAGCACACCTAACACAAGCTGCCAGACGAAGGAAAAAGGGCGTAGCAGCTCACGCTTGCGCAAGATCCCTTTGTCATAGAAGGACAGCCCAAGTCCCGGAATTTTTCTGAACTCGGCTGCCAACTCGCCATCAACCGGCAAGATTACATCGACCTTTTGACTACCTTCACTTAAAGCCTGTACTGCCGAAAGAAAACTACGATCAGAGCCATAGAGCTCCGAACCTTGATGTAAACATAAAACTGATTCGCTATCCTGCATAATTCCTTCTACAATCTTCTGATGATCCGCGCTAGATTGCTAGCTACTATTGAATTCTATTATTGAATTGCAAAGTCGAGTACAAGTCGCCTAATATGTCACACTTACTAATCTCGCAACACTCTAAATGACTTAATACTACGGTACTTATAGGAATAAAAACGGCATTTCCCAAATAAAAAAGTAGACGTAACCTTTTTTATCCAACCAACTAGAACCTTACCGATATATTAAAAAACTATCATAGATGATGTGGCTAAACGGTAAATAAAAACGAACACTGGGGTTCTTGTTGAGCAAATGACACTTTTTGAAAAAAATTCAATATTAGGATTGACCTTTCAGAAATAGTTAAAAACCTGCAGCGTAAACTCTCTTTTTTGGTAGTATAAAATAACCATCTGAAAATTGACCTTGTGGTACCGCTATCAAAATATACATGATCACCAGCAAATAAACTGGGTTCTGCAATCCTATGATGTGTGTATTAGTGTAGGCAGCGATGGAGATAAAAAAAAGTAACGGAAATGTGTTTCTTCGTGCTTTCCTTAATGTTCCCCAAAGGTAAAGTGCATAAAAGATCGAAAATATCACGGTTGAACGGAATAGCATCGCCAGATAAGTATTATGCGGATTGTAATTGCTCATGTGATAACGACCGTTCCCATCAATAAAGTCGACCGTCATCCGCTCATCAAGCGGACCATAAAATAAGCTGGATAATTGAAACTCTGTCAAATAATAGTGAATCTGTCTCAACCAGATCGAGCTACGTGCATTGGTTGCTTTCCAGAGCAGGCTGTACCAATCTGTATCTGGCATAAACGGAACCTGTGCAACAGGGTTAATTTGCAAAATCACTAGTACAATAATAAAGCCAGACATAGCTAGGAGCAGCGCCAATATTGCCAAAAACCTGTTCCATACAAACAAGTAGCTAAGGCAAGCAGCCAATAAAGCCACCATGGGTGTAAAACGGAAAGTCAGGATCATGGCCACAGCACTTAGGCCGATCATCACCAAGCGGAAACGCCCCCCTCGGTTGATAAACAGGTTCCATAACAGCAGCAGTCCACTATAAGAGTCGATGTCGGCAGTACTTCCTCCGAGACCGTAAAGGGTCTCAATGGTATAACTGCCAACGGATATAAAAAAGCTGTTCTTAGTATCATCGGGTACCAGAGATACCAAACCCAACCAGTCTAGGGAAGATAGTATGAGAAACAGTAAATAACTCAGGTTTAAACAGCGGGAAAATGCCTCAAGAGAAATTCTGAACTCTGTGAACAGAAAGAAGAGTAGCAAGAATTCCAGTGCCAAAAAACGCATATAAAGACTGTACTGCTCGAATGGGCCGCAAAACAGTAATGGAACCAGAACCAAGCAGAGAAAAAGGAAGTGGAGGTTAACCATCTGTCGTGAGCCAGCCTGGTACATTATCAGCACCAAAACCACCAACATAAACGAGAGGCTACCCACGTAGAAGGCTGCATTCCCCTCCCCAAAAATCGAAGCAACGATAAAAGAAATGAAAAGATAATAGAGCGCTAGCAACGGAGGATTATCCAGCCCGTACCGAATCACGACATCTCTCCCACATTACAACCAAATACGGCTTTAGAATCGAATCTAGCCATTTGCCCTAACCTCCCAGTGCTGAATTTAATTTCTCCTGATCACGAACCAAAACCGCCATATCATGATCGACCATGCACTCTACGCCCGGAAAATCGAGCAGCAAAGTACGGCATCCAAAACCAATTTTCCTCATATACCGCTGTGGAAAAAAACACCAATCTGATAACTTATCCCGGCCAGTAACTTGTATAGACAGGGCAAGAGCATGAAGGAAACTCTTACATTGCAATCACTTTTGAAAGATACTGTTCGTTCAAGGGCAAGGCAAGATTACGAAAGCCCTTGCCCTGCAAGGACTCGCAATAGGTATTCATTATTTCTGCCTGCTCGTTTTGCTTTCGTTTAATGCCGGCTTTAAAACTGGTGTCCGCGCTAAGTAAGTTCAGCGCAATATGTCGTATCGCAGCAAAGTTTTTCCTGCTTGTTTACGCCTGATCCGACATTTATCCTCACGCATGCCAACATCTAATCGCCAGTGCAGCTGCTATTCTATAGACCAATGAGCTCAGCTAGCTTCTAAAAGCTGCTTCGAGGTTAACTGTGCTGAACTAATGTAATAGCGAAGCGTAATGCCTGTCGCTGGTTGGCCTTTCTCTTGCCGTATGGTGGCAACAATACCCATTGTTTTTAGCTCTGGCCACTCAAAGGCAATATCACCAAGTATCGAGAGGTCGTTATTGACCAAGTATAACCTTGTTTCTACCCGACCATGCCCTTGCTCCTTTGTACTGTCGGTATCGCTTAAAAGACGGCAATGGGTGAAGTGTAAAGAGTTAAGGGACGAGAAAAACAAACAAATTAAAGCGTAGCTAGGGAGTGGAAAATAGGGAATAGTAGGTTCAAGTGTTGTCCATCTACCACTTCACTAGCTCATCCTAGTCAGCTCTCTTTTCAGCTGTTAGAGATTTTCCGCTTTACTCTTCACCAGTTTATCTTAGCTAGTCCACTTAGCTCTCACTTGTCATCACACGAGCAATCGTGTCTTGTACGGGAATGCCCTTGTTTATCAACGTAAGGCGAAGTCTCCGTATTGTTGCAGCCACTCTAAATGGTCAACGCCAAAGTCCTCTATTTCTTCCCAACCTTCAGCACCGTCAATCACCGCAACAATGGCAAGAAACAAGATATCCGACAGCTTATGCTCTACTTTCCACTGCTGGCGAGGGTCATTAATAATAGTCAAGTGGTCCAAAAGGCTGAGTCCATTCATGCCGGGAATTACCATTGAAAAGATAGTACATGATCACAGATAGCATTGATCGTCAAAGCAATCGTATAAATAACATATTTTTCTTTAATAAAGACGCAATTTAAGGTACAAAGTGGCTGTTATATTCAAAATCATACCTCGCTGTAAGCCTTGCTACATAAGGTTTTTTCACGGCCTTGTACTAGGATTATTCATCATATTGCCTTATTAAGCTGTTACATTGATATGGTCTTATATATGTGAGCTTTTTTTATCTTTCTGTAGGCTGTAATATACCTGACTATAAAACTCTCTAAAAAATGCGCCTAATACTGCTAAAAAACTAGCAAATACTATAGATAATGCCATAATTAATTTTTTGCTCGTACCTTTAGCATTCAAGCTTTGGATTGCCTTGGCTTTTATGCTACTGGGATTGAAATTTGCAACTGCCAATTCAAGACTGTCAATGGTGGTCATTAGACTCGCAGCAAGTTCACTTTCTTTCGGTGAATCAGCATTATTTAAAGCCTCGAATTTCTGTTTTGTAGAAGCTATGCGCTGTTGTAAAAAATCGACTCTTCTGGCAACCTGATTATCTTGTTCTGTTTTAAGCTGCTTCAAAATAGAACTGTGTAAAGCAGTCACTAATTCCTTATTAACTTCTGAAGATTTACTAGTAAGTACAATTAAAGCTGAGCCTTTGGGGCTGCTAATATTCATATTAAAAGGAAGCGACGGTAAGCTTTCCTGCTGTAATAAGGTTCTGACTTGCTGTGGTAGATAAACATTTTTGATCTTAGATTGTAAGCCTGTCATAGGCTCCAACTTTTTACCTACTGTTGTCTCAGCGACACTGTAAACACTGGTGTATTCGTACATTTTTGCAAGCGTAAATGCATAAAAAGAGCCTACAGCAACTACAACAACGAAGATAGCTACCATTAACTTCCAACGTTTCACTAGTATTTTAGCTAAATCAACGAACGAAATCGCATCATCGTGGTAGGAGGACTGATAGTGGGACTGGCTAAACTGAGCATCCTGCTTTTGTGGTGTCTGGTTCATGGACATCTTCTAGATAAAGTTGACGGGAAGAAAGAATAATTTTGATTTGGGCACGCTACCGCTCATTAGGCCATTCCCCACGGCCAAGTATAAGTACAAGTTATGCCTGCAAACCATTCGTATTTTGCGAAAGGTCGTAATTGCAAAACCAGTATATTCTAGTGGATTTAGGGACAAGATGAAAGCGGTGTACAAGGGTGATGCGGACTAGGGCTAGAGTAAGAGAATAAACTCTTATATTTTAATCACTTTTGAAAGATACTGTTCGTTCAAGGGCTAGGCAAGATAACGAAAGCCTTTGCCCTGCAAGGACTCGCGATAGGTATTCATTATTTCGGCCTGCTCGTTTTTGCTTTCTTTTAATACCGGCTTTAAAACTGTTGTCTACGCTAAGTAAGTTCAGCGCAATATGTCGTATCGCAACAAAGATTCTCTCCTGCTTGTTCACGCCTGATCCGGCATTCACCTTCACGCATACCAACATCTAATGCCAGTGCAGTGCAGCTGCGGTTCTATAGACCAATGAGCTCGGCTAGCTTCTAATAACTCTTTTGATGTTAACTGAGCGGAGCTAATGTAATAGCGAAGCGTAATGCCTGTCGCTGGTTGGTCTTTCTCTTGCCGTATGGTGGCAACAATGCTCATTGTTTTAAGCTATGGCTACTCAAAGGCAATATCACCGAGTACAGAGAGGTCGTCATTGACCAAGCATAACCTTGTTTCTACCCGACTATGCCTTTGCTCTTTTGCACTGTAGGTATCGCCGTCTCCACGTTGGAGCATCTCAAGTTTAAAATAGTTATCGAACGCAGCTTCTAGGCTCGGTTGGTTGCTTTTAACTAACAGTAGATAATCAGCCTCTTTGCTTACAACCTTCTTAGCTATGGCTTTCTGGCAACCCATAGCATCGACGGTAATCAAACAGCCTCTGATATTCAGCAACACTAGCTTGATACTGAATAATCATATAAAAAAGTCTGCATCTTCAAACGAGCTATCTACTGCATCTTTACCTGATAACGTTGGTGTTTGCTCTAGTGGCCATTCAATATTTAAACTAGCGTCATTCCACATAATGCAGCGTTCACTTTCTGGCGCATAGTAATTAGTGGTTTTATATAAAAACTCGGCGCTGTCGCTTAAGGTGACAAAGCCATGTGCAAAGCCTTCGGGTATCCATAGCTGTCGCTTATTTTCTGCAGATAAGTTAACTCCCACCCATTGCCCAAAAGTTGGTGAGCTTTTACGAATATCTACCGCTACATCAAACACTTCACCTTGCACCACTCTAACTAACTTGCCTTGTGCATGAGGTACTAGTTGATAATGTAAGCCGCGTAATACGCCTTGGCTTGAGCGAGAGTGATTATCTTGTACAAAATTAACGCTATAACCTACTGCTTGTTCAAATTGCTGCTGGTTAAAGCTTTCATAAAAAAAGCCACGATCATCGCCAAATACTTTCGGCTCCAGAATCAATACGTCAGAAATAGCTGTTTTAATGACATTCATGCACGATACCCCGGCTTGATCAGGTTTAATAAATATTGACCATAAGCATTTTTAGCTAACGGCTGTGCCAGCTTTTGTACTTGCTCGGCATTAATAAAGCCCTTGCGATAGGCGATTTCTTCTGGGCAGGCCACCTTTAAGCCTTGGCGTTGCTCTATGGTTTGAATAAAGCTGCCGGCTTCCATTAAGCTTTCGTGGGTGCCCGTGTCTAACCATGCATAACCACGGCCCATGGTTGTTACGGCCAGCTGATTACGTTCAAGATATATCTTGTTAACGTCGGTAATTTCTAATTCACCGCGATCCGATGGTTTAATATTTTTAGCAATTTCAACAACTTGATTATCATAAAAGTATAACCCGGTAACGGCATAGTTACTTTTAGGCACAGTTGGTTTTTCTTCTAAACTCAGGGCTTGTCCCTGTTCATTAAACTCAACCACCCCATAACGCTCGGGATCTTGTACATGATAAGCAAACACAGTTGCACCACTTTGTTCATTACTGGCTTGCTCTAATTGTGGCTGTAGGTTGTGGCCAAAAAAGATATTATCGCCCAATACCAATGCACAATTATCGTCACCAATAAAGTCTTCACCAATAATAAAGGCTTGCGCTAAACCGTCTGGGTTTTCTTGTACGGCATATTGCAGGTTAAGGCCCCACTGGCTGCCGTCTCCTAGCAGTTGCTTGAAGCGTGGTGTGTCTTGCGGCGTACTAATAATTAAAATGTCTTTAATACCTGCCAGCATTAGCGTACTGAGTGGGTAATAAATCATGGGTTTATCATATACCGGCAGTAATTGTTTACTTACCGTCATAGTGACCGGATAAAGCCGAGTGCCTGAGCCTCCGGCCAGAATAATACCCTTACGAGCAGCCATTATTTTTGCTCCAAAATTTCAGTTAACATGCGGGTTACTCCTTGTTGCCAAGGCGGTAATACCAAATTAAAAGCGGTACTAAATTTAGTGGTGTTAAGGCGAGAATTAAGCGACCGCGGTGCTGGTGTGCGGTAATCGGCACTCGCAATTGCGTTAAGCTTGGTTAAGCTTAGCGTTTCACCTTGTAGGCGTGCCTGCGTAAAAACGAATGCAGCATAGTCATGCCAGCTAGTTTGGCCGCTGGCCGCTAAATGATAAATACCTGCTAATTCATTTGGCGCTGCTGTATGCTGCACTAATGTGCGAATGGCATGTGCAGTGCAATCGGCAATTAGCTCGGCGCTGGTCGGTGCCCCTATTTGATCTTCTATTACTCCTAGCTCGCTGCGCTCTTTAGCAAGGCGCAACATTGTTTTGGCAAAATTAGCGCCACGACCGGCATACACCCAGCTAGTACGTAAAATTAAATAACGTGAACAATGGGCCTGAATTGCCTGCTCGCCGGCTAGCTTAGTAGCGCCATACACATTAAGTGGTGCAGGGGTATCTTGCTCTTGCCAAGGCGTATTGCCACTGCCATTAAAAACATAGTCGGTTGAATAATGAATCAACCAAGCCCCTAATGCTTCTGCTTCTTTGGCTAGCACAGCTAGCGCATCGCCATTAATACACTGAGCCAATTCAGTGTCTGACTCTGCTTTATCTACTGCCGTATAGGCCGCAGCATTCACAATAATATCGGGCTTTAACTCACTTATAGTACGAGACAGTTGCTCCAATTGACTCACATCACCACAATAATCAATTGAATGGCGATCTAGCGCCGTTACTGTGCCTAGGGGTGCTAAAGCACGTTGTAACTCCCACCCTACTTGGCCATTTTTACCCAACAATAATATGTGCATTATTCGGCTCCGTACTGCTGGCTCATCCAAGTTTGATAAGCACCACTTTGTACGTTGGTAACCCAGTCTTCATTGTCTAAATACCACTGCACTGTGCTGCGTATGCCAGATTCAAACGTTTCTTGAGGCGTCCAGCCCAGTTCGCGCTCTATTTTACTAGCATCAATCGCGTAACGGCGATCGTGGCCTGGGCGATCCTTAACATAAGTGATGAGCTCTTGGTAATGTTGAATTTTAAGTTTTGAATTTTGAATTGGAAAAGCATCATCCAAAATATTGCAAATGGCCTGTACCACTTCTAGATTGGTTTTTTCATTGTGGCCGCCAATGTTGTAGGTTTCTCCTACTTCGCCTTCTGTTACTACTTTGTAGAGTGCACGGGCGTGATCTTCTACATGCAACCAATCGCGAATTTGATCGCCCTTACCATAAATAGGGAGAGACTTACCTGCTAATGCTTTTAAGATCACCAGCGGGATCAGTTTTTCGGGAAAATGATACGGCCCGTAGTTGTTAGAGCAGTTGGTAATAAGGGTAGGAAAACCATAAGTACGCAACCAAGCACGCACAAGATGATCGGAGCTAGCCTTACTAGCGGAGTAAGGGCTGCTAGGGGCGTAAGCCGTCGTTTCAAGAAACAACGGCAATTTTGAATTTTGAATTTTGAACTTTGAATTATTTTGATCTAATTCAGCATTCAACATTGAACATTCAACATTGCTCTTCTCGTACTCAACACTCTCATCCGAAGGATGAGGAAGATCACCGTACACTTCGTCGGTACTAATATGATGAAAACGAAAGCTGGCTTTTTTAGCGTCAGTTAACTCGTTCCAATAAGCACGAGCGGCTTCTAACAGATTATAAGTGCCAACTATATTGGTTTGAATAAACTCTGCTGGGCCCGTAATAGAGCGATCTACATGGCTTTCTGCGGCTAAATGCATGACTGCATCGGGTTGCTGTTCAGCAAATACCTTGTCTAGCCCAGCACGGTCACAAATATCTAACTGCACAAAATGATAACGTTCAGAGTCAGAAACGGACTTAAGCGACTCTAAATTACCGGCGTAGGTCAATTTATCGAGGTTAATAACCACATCTTGCGTGTTATTGATAATGTGGCGTACCACAGCAGATCCAATAAAACCTGCACCACCCGTAATTAGAATCTTCATCGACACTACACCTAAACAAGAAAAATAAACTGTGCTGTAGCGACGCTACCGCCCGTAGGGTTCCATTGGCCATTCCCCCACGGCCGCACTTAATGTTCACGCATGCAAAAACCGCTTGCGTTATGCAAAGCAGTTTTTAAGCAAAGGTGCGTAAGTTTACGGGATTTGCCGTTAGGTTAAAACCCTAACGGCAAGGGTAAGGCTCTATGTTAGTTAGAGGGACTAACTAACATAGAGCCGTAAAGAGTGAGATGATGGTGAAAAGGACGGGCTAAAATAAATCTGTGAGGAGGATGACATAAGAGGCTTAACATCCTCCTCACTCAAAATTTAGTGTGGTGATTATTGCGAGGAGCATAGCGATAAGCAGTCATTTAACATCGCCCTTTCTGCTTCCAGCTCTCGGCCTTATAACTTGCTTAATAATAAGTTGCCGACCCTACCGGTGGCGTTAGATGTTGAAATATTCGGGGCACTTCACCTGTCGCAAGCTGTGTTTTTATCTTGGTTAGTGCGGCTTCTTTAAACAAGCGCTGGCGTGGATAATTTAACTGCAATTGCGCCAGCCAATCATCACTTGCACTCTGCCCTTGTGGCGCAAGCTGATCTGCCACAAACAGGGCCACTAGATGATTATGCAACAGCGTAGTGCGTGGCAGCCGCGCGGTAATGGCCGTAGACCACACCAGGTATTCTTGAACAGCCGCTAAATCTTGCTCTTTAATAGCTAAGGTTAATAACCGACTATTACGATACAAAGCCTGCCGGTCGCCCCAAAACCAAGGGTTTGATACCGCGTCTAACTGCTTAGGCTCACTAAAGTGCCCCCGCTGATACTGCGTTAACTGATACCCCGTTTGTAACCCCGTCGCCATATACAACACAACGCCACAACCAATCACCAACAACCCAACAGCAGCAAGCTTAATTTTTCTACTTCTTCCAGCTTCCGGCTTTAAGCTAAAAGCTATCTCCTCTCCAGCTTCCAGCTTCAAGCTTTTACTTTCGCAGTCAAAATACCACACCACCACCAGCAGCCAAATCCAATGCACACTCGAATGTCCCATTGGATATTCCGACATTAAATGAGCAAACAGCGGCAAACATAACGCCACCATGGCCAAACGCTCACCCATGCTTAACCGCCACAATACGCCCAGCACTCCCCAAGCTAACAAGGCCCACGCCAGCAGCGTGATCACGCCCCCTTCTAGCCACCACATTAAAATCTCGTTATGGGGGTGATGTAAATTACCCCCCATCTCGGGCATCACTCCGCTAGCAGCAAACACTCGCCCTGCTTCGGCATAATAAGCAGGCTCAAACTGGCCATAACCCACACCTAGCCAGATATTTTGCGCTATTAACCCTAAAGTAGTACGCCAAATTTCATAACGCACTCCTAGCTCGCCATACACAGCCAAAGCCCTACGGTGCAAGTCAAAATGCACGAGTAGCGCCAAGCCTGCTCCTGCTCCGCACACCACCAAGGCGAGCAGCACTGTGCGTTGCAATCGGCTGGTTAAGCGCATCCAACATACCGGCAATAACAAGCACAAACCGGCTAGCAAACTATATAGCCCAGCGCGACTTTGCAGTAATACCACCAACACCAAACCCGCCGCCGCTACCGCCGAGCACCATAACCACCAGCGCCAATGCTCACGCCCGGTACCACCAGAGCGGCGTACTAATAAATACAGCGCCAGCAATACGCCCGAGCCAACAAAGCTCGACATCACATTACGCTGCATAAAAATGCCGTAGGGGAAGCGCACTTTAGTGTTAAACATAAACCAGTTATCTGCGGGCAATACAAAAAACTGCACTAACCCAAAACCAATTTGCACTGTTGCCAATAACAACAAAGTACACAGTAAAAAGTAGCGCTGCCTAGCATTAAACTGACACTGCTGTAACACCCAAAACAACAACAGCCCAGCACTCACCCCCAACAAGCGCGGCAACGCCTGCCAATAAGCCGCTTGCATGTTTAACCCAAGGCTTACCAAATCTGCAGCCAATGCAAACAACCAAGGTAGCCACAGCAATACCGTGGCAAACGAAAACCAATTCCACAGCGCACTGCTGCTAACCTGTATTTGTTCACCAGCCGCTAGGCGAGAATGCAACACCACAGCGCCGGCAATAAACACGGCGCCCACAAACAACCAACTAATGGCATTAAAGGGCAAATCTAAATCGCTCCCCCCTAAGTGGTGAATAAAAACATGTTGGCCAACTAAAGCCCAAACAAAAAAAAGAGCCAGCACCCAACGGCCTGGCCCCTTCCATACTTCATTCATAAAAACTCCAAAACCTATTTTTGCAACGGAACCCACAGAAGAACGCAGAAAAATAGTGATCAAATCTGAAAAGACTATTCATGGTAAGAGCAGACACAAAGCTTATAAGACAGTGTGTTTGGCCTTTACTATGATAACTTTCGCTTATGGTGATCTTTTCGTGGATTTAGCGGATTCCGTTGCAAAATATTTTATCTTGATCTTTTGACCTTAATTCAACATTCAACACTAAGCCTTCTTGCAACCGATGAACACGGAAGCTCTTGTTGAAATTAATTGGCTACTTTACAGTCCATTTCATGTTAGTTTTCATTTTATTTTTATCCACAACACTTGGGTTCGTGTCTACAGATCTTAGTTTCTGCTTAAGCTTCTGTCGTACATCTGCAGGATCTATATATTTATCTCTTCTTTTATTTTGTTCCATGTGC
Source organism: Oceanisphaera pacifica (assembly GCF_017498065.1). Lineage (GTDB taxonomy): Bacteria > Pseudomonadota > Gammaproteobacteria > Enterobacterales > Aeromonadaceae > Oceanimonas > Oceanimonas pacifica. The sequence continues at coordinate 37,902 of NZ_JAGDFX010000009.1, read as the reverse complement.
AAAACCACTTTAATTCTGTTAGCTTTTAATAGTTTATTTGCCAATAACTTTTCTTGAGCATCGTTAGCACTAAACCTAGCAGCAGTAAGCCCAGCTAAAGTGTCACGCACCTTCATAGCGACAACTTCACCTAACTCACTCGGTTTTATTTTCACTGTCTCTGGGTGGCGGTAATCTTTAACTTCAATAAGCCAACATGTTTTATCTGGATTATCGAAATAAATAAAATCAACAGCTTTAGTACCAGTAGCTATAGTAATAAATTGCTTACAGTAAAAATTCCACTCATCATATTGACTAGCTAGTGAGCCATTCGCCGTATCAAATTTAAAAGTCAAAGCTCCTTCTTGAATCTCCATTACAACTCCAAGTAGCGATCAGATTGTTGAAGTGCTTCATCTAACATCACCAACGTTTGTAAATCTTCAAGAGAGTCGCCCTGTTCTATGCTTACACTTTCATCTTCTGATTTTAATGCAAAATAACGCTGAGTGAAGCATTTCGATTCATTCTTCTCAGTAATTATCTCTAGCTCTCGCAATAAAAATAATGAATGCGTAGCAATAAAAACCTGAATACCATTAGTAGCGAGTGAATAAATGACTTCCGCAATGAGTTTGATAAGCTTTGGATTTAAATTAGATTCAGGCTCATCCCAAAAAACGTAGCCGTTCTCTTGCAAAACTCCATTAGCAATCAGTTGAGCTAACATTGCCAACTTACGCAAGCCTTCTGATACTAGTTGCATTTCCATATTGCCAGCACCGGGAACACTTAAATAAAATCGACCACTTTTATCAAGAAATACCTTCCCGCCCATAGCCTTTTCAAGGGGCTCTAGCAACGCATTCATCGCAGTAGCACGGCGGCCTTTAAGCTGTGGCACGCCTAAATGGATACAGGTATCACGCCATGTCTCCTCAAACGGCACATAATGCATATCGTACAACGTCACAAAACCGGGATAGATAGTCATCAGCTCGCGGGTTGGAATAAACAATGCTTGCTTTTCAATCCACTGCTTAGGTAAGCACTCTATTTGAACATCACTTTGCGCGTTGGTGGCAAAGTTAATGCTCACATTATAATCTGCTTCAGCAAAATCCAGTGCCACCTCACACCGTGCACGGCCTTGTTTACGGCTGGCTAGACGTCCCAACGCATCAGGCTTAAACACCCCCAGTAACTTATCAGCATAAGCTTTTTGCAGATAAGTTTTGGTCGGTACGCCTTGGGCAGGTCTGCGGCCAGCTTCCTCGCTGGTAGCAACAAGTGAGTATGCCATTTTCATCAAATGAGTTTTACCCGAGCCATTCTCTCCAACAAACACGTTTAAACCGCCTGAAAAATCAAGCACATGCTCTCCAGGAAACAATGTTAGGTTTTTTACATTCAATTGCTTAAGCATTTGGCTTCCTACTCGATGAATAATAACAGGTTATTATTTTAGCACTCTAACTACTTCAATTGTATTATTCGGTGTTCAATCTAGGGATAAGCACAACACCAAACCTCTTGTGCAACGAAACCCGCGACTCTCTGTTTAAGATAAGCACGAAAAGATCGCCATAAGAGCGAAAATTATCATAGTAAATGCTAAACACACTGTCTTATAAGCTTTGTGTCTGCTCTTACCAAGAACAGTCTTTTTTCAGATCTTATCCCTATTTTTCCGTGGATTCAGTGGATTCCGTGGCAAAAGTTAGAACGTGCCGCCTCGCGCCACCAGCCAGCTAAAGCGGCTTCTACCAACAAGGATGCTTTTGTGTTGCCCTCACAATAAGAAAGCCTCTTTTCAGATCTTATCCCTATTTTTTAGCGGTTTTCGTGGATTTCGTTGCCAAGTATTTTATCTTGATCTTTTGATCTTAATTCAACATCCAACATTCATAATCCAACATTGTCTCTGTATCTTGGGTGCTAGTAGCTGGGCGCTATCTCTCGCCCTTACCAATAAAAAGTTCCTTTCAGATCTTACCCCTATTTTTCCGTGGGGTCCGTGTATTCCGTGGCAAAGAGTCTTGATCTTTTGACCTTAATTCAACATCCAACATTCATAATTCAACATTGCACTTAGCTCTTCCATTCTTTTACAAGTGCAATCAGTCCATTGGTCGCACTATCATGGGCTGTAGTTTCAGTCTCATCCGCTAGGTCGTCAATTAATGTTGCCGCCAGCTTTTTACCCAGCTCTACGCCCCATTGATCAAAACTATTAATGTTCCACAGTACGCCTTGCACAAAGGTTTTGTGCTCATACATGGCAATGAGTGCACCTAAGTTGTAAGGCGTTAGCTCATCACACAAAATAGTGGTGCTGGGTCTGTTACCTTCCATCACCTTATAAGGGGCTAACTTAGCTACTTCGGCTTCAGTTTTGCCCTCAGCGGTTAGCTCTGCCGCTACTTGAGCATAGCTTTTGCCAAACGCCATGGCTTCGGCCTGCGCCAGCATATTGGCCAGCAACTTACGGTGATGCACTGGGTAATCATAACTTGAGCGCGCAAAGCCAATAAAATCACCCGGCACCGCTTGGCTGCCTTGGTGCAATAACTGAAAAAACGCATGTTGGCCATTGGTGCCCACTTCACCAAAAATAACAGGGCCTGTGTTATAGCTTACCTTTTCACCCTGGTTATTCACGCCCTTGCCGTTAGACTCCATATTTAACTGCTGCAAAAAGGCCGGAAAACGTTTTAAATCTTGGCAGTACGGAAACACCCCCTCGCTATTTAACCCCAGCACATTAATATTCCAAACACTCAACAAGGCCATTAATACCGGAATATTCTGCTCAAAGGGAGTATCACGCAAATGCATATCCATGGCATGGGCACCGGCTAACAATTGCTCAAACCGCGCAAAGCCTAAGGTAAGTGCAATGGGCAAACCAATGGCCGACCACAAAGAAAATCGCCCGCCTACCCAGTCCCAAAATTCGAACATTTGTGCCGCATCTATGCCAAACGCTTGCACTGCTTTCGCATTGGTCGATACCGCCACAAAGTGTTTACTTATTTGCGCCTCGTCACCACAAGCGGCCAATAACCATTCGCGCGCCGCATGAGCATTGGTCATGGTTTCGTCTGTGGTAAAAGTTTTAGACGACACAATAAACAAGGTACGCTCGGCATCGACTTTATTAAGCACCTGCGCCAGCTGAGCACCATCCATATTCGATACAAAATGCGCGCGAATACCTTGTTTCTGATAACAGGCTAGCGCCTCAGTCACCATAGCGGGGCCCAGGTCTGAACCACCAATACCAATGTTTACTACATCACGAATGGTTTTACCGCTAAAGCCCAACCATTTGCCAGAGTGCACTTGCTGGCAAAACGCCTTTACACGCGCCAGCACCTTGTGCACTAACGGCACCACATTACTACCTTGAAAGGTAACAGACTCACCGGCCGGCATACGCAGCGCAGTATGTAACACAGCACGCCCTTCAGTATGGTTAAACTGATTATCAGCAAACAAGCCATTAATGGCCGAGTTTACATCCATATCGCGCGCCAACGCACACAGCTGCGCTTTAACTTCACTCGACCAATGCTGACGAGAGAAATCTATTTGCATCTGCTGGCCAAAGGGCACACAAAACGCAGAAAAGCGGTTTGCATCACCTGCAAACCGCCCACTCAAACTCAACGCCCGCTCTCGCGCTTTCATCTTCTGCAAAGCCAAAAACGCCGGCTGCTCTAATAACCCCATCCACATACTCTCTAATTATTTTTATTTTAAATAAATTTATTAGCAACGGAATCCACTGAACCCACGGAACGATAGAGATAAAATCTGAAAGTGAATATTGATGGTTAACATCTTACCCATAAGAGCCCTTTTCGACCTTATCTCAGCCTAATTTTTCCGCGTTCTTCCGTGGGTTCCGTTGCTAGTAGTTTTAAAACCACCACATTAGCAACGGAAGTCGCGAAACCCACGGAACGATAGAGATAAAATCTGAAAGTGAATATTTAATAGTTAAGATCTTACCCATAAGAGCCCTTTTCGACCTTATCTCAGCTTAATTTTTCCGTGTTCTTCCGCGGGTTCCGTTGTTAGTAGTTTTAAAACCACCACATTAGCAACGGAAGTCGCGAAATCCACGGAACGATAGAGATAAAATCTGAAAGTGAATATTTAGTGGTTAAGATCTTACCACTAAGAGCTCTTTTCGACTTTATCTCAGCTTAATTTTTCAGCGTTCTTCCGCGGGTTCCGTTGCAAAATGAACTATAGTTTGACTAAGCATAAAGCAAGGGGGCTGCTATGTATGAAGAAGAGCTTACATACAAGATCCGTGGCGCAGTTTTTGAAGTATATCGTCAACTAGGCCATGGTTTTCTAGAAACTGTTTATCATAAAGCTTTAGCATATGAGCTTACCCAACAAGGACTAGCAGTAAAATCCGAAGTTCCACTTATTGCTCTCTACAAAAACCATGAAGTAGGCCAGTACAGAGCAGATCTTATTGTAGAAGGTAAAATACTCTTAGAGCTAAAGGCTCAAACAACTTTAAATCCAGCCTCTGAAGCACAGGTGATCAACTATCTAAAGATAACCGGCTTGAAGCTCGGGTTATTAATCAACTTTAATTGGCCCAAAGCCACCGTAAAACGACTAGTTCACAATCACCACTAACCAGATCTTAACCATTAAAAGCTTTTTCAGATCTTATCTTAATTTTTCTGCGTTCTTCCGTGGATTCCGTTGCAAGTAGCTTTACAACCATTAGCAACGGAATCCGCTGAACCCACTGAACGATAAAAATAAAATCTGAAAGTAAATATTTAGTAGCTAAGACCTTAACCATTAAAAGCTTTTTCAGATCTTATCTTAGTTTTTCCGCGTTCTTCCGTGGATTCCGTTGCAAAAAGTAGTTACTCCCCAAATCCTTGCGGATTTTTCGCCTGCCAGCGCCAGGCGTCTGTCATCATTTGCTTAAGCCCGCGCTCGGCTTGCCAGCCTAGTTCTTGTTTAGCCTTGCTTGCATCTGCCCAGCACTCGGCTATGTCACCGGCGCGGCGCGGAGCCACATTAAACGGCACTGGCTTATCGCTGGCTTGCTCAAACGCCTTAATCATTTCTAACACCGAGTAACCCTGCCCGGTACCTAGGTTATAAATACTCACGCCGCTATGCTCGGCAATACGAGACAATGCTTTTAAATGACCTAGAGCTAAATCCACCACGTGAATGTAGTCACGCACGCCTGTACCATCGGGGGTGGCATAATCGTCACCAAACACAGACAGCTCAGCTAAACGCCCTACCGCTACCTGAGAAATATAGGGTAATAGGTTATTAGGAATACCGTTAGGGTCTTCACCAATCAGGCCAGACTCGTGCGCCCCTACCGGATTAAAGTAGCGCAACAAAGCAATTGACCAACGCGCGTCAGACTTAGCCACATCTTGCAGCACCTGCTCCACCATTAACTTAGAGGTACCATAGGGGTTAGTGGTACCACCCACCGTAAAGTCTTCGGTAATCGGCATCTGCTGTGGCTCGCCATACACGGTGGCCGATGAGCTAAACACTAACTTAAATACTCCAGCCTTCTGCATGGCGTTCACCAACACTAGCGTACCGTTTACGTTGTTATCGTAATAACGCAACGGCTGCTCAACACTCTCACCTACCGCTTTTAAACCGGCAAAATGCACCACGGCATCAATGCTGTGTTCGCTAAATAGCGTATCTAACAAAACGGCATCACGAATGTCGCCTTCAATAAACTCCGGCTGCTTGCCGGTGATCTTGACAACCCGGCGCAACGACTCTTTAGATGCGTTACATAAGTTATCTAACACCAACACCTGCTGGCCTGCATTTAGCAGTTCTACTAAGGTATGCGAGCCAATATAACCCGCCCCACCTGTTACTAAAATTGTCATTTAAACTCCTGAAATAAAGCGCCCGGCGCCCGGCTACCAGCGCCAAGAAAGATTAAAACATGAAGACATAACGCTTGGCACTTCACTGGCCCTTGAACTTCTACGCCGCACTAGGAGTAGGCAGTAGTCTGTTGCTCTGAACTTTGATTTTCTGGGCGCTGGGCGCTGGGCGCTGGGCGCTGCTGTTTCCCTTCATTCCAAACAACATCGCAAATTCCGCTTTGTGGGTTAAACGCCGCTGGTGCACTCAACAACAAGCTGCGGATAGTCTCTTGGTCATACTTCTCGCAGGCTCTATCTAGCTCATCAAGTAAACTCAACATCTCGTGCCACGGCAAACTCACTTCATTAGCCGAACGAATACGTGGGTGCTGAGTTTGGGTTTCATCGCCGCCGATTAATAACTCTTCATACAGTTTTTCGCCTGGGCGTAGCCCTGTTACTTTAATAGCAATATCTCCGCTCGGGTTTTGCTCTGTTTTTTCTTCAAAACCCATTAAGCGGATCATCTTACGTGCTAAATCAATAATGCGTACTGGTTCACCCATATCTAACACAAACACATCACCGTCTTTGCCCATGGCACCGGCTTGAATTACCAATTGTGCAGCCTCGGGAATGGTCATAAAGTAACGGGTAATATTTTCGTCGGTTAACGTAATAGGCCCGCCAGCCCGAATTTGTTTTTTAAACAAAGGGACGACCGAGCCAGACGAACCCAATACGTTACCAAAGCGCACCATGCAAAACCGTGTATTTTGTTGGCGCAGTGCTAAACCTTGCAACACTAACTCGGCTAAGCGTTTACTGGTGCCCATCACATTAGTTGGCCGCACTGCTTTGTCGGTAGAAATAAGTACAAAGGTTTCTACGCCACAGTTAATGGCTGCTTCACCGGCTCGCCAAGTGCCAAACACATTGTTGCGCACCCCTTCTACCACGTTATATTCCACTAACGGCACGTGTTTGCAGGCTGCTGCGTGATACACAGTTTGCACATCAAAGGCACGCATTACCGCTTCTAGACGGTTCTGCCGTTGTACCGAAGCCATTACAGGAATAATTCGAATACAGCAGTTTGTGTCACGACACCAGTTAGTCAGCTCTTGATCGATCTGATATAAAGCAAATTCAGACATTTCAAACAGCACTAAAACTTTCGGCTGTTGCTGTACAATTTGTCGGCATAGCTCAGAACCAATAGAGCCACCGGCCCCCGTCACCATCACTACTTTTTGTTTAATGTTGGCGCTAATCAACTCAGGAAATGGCGCGACTGGGTCACGCCCTAACAAGTCTTCAATGCTTACTTCTTGCAGCTCGTTAACTTTAGCCTTACCACTCACTAAATCTGCCATACCAGGAATGGTCAGCATTTCTACCGAAAGTTCACTTAAGCTATCAATAATGTCGCGGCGGCGTTGGCGCGACATACTGGGCATAGCCAGCAACAGCTTTTGTACCCCAAAGCGAGCAATAATATTGGCTAATTCTTCTGCAGGAAAAACAGTTAACCCTTGCAGCATCACGTTATGCAACTGAGGGTTATCATCTACAAATGCTACCGCCCTATATTCATTACCATGCAATAAACTGGTATTAAGTTGCCGCCCCGATGAACCCGCACCATAAATAATAATTGGTGTTTTTAAACGCTTAGTACTTTGATTATACAAAGCTCGCGCTAAAGTTCGCGCCCCACCACACAACAGCAGAGCCAAAGCACAATAAATAATAGGTACGGTACGAGGTAAGGCAACATCTAAGTAATAGGCTGCCAGCACCATGGCTCCAGCTGACAAAACAGTACCTAAAAACATAGTGACAATGGCGTGATAACCCAAATAACGCAATACAGCCCGATAAAGCCCCAAACGCACAAAGCACACTAAAGTAACGGGTATGGTCGCCAACAATACTACCCAGTGTTGTATCGAGCCCAGCATAGCCACTTCTTCTAGTCTCAATATAAACGCCGCCCAAAAAGCAAGACTAATAAAGAGGGCATCTAACAATAGGCTGATAATACGTTTTATAGAACGCGGCTGTTTAAACAACCATCTAATCGCGTCATTCATAGGTTAAAGCCTTTCTGAAGAACATAGCTCCCGGCGCCCAGCACCAAGCTCCCAGCTAAATACATAGCTCTTAAAAACTAAAAAACAGTAATAAAAACATTGGCAACGGAATCCGCGAAACCCGCGGAACAATAAAGATAAAACCTGAAAATGTCTATTAAGTAGTTAAGGGCTTACCAATAAGAGCTTTTTCGACCTTATCTCAGCCTAATTTTTCCGCGTTCTTCCGTGGGTTCCGTTGCAAATATCTTGAGTCTTTGGACTTCAGCTTTGTGCTTTAGCTAATACATCAGCTAACACTGCCGTGGTTTTACTCATTTCAGCTTCAGTTAATGTGGGGTGCACTAAAAACATTAAGCTGGTTTCGCCTAGCAATTTAGCATTAGCTAAACGCTCGGCTGGTCTAAAATTGGTACCATCAAAGGCTTTTTCTAAATACACCTCAGAGCAACTGCCCTGAAAGCACGGCACACCCTCGCTTACCATAGTTTCTACTATGCGATCGCGAGTCCAACCTTCTGCTAACTGCTCTGGGTTTATAAATAAATAGTGCTTATATTCAGCGTGTTCCATATGCTCTGGCACAGCTACGGTGCGCACCACACTAAAGCCAACGCTAACCTCATCAATGCGTTTAGCGTTGGCTTGGCGCGCCTTAGTCCAGTCACTCATACGAGTTAGCTGAATACGACCAATGGCACCCTGCATTTCTGTCATGCGCCAGTTAGTACCAAAGCTTTCGTGCAACCATCTAAAACCTGGTGCATGTTCGCGCTCATACACTGCGGCATAGCTTTTACCGTGATCTTTATAGCCCCACATTTTTCGCCATAACGCATCATCGTTAGTGGTGACCATGCCACCTTCGCCGCCGGTGGTCATTATTTTGTCTTGGCAAAAGCTCCAAGCACCAATATGACCAATACTGCCCACAGATTTGCCTTTATATTTAGCACCGTGCGCTTGGGCACAGTCTTCAATCACATAAAAACCATGCTGCTCGCTAAGTGCCATTATGGCGTCCATTTCAGCCGGCATACCCGCCAAATGCACTACTACTACCGCCTTGGTGTTAGGCGTTAACACAGCTGCAACCTGCTCGGCTTCTATGTTTTGACTGTTTAAGTCTACATCGGCAAACACCGGCGTAGCACCCGCCGTAACAATAGAAGACACCGAGGCTAAAAAGGTGCGCGGCGTAACAATCACTTCATCGCCCTCGCCGACCTCTAATGCCTTTAACGCTACATCTAGCGCCAAAGTACCGTTAGCTAATGCCACTGCATATTCACTATCAGCAAAGGTCGCAAACTCTTTTTCAAATAAACGACACTCTTGGCCCGTCCAATAGTTTACTTTATTTGACAGCAACACATTACGAACCACATCGCCTTCTTCAGTAGTAAAAGACGGCCAAGGAGAGAAGGGAGTATTTAGCATAGAAAACCTTATTTAAATTTTGAATGTTGAATAAACAACGAAGACAAACATTCAATCTGCAACGGAATCCACAGAAGAACACGGAAAAACCATTTTAAGGGTAAGAACTAACCAGTCGTACTACTGTAGTTCCGCGCTTTAGCTACGACTACAAAATGCCTTTCAAAACTTATAATTCAACACTGTTTTAAAATTTTTGCGGGATTGCCGGCAACGCAGGTGTTTGGCAATACTGGCTTCACTACTACCCCCCCGGCTCCTACTAAAGCATTGGCACCAATAGTGATTAACTGGCGTACGTTAGCGCCTATCCCTATCCAAGCACCGCGCTCTATTATCACACCGCCGGCTAATGCCGCCGCGGGGCTAATATGTACGCCGTCTGCTAGTTGGCAGTCATGATCAATACTGGCATGAGTGTTAATAATGCATGCTGCGCCAATATCACAGTCTAGGTTTATAGTGGCACTAGCCATAATTGCCGTACCCACACCAATATAACCATAACGACTTATTTGTGCCGATGGGTGTATTAAGCTAATTAACGGTGCGCAATGTGCTGTTAGTAGTGCTTGTTTATCTAAACGAATCGCGTTGTTGCCAATCCCTACAATGACGCCATCAAAACTAGACAGCTGCTGTAATAAAGCATCAGTATTGCCTACTACTGACCAGTGGCCATTGTGCACCACTGTTGGCCATGCATCATCAAAAAAGGTGACACTTTGCCACCCTATTAACTCAGCCATATCGGCTAACACTTTGCCATGGCCGCTCGCGCCTAGAATAGCCAACTTATTCATGAGTAGAGCTCTGACTGTCATTATCATGAGAGCCGGCAAACTTACTCATGGTCGCTTCGCCTTCAGCACTAATACCATCACGAATAAATACTTTTTTTACCGTTAAAAACAAAATTTTAATATCTAACCACAATGATTGGTTGTCTACGTACCAAACATCAAGTTTAAACTTGTCTTCCCAGCTAATGGCATTACGACCATTAATCTGCGCCCAACCCGTTACACCAGGGCGAACCTCATGGCGACGATATTGTTCAGCATCATACAGTGGTAAATACTCCATAAGCAGTGGCCGAGGCCCTACTAAACTCATATCGCCTTTTAATACGTTCCACAGTTCAGGTAGCTCATCTAGACTACTTGATCGCAACATAGCACCAAAAGGCGTCATCCGCTCACTATCGGGTAGTGGATTACCACTGGCATCTACCGCATCGCGCATGCTTCTAAATTTTATCATCTCAAACGGTTGGCCGTCTTTACCGGGTCGAGTTTGGCGAAATAACACAAGAGATCCTAGGTTTTTACGGATCTTCCACGCCACAATAGCAATCACAGGGCTTAAAATAATCAAGCCACATAACGAAGCAGCAATATCAAAAAAACGTTTAATCATAACCCCAATAATCCCATTAATTTTTTATTAACCTTTTCAGCATCAAATTTTTCTTGCGCCATACGATAACTTTCTAGCCCCATAGTTTCTATTTGATCAGGATTTTCAATAAAGTAAATCATTTTTTCTGCAAGTGCCTGAGGATCCCAAGGCTTAACTAAAAAGCCATTTACACCATCGACAACGGTTTCTCTACAACCCGGCATATCTGTAGTGATCACCGGTCGACCTATCGCCATCGCCTCTTGGGTACTGCGAGGTACCCCTTCACGATACGATGGCAAAACAAACACACTGGCTTGAGCAATACGTTCAGCAACATTAGTCACTTGCCCTAGATAATCAATAACACCGGTACTCACTAACAGTTCAATATCATTTTTCTGCAACCCGCCCGGATTTCCCTCATCCAGTCCACCAAGAACAGTAAAAATAACATCAGGGTATATAACTTTTACTAGCTTAGCGGCAGTGATAAATTCATTAATACCTTTTTCTTTCAATAGTCGACCAATAAAAATAAATGAAACCGCCTTCTGGCTTGGCTTTATATAAGGATATTGTTTAAGATCTAAACCAATCCCGCCTAGCACTGCGAATTTTTTTACTTTTATATTGTTTTTTATTACAAGATCTTTTGGATCATCTGGATTTAGAAAAATAACTTTATCTAAAAAACGAAAACTTAACTTATAAAGTAAAATTTGAACGCTTTGTAAAAGCTTTGCCTTTTTAGATAAACCTTCAGGCTGGTTGGTAAATGTGTAGCCCAGCCCCTCTAACATACCAAATATTTTTTTCACTCCTGCCAAGCGAGCAGCTAGAGTACCAAAAATAACGGGTTTAGAAAAATAAGAAAAAACAAGATCAGGTTTTATTTTATTTATCTTTTTAGCCAACCGTAATGTAGCCAAAAGATCAGCAAGCGGATTCATACCTGTACGGTTCAGTGTATATTCCTCAGGAATTGCCCCCAACTGAACAACCTGCGCTTTTTGCTCATCTGTATAATTGATAGCAAACGCATATACCTTATGACCGCTAGCAGTCAACGATTTAATAATATCTTTCCTAAAACCAAGTATACCACTAGCAGTAGTGCCAATTATAATAACTTTACTGTTCATTTTAGCGCCTTTTTTGTGAAGTCACTAATGCGCAGGGCAAAAGAATGAAGGAAACCCCAGGGCAAGAGTATGAAGGAAACTCTTATATTTTAATCACTTTTGAAGGATACTGTTCGTTCAAGGCTGCCTTTAAATGCTTTTTCTTAACGCTCAAATTCAAAATACAATGTTGAATTAAAACAATCAATAAACTTATAACGTCCGGTACTCTGTTCCACCATAGGCTTTTTCTTTCGTTTCAAAGCTGTCTCGCTGGTATTGATATAGCTTAGAAATTGGGAAGTGCTTCTCAAGTGCAGCGTGTAATTTAAATTGGTTATCAAACACTGCAAGGGGTGAAGTGTTAAGAGTGAGGCGGACAACAAGTACACGACAAGATGACTATGTTTTAGCCCTATATTTATTCCTTACTCTTCACAGGTCTATCTTAGCTTGGCCACCTCGCTATCATTAATGTTATTTCTTAGGATCAATCCGGCTAATTACGTGGGCGATGGTATCATAAGTGGGTATACCCTTGTTTGATAAAGTAAGTCAAAATCGCCATACAACTTCAACCAATCGAAACGCTCTTCACCAAACATTTCAATATCTTCCCAGCCTTCTGCGCCAGACACCACAGCTAATATCATTAACAGTATGATATCAAAAAGTTTATGATCAACTTTTCCTAGTTGACGAGGGTCGGTGATATCGGCGAAGTGCGTGACGAAAGTATTGATTATCATGGCGAACTCTCAATATATAAAGAGTGTTATCTGATCATACACGCCAATAAAAAGAAAGGTGCTAGATTAAACTAATGACTGCTAGCTTGTTGAATCAACGCCTTTTTCATGCTTTTTCTCTGACTTTGCATATAACCTCAGATACTGAATACCGTTTATTACTAAGAGCATAAATTAGTTTATCTAATTACTAAAAACAAGATAGCCATACAATGATTTAGACGTCATTAACACACCTAATAAAAGCAACATGGAAACCAATAAAAGTAAGAGTTTAGTCAGGTACGTTCTGTATAATACAAATAATGGTACAAAAAGAATAGATGTCATCAACAATAATCTATTAACAACAAAATAATTATTAAAAAAAGATAACGAAACACCACTAACAAAAAACATAATACATAATAAAAACAAATAAATATTATAATGCTTTTTTATTTTATTTGCACAGGATAAAAAACACAGCTGTATAGAAAGCATATACAGTACAACAACCCCCCCAACAAGATTATTGTTTGCTGTCCATTCCCCACTTCCACTTGCAAAGAACGCTAAGAAACCTATAAAAAAACTTATAAAAACTCCAAAAAAAGCGCCTATTGCAAAAGCAAGAAAAACCGAAAAGTATATGTTAAATATTTTACACGCCCTTACAACTGGCTGTGAAAAAAGCAAAGCCACCAAGTAAGAAATCGACGAATAATGAAATAGTAACGATAAAACCACACCAAAAAAACCAGTAAAGTTACGGCGATTAAAAATAAAAAACGCAGCTGCACTCATTACTAAAACAGCTAAAAAGTTTCTCCAAAACCATAATAAACTCATATAGTTTGGATACCAATAAAAAATCAACAGAATAACAAAAAAAGGAGACAAAAAATCTTTCTTAACCTGAAAAAAAGATAACGAAAAATATAGAAAATAGCAGAAAAAAAGAATGATAAAGTAATTTATAAAAACGAAACTATAAACTGAAAGATCACTGGGAAAAAAACTATAAAAGATATAAATACCAGGCTCGACTTTACCTGCCGAATCGTAATGCTCAAGTATAAAATCAAGAAGTCCTTTATCTGATATTATATTATAAAAATAATAGTAAACTAATGAATCATACGTTTCCGCCTTTACGGTCACTTCAGTGAATAGCCAAACTGAAATTACACCAAAAACAAAAAACGATATAAAGTTAATAACAAACCTAGATGTCATCATAAAAAACCATATAGATTATGACAGGTTAAATATTTATACTAATCTAAAAATAATTAACACTTAATTTAAGAATCAACAGTAAACTAAATAAGTTGAATAACATATTTTATACTTTTCATCGCAACATTATCTCCCCCTAAAAAAAGATTTTATTACGCTTAACCCTGCAGCAAGTAAATTACTTATATTTTTATGTAAGATAAACTCTCTTACAGAATAACCAGCAACTTCCGCATAACCTAATATTCTCCCCTGAGATGCGTCCTCATGTACTCTATACCTAAAAAGACATGCGTTCATATTACCCCAGCGAATATCTGATCTCTTCATTCTGAGCCAAAGGTCATAATCCTCAGAATTAAAACCAGAATTATACCCTCTAAGCTTTAATATAGTTTCTTTTTTGTACATAGTTGAAGGGTGAACGAAGCAATTTTTATAAGATATTTTATTGTTTATATTATTACCTTTCTCGGTTATACGCTTACCAAGCACCTTACCATTTTTATCAATTAAGGTAGAATCAGTACCAACCAAATCTAATTCATTATCTATTAAGAACTTTAATTGTTTTTCTAGCCTATCGGGTTCAGAGATATCATCAGCATCCATTCTAGCAATATATTTATATTTAGCATGATCAATGCCTAAATTAAGAGCATAAGCTAACTGCGCAATATCAGACTTTAAAATAACGATCCTACTATCACTCACATGTTCGTTTATATATAAAGCTACTGCATCGCTGTTTACACCGTTGACTATTATAATAAACTCAAAATTCTTTAATGTCTGTTGCAAAATACTATTTATTGACGTCAGCAAATAACTGTCAACTTTATTTACACCCATGATAACACTGATCACACACTCTCTCCTTTACATACTTATAGCAATTTTAACATAATAAAAAATTATTATGTTAAACTCTCTCTACTATCAGGGCAAGATTACGAAAGCCCTTGCCCTGCAAGGACTCGCGATAGGTATTCATTATTTCGGCCTGCTCGTTTTTGCTTTTGTTTAATGCCGGCTTTAAAACTCGTGTCCGCGCTAAGTAAGTTCAGCGTAATATGTCGTATCGCAGTAAAGTTTTCTCCTGCTTGTTCACGCCTGATCCGGCATTCATCCTCACGCATGCCAACATCTAATCGCCAGTGCAGCTGCGATTCTATAGACCAATGAGCTCGGCTAGCTTCTAATAACTCTTTTGATGTTAACTGAGCGGAGCTAATGTAATAGCGAAGCGTAATGCCTGTCGCTGGCTGGCCTTTCTCCAGGGCAAGATTACGAAAGCCCTTACCCTGCAAGGACTCGCGATAGGTATTCATTATTTCGGCCTGCTCGTTTTTGCTTTCGTTTAATGCCGGCTTTAAAACTCGTGTCCGCGCTAAGTAAGTTCAGCGCAATATGTCGTATCGCAGTAAAGTTTTCTCCTGTTTGTTCACGCCTGATCCGGCATTCATCCTCACGCATGCCAACATCTAATCGCCAGTGCAGCTGCGATTCTATAGACCAATGAGCTCGGCTAGCTTCTAATAACTCTTTTGATGTTAACTGAGCGGAGCTAATGTAATAGCGAAGCGTAATGCCTGTCGCTGGCTGGCCTTTCTCTTGCCGTATGGTGGCAACAATGCCCATTGTTTTAAGCTCTGGCCACTCAAAGGCAATATCACCGAGTACCGACAGGTCGTCATTGACCAAGCATAACCTTGTTTCTACCCGACCATGCCCTTGCTCTTTTGTACTATAGGTATCGCCATCTTCACGTTGGAGCATCTCGAGTTTAAAGTAGTTATCAAACGCAGCTTCTAGGCTTGGTTGGTTGCTTTTAACCGACAGTAGATAGTCTGCCTCTTTACTTACAACCTTCCTAGCAATGGCTTTCTGGCAACCCATAGCATCGATGGTAATCAAACACCCTCGGATGTTTAGCAGCTCTAACAACTCAGGAATAGCGGTGATCTCATTACTTTTTTCAGCTGTTTTAACTTGTCCTAATACGACCTTATTAGCAGCACTAAACGCACTCACCATATGGATGATACCGTTCCTGCGATCTTTGTTATAAGTGCCGCGAGACTCTTGCCATCGATAGCAATCACTTCACCTTCGGTCGCTATATGGCAATCTCTCACCCACGCAGCAAAGCTATTTTGTAGCTGCTTCGCTGAGATCATGCTCATCACACGAGCAATCGTATAGAAAACAGGCACAGGAATACCACCCTTTATTTTCTTAATACGAAGTCTCCGTGTTGTTGCAACCACTTAAGATTAAAGTCTGATACTAAGACCACATAGAGAAAGCAGGGCACACACTAAGCCTAAGAGTTTAAGTTATAGGCTAACACCATTCACAACTCACAAATCCCAATTCACCATCTTGTATAATAATAGCCAGATAGTTCAAAAGGTTGGGTCCATTCATGGCGAGAATTCCCATTGAAAAGACAGTATATGATCACAGGTAGCATTTATCGTCAAAGCGATCGTATAAATAAACTATTTTTCTTTAATAAAGATGCAATTTAAGGTACAAAGTGGCTGTTACGTTCAAAATTACACCTCGCTGTAAGCCTTGCTACATAAGGGTTTTTCATGATCTTGCCCTGTCTCTACTACCTAATTACCCATAATACTCAGGGCAAGAGCATGAAGGAAACTCTTACATTTCAATCACTTTTGAAAGATACTGTTCGTTCAAGGCTGCCTTTAAACGCTTTTTCTTAACGCTCAAACTCAAAATACAATTTTGAATTAAAAACAATCAATAAACTTATAACATCCGATGCTCTGTTATACCATATGCTTTTTATTTCGTTTCAAAGCAGGGCTGGAGCATGAAGGACACTTTTACATTTCAATCACTTTTGAAAGATACTATTTGTTCAAGGCTGCTTTTAAACGCTTGCTCTTAACACTTAATTTAAGATTGGTTTCTTGCCGAAGTAAATTAAGCAAGTTTATGATTTCCATCTCTTACTATTTGCACGGATATTAGAAAACCGTCTAATAGAATCCAAAAACTGAAAACTATTAGCTTTAATAAATTATTGCTTTGCAGTGTAGTTTTTATTTACTTTTGCAACCAATAACATCCCAATATTTTTTTGAGATTACGCTTACTGAGTACTCATTACTTCTTGCTTTTAACAGCTTTGATGGAAAAGCTTCTTTATTAAGAAAAATCAACTTTATTGCTTCTGCCATTTTAATAACATTTTCAGGCTCCACGAGCACTCCGTACTCTCCATTTTTTAAAATACTTCTAGGCCCACCTTCACAAGCTGTGCTTACAACTGGATTTCCGCTTGAAAGTGCTTCCACGATGACGTTTCCAAAGCCTTCGTAATTTGAAGATAAAGCAAATAGTGTAGCACCTTTATAATATGGGTAGGGGTTATCACGAAAAGGTAAAATTTTAATTTTCGAGCATAGCTTTAAGTTCTTTACAAGTTTATTTAGTGCTTTCCTTTCTACTCCCTCCCCAAGTATTATTAGCCTTGCCTCATCAAGCTCTTTAGCTACAATAGAAAATGCATGAATAAGTATCTTCTGATTTTTTTGCTCATGCAAACGCCCAACATTTAAAACAACTTTAAATTCTGAATTATTAAGCCACTCTTCATCTACTGGCTCTTTTAATAACTCGTCAACATTATTAGGCAACACTGGGTTATCAACAACTGTTATTTTTTCTGACTTTATGATATTATTTTTTAGTAAGTGTGCTTTAGTACCTTCTGAGTTTGAAACTAAAGCATCACATTGCGTATAAGAAAACTTCAGTAATAGGTACCACACCAACCTCTTATACCATGGAGACTTATAGATATGATTTAATGTATTAGCTTCTCTAAAAACAACACGATTAATTTTAATAAAAAATCTAGAAAAACCAACAGAAATATTCGTTTCTCTAATCATACTAAGAACTTTTATAGGCTTTAATTTTCTTAGTACAAATAACACGGCAAATAAAGAATGAATAATGCCTGAACAATTAAGGTCAACAATCTTAACATTGCTTGCCACCTGTTTACGATATGGCCCTTCTTTATTTACTGCTAGCAAAGTTACATCAATGCCGTCATTTGCGTATTGATTCGCAAGGTTAACTGCTACTTTTTCAGCACCACCACCTTTAAAGCTAGGTGTGACTATCAACAATGATTCTTTTTTATTTTTCATTTCATAAACTCAAATTAAAATTATCTACAAATAAACGTTAAGGTGAAGCGAAAAGAGATCCATATTATATTAGTAGTTAATTTTTATAACTTTTATACCACTCCACAAACCTTCTCTATCCCTTCATCCATTTTCGGTTTGTAGCCTACTTCATCTTCTAGCTTTTGGGTATCTGCATAGGTTCTTTTCAAGTCACCGGGTTGCATGGGCAGCATTATTTTTTCTGCTGTTTTGCCGCAGGCGGTTTTTATGGCTTGTATAAAACGGGCGAGTTCGATGAGTTCGTTATTACCGATATTATACAAAGCATAGGGTATGGTTTCGCTTTTTTGTTCGGGTGGTTTGGCAGCTATGCGGATAACGCCTTCGACTATGTCGTCTATATAGATGAAGTCGCATAACATTTTGTCTTAGTTGAATACTTTAATGGGCTCGCCCTTTAAAATGGCTTCAGTGAATAACCAAGGAATCATGTCAAGTCTGCCTGCTGGGCCGTACACAGTAAAGAAACGTAAGCCAGTAGTGGGAATGCCGTACAGTTTAGAATAACTGTGCGCCATTAGCTCGTTAGACTTTTTAGTGGCGGCGTAAAGTGATACAGGGTTGTCTACCTGGTCATCTTCGCTAAAGGGTATTTTGGCGTTCATTCCATACACCGAGCTGGGCGAGGCGTAAACCAAGTGTTGCACCTTGTTTTGGCGGCAGCCTTCTAAAATAGTCATAATGCCCACTAGGTTGCTATCTACATAAGCAAATGGATTTTCTATGGAATAGCGCCCCCAGCTTGTGCCGCTAGGTGGATAACACAATCAAACAGCTCATTACTAAAGAGCTGTGCGATGCCTTCCCTGTCAGCCAAATCTATTTTTATAAAGCTAAAATTGGTAAAAGGCGTAAGTTCGGCAAGGCGGTGTTGTTTTAACGCTGGGGCGTAGTAGTCGTTAAGGTTATCTAAGCCAATCACTTGCTCACCTGCTTACAACAGCCGTTTGGCAGTGTGCATACCGATAAAACCTGCTGCACCGGTGACTAGGTATTTCATGTTTCTTCCTTAAAGGTCGCTGCCAAATAAATCGCGGCTGTAGACTTTTTCTAACACGCCTTTGAGTTCTTGAGCAGGGCGGTTGGCAACGATGACGTTAGATAACTGTTTAAACTCGGCTAGATCAGTGATAACACGACTACCGTAAAAATGAGACATTTTCAATACAGGCTCATATACTATCACTTCGACCCCTTTCGCTTTGAGGCGCTTCATTACGCCTTGTATGGCCGATGCACGAAAGTTGTCTGAGCCTTCTTTCATCACTAAACGGTAAATGCCCACGACTGGTGAGCTTTTAATGTTGGGTGCTGAGTGCTGAGTGTTAAGGCGCTTTAAGATGCTGTCGGCGATGAAGTCTTTCCGGGTACGATTTGAGTCTACAATGGCTTTGATCAAGTTACTCGGTACTTCGTCATAGTTAGCTAATAGCTGTTTAGTATCTTTAGGTAAGCAGTAACCGCCATAACCAAATGATGGGTTGTTGTAGTGATCGCCAATGCGTGGATCAAGCCCTACGCCTTCAATAATTTGCCTGGTGTCTAGGTCAAAAGTTTGCGCATAGGTGTCTAGCTCATTGAAATAAGCAACGCGCATGGCTAGATAGGTATTAGAAAATAGCTTAATAGCTTCAGCCTCAGTTGAATCAGTGAACAACTGAGGAGCATCTTTTTTAATCGCCCCTTCTAGTAATAAGTCGGCAAAGGTACGAGCACGTTCAGACTGTTCACCTACGATAATACGTGACGGATATAGATTATCGTGCAAAGCTTTGCCTTCGCGCAAAAACTCTGGGCTAAAAATGATACTGAGTTTTGAGTGTTGAGTGCTAAGTGCTGAGTTTAACTGCGCTGTGAATCCGACGGGTACGGTGGATTTTATGATCACGGTCGCGTTGGGGTTTAGCTCAGCCACATCATTGACTACGGCTTCTACACTGCTGGTATCAAAGTAGTTAGTTTTAGGATCATAGTCCGTGGGGGTCGCAATTATTACAAAATCAGCATTGGTATAAGCTTTTTTTGAATCTAGGATGGCTGTAAAGTTAAGCGATTTGTTAGCTAAAAAATCTTCTATTTCAGTATCGGCAATCGGTGATTGCTTATTATTTAATAAGGATATTTTTTCAGGATCAATATCTAGCGCTGCTACTTCATTATGTTGTGCTAACAACATAGCATTAGAAAGCCCTACATACCCTGTGCCTACTACTGTTATTTTCATAACTAACCTTTATGTATTAAACATGAAAGTAAGCTTGTTATCTTCAAGCATACTTAAAGTTGAAAAAAACCATTAAACCAATTTAAAAATAAGATAATATTCTATTTGCTAGTTATCGCTCTAGTGAATTTATTCCCGCCGAAATTGCCTTGCTGCTGTTAGAAAGTGCCACAAAAAAGTGGATATAAAAACTGCTTTCAACATAAATATTTTATCTGTGAAGTTCCGTCAGCTCTAGTTATTATAAAAAGATGGCTAAAGAGTTTATCATACGAGTCTACAATAATTTTCATTAAATTAATCTAATACTACTATCTCGGCCTTTTCGATTTATTAGCATCAATCACTTCATATTAACCTTTATCTAATTCATTACTTTACATGTACTAAACAATACAGTTAACAAGGAATACTATTACTATCAGACCACCATAAAATGCAAGCAAAGAAGAAGATCTACAAGCCTGTAAATAGTATATTTTTAAATCATCTTCCGGTGACAATCTAAATAGTTTACTAACTAAATCAGAATTAAATTGTAGTTCTGTCCCGTTCTCCTCTTGAACCTCACCCAATATATCTTTTACAAAATCATTGTAATTTTTTCTAAAACGTTTTTCTTGAGCAAGGTAATATGCATTCAACACTGCGAAAATTAATATTGGCGCTAAAACAATAAGTAAAGAAACGCTGCTATCTTTATTCAAGACAAGAACCACAATTGCTGCAACTAAAGTAATGCACAATTTTTTATTGCACTGCTCTTTGCAGACATTCTATTAATAATATCTTGCTGCATTTGTAAATGTTTATGAATTGATAATTCTGTTATTTTAACCATAGTTATCTTCTGATAATAGTTTATACAAAGCATCTAAGCCATGCTCTGTTCTGCCAGGGGCATCTAGCCAATCATTAAAAATATCCTGTGATATTTTTATTAAGTGCCCCATTGGTGCACTATGTTTAACTTTAAGCTGTTTCCCCTCAGTTAGATGTTCGGTCCCAATAGCTGAATCTAATGCTTTTACCCGCTCATAACGCTTAGGCTTTTTTCTTTCTATCATTGAGCTCAGCAGTAACTCTGAATGGATCCAGGGTGAATAGGTTTTAGCTTGATCATCTTCCGATATAGTACTTTTGATACTAGGAACCAATGAATTCTCAGATTCTAAGAAGATAAATGCTTCAGAACGATCAATTACCTCATGTAGGGCTGAACTCAAAATCATATACACATGAGCAGTAGATTGATTTCTTTTGTCATAAGAGTAAGTTCCGCTTATTTTTTGAAAGCAATACTCATCGTCAACCTCTTTTAGCAAGTCATATACAGCCCCCCAAATCTCAGAGTCTATAAATACAGTTAAACCATGAGTTTGCTGTATTTTATTAGCCAGTAATAATGCTTTTTTTCTATCAACAAATGAATGTGATAAAAATATATCAGGTGAGCCTTGGGGGGAAAAGTTTATCTGCAACCTTACTAGCATCTATAGGATCACCTGACTGAATCATTTCTAAAATAGGTGTCATACCAACACGATTAAGCGGCCTTACATTAGTAGCATTAGTACTACCTAATGAAATATTTTCTGGCAATCTAAAACACGTAAAAATTCATCACTTTTTATAAAATCAACTGCGCCGACAGGGCAAGAACATGAACGTTTTTCAATCAAAAAAAGAACAAAAAAATAGTCATTTCTTGATTATTATTTATCTAATACTTAGGTTTTTAAGCTCTAAGCGATTAATAAACTAGTAGGGTGTTCGTAAAGTAGACACTCATGCTCTTGCCCTGAGAGTAGATCATACATTTCAAAGAAGTATATTCAACTTTGTTAAACTTCTACATGAATATTTAACTTCTTAAAATATTGATATACGTTTTCGATGTCATCTCTCCACTGTAATCCAACATCATCAGAATTAAGCTTAAAACTACGCAAAGGAACTTCTGGCAATATCACTTTTATATTATTTAATACGCTTGTATAAGCTCCCGACACTTCAGAAGGTAGTGAGTCAGATTCAAGAAGATAAACTTCAGCTGTCACATCAGGAACTATCACATTAAACATTAACGTATTAGATATATAATTTAATTTCTGTTCGGATTCATCACGATGCGCAAAATAAGTTACCTTCTTACCTCTTTTATCATAAAAGTCTCGTATACGCCCTAAGAAATACATTTCATATTCTAGAGATATGATCCCTGCCTCACTATACTTAGAACCATAATAATATACAGACTGACTATTAATAAACTTATCCTTCATTAATAATTTTTTTATATTATCAAAACTAATTTTACGCTGAAAGACATGCTCATCATTTGAAAAAGCAGTCACTACTCTTAACCTTTTATTAAAAAAATGCTCATCTATATATTTATTATAGATCACATAAAAAATAATTTTCTTTATAAGATTTTTAGGATAAAAATTATCATAAGGGTAGTTATACCCTAGCTTGATATAATTATTAATCGCTTTGATACTAGCTGCGCCATCATCAAGTAAATATACATTTGAAGCATTCAATGCGACTCGCACCATGTGCATAAAAGAAGATCGAAACTCACCGATATAAAGCGAAGTTACTTTACTTCCAAATATAGATTCAATACTTGATAAAAAAGCTCTATTTCTACAATGATGAGAAAGCGGATTTTTAGATATAGGATGTTCTATTACTATCTTTTTTTGCCACTCTCTTTTGTTAATGATGCTTAACAGTTGCTTATCATTTCTAGGGCGTACACCACCAGAGGTTCTAACAACAACACTATTGCTTTCACTGTCATTTTCTAGTGAAACTTCAAGCGCACATAATGCTTGTAGTGGAGATTCAACAATATAAAGATTATTCAAAACAACAGCTCACTTCTCTGTTTTGTAGTATTCCGCCAAAATAAAGTCATCTTCTGTATCTATATCTATCGACGATGCTGCATTCATTACATAGGAGTAAGTTCCTTCACTATATATTTCACTTAATTTTTTTACATACTCACGAACAAAAATATATAGAGCACCATTCAACCGATAGTAAGGTTCAAAATCTTGTGTGCGCTTGATTTCGGTTGGTTTAATAAAACCAGCCATAGAGCCGTTAGGACCAAGTTGATTACAAAACTGGATAGGATGCTCTAACTCACAAACAGATACGATGGCTCTAGCTGATTTATCTTTCATCAACTGAACAGCCTCTTTGATATGCTGAGCACTTCTTAATGGAGATGTTGGCTGAAGAATAGCGATTTTACTGACATCATTCTTATATTCACACTCAAACCATTCAACTAAGTGGGTAACCACATCATTGGTTGTAGCTGTATCTGTAGCTAAGTGTTGGGGTCTAAGGAAAGGAACAGCAGCACCAAAATCCATAGACATAGCAGCAATATTCTCACAATCGGTGCTAACGAACACATGATCGAAAACACCACTATCTAGTGCAGCTTCAATAGTCCACGCAATCATGGGCTTACCTGCCAGTGGCTTTATATTTTTCCCTGGTAGGCGCTTACTTCCACCTCGTGCAGGTATAATAGCGATATTCACTGTAAGAATCCTTTGATGTCTTGTTGTGCTTTTTGATAATCACTCATGCGCCCAATATCTAACCAGTAATCATAGCTAGTATAGATGCCTACTTTTTCTTGTTGTGCCATTCGCTGTCCTAATAAGGTAGGCAGATCTATTTTAGTATCTGCCTTTACAGAAGCAACGCATTCGGGGCTGAGTACATAAATACCTGTATTAATACTATAGCGATAAGTTGGCTTCTCTACCATATCAGTAATGAGCTCATCTTTACTTTCAATTACGCCGAACGGCACCTGATGCTCTAACTCACGCACACACATAGTGGCATCAAATTTTTGCTGTTCATGATGTTCGAGTAAACGAACGAAGTCGACTTTAGTTAACACATCACCGTTCATCATAATTAATGGCAGCTGAGGCAGAGTCTTAGGTAATAACCCCAATGCTCCACCGGTACCTAGGGGAGAGTCTTCATGGACGTAATTAATGCTTACGTTCCACTCGCTGCCATCACCAAAATAGTCACGTATTTGCTCTGGCATATAATGAGTTGAGATATAAAATTGATGAAAGCCAAATGCAATAAACTGGTGAATAAGATGCGCTAACATTGGCTTATCACCCACTCGTAACATTGGTTTTGGACAATGATCGGTTAATGGTCGTAATCTGGTGCCAAAACCACCGGCCATAATAAAAATAGGATTATCTCTCTTCACCGGTTGTAAAGCAGTATGCAGCGTTTCTAAACCTATCAAGTGACCTAAATCATCGACAATAGGTAAAGACAAGAGATCACACTTCTCCATCAGCTCTAAACGTTGCTGACGTGAATGAGTCACTTTGGCAACTTTAGGTTTAGTGTTCATTACTTTGGCTGCAGAGTCTTCCATACCACACTCGAGTAATAAGCCTCGGCGTATGTCACCATCCGTAATCGTCCCTTGCAAATGACCTTTTTCATCACAGATTAATGCGATACGTAACGCTGCTTGATCGATAATACGCATAGCTTCACGAATTGTAGCGCCCGAATTCAAGACGACGTTTTTCCATTCTAGCATTACAAATCCTTAACTAAGATTACGACTACAAGCAGGTATAAGCGTCTGATGTGCAAGTACATCTCTGGCGATAGTTGTACCCGCGCCTATCACCGCATGATCGCCAATGTTCAGATATTGAATAACATTAGCTCCAGCACCAATATGAACGTGGATCCCTGTATTCACCCCACCACATAAAGTTGCACTAGGTGCTATATGATTATGTTGACCAATACTGCAGTCATGTTCGACAATGCAACCACTATTTAGTAATGTGTTATCTCCAATAGTCACACCTGCCTGAACAATAACTCCGGCCATTATCTGTGCTCCTTCTCCCAACTCGATATTATTAGAAAGAATAGCATTATGAGATATAACCTGAGAAAAACTATATCCTTTAGTTTTAAAAAACTGAAACAATTGCCACTGCAAGTCCTTACCAGGCAATGAGCCTAAGCCATTAACTAACTCAACGTCTTTCGGGCAATATTGCAATAATAAGTCTTCATCATTTTGGAGTCGCTTAATACCAACTAATAGGCTTTTAGAGTTCACTGGTTCGGGGGCTACTAGAGCTGTTATTACACGCCCCTGTGCGTAGAGAATTTCTGCCAACCCAGCAGCATGCCCACCGGCGCCCAACATAATCAGCGGTTTAGTCACTGATTTGCTCCCCTTCTTTATAGCTTTTTGTCGCCGTGCTATTTAATAACGACCAATATAAGTAAGGTGATAAACCGTCACCAGGACGCTTAACTGTCAGGTTGTTGACAGTAAAGGCTTCGCCAGCTTGAATCGTATCAGCGGCGACTAAGCTCTTACGGGCTATTGGTTTATTCTTAACTTCTGAGGGTTGTGGGCTTTTAATACCGTGCCCCAAGGCTAGTTCTACATCGCGGATACCTTGAACCATAGCCGCTAACTCATTTGGCTCTAGTGATGCCTTATGATCTGGCCCCGCCATTGTTTTATCTAACGTAAAGTGTTTTTCGATAAGTTGAGCACCTAAGGCTGTGGCAGCGATAGGTATTGTGATGCCCGCACTGTGGTCAGAATATCCTGGCGTTAATCCAAAGGCAGTATGCATGGTCTGCATCGCTCGCAAGTTAATTTCGCCAACAGGGGCGGGGTACTCGGTAGTGCAATGCAACAATGTCACTTTTTCCTTAAGCGCTTTATGGCCATCTTCACTTGCATAAGCCTCGGCAAAAGCTATTTCACTAGGCTGTGCATCAGCGTTAGCAGTAAGACCAAATGCAATCACGCCTAAAGCCGCTTCTACTTCAGCTAACGTAGCCATACCAGTAGAGACAATTAAGTTACAACCGGTTCGAGCATGCTCCAACAAAAAAGGCGCATTAGTTAGCTCACCGGAAGGAATCTTGAGCGTTGTTAACCCAAGATCAGTCACTAAAAAACCTAAACTCTCAGTATCAAATGCCGTAGAAAGAAACTCAATACCCAGTTCATTGCAGTGAGCAATTAAGTCTTTATGGGCATCATAGTCCAATTCTAAACGGCTAAGCATGGCGAATTGAGACTCAGCGATACCAGAGTTGCGAGTCTGATATTCAGCTTGTTTAGCCTCTTGAGTCACTAAATTTTTCGCTTTAAACGTCTGAAACTTGACGACATCAGCGCCAGCAGAATGAGCTGCATCCACGAGTTTGAAAGCGAGCTCGGCACTGCCATTATGGTTAACACCCGCTTCAGCAATAATCTTGATACTCATAATATTTCCTTAATAAGCATAAAAGCTTCGGCAGCATGGCAGTTACTCTGAGCACCTCGCAAAGTAGCCAAGGCTTCTAGCGCTTTACGACTGCGAGGAAAAGGAAACTTCCCCATTTCAGACTCAAAAATTTCTAAAATATTTAGTTTATCTTCGATATAGTCTGAGATATTTATGTATACATTGGGTCGAAAACCACCATCCTCCGGTTTCATACCAAAGTCAGTTTCAGATAAAGTTTCGTAAGCCAAAACTCTTTTTATAAAAGGATAACGAAAGCTTTTGGTTGCCGACATCACGGCATCAAATACTATTTCGTGGTCACTATGAGCATCATTACGATACACAGTATAAACTAGCTGTGGTTGTATTTTAGAAATTACATCACTAATACCAGCAATGACCTTGCCCATTGGTAATGTTTCTAATGCAGCTGGGGGTAATTTTAATTCATGTACCGATGAAAAATGGTAACGGTCTGCGGCTGCTTCTATTTCTTGTTTTCGTATGGCAATCTTCTCTTCACTAAAGCCGCTTTCTGGGCTCATCCCTGTGACTAACAACCAATGAATTCGATCTCCTTCAGCATAATGACGCAACAAGGTACCACCACAACCCAAAGATTCATCGTCAGCATGAGGGGCTACTATCAATACGTCTTTCATAAGCACTCTCCATTTTGGGGTAGAAAGTTCAGTTGTATGTCATATAGCCAAATAGCGCTGTCACCACCACACTTTATTAGCATCTTTTCTTTCTCAGCCACCAAAATTCGACCAGGCTCAATATAATGAGGAAATAATTTCTGTGATAACTTGCTTCGCCATACGCTAATTGGGCTCTCACCATAGAGAAACTCTGCTCCTGGGTAAGGATAAGTCAGAGCCCGGATTAAATTGTGTATGTCTTCAGCATGCATACGCCAATCGATTAACCCATCTTTACGAGAGCGTTTTCGCCAGTAGGTGGCTTTAGAGTGATCTTGGTTCACAAATGTAGCTTTACCCGTAGCCAGCTGTTGGCTGACGTCAATGATTTGTAATGAAGCTGTATCCAGTATTTTCTCATATAAAGTGGCCGCATTATCTTCTGCAACAATAGTCACTGGCTCTTGAATAATAATAGGCCCCGAATCCGCTCCCTCATCCATACGAAAAAAGGTTACTGCCGTCTGCTCCAGCCCTAACGCCAAAGCCCAAATAATAGGGTGCCGTCCACGAGCTAGAGGCAACGGCGCAGGATGAAAACCGATAGCACCTAGAGGCGCCAGATTCAGCATTTCTTTATCGAGTAGATAACTCCAGCCAAAACAGTAGATAACATCGGGCTGGTATCGTCGGAGAAATTCCAAACTATCCAGCCGTTCACGGCTTTGTTCATAATGAAAGGGTATATCATGTGCTCGGCACAAAGGCGCAAGATCTACAAAGTCAGAATTAACCGAAGACTCTGACTTTGTAATTACGGCCACAACTTCGATTCCTTCAACCTTTTGGTTGAGTAAAGTCTGTAATATCCTATAGCTCGATTGAACACACCCAATGAATCCAACTTTCATTAACTCTGTACCATATCAAAAAAAGACTTTGAAACTATCCCTTTCAAGGGATGAACTAATATTCTCTCAACAATTTTCTCTGAACTATTTCCTTTGCCGTAAGGATTTTCAGCCTGACGACAACATTTTTTGAAATAAGGATCCATGATGAGCTCCATCGCAGTTTTAATTGCGTTCCGGCTTTCTTCACAGTGAACGATGGTTTTCCCAGACAACCGTCCTTTTTGACGATTGCCAATGTTCAGGGTGGGTATTCCAAATGTAGGTGCTTCAATCAAGCCGCTAGAAGAGTTTCCTAGTACAGCTTCGCAGTGCTTCATTACACTCAAGTAACGCAGTTGCCCTAGTGATTGCACTAAGTGCACTCGTTGAGGGTGCTTATCACGATAGGCTTCAAGGATTTCTATTAGCTGTCGCCCATTAGTGTCCGCATTTGGATAAGAAATAATAACCTGATGATTAGGGTATGCATCTAGGACTGCTAGCAAGTTTTTTAATGAGCCTGCAGCACCGTCGCTAGCCAGCGTCACCGGGTGGTAGGTCACGAGAAAATAAGGCCTGTCTAACTTAAAATTGATGGCGTTGGAAAGCTCTGCTCTCGCAAGTAATGGCAAGCGAACAATGCTATCTATACCGGGAGCCCCGAAGTTAAATACTCGATGCGGTTGTTCACCTAATTGGATCACGCGCTGTCGGTATTCTTCAGTCGCAGTAAAATGCAGATGGGCCATTTTAGTTATGGAGTGACGAACTGCCTCATCGATGAGGCCCTCCGTTTTTTCCCCGCCATGCAGATGGGCAATTGGTATCTGAGCCACCATCGCTGCTTGTGCTACCGCCATTGATTCAAAGCGGTCACCTAAAATAACCACAAGATCAGGTTGATGACGTTGTAATGCTTCAGCAGCACCTATTAATGCAAGCCCCATCGACTTGCTAATAGCTACGGGGGAGTCTGATGAAAGTAAAAATTCCATCCGTTCGGCAATAGGAAAATCGTCTTTCTCAATCTGACTGATGGTATAGCCAAACTCTGGTGAGAGATGCATGCCACCAACTAATAGTTGTAGTTGAGCTTGTTTAGACTCATTTAATGCTTTAATAATCCAATACAACAAACCGTATTCAGCTCGAGTGCCAGTAAATACTGCTATTTTTCTCATGCTATCTCTACTCATGCAATCTCTAAAATGGGTGAGCTAGGCAAGTTAACCAATCTCGCCTCGGCCCATTCTGAATGTATTAAGTCTCCACGTAAGGCATCGGAAAACATGGGCAACCGGTGCATCAACTGCCACACCGGGCGCGTCATAACTCCCTGAGCATTGGTGGTTTCGAGCAAGGCATTACGACTAGCTAAATTAGGGCAAACCACAGCATTTAACCAATAGTTAGAATGCGCATAATCAGGCTCTTTTACAAAGCGAAATTCACTGCCTTTAAAAAAATCAGCATAACGAACAGCCAAAATGCGCTTGCTATTGAGCATTAATTCAAGTCGTTCCATTTGCGCACAACCTAACGCCGCATTTATGTTAGGCATACGATAGTTGAACGCAGGCTCATCATGGTAAAACTCATAGGAGTGTGGCACTTTAGCTGTAGTCGTTATGTGCTTGGCTCGTAGCCCATCTTCAGTCTCTTTACACAGCAGCATGCCGCCACCGCCTGTAGTAATTACCTTATTGCCATTAAAGCTTAGTGCACCAAAACGCCCCACAGTCCCAGTATGTTGCCCTTTATAGAAAGCTCCCAAACTCTCGGCTGCATCTTCAACTAAGTTTAAATTCCACAGTTTACAAATAGCCACAAATTCATCTAATTGAACTGGATGGCCAAAAGTGTGCATCGGCATTATCGCTTTAATAGCCGCTCCGCTTACTTTATGTCTACAGTAGCCCGCATCATCCAGCTCAGCATGTTCAGCCAGCCAAATAGACGTAGCTTGCGGACACAAGCCAAAAGCCGTAGGTTCAATATCAATAAATACTGGCTTAGCACCCATATGATGAAGGGCATTACAGGTGGCTACAAACGTTAATGCCTGCGTAATAACGAGGTCTCCTGCATTAACGTCAGCCAGATGTAAGGCGGCATGTAACGCAGCAGTACCATTAACGGTAGCAACGGCCCTCGTTGAGCCAGTAAACGTTTGCATGCTGTGCTCAAATTCATCAACAAATTTGCCTACACTCGAAACAAAGGTACTGTCGATGGTTTCAGCTAGATAATCTTTCTCATTACCTAAAAAAGTAGGCGCATGCAAAGGAACAAAATCTTGGGTCGCGTAAGTATCTCGAATAAAATTAATCAGTTGCTGGTGCATCATTACCTCACATCTTGCTATCGAGATATTTTCCGGTCTCTTTATGTCCAAAGTCGGGAATCATGTTAAAGAAAAGCTCAACAATATCTTGTTTTTCCCAGGCCAAATCAGATTTCATTGCCTTGATGCTCACCTCAAATTCAGTGAGCAAATCTTGATCAAATTCAGCTTCATTTTTTATAATGCCGAGGCTGTGGAAGCGCTCCATATCAAGGACTTCTTGGTCAGTAAAAAACTCTTCAAAATCTTTTTCACCGGTGGTGTCGCTCCCTGTGAATAAACAAGGCCACTTACCTTGCTCCGGTAGTGTTTTCGCCAATTCACGCGCTTCATCTTCATCGGCACAAAGTACTGGCTCATAGCCTTTTTGTTTAAGGTACTTTACTGCTATATCGGCGAAAGAGATGAGATGTAAGCTTTCACTAAGCTTAGGGAAGAAAATATCACGATTTTCACCAAAAACACATGACATCAAACATAATTCACCCGCCTCTTGAGGCGTCACGAAGTAACGTTTTATGTCATTGGGGGCCACTATTGGTTGGCGTTTTTCTAAACGTTGATTGAAGCCATGCAGAAGTGAGCCATCAGAGAAAGCCACGTTGGCAAACCTAGCAGTTGAGATATTGATATCTAGGCTGCGACGCATTAAAAACATTTCCATTATGCGCTTTGAAGCACCCATCATATTGACTGGGTTAGCTGCCTTATCAGTGGAAACACAGAAGTATTTTTTTGCACCAGCTTCAATTGCCTGCTGTAAAGTTTTATCGGTGTTAAACACGTTAACATCAATCATACGCATCAGAGTATATGGGTCTTTTTCGCTGCGCACATGTTTGAGGGCGGATAGGTTAAGTACATAGTCAAACTGTCCATCAGCCTTAAAGAAGGCATCGTATTCAGTGGAGCCAATATCTAAAGCAAATGTTTGAAAGTCACCATTGATATAACCAAACGAACTGCGCAGATCTCGAACTAGCTCAACTAGATTATTTTCACTGATATCTACTACATGTATCTTTTGAGGGTTCCGTTTGAAGATTTCTTTGGTGACTGCTTGGCCGATAGAGCCTGCACCGCCTAATACTAGAAATCGCGAAGCCTCTACCTTAGTAGATAAATCCTCTTCGCTTTTTTCTATATCAGTAGTAAACAGCGCTTGCTCCCTACCAATTAAACTGAGAATAGAATTCATAATAGAGTCCCAAAAATATAGTTAACAAAATTAATGATTTCAAACACCACAAAAAAAAAACAGTTTTTTACAAGGCTCATACAACACTAGTGAAATTTGCCCTCAGCTTTAAGTTTTTCATAGTGAGTTACATCTCGACTACTGAATACCTTTGCTGGATGACCACCCGCAATAGCGTATTTGGGAATATCAGACACAACAACACTACCTGCTTGTATAATAGCCCCTTCACCTATAGTAGCTCCACCAAGAACTATAACTCGACTCCCTAACCAAACATTATCTTCAATAGTAATATCTTTTAGAATATAAGTTGAGTCATATGGAACTGCACTTCCATTATCAAAATTATGATTTTGACAAATAAATAAGCAATCAGGCCCAGAGTGGAAGTTATCTCCAATAATAACATTACCCTCACCACTAATAACTAAGCCATTAAAGTTTGCATTATCACCTAAAAATGTGTTCTTCGTTAGAGATGTAGGACCACCAACTTGAACTCTATCGGTATAACCGCCACAACGCTTTTTTACAATTACAACTCTAGCTTTACGTTGCATTTTTTTTAAAACTCGTCTAATAAACTTAATAGCATTCAAGATCATCTTAAACTCCAAGGCATACTTACTAACTGAGTTGAGTACCACCATGTTAAAAAGAAAAATAGAGCCATAGATAAAGAGTATGCAACTGCAGCACCAACAAGGCCAAAGAACTTAATTAACACAATCAACAAGAAAACATTAAGCACTCCAGTCCCCATAGTAATAGTGGATAGAACACTTGTTCTCTTACTATAAAATATAAAATTAGTTACAGTTAAGTACATACCACGAAATCCTTGCCCTAAAGCTAACAAACCAATCACATCACCTGCTTGAGCATACTTTTCACCAGCAAAAAACACAACAAACCAAGGTCCTATAATAAAAACCAAACCTACACCTAATAAAATAAAAATAAACCATAGATAAGTAAATATTATTATTTTTCGTTTTTCATAGAAATCATTTCTCTTTAACACTTCATATAAATGGGGTACATAAGCTTTATTTATTGCATCAAAAATCAAACTCATTATACTGACGAGCTGTACCGCCACCATATAAACACCAACTTCAGTAAGTCCAATTTTTTTCCCTATAATAAATCGATCTACTGATATTAGTAAAAATGCTCCTGCTACATGAGGGATTAGCGGAACACCAAATCGTAACGCTTCAGTAAGATAATCTTTTCGTAAAGAAAACACTTTTAACAAATTATCTTTTTTTAGTAAAATCAATGCAACAGCTAAAAAAACTAAACTCATTATTATTTGAGCGTTGATACGACCTTCAGCCCCTTTAAGAAACACTACTACTAATAGTAATGAAAGTAGCATATTAAAGATGCTTTGCGATATTTGTAATGTGCCGTACTTTATAGCTTTTTTTTCTACTTGCCACTGACCTAATCTTAACCTAACGATAACTAAACTAGCTGCAACAAACACAGCGGATAATATATAATTTGATTTTAGTGACAACCACCCAGAAAAACTATCTTTAAATAAAAATATAATAAAAAAAACAGTTAGTGAAAATATAATAGTGAGCTGAACACAAGAGCCTATAAATTCAGCAAGCTCTTTCTTATCTAAGTTGGCATCATAATACTTTCTACCGGCTGCACCAACAAAGGTCATGCCAACGAACGCACCTAGAGCACCTAGCAAGGTCTGAAACATAGCGACTTCGCCATATTCTTCAGGGCTTAAGTAACGTGTAAGTATGGGGAGCAAGACAAAAGGAATAGTGGCATTAAGTATATTTGAGAACAAATAAATACCAGCACCACCAATAAAACTGCCACTTTTAAATTTATTCACTTTAATAGCTTTCTAAAGTTCATTGAAACGACCTTGGTGTTATTTACATGATAACTTTAAATAATGTTGGATTAATAGCTAGATACACTAAAGACTATTAATTTGTAACAAACTTACTTAACGAATATACAGCCTTATAAGCTTTGTGTCTGCTCTTACCCATCAACAGTCTTTTTTAGATCTTACCCCTACTTTTTAGCAGCTTTCATGGGTTTCGTTGCTAAGAGTCTTTAAGACCTAAATCTGCCACGGAATATACGAAAAGAGCGAAAATTATCATAATAAAGGCCAGACACACTGTCTTATAATCTTTGTATCTGCTCTTACCATGAACATTTTTTTCAGATCTTATCCCTATTTTTCCGTGGTTTCCGTGTTCTTCCGTGGCAAAAGGATCTCATCTTGATCTTTTGAACTTCATTCAACACCCAACATTCAACATTGAATTTAAGACTTATACTCGTAGTTATAGTAACCGTAGTTACCATAGCCGTAACTCGAAGCCTTGCGCTCTACGGCGTTAAATACAATGCCTTTTACAGTGATGCCGTTTTGCTCATAACGGCGCTGGGCCACTTCTACTTCTTTAAGTGGGTTTTTCGCAAAGCGACTGACCATTAAGGTGGTTCCCGCTTGGGCACTCACAATTACAGGATCAGTTACAGCCAAAATAGGCGGTGTATCAACAATCACCAAATCATAGTCTTGGCTTACTTTATCTAATAACTGCTTAAAGTTGCTATGCATTAACAGCTCAGACGGATTAGGGGGTACTTGGCCACGAGCCATAAAGTGTAAATTACCCACCTGAGTGGGCTTTATCACTTCTGGCAAAGTATTTTTGCCACTCAGCAAGCTAGATAAACCACTGTCTACGGTTTGCTCAAATATGGTGTGCATATAGCCTTTACGTAAGTCGGCGTCTATGACTAATACTTTTTGACCAGACTGTGCACAAATAGCCGCTAGGTTAGCACTAATAAATGACTTACCTACACTTGGGCTTGGGCCACCAATGGCGATAATATTATTGCTGGCTTCTAACATAGCAAAATGCAGACTGGTGCGCAGAGCACGTAACGACTCTATTGCCAAGTCGGTCGGGTTGTAGTCTGCAAGTAACATATCGCTCTGCTGCTTAGCCTTGCGCTTACGAAAGCTGAGCATTTTCTTTTCGTGTGCAACACTTAAAGGCACACTGGCATATACGTTAATGCCCACTTGTTCAAAGTCTTCCGGGTTTTCTACACCGCGATTCAGCAGGCCGCGTAGCAGCACTATACCCACACCGAGCATACCGCCTAACAGAGTGGCCAATATCGCAATAAGGGGCTTTTTCGGCTTAACAGGAGCAAGGGCAGTTACTGCATCGTCAATAATGCGTACATTACCCACTGTGCCCGCTTTAACAATATTTAGCTCTTGTACTTTGTTAAGTAACTGAATGTAAATCTCTTGGCTTACTTCCATGTCGCGAGTTAAGCGCAAAATCTCTTGCTGAGTGTTAGGCAAGTTTTCTACTTTGTCAGATAGCTCATTCTTATCACGCAACAGCGATTGCTTTTTCTCTAGTAATGCTTGGTAACTAGGATGAGAGCGCGTGTATAAACGGCTAAGTTCAGATTCTTTAAAAGATAACTCGTTAAGCTGTTTTTCTAGATCAACTAGTCGAGTGAGTACGCTTTGTGTTTCTAACCCTAAGTCGACCGATTTATTTTGCTGACGATATTGATTAAGGCGCTCTTCTGCTTGGTCTAGCTTGGCTTTAAGCTCGGGTTGTTGTTGTGATAAAAACTCTAGGCTCTTTTCTGCTTCGGCAGATTGTCTGCGTACGTTTTGTAACAGATATTGCTGTGCTACGGCATTCAGGGTATTGGCAATATCTTTTTGGTCGGTACCAGTTAGAGCTAATTCTAAAATACCTGACGCTTTACCTTTTTCACTAACACTCAGAGCTGAGTTTAAACTGTTAATGGCTCTTAAGGTGCTGACCTTAGTAATAGTAAATTCAGTATTGGGGCGAGCTTGTAAGTCGGTCACTAGAATAGTTATACCATTGTTATTGGCTAACTGATTAGGCTCGCCTTCTACTAGAACCTCTTCATCTTCGTCTAATAATTCAAAGCCTTGCTCTGTGGTGCGTAAGGTAAGGCCTTTGTCTAATAAGCTGTTGGGTACGTTAAATTGGCTGACGTTAATTTGCTCGCCACCCCAAGCATAGCTGGTAAATAGGCTGGCATCGGCTACTTGTGGTTCGCTATGGCGACGAGCTACAAAGCCACCGACGATTGGAAAACGCTTGGGGGCTACTTGTATGTCGCGTTTTACTTCATCAATAGCCGCACCCAGTATGTGGCGAGAGCTAATGATATTAATTTCTGCCTCGGCGTTACTGCTTTGGGAGAACATCTCACCCATATCGCCTAAAGCGGCCATGCCGCCGGACTTTTCTTCTACTTGTAGTAGGGCATTTGCTTTGTATTCGGGAGTGGCTAGTAATGCATAGCTAACACCCAAGACGGCAGCGACAAAAGTGATGGCGATAATGATCCACTTGCCCTCAAGCAAGAGGCCAAGTAAACGGCCAAGATCTATTTCATCTTCTTGTGTTTGGCTGGTGTTAACCGGAGGAGTGTTAGCTTGTTGTGTCATTACTACATCTCAAAGTTAAAAAGATTAAAAGAATTTTTTGCAACGAAATCCGCTAAATCCACAAAAAGATCAACATAAGAGCAAAATTTTTGATGGTAAGAGCAAGACATATATTTGTTGACTTAATGTCTCTCCTTCCAGCTGCTGACTTCGAGCTTTCAGTTAGATTTAAGACTTTCTTGCAACGAAACCCGCTAAATTCACGAAAAAATCAACATAAGAACAAATTTTTGATGGTAAGAGCAAGACATATATTTGTTGACTTAATTTCTCTCCTTCCAGCTGCTGACTTCGAGCTTTCAGTTAGATTTAAGACTTTCTTGCAACGAAACCCGCTAAATCCACGAAAAGATCAACATAAGAACAAATTTTTGATGGTACAGAGCAAGACATATATTTGTTGACTTAATGTCTCTCCTTCCAGCTGCTGACTTCGAGCTTTCAGTTAGATTTAAGACTTTCTTGCAACGAAATCCGCCAAACCCACGAAAAAATCAATATTAAGAGCGAAATCTTTTAATGGTTAAGAGCTAAACACATACCTGTAAGCTTTGTGTCTGCTCTTACTATCAAAAATGTCTTTAGACCTGCTCCCTATTTTTTAGTGGGTTTCGCTGATTTCGTTGCAAAATCTGTTTAGGTTTAGTCTCTATTTTTAGCAGCTTCGCTTGTATCTAAGTTTGTGCTTTTGCGTCTAGCTTCTATAGTTCTATAAGAGCATGGAGGCTGCTATGTACGAAAAAGAACTTGTCTATAAAATCACAGGTGCTGTATTTGAGGTTTACCGTCAACTAGGCTGTGGGCTTTTAGAAAGCGTTTATCATAATGCATTGATACATGAACTAGGATTACGAGACTTAGCCGTCGCGTCTGAGTCATCACTTGTTGTTTATTATAAACATCATGCTGTAGGCGAATTTAGGGCTGATTTAATAGTCGAAGGAAAAATTCTACTAGAATTAAAGGCTCAGAATAACCTACACAAATCATCTGAAGCACAAGTAATCAACTACTTGAAAATCACTGGCTTAAAGCTTGGTTTGCTTATCAACTTCAGCTGGCCTAAGGCATCCGTTAAACGAATAGTGCGCAATCAATAAAACCAAGATTTTTAAGAAAAACAAACACTAGCCTTTTGCAACGAAATCCGCTAAATCCACGAAAAGATCAATATTAAGAACGGAAATTTTAATGGTTAAGAGCAAACCTACATACCTGTAGACTGTTACCTGCTTTTACAATAAAAATCTCTTTTAGACCTGTACTCTATTTTTTAGCGGGTTTCGTTGCCAAGAACTTTCTTTTTTAAGACAAACCCATACTACTCTTTTGCAACAAAACCCGCTAAATCCACGAAAAGATCAATATTAAGAACGGAAATTTTAATGGTTAAGAGCAAACCTACATACCTGTAGGCTGTTACCTGCTTTTACAATAAAAACCTCTTTTAGACCTCAGGGCAAGAGCATGAAGGAAACTCTTACATTTCAATCACTTTTGAAAGATACTGTTCGTTCAATGCTGCTTTTAAACGCTTTTTCTTAATGCTTAATTTAAGACTCGTTTCTTGCCGAAGTAAATT
>NZ_JAGDFX010000008.1 GCF_017498065.1 Oceanisphaera pacifica | reverse complement strand
GGCCTGCCGCCAGCGTTCAATCTGAGCCATGATCAAACTCTTCAATTAAAAGTTCTAGCTCAATGAATTACTGATGTACTGCTATTTCTAGTTGCACTTCACAAGACATTGAAAAACAATATTTTTTTGTTCTCAACGCTCTGCGAGTGCCCACACAGTTTGCTTGATAAATTGTTAAAGAGCATTTGATTCTTCCGAATCAGGAAGGCGCATTCTACGCATTCCTCAGTGTTCGTCAAGTGTTTGTTTCAAACTTTATTTTGTTGTCTGCAAACCCTTGTGACCGTGAGCGTGTTGCCCCGTGTCAGTGGATGCGCATTATAGGGAAGCCGCGTTTAAGCGCAACCCCTAAAGTGACAAAAATACGCATTTAGTGACTGACAGGTCAAACACCCAGCAAAAACACAACTTATGTACAGAGTTATGCACAAACACAGCGCCTAGCGCCCGGCGCCA
Organism: Oceanisphaera pacifica; assembly: GCF_017498065.1. GTDB lineage: Bacteria > Pseudomonadota > Gammaproteobacteria > Enterobacterales > Aeromonadaceae > Oceanimonas > Oceanimonas pacifica. The sequence continues at coordinate 173,326 of NZ_JAGDFX010000008.1, read as the reverse complement.
AGCTAATAGAAAGCCATACGCTAAAGAAACACAGCTCCCTTTGGGAAGCTTTGAGCCGTCAGCTATCAGCGGTAGGCTGAAACACTGGGTTTTATTTGTTCGTACAGCGTATTGCGTAATGCGTACAGCTTTCTGTTTGAATGGCGTATAACGTAAGGCATAAGGCGGATAACCGCTCGAAGGGCTTTTTAGATCACATTTATCATGCTTATTGATAACAAGCGTTACTCTGTAGCTCAATTGAGGCTATGCTGTGAATACTGACATTGGTTTATGCAGCTAGTGTTGGTGTGTTATATACATTCATCTACTTTGAGATTGGACTGCCGATGAAGTTATCCCATTATCCTGTTTTTATTCAGTCAGCTCTTTACGCAATCGTGTTGGCTCTAATTGGCTATTTTGTTGTTAGCTGGGCTGCGCCTTCTTTTTCTGCTGCTTTTTTTGCACTGGGTTTGTTGCTAGGTGGCTTTTTAATTCCGTTAGCCATACGCCCTCCTGTGCCAGCAGAAATTCCCACTACCACTCTATATGTAGGAAACTTACCTTATCGTGCTAATGAAGCGTCGGTAAGAGCCTTGTTTGAAAGCTTTGGCCAAGTGTTATCTGTGAGACTGATGAAAGATAAGCATACGGGCAAGCGCCGTGGCTTTGGTTTTGTTGAAATGCCCAGTGATGCAGCATTAGCGGCACAGCAAGCATTAAATGATTCTGAGTTTCAGCAGCGCACGCTAAAAGTAAGAGAAGCTAACGAACGTAAAGAAGAAGATGAGAGCAGTGACTCTCAAGCTTAACGGCACTGGTTAAGGTATAAAGCACTCCAGTGCACCAAAACCTTCTTTACTAAAAGCCCTGGCCTGTTGCCGGGCTTTTTTTGTTAGATGAGTACAAAATAAACGCCCTTCTTGATTCACTTGCTCAGCTCCACCTTTCCCTTCCACCAAAAGACTGATTACCCGCCGCGCAATCGCCTCACCAGAGTCAATTAACTTGGCATTAGGCATACATTGATTGATTTCGTCAGCTAGCAGCGGAAAGTGCGTGCACCCCAACACTAAAGTGTCGGGTCCTTGCTCGCCAAGCCAAGGCGTAAGTAGCTTATATAGCTGCGCCATATCTACCGGTAAGCCCGATAATTTGTCTTCGGCCATTTTTACCAGCTCGGTGGTGCCCAGCATAGATACCTGTAAATCGGCAGCAAAGCTGTCAATAAGCTTGGCTGTATAAGGTCGCGATACGGTACCGGGTGTGGCTAATAACCCAATATGGCCTAACTTGCTGGTTGTTAGATTGGCCATCTGCTGTTGGCGACTATATTTAGCAGCGGGCTTAATAGCAGGCACCACACCCACAATGGGAATGGTTAAGCGGGTACGCAAAGCGGGGAGCACGTGAGTGCTGGCGGTATTGCAGGCGATAATGGCAATGTCGACTGGGTGTTGTGCAATAAAGGAGGTAAACAGTTCGACGGCACGCTCAACTAAAGACGTTTCGCTTAACTCCCCGTAGGGGAAACAGGCATTATCGAACAGGTAGTAGTATTGCTGATCTGGTAAGCGGCTTTTGAGCTCACGGTATACCGATAAACCGCCCATGCCGGAGTCGAAAATAAGAATGTTTGCCACTGGATACCCTCTTTATGCTATTCGCTATGATAGCGCTAAAGTCAGAGATGAAAAAGCCGGCGCTAGGCCGGCTTGAAATCAGCGCTAAACTTTTAACAGAAATTAGAAGCGGTAATCGGCACCCACATAGAATTCCATGTCTGGCGCATCGTAGCCACTTACAACTTGGTAGTCTTTATCGAACAGGTTGTTGATCTTACCGTTTAGCGTCAGCTGCTGCGTTAAGGGGTAATGTGCGCCTATGTTCCATATGGTGTAGGACGGAGTGTATTCTTTATCCACTGCACCATATGTTTCTCGATTTCCCATGTACAAAACCTGCGCAAAAAGATTAGCTTTAGCTACATCAATATCTGCAGTCCAACTGGCTTTACGTTTGGCTCGGTTAAGTAGCTGCTTAGCAGTTTCAATATCTTGAGCGTTGGTGTACTCATAACTGGCGGTGTGATGTACAGGACCAGTATCAGCTTTTACTACCAACTCAACACCTTTGATTAAAGCATCTGTATTCTTTGTTGAGTTAACAAGCGAATAAGGAGGGGTATTAGAATACACCATTAAATTACTTATCTCATTCCGATAAAAATTCAGCTGCCAATTTAATAAATCATAATCACCTGTAAGGCCTAACTCCCAGTTTTTCGATTTTTCTGGCTCTAGGGAATTTACATCTTCTGCCGAAGCAATTTCACCAAAAGTTGGAGCCCTAAATCCAGTGCCGTAACTCAGCGTAGCCGTATGCTCTTCAGTTAAAGCCAGTGACAATGCACTTTGCCAAGTACCATGAGTACCAAATTGCTCGTTATCATCTACTCGGCCGGTTAGCTCAATAGAAACGGGATTCCACGTATGCAACACTGACGCAAATACACCGGTATTATCACGATCTGGCTGCAGGATTCCTGTAGAGTCAGACAGTTGACGATCTTGCTGCCAATCAATACCAACTAGCCCATAACCTTGCTCAGAATAGTGATACTGCATTAATCCATCTAAGCGAGTAGTAGCAAAGCTATTATTACTGTAACTACTCCTATCTTCCTTGTTCCAGTCTTCAGCTTTGTACTCGCTATAACTAGCGTTTATCTGACTAGTTAATTGTTGCGTTTGATGTTGCAGTCCAGTATCAATTTGATAGGTTTCAGTCTTATTTTTATTAGCAGTAAAACTTGGCCAGGCCGGTTCACCAAAGTCGTACTCTAAATTATTTTCCCAACCATTAAAATTTGCATTCCAAGTCCAAGCTTGATTCAACTTATGCTCGATGCCCAAAGCTAAGTTTTTACTATCAAAGCCATCACGATCTGACTGGGTATTATTTGGCTGTACATCATAACCGCGAGTCTCACGATAGCCAGTAGCTAACTGCAAGCGGGTATTGTCGGTTACCCACTGGTTGATCGACACATCGGCGGCATAGTAATCGTTGCTACCAGCAGTGACGCTCAGCTTAGTGTCGTTAACTTGAGAGGTCGTAATAATGTTAACCACACCACCAATGGCTTTCGAACCATAAATGGCGGCGCGTGGGCCACGAATATATTCGATGCGCTCCACGTTATTGACCGGCAGCTGGCTAAAGTCGATATTAGAGTTAACCATTTGTGCCATTGGGCGGCCATTGAGCAACACCAGTACTTGATTAGAATTAGTACCACGCACAAACAAACTACTATTTTGACCTATCCCCCCATTCTGACTACCAAACTGCATACCGGGTAAGGTTTCTAATAGATCAACTAAAGAACGCGGCTGGCGACGTTCGATATCGGCTTTGGTGATCACTTCAACAGGCGCGAGGGCGCTAGTGGCAGATTGCTTAACTTTGTTGTAAATAGTGATGTCAGTCGCATCATCATTTTGAGAAAAGGTTGAGTTTTGGGCAAACGCCGCCCACGGCAACAGAGCTACTGCTGCCAGCCATTGTTTAGACATGTTTTTTACTTCCTAGTACGCGTAGTGATGGCCGATTGGCCTTCCTGTATGCCTTGGCAGGTATTCGGACTTGGAGGCTCGAACCTTAAATAATGGCTCACCTAAACGACGGCTTCCCACCCGATATTGGCAGTGCCTGGGTTTCCCCTTGTCGTGTCGTTCCTCGTTACCGCTGCGCGCCAGTTCTGGATTTACACCAGATTCCCGTTTATGCCATTTGGCACCAAAGCGCGAGCATTATAGAGAAAGCCCCTCTCACTGTATAGGAACACCCATTAAGTATGGGCTTATTACTGATGTCTATCTGGCTAAGCGGATTGTTCCGCACTATATTATCTACTGTCACAAAAAAGTTAATTTAAGGTTATTAATAGTTAATATAATACTTACTTGTGTTAACTTCGGTTTGTTCTACCTATTTTAACGTCATCGTTATTTTTAAACAGGAGAGTGGCATGACCTCAAAACCTGATAAGTATTCACCAGTTTCGCCGCAAGACCAGCGGCTCACTAAACATACAACAGACACAACAGGCGTGCATGATAGCTTAGAGCAGAATGCAGATAATACTGAAAGACGCGGCTTTTTGAAACGCAGTGGCTTGCTTGCCATGGCCACCGCCATAGGGGCGAGTATTCCTCTGGCTAATAACATGTCTTCGGGGTTTATCCCCCTTGCTTTTGCTCAGTCTGACGACCTTGTCGATATTCCAGGTAAAGAAGGGCTAAAGGTTTTAAACGATAGACCACTTAACGCTGAAACGCCGCCTTACTTATTAGACGATGAGGTAACTCCCGCTAAACATATGTTTGTGCGTAATAATGGTCGTCTACCCGATGTCAGCTTACTCGACCCCGATAAGTGGACCTTAGAAATAGCCGGTGAGTCTTGTGAGACTCCAACCACTTTTACGCTCGCTGAATTAAAGTCTCGCTTTACGCATTATGATTATCAGCTAACGGTTGAATGTGGCGGTAATGGCCGTAGCGAATACACACCGGCCGCCAGTGGTAACCAGTGGACCACAGGCGCTGTGGCTTGCCCTAAGTTTACCGGGGTGCGGTTGCGCGATGTGTTAGAAGCTTGTGGTATTAAAGAAGATGCGGTTTATATTGGCTATTACGGTGCCGACTTGCACCTAAGTGGTGACCCTAGCAAAGAGTCTATTTCTCGGGGTGTGCCTATGTCTAAAGCATTAGAAGATCAAACCTTGATTGCTTGGGCAATGAACGGGGAAGATCTGCCAGTATTAAATGGCTATCCACTTCGACTAGTGTGTGGTGGCTGGCCAGCTTCGACTTCTGGTAAATGGTTGAAAAAAATAGTGATACGCGACCAAGTGCACGACGGTAATAAAATGGCCGCCCCTGCTTATAGTGTCCCTAAATATCCGGTAGCACCGGGCACTAAAGTACCTAATGAAGACATGGAAATTATTGGCTCTATGCCAATTAAGTCACTCATTACTTTTCCAAAAACGGGTATCACCCATACCATAGGTGAACCTTTAACTGTACGCGGTCATGCTTGGGCGGGTGATTTAGAGGTCAGTGATCTTTATGTCTCTATCGACTTTGGCACCACTTGGCAAAAAGCCAAGTTACGTGCTCCAGTTAATCGATTGGCGTGGCAACACTGGCAAAGTGAGCTCAGTTTTCCCGAAAAAGGCTATTACGAAGTTTGGGCAAGAGCGATAGATAGCGAAGGCAAAGCACAGCCCATGGTAGTACCGGGCTGGAATCCTAAAGGCTATTTGAATAACGCTTGTCATCGTATCGCAGTACAAGTGGTCTAGGAGGCACAATGGCACATCCTATTGTTGTAGGCTTATTATTGCTAGGGCTGTCGGCAACGCCTGCTCTCGCCGCCGAAAAAGATCCACAAACCGGTTTTATTAAGGCTCCCGGTTGGGAGACGGTGCGCAATAATTGCATTGCCTGTCACTCGGCAGGCCTAGTCACGCAAAACAGCGGCAGCCGTGAGCACTGGCTATCAATGATCCGCTGGATGCAAGAAACTCAGGGGCTCTGGGCATTTGATGATAAGACTGAGGAGACTATTTTACAGTATTTAAGTAGCGCTTATGGGCCGAAAGAAGACGCACGTCGCCCACCACTACGCGCAGATCAATTACCCAAAAACCCGTACCGCAATAATACTTAAGCTGTTAAGTGCCCTTAATAGTTAATACTAATATAGGGCACTTCTGCTACTTCAAGCCGATGCTTAATGGCAACGGTAAGCACAAAGAAAAAATTAGCCAACACATTGGCAAAGCGTGGTAAGGCTTCGTCAAATTTAATGCCCGCTTCTTCTAAGCGCACTAACATACGTACGATTTTTTTACCCGTGCAACGGCATAAGTGCAGTTGCGGCACCGGAGCTGGTCCTCTGGGTAATACAAAGCCGGTTACCCTACCTTCGCTGGCCTGCTGATAATGGGTATAACGTGTTTTAAGCCATTCGATATTTTCTTCAAAAATACCATGTTTGCCACGTACTGAACCATTCAAGTTGTAGATGAGTGGCTGTAATTGCTCAAGATCTTCTCGAATATCGGTAAACTCTTCTGGCAACATAGAAAGCACTACACCAATATGACAACAGAGTTCGTCGGTGAGAATTTCGTAATCGCAGGTAAGGCGCGTTTCAAAAATAAAGGGATAACACCATTCTCGTAAATCATCAGGCTTTTTGCGGCGCATTTGAGCTCCTTGTTAAGACAACATTGAAGATTAAAGACTCTTTGCCACGGAATCCACCGAAAAGAAGGTGATGAGTGATGAAATTAATTAACATTCAAAATTAAGCATTCAACATTGCCCTTCGTGTGGGGTTGGCGGGTTTCGTTGTAAAATAGGTTTTAAGTGTTCCTCTGCTCTCTTCACCCTTCACGCGCTGGGTCGTGCTAGAATCTGCGTTTAATTTTTATCAGAGGCAAGACTCATGAGCACTGTGGTTAATCCGCACACCTATCAGGCGCAGTTGGATGCAAAAGTGATACAACTGCAAGAGACCTTTGCACCTTTTAACCCTCCGAGCCTAGATGTATTTGCCTCTGAGCCAGAACATTATCGAATGCGTGCTGAGTTTCGGGTTTGGCATCAGGGTGATGACTTGTATTACATCATGTTTGACAAGGCCACTAAGCAACAATATCGGGTGGATCAGTTTCCGGTGGCGTCACGCTTAATTAACCAAGCGATGCCCTTGTTATTGACGCTGATTAAAGATCAGCCAGCACTACGCCAAAGCCTGTTTCAGGTGGATTTTTTGTCGTCACTGAGTGGCGAACTGGTGATCAGCTTGTTATATCATCGCCAGCTAGACCATGCTTGGCAACAAGGCATGCAGCTGGTGCGTGAGCAGCTACAGGCCCAAGGGGTAAATGCCAGTATTATTGGCCGTGCACGCAAGCAAAAATTAGTGTTAGGCCAAGATTATGTGCTGGAAAAATTAGAGTTAGATACAGAAGCGGGCAAGCAGCAACTGATTTATCAACAAGTAGAAAATAGCTTTACTCAGCCTAATGGCCGCATGAATGAACAGATGCTGAGCTGGGCATTGGATGTGACCCAAGGCGCAACCGGTGACTTATTAGAGCTTTATTGCGGTAATGGTAATTTTTCATTGGCGCTAGCTGCTAACTTTAATCGGGTGTTAGCCACCGAAATTGCCAGCTCATCAGTAAAATCGGCACAATATAACATTACCGCTAACCAGATTGATAATGTGACCATTTTACGTATGTCTGCAGAAGAGTTTACTCAGGCGATGCGCGGTGTACGGGAGTTTCGCCGTTTAAAAGGTATTGATTTAGCAAGCTACGACTGCAACACCATTTTGGTGGATCCACCCCGAGCAGGGCTAGATGAAGAGACAGTTAAATTGGTACAAGAATACGATAATATTGTGTACATCTCTTGTAACCCGGACACCTTGGCCCATAACTTAGCCACCTTATCCCATACTCACACCATTGAGCGCTTTGCGCTGTTTGATCAATTCCCCTATACCCACCATGTTGAAGCTGGGGTATATCTTAAAAGAAAGCCGTAAGCTGGAAGCCGTAAGCAACTAATAGAAACTAAAAAGCACAGCCAAGTGGCTGTGCTTTTTTATTTTGCTTGTCGCTTCGGTTAATCACTACCGAAGGGTGAGCTAATTAGTCTTGCATGTAGTTTTCTGGTAATTCGATACCGGCAACGCCAGACTCTACTGCGGCAATAGCAACGGCACGTGCTACGCGAGGCAGTAAACGGTGATCCATTGGCTTAGGAATCACATAGTCTGCGCCAAACTCTAGCTTTTCGTAACCAGATGCATCCAATACATCTTGTGGTACTGGCTCTTTCGCCAAATCACGAATCGCTTCAACTGCTGCAACTTTCATTTCATCATTAATTTGTGAAGCACGAACGTCTAATGCACCACGGAAGATGAATGGGAAGCACAGTACGTTGTTAACTTGGTTAGGAAAGTCTGAACGACCTGTACCCATTACCAAGTCTTGGCGAGTAGCGTGTGCTAGCTCTGGCTTAATTTCTGGATCTGGGTTTGAACATGCAAAGATAACTGGCTTATCTGCCATCATTTTCACGGCTTCAACTGGCAATACATCTGGGCCTGATACACCCACAAATACATCAGCGCCATCAATAACATCTTCAAGCGTACGCTTATCAGTGTTGTTAGCAAACAGTGCTTTATATTCGTTTAAGTCTTCACGGCGAGAATGAATGACACCGTTACGGTCTAACATATAGATGTTTTCACGCTGTGCACCACACTTAATTAATAGCTGCATACAAGCAACGGCAGCGGCACCCGCTCCCATACAAACGATTTGCGCCGTTTCAATGCGCTTACCTTGTACTTCTAGTGCGTTAATCAGACCGGCAGCTGTCACAATAGCGGTGCCATGTTGGTCATCATGGAATACAGGTACGTTACAACGCTCAATCAGCGCCTTTTCAATTTCAAAACACTCAGGTGCTTTGATATCTTCTAGGTTGATACCACCAAAAGTATCAGCAATAGACGCAACGGTTTGAATGAATTCTTCAGTGGTGCGGTGTGTTACTTCAATATCGACAGAATCGATGTTGGCGAAACGCTTAAACAGTAACGATTTACCTTCCATTACTGGCTTAGAAGCCAAAGGACCTAAGTTACCTAAACCAAGAATCGCTGTACCGTTAGTGATAACAGCAACTAAGTTGCCTTTACCCGTATACTTATAGGCATTGTCTGGGTCAGCCGCTATTTCACGTACTGGCTCTGCCACACCTGGGCTGTAGGCTAAGGCGAGATCCTTGGCGGTTTCTGCCGGCTTACTGATTTCAACGGAGATCTTTCCTGGAGTAGGAAAGGCATGATAATCGAGTGCGTTTTGACGGAAATCGGACATTCTACGAGTACCCTGATGTAATTATTGATATTTAGATGATTTTTGTATGAAGCAGTTTATCACAATGTTTGTACAATGTGATAGTAATCAACTTATTTGATATTGATTAGTAAAAAACATTGCTTTATTTATTTTTGCCACTAGCAGCGTTTATTTTGGACTAGCGCCTAAATATCACTATTAAACAATAGGATTAATTCATAATGCAGCAGATTTCTCTATTATAAGCTAGCACTAACTTGCATAAGCACCCAGCATTCATCTTACTAAAAATCATCTTTGGCTTAGTATTTTACCAATAAAAAAAGGCGCCCTAAGGCGCCCTTTTTGCGATAATAATCGCTTATTTTTTGCTGCCAAGTGCACCGAAGCGCTTGGTGAAGCGGTCAACACGGCCGCCGCTGTCAGCCATTTTCTGCTTACCAGTGTAGAAAGGGTGGCAAGCGCCGCAAACGTCCAAGTTTAGGTTTTTACCTAAGGTCGAGCCAATTTTAATCTCGTTACCACAAGAACATTTAGCTGTAATTTCGTTGTACTCTGGGTGAATACCTTGCTTCATGGGAAAACCTCTAGATTTGTAGGCCGTGTCGCTATCTGATCCAATGCCAGACACCACACGTAATGGTTCACATTTTGTGACGGATGCGAATAGTATAGGATCGCTTTTTTACAGGCAAGGATTAACGAAGGATAATTCATCAATGTCAACACCAAGTGCCCAAGCATTAGTGCAGGTTACACTGCCCGTTCCGCTGCGGCGAGAATTTGACTACCTCTGCTCCCTTCCCCTGCCTGAACCAGGCTGTAGGGTCACTGTGCCTTTTGGTGCTCGCTCGCTCACGGCACTGGTATTATCTCATCCAATAGAGTCGGATGTGGCGTTAAGCAAACTCAAACCCATTACTGCCCAACTGGATAAAACGCCCATTTTAGATCAGGCAGAGTTAAAACTGCTGGCTTGGGCTGCACAATATTATTTACATGCTCCGGGTGAAGTATATTTTCAAGCACTGCCGACGCTACTACGCAAAGGCGAAGCAGCCACTTATCGTAGCTCTTCTTATTGGCATTTATTGGATCAACAGGCTGCTGTGTCTGCACAAGCCGTAAAACAGCAACAGGCGCTAACATTACTGAAAAAGGGTCCACTTACCAGCGGTGAACTACAAGTAAGAGGCATTAGCAGTGCTATTTTGCAGGCACTGGCCAAAAAACAGTTCATAGAAAAGCGCGAGCAAATTCCAGAGCCTAAAGACTGGCGTGCCCCCCAGCATCTGACCACTGAAGAAGATAAACCTCAATTAACCACAGAGCAGGCATTAGCGGTGAGTGTTATTCAAAGCGCTCATGGTTTTAGCCCTTTTTTATTAGAAGGCATTACCGGCTCGGGTAAAACTGAAGTTTATCTGCAAGTCATGGAAGCGGTATTAGAGGCAGGTCGCCAAGTATTAGTACTGGTGCCTGAGATTGGTCTCACCCCTCAAACCATAGCCCGCTTTCAACAGCGCTTTAACTTGCCCATTAGCACGCTACATTCCGCGATGAATGAACGCGAGCGGCTAGACGCTTGGTTGTCGTGTCGAGATGGCAGCACGGCGATTATCATTGGCACTCGCTCTGCTCTGCTTACTCCCTTTGCCCGTTTGGGGCTGATTATTATTGATGAAGAGCATGACACCTCTTTTAAGCAACAAGAGGGGTTTCGTTATCACGCCAGAGATCTCGCCTTGCTGCGCGCTCATCAGTTAGATATTCCCATTGTACTGGGCTCGGCCACGCCAAGCTTTGAAAGCTTACATAATGCTGCAAGCGGCAAATATCAGCGGTTAACTCTTAGTCAACGCCCTGGCACCGCCACCGTGGCCGAACACCTATTGCTAGATAGCCGGGGCGTACAAATGCATGCCGGTATCTCTCCGCAGTTGATTGAACTCTTAGGGCAAGAGTTAACCAAAGGCAATCAGGTGATGCTGTTTTTAAACCGACGCGGCTATGCTCCTGCGCTGTTATGCCATGGCTGTGGTTGGCTGGCTGACTGCGAACGCTGCGACGCGCACTTTACTTGGCATCAAAGCCCATCACGTTTGCACTGCCATCATTGTGATTATCAACGCCCCCTCCCTCCCAGCTGTCCAAAATGCGGTCATGCTCAGCTTATTGGCACTGGCCTTGGCACAGAACAAGTTGAACAGGCGCTAACTGGGTTATTCCCACAATACGGTATTATTCGTATCGATCGCGATAATACTCGGCGTAAAGGCAGCTTGGCGCAGCACTTAGAGGGCATTCGCAATGGTCAATATCAAATTTTAATTGGTACCCAAATGCTAGCCAAAGGTCATCACTTTCCTGATGTCACTTTAGTGGCCATGTTAGATGCCGATGGTGCTTTATTTGCTAGCGACTTTAGAGCGACCGAGCGCTTTGCTCAGTTGTATATTCAAGTGGCTGGGCGAGCCGGTCGCGCCAGTAAACCTGGCCGTGTGATATTGCAAACTCACCAGCCTGAACATGCCCTGTTACAAGATTTGGCCAATCAGGGCTATCAGCACTTTGCGCACAGTGCCTTGCAAGAGCGCCAAGCCGCCATGCTCCCGCCCTTTAGCTTTCAAGCTTTATTTCGCGCTCAAGCCACTAACGCCAAACAGGTGCACACGTTTTTATATGAATTAGTGCAGCAGTTACAGCCACAATTGCCCGCCACAGTGCTCTGTTTGGGGCCACTGAGTGCACAAATGGAGCGTAAAGCCGGACAATATCGCTATCAGTTATTGTTGCAAGCAGATAATAGAAGAGAGCTGGCAGGCGCCTGTCGCTTGGCGTTGGCAATCATAGATACCTTGGTGTCGGCTAGAAAAGTGCGTTGGTCACTGGATATCGACCCTTCTGAGCTGTGGTAATGCACTCCCTTGTGTCTTGGCAGTGGTTTTCTGCATCTGATATGAGTAGAATTTCCTATTCGGGTTAGCTTCAACCACGGGGTCAGCAGATCCTAATTCTTAATTTGGTGAAATATAGATGAAAGAACATATTCAGTCGTTACTTGAACAATCGCTATCTACCTTGCAAGCGCAAGGCACACTGCCTGCCGAACTGGATCCGCGTATTCAAGTAGACAGAACCAAAGATAAGAGTCATGGAGACTTGGCCACCAATCTGGCGTTGCTGTTGGCAAAACCTGCCAAGCAAAATCCCCGTGCGTTAGCCCAGTTGCTAGTTGATCACCTTCCGCACTCAGAGTTGGTGGCCAAAACCGAGTTAGCCGGCCCCGGTTTTATTAACTTCTTTTTAGACAGCCAATGGTTAGGCAGTCAAATTGATGCCATGGTGGCTGACGACCGCGCTAATGTACCGGTAGCAGAGCAGCCACAAACCATAGTGGTGGATTACTCGGCACCCAACGTAGCCAAAGAAATGCACGTAGGACATTTACGTTCGAGTGTGATTGGCGATGCCGTGGTACGCGCCTTAGAGTTTCAAGGCCACAATGTGATTAGAGCCAATCACATTGGCGATTGGGGCACCCAGTTTGGCATGCTCATTGCGCATCTAGAAGAGCTAGAAAAAGAAAACCCAGACGTAGCTGATTCGGGCTTATCTGATTTAGAGCAGTTTTACCGCGAGTCAAAGCAAAAGTACGATGCCGATGCGGTATTTGCTGAGCGTGCCCGTAATTATGTGGTGAAGTTGCAAGGTGGCGATACCTACTGCTTAGCCATGTGGCAAAAGTTGGTTAATATTACGCTGCAACATAATCAAGCCGTGTATAACCGCCTTAATGTGTCTTTAACGCCTGAACATGTAATGGGCGAAAGCATGTATAACCCTATGCTGGCCGACATAGTCGATGACCTAACAGCCAAAGGCTTAGCGGTAGAAGACGAAGGCGCAGTAGTCGTCTACTTAGACGAGTACCAAAACAAAGACGGTAACCCCATGGGGGTGATCATTCGTAAAAAAGATGGTGGTTACCTTTATACCACCACTGATATTGCCTGCGCTAAATATCGCTATGAGCAACTAAAAGCCGATCGCGTATTGTACTTTATTGATTCACGCCAACATCAACACCTAATGCAAGCGTGGAGCATAGTACGCAAGGCCGGTTATGTACCCGAGTCGGTTAGCCTAGAGCATCACGCCTTTGGTATGATGCTGGGGAAAAATGGTCGTCCTTTTAAAACCCGTTCCGGTGGCACGGTGCGCTTGGTTGATCTGCTTGATGAAGCTCAAGAAAGAGCCTCAGCCTTATTAGCTAAAAGAGATACAGATCTTAGTGAGTCTGAAAAGGCAGAGATTGCTAGCCGTGTGGCCATGGGCGCAGTTAAATATGCCGACCTTTCTAAAAGCCGCACCACAGATTACATTTTTGACTGGGACAATATGCTGTCCTTTGAAGGCAATACTGCTCCTTATTTACAATATGCCTATACGCGCATTCAGTCGATATTTCGCAAGTCCGGTATTGTGACCGATGCCAACTTACAAGGCCAAGTAATTATTACTGAAGCCGCTGAAGAGGCGCTGGCTAATAAGTTGTTGCAATTTAATGACGCCATTAAGTCAGTGGCCGATAAAGGCTTACCTCACCTAATGTGCCTCTACCTTTATGAGTTGTCTGGCGCCTTTATGACCTTTTATGAGGCCTGCCCAATTAATAAAGAAGGAGTCACGGTAGAGGAGCGCAACAGCCGTTTACGCTTATGTGCTGCTACCGCTAAAGTACTTAACCAAGGTTTATCGTTACTGGGTATCGATACCATGGAGCGTATGTAATCCATGGCTAAGGATTATGTTAGGCGCACTAAGCCAAAAGCTAAAGGCAAGAAAACAGCCAAAAAAGGAGGGGCACGAGCTCGTGCCTCTCAATCACGGCGTCTCCCCATACTGCCACTTATTTTGCTGGTTATGGTCGCCGGTGCTTTGGGCTATCTGATTTATATTGTAAAAGGAGCCGCAGATAAACAGCCCGCTGTGGCGCCCGTAGCAACCCAAACGACTCCAGCCAAAAAGCCACCCGTTGCTACTAACCCTATCGATCAAAAGCCCACCGAAAAGTGGACCTATATCGAAGAGTTAGAAAACAAAGAGGTAGTGGTGAAGGTGCCCGAGGTCAAAAAATCGACTCGCCCTTATTTAATGCAATGTGGCTCCTTTAGATCTGCCGCTCAAGCAGAGCAACTTAAAGCAAAAATTGCGTTTCAGGGGCTAGTCGCACAAATTCGTAATAAAAATGGCAGTGCTTGGCATAGGGTGATTTTAGGACCTTATGACAGCAAGCGCCTGGCTGAACAACATAAACATAAGCTGATTAAAGCAAAAGCCGTCAGTGATTGTGCAATCTGGTTCTGGGAGGGTTGATCTCACTCACTATCGTCCCCATTTCTGTGTAAGTGACATTTTTGCCAGTGAGACTGGCTACACAGTCAAGTGAGGTTTTTAGTGACAACGATTGTTTCCGTGCGCCGTAATGGCAAAGTAGTGATTGGCGGCGATGGCCAAGTTTCATTGGGTAATACCGTAATGAAAGGCAATGCACGCAAGGTGCATCGCCTATATAACGGCAAGGTACTCGCCGGTTTTGCCGGTGGTACCGCCGATGCCTTCACTCTGCTAGAGCGCTTTGAGGCCAAATTACAAGCTCACCAAGGCAACCTAGAGCGCGCCGCAGTAGAGCTGGCAAAAGACTGGCGCACCGATCGTGCCTTACGCAAATTAGAAGCCTTATTGGCGGTCGCCGATGACAAAAACTCCTTCATTATTACCGGTAACGGCGACGTGGTTCAGCCCGAGCAAGACTTAATTGCCATTGGCTCTGGTGGCGCTTTTGCTCAATCTGCCGCTCTTGCTTTGTTGGAAAATACCGACTTAAACGCCGACGAAATAGTAGAAAAAGCCCTCACTATTGCTGGCGGCATCTGTGTATTTACCAATACCAGCCAAACCATTGAAACGCTGGACTACGACCACTAATTTGCTGAGGGCTGGATGATTCGAGCCCGTTTTATAGGATTTATTATGTCTGATATGACTCCAAGAGAAATCGTTCACGAGCTGGACAAGCACATTGTTGGCCAGTCTGAGGCAAAACGTGCCGTTGCCATAGCGCTACGTAACCGCTGGCGTCGTATGCAGCTGCCTGCTGAGTTGCGCCAAGAAGTCACCCCTAAAAATATTCTGATGATAGGTCCAACTGGGGTCGGTAAAACTGAAATTGCCCGCCGTTTGGCTAAGCTTGCCAATGCACCTTTTATTAAGGTAGAAGCGACTAAGTTCACCGAAGTAGGCTATGTAGGTAAAGAAGTGGACAGCATCATCCGCGATCTTACTGATGTGGCTATGAAGCTGACTCGCGACTTACAGATTAAAAAACACCGTCATGGCGCCGAAGAAGCAGCCGAAGAGCGTATTTTAGATGCTTTATTACCTAACCCTCGTAACAGCCGTGGTGAAGAAGAAAAAGCAGATAACAGCAGCACTCGCCAAGTGTTTCGTAAAAAGCTGCGCGAAGGTCAACTCGACGATAAAGAAATTGATATTGATGTGGCCACTCCTCAGGTTGGCGTAGAGATTATGGCACCTCCCGGTATGGAGGAAATGACCAATCAGCTACAAAGTATGTTCCAAAACTTGTCCAGCGACCAAACCAGTAAACAGCGTAAAATGAAAATTAAAGACGCCATTAAATTACTGGTAGAAGAAGAAGCTGCCAAGCTACTAAACCCCGAAGAACTCAAAGAGCAAGCCATTCATGCAGTAGAAAATCATGGCATTATCTTTATTGATGAGTTTGATAAAATTTGTAAGCGTGGCGAAAGCTCAGGCCCCGATGTGTCTCGTGAAGGGGTACAGCGCGACTTATTACCGCTAATTGAAGGCAGCACCATTAATACCAAACACGGTATGGTACGCACCGATCATATGCTGTTTATTGCCTCAGGTGCATTTCAGGTGGCTAAGCCGTCTGACTTAATTCCAGAGCTGCAAGGCCGCCTGCCCATTCGCGTTGAGTTATCGTCACTGAATACCGATGACTTTGAGCGTATTTTAACAGAGCCCAATGCGTCACTTACCGAGCAATATAAAGCACTACTGGCCACAGAAAAGGTAACGGTAGAGTTTAGCAAAGCCGGTATTCGCAGCTTAGCGGAAGCGGCGTGGCGCGTTAATGAAAGTACAGAGAACATTGGTGCTCGTCGCTTACACACTATTATGGAGCGCTTGTTAGATGAGCTTTCTTTTGAAGCCTCTGATAAATCAGGTGAAACCATTTTAGTCGATGAAGATTATGTTAATCGTTATCTAAAGAACTTAGTGGAAGACGAAGATCTCAGCCGTTATATCCTCTAGCGCTGTCAATATAAGAGCGGTTATACCTTCACGGGCACGATAGTGATTGAAAACCGCTCCTATCACCTTATACTTAATAGTATCTTGTTTCCTGAATGTGGCTGATACCATGGAATACAATACTTCTGAATTGTGCGATATCTATAGTGATATGGTGGATGTGGTTGAACCCATGTTCGCAAGTTTTGGTAGCCGAAACTCCTTTGCCGGCACCATTTCGACCATAAAGTGCTTTGAGTCTAACGGTCTCATTATTGAAGCCGTTAAAGAAGAAGGCGCAGGGCGTGTGCTGCTTATTGATGGTGGTGGCTCATTGCGCCGCGCCTTAATCGATGCAAGCATTGCTGAAACCGCCGCAGATAATGGCTGGGAAGGCATTATTTGCTATGGCAGCGTGCGTGAAGTGGATGCACTAGAAGATATTAATATTGGTATTCAAGCCTTGGCTTCTATTCCGGTGGGTAGCGACGATAATGACATTGGTGAGTACCAAGTGCCGGTGAATTTTGGCGGTGTCACTTTCCTTCCTGCCGATCATATCTATGCGGATACCACAGGGGTTATTCTCTCTCCTGAACCACTAGATATTGAAGACGAAGAAGACGACGACGAGAGCTAGAAGCTGGAAGCTGGAAGCTGGAAGCTGGAAGCTGGAAGCTGGAAGCTGGAAGCTGGAAGCTGGAAGCTGGAAGCTGGAAGCTGGAAGCTGGAAGCTGGAAGCTGGAAGCTGGAAGCTGGAAGCTGGAAGCTAAATCAAACAAAAAGGCCAACCCCTAGGGTTGGCCTTTTTACTTCCAGCTTCTAGCTTAACGCTCCCAGCTGTCTTAAACGTTTTCTTCAACCTGATCGATTTTGCCTAATAATACGCGCAGGCGATCTTGCCAAGCTTCATGCTGCTGCTTTAACTGCTGATTTTCTTGCTCAAGCTGCGTTTGGTTTTGTGCAAGCTGTTGCTTTTCTTCATCCAACTTAGCGTTTTGCTCTTTCAGCTCTTCCACTTCCATTTGTAACAAGTCAATGGCATCCACTGCTACTTGAATTTTCTTTTCTAGCTTTTCTAATACATCAAAAGACATGCTCTCACCCCTAAAATACTTAGTCGACCCACTGGCCTCTCACACGCGGAGGATACAGCGGCCTTTGATAGACAACAAGTCGCTAATACTCACGCTGCGACAATTTAGTTTAAATAATCTGATTTGCATCAGTAATCAACATTTATACGACTATTAAATATTTTGATTCATCGCACGAGAGGGCATATCTGAACAAGGGCGCCCTACTACTCGTGCTGGCACGCCAGCAACTGTGGTGTGCGCGGGCACAGGTTCAAGCACTACGCTACCCGCTCCTATTTTAGCGCCCGTACCCACTTCAATATTACCGAGTATTTTAGCGCCAGCGCCTATCATGACCCCTTCTCGAATTTTAGGATGTCGATCACCGCCAGCCTTGCCGGTACCACCTAAGGTGACACTTTGTAAAATAGATACATAATCTTCGACTACCGCGGTTTCACCCACAACGATACTGGTAGCGTGATCCAGCATGATGCCTTTACCAATACGCGCAGCCGGATGTATATCGACCCCAAACACTACTGAGATTTGATTTTGCAGATAGGTTGCCAGTGCACGGCGGTTATGACGCCATAACCAATTAGCAATCCGGTATCCTTGCAGCGCATGAAAGCCTTTTAAATACAGCAAAGGGGTAGAGAAAAGATCAACCGCTGGGTCGCGTTCTTGTACTGCACAAATGTCGGTGGCAGCCCTCTCTAAAATATCAGGATCGGCCTCTACTACGCTTTCTATCACTTCACGTAAGCTAATAGCAGGCATCACCGAGCTTTCGAGCTTATTGGCTAAAATAAAGCTCAACGAGCACTCCAGTGTGTCGTGATTCAATATGGTGGAATAATAAAAGCTACCGAGCATAGGCTCTTCTACAATCATCCAGCGCGCTTCTTCGCGGATGCGCAACCAAGTACTCGCTTGAATACCTTCTTCCATGGGTTAAACCTTGTTTGCTGTAAAGTGTGATGTTTTCATATCCCCATCGGGGGGAAGAACCGACAACGGATCCATATGAATAATAATATCGGTATTAGGAAATAGCCGCTCTAATGCTTGTTCGGCTTGCACCACAATGCCGTGTGCCTCTACCAGTGTTAGATTATCATCTAACTCAAGGTGCAATTGAATAAATCGTGTTTGCCCAGATTGTCGAGTGCGCATATCATGTAAACCATGTACACCTTCTACTGCTAAACACACCTCAATAATGCGCGTTTGCTCAGCATCCGGCAATTGATGATCTAACAGCATTTGTACTGCATCATACCCAATTTTTAACGCACCTTTAAGGATATAGCCACCAATCAAGAGTGCAAATAACGCATCTGCCCAATGAAAGCCTAACCAAGCTAGGCCAATAGCCAATAGTACCCCCACATTGAGCAAGAGATCAGAACGATAATGCAGCTGATCGGCTTTAATAGCCACTGAGTTAGTTTTTTTAATCACATAGCCCTGATAGAGCACCAGTACTAGGGTAAGCAAGAGCGATAGTATAATCACCCACAGCCCAAGGCCGGCATGGCTTACGGCCTGGGTATTAAATAATCGAGAGATGCCAGTGATCATCAAAAACATGGCCGAAGCACTAATAAAAGCCGACTGAGCCAGCCCAGCTAAAGACTCAGCTTTTCCGTGACCAAAGCGATGCTCTTGATCCGCAGGCACTAACGCATAGCGAATCGCCATTAAATTGATAAAAGAGGCGCTAATGTCTAATAGCGAGTCGGTTAATGAAGCTAACATACTGGCAGAGTCGGTATAAAACCAAGCTAATAGCTTAATAATAATCATCAAACCGGCCGCAACCATCGCCGCCTTAGCCGCCCGGGTGACGAGTCGCTCATAGCTTGCGTTGTTGTCCACCTCTTCATCTCCCCAGTTCACACTACACTCCTTGCCCCTAAGGCCACTCTATGTTTTCAGTTGTTTTTCTTTAACTTACAGCCTAAAGCTTACGGCTGACAGCTTTGTTTTATTGCCCATCTATAAAGTCGTGTTGGCGCCAAGCCTCGTAGCTTATTACAGCCACTGCATTAGATAAGTTTAAGCTGCGACTATCAGCCTGCATCGGAATGCGAATACGCAACTCAGGGGCAATGTCGGCCAGCACACTGTCGGGTAAGCCACGGGTTTCGGGGCCAAATAGTAATACATCCCCCGCCTGATAACTGGCTTTATGATGTAGCCGGCTACCCTTAGTAGTGCAGGCAAAAATACGCTGTCCTGCAACGGCATGCAAAAACTCAGCATAATTAGCATGCTGAAAAATACGCCCAAAATCCGCATAGTCTAAGCCCGCTCGGCGTAGCCTTTTTTCTTCTAAGGTGAAGCCCATGGGCTCAATCAGGTGTAAACGACAGCCGTTATTACGCGCCAAACGCATTATATTTCCGGTATTGGGGGCAATTTCGGGCTCGTACAGTGCAATATCAAACATGGGTTTCTCTTTGCTGGTGAAGAGTGAATATAGCGCACAGCGCCTAACAACAAGCCAACCGTATTAGTATGACTCCGTCGACTTGCTGCATATTTTACGCTGCATTGTTTGTGACTGCTAAGTTTCTGACTGAGAATACGATTATAGTTTTACTTAAGCTGGTATCGCACCATCATCCTTGCTTTAAATCCCTTATTAACCTCTCACATTTTTCTGACTACTTCTTGCGGCCACTCGCCGATAAACGCTATTATTGCCTTCGATAATACAAACCATTCTCACACTCATCTCTATAAGGATATTCAAATGCCTTACCAAAAACTGGCACTGGCCACTGCCATTGGTGCCCTACTAAGCGGTTGCGCCCAAACCAATACGCCAGCTGTAACTCAACAAGATGTAGTTGAGCATTATGCTGATATCGCCCATGCGGTATATAGCGATTCACTAAGCACAGCCGAGCAGCTAGATATCGCGATTAAGCAATTATTAGCCGCTCCCAGCGAACATACTTTAGCCCAAGCCCGCAGCGCTTGGATTGCTGCGCGCGTACCGTATCAGCAGTCGGAAGTCTTCCGTTTTGGTAATGCTATTGTTGATGATTGGGAAGGTCAGTTAAATGCTTGGCCACTCGATGAAGGCCTGATTGATTATGTGGCACCAGGTTATCAACATGAGCTAGGCAATGAAGGGGCCACCGCCAATATCATTGCCAGTCAATATTTACAAGTAGGCGGTGAGCATTTAGATGTGAGCGACATAACCCCTGAGCTATTGGCGAGCCTCAACGAGATAGCCGGCTCAGAAGCCAACGTGGCTTCAGGGTATCATGCCATTGAGTTTTTACTGTGGGGCCAAGATTTAAAGGGTACTGGAGCAGGTGCCGGTGAGCGTCCTTATACCGATTATGTATTGGGTGAGAACTGCACTAATGGTAACTGCGACCGTCGCCGTGATTACTTACAAGCGGCCAGCGATTTGCTGATCAGTGATTTAGGTTGGATGAGCGAGCAGTGGCAAGCAGGTGAACAAGATAATTATCGTTACGAACTCACCGCTTTGCCAGCCGAAGAAGGCTTACGCCGCATATTGTTTGGCATGGGCTCTTTATCTTTGGGTGAGCTGGCCGGCGAGCGCATGAAAGTCGCCTTGGTTGCCAACTCAGTAGAAGATGAGCACGACTGCTTCTCGGATAACACCCATAATTCTCATTATTACAATGAGAAAGGCATTGTTAACTTGATGTTTGGTGAGTACCAGCGCGTGGATGGCAATATCATGCAAGGCCCGTCTTTATTACAACTGGTCGCCCAGCAAGACAGCAGTGCCGCTAAAAAAATTGACACGCAAATGCGCACCAGCGAGCAAACTGTGTATCAATTGGTGCAATCTGCACAAGTCAACAATGTGCATTTTGATCAGTTAATTGCGGCCGATAACTTAAGCGGCAATCAACTAGTACAAGACTCTATTGACGCTTTAGTGGATCAAACCCGCGCCATTGAATTAGCCGCCAATACCATTGGTATTACTAACTTAAGCCCAGACACAGCTGATCATGAGTTTTAATTTGTAAAACGTGAGGGGTGAGGGGGGAATGGTTTAAACCAAAAGCCCATACCTGCAACGGAAGAACGCGAAAGGCGCTGAAAAATTAAGCGGAGATAAGAGCGAAAAGTGAATAGGAGCCTTTATAGGTAAGGACTCATTCTCTGATGGTGTACTGTTTGGCTCTTACCATTTGAGTCACTTTCAGATCTGATCACTATTGTTCCGTGGATTCCGTGTTCTTCCGTTGCCAAAAATCGTTTTTTCGACCTCAAGACTGGGGACTTCCCTCTTCGCCCTTAACTCAGCACAATTTTTATCTTGGAATTTTTATGTGGTTACGACTCACAACTACACTGTTATGCGCCAGCTTGGCGATCAATACTCAAGCAAATCCACTGCAATCCGGCGGTAAAACCACCACAGATAAAAGCGGCAGTAACGCATTTTCTATGCCTGCCGCCAATTTAAGCTTTGATAAACGGCTGGATTTCTCAGTCGGCAATAGCTTTTTTCGCAACCCCTGGGTAACCGCCCCCGCCACCACAGATGCCAGAGACGGCTTAGGCCCCTTATTTAATACCAATGCCTGCCAGGGTTGTCATATTAGAGATGGCCGTGGTCACCCGCCACACGAGCTGGCAGATAATGCAGTGTCTATGTTAGTACGCTTGTCGATTCCTAGTGATGGTAGCCCAGAGCAACAAGAGTGGTTAAGGGTACACGGGGTTATTAACGAGCCACACTATGGTGGCCAATTACAAGATATGGCTATTCCCGGTGCAACCCCAGAAGGCAAGGTGAATATTCACTATCACACGCATAACGTCACCTTAAATGATGGCACTCAGGTTGAGCTACGCGACCCCACCGTTAACATCACTCAACTTGGTTATGGCGACTTAAACCCCAATACCCTACTCTCGGCCCGTATTGCCCCACCTATGATAGGGCTAGGATTATTAGAGGCCATTAGTGAAACCGATTTATTAGCAAAAGAAGACCCAAACGATGCTAACGGTAATGGCATTAGTGGCCGTGCAAACCGAGTATGGGATAATCAAGCTAGCACCACAGTAATAGGACGCTTTGGCTGGAAAGCCGGTCAACCCAGCCTACGCCAACAAAATGCCAGCGCTTTTGCCGGTGACATGGGCATTACCTCGGCGCTATTTTTAGCTGACGACTGCACCGATATTCAAGCTTGCGATAACTACCCCAACGGCGGCGAGCTGGAAGTCAGCGAAGACATCATGGATGCCGTCACCTTTTATAGCCAACACTTGGCGGTACCGATGCGACGCGGGCTTAATAACCCCGAAGTAATTGCCGGAGAGCAATTATTTTTAGCCTTGGGTTGCAGCCGTTGTCACACCCCCTCTTACACTACAGGCACACATAACAGCCCGGCATTAAGTCAGCAAAAAATTTACCCCTACACCGACTTGTTATTACACGATATGGGCGAAGGACTGGCCGATCATCGACCTGAGTTTTTAGCCAACGGCCAAGAATGGCGCACACCACCGCTATGGGGGCTGGGCTATGCCGCAGAAGTGGCAGGAAGTGAAGATGCCTTTTATTTACATGATGGTCGTGCCCGCACTTTATTAGAAGCCATACTGTGGCACGGTGGCGAGGCAGAAGCCGCCAAACAAAGCGTGATAGCCATGGATAGCACAGAGCGCGCCCAACTTATCGCCTTTTTGGAATCATTATGAAGATATCATGCTTAGTTACATTGCTGGCCACTGTGGGCACACTCAGCGCCTGCCAGCATCAACCTCACCCTAATGCCGACTTAGCGCAGCTAACCACTCAACATCTTAGCTTAATGCGCCAACAAGCAGATCAGCTCACCTCGCAGCTAACCCAGTTGCAGCAAAGCACCCGCGATTACTGTCAAACCGATGCCAGCCCAGCCGCATTAGCCCAGCTTAAAACAGCATGGCGCAGCAGCTTTGCCGCCTGGAGTGCGCACCAAGGGCAAAGTGCCACCCCCTTAGACGCGCAGGGGTTGAGCTATGCGTTTCAATTTTGGCCCGACAAAAAAGACACGGTAGGCAAGCAAGTGCGTCGTCA
Source organism: Oceanisphaera pacifica (assembly GCF_017498065.1). Taxonomy (GTDB): domain Bacteria; phylum Pseudomonadota; class Gammaproteobacteria; order Enterobacterales; family Aeromonadaceae; genus Oceanimonas; species Oceanimonas pacifica. The sequence goes on along the minus strand of NZ_JAGDFX010000008.1, from coordinate 149,859 downwards.
ACTGGCCGCCGTTGCCGAGGGTAAAGCCGCCCCCGATCGCGGCGTTGTCACCACCTTGAGTGCCGTCGAGTACCTGTTAGAAAGCGAGCTCAGTGCTACGCAGCAATGCCTGCTGCTGCCCACTATCACCCAAACGCTCACCAATAATGCCAAGCAATTACAAACCGCTTGGCATAATGAAGCCGGTTATCAGCAGCAATTAGCACAAATGGCGGAGCAAGGCGGCAAGACGGTGTTACTCACGCAAATGTTGGGTCAGTTATCGCATCGTTATGATCGCATTGAAAAGAAATTAGTATTGCCGCTCAATACCGCACAAAATCCGCGCCCCTTGTTTGCCGAAGCCTGGCGCAGCCAGCAATCACTGCACTTTTTACGGACCAGCCTTACCTCACTAGAGCAAGAATATCGCCAAGGGGGTATTCGTAGTTATTTGCTCAACACTGGACATCACGCCAGCGCAACCGCCGTCGATGAAGCCTTTGCCAGTGCCTTAACGCACTTACCCAGCGGTAACAGCTTAGCCTATAGCCTTAAAGCAGATAATTATGCCGAGCTGTTGCGCTTTAACATGTCTTTAGACCAATTGGGTTATCAGCTAAAGCAGCGTCTACCCAGCGTTCTGGGGCTAAGCTTGGGCTTTAATGCTACGGATGGTGACTAATGCAACGGCGGCAATTTTTAAAATGTATTACCGCCGCAGGTGTATTAAGCAGTTTAGGACTAATAGGCTGTGCGCAATCAGGCTCAAGGCCACCCCAGCAAGCCTATGTAATTGGCGGCGGACGACGTGCCCAACATCGCTTTGTTGCTCAAGCGCTCAATATGGATGGCAGTTTACGCTACGAACTGCCTCTACCCGCACGCGGCCACGGTATTACCGTACACCCTAATTTGCCACTGGCGGTGTGCCATGCCCGCCGCCCTGGGCAATTTATGTGTTTATTTAATCATGTGAATGGTGAGCTATTACAATTGTATTCGGCTGATACCAACCGCCACTTTTATGGCCATGGCGCCTTTAGTGCCGATGGTCGTACTCTATTTACTACAGAAGGAGTCAGCCAAACCAGCCAAGGGGTAATTGGAGTTTATCACGTTAGCGAGCAAGGCCTCACCAAGATTAACGAGTTCACTGACTTTGGCATTGGCCCGCATGAAATTCGTTTAATGCCCAATGGTAATTTAGTGGTTGGCGTAGGCGGGGTGCATACCCAAGGTCGAGCGCCCCTAAACTTAGCTACCATGGCGCCCAGCCTCACCTATTTAGATGCCCAAACTGGACATATTTTAGAGCAGGCCCATTTAAGCGATCCTAAATTATCTATTCGCCATTTGGCTATCACTCAAGCAGGTGAGGTATTTACCGGTCAGCAATATCGTGGCGAGCCAGACGATTACCCACCATTAATCGTGCACCACAAGCCCGGCCAAGCACTGCGGCCTTTAGGCGGCGACACCCTAGATTGGGCGCGGTTTAATCACTACATTGCCAGTATTGCCGTTACCGACACCTTAATTGCCGCTACCTCACCACCGGGTAATTGCTATGGCTTATGGCACAGAGACAGTGGAGAACTCATTCGCATTTCTCCCCTGCCCGATGCCTCAGGTGCTGCCGCCGATAATGGCCAAATCTGGCTTAGCAGTGGCCAAGGCGGTATTAGCCAACTCGACAGTAGCGGTCGTGAGCAGCGCTTTTATTCGCAATATCAGTGGGACAATCACTGGGCCCTTATTGACGCCTAACGCCTTAACAGCAAAACTAACCATCAGTAACTAAAGATAAGAGCGACTTTTGCAACGGAAGAACACGGAACTCGCAGAAAAATAAAGATAAAATCGGAAAAAGCCAAAACCAAGATAAAAGCTTAATGGGTAAGAGCTAAACACCCAGCCTGAATGAAGGGAGCTCTTACCATTAAAATATGTTGTGACTTTTCGATCTTATCCCATCTTAATTTTTCCGTGGGTTCTGTGGATTCTGTTGCGAGAGATTTTTAGTGTTTAAATAGGAGTTATGTAATGGATATTTTAAGCTGGATATTTTTTGGCTTAATTGCCGGTTTGATTGCTAAGTTTTTGATGCCAGGTCGTGATGGCGGCGGCTTGATCATGACCATCTTACTGGGTGTGGCCGGTTCGTTTTTAGGCGGCTGGATTGGCAAAGAATTTGGTATTGGCCGTGAACTGGGCTTTGGCACTGTCAGTGGCTTTAATATGGCCAGCTTCTTTACCGCCGTGGTTGGCGCATTGATCTTGTTGTTTATTTACCGGGTGTTAAAACGCTAACTTAACACCAAGCAATAAGCTTTGAGTTAACTTTTACTGGATAATCCTATTTTTAATCAGGAGTATAAATGGCACTATCACCCCAACATAACCTAAAACCAAAAGTGGGCGTGATTGCCATCGTTTGGCAGCAAGATAAAGTCTTGCTGGTAAAGCGAAAATTTGCTCCCCATGCCGGACATTGGGGCTTTCCCGGCGGTAAGCTGGAATGGGGCGAGACCATGGCTCAGGGGGCTGCCCGTGAGCTATTAGAGGAAACCGCTATTACCGCCGACATGCAAACGCCCTTTGCCTGTTTTGATGTGCTTGAACATAACAATAATAATCAGCTAACACATCATTATGTGATGGTGGCGGTTAATGGTGACTATATCAGTGGTGAAGCCCAAGCCGCAGATGACGCCGAGGCGGTAGGCTGGTTTTCAACCGCTAACCTACCCTCGCCTTTATGTCCTGATCTGGTTAACATTATTGAAAGTGCAAGAGCACATTAATGTGTTTTTAGTCACAATTTTAAAGATAACAACCTGATTTTTTATGCTTACTAAATAGCGCTAATTTGTTAAGTAATCATGCTTTATAACAAAAAACTCGCCACTATTATTAAGCTGTATTCTTGCCTAACACCCTGCACTTTCGTACAAAAAGCATTCAACATTGGCAATATACCGTAAGCCTATGACAATCAAGACTAGAAAAGCGCGTATTATTTCGTTATCGTTAACTTTGTTTTATATCGCAGACGCCAAGTTATAGCCTCATAAACTCGCTAAAAAGCGATCCTGAATATGAATAGCTATGCTAAAAAAGTGCGTATCTAAGAGCTCCTCCCACTCGCTCCATCTACTCATTCACCCGCCATTTTCTCCTTTATTTAATGGCTAACAAGGATGAGTGTTTCTTGGGCGTGTGCTGCTAATTGCAGCACGGGACTTAACTTTAACTTAACTAACGGCAAAGGGACTTATGACTAGCGAATCCACTACAGAGCAGCAAAAGAATACTCGAATTGAACATGATCTGTTGGGCGATCAGGCCGTTCCCGCTGATGCCCTCTATGGTATTCAAACCCAACGTGCCAAACAAAACTTTGATATTACCGGCATGCCCATTAGCCACTTCCCTGAGTTGGTAAAATCACTGGCCATGGTAAAAGCAGCAGCAGCGCGTGCTAATCACAGCCACGGTTTATTAACCGATGAAAAAGCCGGTGCCATTCAAGATGCCTGCCAAACCCTGATTAACGGTGAGCATCACGATCAGTTTATTGTCGACTTAATTCAAGGCGGTGCCGGTACTTCTACCAACATGAATGCCAATGAAGTGATTGCCAATATCGGCTTAAAAAAATTAGGTCACGAATACGGTCAATACACGCATTTACACCCAAATAACGACATTAACCGCTCACAGTCCACCAATGATGTGTACCCTACCGCGGCTCGCTTAGCCATTGTGTTTGCTGCACAAAGCTTAAAATCTGCCATTGGCAATATCCAAAAGAGCTTGGCTGCTAAAGGTGAAGAATTTAGTGATGTGCTAAAAATGGGCCGTACCCAAATGCAAGACGCGGTTCCTATGACCTTAGGCCAAGAGTTTCACGCTTTTGCCAGCGATTTAGGCGGCGAACGCACCAGTATCGATCACGCCTGTGCACAATTATGTGAAGTAAACTTAGGCGGCACCGCCATTGGTACCGGCATTAATGCACCTAGCGGTTACGCAAGCCTTGCCGTTAGCGAGTTAGCCGATATTAGTGGTTTACCGGTGAGCTTGGCCGACGACCTAATTGCCGCCAGTGCCGATATGGGCGCCTTTGTGACTTTCTCTGGTAGCCTTAAGCGTTTGGCGGTTAAGTTATCTAAGCTGAGCAACGATTTACGTTTACTCTCTAGTGGCCCACGCACCGGCTTGGCTGAAATTAACCTGCCAGCCATGCAACCAGGTTCTTCTATTATGCCCGGCAAGGTCAATCCAGTTATTCCTGAGGCAATGAACCAAACTGCTTTTCAGGTTATGGGTACCGACACTACTATTACCATGGCAGCAGAAGCCGCCCAGCTACAGCTTAACGCCATGGAACCCTTGATCATCTACAATCTGCTGAATAACTGCCGTATTTTAAGTCAGTCTATTAAGATGCTAGATGAGCTGTGTATTCGAGGTATTACCGCCAATGAAGATCGCTGTAATCAACATGTAGAAAACAGCATAGGTATTGTTACAGCATTGGTGCCTCATATTGGTTATGACAATGCCAGCCGCATTGCCGGCCACGCCTTACTAAGTGGTTTGGGTGTTGCCGAGTTAGTACGTAAAGAAGACTTACTGACTGATGAGCAGTTAGCCGAAATTTTATCGCCTAAAGCCATGCTACAAAGCTCGTAATTAAAAATGAAGCGTAAGGTGTGAAGGGTAAAGTGGACCAGATAACATCAAGATGGCAGAAAGTGTACCCTACCTGAAGACTAGGTGTTTCTCTTACCATTACCCCCTTTACTCTTTACCTCACAGATAAAAAGGCTCCCGATTGGGAGCCTTTTTTGATCAAAGAGGGTAGAGCTTGTGCCTCAGAGCCTGTCACTTAGTCACAAGTCTGTAGAGTGCCATAGTGCAAGCAGGCTTGCCTTCGCCAACTCGCTTGGTTTGATGATCCTCATTGTTTCTGCCTACTGTCTCTTCTTCATGTTTTGGTGGCGACTGTTTGTCGTGACAGGCAGCTCTTTTATTTTAGCCGGGCGCTTGGTGCTCGGCGCTGATTTATTTAAAACTGGCCAGTAGATTCCATAAATCTGCCTGCATGGCGCCAGCGGTCACTTCTCGTCCAGCACCTGGCCCTTGGATCACTAACGGATTCTGTCGATAGTGCGTGCTTTGAATGGCATACACATTATCGCAAGGGCGTAAGTAGGCAAAAGCATGATCGGCCTTAACCACCTCAAGCCCCACACTTGCCTCGCCCGTTTTCGCATTAAAGCGCGCCACATGGCGCAATACACCCTCTTGCTCTTGTGCCGCGCTCAGCGCTTCGGTTAAGGATTCATCTAATGCCGTTAGCTGATTAAAAAAGCCCTCTTGATCGACAGCAGTCAAAGATTCAGGCACCAAGTTTTGCACCTTTACTTGGGCCGGATCTAAGTCAAATCCTGCTTCGCGCGCCAAAATAACCAGTTTGCGCTTCACATCTTGGCCGTTTAGATCTTCTCGGGGATCAGGCTCGGTAAGCCCTTGCTGCCAGGCTTGTAATACCAGCTCAGAAAACGGCTGACTGCCATCAAAGTACTGAAACAACCAGCTTAAGGTCCCCGAAAAAAGCCCACTAATGGCGCTAATGGTTTCGCCTGATTGTTGCAGTTGTTTAATACTGCTTTGTACCGGTAACCCCGCCCCCACAGTGGCGCCACTTAAAAATTGCACCTGATGTTCCGCCAAGCATTGCTTGAGGTGCAAATAAAAAGCTTGCTCAGCGGCGCCCGCTAATTTATTTGCGGCCACAATATGAATATGCTGTTCCACTAAGTTGGGGTAATACTGCACTAGCTGTTGAGATGCAGTAAAATCCAGTGCAATTAGCTGATCAAAACCATGGTCGGCTAAATTATCTAACCAATTTGGCCATTCTAGCGCTTGCGGCTGAAAGTCGTTCAGTATTTGCTCAACCGCTAGCCCTTCGCTAGAAAAAGTACCACCACGAGAGCCAAACGCGCCATACAGTGTTAACTCTACATTTAACTGCTGCTCTAGGCGTGCTTTTTGCTCTTGATACAACTTAAGCCAAGCCTTGCCGATATTGCCACGACCAAATAACAATAGCCCCACCCGCTTAGGGCGACTAAACAAGTTTTGGTGTAATAACTGTAACAAGGGGTCGAGGGGAGTTTTTCGCACAATACCCACTAAGCTTAGGCCGTTTTTTGCCGGCTGAATAAACTCTAATGGCTGCTCATTTAAGGCATGGTAAAAGTGCAAACACTGTTCAGGCTGAGATGTCACCCCTTTACCTACTAACGCTACCAGCGAAAAGCCTTCTCGTTCTTGTAAGTCTTCAAAGCCGCCGGCGGGTTGATGATCACGTAATAAAGAGAAGGCCTGCACAGCTTGCTCTGGCGTATAAGCAATTTGCCACAGTTTACGCTCAGGGCGGCGCTTACAGGCCAAAGGCGCCAACTCTTTGCGAGTTAACCAGTCGGTGAGCGCATTTACTTTTTCTTGATAACGATCAGAAATCGTCATCTCAATTAATACTGCATCATCTACCGAGGTCACAATACGTGCGCCAGGTTCTCGCGGGTGTTGGCGTAAAATACGGGTATGACCATCATGAGGATGATAGCTGCTGCGCAGCGTTAATTGTTGCTGGCTGTTAGCAACAGGCCCCAAGGTTCGGCTATGTAAAATAGGCGAACCTAACCGCGCCAGCTCAGCCGCCTCCGATAATGACAGTCGCGCCAGTAACTGAGTACCTTGTACCCGCCGCGGATCAGCACTAGACACACCAGGCACATCACTCCAAATGGTGGTTTCTGTACTGCCAGCCAGCTCGGCAAGTAAGGTGGCACTAAAATCAGAGCCATTGCGTCCCAACAAACAAGTTCTATGGTCGGCATCTGCCGCGATAAAGCCAGTTACCACCATGACCTCTTCACTCTGGGCCGCCAAAATAGGCTGTAGCTGTTGGCGAGAATACTCCTCATCCACTTGCACCGGTGAGCCACTCACTCGCAAAAAACGACGAGCATCTAAGCTGGCGGCCGCTATGCCTTGGTTAATTAATACCTGCGCCAGCAAGCGTGATGACCACACCTCGCCAAATGCTTGAATAAAGTGTTGTTGGTATTTATCTAGCTGCTGCTCTTCTAGCACAGTGGCAATGCGATGAATATCTTCATCTAATTGCGCCAGTAACGGCGACTGCTCATCATCTAATGTGCTGATAATTAGCTGTTGCTGAAAACTATAAATACCCTCTAATGTTGGAGCGGCAGCACTATCACCACTAATAAATAAATTGAGTAATTCAATTAATCGATTGGTGGTTTTACCCGCTGCTGATACCACCACCAAGGAGCCCTGTGTGGGCTGATCAGCAATAATGTTAGCCACCCGATGAAAGCCTGGCGCATCTGCTAAACTACTACCACCAAATTTATGCACCGGACGTTGCGCCGCTACAGCCTCATCTTGGTACTGGGTCATTACGTGTTTAACACCTTAAATGCTTGGTCAAAATCAGCGATTAAATCGCGCACATCTTCAATCCCTACAGACACACGCAACAGCTGGTTAGTAATGCCTGCAGCAAGACGATCCGCCTCTGGCATAGCGGCATGAGTCATGGTTGCCGGGTGCGCAATCAAACTTTCTACGCCACCTAAGGATTCTGCTAAGCAAAACAGTTGCAGCTCGGCCAAAAATGCCCGCATGCCCGCATCATCTGTATCTAATTCAAAGCTTAACATGGCGCCAAAACCCGACTGCTGACGTGCCGCTATTTCGTGACCTGGGCTGTCTGGCAGGCTGGGGTGATAGACAGCTTTTACTTTAGGTTGCTGCTGTAAATACGCTAATAGCGTATCGGCATTTTCACAATGCTGGCGCATCCGCACCCCTAACGTACGCAAGCCTCGCAAGGTTTGATAGTTATCAAATGCCGGCCCCGTCACCCCTAAGCAGTTTGCCCACCAGCGCAGCTCTTCGGCTAGATCGGCATCGGCGGCTACCAGCGCGCCCCCTAAAGCATCGGAATGACCGTTGATATATTTGGTGGTGGAATGCACCACTAAATCTGCGCCTAAGGTCAGTGGTTGCTGTAATACCGGCGATAAAAAGGTGTTATCCACCACACTTAAGGCGCCCACTTCTTTAGCTGCAGCACAGAGAGCAGCAATATCAGCCACCCGTAATAACGGGTTAGATGGCGTTTCAATCCACAACATTTTTGGCTTTTTCGCCATAGCAGCAGCCACGGCGGCTTCATCTGTTTGATCAACATATTCCACATTAAAGTGGCCTTTTTTAGCAAAGGCGTTAAACAGACGATGGGTACCGCCATAGCAGTCGTGCGGGGCAATCAGTAAGTCGCCGGCATTAAGCTGCGAGGTCACAATCAGGTTAATGGTGCCAGTGCCGTTGGCCGTAACCGCACCACCTGCGCCTTTCTCAAGCAAGGTCAGTGCATCTATTAGAGTTTGGCGTGTCGGGTTACCCGAGCGGGCATAATCAAAGCGACGCTGTTTATCAAAATCGGCAAACGAGAAAGTGCTACTCAGATAAATAGGCGGCGTAACAGCACCATGTTGAGTGTCGGTATCGATACCGGTACGAACGGCATGAGTTTGAGTCTGGTAATCTGGCATATTTGCTCCTTTGCCCACTAAACAGCGTCAGGGTCTATTAACCCTTATCATAATAAAGTTGTCTACAAAGACAGTAACCCAGCTCACACAGGCCGTCAAGCCACCTAGACGTCTAAACCTCTTAACTGTTGGATTGCCAATATAAAATGTAGAGGTTACAATCTCGCTCGAATTTTTAACCTTGATGCGGGTAAATGATGACAACAAAATGGAACGGCGATTATATCAGCCCTTATGCCGAGCACGGCAAGAAAAGTGAACAGGTAAAAAAGATCACCGTATCCATACCGCTCAAGGTATTGAAGATATTAACGGACGAGCGTACGCGCCGTCAGGTTAATAACCTACGCCATGCCACTAACAGTGAATTGTTGTGTGAGGCGTTTTTGCACGCTTACACGGGGCAGCCGCTGCCACAAGACGAAGACTTACGTAAAGATATGCAAGATCAAATTCCTGCTCACGCGCGTAAAATTATGGCCGAGCTAGGTATTGAAATAGAAGACTTTGAAATAGCCGACGACGAGTAAACAGCTCAAAAGACAGCTGTAAGCCTTAAGGCGTCAGTTAAATCGCTTACGGCTTTGTTTGCCGGCCATGACCTTCTGGGTCAACCAAAATATCAGCCCAAGGCAAGGCTGTATCACCCATGGTAATAAAGTTAGGGTTAATCAAGGTGTGACGACAGTTATAGCTTAGCGGCGCTAAATATAAATCTAAAATACGTCCCCCCGCTTCTTCTACTATGCATTGCGTCGCCCCCGTATCCCACTCGCCAGTTGGGCCGATACGCATATAAATATCCGCCCCTCCCTCAGCCACCAAGCACGACTTTAATGAGCTAGAGCCCAAGGGTACCAAGCTGTAGTCTAACTCTTTGGTTAAACAGGCACGCACCCAGTCCACATTTTGCCGGCGGCTCACCGTAATACGCAGCTGGCGCGGTGGTTGGCTTTTATCATAGTGGCTGGCCGAAATCGCTCGAGTTTTACCATTCGCTTCCTTAAAAGCACCTTGGCCCGACACCGCATAATACAGCAGATCATTAACCGGCCCATATACCACGCCCAGCACCGGCTTTCCGTGTTCAATTAAGGCAATCATGGTAGAAAAATCACCGCTGCCAGCAATAAACTCTTGAGTACCATCTAGCGGATCAACCAGCCAATATTGAGACCAACTGCTGCGCTCAGCTAATGACACATCACAGCCTTCTTCCGATAATACTGGAATATCGGCAATCTCTTTTAGTGCCAACTTTAAATAGTCATGTGCAGCCAAGTCAGCACTGGTGACCGGGCTATCGTCGTCTTTATTTTCAGCTTCATATTGCCCTGTGTTATACAAGGCTAAAATAATACCGCCAGACTCTCGGGCTGCGGCGATAACCTTAGGTAACAAGGCAGAGATATCCATGCTTACTCCTTTTTATCGAGCCAGTCTTGCAGCAGAAATAATCCACAAATGCTGCGTGCTTCACTGAAATCAGGCCGGGCCATCAACTGATCTAAGTTATCCAGTGGCCAAGGCACCACTTCAAGTGGCTCTGGCTCGTCCCCCTCTCTTTGTTCAGGATACAGATCTCGGGCTAATAAGATATCCATTCGACTACCAAAATAGCCAGGCGCTAGACTGACTTGTTTTAAGTGTGTGAGCTGTCTCGCACCATAACCCACCTCTTCCATCAGCTCTCTATTACCCGCCTCCATGGCATTTTCACCAGGGTCGATTAAGCCTTTAGGAAAGCCCAACTCATAACTATGACTGCCTGCGGAGTATTCTCGGATCAATAAAATAGTCTTATCATCCAACATGGGTACCAGCATCACAGCGCCACACCCGCTGCTACGCATGCGCTCGTAAACCCGCTCTACATTATTACTAAACTTAAGATGTAGCGACTCAATTTTGAATAATCGGCTTTCGGCCACCAATTCTGTATGCAGTATTTGGGGCTTGTGTTTATTATCTGCCATCTTTCTGTTCCATGGTTGGCTCAGCTTAGTTAAAGATTATCGCAACTGAGCCTAAACGTCTGCCCCCGAATAGCATCTTAGGTCACTATTATGTCAGCATGACTAAACCTCACGCTTTCGCATCTGCTATCATCCGCTTATCATAGTTCCAGATTACAGAGCGAAAAATCATGAAGGAAGTGACTGCTGGCGTTCGCCTAGATAAATGGCTCTGGGCGGCCCGCTTTTATAAAACCCGCAGCCTAGCTCGCACCATGATTGATGGTGGCAAAGTGCATTATAATGGCCAACGCAGCAAACCCAGCAAAGTCATAGAAGTGGGCGCTTTAGTTCGTGTGCGCCAAGGGCACGATGAAAAAGAAGTACAGATACTTAAGTTATCAGAGCACAGAGGCAAAGCCGAGCAAGCCCAGCTGCTATATCAAGAAACCCCAGAGAGCCTTAAAAAGCGTGAACAAAATGCCGCAGCGCGCAAGCTCAATAGTCAGTTTGCACCCAGCCCGCAGCGCAAGCCCGATAAAAAAGAACGCCGCTCTTTGCTAAAAATTAAACATGGGCAAGAATAACCAAACAAAGCTGTACGTGATACGCCATACGCTATACGACATAAAACAGCAGAATGCCTTTACGTAAGGCGTACAGCGGGGAGCGGTAAGCTTGAAGCCGTAAGCTATCAGCTAAAGAAAAAGTCCAGAGCATAAGCTACAACGTATAGCGCACATGCTCTTGTTAGTCGGGATCTTGTCCCCATATTTAAGATATACTTGTATAAGTAGAACCTTTTAGCATTAAACCAAGAGCCCTAGGCCGAGACAGGATTTTATGACTCAACAAATAGATACATTGCACCGCTACCTGTTTGACAACTATGAAGTGCGCGGCGAACTGGTACAGCTGCAACAAAGTTATCAGCAAATACTGGCATCTCAAGATTACCCCGCCCCCGTGCAACGACTACTTGGTGAGTTATTAACAGCCACCAGCCTGCTCACGGCAACACTCAAATTTGAAGGTCACATTAACGTACAACTGCAAGGCGACGGGCCCGTCTCTTTGGCTGTGGTTAATGGCGATAATAACCAACAGTTACGCGGCATAGCACGTTGGGAAGGTGAGCTCCCTGATTCTGATAATTTAGCTGAGCTGATGGGTAAGGGCTATTTAGCCATCACCATCACTCCCAATGATGGCGAGCGTTATCAGGGCATTGTAGAGCTGAGCCAAGGCTCTCTTAGCAAAAGCATAGAAGACTACTTTGCTCAGTCTGAACAACTTAAGACGCGCATTTGGCTGTTTACCGACCCCGAACAAGAACAGCCTCAGTGTGCCGGTATCTTGCTACAAGCGCTGCCTAATGCCCAAGAAGGTGATTTTGAGCACTTAGAAGCACTCACTCACACCATTAAAGCTCAAGAGCTGCTCGGCCTAGATGCGCATGAAATTCTCTACCGATTGTATCATCAAGACGCGGTACGGGTTTTTGATCCACAACCGGTCAGCTTTCACTGCGGCTGCTCTCGTGAAAAATGTGAACAAGCCTTGCTACAATTAGGTGAAGCAGAAGCAACCGATGTGGTTACCGAAGTAGGGAAAATCGAGATGAACTGCGATTATTGTGGTCAAAACTACCATTTTAATCCAGCAGACGTGCAAAATCTCTTCAAAACACCACCGACAATCCACTAACATCGTTGACAATACAAAGGGGCTTTGTGCCCCTTTTTAGATTAATTACCCATGCAAAACTCTAAATTTTGACCTTGATCCCCTAAATAAATCTGCTTTGCTGCTAATCTTGCCTAATACATCACAATCTTATCCATGCGTAACCATTCGCTCTTTTTGGAGATAACAATGACATCCAAGGCACAGCAGCTCGGCCTTTCTGAATACGGTATTCACAATGCAAATGAGATCTTGCATAACCCCTCTTACGAACAGCTATTTATTGAAGAAACCCAAGCTGATTTAACCGGCTATGAAAAAGGGGTCGAAACCAGCCTAGGTGCCGTTGCCGTTGATACCGGTATTTTTACTGGCCGCTCTCCCAAAGATAAATACATAGTACGCGACGACATTACTCGCGATACTGTATGGTGGGCGGACCAAGGCAAAAACGATAATAAGCCCATGAGCCAAGACACCTGGGCCGCGCTAAAAGGCGTGGTGACAGAGCAGCTATCTGGCAAGCGGTTATTTGTTATTGACACTTTTTGCGGCGCTAACCCTGATACCCGCTTAGCCGTTCGTTTTATTACTGAAGTCGCGTGGCAAGCGCACTTTGTAAAAAATATGTTTGTGCGCCCTAATGAAGACGAATTAGCGAGCTTTGTACCTGACTTTGTAGTGATGAATGGCGCTAAATGCACCAACCCAAACTGGAAAGAACAGGGCCTAAACAGCGAAAACTTTGTCGCCTTTAACCTCACCGAGCGTATTCAGTTAATTGGTGGTACTTGGTATGGCGGCGAAATGAAAAAAGGTATGTTCTCTATGATGAACTACCTATTACCGCTAAAAGGTATTGCCTCTATGCATTGTTCTGCCAACGTAGGCAAAGACGGTGATGTAGCCGTGTTCTTTGGCCTATCGGGTACCGGTAAAACGACCCTGTCAACCGACCCTAATCGCGCATTGATTGGTGATGACGAGCATGGTTGGGATGACGATGGCGTGTTCAACTTTGAAGGCGGCTGCTATGCCAAAACCATCAAGTTGAGTAAAGAAAACGAGCCCGAAATCTACGCTGCCATTCGTCGTGACGCACTACTCGAAAACGTGACTGTATTAGCAGACGGTACTGTTGATTTTGACGACGGTAGTAAAACCGAGAATACCCGTGTCTCTTACCCTATTTATCACATTGATAATATTGTTAAGCCGGTCTCTAAAGCAGGGCACGCTAAAAAAGTCATTTTCTTAACCGCTGATGCCTTTGGTGTACTACCGCCAGTGAGCAAACTCACTCGTGAGCAAGCTCAGTATCACTTTTTATCTGGTTTTACTGCCAAATTGGCCGGTACCGAGCGCGGTATTACCGAACCTACTCCTACTTTTTCTAGCTGCTTTGGTGCTGCTTTCTTAAGCTTGCACCCCACTCAGTATGCTGAAGTACTGGCGAAACGAATGGATGCGGTAGGAGCTCAAGCTTACTTAGTGAATACCGGTTGGAACGGCACAGGCAAGCGTATTTCTATTAAAGCCACTCGCGCTATTATTAACGCCATTTTAGATGGCTCTATCGAAGATGCCGAATTTGTAGAACTACCTTACTTTAATGTTGCCGTACCCACTCATTTGGCAGGGGTAGAAGATACGTCTATTTTAGACCCTCGTAATACCTATGCAGACCCAAGCCAGTGGGACGAGAAAGCCCAAAACCTGGCACAACTCTTTGTTGATAACTTTGATAAATTTACCGACACCCCTGAAGGTAAAGCACTAATAGCCGCAGGGCCACAGCTGTAATACTCTTTTAATGAGTTGATGCTAACAGGGTGAGCTTAGTCTCACCCTTTTTTATGGTTGGCATTTTCTGGTTGGCTATTCCATTGGTTTAGCCAATCTAATACCTGCTCTGGAGGTAATGGCTGAGAAATACCATACCCCTGCACATACCGACAGCCTAGCTGTTGTAAACGCGTCCCTTGTTCCACTGACTCTACTCCTTTCGCTGTTACCGTCATTTTTAGTGCTGATGCTAATTGCACCACACTTTCAACCATACTGACGTCATGGGCATTAGAGAGCAGATTGGTAATAAAACTGCGGTCTATCTTTAAGGTAGTGACAGGTAACTGATTAAGATGACTTAAGGAGGCATACCCAGTACCAAAGTTATCTAACGACACACAAATTCCTAGCTGGCGGCAACCTTGTAACACCGCCACTGCCGCATTAATATCTGCCGACACCGCGCACTCTTGAAACTCCAGCTCTAATAACGAGGGCTGAACTAAAGGATACTTGGCCAATAAGCGACCTAACTCATGACTAAAATTACCATGCATCAGCTGGCCACGGCTCACATTAAAGCTCACCTTAAATAACAGCCCTTGTTGGCTCCATATTGTCATTTGGCTCAGTACTTGCTCAATGACCCACATCCCCAACTCAAACTCTAAACTCGTCCCCACCAGGGCCGGCAAAAATTCAGAGGGCGTAAGTAAGCCCCGTTTGGGGTCGTGCCAACGCAATAAAGCTTCAAGCCCTATCACTTGACGATTAAAAAGATCAATAGTGGGTTGATAATAAAGCAGCAATTCACCTTGCTGAAAGGCGCTTTTAATCCGTGATAATTGTAATCTACGATCTTGTTCTTGCAGATGCAGCTTGGCATCAAAAAACACATGAGTATGTTTACCTAAACGTTTCGCTTGATACATAGCTTGGTCGGCATATCGTAGTAGTAACTCCGCTTCGTTGGCATCTTGTGGGTATAAGGCAACCCCAATACTGGCTGAAACCTGAACCTCTTGCCCTTCTAGCTCAAATGGTTGGTGAATAATACTCTGTACCCGCGTTAATATTTCATCGCATTCTAAGCTGCTGTGTAACTCAGTAAACAAGAGCGCAAACTCATCTCCTCCTAAACGCGCCATGGCATCACAGCTTCGGGTTACGCCTCCTAAACGACGACTGATCTCAACCAATAATTTATCACCCGCAGCATGGCCTAAATTATCATTCACCAACTTAAAGCCATCTAAATCAAGATAACAAACCGCAAGCTGCCCTTGATGGCGCTCAGCTGCCGAAATCGCTTGCTCTAATAGCTCACCAAACAGTAACCGGTTGGGCACACCCGTTAATACATCGTGGCAAGCTTGATGCTTCAATTCAGCTTCATGATTTTTTAAATAAGTAATATCGGAAAATATAGCAACGTAATTAAGCGGCTGATTATGCTCATCTTTTACTTTAGAAATAGCTAATAATAGTGCATAGGTTTCACCATTTTTACGCAGTGCTGAGAGCTCACCTTGCCAGTGTTCATGCTCTTTAAAATGCTGGCAGAGCTCTTGATAAAGTGCATCATCAAGATGATTATTTTGTAGAAAATTAGGCAGGCGCCCCACCGACTCCGCAAGCGAATACCCTGTAATACGCGTGTATGCTGGGTTGATATGGGTAATATTATGGTCGAGATCAATGATCATAATGCCATTGTAACTCGACTCAAAGACACTGGCCGCTAGCAGCTGGCGACGGTTCATTTCTTTTTGCTTACTAATATCATGACCGACTGACAGCATATCGTTGTTTAACAGTATAATATTGGCCCACAACACTGTTAGCTTATCGCCAGCTCTATTACTTGGGTGCCACTCGCGAAATCGAGAACTACTGTGCTCCTTAAATGCCATTTTTACTTGCTGTTGCTCTATCGGATCAGGGTAGAACAAACTGATGGGCTCAGGATGCTGCCTAACCTCTTCAAAACTCCAACCAAATATCCTTTCACACTCACGGTTCCACAGCACACATTTGCCGTCCGTATTAAACACATTAATAGGAATAGGCACGTGGTCAAAGATCACTTTAAGGCGACTCAATAAGCGCCGTGTTGCTCCCTCACGCCTATGCTGGCGCAGGCTTCCGTGGCGCTCACCCCATAGCAAGGCGCCCTGCACCGCTAAAATATCTAACCATTGCCGCTGAGAGCCACTTAGCACCTGGCTACTGTTTGCATACTTAAGTAATAACAAGCCACTGAGGGCGCCGCGTTGAATGGGCACCGCTAAATAATATCCAGCCAACCCTTTACTCAGCTTAATAACCGACTGATAAAAGCGTTCTTGTTGCCAAATATCGCGATACTCCGTTAAGCTCGGTCTAATAGTAATGGGCCAATGCCGCCCCATGGCTAACGAGGGCGCAGTTTCACTTGCCTGACAAAAAGCAAAACAAGCAGCCTCCGCATTCGCGCATTCTGCGGCCCGTTCGCACAATTGTCGCCAATCATACCCCCCTAAATCTTGGGCAGTTATATCGACTACAGTGCGCAATGAATCATCCTGATTATATTGCCGTCGCATATCCGTGCTCACTGTTATTATTGTATGGCTGCCTGTCATTAAGTGAGCAAGGACTTGCTCACTCCCCTCTAGTACTAAAAGCTAATTGTTAAGCATAGAACAGCTTAATGGTTTATGTGGAATTGATTCGATAAATGCCAATAATCCCTAGCCGCCTCAAAGAAGCCTTTAGCTAGCACGCTTGCCTGATCATCATTGCGCATCACCAAAGCGCCGGTTCTTGCCATAGCGGGTAATACTAGTGGTCGCGTTTCAACACCTGGCAATTCAGTAAATAACACACTACCCGCCGGAATAAGCGCACAACCAAGACCCGAGTGCACTGCTCGCATTAAGCGATAGACCGAATTAGAAGACAGCACAGGCTGAAGTGTTATCCCCTGTTGGGCAAAAATAGTGTCGAGATAACGCCTAAAATACATCCCTTCTTTAGGTAAGCACACCGCCAATTTGGCAAGATCAAATACCGTAGGGCAGTTAGGTATCTGCTTACCCCAAGATGCAGCAAAAGCAAGCACCACACCTTGTTCTGGTAGCGCTAAACTTGTTAGCTTGGCTAACACGTCTGGCTCAAAAAAACCGCCACCTATGTCTAAGCTGTTATTTTCTAGACCTTGTAAAATATCATCTGCCGTCATGTCATTAATTTCAAAATTTAAGCTCGTATAACGCTGATGTAAACGCGCCAATATGGGGCTTAAATCCATACAACTTAGCGGTACTAACCCTAAGCGCACTGTGCCGGTTAGGCTGCCCTTCATGGCTGCCACCTCTAACTTGAGGTTATCGTAATGGCTTAACAACACGCGCGCTTGTGCCAATACTCGCTCGCCTTCTGGGGTAAAACCTTCAAACTGCTTGCCACGGTGAATTAATAACACGCCCAATTCAGTTTCGAGTTGCTTGATACGCATCGACAGCGTGGGTTGAGTAATATGGCAAGCCTGAGCCGCACGCCCAAAATGGCGCGTTTTAGCTAAGGCACACAGATAATGCAGCTGCTTTATGTCCATGGCACTCCCTTTTTCATCAATAAAAAAGATGATTAACTTTATAGTTGATAAACAATATCTATCTTGCTATCAGTTTTTTCAATTAGATCCTCGCTCATCCGCTGTCTAGACTCTTATTATTCATTTATTTGGCTGAGTGGTATCTTTTTATGCCAGCCAGCAACCGTAGCGGAAGATAGTTATGTCAAAAAAAATTAAACCCTATCAAGGCGCAGCGGGTGGCTGGGGCGCCTTATCTTCTACCACGCGTTTTGTGTTGGGGAGCAAGCAGCCGGCAGCCAATGTTCGTAATTTATTACGAGCGAATAAGGTAAAAGGATTCGACTGCCCCGGCTGTGCGTGGGGAGACGAGCCAGGTAAGCATTTTTCGTTTTGTGAAAACGGCGCTAAGGCCATTAGTTGGGAGGCCACTAAAAAGCAGGTTACACCGGCTTTTTTTGCTCAGCACTCCCTTAGCGATTTACAGCGTCAAAGTGATTACTTTTTGGAGTACCAAGGTCGTATCGAACAGCCCATGGTGCTTAATCGAGACACCGATCATTATCAGCCTATTACTTGGCCGGATGCCTTTGCATTAATTGCCCGTCACTTACATGCGCTTGAACATCCTAACCAGTTAGAGCTATACACCTCAGGTCGCGCCAGCAACGAAGCCGCTTATCTTTATCAGTTATTTGGCCGCAGTTTTGGAACTAATAATTTTCCCGATTGCTCAAACCTGTGTCACGAAGCCAGCGGCGTTGCCCTTACCCAAGCGATTGGTGTTGGCAAAGGAACAGTGACATTAAAAGACTTTGACCACGCCGATGCTATTTTTGTGTTTGGTCAAAACCCAGGTACGAATCACCCTCGCATGTTACACAGTCTACGTAACGCGGCCCGTAATGGCACCGCCATTGTTAGCTTTAATAACCTAAAAGAACGAGGTTTAGAGCGATTTGCTGATCCGCAAAGCCCAATAGATATGCTAACAACATCAGACTCGCGCATTTCTAGCCATTACTTTTGTCCGCGCTTAGGTGGAGATATGGCCGCGGTACGCGGTATGGTAAAGCAATTACTGGCGTGGGATAAGGCCGCGTTAGCGGAAGGTAAAGCCGGCATTTTTGACCGCGACTTTATTGCCGAGCATACACAAGGGCTCACCGCCTATTTAGCACAAGTAGATGCCACGCCATGGCAGCAAATTATAGCGCAGTCTGGCCTAACGCAAGCGCAAATAACTCAGGCAGCAACTGTGTACGCCGGCGCCAAACGCGTGATCATCACTTGGGCCATGGGCATTACCCAACATACACATTCAGTGGCCACCATTCGGGAAATGACCAACTTACAGCTGTTATGCGGCCAACTAGGCAAAACGGGTGCCGGTTTATGCCCAGTACGTGGCCATAGCAACGTGCAAGGCAATAGAACCGTGGGTATTAATGAACAACCCAGCGCCGCCTTTTTAGATAGCATGGAGCAACACTTTAACCAGCCTATGCCACGCCAGCACGGTCATAATGCCGTGGCTGCTATTCAGGCCATGTTGGACGGTCAATCTAAGGTCTTTATCGCCCTCGGTGGCAACATTGCCGCGGCTGCACCCGATACCCAGGCCACCGCACAAGCCTTGGCAAACTGCGATCTCACAGTACAAATTAGTACCAAGCTGAATCGCAGCCATATTATGGCCGGTAAAACCGCGCTGATCTTACCCTGCCTTGGGCGTACCGAGCGAGATATGCAAGACGGTGTCTCACAATTTATTACCGTGGAAGACTCATTTAGCATGGTGCATGCCTCTGAGGGCGTGGCCAAGCCTAATAGCCCACACCTGCGCTCAGAAACCGCCATTGTTGCCGGTATTGCTCAGGCTACCTTAGGCAGCAAGCCACTTAACTGGCTCGCCTTAGCACAAGATTATAATTTAATTCGTGAGCATATTGCCGCCACCCTACCCGGCTTTGAAAACATAAATGAAAGGCTAACCCAGCCGGGCGGCTTTTATTTAGGCAACAGTGCCGCCCGTTATCAATGGCAAACCGCCAATGGCAAAGCCAACTTTGGCGCCGATCCTCTGCCAAGTCAGTTAATTCCCGAGGCGATTACCGCCAAAGCAGCAGGTGTGCTTTCTACCTTACAAACGCTGCGCTCTCACGATCAGTACAACACCACTATTTATGGTATGGATGATCGTTACCGTGGGGTTTATGGTCAACGCATGGTGCTGTTTATGAACCCAATTGAAATTAAGCGCCGCGGGCTTAAAGCCGGCGATTGGGTCGAGTTAAGCAGTATTTGGTTAGATAATGTGGAGCGTAAAGTTGGTGGCTTTAAAATCGTTGCCTATGATATTCCGCCGGGTAACGTGGCGGCTTACTACCCAGAAACCAATCCTTTGGTGCCATTACACAGCGTGGGTGAGGGCTCAGACACCCCTACTTCTAAATCCATTGCCATTCTTATTACCAAGCAAACGACAGCGCGCATTATTTAGCAGATCTGGCTTATACCGTCACAAGGGTCGAATATTGGTGGGGCTTGCTCTAAGCTTAGTTGACGAAACTACTTGATAAAATAGGAGTTTTAAAATGAAGCATGCTTTATTAACGACCACTATTTTAGCAGCAACCATTAGTGGTTCAGCCTTTGCTAAAAACGTAGATATTGACGTTCACCAGGTGGATGAGCAAGGCACTACCCTTGAGTTGGGGACCATTGCGGTCAGTGAAACCGATTACGGCTTATTGTTTACCCCCCAACTATCGGGATTAACCCCAGGCTTACATGGTTTTCATGTGCATCAGCACCCAGACTGTGGGCCTAAAACGAAAGATAATGGCCAAGTGGTACCCGCAGGTGCTGCAGGTGGCCACTTTGATCCCACAGACACAGGCCAACATTTAGGTCCTTATGATGTAAATGGCCACTTAGGGGACTTACCCGCCCTGTATGTGGATAACGAAGGCCATGCCAAGACCCCGGTTTTAGCCCCAAAGTTAACCGCAATCACCGAAATTCAGGGCCATGCTATTATGCTACACGCCAACGGCGATAACTTTAGCGATACCCCAAAACCCTTAGGCGGTGGCGGCGCTCGCATGGCATGCGGTATTATTAACTAACAACAATTCACATAGCCGTCAGTTAAAATACTCAGGCAGATAAGTTAAACACGCCACTGCCAGCCATAAAAAAGAGCACCTTAAGGTGCTCTTTTTATCGGTCTTGCCGTTGTCTGTGCCTCTTGGGCGTATCTTATGCATTGGGCTTGTGGCCCTGCTCCCAGCCTAACATTTTCTTAAAATGCAGCCTTTGTGGCGCTTACCAATCTTTTAAATTAGTGAGCAACAGGCTCCGAAGGTATCGGTCTGTTTGTCTCCAGAAGATGGAACTATCATAGCTCAACACTTAGGGTGAGTGGTTGCTAATAAAAGGGTAGATGACACTTTATTAGCAATAATTCACCCCTTATAATCTCCATAACAAAAAATAATTTCATTAGGCAATAACCTTGAGCAATCTCGTGCAACTCGACCGAACCGATCGACGTATTTTAGAGCTAATGCAACGCAATGGCCGTATTAGCAACCTTGAACTGGCCGAGCGTATCGGCTTATCGCCCTCGCCTTGTTCTCGGCGAGTAAAAGCATTAGAAGATGCCGGCTTAATTGCCGATCATGTGACCTTACTCAACGCCCAGCAACTGGGCTTAAGCTTACAAGCCTATATTCATATTTCACTTGATCGGCACACCCCTGAGCGATTTGAAAATTTTGACGCCGCCATTCATGATTTTTCGGAAGTATTAGAATGTGACTTAGTCACAGGCACGGAAGCCGATTATCAGCTAAAAGTGATAGTGCGTGATATGGAGCATTACCAGCAGTTTTTACTGGGCAAACTCACCCGCTTAAGCGGCGTAACCGGCGTACGCTCAAGCTTTGTGCTACGACGTATTAAACACGAAACCGCCCTACCACTGGATCATTTAGGCTAATAACACGCCAAGCCGACGGAGAAATGCCTCAAAGCCGCTGAGGTACTTTCTTCTTCTGTCCTGCTCAGCCACAATGTTGCTCTATTTGTTTGGCCATTAACGAGATGAAAACGGATGAAAACCAACCTGATCACCCGCGCCGGCTGGCATAAACTGGATGAAGAGTTAAAAGAGCTGTGGAAAGTGGAACGCCCCGCCGTCACCCAAGCGGTATCGGAAGCGGCGGCACTCGGTGACCGAAGTGAGAACGCTGAATACATTTATGGCAAGAAGCGTCTTAGAGAAATTGACCGCCGGGTACGCTTTTTAATGAAGCGTCTAGACGCCCTACAAATTGTTGATTATGACCCACGCCAAGACGGCAAGGTGTTTTTTGGCGCTTGGGTTGAGCTGGAAAATGACGCGGGTGACATAGTGCGCTATCGCATTGTGGGCACGGATGAAATCGATCCTAAAAATAACTACATTACCATCAACTCCCCCATGGCCCGCGCACTCATTGGCAAGCAAGTAGACGACGAAGTCTTGGTGCAAACGCCATCAGGCATTAAAGAGTGGTATGTGAATAAAATTCAATATCAGCCCTTCGGGCAGCCGTAAGCTGTCAGCTATAAGCGATCAGTTAAAAACAACAGCTAAAGCGCCAATCTACAAAGTTAGCCGTTTTGCCGTCTTCCTGAGCTCGCTTTAGGATCTCGATTTGGCTCTATCTTTAGCTGACAGCTGACCGCTTAAAGCTGATGGCTGCCGAAAGGCCTATTCTATCCAACGATACAGGGTGCGGCGGGTGATGCCGAGAATATCGGCGGCGCGGCGTTTATTATTGCCGGTTGCGGCAAGCACTCGGTGAATATACTCCCGCTGTATGGTCTCAAGCGTTGCCATACTATCGACGTCTTCATCACAGACTGCTTGAGCCGCACTTGATTCCAGTACCCCAAACTCGCCCGATAATGCCGGCTCGGCTTGCTGGCAAATGCGCTGCGGTAAATGGTGTGGCTCAATTAATGGGCTGTCCGTAAAGGTAGCGGCGCGCTCTACCGCATTTTGTAGCTCACGCACATTGCCCGGAAATGGATACGCTTGCAGCAATGCCAGTGCTTCATCGCTAAAGCCTTTTACATGGCGCTGTTGGCGTGCATTAAACTGCGTTAAAAAGAAGCCAATTAACCGCTGTATATCATCACCCCGCGCACGCAAGGGCGGTACTTGCAGAGCAAAAGTTTCTAGGCGATAAAATAAGTCTTCCCGAAAGCTGCCATCACTCACCGCCTCGGTTAAGTTGCGGTTAGTGGCGGCGATAATGCGCACATCTAGCTGAATTTCATGATCGCTCCCCACAGGCCGCACCTTGCCATCTTGCAGCACGCGCAGCAATTTGGCCTGCAAGGTAAGTGGCATTTCACCTAGCTCGTCCAGTAATAAGGTGCCACCATTAGCTTGTTGAAATAAGCCGGCTCGCTGAGTACGCGCGCCGGTAAAAGCGCCCGCTGCATGACCAAAAAACTCGCTTTCCATTAGCTCACTGGGAATACCACCACAGTTCACCACCATATAAGGCCCCTGGCTGCGAGCACTTTGATCATGTAAGGCGCGCGCCACTAACTCTTTACCGGTGCCACTTTCACCTTGTACTAATACTGGGCCGTCGGCGGAGGCAATTTGGCGAATTTGATGAAACAACTGCGCCATGGCCGAGCTTTGGCCAATAATGCCATTAAACTGCTCTATTGCGAGCAAACTGCGATAATGCTGCACTTCACTACGCAATCGACGATTTTCTAATAACTTAGCCACAGTAAGTAAGAAATGATCCATCTCTAATGGCTTAGTTAAAAAATCATCAGCCCCGGCTTGCAGCGCTTTAACCGCCTGTTGTACCGAGCCAAAGGCGGTAATAATTAACACCGCAGGCAAAATATCATTGCCACTAAGTGCTGGTAGCAAACTTAAACCATTCGCTCCGGGCAAGCGCAAGTCGCTGATCAATAAATCTGGAGGGTGACGTTGTAATAATGCCAAGCCTTGCTCGGCATCGCCACAGGCGGTCACACTATAGCCTTCCGCCTCTAGCTCTTCTTGCAACAGCTCTCGCAAGCCACTGTCGTCTTCAACCAGCAGAATATATTGCGCCTCTTTCATGCTTATGCCTCCTTCTTATTCGCGGGAGCCAGTGACAACATTAAACAGGCTTCACAACCGCCGTCTGGGTGATTACTTAAGGCAAAATAACCGCCCTGCTCTTCAGCTACGGCTTGCACAATCGCCAATCCTAGGCCGGTGCCTTCGCCGGGTGATTTAGTGGTAAAAAAGGGCTCGGTCAGCTGAGCGGGCGCGCAGTCTTCGGGCAAGCCATGGCCATCATCAATAATGCGGATCACCAGCCATTGGCTATTTGCGGCCACCCAAACTCCAATATCACCTTCGGCGGCCTGCAGGGCATTACGTAATAAATTAAGTAATGCCAGCTCTAAGCGACCCGCATCGGCCAATACATCGGGCAGACGCTCGGGTAACTGGGTACTTAACTGGCAACCTTTAGCTTCAAACTCAGGCGCAATAGCAGCAAGTACATCTTGTATTAAGGCATTTACGGTTAACTTGCGAGGCTGAGTGGCAGCGGGGCGACAATAATCTAGTAGCTGGCGTACGGTGCGGGTGAGCCTATCAACCTGAGAGCGAATACCCCCTAAGTTACGTTGTTGTTGCTCATTTAAAGTTCCCACCCGCTCTAGGCGTCGCGCTCGGCCATCAATCACACTCAGTGGTGCCCCCAGTTCATGGGCAATGCCTTGCGCCATGCTGCCAATAGCCACCATTTTTTCGTTATCTTTTAGCCGTGCCACTAATTGGGTTTCTGCCGCACGGTGGGCATCTAACTCTCTGTGCGCCTGCTCTATGCTGTCTAACATTTGGTTTAACCCATTCGCTAAACTGGCCACTTCTTTAGGCCCATTTAATGCCGCCCGATGAGATAAATCACCGTCGGCCACGCGACGCATGTGCGCCAGCAACTTATCAACATAGCGCCCCACGCCGCCATAATGCCCCAGTAGTACACTGGCGAGTATCACTAAACTAAACACGCCCCATAACGCCCAAGCGATAATGGTGAGTTGCTCAAGAGCCCGACCAAAGTCACTGGCGCGGCGGGTAATTTGCACCAAACCTTGTATATGGCCAGCAGTATCAAACAATGGCTGAAAATGGGAAAACACATTACGCCCTTTAACACGACTAAAAGCCTCTTGCCCTTGGCCCGTGGTGCGAATGCGCTCAGGAATAATAGAGCGGGTTAAATCGGTTTCTGTTACCCCTGCCGACGCAACACGGTTGCCATCTACATCAAATACCGAGGCGCCATATATTTCACCCAGCACAAATACCGATTCTAACGCCAGCTCCACGGCATCGAGATCGCCCTTGTTTAAGGCGGTGCCCACCGGAATGCTAATGGCACGCCCGACCAACTCAAGATCGTTTTTAAGACGTTGCTCTTGAAATTGATTAGCCTGCCCCAGCCCAAAGCGAATACCCAGCGCGGTGAGTAAGACCAACGGCAATACGACAAAGATTAACAGCGTACGCTGCAACCCACTCACGCCCCATTTGCGGTCAGTGTTGGGGGTTGGCTCAATGGCAGGTGTGTTGTTTTTAAACGGATACTTTTTTCTCATGTGTAATTTATACACACAATAATCGATAAAAAACACCACTCGACTTAGCCACACTGTCACTAAAAACAACAAAACACTTACATTTCAAAGATTTAACTAGAAAACAAAAAGTTGGCACAGCTTCTGCAACCTATTAACTGACTGTTTAATAATAGGAGTTTTTATTATGAATAAGCTTAAGACACTCACCACTGCTATCACCTTTGCCACTTTTGGTATGGGCGCCACAGCCGTTATGGCACAGGCCCCTGCTTCAGCACCCGCACAGCAAAATGGTGCTCCTACTCAACAAGCTGCACCAGGCCAACAAGCAGGCCCCATCACAGATGGTGATTTGAAAAAGTTTGTTGCCGCTAATCAAGATGTGGCTAAAGTACGTGACGAGTTTACGAAAAAACTGAATGAAGAAACGGATCAACAAAAAGCCCAGCAGTTACAAATGCAAGCACAAGAGCAAATGCTGGACGCTGTAAAAGAACATAATTTGGATGCCCTCACCTATAACGCTATCGCATCGCGCATTCAAACCGACACCAAGCTGCAAGAGCGCGTTAGCGCCCTACAGTAATATCGCTTAACCTTATTAAGCGAGTATAAACAAAGGGACCCTAGGGTCCCTTTTTGTTGTCTGGCTTCGCCCTCTGGTCAGCTTTAAGCATTCAGCTACTGAACAAAAATATTTTACTGCGCATAACCCGCAGCTAAAGCCCGGGGTTTGTTTTTATCTGACCGCTTACAGCTTAAAGCTGACAGCTCCCTAAGGGCTCCCTCTTCTTTGCAACACACTTCTGTTCCATAATAAGCGCATACTGGCTCAACTTTGCCTTAATAGCTTATTTAAATACTTATCTAGTCTAGCTAGTACGCCTTTTCATTTTGGTAGCACGCATGCTGCCCGGAGCTTTTATTGATGACAAATATAAACCGTGCCTTGGCCACCGAACTGGCCGTATCGCAACAGCAAGTCGATGCGGCAGTAAAGCTACTCGATGAAGGCGCCACCGTGCCCTTTATTTCACGTTATCGAAAAGAAGCCACAGGCGGTTTAGATGATACCCAACTGCGTAACCTAGAAAGTCGGCTCGGATATTTGCGTGAGCTAGAAGACAGACGGGGTGTGATCATCAATTCCATTACCGAACAAGGTAAGCTCACCGACGCCCTACAAAAAGAGTTATTAACCGCCGACACCAAAACCCGGCTCGAAGATTTATATCTGCCCTACAAACCAAAACGACGCACCAAAGGGCAAATAGCCAAAGAAGCCGGTTTACAGCCACTAGCAGACTCGCTATTTAACAACCCCAACCAAGATCCGCAGCGCCTAGCAGCCGATTTTATTAATGCAGAAGCGGGCATAGCCGATGAGAAAGCCGCCTTAGATGGCGCTAAATATATCTTAATGGAGCGCTTTGCCGAACAGGCAGATGTGCTAGACGCCGTGCGCCAATATTTACAAGAGCACGGACAATTACAATCTCGCGTAAGCGCGGGGCAAGAGCAAACAGGCGCTAAATTTAAAGACTATTTTGAGCATCAAGAGCCCATTAGCCGTGTACCTTCGCATCGTTTACTGGCCATGTTACGCGGCCGTAACGAAGGCGTGCTTAGCTTAAGCTTGGTAGTAGACACCCAAGCGAGCAGCCATCCTTGTGAAGCCATTATTAGTCGTTTAATCGATTGGCAACACCAAGATCGCGCCGCTGATACTTGGTTGGCGAGCGTTGTTAGCTGGACCTGGCGTGTGAAGCTGTCGCTGCAAATGGAAACCGAATTACTCGGCCAAGCCCGCGAGCGCGCAGAAGTAGAAGCCATCAAGGTATTTGGCCTTAATATGCAAGACTTACTCATGGCAGCTCCCGCAGGTGCGCGCGTGACCATGGGGCTAGATCCGGGTATTCGTACCGGGGTAAAAGTGGTGGTGGTTGATGGCACAGGTAAGTTATTGGCGCAAGATACTATTTATCCGTTTGAACCCTTTAAGAAAGTAGAGCAAAGTTTACGCTCTCTGGACGCCTTATGTCGCGCTCATCAGGTGAGCTTAATCAGTATCGGCAACGGCACCGCTTCTCGCGAAACTGAGCGCTTAGTTGAAACTTTAATGAAACAAGCGCCCGAGCTAAAGCTGCAAAAAATAGTGGTTAGCGAAGCCGGTGCCTCTGTGTATTCTGCCTCTGAGCTGGCGGCCAATGAATTTCCCGATTTAGATGTGTCACTGCGCGGTGCTGTCTCCATTGCCCGCCGTCTGCAAGACCCGCTGGCTGAATTAGTAAAAATCGACCCTAAAAGTATTGGTGTGGGCCAATATCAGCACGATGTGTCACAAACCCAACTGGCGCGTAACCTAGATGCGGTAGTAGAAGACTGTGTGAACGCCGTGGGCGTAGACGTCAACATGGCCTCGGCGCCTTTGCTAACTCGTGTGTCGGGCCTGACTCCTACCTTGGCCAACAATATTGTGGCTTATCGTAACGAGCACGGTATTTTTACCGAGCGTAAACAACTGTTAAAAGTGCCGCGTTTGGGGCCAAAAGCCTATGAGCAATGTGCCGGCTTTTTACGCATTCGTGACGGTAAAAACCCGCTTGATGCCTCAGCCGTCCACCCAGAGGCTTACCCCGTTGTTAAGCGCATTGTTGAGCAGCAACAGCAAGCTGTGCCGAGCATTATTGGTAATAGTCTTTTATTACAGTCACTTAACCCGCAAGACTACACAGACGCCGACTTTGGTTTGCCCACGGTACAAGACATTCTAAAAGAGCTAGATAAGCCAGGGCGCGATCCGCGCCCCGAGTTTAAAGCCGCTCGCTTTATGGAAGGCGTTGAAAAACCAAGCGATCTTGAACCCGATATGCTGCTAGAAGGAGTGGTGACCAACGTCACTAACTTTGGTGCCTTTGTGGATATTGGCGTACATCAAGACGGGCTAGTGCATATTTCGGCGCTCACCGACCGTTTTATTAAAGACCCCCGCGAAGTGGTTAAAGCCGGTGATATTGTTAAAGTTAAAGTCATGGAAGTGGACTTAGCACGCAAACGTATTGCATTAACCATGCGCCTAGAACAAACCGCTGCCGAACACGGCAATGGCAACCAAGCTCGCCCAGATCACAACAGTAGCCGCAAAACCAATGTTGCGCGACCGCAAAGCAATCAGCGCCCTGCTCGTCGCGAGCCCGCTGCACCACAAGGCGCCATGGGGGCGGCACTGGCTGCGGCTATGCAGAAGAAGAAATGATTTTATAGCGATCAGCCGTCAGCTTTCAGAAAAACCAACAGCAGCCCGATACTTGCTGTTGGTTTTTAAGCGATGACCCTGAGCTTGCGTTATAGCTGGCTCTTATTACCGCTTGCCTGCACTTTGTGGCAAAAAATATTTAACTTTTAATATTATTTAACCAAGGGACCACTATGTCAGATATTCAGATTGTGGCTTACGACTCCACCCATAGCCCAGCTATTCGCGCCATTCGCGAGGCAGTATTTATGCAAGAGCAAGGGGTATCGCTGGCGCTTGAATTTGATGGGCGAGATGACTCAGCCATACAGGTACTAGTGGCGGTAGACGGCCAATATGTGGGAACTGGCCGTATGTTAGATGATGGTCATATTGGCCGTATTGCCATCTTAAAAAGCCACAGAGGCCAAGGCTTAGGTGCCAAAGTAGTACAAGCGCTGGTGGCCGAAGCCACACGCTTAGGCTATCAAAAAGTATATTTAGGCGCGCAAACTCATGCGGTCGACTTTTATGCCAAACTCGGTTTTACCGCCTACGGTGATGAGTTTATGGATGCGGGCATACCACATTTAGCGATGGAACAATTTTTAGCATGATGCAGCTTGAGGTATTAAATGCGCCTCGATAAATTTATTTGCCGCAGTACTGCATTAGATCGCACTCAAGCCAGAGCCACAATTACAGCGGGTCAGGTTTATGTGAATAATATAGTGATCACTGACATCGCCAAGCAAGTACATGAGAACAACCAGATTACCCTAGAAGGTCAGCCTCTCGTTGCTCGCCCTGCGCGCTATCTTATGTTTAACAAGCCTGCAGGCACTTTATGCTCCCATAAAGATGGCGCTTATCCGTCTATTTTTAACTGGCTAACCATGGATGAATCTGCAGAGTTACACTTAGTTGGGAGGCTCGATGCCGATACCACAGGCTTGGTGCTGTTAACCGATGATGGGCATTGGTCTTATCAGCTCACGCATCCCAATTATGGTTGTAGCAAAACCTATCGGGTACAGTTAAGAGACCCGCTGGCAGCCAACACCGCTCAAGTGTTTAGCCAAGGGTTAACATTGCAAGGTGAAACTAAACTCACTCTGCCAGCTCAATTACAGCAAGTTGGCGCCAAAGAAGTACGGTTAACCATTACCGAGGGGCGCTTTCATCAAGTAAAGCGCATGTTTGCCGCCGTGGGTAATAAAGTGGTGAGCTTACACCGCGAGCAAATTGGCAAAATCTGCTTAGATGTGCCGGTAGGAAAATGGCGTTATTTAACGCAAGATGAAATCAATAATGATAGCGTTAAGCTGTAAGCTGTAAGCAAGCGGCCCAACCCTAATGTTGGCCCTATCTTCTGTTATTTAACGTAAAAGAGTTTCTGTATGTTATTTCCAGTGATTATGGCAGGGGGCCACGGCACCCGACTTTGGCCACTGTCTCGCCAGCAGCACCCTAAGCAATTTTTGCCTCTACTCACGCCGCACGTTTCTCTACTGCAAAGTACACTCGCTCGATTAGCAGGGCTAGACATACAAACGCCACTGCTTATTTGTCATGAAGAACACCGATTTTTAGCGGCGGAACAAGTACGACAATTACCGGATATACAGGCGCAAATAATGCTAGAACCCGAGGGGCGTAATACTGCACCCGCGCTCGCGCTAGCTGCCTTGTATGCCGAACAACAGATTGCTTGTACACCCGTGCCACATAAAGCAGAAGATGCCGATGCTATTATACTGGCGCTGCCCGCCGACCATGCGATAACAGATACGTCGGCTTTTCAGGCTGCCATTCGCGCGGCACTACCACTAGCAAACGCCGGCAAGCTGGTTACTTTTGGCATTAAACCCACCCATGGCGAAACCGGTTATGGCTATATTCAATGTGGGGAAGCCATTACAGATACCACTGGGTTTGAAGTTAGCCAATTTGTAGAAAAGCCCGCCCAAGACACCGCCAATCATTATGTGGCAAGTGGTGAGTATTATTGGAACAGTGGCATTTTTATGTTTAATGCCAAGAGCTACCTGCAAGAATTAGTGCATTGTCAGCCGCAAATATTAGCCGCCTGTGAAGCGGCTTTAGCCCAAAGTGAACGCGATCTCGACTTTATTCGCCTCCATAAAGAAGCCTTTCTTGCCAGCCCTAATATCTCTATTGATTATGGCGTTATGGAGCACACCCCCCACGCGGCAATGGTTGAGCTTAATGCAGGTTGGAATGATGTCGGCTCTTGGTCAGCATTAGCACAACAACTCACCCCCGACGCTCAAGGCAATACCTTGCGCGGCGATGTGCTCACCCAGCAGGTGAGCCAAAGCCTGATTATGGCTGAACATCGATTAGTTGCAGCATTAGGGGTGCAAGATGTGGTGATTATAGAGACCAAAGATGCGGTATTAGTGGCACATAAAGACCATGAGCAAGATATCAAGCAGCTGGTGGCACAGTTGGCAGCCGATGGTCGCAGCGAGCATATTTTGCACCGTGAATGCCACCGCCCTTGGGGTAAATTTGATGCCATAGACAATGGCGAGCACTATCAAGTAAAACGTATTACTGTAAATGTGGGTGGGCGCTTGTCGTTGCAAAGGCATCAGCACCGCGCCGAGCATTGGGTAGTGGTAAGCGGTACGGCTAAGGTTACCCAAGGCGAGCAAATACGTTTCGTCACCAAGAATCAGTCGGTGTATATTCCCGTCGGCGAGTTACATGCCCTAGAAAATGCAGGGCCAACGCCATTAGAATTAATAGAAGTGCAAACTGGGGCTTACTTAGGTGAAGACGACATAGAGCGCTTTGCAGACAGTTATGGCCGAGAACACAAAGCAGTTAGCTAAATACACTAAAACTAAAGCTATTTTTCTGTGGATTCCGTGGTAAAGAGCTTTTTGATCTTTTACAGTCGGCTAAATAAAGAAGGTTATTAATGAAAAAAGTATTGGTGATTGGCTATGTGTGGCCCGAACCTAACTCCTCGGCGGCGGGTAGCCATATGCTGTCGATTTTGCGGCTGTATAAACAACAAGGCTGGCAGGTTGAATTTGCCACCCCAGCACAGCCAACCGAACACATGATTGACTTAAATGCTGAGGGCATTAGTAGCCAAGCGATCACACTAAACTGTGACAGTTTCGATACTTATATCGCCCAATACGCGCCAGATATCGTAATGTTCGATCGTTTTATGATGGAAGAACAATTTGGCTGGCGAGTAGAAAAGCAGTGCCCAAAGGCCTTAAAAATACTCGATACCGAAGATTTACAGTGTCTGCGTCAGGCGCGCCACCAAGCCCATAAGGCCGAACGTGCCATGAGCACAGCGGATTTATTTAGTGATATTGCCAAGCGAGAAATTGCCGCTATTTTGCGCTGTGATCTGTCACTGATTATTTCTGATGTTGAAATGCAACTACTGCAAGACACCTTTAAGCTTGATGCTCGCTTATTACATCACCTGCCGTTTATGGTTGATTTAGCCAACTTACCGACTCACACCGCACACTTTGACCAGCGCCAGCATTTTATGACCATAGGTAACTTTCGCCATGCCCCTAACTGGGATGCCGTCTTGTATCTACAACAAATTTGGCCACTGATCCGCAAGCAGCTTCCCAGCGCCGAGCTGCATATTTATGGATCTTACCCGCCCCCCAAAGCCACCGCCTTACATAATCCTAAAACCGGCTTTTTAATCAAAGGCTGGGCAGATGATGCCTTTAGCGTGATGGAGCAAGCACGCGTATGCTTGGCCCCCTTGCGCTTTGGTGCCGGCATTAAAGGCAAGTTATTAGATGCCATGATCATGCAAACCCCCAGTGTTACCACTCCTATTGGCAGCGAAGGCATGCATGGCGACAAACCTTGGCCTGGCACGATTGCCCAAGATGCTCAAGCGCTGGCCGATGCTGCGGTGGCTTTATATCAAGATCAAACACGCTGGCAACAAGCGCAACTGCACGGCACTGCCTTGTTACAACAAGGATATAATGGCGCGACCTTAGGGGCTGCGTTAATTAGCCATATTGAGCAAATAGCCCATCAGCTTGATGAACACAGATTAGCGAATTTTACCGGCAGCATGCTACGACATCACAGCATGATGAGCACCAAGTATATGTCACAATGGATTGCCGCTAAAAACGCCTTACCAAGACGTTAACAGCAAACTCGCCTATGAGTATATCTAAGAAGAGGAGCTTGGCTGCTGGCTCAGCCAGCTTTCAAATTCAGCCAGCGGCATAGGGCGGCCAAATAAGTAGCCCTGAAAGTGTAGGCAGTCTAAGCTGAGCAGTTTTTGGTATTGTGCTTGGGTTTCTACGCCTTCAGCGATCACCTCTAAATCTAGGCTGTCGGCTAATGCACAAATGGCTTTAATGATGGCCTCACTGCTATCCTCTATTAGTAACGCTCGCACAAAAGACTGATCAATTTTTAGTTGGTTAAGTGGCAGCTTTTGTAAGTACGCCAACGAAGAGTAGCCAGTACCAAAATCATCGATAGAAAAGCGAATGCCTAACTTTTTTAGTTCCTGCATACGCGCTATGGCGGTGGTCATATCATCAAACAGCATGGTTTCTGTTAGCTCTAGCTTTAACTGACGCGGATCGGCGCCTGATTCTGCTAAAAACTGCAATATCATTTCTACAAAGTCTGTTCTGTAGAGCAAACGTGCACTTAAATTAACCGCCAAACGCAGTGAGCTAGTTGTGGAGGTCTGTTGCCATAATGCCAGCTGCAAACACGCTTGGCGGAGCATTTGTAGATCAATTTGCTCAATTAACTCTGCCTGTTCAGCAACTGAAATAAAGTAGTTAGGGGTTAATAGCCCGCGCTCGGCATGCTGCCAACGTGCTAACACTTCTGCCCCTGTTACTTGGCCTAACTCATTTAACTGGGGCTGAAAATAAGGGATAAACTCTTGGGCCTGTAAGCCACGGCGAATATCGTCTTCTAATAATAGGCGCGCATTCACTTCTTCCTGCATGGCAGGGTCAAAACAACGTATACTTTGTTTACCTGATGCTTTGGCCTGATGCATGGCAATTTCCGCATGCTGTATCAGCTCATTACTCGAACTGCTGGCATCTTTAAATAAAACAACCCCAATGCTGGCACTGCTGGCATCTTTAAATAAAACAACCCCAATGCTGGCACTGCTATATAGCTTATTATCGGCTACCTGATAAGGCTGGCTCAGTAACTGATTGACGCGCATCGCATATTGCTCAGCCCGCATTAAGGCAGGTTCGTGCGAGACACTTAAGTTCTCTGTCATAATCACAAATTCATCAGCCCCTAAACGCGCCAATGTATCGTTAGAATAAAGCACACGACTGAGTCGCCTTGCCACTTCTAACAACACCTGATCGCCCGTTTCATGGCCATAAAGATCATTAATACTTTTAAAACCGTCTAAATCAATAAACAGCAAACAAGCATAACGCTTATTATTTTCTGTGAAATTAATGGCCTGTTGAACTCGGTCAAAAAGTAAGCTGCGATTAGGTAAGCCGGTAAGCTCATCAAATGAGGCTAAATGATGAATACGTGCTTCAGCCGCTTTACGCTCACTAATATCTTCCATTGATGAGACATAATGAGTGATCTTACCCTGAGCATTACGCACCGCACTCATTGATAGCCAAGCGGGATAAACGTCGCCACTTTTACGGCGGTTCCATATTTCTCCTTGCCAACGCCCAGCGGCGGCTAACTGCTGCTGCATCTGTTCATAAAAAGCAGCATCATGGCGCCCAGAGTGAAATATGCTCGTACTTTTACCCACCACTTCTTCAGCCTCGTAACCGGTAACGGTAGTAAAAGTTCGGTTTACTCTTAAAATACGACGGTCTTTATCGGCTACTATCATCACTTGTCTTACTTCAAAAGCGGTAGCAGAAATTTGTAGCTCACGTTCATTATGATGACGACGCTTAATATCTTCTAACATCCACCCCAAGCACACTGTGGTTAATGGCATCACTAACAGCATAGCGATACCTGCTTGTACTGCTATCTCTCCCGCGGCTGGCAACAACAAAAAGTGCCCAAGCAAGCTTAAATGCACCAATAGGCCAAAACAAAATAGCGAGATAAGCCCGTTGCCTACTTTGTTGTGTTGGTATAAATGACGATAAAGTAGGCCAAATAATATCGATCCCCCAATAACAACCAAGCCGCCCGTCATACCAGCGCCACCAAGCCACAGGCGGTAGCTGGCTGCAATTATACCTGCAATAACGGCAACTAATGGGCCACTCACAAAGGCTGCGATACTTAGTACCACAGAGCGCGCATCAAACACCCAGCCATTATCAAACGTCACCGCTATCATCATTCCAATAGCACAGGTTAGGCCAAAGATCACACCGCTAATCACTTTAGCAACGCTGTTATTACGTTCCCAGCGACGGATGTTTAAAGTCATCAACCAGCACAGTGCGAGTAATAACGCAGAGTGCTCCACAAACTGGATAATCAAAAATAATCACCTTTGAGTTTTTACTTGCGTTACGCAAAGGTAGTGAAAAGACAGTCGAGCATCTAAACACAGTTATCATTCGCTTAGGTTACGCTAGATCAAGCTTAAAACTTAACACAAATAGGCTTTTATATTACTTATCTCACCTTCTCACAGATTAAAAGTTACACATAAGTTATTGTAATATTAGGGGTTGTTTTATCATTACTGCTACCAATTTGGCTAGTTATTTTTAACCATAAAGAGTCACTACCAGCCAGCGCAACCTGTTTATTTATCGTTTAACGCGAAAACTGAGCATAAATGGGGTTATGATCTGAAACGGTAGGGGTGTTGATGGCAATCGCTGATTTAAGTTTTAAGTCTCGGTAAAAGATAAAATCTAACGGCTGATTACGGTAGGTTTTAATGTATTTGGCATCTTCCATCACCGCTTTTTTAAGCCCCATAGCACGGCAAAACTGCGCTAAATATAGGCGGCGCGAGCGGCTCCATACGTTAAAGTCTCCGGCGACGATTAACGGTCCTTTATGCTGCAATAATATTTGCCTTAAAATGGCAATTTCTTGGTGAAACTGGCCATGGCGCACAAAGTTAATGGCATGAATATTGGTCACCAATAAAGTATCGCCACCCTGCAATGGATGATGAGTAATCACTTGGCTTTTATGAGTGGCAAAGGTGAGCTCTCGCCCCTGACTTAATACAGTGGTGATATCGTCAAAAGCGCATTCGCCCGCTGTTAGCACACCAAACAAATGCGATTGTGTTTGAATATTAGGGGAGACGGCATAAGACCAGCCGTCTAAGCTTAACCGTTGGCTTAACGCCAGCTTAGCTTCTTGTAGTAGCAATAACCGAGTAGGAAACTGAGCGAGTAATTGCGTTAAACACAACTCAAACTCTGGGCTAAGCGTTAACTTCTGCGTGTTCCAACACATTACGCCCAACATATTGTCATCTAATGGTTGATGCTGGTGCACTAATTGATGAGGTGTCACGCGAGGACGAAGCATAAATTTAAATACCCTATCTTTGGTAAGCTGCTATTAAATTATCAGCTTAGACTTTATATATAACTCACCTAGTAAATCATATATAAGCTGCGGAAAAAAACAGCTGTTACTTCACATTTCACACCTAGCTATGTACAATTGGCGCGTTCATGCATTGAACAAAGTGAAGTAATGAACTCTTCTAAACCCCGAACGAACGACAAACGTCTCGTGGCCGGCCTAAGTGGTGGCTTCCTCCTAATCTTCGTAATACTCGCACTATTTGACCTTGAACAAATGACCCAATGGATCAATACCGGCTTTGCCTGGGTGATCGACGTTTTTGGTCCTATGTGGCAATTGTGGATGTTAGCTAACTTAGTCATAGCACTGCTGCTTGGCTTTACCCGATACGGCGACATACGCTTAGGTGGGCACATCACACCCGATGCCGCCACCTTTAAGTGGCTCGCGGTTATTATGTGTACCTTATTGGCAGGAGGCGGGGTGTTTTGGTCTGCCGCCGAGCCAATGTACCACTACTTAAGTACACCACCGACCTTTGCCGAAGCTGAAGGTGTGTCAAAAATCTCTGCCGGTTTAGCACAAAGCTTTTTGCACTGGGGCTTTATGGCTTGGGCGGCACTGGGTACTTTATCAGCCTTAATCGTAGTGTATGCACACTACCATAAAGGCTTATCTATGCGCCCTCGCGTGTTGCTTTACCCTATTTTTGGGGAAAAGATTGAAACCCATTGGATTGGTACTGTTGCCGATGTGGTGTCTATTGTCGCCGTTGCGGCGGGCACTATCGGCCCGATTGGCTTCTTAGCGACCCAATTAGGTTTTAGCTTTGAAGCGCTACTGGGCTGGCAAAATAACTATAGCCTGCAGTTAATGATCCTAGGTGGCTTAGTATTAATTTATACCATTTCAGCGTCAACCGGGATTGATAAAGGCATTCAGTGGTTATCTAGCGCTAACGTTGTTTTAGCCTTGGTGCTCATTGCCATGATCTTGTTATTTGGCCCAGGTGGCTTCATTGTTGACTCCTTCATGAACGGCATGGGCTTATACCTAAAAGACTTTATGCCGCTGGCCTTAGTTCGCCCTGAAGGCGATTGGATGGCTTGGTGGACCTTGTTTTTCTGGGGTTGGTTTATTGGTTACGGCCCTATGATGGCGCTGTTTATTGCCCGTATTTCTCGCGGTCGCACCTTGCGCGAGTTAGTGGTAGCCGTGGCTATTATGGCGCCATTAGTAACTAACTTCTGGTTTGCTGTATTAGGTGGCGCGGGTATCTTCTATGAAGAAACAACCGCAGGCGTTATTTCAGCTCCGTTAGAAGCAGGTGGCCTACCCGCAGCCCTTCTGGGTATTACCCAGCAATTGCCTTTTGCTGAATTTATGGTGCCCGCCTTCTTGGTGTTAACCATTGTTTTTGTGGCAACCACAGGTGACTCCATGGCTTATGCTATTGCTATGGCCATTAGTGGTGATCATACCCCTCGTACTCGTGACCGTATTTTTTGGGCACTCACCATGGGCTTAGTAGCAGCAGTATTGCTACGCATGGGAGAAGGCGGTATTAACGCGCTGCAATCCTTTATTGTTATCACTGCCGCCCCGGTTTCGTTATTACTGTTACCGGTACTTTGGACAGGCCCGCGTATTGCCCATATTATGGCTTATGAGCAAGGCATAGTGCCCCATAAAGAGCGCCACAGTGATGAAGAAGATACCCTAGACCCTGTTGGTCGACTTAAAGAAGAGGAAGAAGCAACCAAGTAAGCTGTCGTCTCTTACTGCTATCTACCAATGCCGAAGCCTAAGCTTCGGCATTTTTTTGGCAGCGTCCTAATCACTTTCTCTATTTAGATCGCGCCCCCCGATGGCTGCTTTCTGCGCTTCATTGAAGCAATAATAGCGCCAGCCACCACCAGCAGTGCAGCCACTGGCAATCGCCAATCCGGTGCGGCTATACCTGCAATCACCAAAAAAGCCGCAGCCAATACCGGCACCGCATAGGCAAGACTCCCCACCAATGCCGCAGGGCCACTGCGCAATGCTAAGTCCCATGCCACCATTGCTAACCCATAAGGCCCCAGCCCCAAGGCGACACCGGCCGCTAACGCACTTCCTGAAGGTAGGCCAGCGGCTCCACCTAATAATATATCGCCAGCCGCCGCCCCACTCGCCGCAATTAAAAACAAAGTGGGCATCATAGGCGCAATGGGCACAGGGGCAACCTGACAAATCCAAGAATATAAAGCCCAACAGCAAGCCGCTAGTAAAGCCAAAGCATAACCCAGACCATGCTCAGCGCCCCCTACATTTGATGATTCCGGTGACAATAAAATAGCGGCGCCACAAAACGCGGTAAGCGCCCCCAGCAACACCGGCATGGATAGATGTCGATAAAACATCCAATGACTGATCACAATAAACATCACCGGCCAAGTATAAGTAATGAGTGCCGCTTCAGCCGCCGGAGCTTTACCCATGCCGGCCAAATAACTGCCTACTGCGCCCAGCATTAATGCCGGCACCAACCCATAAATAGCCAACTTCCAACGCATGGGCACAGCCGCTGTGTTTTGGCGTTGCTTATGGCGACGCAGCGCCATGGGTAAAGCGGCCAGCGCACCGCTAAACAAAGCGATACTGGCCAAGCGTAGCGGCGGCACCACACCTGCGGCATCCACCAACAAAGGGGCAATGGCCCACAGAATAACGGCGATCAATGCCGATAACACACTGAGAACAATCGAATGGGGTGAGGAAACTGCCAAATGACTCATCGTCGTTACTCCTGTCATGCTAGTGTTGTGAGTGAAGCTACGACTCTATACACTTTCAAAACATCACAAAATCGACATTATTTGATAACTATCATCACAAGGATTGATACTTGAGACGTCACATTCTTGATCTCAACACCTTGCATACGCTGGTGGTGCTGGCAGATACCGGCACGGTTACCAAAGCGGCAGAACGCCTTGCTTACACGCAATCGGCGGTGAGTATGCAGTTAAATCGTCTAGAGTCGGCTTTGGGGGTGGCGTTACACGAGCGCGATGGTCGTCGTATACGCCTTACCGCTGAGGGGCAAAAGCTGGTGGGGTATGCAAGAGAGATGCTGGCGCTCAATAACCAAGCCATTGACGACCTTCAGCAACGCCAAGTGTCTGGGGAGCTGAGTCTGGGTATTCCAGAAGATTATGCATTTTTACTGACCTCAGTGTTGTCGCATTTTAGTCAGTTATTTCCCGCCATTAGACTGCAAGTCATTTGTCGCTCGAGTGTAGAGCTTATCAATCAAGTACAAGACAGCACCCTAGATTTAGCCATAGTGACCCGTCAGGTTCGCTCACCAGGAGGCGAGGTGATCCGCCGCGAGCCATTAGTGTGGGCCGTGGGTGCCAAGGCGCAACCCTCTTTGAGTGATCCTATTCCGTTAGCACTCTACTCGCCGGGCGCCGATGTGTTTAAAGATGTAGCAGAGCAAGCCTTGGCTTCTGCTGGGCGCGACTGGCGACTGGCCTACTCTAGCCAGTCGATGACCGGATTAATGCCGGTGGTGGTGGCCGGGTTGGCGGTCGTAGTGGTCACGCGAAATATGCTGACCAGCCAACTGCGCGTAATTGACGAG
Organism: Oceanisphaera pacifica; assembly: GCF_017498065.1. GTDB lineage: Bacteria > Pseudomonadota > Gammaproteobacteria > Enterobacterales > Aeromonadaceae > Oceanimonas > Oceanimonas pacifica. Next base: position 110,153 of record NZ_JAGDFX010000008.1, on the reverse strand, counting down.
CGCAGTGGCATGCCGCCCTTGCAGTCTGTTGAAATTGCCCTGCACAGATCTGTGGGGCGCCCTTCTGAGCCCGCGCGTCAGCTAGCAGATTTAATTCGCACCCATCTGGCGTCTCATGAACCCTTATAGCCGCCCCAGTGTGATTTATTCACGCTGCTTGCTCCATAAACGCCATTGCGTTGATTAACCACGGCACAAAACAGCGTTCGCTATACTAAATACTGGTGCCAGTTTCGGCCGCAGCCAAGGAGCTAGTCATGAAAGCGAATCCGATAGTTTGGTTTGAAATCTACGTAGCAGATATGACACGAGCACGCACTTTTTATGAAGCCGTGTTACAAATAACGTTAGAGCCTACAGAAAACAGGGCTGAAGATTGGCCCGATATGTGGATGTTTCCGGGTGAAGAAACCGCTAGCGGTGCTTGTGGTGCCTTGGTAAAAATGGACGGTGTCTCACCCGGAGGTGGCGGCACTTTGGTGTACTTTAGCTGTGATGACTGTGCCGAGCAGGCGAGTCGAGTACAAGCCCACGGCGGCCAAGTGATACGAGAGAAATTTGCTATTGGCCCCTACGGATTTATTGCCCTCGCTGCCGATACCGAAGGCAATATGATCGGCCTGCACTCTATGGACTAAATGGCGCCCAAATACCAAAATAAATGGATATAGAAAAGCCAAAGCAGTTGGATGAGCTGCTTTAGCTAAAGGGCACAACATCAAAAATAGAGCCTGCACCTTAGTGGTTCAACACCAACAAAGTGTCGGGCACGGCTTTAAAATCTAGCGCCATGGTTAGGCTAATGGCAGTAATGGTAATAATCGACAACACAAACACTCGCCGCGCCCAACCCTTTTCTTCTACACCTTTATAAAAACCATTAAAGGCCAGCACCAACCACCATAAACTGGTGGCGCACGATACCGCCATAAAGGTTAACCCAGTGTAGCCACTAAGCGGCAATAACGTCGTCACCAAACAAAATACGGCAATATAAAGCACGATTTGCCGCTTAGCTTTGGCAACACTTTCGGCTACAGGTAGCACCGGAATATTGGCCGCCGCATAATCTTGGTAGCGAAAAATGGCGATGGCATAAGAGTGCGGCATCTGCCACAGGCTGAACATCAACAGCAAGATGGCAGCTCCCATATCAAATTGGCCAGTTACGGCACAATAGCCCACCACAGGCGGCACAGCACCAGACAAGCTTCCGACCAGAGTGCCGTACACAGACTGACGCTTCATATATAAGCTATAAACACCCACATACACCACATAGCCCAATACAGCAAAGCTTAGCGCCACTGCGTTCGTGAATATCGCCAATACAAAAAAACCGATGACACCCAGTATCAGGCCGTAGATCAAAGCGGCGCGGCCCGACAATTCGCCAGTGACCGTCACTCGATGACGAGTGCGCTGCATGCGCACATCTATATCGCGGTCTATACAGTTATTAATGGCGCAGCCAGAGGCTACAACCAGCGATAAACCAAGCACGGTTGCCCACATCAAAGACCAGTCGATATTGCCGCGCGCCGCCATAAAAAAGCCGCCCGCCACAGAAATAAGATTGCCCATAATGATGCCGGGCTTGGTTACCTTTAAATAAGGTCGGATCATAAAATCCCCTCGGGATGCATATCCCGCTATGTATTTTCCCCTCAGTGACGATACAAACGACACCAAGTTCAGCAAAGAAGCCAAAGGGAGTTACTCCGCTAACCGTGACATGCCAAAGATGGCGTGTCGCAGGAGTAAACCCTTTGGCCGACGTTACTTATTTTATTTGCGTTACATCATCATTTCGTTAGAGCTAATGATGATCCACACCGATAAACCCACCACCATAATAATCACCAAAGCGGAGAACAAAAATGCCACCGTATTGGCCCGACTGTTAGGCTTAAAGCTCAGGTGTAAGAAGTATTTAAGGTGAACAAAAATTTGTACTATTGCTAACCCAACCACTACAAACAGCGTTTGGCTGCTGCTCATTTGGCCGGTCATTACCGCCCAAAATGGTATGGCGGTTAACAAAATAGACAGTACAAAACCTGTTAGATAAGAAGACACACTGCCGTGATCGGCGGTTATATCATGACTGCTCATGCCATTGCCCCTAATAAATAGACCACGGTAAATACACAAATCCACACCACATCAAGAAAGTGCCAGAACATGCTCAGGCAACTTAAACGCGTCAAGGTGCGAGGCTGTGTGCCTTTCATCACCAGCTCGACCATTAAGATAGCCATCCACACCAAGCCGGCAGTCACGTGCAAACCGTGCATGCCCACTAAGGTGAAGAAGGAACTCAAAAAGGCACTGCGACTGGGGCCCGCCCCTTCGGCGATCAGATGTTGAAACTCATACACCTCCATGGCGATAAAGCAGGCACCCAATGCAAAGGTCACCAATAACCACAGCAAAGTAGTACCACGCTTATGGTGATGACCGGCCAGCATGGCAAAGCCGTAGGTAATACTACTGACCAACAAGACACCGGTTTCCACTAGCACAAAGTTTAAGTCAAACAAGTCTTTGCCAGCAGGACCACCAGCGGTATTCATATACAAGACCGCATAGGTGGCAAATACAGAGGCAAACAACAAACAGTCGGTCATTAAATAGAGCCAAAAACCAAACAGCGTATTGCCACTGGTATCGTGATGCTCAGATGAGTGCGAGTGTGGCTGCACTTGATTGTTATCTATCGCTACGGCTTGCATCAGGCCTCCTTGATTTGGCTACGTATATGCGCAGACTCGATGGCGTTAACTTCATCGGGCTGTACGTAATAGTCGGTGTCACTGTCATAAGCGCGGCATAGAAATACCACAAAGCTGGCCAGCAAACTGGCAATCACTAACCACCAAATATGCCAAATGGCACCAAAGCCTGCACCAGTAATGGCCGCGGCAATCAGCACGCCCGTACTGGTGTTTCTCGGCATATGGATCGCTTGGTAGTCAGCCTGAGCCTGATAGGCACTGCCTTTTTCTTTCATATGGGTAAAGGCATCTATGTCTTCCACCATTGGCAGCTCGGCAAAGTTATAAAACTGCGGCGGTGAAGAGGTAGACCATTCCAGCGTATGACCATTCCAAGGATCGCCTGTCACATCAGGGTTTAGTTCGCGATCACGAAAGGCCTTATACAACTGATAGAACTGCACTGCGATTCCCACCAGAATAAACACAGCACCCACGGCGGCTAAATATAGCCAGAAGTTCCAAGCGGGGTTGTCGGTATGATTGATACGACGCGTCATGCCTAAAAAGCCCAGCACATACAAGGGCATAAAGGCTACGTAGAAACCAATCTGCCAGCACCAAAAGGAAACCTTGCCCAGCTTTTCATCTAAGTGAAAACCCATGGCTTTCGGGAACCAAAAGGCAAAGCCGGCCAAATAACCGAACACAGCGCCACCAATAATGGTGTTATGAAAGTGAGCAATCAAAAACAGACTGTTATGCAACACAAAGTCGGCACCGGGCAAGGCCAGTAATACGCCTGTCATACCACCAATAGTAAAGGTGGTCATAAAGCCCAACGTCCACAGTACTGGCACCGTTATGCGCAAACGGCCACGGTAAATAGTAAACAACCAGTTAAACAACTTAACGCCGGTGGGCACCGCAATAATCATGGTCATTACGCCAAAAAAGGCGTTAACGTTAGCGCTGGAGCCCATGGTAAAGAAGTGATGCAGCCAAACGATAAAGCCCAATACCGAAATGGCACCGCTGGCATACACCATGGAGTTGTAACCAAACAAACGCTTACCAGTAAAGGTAGAGATAATTTCAGAGAAAATACCGAATGCTGGCAGCACTAAGATATACACCTCGGGGTGACCCCAAGCCCAGAACAGGTTGATGTACATCATGGCATTCCCGCCTCCTTCATTGGTGAAGAAGTGGAAGTCCACATAACGGTCTAGCGTTAACATACCCAATACTGCGGTTAATATCGGGAAGGACGCGACGATCAAAATATTGGCCCAAGTACAGGTCCAAGTGAAAATCGGCATTTGCATCAACTTCATGCTAGGCGTGCGCATCTTAAATACGGTAACCAAGAAGTTCACACCGGTTAGCAAGGTACCGATACCTGAAATTTGCAAGGCCCAGAGGTAATAATCCACCCCAACCCCCGGACTAAAATCCATCTCGGACAGCGGCGGATACGCCACCCAGCCCGTTTTAGCAAACTCACCCAAGCCCAGTGAAATGTTCACCAATACCGCACCCGACACTGCTAGCCAGAAGCTAAGATTATTCAAGAACGGAAAGGCCACATCCCGCGCACCAATTTGCAAGGGCACCACTATGTTCATCAAACCAATCATAAATGGCATGGCCATAAAGATGATCATGATGACACCGTGGGCGGTGAAGATTTGATCGTAATGCTCCGGCGGCAAGTAGCCATCGGCACCATTGGTCGAGAGCGCTAATTGGGTTCGCATCATAATGGCATCGGCAAAGCCGCGCACCAACATCACAAACGCCAAAATAATATACATAATACCTAAACGCTTATGGTCTACCGACGTAATCCAGTCGCGCCACAACACCATCCACTTTTTATATTTTGTGATCAAAAAGGCAATCACCAAGGCGACAATTGCCACTACGCCCAGCGTGACCATAATAATAGGCTCATGGTACGGTACGGCGTCTAATGTGAGTTTTCCTAGCAAGGACATTATTTTTCAGTCTCCATGGTCATCTCATCGTTTATGTCGTGCATTGTGTGCGAGGCATCTAGGCCCTGCTCACTGGCCACGGCTTTTTCGCCGTGCATGCTCGGCATAAACTGATGCAAGATGTGGTGGAACATTCCTGGATTCACATTTGCGAAATATTGCACAGGGTTATTTTCGCTCGGCTTAGCCAGCTGCGCATAAGTCGCAGGGCTTAAGGTGTTGGGTGACTGTTTGAGCTTATTAACCCAAGCATCAAAGCCTGCTTCATCGGGTGTAGCTATGGCTTTAAACTGCATACCGCTAAAACCTTCACCACTGTAGTTGGCGGAGTAACCGTCGTAAGTGCCGGCTTCATTGGCAATTAAGTGCAGCTGGGTTTCCATACCGGCCATAGAATAAATTTGGCCACCGAGTTGCGGAATAAAAAACGAGTTCATGGTGGTGTCTGACGTTATCTTAAATTCCACCGGTACATCGGTAGGAAACGCCAACTCATTGATGGATGCCACACCTTGCTCAGGATAAATAAACAACCATTTCCAATTCAGTGACACAACTTCTACCACTATGTGATCTTTCTCATGCACCAATGGCTTGTAAGGATCCAAATCATGCGTAGAGCGCCAAGTTATGGTTCCTAGAATTGCCACAATAATGATGGGAATAATCCACACCACTAACTCGATTTTGGTGGAGTGCGACCACTTAGGTGTATAGATTTCTTGGGTGCGGCCTTCGCGATATTTCCACGCAAAAAACAGCGTCATAAAAATAACCGGCACCACCACAATTAGCATCAAGAGCGTGGCGATCACGATCAGGTGCTTTTCATCGACGCCCACTTGGCCCTTAGGGTCAAGCACGCCGCCTTGGCAACCGGCCAGCATTAAGGCGCTTGTGCCAGCAATCAACGCGGTTTTTAAAGCCGACAGTAATGAATTTCGAATAACTAGGTTTTGCATAAACAAGAACCCTTTCCCCTATTCCTTAAGGAATTACCTTATCGCCAAGCGATAAGACCATGAGAGGTATCCGTGTAGATGAATAAGCTACATTTGCGGGCATAAACCAAACAAGCAAATGCGCAATAATTAACAACACGCAGACCCAATATGGGGCAAACACTCGAATGCAGACGTCAACCAGTCTTTACTGTGTTAACTAACTAAAAGTCAGCAGCAAGCATCAGTAAAAGTACTTATTTGAGCCTAAGGAGTGCTAAAACCCAGAGAGGGCCAAAGGGGGAGCGCGGCAGCCGTGATCGGAGCGCAGTACGCTGTATTGTGGGAGCGGAGAGTCAAAATTGGGCTTAACCGAGGTTAAGCGTGGCCAATGCAGCGTTTGCAGCAGCAAATACAACAGCAATAATAGCCACTGCAGTAATAAAGGCACAAAGACGAGCAAGCTAGTAATAATAAGAGATTGAATAGTCTCTATGGGCAGTAAGTCACTAAGTTGAGCTTGATATTCAAGCACATCACCCGACAAACCGGCCCAAGATAATAACCATTCACTGATTACTTCTAACATCATCACCAAGCTAACCACGCCTACGCCATCCACGCCAATTTGTGACAACGACGCTATGTCGTGCCATTTATCAGTCAGCGTAAGCAAAGGTGTAGGGTTCAACGGCTAAGTCCGGTGGATAATGATAAGAAATGAACGGCCCTAAATGGGCTTTCTATTTAATTGTTATCGTTTTATTGAGTTGTAACAAATTCTGTTTACGCCTTTCTATTACAGGTAAGCTATTTTGTTACTTTTAGGTTAATGCTTAGATCTTGCTGGTTAAATCAGGAAAACCGCAGTAACTTGCGCAAATATCCTAACAAAACTTGATCTAGCGCACAACTATTCTAACAAAGCGAGGGTAGCCCTAATCGTAAAAAACAACTTTTAGTGCCGTATTGAATGCTCTGTCTTTCTGCTTACCTTTGCCAGAACATCGCCTTACACGCTTAACCCAGCGAGCAACACTGACTTACCTTTTCACCAAATATTAAAAATAATAAAAAAAGCCCGCTTAGCTATCGCTAAACGGGCTTTATATTTCACTTTATCTGTAACTATGCTTCAGCTTCGGCTAACTCTTGCTCTTTAATAAAGCTGCGCATACTGCCTTCTACATTCACCGCATGGTGCCACGACAGTGCTTTCTCTAAACAATGTGGGGTATGGCCACCGCGCTCACAGGCTTCATCAAAGTAAGCTTGCAATGCAGGGCGATAGCTAGGATCGACACAGTTATTAATAATCACTTGTGCACGTTCACGGGGTGCTAGGCCTCGCAAATCAGCCAAGCCATGCTCAGACACTAAAATATCAACATCGTGCTCGTTATGATCTACATGGCTAACAAAAGGCACAAAACTAGAAATATCGCCGTTTTTAGCCACAGACTTAGTCACAAAAATCGACATATGAGCATTACGAGCAAAGTCACCCGAGCCACCCACACCATTCATCATGCGCGTTCCGCACACATGAGTAGAGTTAACGTTACCGTAAATATCGGCTTCTAGTGCCGTGTTAACAGCAATAATACCAAGGCGACGCACCACTTCTGGCAAATTTGAGATTTCTTGCGGGCGTAAAATTAAACGGTCGCGATATTTATCTAGGTTATTCCACACCGTTTTGCCACGCTCTTCAGACAGCGTAATTGAACAGCCTGATGCAAAGTCCATTACGCCGGCATCGAGCAAATCAAAGGTACAGTCTTGCAGCACTTCTGAATACATGGTGAGGTTTTTAAAAGGGCCATGAGCAAAACCGCTCATTACCGCGTTCGCCATAGTGCCAATACCAGCTTGCAGCGGCAATAACGACGGCGTTAAGTGCCCCGACTCAACTTCATACGTAAAAAACTTAATTAAGTGATCCGCAATACTTTGAGTCTCTTCGTCTGGCGGCAATACCGTAGAAGGGCTATCAGGAATATTAGAAACCACAATGGCCGCAATTTTTGACGGATCAATAGCAATTTCAGTACCACCAATGCGCGAGTTAGGGGCAACCACGGGCACAGGCGTACGCTCGGGGCGCATTTCAGGGAAATACACATCATGCAAGCCTTGCAGCGCTAAGGGAGCAGCTAAGTTTAATTCAATAATGACCTTATCGGCATCCATAGCAAAACTGGCCGAGTTACCCAATGACGTAGTGGGCACAATGCCGCCGCCCTCGGTAATAGCGCAAGCTTCAATCACAGCCACATCAACTTTAGGCAACTGATGATTACGCAACTGCTCGACGGTTTCTGACAAGTGCTGATCAATAAACATCACTTTGCCGTCGTTAATCGCTTTACGCAATGTACTATCCACTTGGAATGGCATACGGCGTGCCAATACATTGGCTTCTGTTAACAAACGGTCTAGGTCATTACCCAAAGAAGCCCCTGTCATTAACGTAATAGACAGCGGGTTTGTTTTGGCCATTTCGGCCAACGCCATCGGTACGGCTTTCGCTTCACCGGCACGAGTAAATCCACTCATGCCGACCGTCATACCGTCTTTAATTAACGCAGCGGCTTGTTCAGCTGAACAGAGTTTGCTTTGCCAAGGTGCCCACTGGCAACGTTGTGCCGTGATTGCTTCATCAAACATTCTAAAGTCTCCTGCTACTGCGCCTGACTAGGTCTGCGCTAGGCATCGCTATACATTGTATATGCGCTGCATATTGGTTAAATCGTGTTGAATACCCAGACATTATTTACTCATGTCAAAAATAAACAAGCCGCTCTACGACTAAAAGACAATAGCGCAGCAACCGCAAAAAATGGGGGCGCAGCAGCAAAAAAAAAAGCAAACAAACTCAATTAATACAAAGCGTTACATAGAGATAACAAGCTCGTAAAATACGCTTTTATTGGCCTATATGCGCGATCACCCGATGTAGCAATCTTTAAGCTAGGTCACATTTACATAATTACAAAACAGCAAGCTAAGACCTATTCAGTTCAAAAAAAGCTATAGCACAACTTTAAGTGCCAATGCTAAAAGCACCACACCGCTTAGCCTATCTAACCAAGTTGACTTGGCTTTTAGCCAGACTAATACCGGTCCACGAGAAAGCACCAAGGCCACCAGCACATACCAAAGTGCATCTATCCCGCCAGCGGTTAGCATCATAATGCTGCTTTGCTGCCAATTGGTATCGGCATGAACAAACTGACTAAACAAGGCCACAAAAAAGATAGCTAATTGTGGGTTTAAAAACGCCACCATAAAACCTTCAAACGCGCCTTGTCGGCCGGCCACCTGCTGTACCCTTTCTCCCTCATCTTGGGTACTCGGTTTAGCCAATAACGCCTTAATACCCAACCAAGCTAAAAAGGCGGCGCCCCCATAACGAATGCCGTCAAATAACAAAGGGTGATTGGCAATAACCAGCGCCAACCCCAAGGCGGTTAACAGTGCATATAAGCCCACGCCCGTACCATGACCAATGGCCGTTAGCACCCCATGGCTTTGCCCACCTTTCATGGTATTACGCATAACCACCGCCAAGCTTGGCCCAGGGCTAATAGCTCCTACCACACAAATAGTGGCCAGCGCTAACCAGTTAGAAAATTCCATGCTGTTGCCTTGTATCACAAAGTAAATAACACACCGCGCTATTAATAAGCGCCAAAACTCACAGCCCAAAGCAGCATAAACAGCCACTAACTATTAGCAAAACTTGTCTTTACTCGGGCGAACCCTCTACACTAACCGCATTTATGCTAAAAGCTAGCAAGCAGCGACAATAAATAAGGGCAATAACACTATGCGTTATTCGTGGGTTTTGTTTGATGCCGATGAAACGTTATTTCATTTTGATGCGTTTCTTGGCTTAACGCGTATGTTTGAGACTTTTGACGTTAATTTTACTGCACAAGACTACCAAGACTATCGCACCTTAAGTGCGCCACTGTGGGTGGATTATCAAAACGGCACCATTAATGCCGCTCAATTACAACATATTCGATTTAAAGACTGGGCTGAGCGGTTAAATGTAACCACAGAGCGCCTTAATCAAGACTACCTAAGTGCCATGGCCGAGGTATCGCCGCCCTTGCCCGGCGCGCCTGAGTTAATATCAGCACTACAGGGTAAAGCGAAACTGGGCATTATTACCAATGGCTTTAGCGCTATGCAACATATCCGCTTAACCCGTGCCGGCTGGCAACAAGCATTTGATACCTTAGTCATCTCAGAACAAGTGGGTGTGGCTAAACCCGATGTGGCTATTTTTGAGCATGCCTTTACGCTGATGGGCCATCCACCCAAAGAGCAAATTTTAATGGTGGGTGATAATCCGCACTCGGATATTTTAGGTGGCCTTAATGCCGGCATAGACACCTGCTGGCTCAATAGCGCCGGCCACCCTACCCCCAAAGGCATACAGCCGCATTATCAAGTCAGTTCACTACAGCAATTACAGCGGTTGTTGTTGGGGTAAGGGAAAGCCATACGCTTTACGTCCTACGCGGTACGTTAAACACAAAACGAGACCTTAGAGACGTAAGACGTATAGCGTAAGGCGCACGGCGTCTCATACGCATTAAAAAGGGCAACCCGTGGGCTGCCCTTTTAATTTACTTGCTGCAACTAAAAAGCTGCAACTTACTGTGGCTTAGCGGCCGCGGTAAGCAGGTGAAGAGTTCAACACCATGTGACGGTTAACGTCTTTGTATAGCAAGTAACGGAAGCGAGTTGGGCCAGAAGCGTAGCAAGCTTGTGGGCAGAAAGCGCGCAACCACATGTAGTCGCCTGCTTCAACTTCAACCCAGTCTTGGTTCAAGTGGTAAACCGCTTTACCTTCCAATACATACAGACCGTGTTCCATAACGTGAGTTTCGTCGAATGGAATAACGCCGCCTGGCTGGAAAGTTACAATGTTCACGTGCATATCGTGACGCAGATCCGTTGGATCAGTGAAACGAGTGGTTGCCCATGCATCGTTAGTGTCTGGCATTGGCGTAGGCTCAATGTCATTTTCGTTAGTTACGAACGCTTCTGGTACATCAATACCATCAACAAATTCGTACGCTTTACGCAACCAATGGAAACGTACAGGCTCGCCACTGTTGTTGCGAACGCTCCAGTTGGCGCCGGCTGGCAAGTAAGCGTAACCGCCTAAGTCCATGTGGTGCTCTTTGCCTTCTAGGGTCAGCGTCATTTCACCTTCAACGATAAAAATAACGCCTTCTGCGCCTTTATCTAGCTCAGGCTTATCACTACCACCTTTTGGAGAAACTTCCATGATGTAGTGTGAGAAAGTCTCAGCGAAACCGCTTAACGGGCGCGCGATAACCCACAGGCGAGTTTCATCCCAAAAAGGCAAGAAGCTGGTAACGATGTCGCTCATGACACCTTTAGGAATAACGGCATAAGCTTCAGTAAATACAGCACGATCGTGGATCAGCTGAGTTTGAGGCGGCAAACCGCCCTTAGGTGCATAATAGGTATTACGGGCCATGATTTCTGTCCTTTAATACGAGGGGCCGGCCAGTTGCCGACAAAAGCCACGCCGAACGGCATAGCTGTTTAAATGATAGTGTCTTATTTCAACCTCGTTATTGTATAACAAAGCATCTAGATTGATAAATTAAATAATTTAATGGAAACTAGTGGCTAAGCCACTACCCAGTACAGTGCGAGGGGTAAAGAGTGAAGAGCACGACAAAGAGAACAGCGCTAAGCTTGAAATGCTTTAATTACTAATACTTAAAACGAGTCCCTGAAACTTCGTCATACTCGATACTAGCATGTGTTTTGCTGTTGCTTTTAACTGACGGCTTAAAGCTGATCGCTTACAGCTGTTCTTATGTTGCCCTCTTCACCCTTCATTGCATTCAGAGAAAACCATGAACTTAAACGTTACTTTAGATCCCATTTTACTACGCAGCTTTATTGCGGTGGCCGATACCGGCAGCTTTACTCGTGCCGGTGAAAGCACCCATCTTACTCAATCGACCGTTAGCCAACAGGTGCGCAAACTAGAAGCGCAATTTGGTTGCGAGCTATTACACCGCAAAGGACGCTACATTACCCCCACTCTAGAAGGCGAGCGGGTATTAAACTATGCTAGGCGCATCTTGCAGATGATGAACGAAGCCATAGCCCAAACCAGCATTAGCGCCGAGCAACAAAAAATTCGTTTAGGGGTACCCGAAGACTTTGCCACTCACGCCATTATGCCCACCCTAGCGGCTTTTTCTAATCAGCACCTCGGCATTCGACTCGAAGTAACCAGCGGCCTATGCAGCGATATTTGGCAAGAGTTTCAGGGTAGCGATATGGATTTAGCCTTAGTAAAACAACGCGAAAGCAGCGCCCCCGGCCTTGCCAGCTGGCCCGAGCCCCTATGTTGGATTGACAGCCTACACAGCAACAACCTTAGTCGCGACCCTGTGCCATTAGTGACCTTTCCCATTGGCGGTTTATATCGTAGCGAAATGGCCCACACCTTCGACCGACTCGGACGCAGCTGGCGACTCGCGTATGTCAGCACCAGCTTGTCTGGCGTGTGCTGTGCCGTAGAAGCCGGCTTTGGCATATCACTGTTACCACGGCGCTTGGTTACGCCAGAACATAGAATTTTAACCGAGCAAGACGGCCTACCCGCCGTGCCCAACCTAGAGCTCACCCTACACGCCCAAGATAAGCTCTCTACCCACAGCAAAATGCTGGCCGAACGCTTGATCTCCGCCTGTGATGAAATTTGCCGGCAGTGACTCTCATATCTAAGTAAAATTAGTACCGTTCATATCATGCGGTGTTTTGTTGTTGGCGCTGTATTTCAGACGTCTTCCTCACGCAGGTCAGGATCTCGCCTTAGAGCTGGAGTAAAACAACCCGATCTAATCATAATGATTGCACCATGCCGGTCTAATCATTATGATTCAGTCATGTTCATTATTGGCTGGCTACTATGTCTCAAGATTTTATGTCACAAACACTGGACCTTACTGCTTACCCTCATGCCCAGCGTGAGCGGCTGCGTTTTATCGACTGTTGTTTACATTATTTTGGCCAAGTGGCGCGCACCGACTTGCTGCAAACCTTTAAAACCGGTCTGGCATCGGGCACTCGTGATTTAGCTCTTTATCGAGAATTAGCCCCCAACAACCTAACGCTGCGCCACGATACCAAGCTGTATTACCGCACCGCGGCTTTTGCCCCATTGTTCGAACATGATCCCCAGCTGATACTCGACCAACTCAGCAAGCACGCTTGGCAAGGGCTCACCATGGGGCCGAACCTGAGCGGTATTTGCTTGAATGCGGTGCCCACTATTATGCCGGCCGAACAGTTATTAGCGCCGCTGCTGCTGGCCATTAGCCAACGCCAAGCCATTAGCTGCGATTATGTTTCTTTGTCTTCTGGCCAGCAAAGTCGCGAGTTGGTGCCTCACACTTTAGTCAATAACGGTCGGCGCTGGCATGTACGCGCCTTCGACCGACGCAGCCAGAGCTTTCGTGATTTTGTATTAACTCGCTTTACCCGTATTCAGCCGCTAGACCAAACAGTAACTGACTGCGAGCAGCAGGCACAAGATGCCAGCTGGCATCATATTTTGCCGCTCACTTTAATGGCACACCCTAAATTGCCGTACCCACAGGCCATAGCACTCGATTATGGCATGCACCAAGATCGGCTTAACCTAGAAATACGAGAAGCCTTGCTCGGCTATGTTATGCAGCAATGGCTGGTCGATTGCTCAGCCGATTATCGGCTTAATCCGGCCCAATATCCGCTGGCGCTCGCGGATCACCAGCAGCTAGCTGCCATCACCAATAAAGCCCTATTGCCTGGAGCCTGCTTATGAATACCGCCCTAAATTATGACCAGCTTGAGCAGTTTAAAGAGCACAGCTTGGCCTTGCGCTTATTGCGCTCTCAGCACTTCGCCTTGCTGGCAAGCTTTTTTCATCATGCTTTTATTGCCACCAACAGACGCAGCATTCCTTATTTAGAATTAGTATCGATGCTAGAGCAGCACCTATTTAATATTACCGACAGCTACGGCGAAGAAAGATACCCCAAGTCGGCACGGGCCTATATTGATGATTGGATTAATGCCAAAGGCGGCTATTTACGCAAATACCTGCCGCAGCAGGCCGATGAGCCAGAATGCGATTTATTGCCAGAAGTCGAAAAAGTACTGCGCTGGTTAGAAGAAATACAAGGCCGCCAGTTTGTGGGCACCGAATCACGACTCAAGATGCTGCTCGACTTGATTGGCGAGTTGGTGCAAGGCACCAGCGAAGACCGCACAGCCAAGTTGCACACCCTGCAAGCACGCAAGGCCGAAATAGAACAAGAGATCATCGCCGTCGAACTGGGCCAAGACAGCGGCTTCTCCGACACACAAATACGTGAACGATTGTTCTTGCTCGCCAATATGTCACGGCAACTGCTGGGGGACTTTCGCCAAGTGGAAGCCAACTTTCGTAGCCTCGACAAAGAAACCCGCAAAACTATTAGCCTACGCGGTGGCCATAAAGGCGAAGTGTTAGATCATATCTTTAGCCATCAAGATGTGATTGATGACTCCGACGAAGGTCAGTCCTTTAGCGCCTTTTTTGAATTATTGATGACGCCGCAATTACGCGACAGCATGCGCCACAATCTGCAACAGCTGCTTGACCAAGAGCAAGGTAAAGTATTAGTGCAGCAAGACGCACTGCTGAGCCATCTTTATAGTTATCTATTAGAGGCCGGCGCCAAGGTGCACGGCACTCGCCAGCAAATTACCGATCAGCTACGCCGTTATATTCAGGAACAATCTCAGGATAATCGGCGCATTATCGAGCTAATTAATCAGTTTGAAGCCCTTGCTCATCAACGCCTTTCACCGCAAGCAAGCGACCAGCCCACCATTGACCTGAAAGCCGAGCTAACCACGCTGGCGGGCACCCAAGCAGCCATTAATACTATTTTTAGTCGCCAGCTGTATCAAGATAAAGGCAGCGAACACCTTAACTCACAGCCAGAATTAGGCGACGCCACCGCTCAAGTTGACCTCACGCCCTTGTTAGCGATTAGCCATATTGATGAACTCCAGTTACAAAAAAACATTAGCCAATGCTTACTCGATAACGGTGGCCAAACCACGCTGGAACAAGTTATTACACGCTACCCACTGCGCTATGGCTTAGATGAGCTGCTGACCTATATTAAGCTGGCTTGCGAGCAAATACTGCCCGCCCATATTGACGAGCAACAACAACAAACCATTCGCTGGCAGCCTGAGCCAGAGCTGACTCGCACCATTCAAATACCTACCATCACCTTTATTCGGAGCCGCTGATATGTCAGACACCTTAACTAGCCATGCGCTTTCAGAACAAGCACAGCGCGACCAGTCAGCATTGTTGATAAAACTACTTAAAGGTCCGGTATATCGCGCTCGTCATCGGGATTTATGGGAGCAACTGCTGCGTGATCAACAGTCTATTCGTGATTATTTTCAACACCTTGGCTTAGGGCTAACGCTAGATGAAGCCGAAGGCTATGCCTTTATGGCACAGCTGCAGTTTGAAAATGACGATGCCGAATTACCGCGCCTGATCTCTAGGCGCAGCCTCACCTTGGCGCAAACCCTATTATTGGTGGCGCTGCGTAAGCGACTGGCCGAACACGACGACCAAGAGAGCGCCCCGCGATTGATCGTGAGCCGCCAAGAAATATACCAATGGTTGCAGCCTTACAGCCCAGAGGTAAGCAACGAGCTAAAACAACAGCGTGAATACGATGCCTTGATCAAAAAAGTCATCGAAATGGGGTTTCTTAGCAGCATTACCAATCACCCCAACGACTTTGAAGTTCAGCGCATCATCAAGGCCTTTGTTAATGCCGAACAGATTGCCGAATTTAGCCAATTGCTAACGCCACAGCAGGAGCAAAAAGATGACTGATACCCAACTGACTCATGCCGGCACTGATCTTGATGCCAATGCCGGCGCCTTAAATGGCTTTCGATTGCAACAATTTGAAGTGCTGAATTGGGGTACCTTCGATCAAAAAATTTGGCAGCTTAACCTCGCCGGTAATAACAGCCTACTGACCGGCAACATTGGTAGTGGCAAGTCCACCTTGGTAGACGGGCTAACCACCCTGCTAGTGCCACCGCGCAAGGTCGCCTTTAATAAGGCCGCAGGGGCCGATGATAAAGAGCGCTCACTTGAATCTTACTTTCACGGTTATTACACCTCCCAGCAAGATGACTATGGTAAAGCCAAGGCCGTGGGTTTGCGCGGCGCAGATCATTACAGCGTATTACTGGCGCAATTTTATTCCTCGGCATTAGCGCAAGACGTCACCTTGGCGCAAGTATTTTGGCTAAAGCCCGGCGAGCGTAAAGTTCGCCGACTGTTTGTGGTCGCCCCTATTAAACTGGATTTAGCCAGCCATTTCACTCACTTTGGCAGCAAGATAGTCGACCTTCGAAAAAGTCTCCGCAAACAGGCTGGTATCGAGATATTTGACAGCTTTGCCCCCTACCAACAGTGCTTTAGTAAACTGCTAGGCTTGGGTGCCGATGGTCGCGCACTGGAATTGTTCAACCAAACAATTTCTATGAAGTCGGTCGGATCGGTGACTGATTTTGTGCGGCAAAATATGCTAACTGCGCCTGAGATAGAAAAACAGATTGTTGAGCTAGAAAGCAATTATGACGCCCTTAAACGCGTGCATGATGCAGTGGTGGCAGCACGACAAAAAGTGAGCTTGCTTGAACCCGTGAGCCAATTGGGTAATGACGCGCTAAGTGCTGCGCAAGAAAAAGAGCACTTCAATCACAGTCGCGATCTCAGCGAGGTGTTTATGGCCAGCCTCGCCGTGCCCTTATATCAAAAACGGCTACAGCAAAAGCGCCAAGACCAAGATAAAGTTAACCTCAACTTACAACAGCTCACCGAACAGCTAAACCAGCACTTCTTGCAAATTGAGCAGCTGAGCGAAGACATTTATAGCCAAGGTGGCGGTCGGTTACAGCAATTAACCACAGATATACAGCGCCTCGGCAAAGATCGCGATCAACGCCAAGGCAACGCCCATCGCTATCAACAACTGGTGCGTGCCTTAGGCTTGAATGAGCAACTAACCACCGACACCTTTGTTAGTAACTTAGCCCAAGCTAAAGAGCATGTTGAGCACATTAGTCAGCAACAAACACAGCAAGAGCAACAAAGAGACACCCTCAAGCAAGACTTAAACCAACAACAGTCTCAACAAGGTGCCATTAACGATGAACTTACCGCGTTAAAAAAGCGCCAGTCTAATATCCCCTTGCGTCAGCTTAAGATCCGCGAGCAACTTAGTGCCGCATTAAATGTGCCCGAAACCGAGCTACCCTTCGTTGGCGAGCTATTACAAATAAAGCCCCACGAACAGGCTTGGCAAGGCGCTATCGAACGAGTGCTGCATAACTTTGCCCTTAGCCTGCTGGTACCCGAGCACTTATATGTGTCGGTCAGCAACTTTATTGAGCAAACCAAACTGGGTTCGCGCTTGGTGTATCACAGAGTGAAACCATTAACCGATTATGTACCCATTAAGCCCAATACCGGCCAGTTGCCCGATAAAGTGGAGATCAAGCCCGATAGCCCGCTGTATGCCTGGCTAGATAAAGAACTGGCGCAGCGCTTTAATTATCACTGCTGTGCTAATTTGGACGATTTTCGCCGTAGCAATAAAGGCCTCACCGCCCAAGGGCAGATAAAGTCTGGCCCTTCTCGCCATGAAAAAGATGACCGTTATGCCATTAACGACCAAAGCCGTTATGTGCTGGGTTGGAGCAACAAGCAAAAAATACAACTGTTAACCGCCCAATATCAGCAACTGCAACAAGCAATCACCTCACTACATGCGCAACTAGCAGCGCATCAACAACAACGTGAACAGTTGGATGAAGTTCGTCGCCAAGCCTTGAATCTGGCGGAATTTGATCTCGACTTTGAACAGCTTAACTGGCCGCAATTAACGGCGCACATAGAGCAGTTACAACAAGAATATCAACAGCTCGAACAATCTTCCGATCAGTTGCAAGCACTGCAACACACCTTGCAAACGGCCAAAGCAAGCCATACCAAGCTACAAGAGCGGCGAGATCAACGGCTCACCGAACGAGGTAAGCTAGACACTGAAATCGAGCATTTCAGTCAAGCGTTAGCAGCAAGTGAAGCTCAGTTGCAGGCCTTAGCCCAAACCACTCAAGATCTATACTTCCCAAGCCTTAGCGCGTTATTCCGCCAACACTGCGCCCACGAGAATTTGCGTATAGAAATGCTGGGCAGCCAGGGCAGCTTATTACGCAGTAAGTTAAACGATAAAATTCAGCATCTAGAAGAAAAGCGCGGTCGCAAAGAAAGCCAAATGATCAAGGCAATGGGCCAATTTGGTTACGCCTTCCCTAACGATGTCACCGAGTTAGACCAAAGTTTAGCGGCGTTAGCGGAGTATCAAGCGCTATTGAGCCAGTTGCAGCAAGAAGATTTGCCACGCCACGAACAGCGCTTTAAAGATATGCTGAATCAAGACACTATTCGTGCCATGGCGCTATTTCGCAGCCAGCTCGACCGCCAAGAAGAAGACATAGCTGCGCGCATTCGCTTAATCAACCAGTCGCTACACGCGCTGGATTATCAAGATGGCACCTATATAGAAGTGGATGGCGTGGCCTCACCGGATGTCGAGATCCGCGAATTTAAACAGCGACTGAAGCAATGCGTAGAATACGCCACCGACGACAACTTATATTCAGAACAAAAGTTTGAACAGGTTAAAAGCTTAATTGAACAAATGCGCAATGAGCCAAAATGGACCAAAAAAGTGGTAGATGTACGTTATTGGCAGCTATTTAACGTAATTGAACGTTATCGTGAAGATAATAGCGAAAAAGAATGTTATTCAGATTCCGGAGGTAAGTCAGGCGGCCAAAAAGAAAAACTCGCCTACTCTATTCTGGCTGCCGCCATCTTGTTGCAATACCGGCTAGTAGGCCAAGAAGGCCAGCAGCAGCGCCGCCGCTTTAACCTAGTGGTGATCGACGAAGCCTTTGCCCGTGGCTCAAAAGACAGCACCCGTTTTGGCCTAGAATTATTTAAAAAACTGGGTCTGCAATTGTTGCTGGTTACGCCATTACAAAAGATCGATATCATAGAGCACTATGTGCAGCATGTGCACTTTGTCGATCAGCAGCAAAATTTCTCTATGGTGCTTAATATGACTATTGCCGAATATCGCCAGCAGTTAGATCAGCACTCTCAGCAACAACAATTACAGCCTTATCAGCAAATGATCCAGGAGATAAACTAGCTTTATGTTGGATGTTAAGGCCATTCGCAACAAGCTCACTAAACAGTGGCAGCGCCTAGGCTGGCACCGAGCTTGGCTAGAGGAAACGCTCGACTTTCCCTACCAAGTCAAGCTCCCTCGCCTCAGTGATAAGCAACTGTTACATGACTTTGCCTTATATCAACGCCAACTAGTGCAACTGCGCAATGATCTGGCAAGGGTAAAAGAGCTGACACTCATTGAACACGAGTTTCAATTCTCAACCATGGGCCGCCAGCGTTTACCGGTGGCCATCGAATTTGCCAATATGGAGGCATTGGCGCGCTTTGTCGGTCAACTACAAAGTTGGCGCCACTTTGTTGGCGACTGCGCGCTAATTAGCAACCGTTTCCCCGAACTTAGCCACTGGTTACCACAAGCCGCCGCCACTATAGGTAAATATGCCGGTTGCTGGCCGCAACTACTGGCGGTGTGCCGTTATTTAGTCAACCAGCCCAGGCCGGGGCTTTATATACGCCAGCTCGATATACCTGGCGTAGACAGTAAGTTTATTGAAGCTCATAAGCCGATCCTTAAAATACTACTCGACCAACTGCTGCCCGCCACGGCAATAGATGACAGCATTAGCGGCTTAAGAGAGCACGGTTTTGAAAAACGCTACGGCCTTAACTACGAGCAACCCACAGTCAGTTTTCGGCTGCTCGATCCCGCGCTGGCCGCCGAACTAGGCGGGCTCGACGAGCTGAGTATTCCGCTAAGCGCTTTTAGCAAACTGGATCTGTTACTCGACCGGGTATTCATTACCGAGAACAAAGTGAATGGCTTGGCCTTTCCGCCCGTGCGCAACGCCTTAGTGATCTACGGCTTAGGCTATGGTGTGCAAATGCTACAAAACGTGCCTTGGTTGGCAAGCTGTCGTATTCACTATTGGGGAGATATCGACAGCCATGGCTTTGCTATGCTCTCGCAGTTACGCGGCTACTTTCCACAGGCGCAATCTCTACTAATGGACAACGACACCCTAGCACACTGTCGTCCGCTCTGGGGAGTAGAAACCAACCCCCATAGCGCAGCGCAATTACCGCATCTAAATGAATTTGAACAGGCACTTTATCAGCAACTTAAACAACACCATTGGCAAGCCAACTTGCGCTTAGAACAAGAAAGAATTCCCTTCTCGTTACTGCAAACCGCACTGGCGAACCTTACAATTAAAACCTATAATAATGGGCATTAAGTCAATAAAGCCCACTTAAGACACAATATAATGGATTTAACCTTCACTAAACCCAGCGAGGTCGTCGAATTACTTTGTCAGCGGCTGCGCAAAGAGCGCCTTGCCCAGCAAATGACTCAGGCAGAGCTGGCAGCGCGTGCCGGCGTGAGTGTGAATACCTTATCTAACCTAGAAAATGGCCAGAATACTAGCTTCGAAACTCTAGTGCGCATCGCCATGGTGCTCGGCCGAATTACAGAGCTAGAAGCGCTGTTTCAGCCCAAGATCGACAGCTTAGATGATCTACAGCGCTTTGAAGAAAGTAATAAGCGACACCGCGTTAGGAGGAAGTCGTAACATGCCTGAAAAAATACACATTTATTACGAAGGCTGGGGGGAATGCTGGCATTGGGGCACGCTAGCTTCATCAACCACACTAACGGGTCGCCCTTTAATCTTGTTCGAGTATAGCGATGAGGCCTTAAGTAAGGGCGTTGAGTTATCGTCTTATTTGCTACCGCTAAACGAAACTAAGTTACGTAAAGATTTCCCCGCACATCAGCTAGGGTTACCGGGCCCCGTTTATGATGCCTTACCCGATGGTTGGGGCATGCTGCTGATGGATCGTTTGTTTAAGCGTAATGGCCTTAATCCTGCTCGCATCAGCCCTTTAGTACGGCTAGGTTACATTGGTGATAAGGCCATGGGTGCCATGTCGTTTAGGCCAGTATCAATAGATGATACGGCGACGCCTGAAGAAATCACCCTTGAAAAAATAGCACAAGACGTACAAACGGTATTGGATGGTGAAGGCGGAGAGTTTTTACAGCAGCTCATGCTAATCGGCGGCTCGCCGCAAGGCGCACGACCAAAAGTCTTACTTTATCGCAATCCTGAAACGGGTGTTTTTAGCACGGCTGAAACTGCAAATTTAGAAGCTTGGTTAATTAAATTTCCCGCTCAAGCAGAACATCCTGAAGTTTGTGCGATTGAAGCTGTCTATTCTCAGTGTCTGCGCGAGTGCGGTATTAGCACTCCCGACACCCTGCATTTTAACTTACCAAATGGTCAGGCGGCTTTTGCCACTAAACGCTTTGACCGGCTCAATAATATGCGCGTTCCCATGCAAAGCCTTGCTGCCTTTACTGGTGCTAATTACCAGTCTCCAGGCGCATTAGACTATGCAAATTTTTTGCGGGCGACACAAATATGTACCAATGATGCTCGCGAAAAAACCAGTGCTTTTGAACGAGCGGTGTTTAATGTGGTATTCAATAACCGTGATGACCACCCTAAAAACTTTGCTTATATAATGTCAGCCAAGGGTCAGTGGCAGCTAGCCCCAGCCTACGATGTTACCTTTTGTGAAGGCCCAGGCGGCTACCATCAGATGGATATTATGGGCGAGGCTCTGAATATTAACCGCAAAATCATGGTCTCGCTCGGCGTTAAAGAAGCAGACTTATCACCCAGTTTGGCGGAAAATATTATTGACCGATACTGCGCTGTGGCAGAAGGTTTTAGCAATAGAGCTCAGAGCTTGTTTGATAATCAAATAACGAAAAACACGCTACAACTCATTCAGGACCGTATTAACGAAAATATTAACCTGCTTAAAGCATGAGCTCTCTTACCCCACTGCTAATTTAGCCGCTTGCTGCCACATAAAGGCTGGCATGGCTGTTTTCAGCTGCCAAGTAATGTTCATCGGCTGACTGCCAGAGTGGGAGACATATTCCACTTCGCCGAAGTTTACGAAAGCCATGGTAGCGCCGTATTCATCTTTGCTTTGCTCGCGCACAAATAAAAACAGCCGTTTACCAGTTTGCTGATGCTGAATATAACTTAAGCCTTTACCACGCTCTGGCCGGGCACTGTTCTGGGATTGCCAGTGAAACAGCTGCTCATTAATGGCGTAATCATGATACATAGTGGTGGGTGAAAATTGTTTTTCATTCTTATTCAGCGTGACAAATAGCAGCTCAACGTTTTGCTCCGCAATCATCAAGACCCCTTCTCGCGCCGGCTTTTGATAGTCAAACGTGGTCACGCCAAAGCCTGCTAAAATTTGCTCTCGAGTATAACGAGCATGACCTTTTAGTGGATTAAGCGGCAAATTAACCAGCGAGAACTGCTCATGACGAATGCGATTAATCAACAAATCGAGTACATCTAACAACTCAGTTTTCAAGACGGGATGCTGTAGCGCGCTCAAACTTTCTTCCAGCGTAGAAAAGTCCAATACTGGCCCGGACTTTTGCCAAAAGTCGTAATGGCACATCACTGCATGACGATCGTCCATCTGTTCGGTTAGCGTGAAATCGTTAGCCGCGAGATCACGTAAAAACTGCAGATAACCAAAGCAGTCACAATTCAACAGCCTATTTTTGATGGCGCTTTCATAAGCTTTTATTAACTCTTCATCAGCGCTAATGCCATCTTGGCTAGGGTTAGCCAGCTCAATTAAGCCAGCCAAACTATTTCTGCCGTCTTTCCTGCCTCTTTTATAGATGTCTTCTAATTTTAAATTAGGGTTAATTTTCAAAAAATTCGCCAGCGTTAATGGCAAGTCAGAATGTGAGGAAAACTGGCGGATCAAACCCAGCAAGCGCGTTAAGTTCACCGTCGCCTTGCGGATATTGCCGAGCACCATTTCTTGGGTGCGCTTAGACAACTCAATGCGACAGCCTAGCGGCGCGTGCGGAAAACCCTGCTTGACCTCATCACTAATGGCGCGATTGGTTTTACCGACTAAAGCTCTAAACTTTTCGGCAAAATCATACTCTGGTCGCGAGTTGCCGACAAAATCTAAAACTGTACAGCATTCTTTACCGTCAGACAGTCGTAAGCCACGGCCTAATTGCTGTAAGAAAATAGTCAGGCTTTCGGTGGGCCGCAAGAACAATAATGTGTCTACTTCAGGTATATCGACGCCTTCATTAAAGATATCGACCACAAATAACACATTAATTTGGCCGGAGCGCAGTGCTTGCTGCTTTTGCTGACGCTCAGCACTGTTATCACTCGTTAAAATATCGCTGTTAATGCCTTTTAGCAAAAACTGCTTACACATAAAATCGGCATGCTTACGGCTGACACAAAACGCCAACGCCTTAACACTGCCGATATCGGTAACAATATCTTGTAGGCTCTGCACTATCTTATCCACTCGCGCCTGATTGTGGGTATATAAGTTAGTAAGCTGAGCAATATCGTAGCGACCACGACTCCAAGGTATACTGCGCAAGTCAGTGTCATCATCCACCGCAAAGTATTGAAACGGGCATAAATGACGGCGATTGATAGCTTCTGGCAAGCGAATTTCAGCGGCAATCACACCATTAAAGTCGGCCAGAATATCACTGCCATCATGTCGCTCAGGTGTTGCCGTTAAGCCTAATAATATTTGTGGCGCAAAGTACTTCAGCACGGCACGATAACTGCTAGCCGCTATGTGGTGCACCTCATCAATCACAATGTAGTCGTAATAATCAGCAGATAAAGACAAGTCTTCGAGCTGATTATTAAGCGTTTGAATAGAGGCGAACAACTGACGGTAGTGATCAGGCTTAGCACCGCCCACCCACAATTCTCCAAAGTTACCGTTACGTAACACCCCCCGATAGGAAGCTTGGGCTTGTTGCAGAATTTCTTGGCGGTGGGCTACAAACAAAAATGTGGCATCCGGTTTATTACGCAAAAATCGAGCAAAGTCGAAAGCGGAAATTAAGGTTTTACCCGTGCCGGTCGCCGCCACCACTAAGTTTCTAAAGCGTTGATGTAAGTCACGCTCAACGGCTAACTGTTCCAGTATTTCTTGCTGATGGGGAAAAGGCTTTAAGTCGAAAAAGTGCGTATTAGCGGGCGCATAGCTACCCCGCGCTTCGCGCAGCGCAGTAGTTAGCTTGGTTTGACTTTCAGCTTGGCCGTCAAACACTTCAAAATCATTTGAAGCCCAATAGGTTTCAAAGGTACTCAGGGATTTTTTAATAATATGTGGGATTTCTTGAGAGGTGATCTTTAGGTTCCACTCCAAGCCGCTGGTTAGCGCTGAATGCGATAAATTTGAAGAACCTATATAACCAGTATTAAAGCCTGTATCACGCAGAAACAGATAGCTTTTAGCATGTAGCCGTTCACTCTGAGTGTTATAGCTAAGCTTAACTTCGGTATTAGGTAGGCCGGCTAAAAACTCCACCGCCCTAGCATCAGTGGCTCCCATATAAGAAGTAGTAATCACCTTGAGCTGGCGGCCACTGCGGGTAAATTCTTCCAGCTCTTTACGAAAAATGCGAATGCCGGTCCACTTAATGAAAGACACCAACCAGTAGATTTTATCGGACGACAATATTTCCCGCTTCAGCTCAGACTCTAATGAAAGCCCAGCGTTACTGCCGCAGAACAGTTCACTTTGTGTAAGCCCCGTTAATGGAAATATATCAGCGACGTATTTTTTAAGATCCGCCGCAACCGGATTATCTAACTTATACAGGGCAGTCAGAACTTTACCTTGGCTTTCCAGTAAGTTCTCTTCAAAGAAGTCGGGATCATTAAGCTGAGTTTTTAACCACAGCAGCAGTTGGTTAGCAAGCTCAATTTGCTGTTCTAATCGGTTAGCATCATTGGGAATCAAGTCGACTGCATGGGACAAAATACCACTTAAAAAACGCGATAACCAAGTTGATGCTTCCTCTGTTTCTAATACGCGCTCACCCACATAAAACTGTTCACGATTTAAACGTGAATCAACCAACTGAGTAATCAGCTGCTCATAAATACCCATCTGCTGCATCTATTTATCCCTTGGACTTGCTCAACTCCGATTGATGCAAGCTATGTTACCAGGCAATGCTCTGCTTGTAGCTACCATACAAACAACTCCGCAGCATAGGGCCGGATAAAGGGATCGGCTCAGCCGACCCTCCGCGCCAAGGAGGGCGCGGCGGAGCCTACATGGAAGTATTTACGGCGTGTCGGAGGAGCTGACCCTTTGTTCGGCTGTTACACAAAACACCAGCGTATGGAATGATCTTGTGCATGGGATGGCGCTTCGCACCATTTCACGGTTAAAACGCGCGACCACCGCAAAGCAACTGCTTTGCTGCGATAGGTTGATATCACAGCTGTTTGTGATGGGGCTATCTGATGGCTTGGTGCTGCATGATGGTTTTTGTTTTACTGCGTAAACCTGCCAGCTAAAGCGGCTTCTACATTCGTGCACTCTCCTAAAATATGGCAGGCATCAAAGCTGCCTGTGATGATAAAGCTTAATGCTGCTCTGCTTCGCAGAGCCCGCAGTTAAAGCGCGGGACTACAAAAACTAACCGACAACTCCGCAGCCGAAAGCCGGATAAAGGGATCGGCTCAGCCGACCCTCCGCGCCAAGGATGGCGCGGCGGAGCCTACAAGGAGGTATTCACGGCGTGTCGGAGGAGCTGGCCCTTTATTCGGCTGTTACATACACACAAAATACCAGCGTATGGGGGTGAACTTGTGCTTGGGATGGGGTTATCTGATGGCTTGGCGCTGCCTGATGGTTTTTGTTTTACTACGTAAAACCAGCCAGCTAAAGCGGCTTCTACATTCGTGCACTCTTTCCTAAAATATGGCAGATATCAAAGTTGCATAAATGCTTACTGAGATATTTCTGCAGATCGCATCTGATGCGGCAAGGTAAAGACCTTATCGAAGGCAAGGGTAAACACAAAGGTAAACACTAAGAAAAACAGCAGTAAAGCCGACTCCATCATTATCGCCTGCCAAAGCCCTACCCCGTACCACAGCATATAAAGCGGTAAGCAAAACAGAAATAAGCCGCCTTCAAAGCCAGCGGCATGCAGGCTGCGAATCGCCAAGCTGCGTTTAGTGACATTGGCAAGGGTTTCCCACCGCTCGAATAAGGCGTTGTAAATATAATTCCAAATTACAGCGGCGGTAGAAATAATAATCGCTATCGGCAAAGAGTCATCGGCGCTGCCATCGCTTAACACCATTAGTATGAAAGTAGAAAGGATAATGGCAAACACTTCAAAAAGGGCAACATACAGCAAGCGACGTTTAACTGCACTTAAGGTAAACAAAAGCTTCTCCCGAGCCATATATGGCTCTTAGTTAATACTAGAGCCGGCCCGTCCCGGAGTTTTACTTTCTTTACTAAAGAGTGAGATAGACGTATCTCATGCCAGCCACGGTTTCCGCTGGCACGATATTGTAGCCGAACGCTATTTTGCTAGCAAAGCCAGATAAAGGGAGCTGCAACTCAGTATTAGTCCTTAAACGCTGCTCGTGCAGCCGCTGCCACCGGATTAAGCAGGGGTACATTAAACTGCGGTTGTAGTCGCTCAGCCGCTGCAGCCAAGGGGCCGCCGCCGAGAATAACGGCTTGTGCACCATCGTTAATCAACTCATCTATGGCGCTCGCCAGTGCAAGATCAAGCTGTTCTGGGTTAGCTAACAGCTGCTGTGCCTCGCCTTGCGTCACCCGGGCACCACAATATAAATTACTGAGACCCAGCGTGGCCGCCTGTGTGTAAAATGAAGCTAATAAGTCGCTATTAGGCGTAATTGTCACAATGCCAAAGCGACGCTCACCCATGGCCGCCTCTTGCAAGGTACTTTGCCCAATACCCAGCACGGGTACCGATACACGCTCGCTGAGTATCGCGAGCCCCGGATCACTAAAGGCGGCAATTATAATGACGCCGTTTTGTTCTAAATGGCGCAGCACTTGTTCGGCCTGTATGCCTAACTGCAATACCCCCTGCTCGGCGAGTTGCATATCACCGGGGCTTGCAAGTAACGGCGGCGCTTGGGTATTAGTTTTACCAATAACACGCACACTATTACCCAGCACGGCTTGCGCCTGTGCCACCATGGCAGCGGTAGTATCGCTATTGCTATTAGGGTTAATCAAGATCAAGTGTTTGATGGTGAGCTCCTAGCGGTTAACCCAAAAAATAATGGCCTTCTTTTATCCCATAAAA
This sequence comes from Oceanisphaera pacifica, assembly GCF_017498065.1. Taxonomy (GTDB): domain Bacteria; phylum Pseudomonadota; class Gammaproteobacteria; order Enterobacterales; family Aeromonadaceae; genus Oceanimonas; species Oceanimonas pacifica. The sequence continues at coordinate 82,947 of NZ_JAGDFX010000008.1, read as the reverse complement.
GAAGGCCATATTGCCAGCGAGATTCTGCCCCCAGCTCACAAAATTGCATTTGAGACACAGCGGCCGATTTGTCTTTCGCTGATAGCTGACGGCTTAAGAGCAGCGCCGAGCTAAAATACAAACACCGTCTTTTGTTGAGCTTGGTGCTAGGCGCCAGGCGCTCGGCGCTGTCTTTAGCTGATAGCTTATAGCTGACGGCTTACAGCTATCTTTTAACCTTTCATTTGCTCGTTGTTGCCTTTACCGTGCTGCTCTTTATATAGCTCAAATACTTGTGTTTTTTCGTCTAATGGCAGGTGTGTGGTGTCTATACCTTGGTTACCAAAATCACGCTGCATGCGCTCGTATAAATATTCGGTAGACCAGCCGTAGCTCTCGCCCACATCGTCACCCGCACAATATACCAACTTAGACACACCCGCTTGGATCATCGCCGCCATGCACATAGCACAAGGTTTGCCGCTGGCATACATGGTGCTACCCACAAAAGAACTGGTTTGATGTTGCTTGCCGGCATTGCGAATCGCCTGAATTTCGGCGTGGGCGGTGCAGTCATGATCAATATAGCTTTCGTTTACGCCCTCGCTCAATACTTTGCCATCTTGCACCAATAAGGCACCAAAGGGTTGGCCACCTCGCGCCACATTGTCTCGCGCCAGCTCGATGGTGGTTTTAATAAAATCAACATCAGACATGCTTTATAAACTCCATTAGCTCAATAAATTTAGGCGAATAGCATTGGCCCAAGCTTAGACTTCTACATCTAACATAAGGCTTTCATCGTCATCTGAGCTTGCATAACGCTGGCTAATCACATTCAATCGGCGGCTCATACCTGCGTTAGTCCCAATCCAGCAGACTTCTCCGTGGCGTAAGCCTAACCATGCCTCAAAAGCAGCTTGGCGGCGGTCGCGTTCTCGGTCTTTATGCCGCGGGCGAATAGCCGCGTAAGGCATAATGGCAGTAATAACCGGCATGCTAGCCCGACGAGATTTATCGGTTTTGGCCGTTTCGCTAGTTGGGTCTACCGCCACAGGAGCAATAGTAGGTATCATCATCGGATTTATCATCACCCTCAACTCCCTGCTGTACTCATTTGTGTGCTTGCTAAGCAATTTAGACAAACACCCTTTTGATCCCCCCACCTTCGCTATTTACTATAAGCCAAGCTGCATGAATTAGCAGCTCGAGTGATGAAAAAACATACAACACGTTCCTATCAACAAACTGAATAAACAGTTGAGTTTTGCTAGCCAAGCTTGCTAAATGTTGAAAGACCAATTAAATATCAGTGAAAATATGCTTAAGATGGTGCTCATCATCTATTTGAGTGTTTAATTGTAGTTGAGCTTCTATTTCGTTTAGGTGATCAAGCATTAACTGCACTGCTTTCTCTACCTGATGACTCTCTATTGCTTCTAATAATGCGTTATGCTCATTGCACAACATACCAGAGTGACTATTATGAATATGTCTTGACCCTTGATATAAAGCAACGATGAGGGATGAACGAGGAATGATCTCATGTAAAAAAGAGGTTAAAACCGGCTTGTTTGCCAGCTGCCCTATCAATAAATGAAACTCACCAGAAAGGCGAATTTGTAAACTATTTTTACCCTGCTCTAAGGCATTATGCTCTTGCTCAAGATGAGCTTGTAATAACTTAACTTCTTGGGCCGTACTGTTGGTTGCCAGCTCTCGCACTAGCTCTGCTTCTATTAACCGACGTGCTTGAAATATTTCTCGAGCTTCTTCGGGTGAGGGCTCTGCTACAAAAGCACCACTATTCGGCACTAAATTAACAAGCTTGTGATAAGACAATTGCAATAATAGCTTTCTTACAAATCCTCGACTTAAATCAAAGGTTTCGCTTAGCTCTTCTTCTTTAAGTCGAATACCAGGCTGTAATTTATGAGCCACTATCGCTTCCCAAATACGCTGGTATGCCTTATCTACATCATTCGCCTTACTACTCATATCTTTCGCCTCTTCTCACCCATTTAATTAGACACTCTACCAATACAAAGCTGCCGACGCATTAGCGCCGACAGATAGTTATTGCTAACGATAGCTCAATATAACATTAACACATTCATCGTTTGTATAAGCAGGTATCACTACACCTTACTGGCGAAAGCGCTGACATGGCTGCCAATATTGCATTAACAAGTAATAGACAAGACCAGCAGGTACCAAACTGGCATACCAAGAGATAGAAGTGAAAGTTAATGCCACTGTAGCACCAACGGCAACCGCAGCAAAGGCACCATAGTTAATCCCTTTATAAGGGCCCTGAGCATTATAGAGGTGCTCTAAATTTAAGTTGCGGCGACGAAGAATAAAGTAATCCACCACCATAACCGCAAAGATAGGTCCTAAAAAAGCCGAATAGGTTTGTACAAATATTTGTAGCCCTTGCGCAGAGTCTTCCCGTACTAACTTCCAAGGGAAAGTACAAAAAGCTAACAACCCCACTAAAGTAGTAGATGTACGAAACTTCAGCTTAAACACATCCATCAATATGTAAGTAGGCGGTACCACATTATTTAATACGTTAGTTGTGACCTGAGCAAAGGCGATAAACAATAGAGTGATCATTAACAAAGGAGGGTTATCTACCGCACTAGAAAACACTTGAATAGGGTCAGATATGCCAGTAGCACCCGATACCATTAAGCCAATTAATCCCATAAACAAGGTACAGGGTAAAATAGACATTGCATAAAGTACCGTTAACCAGCTAGGTTTTGCACCTTCTTTAAGTTCGCGTGAGTAATCACTAACGTTCAACATCATAGTGCTGTAAATGCCCAAAAACAGCATAGTAGCGCCCCAGAACGGTAATCCCCACGTACCTTCTACATTCACTAAATTAGTTGTAATCTCATCACCGTAGCGATTAATCACACTATAAAACATGTACATTAAGGCAAGTAGAATAAAGCCGCTTCCAAAGTTTTCTAACCACTTAATTCCTTTAAAACCAAACAGTGATAACCCAATTTGGAGAAATTGGAAGACGATGAAAAAAAGTACTAAGTTGTCAAAACCAAACAAAGTCGCAGATACTGCGTTTAGCGCACCGGCGCCAATCCAACTTTGAAAGCCATACCAAACAATTGCAGGAACTGCCCGCACCAAGCCAGGGAGACGCGTACCGGCAAAGCCAAACGAGCCTCGCGCCTGCACCATAAAAGGAATACCATACCGATAGCCAGCGGCACCATTGAGAGCGAGTGCGATACCAATAATGAAACAACCAATAGTAATCGCGACTACTGTTTGTGTCAGGTTAAGCGTTCCGACAATGCTCGAACCCATAGTAAATGTACCTATCGAGACACACCCACCAAACCAAGCTAGCAGATAAGAAAATCGCCCCATAATCCTCACTTTTTGCGGAGCTAGTGACTCTTCACCTGCTTTCTTACTCTCTACTTGCTCCACAGCATCAATATGCTTTGCGGTGGCACCTTCAATTTTTATATGTTGCGTAGACATAATATAATCCTCAGCATTGCGTCACACTGGCTTCGACCCTAGTAGATCTCTTCGTCCAGTTGTTACTATTAGTTGGTCTTCATCTCAGGGCGCGGCCAGTTAAAGGTCAACACCTTGCTAGTACCTAAACCCATGCCCACCATAGCCTCGCACAACTTAATCGCTGCTACTGTGCCGTCAATGATCGGAATGCCTGCCGCTTGTTCAATTTTTTCACGATACGGTGACATGCCTGCACAGCCTAATACGATGGCTTCAGCATGATCTTCTTCCCGTGCCGAAATACATTCCGCAATGACTTTGGCCACGGCTTCATCTGGTGAATTAGCAAGATCAGCCACTCGCATCGGCGTGGTGCGTATTTTTTTACACTGTGCATCAAAACCGTAACGGGTAACTAAGTGCTCTGTCATAAAACGCATTCGCGCTGAAGTCGTCACTACACTAAAGCATGCACTAGCCATCACTGCCATATGAAAGGCTGCCTCAGCAATACCAAGAACTGGTTTGCTCGTTAACTCTCGAGCAGCATAAAGCCCAGGGTCACCAAAACAAGCTAATACGTACGCATCGACACCTTCCTCTTTATTCCCTTTGATTATTTCTTCAAACACACCAGGTACCGCTAGCGCTTCATCATAAAAGCTTTCGATGGTACTTGGCCCATTAATAGGGCTGATCGCTACGATCTCAGTATCAGGCTGACAGACAGCATTGCCCAAGGTTTGCAGCGCATCAGTAAATGCTTGGGTAGTATTAGGGTTAATAATTTTAATCTTCATGCTCACCTCATTCACAATACAGAAACTTAACGTTAACAATACCAATGTAAACGATATCAGTGAAAAATGTAAATTATTTATTTTTTCAGGTGATAAGCAGCACCATAGAGTAAGTCGTTCAAACGCTCACCAAAAGACACAGGAAAATCAACAAACCTTTGTTTAATAAAGATTAAAATAAGAGGGCGAGGTATTCACAAGTAAAAAAACAGACTTAAATCGTTAACGAAAACGAGAAATACATTAACGATTATGTGATCAAGGTTGTAAATTAGACATTTCTAATTACAGTTTGCAGTGTGAAGCTTTAGAGCGGAATATTATTTTGCAGTTAAAATAACGACCAAATACATGGTTTGGCTGGAGTCAGTTTTGCTGCAAGAAGAGCTTAATGCGCTCTGCGGTGGCATCTGGGTGAGAAATAAAGGCCGCGTGGGACGCTTTGGCTTCTATATGGCTGTGCCGATACTGAACATCTTCTGGTAGTAACGCCTCCACCCTGACAATAACTTGGTGAGGAACTAAGCCGTCTAACCGACCATAAAGGCGCAATAAAGGCATGCGTAACTCACATAACTGGGCGCGTTGGTCTACCTCGCCTAACAAGGCTAAGCCTGCCGCTAAAGCAGTTGGGCTGGGTGCCGGTTTGGCGGCTAGACTGGCTTTTAGTTGACGAATGTCTTCGCGAGCATGCTCACTGCCCATGGCTTGCAGCGCCAAAAAGCGATTAACCACCGCCTGATGATCGGCTAATAATTGCTGTTCAAAGTTGGCCAACACCTGAGGCTTAATACCTGGCCAAGTGTCATTCGCGACAAAGCAAGGCGAGCTGGCAAGAGTGATCAACTGACTTACTCTATTGGGCGCGAGCAATGCCGCTTGTGTTGCCAGCAAGCCCCCTAACGACCAGCCCAGCCAAGTGGCTTGATGGGGCACCACCTCTAATATGGCCTGCACCCAGTCAGATAAAGTGGCATCTGGGGGCAGCGCGTCGCTTTGGCCAAAACCGGGTAGGTCAACTAGATATAGGCTAGCGTCATTTTCTAGTCGCATGGCTAAACCGTCCCATACCGCACTATTCATGCCCCAACCGTGTAATAACACCAAGTTTGGGCCCTGGCCTCGCCTTTCTACGTATACACTCATTAGATTACCCTTTGCTGGTTATGCCGCCATGATAAAACGCTTGCTGACTCGCTTACAATCTCCCCCGTTATGGTGGGGCCAGTGTTTGCTGTGTCGGCACGACTGCCAGCAACAGCCACTTATTTGTGACTTGTGCCAAGCTGAATTGCCGTATTTGCTGTATCCCTGCCCGCAATGTGCATTTCCGTTGTCAGTGGCCGATGCCAGCTGTGGCCAGTGCCAACGCCACCCACCACTGTGGCAGCGCATGCAAGTACTTGCCGATTTTGAGCCTCCTTATGCGCGACTAATTCATGACTTAAAGTATCACCAGCGAGCACTTAATGGCCGCTTACTGGGCCAGTTGTTAGCGCGTCAGGTAACCGCCCCCTACCCAGAGGTAGTTATGCCGGTACCCTTGTATTGGTGGCGAAAAATGCGCCGTGGTTATAACCAAGCCGATGAAATTGCTCGTGGAATACAAGATATCTTGCCGATTGTTATAGATAGCACCAGCTTAAAACGCGTGCGCTCAACAGCCTCACAAACCCACCTGAGTCGCCGCGAGCGCCAACAAAATTTGCACCAAGCTTTTGCTTGCCGTGCAATCTCTTATCAGCATGTGGCGCTATTAGATGATGTGATTACCACTGGCAGTACCATGGCCGAGCTGACCCAGCTATTGTACGATCAAGGCGTTGTAAAAGTAGAAGTATGGGCAGTATGCCGCACTCTTGGCCGTTAACGGCTATTCAAGCAGGGGCAACAAGAGTATGATAAAAGTTGAGTTGTCTAGTCAGGTTTACGAGGATAGCGATGATTAATATTTCCGAAACAGCACAGGAACACTTCTGTAAATTGCTATCGCAGCAACCAGAAGGCACTAATATTCGTGTGTTTGTGGTCAATCCCGGCACCCCAAATGCGGAGTGTGGGGTGTCTTACTGCCCACCGGATGCGGTTGAGCATGATGATATACATTTGCCGTATAACGGCTTTGAAGCTGTGGTTGATAAGCAAAGTGAGTCTTTTTTACAAGACGCTGAAATTGACTTTGTGAGCGACCAAATGGGATCGCAGTTAACCCTAAAAGCGCCTAACGCTAAAATGGCGCAGGTGCCTGATGATGCCCCCTTAACCGATCGCGTTGAGTATGTGTTGCAATCGCAAATTAACCCAGGGCTTGCCAGCCACGGTGGCCAAGTGGTGTTAACCGAGATTACACCAGAAGGGTTAGCCATTTTACAATTTGGCGGCGGCTGTAATGGTTGCTCTATGATTGATGTCACTTTAAAAGATGGCATAGAAAAACAACTGCTTGAGCAGTTTGCCGGTGAAATTACCGGCGTGCGTGATGCCACAGATCACGAACGCGGCGAGCACTCTTATTACTAATTAACAGTCTGTTGGCCCCGCACTACCAAATAAAAAGGGAACCTAAACGGTTCCCTTTTTTATGGCAATTCGGCTTCTGTAGGGTCCAATTCATTGGACCGTTTTAGCTCGGCGCTTGGTGCTGGGCGCTAGGCGCTGCTTTTAGTTATTCCGCTTTACGATGGCGGCTAAGTAAAGCAATGGCGGCTTCTTTGGCATTTTTGCCTTGATACAAGACTTGATACACTTGCTCGCAAATGGGCATTTCCACCCCATTGCGCTGTGCCAATTGCTGTACTTCAGCGGCGTTGCGATACCCTTCTACCACCTGGCCAATATCAGCCATGGCGGTTTGCACATCTTTGCCCTGACCTAACGCTAACCCAAACCGACGGTTACGGGACTGATTATCGGTACAGGTTAGTACTAAGTCGCCAAGCCCGGCCATGCCCATAAAGGTTTCGTGCTGAGCACCTAAGGCAACCCCTAAGCGCTGTAACTCTGCCAAGCCACGAGTAATTAGTGCGGTGCGGGCATTGGCGCCAAAGCCTAACCCATCGGCTAAGCCTGCTCCTATCGCAATCACATTTTTAACCGCACCACCTAGCTGCAAGCCCACCATGTCGTCATTCAAATACACCCTAAATGAACGGCCACAGTGCAATAAATCCGCTAAATCTTGGCCAAATTCGGGCTCAGTAGCCGCCAAAGAAATCGCGGTCGGCAAGCCCATGGCCAGCTCTTTAGCAAAGGTAGGGCCCGACAATACGGCCAATGGCGTTTGCTCACCTAATACATCTCGCGTTACGTCTTGCAACAATGCACCAGTATTAGGATCAAGACCTTTGGTTGCCCAAGCAACACGACTGTCTGGACGCAAAAAGGGTTTAACTTGTCTTAGCACATCGGCAAACACATGGCTGGGCACCACAATAAGCAAATTACGGCTAGCCTGCACCGCTTGCTGCAAATCAGCTATGGGTATCAAGCTATCAGGAAAAGCCGCATCGGGTAAAAACACCCGATTACAGCGCTCAGCTGATAGGGTCGCAACTTGTTCAGCCCTATGGCTCCACAGCAGGGTTTTATGGCCATTGCGCGCAAGGGCAATGGCCAAGGCGGTACCATAAGAGCCGGCACCCAATACCGAGATGGCGGCGTCGTTATGCATTAGGCATCAGCCTGCTGTGCTTGCTGCTGCTCTTGAGCACGCTGTACGTGTGCCGCAAACAAAGCATCAAAGTTAACGGGCGCTAAGTTTAGCTGAGGGAAAGAACCTCGGCCCACTAAGCTACTCACAGTTTCACGTGCATATGGGAACAAAACATTAGGGCAGAAGGCACCCAAGCAGTGCGCCAGTTGCTGATCGGCCATATTGCCAATCGTGAACACACCCGCTTGCTGAATTTCGCACAAGTAAGCCGTTTCGTTTTCACCCAGCTTACAGGTTACTGTGAGCGTTAAAATCACTTCAAAAATATTGTCACCCAAACGAGAACTCTTAGTGTCTAGGTCTAGCTTTACTTCGGGCTGCCATTCTTTTTGAAAAACAACCGGCGTACCTGGTGCTTCAAAAGACACGTCTTTTAGATAAATACGCTGGATTTGAAATTCAACTTGTTGCTGCTCTTCAGCGCCTGCACCGTTTACTTCTTCAGCCATGGGATATCCTTATTAAATGTATTAAAAATTAACGTTTAGTCACGGGTAAATTTTGAGTGCGCCATTCGGTCATACCACCGCGTAAGGTGTTAACCTGTGCAAAGCCACCCTTAGATAATAATCGACCCACACTCGCTGTTGTGACACCCGTTTCACAGACTAACAAAACGGGCTTACCCTGATATTTTTTAATCAGGTTTAAGTTATTCTCTTTCAGCTGAGAGGCGGGCACATTAATGGCATTGGCTATATGGCCTTTACGAAAGTCTTCGGCGCCTCGTATATCAATAACCACACCCTCTTGCTTATTGATAAGCGTCACTGCCTCTTGCGTGCTAAGCACAGTTACTTTGCTCAACTTAGCCATAATGCTCATTGCAATAATGGCAACCACTAAACCAAACCAAACAATGACCAGCATGGGGCTGTCTGTAAAAAAATCAAGATACTCTTGCATGGGATTACTTCTTTAAGTTTAAGGTCAAAATACACAAAAAAACGAGTATACATGGCGTATCGGTAAATAACAGCAGCTCCGTTTTTGTGAACGGCCACAAATACCGGACACAGGTCACTCTTTTCGCTACCGCCATCGGCTTCGGGTGGCCAGTAAATTGCCATTTGTAGTAAGATGGCCAGAGTAAAATAGCAATGATTGTTGTTCTCGACTTGCACTTTAAAATCACAAACTTAGGCTTACACTATGAACTCGACCAAAAAGCCCCTAGTGCTCATCATTATGGATGGCTGGGGCTATAGTGAAAACACCGAACATAACGCTATTCACACCGCACACACCCCGGTACTGGATGGCTTAATGCAAGACTGTCCTTCAATGCTGATTTCCACTTCGGGCCATGATGTAGGCTTGCCCGAGGGCCAAATGGGCAACTCTGAAGTGGGACACGTTAATATTGGTGCGGGTCGTATTGTTTATCAAGATTTAACACGCATTGATAAAGCCATTGCAGACGGCAACTTTTTTACTAACCCCACCCTAACCAAAGCCATAGACGGTGCCACCGAGCAGGGCAAAGCTGTGCATATTATGGGATTACTGTCGGCGGGGGGCGTGCATAGCCACCAAGATCAAATGGTGACTATGATAAAAATGGCCGCCGAGCGCGGGGCTGATAAAATTTATATACACGGTTTTTTAGATGGTCGAGATGTGGCTCCTCGTTCGGCATTAAGCTCTATTGAGTTAATCGAAAATGAATGCGCCAAACTAGGTAAAGGCCGTTTAGCCTCTATTGTGGGTCGTTATTTTGCCATGGACCGCGATAACCGCTGGGAGCGGGTGCAAGTGGCTTACGACTTACTCACCCAAGGTGCGGCTGAATATCATGCCGCTGATGGCACAGCCGGGTTGCAGGCGGCTTACGAGCGAGGCGAAAGCGATGAGTTTTTAACCGCCACTACCTTAGGCGAGCCGGTGCGTATTGAAGACGGCGATGCCGTGATTTTTATGAATTACCGCGCCGATCGCGCCCGTGAACTGACGCGCGCTTTTGTGCAAAAAGACTTTAGCGAATTTACTCGCACCCAGTGCCCCGCGCTGAGTGACTTTGTGATGCTCACCGAGTATGCCGCCGATATTGAAACTGCTTGTGCTTATCCGCCCGAGGACTTGCCTAATACCCTAGGGGAGTGGCTAGCGGAGCACGGTAAAACTCAGCTGCGCATTTCTGAAACCGAGAAGTACGCTCACGTTACCTTCTTCTTTAATGGCGGCCGCGAAGCCTGCTTTAAGGGTGAACAGCGGGAAATGATCCCAAGCCCACAAGTGGCCACTTACGACTTGCAGCCAGAAATGAACTCTGAACTACTCACCGACAAGCTAGTAGCAGCCATTAAAAGCCAAGCCTTTGATGTGATTATTTGTAATTACCCCAATGGCGATATGGTGGGCCATACCGGTGTGTTTGAAGCAGCAGTAAAAGCCTGTGAAGCCATAGATAAATCTGTGGGCCGCGCTGTCGCGGCACTAAAAGAAGTGGGTGGCGAGGCATTAATTACTGCCGATCATGGTAACGCTGAACAAATGATCAACCCAGTAACAGGACAAGTGCAAACCGCACACACTACTCTGCCGGTTCCGCTTATTTATGTGGGCAGAGACGCAACGCCTGCCGCTAAAGGACGTTTATCGGACTTAGCGCCAACCATGTTGAACTTGCTAGGCATGGAAACACCTGAGCAAATGACTGGTAAGCCGCTGATGGTTCTGAAATAATCAGCCTATGGGCAAAAAGCGACAGTTCATTACATTAGTGTTATTAAGTGCCGGTCTTATGATCGGCACTTTCGCATTGGCAGACGACAGTAAAGAGCTAAAAAACGTACAAGGACAAATTGCCAGCCAGCAACAAAACTTGCAGCAGCAAAAAAACAAATTAAAGCAGTTACAACAACAACTTGCGAAAGATGAAAAAGCCATTTCTACCATGGCGCGTAAACTTAACCAAACACAAAATAAGTTAAGCGATAACGAAGCTGCCTTGGTTAAGTTAGATAAAGAGCATCAGCAATTAACCCAACAAGCTCAACAGCAACAAGTGTTACTCGCCGAACAACTCCGCGCTGCCTATCAAAATGGTCGCCACGACTATTTAAAATTATTGCTCAATGGCCAAGACAGCACCGAAATAGACCGCTTATTACACTATTACGCCCATTTAAATAAAGCGCGCGCCCAAGCCTTACAGCAATTAGCCAAAACTCAACAACAGCTGGCTAACAACCGCCACCAAGCTGAACAAAGCCGCCAGCAATTAAATCAATTACTGGCTCGCCAGCAACAAGAGCAAGACAACTTAAGCACCCAACAACGTAAACGAGCGGCCACCGCTAAGCAGCTGAATAACGCCTTAGATAAGGGTAACCAAAGGCTAACTAGCCTGCGCCAAGCCGCTAATCATTTAGAGCGCCAAATTAAGGCCGCCCAAGAAAAAGCCGAGCGCGAACGTGCTGAGCGAGAAGCGCGAGCCGCGCAACGAACCGGCAGCTCGGGGCGAACCCCAGTAGTGGCAAAGCTGAGTGGTAGTTTTGCGGGCTTAAAAAAAGGCACCTTGCCTTGGCCATTAACAGGCAAATTAATACAAAAGTTTGGCAGTAAACGCACCAGCCAATTACAGTGGAAAGGGCTATTTATTAGTGCCCCCGCAGGCAAAGAAATAAAGGCCATTGCCAATGGACAGGTGGTGTATGCCGATTGGCTAAATGGCTTTGGTATGGTGATGGTCATTGAGCACGGCAAAGGCTATATGAGTCTTTATGGTCATAATCAGTCGCTGTTACTTAACCCAGGCGATAAAGTTAAAGTCGGTCAGCCCATAGCGTTAAGTGGCGACAGTGGCGCGCAAAATAAAACTGGCCTCTACTTCGAAATTCGCTACCAAGGCTCAGCCGTCAATCCCCTACCCTGGTTAAAGTCTTAATACAGCGCCGAGCACCAAGCGCCTAGCTAAAAAGCAAACACCCTCCTGATGCACATCAGGTTTTGGCTTTAGGATGTTAAGCTGGGTGCTGGGTGCCGGGCGCTACTAACTCGTTGCCTTTTCTAGTTCGCTAATCAGCCAAATGGCTTGGTCTTTGGACTCGCCGCATACATCATTCATCGCCTTAAAACTTGCACACACCGCTGGGCGCTCGGGTTGGCCAAAAATAGCACACCGCATATCCGCCATTAACTGCGCACAGGGCGCACCCGCAGGCTTACCATTAGGCATGCCGGGCAAAGGCCCACTAATACTTGGCGCAATGCAGCAGGCACCGCAACCACTTCGACATTCCATTAGCACTCTCTCACTGTTGTCGGCTTCTCTTTTTAGGTAAAGAGTATTAGACCAAAAAACATAGCTAGTTAGCACTAATGCTAGACACATAGCATGATAAACTGAGCTTTTTAAGGAGCCATTATGCGCCTCACTGTACATCGTTTAGCGCACATTCCCGAACAATATTGCCACCATGTGAACCTTATTTTACAGGGTCACAAACTGCCCGAGCAGGCCATGTTTTACCTGGCAACCTTTAACGATAAAGCCGTGGCACTGGCTTGGTTACAACACCATAAAGCACAGCAAACACCACAGCTCAACTTTATTGCCGTGCGCGATATTACGCGCCGTCGTGGTATTGGCCAAGAGTTATTGCGCCAAATTAAGCAAGACGCCCATGCCAATGGCCACCCACACATTAGCTGCCATATTCAACAAGCTCCTGGGGTACAACAAAACGATCTAGTCGCGTTTTTAACCAGCCAAGGCTTTAATGCACAAACAACTTTGCTAAGCTGTCATTAATACCACGCTGACTGTTTATCGAACCAAATGGCTTAGCCTTTTAAGGAGATAGAATGAAGATGAGAACTGAAACCGACTCTATGGGTGAAGTAACAGTACCCGCCAACGCACTTTATGGTGCGCAAACACAAAGAGCCATTAATAACTTCCCCATCTCAGGCCAGCCTTTGCCCCCCGCTTTTATTAGTGCGGTTGCCAGCATAAAAGCCGCGTGTGCGCAGGCTAACGCTCAACTTAAGCGGCTAGACCAAGACAAAGCCGACGCCATTATTGCCGCCGCTAACGCCGTCATTGATGGTCAGCATCCTAATGAGTTTCCGATTGATATCTACCAAACCGGCTCTGGCACCAGCACCAATATGAACGTAAATGAGGTGCTAGCACACTTAGCCAGTAGCGCGCTGGGTAAAAAGGTAGGCGCCAATGACGACGTTAATATGGGCCAAAGTTCAAACGACGTTATCCCCTCTGCTCTGCACCTAAGTGCAACGCTGAGTCTTACCAGAAGCTTAATGCCGGCGCTGTTACAACTAGAACAAGCCATACTCACTAAAGGTGAGCAGCTAACCGACCAAGTAAAAACCGGCCGTACCCATTTAATGGATGCCATGCCACTGCGCTTTGACCAAGAGCTAGGCGGTTGGGCCACACAAATACGCTATGCCAGCCAGCGACTGGATGGCCTGCAAAGCCGACTACAGCAACTGGCTCTGGGGGGCACAGCTATTGGTACTGGTATTAATGCCGATCCACGCCAAGCGCAGTTAGCTTGTGATTATCTTAATCAGCAAACAGAGTTACACTTTTGCCCAGCAGAAGATTATTTTTATAGTTTAAGCAGTCAAGACACAGCGGTAGAGCTGTCGGGTCAGCTAAAAACATTGGCGGTGGCACTAATGAAAATTGCCAATGATCTACGCTGGATGAACTCAGGCCCCCTGACCGGCATTGGCGAAATTCAATTGCCTGCTCTACAACCTGGCTCTTCTATTATGCCGGGTAAGGTTAACCCGGTAATACCTGAAGCCATTGCCATGGTAGCAGCACAAGTTATTGGCCTAGATTCAGCCAACACAGTGGCCGGCCAGTCGGGTAACTTTCAGCTGAATGTGATGCTACCCTTAGTAGCCAGCAACCTATTAACCATGACCCAATTACTGAGTAACTCAGCGCCCTTGTTAGCCGATGCCATTAGTGGTTTTACTATCAATCAGGCGCATATTGATGAGAACTTAGCTAAAAACCCTATTTTGGTAACAGCATTAAACCCGGTTATTGGTTACGATAATGCAGCTAAAATTGCCAAACAAGCTTACAAAGAGCAAAGACCGATATTGGATGTGGCACTTGAGCACACCGAGCTGTCGGAGGACGAACTACGCACCCTGCTCGATCCCGCTGCGCTTACGCGTTAAACATACAGCTGTACGTGGTACGCCATACGCTTTATGTTAAAGAAAACGGCGGTTTTGTTTTTTCGTAAGGCGCTCAGCGTAAAGCGTACGGCAGCTTGTTAGATGGATTACCGCGTCGTTGCACTTCTCGCAATGACGAAGTGGGCTCAGGCCCAATAGCATAATAAAAAGGGATGCCGTGGCATCCCTTTTTCTATTGCTAGCATGTTAGCTTCTACAAAATAATATCTTTTAGTGCTTGTTGCTTACGAGATAAAATATGGGTAGAGCGAATGCGGCGTACAGTGCGCGACTTACCGCGGATCACTAGCGTTTCGGTATGGGCATAATAACCATCGCTGCTAATACCTTCTAGCAAATCACCCTTAGTAATGCCGGTGGCAGCAAACAGTACGTTGTCGGTGCGGGCCATATCTTCTAATTTTAAAATTTTACCCACTTCAATGCCCATTTCTTGGCAACGTGCTACTTCTTGCTTACCCAGTTCAACGTTTTCTTCTGTTGGCTCTTTTACTTCGTAACGCGGAACTAGGCGCGCTTGCATATCGCCATCTAACGAGCGAATGGCCGCTGCCGAAATCACACCTTCAGGAGCGCCACCAATGCAATACAGCATGTCTACTTCGCTTTCTGGCACACAGGCCAAAATAGAAGCAGCCACATCACCATCGGGCACAGCAAACACGCGCACACCCAATGCTTGCATGGTTTTAATGGCTTTGTCGTGGCGGGGCTTGGCTAAGGTAATCACAGTAAAGCGTGATAGTGGCTTATCAAGCGCTTTAGCAACAGATTTTATATTTTGTTCAATCGACTTAGACAAGTCGATGGCACCTTTGGCCCGCGCGCCTACAATTAGCTTTTCCATATACATGTCGGGGGCACGCAAAAAAGCGCCCTTTTCGCCCACGGCAATCACGGCGAGAGCATTAGACTGACCCATGGCCGTCATGCGCGTACCTTCTATGGGATCAACGGCAATATCAACGTCTTCACCGCCAAGGCCGACTTGCTCACCAATATAGAGCATAGGGGCGTCATCAATTTCGCCCTCGCCGATAACCACTTCACCGTTAATTTCAATTTCATTTAATACATGACGCATTGCTGCCACGGCAGCACCGTCAGCGGTATTTTTATCGCCTCTACCTAACCACTTGTAACCGGCCAAGGCGGCCGCTTCGGTTACGCGGGAAAACTCAATGGCTAATTCACGTCTCATGATCTTTCCTAATCGTTCAAATGATCGCTATTGGCATCACCTGTTATCTAAAATACGTTGCTGCAAAATACGATATACATCGGGTGTCTCCATTTTTTCTGATGCGCAGACATCTAAATCATGCAATCTGCCATCTTTAATACCGTATACCCAGCCGTGAATAGATAACTCTTGTCCTCGCTGCCATGCGTGCTGCACTATGCTGGTTCGGCACAGGTTGGAAACCTGCTCTACTACGTTTAGTTCACACAGTGCGTCTTCTTGTAACTGCTCACTTTCTAAGTCGTGTAAGTCTTTACGATAACGCTGATATAAGTCTTTAAGGCTACATAACCAATTATCAATCAACCCAAGTTCCATATCATCCATTACAGCTCTAACACCGCCACAGCCATAGTGGCCACAAATGATAATATGCTTCACTTTTAGTACTTCTACCGCATATTGTACCACCGACAAACAGTTGAAATCGGTATGCATCACCAGGTTTGCCACATTACGGTGTACAAATACATCACCGGGTAATAACCCTGTTAACTGGTTGGCAGGAACACGGCTATCTGAACAGCCGATCCATAAATATTCAGGTGTTTGCTGTAACGCTAATTGCTCGAAAAAGGTCGGATCTTCCGCTTTGATCCTCTCTGACCATTCCTGGTTATTGTTAAACAGCTGCTTCAATATTCTCATGGGGTATTCCTGCTTTTTTCTTCTATTAGAATAGATTGTTGGCGGAAAAAAAGGCCCCAACGGGGCCTTTTCTTCAGTCTTCATTCACCTTCAAGAATCCATGGCCACTTTTAACTTTTTAAGTGCACTTTTTTCTAACTGACGGATTCGCTCTGCGGATACACCGTATTGATCAGCTAACACTTGTAAAGTGGTCTTGTCATCTTCGTCTAGCCAACGGGCTTGAATAATATGTTGGCTACGCTCATCTAATGTAGCTAGCGCTGAGCGTAAACGCCGATTTGCCGTTTGCTCCCAGTTGTCGTCTTCTACTTGAGTTGCCACATCTGAACTGTGATCTTGTAGATATTGAACTGGCGAAAAGTTAGTTTCTTTTTCGTCGTCATCTGATGCTAAATCGAAGGCTTGGTCTTGCGCACTCATGCGCGATTCCATTTCTAACACTTCAGAGGGCTGCACACCTAGATTTTCGGCAACCATATTAACTTCATCTTGGTTAAACCAACCCAAACGTTTTTTAGATTTACGCAGATTAAAGAACAACTTACGTTGTGCCTTAGTGGTGGCAACTTTCACTACACGCCAATTGCGTAATACATACTCGTGAATTTCGGCTTTAATCCAATGCACGGCAAACGAAACTAAGCGCACCCCAACACCTGGGTCAAAACGCTTAACCGCCTTCATTAAGCCAATATTACCCTCTTGGATCAGGTCTGCTTGTGGCAAACCATAACCAGAATAGCCACGGGCAATATGCACCACAAAGCGCAAATGCGACATAATCATCTGTCGGGCAGCAGATAGGCTACCATCGCTTTGTAGTCGTTCAGCGAGTGACTTTTCTTCTTCTGCACTCAATACAGGAATGGTATTTACTGCCTGAATATAAGCCTCCAGGCTACCTTGCGGTACAAGGGAGAAATGGCGCTGAAAATCTGTCGTCATTACACTCGTATTCATTGTTACATGACTCCGTATAACGGCAGCGTTGGCGGCTTATTTATGCTAATCCCTAGGGGTTAGCCACAAGCAATGCCTGCCGAACGCTGCAACGCGGAAAATGTATTTATTTAAAACAAAGCTCTAGAAATGGTGTTGTACTGGTCATATAAGACCACACTTCACTCATTAAGTTCAAGTTTAATCAAATAACAGACTCGCTTTACTGCGGCTCTATAGCACGAATATGCCGACGCACTGAAAAACCAGACGCAAGTAGACTCAATAGTGTACCGGTCACCACTAATAGCACACTCTCTTCTACGCCTAAGCCCAACAAATTGAAATCACTTTGATATAAGTCAGCTAAGGCACTGACCTTGTGACTAAGCCAAAACACCATCACTAAGGTTAACCACCAAGCTAATAGGCCGCCTATTATGCCATACCAAAGCCCAACATATAAAAAAGGTCTTTGAATAAAGCGATCCGTGGCGCCCACCAGCTTCATGACTTCTATTTCGTAGCGGCTATTTAAAATATTGAGTCGTAAGGTGTTGCCCACCACCAGCAATACGCCTGCCAGCAGTAAACTCGCCATACCTACCACAGCTTGGCGCAATAAGTCGACTATGCCTGATAAACGCGCTAACCAAGCCATATCCAACCTTGCCGTCTCAACAATAGGCTCAGCTTTAATGTCGGCCAGCAACTGCTCGGCAGCTTCTGGGCTGCGCCCTACTTCCGATAGCCCCACAATAAAGACCGCTGGCAAGGGGTTTTCTGCCAATAAATCGAGAGCCTCAGCAAAACCGGCAGCCCCCTTAAAGTCAGCCAACCCTTGCTCGGCACTAATATAGGTCACCTTGTCTATTTCGGGTAAGGCGGCCAAATGGGCTTGCAGTTCGGTCACTTGTTGTTCTGTTGTTTCTTGCTGTAAGTAGAGGCTAATTTGCGCCTTACTTTGCCACACCGCACTCACCGACTCGGCATTTTTTAATAGTACATAAAAACTGGCCGGCAGCGCCAAGCTCACCCCTAATACGGCAATGGTCATTAGCGAGCTTAATGGTGTGCGCCATAGCTCGCCTAAACTAGTAAAAAGCTGGCGTATATGATCAGTGCCATACATCACCAAGCGCTGTAGCAAAGATAATTTATATTTGCTCATCACGGCTCTCCAGCTCTAGTCGGCCTGCATTAAGGGTTAAAGTTCTGTGACGCTGCGAGTTAATTAATCCCGTGTCATGAGTGGCAATGAGTACACTCACGCCCACGCTATTAAAAGCTTCGAATAACCGTAATATTTCCATTGATAATTCAGGATCTAAATTACCTGTGGGCTCATCCGCTAATAGCAATAAGGGCTTATTCACAATGGCGCGCGCTATGCCTACTCTTTGTTGCTCACCGCCAGATAACATCAGAGGAAAATATCGGTCTTTGCCCAATAAGCCTACTTTATCTAATGCCGCCGACACGCGTCTGCGAATATCTTGATGGCTATAGCCTTCAATAACTAGCGGTAAGGCAACATTATCAAATACGGTGCGGGCATTAATGAGATGATGATCTTGAAATATCATGCCAATGCGGCGGCGCACATAGGGTATGTGGCCACGGCGAATGCGACTCACATCTTGGCCATTAAATAACACTTGGCCATCTGTGGGTCGCTCCATCACGCTTATCAGCTTAAGCAGGGTACTCTTACCCGCCCCCGAGTGCCCAGTGAGGTAGGCCATTTCCCCTTTTCCTAGGTGGAAACTGACCTTTTGCAGCGCTTGAAAGCCACCGCTATATACCTTGCTAACCTGATCAAAGCGGATCATTTATTCATCCTGCGTGAAGAGGGCTTCAATAAACTCTTGGGCAACAAAGGGGCGTAAATCATCAATTTGTTCACCCACCCCAATATAACGAATAGGAATACCAAATTTATCAGCCACAGAGAAGATAACCCCTCCTTTGGCTGTGCCATCGAGCTTGCTCAGTGTAATGCCAGTGACTGGCACGGCATCATTAAATATTTTGGCTTGGCTAATTGCGTTTTGGCCTGTACCCGCATCTAAGGTAAGCATAATTTCGTGTGGTGCGCCGCCATCCACTTTTTGCATAACGCGCACCACTTTTTTCAGCTCATCCATTAGGTGCGATTTATTTTGTAGGCGCCCAGCAGTATCAACAATCAGTACATCAGCTTTTCGTGCTTTAGCCGCTGATACGGCATCATAGATAACAGAAGCCGCATCGGCACCGGTATGTTGGGCAATAACAGGAATATCATTGCGCTCGCCCCAAATCTGTAATTGCTCTACCGCTGCGGCACGAAAGGTATCCCCTGCAGCCAGCATCACTGATTTTCCTTCACCTTGAAACTGACGCGCCATTTTACCAATGGTGGTGGTTTTACCCACGCCATTCACCCCCACCATTAAAATAACATAGGGCTTATGATCATTATCAATCACCAAGGGCTGCTCTACCTTGTTTAAGATAGCGGCCATTTCTTCTTTTAACAGCTCATACAAGGCCTCGCCGTCTTTTAGCTGACGGCGGTTGGCTTGACGCGTTAGGTTATCAATAATTGAGAGTGTGGTTTCTACGCCTAAATCTGCCGTTAACAGCTGGGTTTCTAGCTCTTCAAATAAATCATCATCAATTTTTTTACCGCTAAAGAGGCCAAAAAAACCGGATCCTATATTTTGTCGTGTTTTAAGCAGGCCTGTTTTTAAGCGAGCAAAAAAACCTTTTTTAGGTGCCTTGGCTTCTTCTGCCAACCGTGCCTCTTCGGCCGCTTTGGCTTCTTCCGCTAACCGTGCTGCTTCAGCCGCTTTGGCTTCTTCCGCTAACCGTGCTGCTTCAGCCGCTTTCGCTTCTTCCGCCAACCGTGCTTCCTCGGCCGCTTTGGCTTCTTCCACTAACCGCGCTTGCTCGGCCGCTTTGGCTTCTTCCGCCAACCGTGCTTCCTCGGCCGCTTTGGCCTCTTCCGCCAACCGAGCTTGCTCGGCCGCTTTGGCTTCTTCCGCCAACCGCGCTTCCTCAGCCGCCTTAGCCTCTTCAGCAAGCTGTTGCGCTTGTTGTTCTTGCTCTACGTCCCTTGCTTGCTGATCTTTGTTTTTGCCAAAGCCCAGCCAAGAAAATAAACCTTTTTTTGCCATTCTGATATTACTCACTAAATGTCAGGGTGATTAGGACTAGCCGTAACTCGGCACCTTCTTTAGAATACTCACCCCTTATGGGTGCAAACCGCCTTATACTAGCACTTTATTGAAACACGGCGAAACGAGATGGCAAAAGCAAAACCAATTAAAAAGGCCGCAGCAGGTACCGGACAAATTCGCTTGATTGGCGGACAATGGCGTGGGCGCAAATTACCCGTGCTCAATAGCGAAGGTTTAAGGCCAACCAGCGATCGAATAAAAGAGACATTGTTTAACTGGTTAATGTTCGATATTCGCCATTGCCGATGCTTAGACCTGTTTGCCGGCAGCGGCAGCTTGGGCTTTGAAGCCTTATCCCGTGGCGCGAAAGAGGTCGTTTTAATAGAAAAAGACGCCAAAGTCGCCCAACAGTTACAACACAATTTTGCCAGTTTGCCAGCAGCCCAAGGCAAAGTCATTCATAACGATGCCGAACGTTTTTTACAGACTCCGGCTAGCGCGTTTGACTTAGTTTTTCTCGATCCGCCATTTCACCGTGAATTACTACCCAATGTCTGCCAGTGGTTAGAAGAAAACGGCTGGCTAAATGATAATGCAAAAATTTATATCGAGCGAGAGCAATCATCTGAATCATTATCACTGCCAACGAATTGGCGACTATTAAAAGATAAGCACGCAGGCCACGTTATTTATCAACTTTATCAAAGGGAAAATGCACAATGAAATTACTAAACTTAGCAATGAAACTGATTATGTTGCTATTTTGGGCTGGGGTTATTTACGCTCTGGTTGGCCCAGATTTTCAAGAAGTGGGCTTAATGCCGCTTATTTTGGGTGCAATTGTACTGGTTATGCATCTATTACAAGTACTTATGCTGAAGCGCGTGGCTAATATACTGAACCCCAGCACTCAAGATTATCTGGGTGTATTGGTGTTTGGCTCCTTTGCTATGCACAAACACCGCGCGCGCTTGAAAGAGATCATGGAAGAAAACAAGCAGAAAAACGCACAAAGAAAGCAGCAACAAGATAAATAATCTGCTGACTTAGGGGCGAACCTCGCCCCTAATGACTTGCCTGTTATGACTCTTCACTTTGAAGCACTTTTGCATCTTGGCCACATTGCCAGCAAAGCTCAAAGCTACCCGCATTATGTTCACCACAGTGTGAACAGTACCAATCGGGTCGCGGCTCTTGCTGATAACGCGTCAATATTAACTGCGACTGCGTGATATCTTTAGGGCGAACATGCAAGGTCACTTCTATGGCATTAGCAGGCAGTTCACCTAGCGCACCCGCCAGTGCTTCACCTTTAAGCTGTACTTTAATGCCAGAGACTTCTAAGGCGCCTTTAATAGCATGCGCTTCTAAGCTATTGGCCGCCTGATAGACCCTTACCCACTCACTCATACCTTTGACCTTTTAATGCAGTACACAGATTAAGTAACAGGTTTACGCTATTGTTTGCTAAAGATCGAGTAGAGATAGGTATGGGGTTATTGCAATTACAGTAAAGCTCTTATCACCTTTAAGTCTTAATATCTGAGGCACCGAGTTGACTATAGGCCACACGATTAGGCAGCTCTGTAGCATCAAGGAGGATGAAGGGTTCTACTTCTACAGGGCGATACATAGATAAGCTACTTTCTAAGCTTGGTATAACAGCTTTACGCTATGGCTGGGTAAAGATCAAAAACTGGCTTAATTTCACCTAGCGCCAAACAGCACCTACCAACAACATGCTTCATTGTGACGAACAGCGCCCATAGAAAAGGGGGTGACATTATGTCACCCCCTTTTGGGTTGTCGTTCGGCTCTGTTCCTTAAACCAAGTTGCTCCCTGCACTCCTTGACGTATTACCTTAATCCTTAAGGTCTTTCCTCTTACCTATCCTTAGGCGTGTCCTTTGTGTCATCCTGACTGCGATTCATCCTGAGTCGCGTACTCTCTCCATCCTGGAGGTGTCCCTTACCGCATCCTGCGGGTGTTCCTATTTACCCTGCTTGGCAAGCCTATCTTCCTGACGGACTTCCTCGCTCCCTGCAACACTAACTATAGATGTTTTAACTTATCTCTCAATAGGATAAGCATTATCAAATTAAGGCTCATCATAAAGAAAAAGTGTAAGCTTTTGTTTATTAAATGAAATAAATATTATGTGGCAACAAGTCTGCAACCTAAAGCGTGTTATCCACCACAGTGTTAAGTTATTACGCACAACATAACGGGCGGATCTCTTACAATTTAAGATCAACAGAAAGGAGAGTGCTGCTATAAACAGCTTACTTGCGACGAAAGAACGCTGAAACCAATAGCAAAAGTGCCAACTATTATTAACAAAAAGTAGCCTGAATAACCTAGTCCGCTTACGATAAACCAACTAATACATGAGGAATAACAAGATGACTCAACTAACCTTGCCCACCCCTTTAGTCGATTATCAGTGGTTAGCGGCCCACCTGCACGACCCCAATTTAGTGATTTTGGATGCCAGCTGGTATATGCCTGCCGCTCAGCGCTCAGGAAAACAAGAATGGCAAGAGCAGCGTATTCCCGGTGCCCGTTTCTTTGATTTTGACAGTAAAGTCAAAGATGAGAGTAGTCCACTGCCACATATGCTGCCACCCGCCGAACAATTTTCTCGACAAGTATCTTTGTTAGGTGTAAGTAATCAAAGCCGCATTGTGATCTACGATGGTAGCGGCATATTTGCGGCGCCTAGAGCTTGGTGGATGTTTAAAGCCATGGGACATAAACAGGTGGCGGTGTTAGATGGTGGCTTACCTAGTTGGGTAGCACAAGGCTTACCTGTTACAAGCGGTGAAGCTGAAACTGTCACTCAGGGACACTTTGAGGCTAAGTTACAAACGACTTGGGTCGCTGACACTAAGCACGTGCAAGCCGCACTGTCACAACCAAAAACTAGCCGTATTCTAGATGCCAGAAGTATCGAGCGCTTTAGCGGACAAGCTCCAGACCCCCGCCCAGGAGTAAGACCCGGTCATATGCCCGGTGCAGCCTGCTTACCTTTTGCTGAGTTACTACAACAAGGGCACTTTTTACCTAAAGCACAACTAGCAGATAAACTTACCAAACTACTTTCACCTGAACAGCATTTAATTTGCAGCTGTGGCTCTGGCGTTACCGCCGCTATTTTAGCGTTAGCAGCCGATATTATCGGACATCAGCATATTGCCGTTTACGATGGCTCTTGGGTCGAGTGGGGTGGTTCAACCCAACTCCCCGTAGTCACAGAGTAGTCACAGACTAAATCGACTAATAAAAAGCCCGCCATTAACAGGCGGGCTTTTCAGTAAAAGTGAGTATCAGGCTACGACTTAACGTCTTCTTCTGCTACAGGGCGCGCGGCTACACCCATTTTTATGGCTAACCAAATAACTAATATTAGGCTAATCATAACCGACAAAAAGTTCGTCCCCATTTCTGGAAACTCAGTACGTAATATAGCGGAATAACCAAACACCCCTACCAAAAAGGCAAGTAAGGTGCACACTGGAGTATCCCCTTCCATAGGAGCACTCAGGTATTCGCGATATAGCATACGAGCGGCCAGCGCCAACGCTATAATCGGGAAAATAGAAAAGCTCACCTGGCTAACGCTCAGAGTCGCTAACGTGGCATTACCACATAGGCCGACTAACAGAGCCAACAAAATCGGTTTACGACGAATAAGTTTACTTGCTGACATGATCATCCTTCCTCATATAAGGCTTAAAGCCTTTTTGCTTTATTATATGCATCTGCGCCCTTGGCAATGATCCGCAGTTGCAAGGTCATACGCTCGGCCAAAGCCGTTCGCTCATGTTCATTCATATCTAGTGCTTCTGCACCGGCACTAAATACAATAGTGACCATAGCCTGAGCCTGCATTTCAGCATAACTTCGGCTAGTCTGCTGCTTTTCTTCTAAATAATCTGTCAGTTCAGCCGTAAAGTGTTGAATTTCACGGGCTACCGCCTGACGAAACGCCGCCGAAGTACCAGAGCGTTCTCGTAATAATAAACGGAAAACATCCGGACTTCGTTCGATAAACTCCATAAAGGTTTTTATCGATATTTGAATAACACTACCACCATCGGCAATACGTTGGCGAGCTTGACGCATAAGTTGTCTTAGAGTGAGCCCACCCTCATCAACTAATGTTAACCCTAGCTCTTCCATGTCTTTGAAATGACGATAGAAAGAAGTAGGCGCTAACCCGGCCTCTCGCGCTACTTCGCGCAAACTTAAACTGGAAAAACTACGCTCTGCACTTAACTGACTAAAAGCCGCATCAATTAACGTGCGTCGAGTCTTTTCTTTTTGTTCTGCGCGAATGCCCACTGCACACCAAGATCTAGCATATTCAAACTCCGATCATACCCCTTTGTCGCAATACGATCAGCTCTGTTCGCTCATTTTTTGATTGACCCTATCGCAATTACGGTCAAAAATAGCGTACAGTTGTTCGCTCAATGGATAATCATGATGCAAAAACCCCCTATTATTTGGACCAATCTGGCCGTTTTTTCTGTTACGGGATTAGCAGCATTGATACTCGTGCCTTGGTATGGACTCAGCCATGGCTTTGATGGCTGGCAGTGGCTCGCCATGCTGATATTATTTAGCTATAGCTGCTTATCGATTACCGCCGGCTATCACCGTTTATGGGCACATAAATCTTATGCTGCTCACCCATTATTACAATGGATATTTGCCTTGGGTGGCGCTTTGTCGCTGCAAAACTCCGCCTACCATTGGTGCGCCGATCATCGTCGTCATCATCGCCATGTTGATCACACTGATAAAGACCCTTACTCGGCGAGTAGAGGCCTTTGGTTTTCACACATGGGGTGGATGTTGCGCCATTACAGCAGCCCAGACGACAGCAATATTGCCGACCTTAAACGTAATAACATTTTGGCGTTTCAGCATAAACACTACTTATTATTAACAGTATTAATGAACGCGGGCCTGCCGTTATTACTTGGGCTATGGAACGGCGATATGTGGGGCATGCTGCTATTGGCTGGGGGCTTGCGGTTGTTTTTGGGGCACCACGTGACCTTTTTTATTAATTCATTAGCGCATTTTTGGGGCCGTCAGCCTTATACCAGCAAAAACTCGGCGCGAGATAACGATATTTTAGCCGTGCTCACCTTTGGTGAGGGATATCACAATTTTCACCATCTATTTGAGTTTGATTATCGTAACGGTATTCGCTGGTGGCATTACGACCCCACTAAGTGGTTGATCCGTAGTATGAGCTGGTTAAAACTCACTTCTCGACTAAGGACTTGTCCGCCCGAGCGCATTGAACAAGCCCAGCTAGAGCGTCGCTTTGAGCTCGCCCGTCAAAAGATCATGAAGCGCCAACAAACCGCCGACACCGAACAATGGTTAGCATTATTGCAAAGTGAATATGAGCGGTTACTACTGCAACTAAGAAACTACTATCAAATGCGTAAGCATCTGTTAGATATCAAGAAAAAAGCGGTACGCTGTAAATATGAAGAGTTACGCTTACGCTTAAGCTGCGACGAGCTTAAAGCAGCCTTTACTATTCAGCGCCGTAACTGGTTAAAGCTGACTACACGCTTAGAGCTGGCTTAAGCGCCCCTATAAAGAGCTGTGAAGGTTTATTTTTAAATTCATGACTTATAACAGACGGCTTAACACTTTAGCTTGGCGCTATTCCCCAGCTTTCTCTTTGACAAAAACACGGCAAAATATCATAGTCACCGCTATTTTAAGTGAACAGTCATTCGCTGTTTAACTTTATAGCCAGCAGGAGCAGCAATACGTGGAAAAAAGGGCGCAATTTAGCAGTAAGCTAGGGTTTGTGATGGCCGCCGCCGGTTCAGCCATTGGTGTAGGTAATATTTGGGGCTTTCCCACTCAAGCTGCCAGTAATGGTGGCGGTGCTTTTTTGCTGGTTTATCTATTATTTATTTTTTTGCTGGGCTATCCGATGTTGGTGGCAGAAATTACCATTGGTCGCCATGGTCAAGCCAATCCCTTTTTAGCTCTTAAAACCCTCACTAAAAAACCACTGGGCAAATCCATTGCCGGCTTAGTGGGCTTGGCGTCGGTATTAACCGTGAGCTTTATTTTTACTTTTTATGCCATCGTTTCTGGCTGGTTTATCTCTTATGCGTTAGACCCCATTGCAAGCTTGGTGGGGTCAGCTAGCACCGCCAGCTGGCTAACGGACTTTTCCACCTCACGTAATGTGGTGTTCACCCTGCTGTTTGCATTACTGAGTTTATATGTGGTGAGCCGCGGCCTTGAGCAAGGCATTGAAAAATGGTCGAGCCGATTGATGCCGCTATTGCTAGTAATGCTGGTGTTATTAACCGGCTATATGTTATTTCAGCCCGGCGCCACTGAAGGGGTAAAAGTATATTTAGTGCCGGACTTTGCTCAGGTATTAAATCGTGATGTATTAATAGGCGCACTGGGCCAGAGCTTCTTCTCACTTTCGCTAGGGGCGGCAGTGATGATGTTGTACGGCTCTTACCTTAACCGCCAAGCGAACATTCCCGCCTTAGCAGCCCAAGTAACCTTGCTTGATACCGGTGTGGCCTTTATGGCGGGTATGCTGATTTTGCCGGCTATGTATGTGGCACAGCATAATGGTGTGACCATTTTTGCCGACGACGGCAGCCTGTTAAGCTCAGACACCTTAGTGTTTTCGGTGTTACCGGCTTTATTCGACACCATGGGTGCGGCGCAATATCCGGTGGCATTTGCTTTTTTCTTGCTGATGATAGTAGCGGCACTGACCTCGGCCATTTCAATGCTAGAAGCGCCAGTCTCTTTGGTACTGGAATCAACAAAGCTATCACGTATTAAAGCCACTTGGCTGGTAACAGCGGTGTGCACCCTGTTTAGCATTATCATTGTGTTTAACTTTGGCAGCCTGTTTGGCTTGGTGATCACGGCCACCACTCAGTATGCACAGCCACTGGTGAGTATGTTTATTACCCTCTATGCCGGTTGGGTGTGGCAACGTAATTCGGTATTAACCGAACTAAAAGCGGGCAACCCTGAGATTGAACAGGGTTTATTTTGGAAAATTTGGCCTTGGTACGTCCGCTTCGTCTGCCCAGTATTAGTACTGGTCGTCATTATCCAGTCTGTTAACTAACAGAAAGCGGCACCTTTAACGTTGTACGCCATACGCTAAAGGTGTCCCTAGTTGGGCTCTTACCACTTAAGAGCCCGTTTAGATTTGTTCGCTATTTTCCCATGGGTTCCGTGGCTCTTGTAACAAAGAAGCGTGGCAAAAAATCTTTAGGTCTTTTCTTAGCTTGGCGCTGTTTTTAAACTAGCGCCAGCAGAAAAGCGTATTCACGCGCAAGATCGCGATAAGCCTCAAAGCGGCCAGATTTACCGCCATGCCCAGTTTCCATATCGCAACATAACAATAATATATTATCGTCAGTCTTCAGCTCGCGCAGCTTAGCCACCCACTTGACCGGTTCCCAGTATTGCACTTGCGAGTCGTGTAGACCTGTAGTGACTAGCATATTAGGGTATGCCTGCGCCTGTACTTGATCATAAGGGCTATACGATTTGATGTAATGATAATACTCGGCCTCGACAGGGTTACCCCACTCATCAAACTCCCCCGTGGTCAGCGGAATAGACTCATCTAGCATGGTCGTCACAATATCTACAAAAGGCACATCGGCAATGGCGCCCTTATATAAAGTCGGCGCCATATTCATTACCGCACCCACCAATAAGCCCCCAGCACTGCCGCCTGCGGCAAACACTCGGTTTTTATCACCATAACCTTGGTGTACCAGAGCTTTGGTCACATCTATAAAGTCGCTAAAGGTATGTTTCTTATGCAGTAACCGACCTTGCTCGTACCAATCTCGCCCTAACTCTTCGCCACCACGCACATGGGCAATGGCATAAACAAAACCACGGTCTAACAAACTTAACCGTGCCGCACTAAAGTCGGGATCCATACTGGCACCGTAGGCACCATAAGCGTAAACCAGTAATGGATTGGCTCGGGTAAACATATCCTTGCGATAAACCACAGACACCGGTACCTGAGCACCGTCTTGGGCAATAACCCAAAGGCGCTCGCTACGATAAAGATCGGCATTAAACTGCTCTCCTGCGTATTCTTGTTTAAGCAGGCGTCGCTCTTGGGTGTCCATGTTAACTTCATACTGAGTAACAGGCCGAGTTAAAGATGAATAGCCATAACGTAACCAAGGTGTCTCGGCCTCGGCGTTAATACTAAGCCAAGTCACATAAGTAGGATCATCAAATTCAATGGCATGTTCGATGTTCTGCTCGCGATGCAATTGACGCAGCTGTGTTAACCCCTCACTGCGCTCTTCTAGCACCAGCCAATCTTTAAATAAGGTAAAGTCTTCTAACAATACGCTGGCTCGAGGGGCAATGAGAGTTTGCCACTGTTCGCACTCCCACTGGCATGTTTTATTATCCCGATCACTGACCTGATATAAGCCAAAATTCACACCATCTTTATTGGAGCGAATATAAAACTGCCCCTGATAATGCTCAATATCATATTCATGGCCCCGTTGGCGCGGCAAAAAATTGCGTACCTGAGCCTGCGGATCCTGGGCAGAAATTAAGCTTACTTCACTAGTTTTAGTGCTCCAGGCACCAATAATGATGTAATCTGTAGAGCGGCTTTTATAAATACTGGTATAAAAGCGGTCGTCGGCTTCTTCATATACCAATACATCTTGGCTTTGTGGTGTGCCTAGGGTGTGGCGATAAACCTGATAAGGCAGCAAGGTATCTGGGTTTTGATGCACATAAAATAGTGTTTGGCTGTCGTTGGCCCAAGCCAGATTACCCGAGGTATTTTCTAGCACTTCGTCATAAAGCTGTTCCGTGGACAGATCTTTAAAACGAATTTGATACTGACAACGCGACACAAAGTCTTCGGCAAACGCCAACACCTGCTGATTAGGGCTAACCCCAAGCTGGCCTTGATCGTAATAAGCGCTATCTGCTGCGTGCTCATTACCATCGAGTAATACTTGGCGCTGTGTGGGCCGACTGTCAGGGTAGCGCTCAATAATGGCGTACTCTAAGCCTTGCTGAAAACGCGTTTGATACCAATAGCCATTTTTTAAATAAGGCACAGAGCTATCGTCTTGGCGAATGCGAGCAATCATCTCTTGATACAGCGCTTCTTGCTGATCCGCTAATGGCGCTAGCATCTGTTGGGCATAATGGTTTTCTTGTTCGAGGTAGGCGAGCACCTCTGGGTTAGCTCTATCGTCGTCTCGCAGCCAGTGATAATGATCAAGGCGTGTATCATTATGCAGGGTAAAAGTATGAGGTGTTTTTTTGGCAACCGGTGGGGCTATAGACACATTAAGACCTTTTAAAATGAGGAAGCGTGAGGCGTAAAGGAGAAAGAGGACGACATAATATAAAGGTCACAGCACAAATCTCCGCATCTGCAGATGAGGGGTTAACGCCTTATTTTTCACACCTTACCCTTCACTCTTTACCCATCACAATCAGTTACATTATTTTTTGCGCCAGCTGCCGTCTGCCAGCTGAATATAATGACCCGCTTTAGTGCGCTCTATGTTGTATTGGCCAGCGCGCGTTTGCACAACCGTAAGGCTGGTGCCGGTACGCTTAGCAATATCTTGATAACTGGATAAACGCTTGCGATTAATGTCATTGGCCACCGCACTCACATCATTTCGCGCTTGCACCACGCCCACTAGGCCATTGAGCTGCTCACCCACCAAGCCTTGTTGCTTGGCTTGTTGTAAGTCGAGCGCCCAAGCCGAAAAGCTTAACGCTACTGCAAACACTACCATTAACCACCGCATAACCTCTCCTTAAAACAAGTCTTTTTCTTGTTCAAATAATTGTTCTAGCTCGTTGTCGACCCGCACTCGAATTTCATGATCCACTTTGACGTTTAAATTCACAGTAATTGGCTTATCTGGCACCATTATTTCGACTCTAGGCGTACAGCCACTTAGTAGTAACAGGCCAATAATAGCCATGTATTTGCTCATTGATTATTCTCCCGCTGTAGCTTGGCTGGCAGCTGCTCACTTAAATCTTGAGCAAAGCGCAAGCTGGCTAATAACTGTAACAGGTTTTCTTGGTGGTGATAATTTAAGTTAACTGGGTGTAATTTGCCGTTAATGGGTGCTTGGCCATATAAGTGACTATTAATGATTGCCTCACCATTGCGCGCCATAGAAATATCCGCCCCTAAGCGGTCATAACGTAAGTCACTTAATAAACCTAAGGTTAAACCAAGCGAGATATTAGCATCCCCCGAGGCTTGCAGTTGTTCGCTGGCCTGATAGGTTATCCAGCCTTGCTCACTTTCGGCGCGCCCCTTGGTAACACTTAAGCCTTGATCAAATGAAAAAGGGAGTCGCCCTTTAAGTCGCCCCTGCCCCGTAAGCCCATCCACACTGGCATAATTGAGTAATGGTTCAAGAGAAATATCACTAAAGTGTGCCTCGCCCTGAGGGGTAGCGTTTAATGCCATTGGCGACAACGCAAGGTAGCCATCAAACACCTGTGCGGTTAACCCCGATAACCACAATCCATCTGCTTGCAAGCGTAAGGCTCCTTGAATATTCGTAATAGGTATCCCTACATTTAATTGTGCCACCGACAGCCCTTGAGGCCCTACACTACGCAACCCTTGCTCGCTCCAACTGAGCTTAAATTTAGCTGCCAAGTCTTCAGCCAATAAGTCACTGTAACTGAGCTGCCCCTTGCTCAATGCTGCCTCTATATTAATGGGTTGCTTGCTATCCAACACATTGGCGGCGTTAAGCGCCACTTGCCACTGACCCGCAGGCATATCCATCACCACCGGCAGCAATAACCACTCATCTAACCAAGACCAAACATCAGCCGCAGATAACGATTGTTTAGGCACAGTTAGCGCCAGCCCTTGATCATAATGCCAAGCACCGTTTAAACGTACCTTGGGTGCCAGTTTCAAACTCATTTGGCCTTGGTTTGCTATCAGATCTTTGGCTTGCAACTGCAAACTGGCTGCGGGTATGGTTTGTTGTTGCCAGCGCCCTTGCTGCCAACTTAGCTCACCCTGCCAAGCTTGCCCTAAGCTAACGGCGGTTAACGGCGCAAATCTTAACTGAGATAAAGTTAACTCTTGCCATGTAAGTTGTGGCACCCTCAATTGCGAGCTAGGTTGCAACTGCCAACCCTGTGCAGTTTGTTTGGCATTGAGTGCTAACTGCCATTTGCCCTGCAATGGCGTAGGCAGTGTGCCTGCCACCTTAAGCGTTAACGGTTGCCTAGGCTGCCAGCCACCACTAACCTGCAACGGCTGCGTTAAGTATGGGGTAAGCAGCTGGCCCGGCAGTTTACCTTGCCAGCGCCAGCCTTGTTTTTCAGGAATAATATCAAGTTGAGTGTCGCCCGCATCGGTTTGCCACTGCACAGTGACCCCTTGTTGATGATGACGTAACACGGCAGGGCCACTGACGCTGCCGCTAGGTAAATGCAGGGTGAGTTCATCAACCTGAAAATCAATATCGGGGAGGGTGAATAATAAGGATAAAGCATCGCTGTTTGACGCGCTTGCTTGTTGCGAACTCGCCGAGCGACGATTAGAACAGGTTAAATCTAAACTTAACTGCGCAAGGTGCCCAGTCAGCTGATTATTATTGAAGGTTAGCGCCAGTTTACTGGCGGTTTCTTTTGGGCAGGCTGGCACGCTTGCTTGACTAAGGTGGGCGCTTATCTGTAACTGTGGCGGCAACGTCAAGGCCGCCACCGCGCCACTAAACAACCACATGGCTAGTACCGCACTTATGCGGAGCATGATTAACTCACTCAAAATGTCACCTTCACGCCGCCTAGTTATGCTTTATAGTGCAACACACCACATCACCAATAAGGAAGCTCAATGGGCAAACTGGTATTTGGGGCCATTATTATCATTGCCGTTATTGTGATCGGCCGTCGCCTTTACATTCATTTACATAATAATGCACAAGACCCAACTCGCCTATCAGTGCTGGTGGTTGATAAAAAGACGCGCGAATTTATGGGGCAAACATATAAGCAACAAACCGAAATGCCGCCTCCTAGAGTGAACTATTATGTAACCTTTCGCCCGCTTAATAGTCACGACGAGCGTGAGTTTCAAGTTGATGCTTTCTTATATGAACAACTCACGCCCGAGCAAACCGGGATCTTGATATTTCAGGGGACTCGGTTTATTGAGTTTGAGGCTCAGCCTTAATCAGCCAGGGTAACGGTTAAATACCGCCGTATTGCCTTGAGTATCAAAACTAAGTACTTCATAAGGAGAACCCGGAATATCCATCCCCGGTGCACTTTGTGGCATACCCGGAATGGTTAACCCACGCACTTCGGGCTGTTGCTTTAATAATTGGCGCACATCACTCGCTGGCACGTGGCCTTCAATCACGTAGCCATCAATAATACCAGTATGGCAAGACGCCAACTCGGCGTTCACTCCAGCCAGCTTTTTGATGGGCGTTAAGTTGTCCCCATTAATAACATCTACCTCAAAGCCCGACGCTTGCATATGACTCACCCAGTCTTCACAACAGGTGCAGCTAAGCGATTTATACACAGTAATAGGCGCGGCTAACGCAGGGGCGGCTAGTAACGTTGCCATCAAACCATAAAGAGAGTGTTTCAGTATCATATAGCTGTTTCCTCGTAAGTGATTTCAACATCTGAAAAATACAGGCAAAAATTACATAAAATCTGAGCCTTATCCTAGATTCAACACTACCATAAAACGGCTTCCTGTTATCATGGCGTTCTCTTAATTGTATTTTGTGGAGTTATCATGCCTTACATGGCCATTAAACATGCTCACATGATGTTTGCTATCATCAGTATTACCCTATTTATATTACGTGCTTGGTTAGCTATTCCCTCGCCGGCGCGCGTTCACAACAAGCTACTAAAAATTGCCCCTCATGTTATTGACACCTTACTACTTGCCCTGGGTATTTGGTTGGCCGTGCTCACCAGTCAAATACCCTTTGGTAACAGCCCTTGGCTGACGGCTAAAGTCATCGGCTTGGTGCTCTATATTGTCGTGGGTACCATTGCCATTAAGCGGGGTAAGACGCGCCACCAACGACTGGTCGCCACCCTCGTCTCCATTGCTATTTTTGCGTATATCTATGGTGTAGCCATAAGCAAGTCACCTTTATCTTGGTTGGCGCTCTAACCTACTCGCTTAGGGTAAAGGGCTGTCGCTCCTTTACCCTGCTTTATACCCACACCGCATTATCTAGCCCTCTTCGAATCCCAAATCCGTAATGTCAAGCTCTGCCATTGCCTTAATTGCTTATTAAAACAGACATCACGACATTTTATTTTTCCGTTTCAGCAGCATATCTCGCCAATGACCAAAATAAGCGCAGCAGCCAAATAGCGCTCATAATTAAAAGTTAAACCTGTAAATTCAAACAGTTAAATGTATAACCCCCTATATCTCAACCCTTGTGCCGCGTCAGAAATAGACCCATTAATGCTAACTGTAGAAAAATAGCGACAGTATCCTCCGCAAAAGATGCGACAAAAGTTGTCACACCCCTCATCTAGGATACAATCATACCAAGCAAGAGGGCATCACCATGAGTAAGAAGCTATTAAGACAATTGACCCTGGCGCGCTGTGTTCCTTATCGTCCATACAAGCTGACCGCACGCCAGCTGCAAGTAAAACTAGAAGAAGAAGGTATTCAAGTAAGTTTGCGCACCGTACAGCGAGACTTAGAAGAAATGTCTGGCATGGGCCTGTTTGATCTCACCTCTGATGATCGCAGCAAGCCCCATGGCTGGTGTTTTGAACGCAATGGTTTAAACGATTTTGCTAACTTTATGCCACTGGGCTTAGCCATGGCACTAAAAACCTGGAATGATCAGGCCGCCGATCTATTGCCTGCTAGTGTATTAACAGAGCTAAATCCAATTATTGATAAAGCAAACCAGGTAATTAGTGATAGCCAAAGCGAATTAGCTAGCCGCTGGACAGAAAACGTAGTGCGTTTACCAAAACCATTTGCTGGCAGCCCAGACATACGCCGTGCCACCACGATTCGTGATGCACTATGGCGCGGCCGTAAATTTAGTGCTGAAATTAAACGCGTGATCAAAGGTCGTACCGTATGGTTACGTTACGAACAGGTTAACCCATTAGGCATTGTGGCCCGTAAAGATGGCACCATGCTGTTATGCACCGTATCGGATATGGATCCTAAAATTTACGGTATTGCCTTTGATAACATTAAAGAGGTAGAGCTAACCAGCCTACCGGTGAAACAACCTCATGAATTTAGCGTTAATAAATTATTACGCGAAAAGGGATACCACGAAGAGTCAGATACCATTCACTTTGTAGGCCGCATTACTAACCCTAATCGCGCCATTATTGAAACGGCCATCCCTGGGCATAACCCTAGGTTGACCCGTTACGACAAGCAAAGCATGATGGTAGAAACCGAAGTGAAAGACACGCCCGAGTTTCGTCGCTGGCTAACCGATATGGCAGGAAAAGTTGAAATTCTCGCCCCAGAGTCGTTAAAAAACAGCTAAACTATTTATCATTGAACCTTAACTTTCAGGGCTGACTCAATCAGCCCTTTTGTTTTTCCACGGAGTACCGGATGAACGACCACCTCCTTTTTGAACCGGCTGAAGCAGATTGTGACGCTATTAATAT
The DNA here is from genome assembly GCF_017498065.1 of Oceanisphaera pacifica. Taxonomy (GTDB): domain Bacteria; phylum Pseudomonadota; class Gammaproteobacteria; order Enterobacterales; family Aeromonadaceae; genus Oceanimonas; species Oceanimonas pacifica. The sequence goes on along the minus strand of NZ_JAGDFX010000008.1, from coordinate 48,029 downwards.
CAGCGTTATTGGCGTAGGCGGTTGTGGCGGCAATACCGTCAACTTATTAGCCGATAGCAGCCTACCCGAGCATGTTAATATCGTTGCTATGAATACCGACGCCAAGGCGCTGCAACAAAGCCGTGTCGATATCTTACAACTTGGTAAAGTATTAACCCGTGGCCTAGGTGCCGGCGCGCAGTCTGAGATTGGTCACCAAGCCGCTGAAGAAAGCATTGACGAAATCCGCGCCCAATTAAAAGGTGCGGATTTATGCTTTATTACTGCCGGTATGGGCGGTGGTACAGGTACAGGCGCGGCCCCCATCGTTGCCAAAGTAGCCCGCGAATTAGGCATAATGACAGTAGCTATCGTCACCCGACCCTTTGCCTTTGAAGGTAAATTGCGTGCTAAATCCGCCGACGATGGCCTTAAGGTATTAGCGGATCACACTGATGCCTTATTAGTCTTACCCAACGACTACCTGCTTAAAGTGCTGGGCGCTAAAACCCCATTGCTACAAGCATTTACCGAAAGCAGTAAAGTCATACAAAATGCAGTTAAAGGCTTGGCCGACATTATTGGCCAAACTGGCCTTATTAACATCGACTTTGCCGATGTTCGCACCATTATGAGCCAACAAGGTAAGGCGGTAATGGGCATAGGCTTGGCCACAGGTGACAACAAGGTAGAAGATGCAACCTTACAAGCACTTAATAACCCACTGTTAGAGCGCGTAGAGTTAGAACGCGCACGCGGCGTGTTATTAAACGTGGTAGCGTCTATGGATATTGGCTTAGACGACTTCCAAAAAATTGGGGATCACGTAGCCGAGTGTGTAGGCGAATATGCAACCGTGGTATCGGGTATTAGTTTAAACCCCGATTTAACCGACAGCATTCAGGTGACTATGATTGCCACAGGCATTCAGCCACAGCAAGAAACCATAGCCCCCACCCAGCCTCAACCACAAACGGCAGAGCACCCCAGTGAGCCCACACCAGAAGGCCTAGATATTCCCGCTTTCTTGCGCCAACGCCAGCAATAACAGGCCAAGCTCACAGCAAGCGCCCATTAAAAAGGCCGATGTTAAACATTGGCTTTTTTGTGTTTTAACCTTAACGCCACGTTAAGTAGTGAGCAACATTGCAACCTAAAAAACCTAAAAAAAACCTAAAATGCCACCCTATGTTAAATTGTTTCATTGAGACTCATGTTGGGCCAGCAACCTAGATTTTTGGCCGTGATTGGTAAAATTGAATGGGATGGAAAACCAAAATGGAGCTGATTGTTACTACTTGATGTGATTTGCTAGTAATTTGCTTCGTTTAGGCGGTATTCAGGCAGCACTAGTGCACTCCTGTTGGAGTGTATGCATTTATCTCTGTTGATTGACGCTAAGTACTCAGTTTGACCAGTGTTGGCAACTTTTAAGGTGCGCGCGCCGCTGCATACCTAAGTGTTTGCAGTAACGCGTTAAGTCTTCAAGCGACCCAACCGGTCCGGTAAACAGATATTTAAACTCTTCGGTTATCTTTAACCAGTTTTCTAGCGGAATATTCAACCTGTTCAGTATGTTGGCGGTACTGTCTGCAATGGCACCTCGTTTATCATCACGTAGTATTCTGCCCATATCGTCTACGAGGGTGATGTAGTCTTTTGCCTCAAACAGTAAGCCTTTGGGCAACTCTTTACGGTCATTACCCACAAAGGGCAGTAAACGCTTCGGTTGTGCTCCCTGCTTTGCAGCATCGATACGTCGCTTAATGCTGGTGTGCTTAGACGTTTCTGGGGTGGTGGCCATGTTGGCGCGAATAGGGTTTAAATCGACATAAGTCATACAGGCCAGCACTGCGGCTTCGTCGAGTAAGGCTTGAGATTTAAAGCGCCCTTCCCAGAAGCGTCCCGTGCAGTTGTCTTCTTTATTGGCTTGGCGAGCAATTGGCTCGCTTAAAGCGCGCATAAACCAGCTGATGTCTATCAGTCGACGTCGATACTCGGCAACTCTCTCGTTAAGCGTGTCGATTTCATAAGCCTTAACGACCTCGCCGTTCGCAAATCGTTGGGTGAGCGGTGTGCCTTTAAACAGCTTATGCCATTGATTTACCACATCGATATCTCGCCAATTCATTGCTGTTTCTGCATCAATACGCAGCACCACATGCACATGATTAGACATAACTGCATAAGCTGTAATATCTATGGCAAACGCCTGCGTCAAAAACAGCAATCGCTTCTCTAACCATTTTCGACGGTGTTCAAACGTGCGACCAGAAACCTCATCCACACCACACAAAAATGCCCTTCTCACCGTGCGACTCACACAATGGTAAAAGGGCGTATCTTGTAAACTCACTTGGGCAACCCGTGGTTTAGCCATCCTAACCTCCTAAAAAGTTCAACCCTGAACATGTTAAGTATAGGCTTTAGGCTAAAAAACAACCAATTTCTATGGGTGGCCAATTAGTTGGGCTAAAAACAACCAATTTCTATGGGTGGCCAATTAGTTGCAGGGCCTTAATTGTGTGTATCCCGTAGCAAAAAGTCTTTAGCCATTAAAAAGCAGGCAAAAAAAAGGGCAAGCCAAAAGGCTTGCCCGCTATGAAGAATACCAGCTGTTTTATCCGGGTCACCAACTCGGATAACTGAACTTCGAAAGCAATACAGGGTCTCGAGTATTATTAAATAGTTAAATCGCTTAAAAACCCAGCCTTTAATAACTAATGTTTGACATTGCTCGCGTTATTGATGTTTAGCCCACTAAAAACGTGAGCATACTCACGCTTAGCGCTTGCGTTTAAAAGGCCAAATCAACCCACACTAACCGATGATCGGAGCTGGCTTTTCGATCGGGCCAGCCGCGCTTATTCCAAAACAGCTCTGCGTTCGCCTTATTACGAGCGGGCCAATATACCCCACTGGCCACTGCCGTTAAGTTTGCGCTGGGCAGCACATAGTCGAGCCGTAAGCCTTGCATGTGCGTCCAGTATTTGGGCGAACCTAATCGAGTACTTCTGGGTTTAAGGCCAAAGCCACCCCGAGAGACGGGCCGTAACCTGCCCATTGATACTTGCCGGTTTAGTACAGGATCGGCTAATAGTCCCTGAATGCCCTCACGAAAACCATCGCCATCTTGTGGGTCGGCATTTAAATCGCCCAAAATAATAAAATCTGCTTGGGGCTTTAAGCCACCTTGAACGCCATTATCATCAATTAAGTAATGGCCGTGTTTGGGTCGCACATAGTCGTGCCAAAGTCGCAGTTCATCATAATTACGACAGCTATTACGTCGCTCTGGCCCTTCATCGATAGGGGGCGCTGGGTGACAGGCTAATAAATGCAATACCCGTCCGTTGGGTAGCAAAACAGGTAAGTCGAGGTGATTTTTAGAAGATAGCGGCAGTATGTTGAGTACTTCGTTACAATAATAATTGCCCTGCGCAGTTTGGGGGAGGCGTGCATTAGGCATATCTCGCCATAAAAAGTGACGAAAACTACGCGCTTGCTCAAGCAGTAAAGGACAACGCGACAGTATGGCAAAGGCGTATTGCCCATGAAAAGCACCAAAGCCTAAGCCATCGCCGGGTAAATGAGGGCTTTCTTTACCACTTAACGACAATGGCGCCAAAATGCCAGTATTGGTCGGCACTAAATACCGATAGGGGTAATCAATACCTTGTTCACCCTTGGCGAGATAATCTCGGCAAAATAGCTGCAAGTGATTGTCATCTAGCGCGTCCCCTGTATGGTCAAACTCGTTAAGTAGCACGATATCTGGCCTAACATGCTGCAAAATGCGGGCAATGTGCTGAGGTTGACGATGACCGGCCGCTAATTCGGCTGCGAGTTGCCCAGCTTGTGGTCTGTCTAGAGCAATATTAAAGGTGGCAACTCTTATGGTGAGTGGCAATGTCATAATGGCACTGATCTTTTTATTAAGGGATTATTGTTGATAAAGGAGGCGGCGAATATTTACTGAGCACTGATATTAGACAAGGCATGACTATTATCTTGAGTGTGTTTTACACTGTGGCTTGGCATCTAGCAACGGCCAGTTGCTATTATAGCATTATCAAATACACGCTTATCTATGTTACTTTTATTGTTATAACGGTTATTTTTAGTGGCTTTAATGAAAGTAATAGGTCAATAACTGCCTTATCGGCATCATTATTTTTGATACAAGCTTAAAATTGTCTCTCAGACCTTGACCTAACGCCAATTTCTCGCTTTGCTAGATATATTATTCTTAATGAGGTTACCCTATGAAACTCTATCCTTTTTTACTCTGTGGCCTATTAGCCGCCTGCTCTACGGCCCCCACTTCTGAACAAGCGAATAAAGCGACTGCCAACACCAAGGTTGAAACAACACAAGATACAGCAACGCCAGATATGACCCCTAAAGGGGAGTTTGCCCAAATTGATGTCACTAAATCTCAACAAGCCATGGATGAGATTACTAACGGCAACGGCGAGATGATCAATGACATATTGCAACAGCCTAACGAATATGCGCCACCTGTGCTGTATTTGATATCTGCCATTATGTTCGATAATGACTATCAAGATCAGGCCACATTCTGGTTTTATGCTGCCCAATTACGCGCCCGTAGTGATGCTAACAAATCCGGTGATAACACCACCCACGCCGCGGTGAGCCAGCTAAATAAACGCTTTGGCGTTAACATTGCACCTTATTCGATGAGCAACCCCGACCGCTTGAAAGCCATTGTTAGCCAAGTATTAGAGTGGGACAGCGAGCAAACACGTAACTACGACCCTCGTTGGGTTGCATTACAAGGGCAAGATGTGACTACCCAAACCAAAGTTAACTTTGCTCCACAACAAAAATGGCCAGAAATTGATGCCCTTACCCGCAGCCAATTTCGCCAAGGGTTAGAGCAAGCACTAGCGAAAATTAAGCAGCCAACAGCTCAATAGCACTCTCTGCTTTTGATATATCAACATCCCAGCCTTTGCTGGGGTGTTTTATTTGGGCGGCAGGTATATAAATGGCAACGACATGCGTCACACGGCAGGCAATGCAAATAAGCATCGTCTTAAATAAAGTATTAACTTAGGTTAATATACCTCCTTACTCATGCCACAGGAGCGCACCTTTATGAGCAGTTCACTCTCCCCCCCAGTTAAAGTTTGGGACTGGTCTATTCGGATTTTTCATTGGAGTTTACCCGTATTACTCTTTTTGTTGTGGCGCTCAGCGGGTGACGATATGGATCAGCACATGCTGTTTGCCCAAGCGCTGCTTGCCTTGCTGACTTATCGCATTATTTGGGGCTTTATTGGTACCCCTTATGCGCGCTTTAGCCACTTTGTGTATCACCCTAAACACATTTTCGGCTACTTAGTGGCCAGCGCTAAGTCCAATAAGCCGATTTATCTAAGTCACAACCCAGTAGGCGGCATTATGGTGCTGGCGTTGCTGGCGACCTTGTTGTTTCAACTCACTAGCGGTTTATACAGCACAGATGATATTTTTTATAATGGCCCTTTGTATATGTACGCCTCAAGTGACACTACGTCTTTGATGACATTTATACATAAGAAGTGGTTTTATTATGGCATTTTGCTGCTGGTGGCTTTGCATGTGCTGGCTATTGTGGCGTATAAGCTAAGAGGCGAGGGGTTAGTTAAGGCCATGATCACCGGCCATAAGCAGGCACCCGGTGAGCAAGTGGTAGATAAGTTGCCTCATGCAAGCTTTCCTTGGGTACGTTTTGTGATTGCCGTAGCACTTGCGGCACTGCCGGTTTGGGTGTTGTTTTATTACATCTAACTAATAGCTGGAAGCGATCAGCCTGTCACTTAGTCACATCTTCTTCTTGCATTATAAATAAAAATGAGGTGCATGATGTAGTCGGTTTGGGCTGCATAACTGCCGAACAAAGGGTCTACTCCACCGACACGCTGCAAGCACGTCCATGTGGCGCTCAAACACATAACATCCCTGTTATGTGATGGTCGGTGGAGTAGATCCCTTTATCCGGCCACACACCTCGGTGTCGTCTATTGGTATCGATTACCGATACCCTTGAGCGAATGGTTGAAATCAAGCCATTTCCCGAAAGAAGCTAATTTGCGCCTGCGGCCCAATGCGAGAGCAAGCGTTTGCCTACACCTTCAGGCAGCTCAGGTGCTAATGGGAAGGCTGAGGGTGTCTGCTCCGTCGACCCTCCGCGCCAGGGAGGGCGCGGCGGAGCCCGTATGGGGCAGCTTGCTGCCGTGTACCTTTGCTGGGTAATGGACCAAATATCCTGTGAATATTTGCAGCCGTTACCCAGCAAAGGTGGCTAGCCCAGCGGCGAGTCGAGCGCTCTGCCTGACTTCTACTCAAACTTCAACAAAAGGATGTGATGAAGTGACAGGCGATCAGCTGTCAGTTAAAGACAAAAACACCGAGCATCAGGCTCGGTGTTTTCTTTATCTAGCTGCTTGGCGCTGAGCTATTGTTTTATACCTTCTAAATTTAACTCAAGGTATACAGTGGCGGCGGCTGGGCCTAGGTCGTAGTTTATGCCAAAGTCGGCCGCTTTTAGTTCTAGCTCACCTTCAAAACCGCGACGATATCCACCCCAAGGATCTTTACCCGCACCCACTTGTTCAATTTCAAACTCTACAGGCTTAGTTACGCCATGTAAGGTTAAGTCACCCTTAACGATATACTCGCCCTCGTCATCACCGTCTGGGGTCACACTGGTACTTTTAAAGCTGGCTTGTGAGTATTTTTTTACATTCAAAAAGTCATCACTGCGTATATGACGGTCACGCTCTGCATGGTTGGTGTCTACGCTATTGGTGTTAATGGTCACCTCAACGCTGTTATTCGCGGTGTTGTCTTCATCAAACACAAAGTGCCCTTTAAAGTCGTTAAAACGACCGGTTAGCCAACTATAACCTAAGTGATTAACCTTAAAGTTAACTGACGCATGCATACCTTCTGTGTCTATGGTGTAGGTATCTGCGCTGGCAAAAGCAGTAGGAGTTAATAAAAGTAGTGAAGCTGCGATCATCGTTTTTTTCATTATGACTCTCCTTATAGGCTATGTTGAATGCGTTAAAACATTCGCTTTAGCGTGTTATCTTTATCCAAAAAATGGTGTTTTATGGCAGCTAATGCATGCAATGCCGATAGGCCAATCAGCGACCAAGCACAATATTCATGCACTAGCCCTGCTAGGTCTTCTTGTTGCTCAATAGCGCTAAACAATACCGGAATATCAAACCAGCCAAAAAAAGTACCCGGCCGATTGTCGGCGGTGACCACTAAGTAGCCACTAATAAACAGACCAAACATTAGTCCGTATAACAGCCAATGAGTTCCGCGTGCTAATACTTGCTCCCATTTTTTATGAGATGCCAGTGGTGTCGGCTGTGGGGTTAATATTCGAGTGAGTAAGCGTAACAGTATTAAGAATAATAATAAAAAACCGATGCTTTTATGCCAAAACGGCAGCACTTGATATAAAGAGTCATAATAGCTTAAATTACGCATCCACAAGCCTAATGCAAATAATCCCACTACTAATAAGGCACTTAGCCAATGTAACAACCGCATAGGAATAGAAAATTTCTGCATCGCGAAGTAACCTCCACTTTTATTGTGATAATGCCAATTTTAAGTATAAAGCACAGCATAAGCTGTGAGTAACATCGGCGGAATAAACTCCCCCTAGCAAGCAGGGATTAAATAAAAGGGGAGCTATTGGCTCCCCTTTTACATTGCTTAAGCATGCGTTACTCAGGCTTTAGTCTGCACGGTAATCATCGTGACAGGCTTTACAGCTTTTTAATACTTTAACAATAGCAGGAGCGGCGGCTTTTTTATCAAAACCTTCTTCACCGGATACCGCAATTAGCTCTTGCAGGGCACCACCAAAGGCTTTGCCTTTTTCGCCCATGCCGTCTAAGTCGTCCCAAGCAGAGTCCAGCAGATTGCTGTCTTTTACGCCTTTGGTTGCAGGTACATAGGTTTCACCCAGTAACTTGCTTACGTTGCCTAGGTTTAATGCACGCTCATGTACGGCTTCAGCATCAAACTCAGTGTCACCTTTAGCCATGGCACCTAGCACTGTCGCTTGGGCGCTCATCACTTGGTAGATAGACTGGCGATATTTTACCAAGTCATCCGCTTTAAATAGATCTGACTGGGCCATTGCTGTTGTGGCAAAAAGACCACCCATAGCCACTAGCGCGATTTTTTTCAGCATCACTTACTCCTTCATTTTTATTATTTACAGCACATAAATCAGAATTACGTCAATTAGAGCCTAACGATAAACCATAAAATGTAGCAAAGCCACTCACAATAACAAAGTGCGACCTTAGTCTGGGTGGTTAACCCAAATTAACTGATCGGTTACAAACCCAAGCTGTTGTGCTTGTTCAATAAACTGTGCTTTTAACGCTGGGCTAACTTGTGGCTCTCTGGCAAGCAACCATAAATAATCGTGATTATAACCAGACACAAAGGCATGCCGATAATCTTCATCTAATTCAAATACGGCATAAGTAGAATAAAAAGGACCAAAAAATGAGACTTTTAAGTGTGCTTCTTGTTCATCATTCACAAAGTACGCCTTGCCGACGGCTTTTTTTTGTTCTTGAGTTTGCTGATCAACACCGCGGTTAATCACCCGAATCTCGCCATTATCACCTTGCTGATACTCGGCAGTTACCTGCTCTAAACCTTGTTCAAATGAGTGATCAAGGCGCGCTATTTCATACCAAGTACCCAAATACCGCTCGCTATCAAAGTTTTTAACCGGCGTGACGGCATCGGGTAACCCAGTACAAGCAGTTAATAACATGAACATGCTCATTAATAAAATACGCATGCTGGATCCTTATTATTTAGTGTGTGGCTCATGACACTCAGCCAGCAGCTTAACAAAAAATTCGCTGCCTTTACGACGGGCAAAGATTATATTACGCTCAGGTATAGATTCAGGGTGAGCATAGCTGGCCAAGGCTTTCTCCATGCTGTCTTCACGAATAATATGCAAGGTGGGGTAAGGCGAACGATTAGTATAATTAGCGGCATCATCTTGGGGCTCGCCGTCGAAGCAATAATCCGGATGAAAACTGGCTAGCTGATATTTTCCCTCATAACCTTGATTAAACAAGGCCTCATCGGCGAGATCGACTAAGTCTAGATAAGCATAAAAACCTTCAAAACCACGGGGTAATATCACCAGTGTGGTGGCAATCTCGTTTTGTTCATCCAACATGCTGCATTCGTTAAGCAAAGCCTGTAACACCGCTTTAGGCTGATGCTCTTCAACCACGGCATAACGAATACTGGCTCGCTCTACTTCTTGGCGCGCAAACGGGCAAAGATTATATTTCATGATCACACGCTTCACCCAGTGCTCGGTGGCGCTAATATAGTGTTCTTGTTCTAACATTGTGTTCTCTCGTTGAACATCACCAAGATGTTGATTGGTAGGGCTATTGGTAGAGTCGGTCATTATGCTTTAACCAGCCACTAGGATGACGGCCTTTAGGGTCATGATGAGTCCAGTGTAAAATGCCACCTTTGTCATTCCACATATATTCCCCCACAAACTCGACACTGTCCCCCACCTTAAGATCCCGAAGGTAAGGCGCCAAGTCGATATTATGCGCCACTAACAAGGTCTGCCCACTGGCTAAACGTAAAATAAAGCGTTGGTGCCGGATGCCTTTATTATCATCCGCCAACAGCTTTACCACTTGTCCCCGATCCGCAATTTGCTGCTTATTATGCTGCTTTTGATAAACAGCTTGTGTGCCGGTTGCTGCGTGCTTGGTGGCCGGCTTGGCTGTAAGCCCAGTGCTGGGCGTAGTAGTGGCAGTGTCATTAGAAAATAACGACAACAAGGTAGGATTATATTGCTCTGCTCCCAGCACCACTAATATCAGTAATAAGCCAAATAAGCCTCTTTTTTTCACCAGTTTTACTCCTTTGTGCTGACTTGTTCACCCACACTCGTATTTAGGGTGTTTGCTGTTGCTGTATTTGCCACAACTGTGCATAGCGCCCTTGTTGGGCTAATAAAGAGGGATGATCGCCCTGCTCGACTATCTGCCCTTTATCCATCACCAAAATATGGTCGGCATCTATAATGGTGGATAGCCGGTGGGCAATCACTAAACTGGTTTGTCCTTGAGAAACCTCGCGAATGGCCTGCAAAATACTTTGTTCGGAGCGACTATCCAGTGACGAGGTGGCTTCATCAAACACTAATATCGGTGGGCGCTTAAGAATGGTGCGGGCAATGGCTACTCGTTGTTTTTCGCCGCCACTGAGCTTAAGGCCGCGCTCTCCTACTTGGGTATTGGCGCCCTGGGGTAAACGCTCAATAAAATCAGCCAAATGCGCCAGCTTAATTGCCTCTTCTACTTCTTCATCGCTGGCATTAATACGACCATAGCGAATATTTTCAAAAATGGAGGCGTTAAATAACACCGTATCTTGCGGCACTATGCCAATGGCTTGACGCAAAGAATGTTGCGTAAGATCGCGAATACTCTGACCATCAATCAAGATGTCGCCGCTATTGGTATCGTAAAAGCGAAACAGCAATTTTACTAAAGTCGATTTTCCGCTACCACTGGCCCCCACCACTGCCACTTTTTGTTGTGGCCGAACGCTAAAGCTCACTTGGTCTAAAATTAGGCGCTCATCACCATAACCAAAGCTCACATTACTAAACTCTATTTTTCCTTGGCTGATAACCAGCTGTTTCGCCTGTGCATCATCATTAATCACCGGTGAACGGCGCAATAAGGCAAACATACGCTCTACATTGGCCATTGAACCTTTCATTTCACGGTACACAAACCCTAAAAAATTCAGTGGCATAAACAGCTGCATCATAAAGGCATTAATCAGCACAAAATCCCCTAAGGTCATGATGCCCGCCACCACATTTTTGCCCGCTAAAATCATCATAGTGGTCATGGCAATGGCAATAATCAGCGCCTGCCCACCATTAAGAGCAAACAAACTTAAACGATTACTGCGCCTCGCCTTTTCCCACTGGGCTAAATCTTTATCGTAACGTTCAGCCTCATATTGCTCATTGGTGAAGTATTTAACGGTTTCAAAGTTTAATAAGCTGTCTACCGCACGGGTATTACTTTGTGAGTCTGCAAGGTTTGCTGCCCGCACAAAGCCTGTTCGCCAATCTGTGGCAATAACAGACCAGCCTACATAAGCCACTACCGCGATAAAGGTCACTAGCGCAAACCACACCGAATAATTAATCAGCAAAACGCCAATTACCATGGTAATTTCAAATAAGGTGGGCACGATATTAAACACCATAAAACGCAGCAAAAAGCTCACCCCAGACACGCCCCGTTCAACATCTCGCGATAAGCCACCGGTGTTCCGATTGAGGTGAAAATTAAGCTCTAAACGGTGCAAATGATTAAAAACAGCCAGCCCAATACGACGCATCGCCCGCTCGGTTACTCGGCCAAATAGCGCATCGCGAATTTCGCCCAATAACACATTACTTAAGCGCACCATGCCATAGGCCAGTAATAAACCTAACGGCAGCACCAATAACTTACTGCTGCTGCCATCACTGACGCTCACATCCATGGCATCCACAATATGTTTAAGAATAAAGGGTAAGCCTACGCTGGCCACTTTTGCCGCCACCAAACACAGCAGTGCCAGCGCAATACGCCCACGATACTCCAGCAGGTAGGGCCCTAAGGTCTTTAACGTTTGCCAGTTAAAAGAGCTGTCTTTAGCCTCGGGATGAAAAGAGCCGCGTCGCATACATGAGTCTGCCATTTGAAAATAATAGCCTTATGATACCTCCTTCTGTATCACAAGGTCGCCTGCTTCGCTTAGCCATTCTTTGCTGTAAGCTAACGTATCGGTGTCATAAAAGGATTTGTCATGGAACAGGTGCCAACAAACACGATTTATAGCCTGCAGTTAGACGGCGCTGGCGGTATGCAGCCTCTTATTAAGGGGGCGCCACTTCCTACAGAGCAAGCCTGTTGGCTACATATAGACTATACAGAGCCAGAAGCCGCGTTATGGCTGCAACACACATCGCTATTAAATGATACTGCACGCGAGGCACTACTTGGCCAAAGCAGCCGCCCCAAGTTAATACGCCAAGGAGAAAAGTTATTACTGATTTTACGCGGCATTAATCATAACGACCACGACCGACCCGAAGAAATGGTGGCGCTGCGTATTTTTATCAGCTCTCACATGATATTAAGCAGTCGCTGTCGGCCATTACTTTCAGAAAGTGACGTGTTTGAACCGTTTTCAACTCAAGATGGCTCGCTCAATACTAGTGATTGGTTAGTTAATATCTGTGATGCTCTTACTGAGCGAGCTGGTGAGTTTGTTGAGACCCTGCACGATAATATACTGGCTCTTGAAGAGGCGGTATTAGAAAACACCCTACCCGCCACCGGCCAACTGGGGCGCATTCGCAAACAACTTATTATGATCCGCCGCTATCTTTCTCCCCAGCGAGATTTAGTAGCCCGGCTGGCCAGTGAAAAAGTAACATGGATAAACGAAGAGGATCGCCGCCGCCTGCTTGATATTGCCGACCGTTTACGCCGCTGGCTTGATGATTTAGACGCAGGTGTCGCTCGCACCGCCATATTAGCGGACGAAATCAATAATATAATGGCAGAAGCAACCAACAAGCGCGCTTATCAGATGTCAATAATGGCACTGCTATTTTTACCCGCTAGCTTTTTAACCGGCTTATTTGGTATTAACTTAGCCGGCATGCCCGGCGCTGATAACCCACTCGCGTTCTGGATTTTTTGCGCCATACTTACCGGGTTAGGCTTGAGCTTAGCCTTGTGGCTAAAGCTTAAACGCTGGTGGTAATCAAGCCACCGCCTTAGCGACACAACCGCGGCGTATAACTTTTTAAGGAGTTTCTGATGAAAGCATTACTAACCAGCTTATGTGGATTATTACTCAGCCAACCCGTGCTGGCCGCTGAACCTGATACTAGCGCCTTGTTTGACCACCAAATACCCAGGCTACATTCTAGCGAAACGCTTAATATGCAACCCTTTGCAGGCAAGCCCATGTTAGTGGTTAATACCGCCAGTCACTGCGGCTTTACCGGCCAGTTTGAGGGGCTAGAAGCCTTGCATCAGCAGTATCAAGGCCAAGGTTTAAAGGTGGTGGGCTTTCCGTCAAATGACTTTAAGCAAGAGGCCAAAGACGAAGCTGAAACAGCCGAGGTCTGCTTTGTTAACTTTGGTGTGACTTTTGATATGGCCCACCCCATCAAGGTGCGAGGCAAAGACGCCCACCCTATTTTTCAAGAAATAACACGGCAAAGTGGTAAAGCGCCGCGCTGGAACTTCTATAAGTTTGTAATCAATAAAGACGGCGCAGTAACCGCAGTATTTGGCAGCCGCACCAAACCCAGTGACCCTAAATTACAGGCCGCAATACAAGCAGTGTTGTAAAGTGGCTTTTTTGAAAAATCTTGAAGTGAGAGGCCAAGGCTAGCTGCTTTATAAAAACTTAGGCGGCCGCTGAGACCATTGGGTGCTGTAGTAATATTACAGTGTAGAATTGCTAATACCGTTAATATATTTAGAGTCTACACTTCGGAACTATACTATGAAAGCGCAGACTTTAAACCTACTCACCTCAGTTTAATCCAGAAGCACCTCTAAAGCGACTAGGATCTTTCGGCTTAAAATACGATTTAATAATAACTAAAAGGATAACTTATGGGGCAAGTCATTCTTGCTAGCTTACTTAATTAATGAAGACACAGTGTCATTCATGGCTACAACCAAAAATAAATCATTACATACCCTATATTTAAAAATAAAAACCGAACCATAAGAGGTTAACTTAAATTAAAAAACTGCTCGTGCTGTCACCTATTATTTTATTATCTAAAGGCTGCTCTCTCGCTATCCCTTTAACTGATCATACTGTAAGTCAGCTGAATAAATATCCAGAATGTAGGAGTGAAATCAGTCCAGGCATGCTTGGTGTATCACTACTACTAGATGACAGAAATAATATGGTAAAAAGCTGCTTTAAAAAACAAGAAAAAAAAGCTAAATTGAAGGAGTATGTAAGAATCTGCTTAATAGAGCTCCCTGCCTGCAAAAAAACGCAGACGGTCGACAATAAAGATAGCATTGATTATTATTCGACTGCTAATTGTATAAAAGAGATTAGAATAAAAGTAGCTCGTGAAGAAGAACGCAGAGCAGAGCAAAAGCGAAGATCGGAGAATTACAATCAGTCTTTGCCTACTTGTTAAAAAGTAGCTAACCATATAGAAAGAAGTTACAGCGTAGGGAAACTGGACTCTATACGAAACGCTATAACAACAGGTGGAGGGTACGTGTATTGCATAATTGGATATTCAAATAAGGCAGCTCATGGTGAGCGTATAATTAGGCTTATAAGATCTACTTTATATGAGGGGTCTGGTGATTTAAAAGTCGAAAGGCTTTGATTGTAAGCTCTAAAGCTTTTCAGATTATGATAAGCATGATGAAATAGGTCCTTGGTTAGGGCCGAATCATAATCATCCTTAATCATAAAATAACGTAGCGAAGTTTGTTTTTTGTGTTTTCACAAGCGAAAAATCTTAACCAAAATATATTTATGACACGAGGAAATAACAATGAAAAAGATCTTACTGGCTATAGTTATAACTCTTTCCTTTACTGTTAATGCTAAATCTCCAACAGTCTTTTTACAAGAAAATCCCAAGGCTGCAAACACATTACAAAACCCTGAAAAAGCATCGCTGTGTATGGCTGCGAACGGCATTGTGCTTGGAGCCACCAGTAATGGCGCAGCAAAAGCTAAGCTAAATAAGTTAAATGCCATAATATGGGCCTTCCTTGAGGACAAAGGAATCGCTGACGAAGTTGAGCACCTACTACCTGTATCAACAAATAAAATAAAACACAGTAAATCACCTGGTCGCTTACTTGATTCTGCGGGATGTGAGAACTTAAGTGAATCTATAATAAAAACCTACATAAAATAATGATCAAGCACCGGGCATAATTCGGGTTTATGTTATGCCTATCTGCATAAGGGTGATCCATAAAAATACAAAAAGCCGCTCTAGGCGGCTTCTATACATTAGATGTCAAGAGCTAAACTTTCAGCGTCAGTTACTATACTTTTCAAAATATTCAACAGCTAATGCCTGTCCTTCACTCAAGCTTTTTGGAGTCAATTCTTTAGCTGCTATATCGCGATTCTTCTTAGCTTTCGTATGGCCTGATGCAGCTGCGACTGACCACCAAGCATAAGCCTGCTTCAAGCTCTGTGGCACACCCTCACCATTGGCGTACATCGTCCCTAAATTATTTTGATCACCGATACAACATCACCCTGAAAGCATCGAACCTAACTCAAATTGAGCTGACGAAAAACCTTATTTCAATTGCTACTCTGTATGTTGCAACGTGTTGGTCGAAGCGCTTCGGCTGACAGCACCACACTCAATACCAACGCTTTTTCTTTAGCTAAAGCAACCAACTAAACAAGTAATTATAGTCGGGTAACGCAAGAGTATAATCACTTGTTACCTGACTATATAAGTTACGACCCTATATAGTGTGCAGCCCCATTGGTTTCATGGCTTAAAATCATACCTACGCTTGCAGCTACTTTTTTACCTCTAGCATTTGGGGCAGTAGTCCAAGATAACTCCCATATTCCATCAGATAAATCTGCGCGAACAATACCAGCGCCGATAAGGCGCCCTATCCGTCAGGAAATATACCCTTAAAATATTCAGCGGCTAGGTCTTGAGCTTTACTAAATTCATCATATGAAAAATAAGAAAGAATATAGTCTCCGGCCACATTTCGTGCTCTAACGACGGAGCTATTACCCCCATTAGCTGCAGCAACAGATAACCAAGCATAAGCTTCTATTGGATCTTTTGGCACACCCTCTCCATCTTTGTACATATCCCCGAGCCTGTACTGCGCAACCAGATCTCCTTGCTCTGCTGACTTACGATACCAAGTTGCTGACTGCTTATTATCAAAGGGGACACCAATACCTTCGCCAAACAGCCTCCCTAAGTTTCTTTGTGCTACAGAGTTCCCTTTCTCGGCAGCCTTTCGATAATAGGTAGCAGCCATATTAAAGTTCTGTGGCACGCCTTTCCCACCTTCATGCAGGCTCCCTAGATTGTTTAGTGCTGATGAGTGACCTTGTTCGGCAGATTTTTTATACCAATAAGCAGCCTGTTTTGAGCTCTCTAGAGCCTTCTGCTTGCTATACATCCACCCGAGTGAAAACTGTGCTCTACTATCACCTTGCTCTGCAGACTTTTTATACCAAACCATGGCCTTTTTATGATTCGGCTCTACGCCACCACCACCTTTTGCGTACAGAAACCCTAACTTTCTCTGTGCATCTACATCCCCTCGCTCAGCAGAGTCAACAATAGAGTCAAACTCATTACCTTCCTGATTATTATTAAAGGATGAGTGAGCACTACATCCAATTAAAAAGAAACAAAGTATCAGCGATACAGACTTCATCGAAAACATAACAAACTCACCTTTAACTAAAGTTAAATATTGTAGGGTTATTAAAAGCTATATTTATCAAAATACTCTCCTGCAAGTACCTGCCCCTCATTAAGGTCACTTAATGAAAGATGCCGAGCTACCTCTTCGCGTAGTTTTGCTGAGCTGCCATGGCCATTTGCCGTTGCAACAGACAACCAAACATAAGCCAGCTTATAATTCAGCGGGATGCCTCTACCACGCTTGTACATATCTCCTAAAGCTTTCTGCCCATTAGCATTTCCTTGCTCCGCAGAACGGCGAAACCAACTGACAGCTTTAATCATATTTTTCTCCCCGCCTCCATGGCCACTCATGTACATGTTCCCCAACTTAAACTGTGCATCTGAATCTCCTTGTTTTGCTTTTTTCTCTGTGGACATCCGCCTCCAAATAGCAGCCTGTACAACATCTTGCTTAACACCTTCACCTCGCTGATACATTCTCTCTAGCTTAAGCTGCGCATCTATATCTCCTTGATAAGCCGCTTCACGGATCGAGATCGACTGGCATCCGCTTAAAAGCAAGAAACAAAACACCGATAACATTATATTTTTCAAAATAATAAAGACTCACTTTTAAAGAAACTAGATATATGCTCGCACAATTTCAGCCCAAAATTAAGTTTCTAGTTAAATAAAGCTGCCAGAGTCTATTTTATGGTAAGTGTGAGTAGTTTCACCGCACATAACACGGCGTCATATTAAAGAAATGTTAGATTTGTGCAGTTTGTAGTCCACCCGCTTGCTAAGTGGTCTTGCGGAGCAAGAAGGGTTTGATCTTAACCCATTCTCGCTAATGCTCGGTGCCAGCTAAAGCGGCACACTACAAAAGATAGCTCAGCGTGTTTCTGTAGCTCCACGCTTTAGCTGTGAACTATGCTCTTAAGCCCTCACCATTAAAAATCCCTTTCAGATTTTATCTCTATTTTTCCGTGGATTCCGTGGGTTCCGTTGCGAAAAGGTTTTGATCAGTTAGTTTTCCAGCTGTTAACTTCAAACTATTGCTACTCGAGGGGCTCGGCGGTAATAGGGGTGATCCGTACTTGGGCGATGCGAAACTCATCGAGTTCAACCACTTCAAACTGTAAGCCTTCACGCTCAAATATTGCACCCTCTGCGGGCAACTGGCCGCACCATGCCAGTAACATGCCTGCCAAAGTGGCATATTCTTCTTCTGAATCAACCAAGCCACGGCGTGATAACACTTGCTCAAGATAATGAATATCGGTACTGCCTTTTACCAACCAGCCGTTAGCTTCATTAATCACTTCAGGATCTTCGTCTTCATCTAAAAACTCCCCCACTATGGCCTCTAATAAATCGTGAGGTGTAACTAACCCTTGAATGGTACCAAACTCATCATTTACCAATACCAAGTTACCCCGCGCTTCGCGCAGCACATTAAGTAAACGAATAACACTGATGCTGTCCGGCACTATAATAGAGTCACCGCCTTCGGCCAAAGCAGCCAAGGTTTTGCCTTCTTTAAGACCAGCCATCAAATCTTTCGCGCGCACCACACCCAACAAGTTATCTAGCTCA
The DNA here is from genome assembly GCF_017498065.1 of Oceanisphaera pacifica. Lineage (GTDB taxonomy): Bacteria > Pseudomonadota > Gammaproteobacteria > Enterobacterales > Aeromonadaceae > Oceanimonas > Oceanimonas pacifica. The sequence continues at coordinate 29,920 of NZ_JAGDFX010000008.1, read as the reverse complement.
CCATCACACACCAAAAACTGACTATGAGGAGACGCCATTAACTCTGCTAATACTTGTGCTTGGCTATCTGAGATATCAAGCCAGGCAATCTCTGAACGGGGTGTCATCACGGTGCGGGTAGAGCGCTCGGCCAAAGATAAGACTCCACTTATCATATTACGCTCCACTTCCACAAAGCCCTGTTGTTCGGTGTGTACGGGCGTGGCTTCGGTCTCACCTTTAGCTTTGTCTTTGCCACCCATTAAGCGAAAGATGGCGGTTGTGGTGCGTTCTCGTAATGGCACCCGTGCCAGTTGCTTGGCACTATTACGCTTAGCCAGTTGATTTAAAAACTCAATTAAAATAGAAAAACCAATGGCGGCATATAAATAACCCTTGGGAATATGATAGCCAAAGCCTTCTGCCACTAAGCTAAAGCCGATCATCAATAAAAAGCTTAGGCACAGCACCACCACTGTGGGGTGAGCATTAACAAAGTCGGTTAATGCTTTAGAGGCGATAAGCATGACCCCCATAGCCAATATTACCGCCGTCATCATTACCGCTAAGCTGTCGACCATGCCGACAGCAGTAATAATAGAGTCTAGGGAGAACACAGCGTCTAGCACTAATATTTGTGCAATAACAACGCCAAAGCCGGCATAAACGTTGCTATTGCTGCTTTCATGGGTGGCACCTTCTAAGCGTTCATGCAGCTCTGTGGTTGCCTTGTACAACAGAAATACGCCCCCTGCCATTAAGATTAAATCGCGACCAGAAAAGGCAAACTCCCCCCAAGAGAGAATGGGCGAGGTCAGTGTTACCAACCAAGAGACCACACTTAGCAACGCCAGTCGCATCACTAACGCCAGCGATAAACCAATAACTCGCGCTTTATCTCGCTGATGCGGCGGCAACTTTTTCACTAAAATAGCAATAAAGACTAGGTTATCGATACCCAGTACTATCTCTAATACTATTAATGTGAGTAAGCCCGCCCACATAGACGGGTCCATCAAAAACTCCATGATTTACCTTTTTAAAATTAGTCGATGAGCAGGTTAATAGGCAGCAGAAACCGCACTGAATGTTTCAGTATAGTGGGTGTTACAAAAAATTGGGGAGACCAGGGCTATAGCCGAAAGTAAGAGTCGAGAAAGAAGCGATAATTTAACAGCGTGTAGCAAGCAAGTTCGCGAGCCATCCATAGGGTGCACCGGTGATTAGCCGGATCTCAGATTAAAATGAAGGCATATCATAAGCGCAAAACGAGCGCAGGCAAGGTTATTTACGTTATTTATCTAGGCATCCAATACGCCTGGCGCACCATCACGTCAGGCGTAAGACGAGTGTTAGACCTTAAAGTGCCCCACCTGACTTTGTAATAACTCCGCCAATTTTGCCAAGTTGCCACTAGAGTCACGAGTTTGCTCGGTACCATCGCTCACCTGTAAAGTGACGTCATTAATATTAGTCACATTACGGTTAATTTCTTCAGCGACCATTGACTGCTCTTCTGCAGCACTAGCAATGCTGGTATTCATATCGCGAATGCGGGCCACGGCAGCGGCTATTTTTTCTAGCGCTTGGCGAGCATCTGTGGCCGACTGCACGCTGTTATGAGCCTGTTTTTGTCCTTGTTCCATAACGCCAATCGCGTTACGTGTACCTTGTTGTAATTGCTCAATCATGCTGTGAATTTCTTCTGTGGCACCTTGAGTACGTTGCGCAAGGTTACGTACCTCATCAGCTACCACCGCAAAGCCACGCCCTTGTTCACCGGCGCGTGCCGCCTCTATGGCCGCATTAAGTGCCAACAAGTTAGTTTGCTCAGCAATACCACGGATCACGTCTAATACCGTACTAATTTGCTCACTGTGTTCGCCAACCACACCCATGGCTTGTGCGGCTTTTTCTACTTCTCGCGCCAGTTCATCAATACTGTTTTCAGTGTGTGCTACCACTCGACTGCCTTCTTGTGTGGCACTATCAGCTTCTTGTGCGGCATCAGATGCCGACAAGGCACTTTGTGCGACTTCTTGCACTGTGGCGGTCATTTCATTCATGGCAGTGGCCACCTGCTCGGTTTCTACATGGTGGCGCTGTACCGAGTGGGTCGACTGCTCAGTAATGTACTCTAACTGATCTGCGGCGGTGGCCACTTCGCGGGTGGATGCCGATACTTCTTGTACTAGCTTATGCACCTTATCAACAAAAATATTAATGCTAGCGCCCATTTGAGAAAGTTCGTCGTGCCCACCTAAGTCTAGCCGTTGTGTTAAGTCACCGTCACCAGCAGCTAATTCATTAATCATGTCTTGCGCTCGGCCAATACGCAGCCTAAGAGTGCGCGCCATGCTTAAATTAACAACCAGCACCACCAACATCACTATGCCACCAAAGAGCACACCACGAAAATAGGTGCTATCTACTTGCTCTTGCATACGCTGCTGCGCCAAGGTAGCGGCTTCTTGCTCTAAACTAATCAGTTTTTGTAGCTCAATGCGGATCACCCGCCAAGCTGGGTTTTCTACTTCAGCTAAAATTTTTGCCGCTTGCTCACCCTGGCGGCGCTCAGACAAGCTCAGAACTTGCGCTCGCGTCTCTTTTACTGTGTTCCATAGCTCGGTAATTAAGTTAAGGCTAGTGCGTTGCTCAGCGCTTAATTGTGCCTCCTGCTGTAACTGGGTAAGGGTGTCAGAAAAGTCATTACCCGAGTTGGCCACCACTTTATTAGCTATAGCCAAAGAAGGATTAAATATCTTATTACGTGCCGCTATGCCTGCTAATAAGCCATCGCCATACATGCGATTAAGTGCCTCTACGCGAGGTTGATTAACCTCAAGAAAAGACACAAATTCATTACGCACCTGCTGCACTCCGTGCAGGGTAAAGCCCAGCGTGGCGGCAATCAGCACCAAGGTCAGTAAAACCGAGGTGATCATTTTGGCGCGAATGGTAGACAAAGTGAGCATAACCTTCCTTTTATACATCTTAATATAGAGATTGGGCTCAGTATGACCGAAGCCTATAGAAAGAACTTTGATTTCGCTCGTCTTTGATCACAAAACGGGGACTTTTATACGCTAAAAACAAAAAAGCCTGCCCCTAAGGGCAGGCTGTTAAATATCATCTGTAGACGATGTTTAGTCGAATTTATCTAAGCTGTTGCTTTCAATAAAGTCGAGCGACATAAAGCTTTCTAGCGAGTCGCCTTTAATATCTAACCATGTCGTGGGTAACTGAGTGGCCATGGTACCGGTGACCGTTGAGGCATAGGTGTTTTCCCTAAACGCCATAATATTTTCTTGTTTATGACGTAACCACTGTTTAAACAGCTCGGCTTGTTCTTCAACCGCAAACTCTGGGTAATCCGTTGGCGCTAAGAGATCACGAATATAGCTACCCTGAAAATCAATCGACTCATTACAGTTAGACAGTTGCTCATGACGCTCTAACCACGGCTGCATATCCTTTAAGCGATCTTCTGCTTCAGGCAAGGCAATTTTACCCATAATCACATCACGCGCATACCAAGCTTGGGCGTCAAACATGTTAAAGGTGTAATACTGATCCTGCATCCCTAAATAAATCAGTTTAGGGTTTGGCTGGAAGAAAATACCTTTATACAAGCTATCAGGATACAAACAGTTATTGGTTTGTAAGCGCAATGCATCAGGTAAAAACGGGAAGTGGAACAAGTAACCCGTACACATCACAATAGAGTCGAATTGCTTGGTGCTGCCATCGGAAAAGTGGCCAATATTGCCCTCAACATGAGTCAACAGTGGACGCTCTTCCATACCTTCTGGCCAATCAAAGCCAATTGGATTAGAACGATACGAAATAGTGACCGACTTAGCGCCATACTTGTAACACTGTGAGCCAATGTCTTCTGCCGAGTAACTTGCACCCACTAAGAGCACATTTTGATCGGCAAATTCCAGCGCGTCTCTAAAGTCGTGCGCGTGTAACACTCGACCCGGAAACAGCTCTAAACCTTTAAAATACGGCATGTTAGGCGTAGAGAAGTGACCAGTGGCAACCACCACATAATCAAACTCATCCGTTTCTTGCAGACCTGTTTTATGGTTCATGACGGTAACAGTAAACATTTTGCTGCTTTCGTCATAAGCCACCCACCGTACTGGGCATTCAAATCGGATGTATTTAGAAATGGCCTGCTTATCAATACGACCCATAATATAGTCTTTAAGCACGGCACGCGGCGGATAAGATGGAATAGCGCGCCCAAAGTGCTCATCAAACGAGTAATCTGCAAACTCTAAGCATTCTTTAGGGCCATTAGACCATAAGTACCGATACATGCTGCCATGAACTGGCTCGCCATTTTTATCTAAACCCGTACGCCACGTGTAGTTCCACATGCCGCCAATATCATTTTGCTTTTCATAACAGACAATTTCTGGCAGGTTTTCTACTCCTGCACGGCGAGCCGCCTCAAACGCTCTTAACTGCGCCAAACCACTTGGGCCTGCACCTAATATCGCTATTTTCTGCTGCTTCAAGATCATCTCCTTTAATGCAATAACCTTGCCATTGTAAAGGATTTGACCCTTGATTTACAAACAAAAAAAGAAAATCGCACTAAAAGTAGCCAGATGGGGCGGCTTATTTGAGTAGCAAATACTTACCTTCTGTCTTGTTACAAACAGAATTACTGATTAAATTTCAATCATTAACTCAGTCATTTATGCTAGCACTTGCTCATTAAGTCAACAGCTTAGCAGTCAATTTAATGATGACTCACATTGGGTGTGCTCACGCGTATTTATCTGGCAAAAGCGATATACTAAGTGCATTAATTTCTTATAACTTTTACCAGCATAAATGACATATCGACTTTCTTTGTTATTGCTATTAAGTATGGCGCTCACTGCGTGCTCAAATCAGGCTGCTATTCAGCCTAAGTTAAGCTTTGCGCCCACCCACACCCAAGACACCCGTTTGGGTAAAGGCATTACTAAAGAAGCGCAGCAGCATAATGCGCCCTCTGGTTTTTATTTGCTGGGCAATGGGTTAGATGCTTTTGTAACGCGCTTGCTGCTAATGGAAGCCGCTGATCAAACCTTAGATGTGCAATATTATTTGTTTCACGATGATGCCACCGCCAAACTGTTTACTCATCATTTATTACGTGCCGCTGATCGCGGGATAAGAGTGCGGATATTGCTGGATGACTTTGGCCACTATGGTCAAGAAAAACTCTTTGCCGCCTTAATTCAGCATCCTAATATTTCGATTCGACTCTTTAACCCCTTTGCTAATCGCGTCATGCCTTATTTAGACTTTTTAACCAGCTTTTCTCGGGTTAACAGACGCATGCACAATAAGTCATTTATTGCCGATAATCAGGCCGCCATTATTGGGGGTCGTAATATTGGTAATACCTACTTTGCCGCCGACCAATACACTAATTTCTCTGATTTGGATGTATTGGGTGTGGGCGATTTTGCCCCCGATGTCTCGGCCGCATTCGATATGTATTGGAATCACAAGCTATCGATTCCCATACAACAGTTTGAACCAGCCGCACATCCTTCAGCTTTGTCGGCTGTTCGCACTCAGTTAGAGGCCGCCAGCAACAGAGAACACAGCCGCGCTTATTTAGCACGCTTGGCATCGTTGCAATTAGTTGAGCAATTAAAACAGGGCCAAGTTGAGCTTTATTGGGCGCAGTATGACCTTATTTATGATGTTCCCGACAAAATTCTTAATGCCACCGATGATGATACCGGCCACATGGCACCGGCACTCAACGCCCTACTCAGCGACGTAGACCGCGAAGCCTTAATCGTATCGCCCTACTTTATTCCCGGTAACAGTGGCGTAGCAAGCTTTGCTAACTGGATAGACTCAGGTGCCAAAGTCACCACTTTAACCAACTCACTCGCCGCCAATGACGTGCCCGTAGTGCACGCCGGTTATGCTCGTTATCGTCAGCCATTAATTAATGCCGGCGTGGAGTTATGGGAGCTGCAGCCCAGTGCCAAAGCCGCTAAAAAGCGCAAGCGAGATAAAGACCTACCTGGCTCATCAAAAGCCAGTTTACATGCCAAAACCATGATTTTTGATCGAGACACTATGTTTGTGGGATCGATGAACTTAGATCCCCGCTCAATTAACTTAAATACCGAGATTGGAGTATTAATTTATAGCGAAGAGCTGGCCGAGTTTGCCAGTCAAGCATTACTCGCTGAACTGCCCAACCACGCTTGGCGGCTCGACACAGCAGAAAAAGATGGTTTTTGGGGCAGCACTAAGCAGTTAGTTTGGCTAGATGAATCCACGCAACCTGCCAGCATTATTAGCCATGGCAGTGAACCCGAAGCCGACCGTTGGAGCCGCTTTCAGGCATGGATTTTTGGCTTCTTACCTTTAGAATCAATGCTTTGAAAGACAACTGCCAGCTTTAAGCCGGAAGCTGTCAGTTAAAGACTGCTTTAGATTTGATGTTGGCTCTAAACTGACGGCTTACCGCTGCCCGAAGGGCTTTAGCCATAACGGCGTGACTTTCGGTTAACTTCATCTATTTGTGTATTAAGAGTGCAAAAATCATAGAGAAAACCGAGCAAAAATAAACCACCGGTAAAAAACCAAATAATAGCGGTAATCCACTTGCCCATATATAAACGATGAATGCCAAATATGCCGAAAAAAGTCATCAATATCCAAGCAAGACTATAATCGGTTGGCCCTGTGGTGTAACGCTCATCAGCGTCTCTATCCATGGCGGGAATTAAAAATAAATCAACAATCCAACCGATAAAAAACAGTCCCAGTGTAAAAAAATACAGTGTGCCACTCACTGGGCGACCATAATAAAAACGATGTGCGCCCATAAAGCCAAAAATCCATAAAATATAGCCAATTATTTTACTGTGTGTGTTGTTCATTGTTATTCCACCCCCTGTGCGATTGCCTCAGTGTTTTAGCTTACGCTTAGCGCTCGGTAATCACCACATTAAAACCGCATTCAAACGCCCGCTTGCGTCATGCACTCCATATTGTGCGCCATGCCTAATACTTGAAAATAATCTAATACAGACTTGTTTAGCATCAAGACGGCAATAAGTGCGTTTGATAGACTGACAAAATATAAGGTTATTGGCAGCCAATATGTACAGCATAGGATGAGCATAACAATGAAGCAGCATGATTTTGATGTACTGGTAGTCGGTGGTGGCGGCGCGGGGTTAAGAGCCGCGATTGCCGCCGCTGAGTTTGCGCAGCAACAAGGCCAAGACATCAGCATTGGCTTGGTATCTAAGGTATACCCTATGCGCTCTCATACGGTTGCCGCTGAAGGGGGCGCCGCTGCAGTTACCCGTCATGACGACAGCTTTGCCGCCCATCTTGAAGACACCATAGCCGGTGGCGACTGGTTAGCAGAGCAGCCAGTGGTGGATTATTTTGTGCGCCATGCGCATCAAGAGCTGGTGCAAATGGAGCGTTGGGGCTGCCCTTGGAGCCGACAACAAGACGGCTCTATTCAAGTGCGCCGCTTTGGTGGCATGAAAATAGAGCGCACTTGGTTTGCCGCCGATAAAACCGGCTTTCATATGCTGCATACTTTATTTCAAACCTCATTACGCTTTTCAGAAATTCAGCGTTTAGATGAGTTTTTTGTACTGGATCTCTTGGTCGATAAAGAACAAGTAGATGGCGATCGCATTGCCGGTATTATCGCCTTAGATATTGCCACCGGTGAGCTGCATCAAATTCGCGCTAAATCGGTAATTTTAGCCACGGGTGGCGCGGGTAGATTATTTCGCTTTAACACCAATGGCGGCATTGTGACTGGTGATGGTATGGCGCTGGCTTATCGCCATGGCGTGCCCTTACGCGATATGGAGTTTGTGCAATATCACCCCACCGGACTCCCAGGGTCAGGTATTTTAATCACCGAAGCCTCTCGTGGCGAAGGCGGTTTAATGCTTAATAAAGACGGCTATCGCTATTTGCAAGATTACGGCTTAGGGCCAGAAACGCCGCGGGGTCAACCTCAGAATAAATACATGGAGCTGGGCCCTAGAGATAAATTATCGCAAGCTTTTTGGCATGAACAAAAAGCCGGTCGCACCGGTCGTTACGGCGACAGTGACGTGGTCTATTTAGACTTACGCCACCTCGGCAAAGACTATTTACACGAGCGGTTACCCTTTATTTGTGAACTAGCACAATCTTACGTTAACGTCGATCCCGTCACCCAACCGATACCCGTGCGCCCCGCCGTGCATTACACCATGGGCGGCATCACCACAGATGCCCAGTGCCAAACCCATATTAAAGGCTTATATGCTGCCGGCGAATGTGCCTCTGTGGGCTTACATGGCGCTAACCGCTTGGGCTCAAACTCATTAACTGAGCTATTAGTGTTTGGCCGCTTAGCCGGCGAGCAAGCCGTGGCCCATGCGCTACACCAAGAACATAGCCCATGGTCTGATCTCGCCCCACAATGGCAAGCTCAGCAAGAGCGCCTAACACAGCTTCGTGACCATCAAGGGCAAGAAAGCTGGGTGACCATTAAGCGCGAGTTATTAATGACCATGGAGCAAGGTTGCGGTATTTATCGCGACCAAGCGGGTATGGAACAAACTCTGGCCACCATTCGGACACTTAAAGCTCGCTATCAAGATGTACAGCTGAGCGATAAAAGTCGCGCTTATAACACTGAGCTGCTGCAATGCATTGAAGTGGGCTTTGGCTTAGATATTGCCGAAGCCACCTGCTTAGCCGCGTTGGAGCGCCGAGAGTCTCGAGGGGCTCATCAGCGATTAGATGCCGATTGCAATACCCGTAACGACACGAATTTTCTACAACACAGCTTGGTGTACTACCAGCCTAATGCCGATGCCAGCCTTGCTTGGCAAGCGGTTGATACTTCAATATTGCCCCCTGCGGTTCGTGCTTATGGCGACGCCGCAAAAAGCGATGCCGCTAAAGAAGGAACAACCTTATGATGACCATTAGTGTGGCTCGCTACTTACCAGAAACCTCCAGCACCCCCTTTGTGCAAGAGTTTAAGGTGCCCTACAACGACAGCACTTCGGTATTAGATGCGCTCAATTATATTAAAGAAGAGTTAGACCCTAGTTTAAGTTTTCGCTGGTCATGCCGCATGGCCATTTGTGGCTCTTGTGGTGTAATGGCCAATGGACAACCTAAACTTGGCTGCAAAGCCTTTTTGCGTGACTACCCTAACGGCCTGTTATTGGAACCCTTAGCGCACTTGCCCATAGAGCGCGATTTAATCGTTGATATGGACGCTTTTTTAACGCACCTTGAGGCCGTTAAGCCCTATCTGATTAGCGAGGAGCCAGACTCCGCCCAGCCCCATAAACAAACGCCGGCACAAATGGCAAAATATCAGCAGTTTTCTGACTGCATTAATTGTGGCTTGTGTTATTCCGCCTGCCCGCAGTTTGGTTTAAACCCTGAGTTTTTAGGCCCTGCCGCTATTACACTGGCGCACCGCTATAACTTAGATAGTCGCGATCAGGGTAAAGCGCAGCGCATGCCACAGCTTAACCGCGAGCAAGGCGCCTGGAGCTGTACCTTTGTGGGCTACTGCTCAGATGTTTGCCCACAAAAAGTAGACCCAGCGGCTGCCGTTAACCAAACCAAGGTTGAATCAGCCAAAGATATGTTGATCCAATTATTTAGGGGGAAATAATGAGTTATCGCCCAACATTATCTAGAACTTGGTGGCTAAAAAATAATGCCTTTAAAGCCTATATGCTGCGCGAGGCCACCGTATTACCCCTAATGTTTTTCTTACTCTGCTTAAGCGCAGGTATCTATAGCTTGGGGCAAGGTGAAAGCCAATGGCAACACTGGCACGCTTTTATGGCGCTACCGCCGGTGCTGGCCATTAATGGCCTTGCCCTGTTAGCTAGCTTATTTCATGCTTGGACTTTTTTTGAGCTTTTCCCGCGGGTGATGCCCATTCGTATTGCAGGAAAAGCTTTGCCACCCACCCTATTAATTGCAGGGCAATGGCTGGGGGTATTTATGATATTTTTATTATTTGGTTACTTGTTTGGAGGCGCACAATGAAACCTGATATCCAACAAACCAAAGCAACAAAAGCCATTAAGCGCAGCGACGAACCTATTTGGTGGGCATTATTTAGTGGTGGTGGCATTTGCTTTGCAGTCTTTATTCCCGCGACAGTGCTGTATTTGGGCTTATTTTTGCCATTAGGCTTAATAGAAATCAGCTATCAGCAAGCCCATACTGGGCTCTTTAGTTTTTGGGGGTTAGTGTTTATTGGAGCCTGTATTGTGCTACCAGCATTTCACGCAGCTCACCGCATTCGCCACGGCTTGCATGATTTAAAGGTACGTCAACATGGCTTAGTGAAAGCCGCCTGCTATGGCGCAGTCACTTTATTGAGTCTATTTTGTCTTGGCATTTGGCTATGGGGATAAATTCGCCTCTACAAAATGATACAAATCCATCGGATGTTTAAAAGATAAGAGCCTCTACAAACACATTTGTAGAGGCTCTTTATTCTAGATCAGCCTATTCAACCGCTCAGTTTAGAACTATTTTTGAGAAAAGTTAGTAAGCGGGCTGGTAGCTTGGGCATATTGGCTTTTGCTCGGCAGGCCGGCTAAATAAGCTTGGCGGCCAGACTCGACCGCTAGCTTAAAAGCGCTTGCCATGGCAACAGGATCTTTTGCCCTGGCGATTCCAGAATTTACTAATACCGCATCCGCGCCTAATTCCATTGCATAGGCAGCATGGCTTGGTGCACCTATACCCGCATCTACAATCACAGGAACATTGGCCTGTTCGATAATAATTTGCAGAAAGTCGTGCGTTACTAGACCTTTATTGGTACCTATAGGCGCACCCAGTGGCATAACAGCAGCACAACCGACTTCTTCTAACCGTTTACACAGTAACGGATCCGCACTGCAATAGGGCAGTACGATAAAACCTTCCTTCACTAAAATTTCTGCCGCTTTTAATGTTTCTATTGGGTCAGGCAACAAATACTTAGGATCTGGGTGTACTTCTAACTTCACCCACTTAGTTCCCAACGCCTCACGCGCCAAACGGGACGCAAATAATGCCTCTTCGACCGTGTATGCGCCAGCGGTATTAGGCAATAAGTGTACACCTAATTCCAATAACGGCGGCAAGATGTCATCACTGTGGTTCACTAAATCAACCTGTTTCATTGCCATAGTGACCATCTCTGAACCACCGGCAAAAAAGGCGTCTTTCATCTGTTGGCTATTAGCAAATTTACCGGTTCCAGTAAAAAGACGAGAGTTAAAGGTTTTATCGGCAATGGTAAGACTCATGTTAGCCTCCTGCTATGGCTTGAAATAGGGTAATATTATCGTTTGTATTCAAGGTGTGCTTAGTCCATTGGCTACGCGCAACCACTTCTTTGTTTAGTGCCACTGCCACACCCGGCTTATCTTGTTCAAGTTGTAGCAATAGCTCGGCAAGAGTAATGCCTTCTGTCAACATCATGGTTTTATCATTTAGTGTTATTTGCATCATTTCTCTCCCTTGAGTCCACATACCGGGCAAGCAGGATCTTTAGGTACCCGCAAGCCGTGCCAACTATGATGTTTAGCATCAAACAGTTTTAATTCACCCCAAGGCACTACGCCCGTGTCAGTGAAATATTTAATGGCTTCCAATGCCTGTAGCAGACCAATAGTGCCCACCACAGGACCAATAACACCAGAATTACTACAATTAAGCTGCTCACCAATATCGGTGCCATACAAACAACGATAACAGCCATGGTCTCGCTTAGGATCGAGTGCTAGCAATTGACCTTCAAAGCGAATAGCCGCCCCCACAATGAGCGGTGTTTGTGCTTTATAACAGGCCGCATTGAGCTGTTGACGAATTAAAATATTGTCGGTGCAGTCCAATACTAAATCGACTTCAGATACAAAATCCGGCAGGTTCTGCTCATCGAGTTGTTGATGGATGGCGATCACTTCTACTTCGGGATTGAGCTGTTGTAGCTTAATACGCGCGGTTTCTGCCTTACTTTGCTTTAATACGTCCATATCATACAGGGTCTGGCGCTGTAAGTTACTCATCTCAATATGGTCAAAGTCCGCAACCCACAAGGTGCCCACCCCCGCCGCAGCCAAGTATTGCACAGCAGGGGAACCAAGCCCCCCTAACCCTACCACCAATATAGAAGCCTGCTTCAGCTTGAGCTGACCGGTTTCGCCAACTTCGTCCAGCAATAAGTGTCGGCTGTAGCGCATAAATTCGCTATCGCTAAGCTCATCAACACTCAGTTCGCCATCTTTTAGCATATTAGCCCTCCACCAAGGCTAGTAAGTCACGCGTAGCGGCTTCGGGATGGTCGGACTCGGTAATAGCCGTCACTAACGCTATGCTACCAATGCCGGTTTCAGCCACTAACGGCACCCGATCACGACTAATGCCGCCAATAGCCACTAATGGAAACTCTTGCTCCATTAACGCCACATAAAGATGCAAGCGCTCAAGCCCTTGCGGACGCGATGGCATATCTTTGGTTTTGGTCGGAAAAATATGTCCCAGCGCCAAGTAAGAAGGCTTAAGTTCACGGGCACGCAGCATTTCATAATAGCCGTGGGTCGATAAACCGAGTTTAAGGCCCGCAGCGCGAATAGCTTCAAGTTCGGCAATTTCTATGTCTTCTTGACCTAAATGCACGCCATAAGCGCCAAACTTAATGGCAGAGCGCCAATAATCGTTAATAAACAAACGGGCATTAAACCGCTCGCCTAGTTCAACGGCGGCTTTAATATCCGCCTCAACTTCGGCATCGGTTTTATCTTTAATACGCAGCTGTAAAGTACGCACTCCCCAGTTTAGCAATTTCTCGAGCCATGCCACTGTGGTAACCACGGGATATAAACCAAGCTGTAGTGTATCCATGGCCGCAAACTCACCGCTCGGGTGCGGGCCACTAATTCCCAGTGACGGTGCCAGTGCAGAGCCTGGCATTACCACAGTCGGGAAGTCATTGAGATCCGTCGGCCAACCTAAATGAGCCACAGGCCCTGGGCCCTCTCCCACACCCTGAGCCGCTTTTAAACCTTGGTTTACATAGGCTTTAGCCAACACGAGTGCATCTTCTATGGGGTAATCAAGTGCAATGGCGGTGGCAATGGCTGATGACAAAGTACAACCCGTGCCATGGCCATGTGAGGTGTCCACTCGGGGGCTAGCCAGCCAAATTTCACGCTCACCATCGGTATAAAAATCGATGGCCTGTGCGTCAGACCAATCTAAATGGCCACCTTTTACCAACACCGCCCGCGCCCCCATTTCTAATAAGGCTGCGGCGCCTGCTCGTACATTATCGGCAGAGTCGGGCGCAATGCCCGACAAAGCAGCTAACTCAATAGCATTAGGGGTGATCAGGTCGACTTCTGCTAACAAATGCTGCTTTATAGCAGGTAATAAGCTAGCTTCAGCCATCGCCTTACCTGTGCTTGCAATAGCGACGGGATCGAACACCACATATGGCTGCCATTGGCGGCGATATTCGCGCAAGTAGCGCGTCAGCACTTCAGCACGCAAGCCGCCGGGCAGCAAGCCGATTTTGATGGCTTTTGCCGGCATATCCGTGGCTAATGAGACCAATTGGTTGGTAAATGCCTGCATGAGTACAGGCTCAACCATGGATACAGCAACAGAGTTTTGTGCGGTAATGGCAGAAATAACCGAGCAGCCGTGGCCGCCCAGTGTGTGAATGGTGTGCAAGTCGGCCTGTATTCCAGCACCGCCGCCCGAATCAGAACCGGCAATGGTCCAGACTATGGGTCTTGTCATAGCAATTCTTTCTCCAGTTTATCCGCTTGGTGATACAGTTCACCGCCGCGTTTTTTAAATTCTTCAGACATCTGTGCCATGCCCGCAACTACCGTTTCATGAGTACCATCAATATCGACCATCTGAATAGCGATGGCTTCTTGCTCTGCTGCGTATTCGCGCACTTCTTGGGTAATTTTCATTGAGCAGAATTTAGGGCCGCACATAGAACAAAAATGGGCGACTTTGCCTGACTCTTGCGGCAAAGATTCATCATGATAATTGCGCGCTGTTTGGGGATCTAGCGACAAATTAAACTGATCTTCCCAGCGAAATTCAAACCGCGCTAACGACAGCGCATTATCACGAATTTGTGCCCCCGGGTGTCCTTTAGCCAAGTCAGCAGCATGGGCGGCTATCTTATAGGTAATTAGCCCCTGCTTCACATCTTCTTTATTCGGCAAACCTAAATGCTCTTTTGGCGTCACGTAACACAACATGGCGCAACCATACCAACCGATAAGCGCCGCCCCAATACCAGAGGTAAAGTGGTCGTAACCGGGGGCAATATCTGTGGTGAGGGGACCTAACGTATAAAAAGGCGCCTCGTGGCAATGCTCAAGCTGCTCTTCCATATTGCGCTTGATCATGTGCATCGGCACATGGCCTGGGCCTTCAATCATCACCTGAACGTCGTATTCCCACGCCACTTTTGCCAATTCACCCAAGGTATATAACTCGGCAAATTGGGCTTCGTCGTTGGCATCGGCTACTGAGCCTGGGCGCATCCCATCACCCAACGAGAGTGACACATCGTAAGCAGCACAAATTTCACAAATATCGCGAAAACGTTCATAAAGAAAACTCTCTTTATGATGCGATAAGCACCATTTAGCCATAATAGAACCACCACGCGACACAATACCGGTCACCCGTTTAGCCGTCATGGGTACATAACGCAGCAATACACCGGCGTGAATAGTAAAGTAGTCTACCCCTTGCTCGGCCTGCTCAATTAAAGTGTCGCGAAACACTTGCCAGTTTAAGTCTTCGGCCACGCCGTTTACTTTTTCTAGCGCCTGATAAATAGGTACAGTACCGATGGGCACTGGGCTGTTACGCAAAATCCACTCGCGAGTTTCGTGAATATTACGCCCAGTAGACAAGTCCATTACGTTATCCGCACCCCAACGGGTTGCCCATACTAACTTCTCTACTTCTTCTTCAATCGAGGAGGTTACCGCCGAGTTACCGATATTGGCGTTAATTTTCACCAAAAAGTTACGACCGATAATCATAGGCTCAGATTCGGCATGGTTAATATTGGCAGGAATAATAGCGCGCCCTTCTGCAACTTCTTTACGCACAAATTCAGGGGTAATGTTTTCAGGTAAATGCGCGCCAAAGCTTTCACCTTTGTGCTGTTGTAACAGCATTGCATCGCGTACTCGCTCACGGCCCATGTTTTCGCGAATGGCGATATATTCCATTTCTGGCGTAATAATACCTTTACGCGCATAGTGCATTTGCGTCACGCATTGGCCTACTTTAGCTTTACGAGGCTTGGGCATATGCTCAAACCGTAAATGATCAAAACCATCATCTGCCATGCGCTCTTGCGTAAATTCGGAGCTGACTTGTGCTAACTCAAGGGTATCATCTCGGTCTAAAATCCACTGCCGACGTAACTGGGGTAGCCCTTGGCGCACATCTATATTTGCCTGCGGATCGCCATAAGGGCCAGAGGTGTCATAAATGGGGACAGGTGTATTGGGTTCAAGAATAGGGTTGGCTTCTGTGCCACCTTTAAAGCTGTCGGCTAAATGAATTTCACGCATGCTCACTTTTAAGTCGGGACGCGAGCCTTGCAGATAAATTCGCTTAGAATTAGGAAAGTGTTCACCTTTTAAATTATCGATAAAGGCTTGAGCTTGCGAGCGAACTTCGCGGCGATTCACTTTTTTAGCAGACTGTTGGGTCGCTTCTTGGGTTACTTCGGTTGGTATTGCTGTTGACATAGCTATCTCACGTTAATCCATGTTGGTGAAAAAGCTTGTCAGGAGTGTTGATGAAGAATACAGCAGAAGAATGTACGCTATACTCTCACTTGCTTCCCTTACGCAGGTACTAGCCTGATCAGGTTCAACGGATCCCACATTGGTGGTCTCAGCTCTTATAGAGCACTCCGACAAGATAGATCCCAGTAAATCAGATCTCAATTATAAAAGCAAAGCTGAACATGCAAAAAAATACCTTACGTTGTGCGGATAGCTCTATTACTATTATTACCAAGCTAACCCCAACGCCAGTAATCCACAAAACAGCAGTGCGCCTTGGGCGGTAAGCGCTAGGGTGCGATTTAACTCACCGCCCGTTACGGTTAACACTTGCATTAGTGCTTTGCTTAATGGCCACAGTGCCAGCAAACTTAAAAAGCCCACTCCCTGCATAATTTGGCTGCCCGCCAATACCACCACCGCTAATAGCAATAGCTGATAAATGCGGGCACCGGCTAAACCTAACCGCAATGCCAAAGTGTGTTTACCTGCGATTAAATCTGCCTCAAGATCGCGAATGTTGTTAATATTCAATACAGTTACCGACAATAACCCCGACGTTAGCGCCGCCCAGCCAGCCGTACCTGTTAGCTGATGTTGCATTAAATAATGGGTACCTAATACCGCAACCGGGCCAAAAAAGATAAACACCGCAATATCACCCAAGCCCAAATAGCCATAAGGGCGCCGACCTAAGGTGTAGCCCAGTGCGGCTAATAGCGCACATACTCCTAGAGCGATAAAGCCTAACCAAGCGCTAATATTGCTGCCCAACGCCTGCCACAATAATAATAAGCCCGACACCACGGCGAACAGGCCTACCGCCTTCATGGCTTGCTGTAATTGCACCGCACTCACTTGTCCAGACGCCAACACTCGAGTGGGGCCAGTACGCGCACCTGAATCTGTGCCTCGTACTCCGTCGCCATAGTCATTGGCTATATTCGATAATATTTGTAGTAATAACGCTGTGGTGAGTGCCAGTAATAAAACAACAGCATTAAAACTGTCCGCCTTGGCCGCACTGCCGGCGCCTAATAAAATAGCAGCCAGCGTTAAAGGTAGTGTTTTAAGCCGAATCGCTAATAACCAAGAGTGTAATGACATGAATTTTTTATCTTTTAACGTAGTGAATGCAATAAGTTATGGTAACCAAGACAGATTCGTTATGCTTTAACTAATATCAATATCGATCGCTAGTCAGCACCTCAGTAGCATGTTATTTTTATGTGAAGATATAACAGAAGGCTCACCATGCAAATAACGACTTATCGCTATCAGCTGCCGCTAACCATGACGCGAGTCATTGATAACACCACCTTAGTACAGCGCACTGGCTTTTATATCAATATCGACGGCTTTTGGGGCGAAATTGCCCCACCTCCTGCTGCATCTGCTGAATCCTTATTAGCGATAGAAGAAGATTTACGTCTCGCTTGCCAACGGCTGCGCAATGGCCTGCCTCATCGCGCCACCACAGCAGCCGTGCAATTTGGCATTGATTGCGCTTTGGCACAGGTCAGCTCCGCTTTGTCTAATAATGAAGATTCCGCCTCCACCCTGCCTTTGTTAGAGGGCCCAAGAGATCCCATAGTGCGCGCATGGCGCTGTCGCAGAATACAGCCTAATCGCGCCTGCTTAACGCTAACGGGCGATGTGCAATACGATGCAGGCTTAGTGCGAGAGCTTTGTTTGTTAGCACCCTATGTGCGCTTGGTGTTAGATGCCGGTGGTCACCTAACCGCCGAGCAGTTATTAGGCTTATGGCAGCGCGTTGACCGACAACGCATCGATTGGCTGCTCGACCCTGCATCAGACATGGCTACAGGCCAACACCTTGCACAGCAATATCAAATGCCAGTCGCCTTTGATTTAGTGCGTTATGCAAACGATACCAAGAGCATTCGCCTGCCTGCTCCATTTGCCGAGCTTAACGCCGTTGTGCTTAGACCCGCCCAAATAGGCGGCCTGAATGACTGTCAGCAATTAGTCACACACGCTCATCGCCAAGGATTAGAGGTGATCATAGGCGACAGCTTACAAACTCGCTTAGGTCAACAGCAGCTTGCACGTTTGTCACAAGCGTGGAACCCCGGCGTTGAAGCGGCATTAGGCCGCTGTCGTTATTTGTTAGATACCCAAGTAAATGATCTAGGGCAACCCGATATCACGCAACTCACCCCTGTCTAAGAGTTAAGGACTTCTTGGCTTTAAGAAGGTAAATCCGTATAGTCAGCTGCATATTTCGACAGGTTTCTATATATGTTTCAAAACAACCCCCTATTAGCTCAGCTAAAGCAGCAAATGCGTGAAGACCTTCCTATTAAAGAAGGTGTTGTTAAAGGTACCTCTAAAGCATTTGGCTTTTTAGAAGTCAGCGAGAAAGAAAGCTACTTTATTCCACCGCCTCACATGAAGAAAGTCATGCATGGCGATCACATTACCGCCATAGTGCGCACCGAAAACGATCGCGAGCTGGTAGAGCCAGAAACCCTGATTGAAGCCGGTGTTACGCGCTTTGTTGGCCGGGTTAAGTGGTTTCGTGACCGTTTAAATATTGTGCCCGATCATCCCTTAATGAAAGACGCCATTAAAGCTCGTGCCGCCAAAGGTATTGATGAAAAAAGCTTGAAAGAAGGCGACTGGGTGTTAGGTGAATTAACTCGCCATGCGCTAAAAGATAATGGTTTTTTTGCCAATGTGGTAGAAGTGATTGCGGGTACGAGTGATCCTATCGCTCCTTGGTGGGTGGTGTTGGCTCGTAACAAACTTGCCAATCAAGCTCCCGCAGACCAAGCCGAGTGGCAGCAGGTAGAAGAAAAATTACCGCGACGCGATCTCACCGATGTGCCTTTCTTCACTATCGACGGTGAGTCTACCCTCGATATGGATGACGCACTGAGCATTAAGCGCTTAGAAAACGGCTGGGAGCTATTAGTTGCCATTGCCGATCCTACCGCTTATGTGGCTCACAACAGCGCCATGGATAAAGTGGCCGCCGAGCGTGCCTTTACCGTTTATTTGCCTGGTCGCAACATTCCTATGTTACCGCGCACCCTGGCCGATGAACTCTGCTCGCTGCAAGAAGGCGTTGAGCGCCCTGTATTATGCGCGCGCTTATTTATCGATTTTGAAGGCAAAGTTGATGATAACGCCGAGTTCTTTGCGGCAAATATACGCTCACATGCTCGGTTAAGCTACGACCAAGTATCTGACTGGATTGAAGAAATTGGTGATTGGCAGCCAGCAACTGAAGACATAGCTGAACAACTGCGCCAAATGAATGAATTCACATTAGTGCGCAACGCTTGGCGCGCCAAACACGCCATTGTATTTAAAGACAGACCCGACTTTCGTTTTGCATTGGATGCCGACAGCAGCGTGACCGCCATCTTGGTTGATTATCGCCGTATCGCTAACCAAATGGTTGAAGAGTCGATGATTGCTGCTAACTTAGCCTGTGGCAACTGGTTAAACGAGCGTATTGGCACCGGTATTTTTAACGTACATACTGGTTTTGATCCCGAGAAAATGGACGGCCTAACTGAGCTTTTACAGGCTCACGACGCCCCCTTTGACCCTGCTACCTTATCTACTCTAGACGGCTTTTGTGCCCTACGCCGTTGGGTAGATGAGCGCGAAACCAGCTATTTAGATAGCCGCACCCGCCGTTATCAATCTTTCGCCATGATGAGCCCAACACCTGGGCCACACTTTGGTTTAGGCCTAACAGCGTACGCCACCTGGACCTCACCGATTCGTAAATATGGCGACATTGTTAACCATCGCTTAATTAAGGCGATTTTAACTGAGCAAGCGCACGACGCCTTTGTGCCAAGTGATGAGCTGGCTGTGCATTTGTCGGAACAGCGCCGTATGCACCGCCGTGCCGAGCGCGATATTGCCGATTGGTTATACGTGCGTTTCTTGCAACCAGCGGTTGCCGAGGGCAAGGTGTTTGACGCAGATATTGTCGATGTAAGCCGAGGCGGTGTACGGTTACGTTTACAAGAAAACGGGGCGGGCGTCTTTATGCCGTCATCACTGATTTTAGCTAATCGTGACCGTTTAGAATGCAGCTGGGACAATGGCCGCGTCTACTTAGACAAAGAAACCTTGTATGAGTTGGGTCAAACGGTGCAAGTGATTATCACCGAAGCCATTGAAGACACCCGCTCTTTAATCGCTAAACCTGCACAACCTATTTCACCCGCCACCCCCAAGTAAGGCACGAGTGTAGTAGCAACAGTAAGAACGCCAAAAGGCCTGCATTAGCAGGCCTTTTTTATTGGTGTGTGAGGGGTGAGGCGTAAAGAGTGAAGCAGACGAGATAAGTTCAACACCGACACACTCAAGACTAATGCTATTTTTGCAACGGAAGAACACGAAATCCACGGAAAAATTAAGATGAGATAAGATCGACCAAAGATAATAAATTTAATGGTGAGAACTTATCCGATAAAGATCTGGTGTCTGGCCTTTACCCATAAAGCTTTATTTTTCAGAACTGATCACTATTTTTCCGTGGCGTCTGTGGATTCCGTTGCCGATTAGTCTCTGGTGTTGGCCTTTAACTGATCGCTGACGGCTTAAAGCTGACAGCTGCCCTTCGGGCCCGTGTTTGTTTTTAGCTTGGTGCTCGGCGCTCGGCGCTGCCCCTATCCATTATGCTCCCCTCTGCTTATGTATACTTAAAAGGTATATAAAACAACTTATCAATCACTTATAGATCTATTAGACTTACTTCATCAACATTATTCATGTTCTTGGAGCTCATTATGCGCAAATCTGTTATTGCCACTCTGTTACTCACTGCCGGCTTAAGCTCAGTGGTACCAGTACAAGCTAAAGAGCTGCTGAACAGTAGCTACGACATTGCCCGCGAATTGTTTGCTGAAATTAATCCTATTTTTGTTGAACACTGGGAAAAAGAAACCGGTGAAACGCTAGAGATTAAGCAAACTCATGCCGGCTCTTCTCGCCAAGCTCAGGCGATTTTGCAAGGCTTACGCGCCGACGTGGTCACGTATAACCAAGTGACAGATGTTGATGTGCTATATCAAAAAGGCAAATTGATCCCGAAAGATTGGAAAGCTCGCCTACCTAACGACAGCTCACCTTATGTATCCACAATGGCGTTTTTGGTGCGTAAAGATAATCCAAAAAACATTCAAGACTGGAACGATTTAACCCGTGAAGACGTGCAGTTGGTGTTCCCGAACCCGAAAACTTCAGGTAATGGCCGTTATACGTATTTAGCCGCTTGGGGCGCTGCTGATAAGCAGTTTGATGGCGACCAAGAAAAAATTCTTGAGCACATGGGCAAGCTTATTAAGCAAGTTGCGGTATTTGATACTGGCGGCCGTGGCGCAACCACTACCTTTATCGACCGCGGTATTGGTGATGTGCTGATCACTTTTGAGTCTGAAGTAAACAATATTCGCGACTTATACGCAGACGACGGCTATCAGGTAGTGGTGCCTTCGGTAGACGTATTGGCAGAGTTTCCGGTGACCTGGGTTGATAAAAACGTTAAGCGTAACGGCACCGAAAAAGAAGCCAAAGCCTATTTAGAGTTTTTATACACTCCAGTGGCACAACGTATTTTGGCTAATAACTACTATCGCGTAAACGATAAAGAAGTAGCCGCAGAAGTCGCTGATAAGTTTCCTGAAACCGAACTGTTTAACGTAGAAGAAGTGTTTGGTGGTTGGGAACAAGCCATGCAAGATCACTTTGTTAGTGGCGGCACGCTAGACCAGCTTCAAGCACAAGGACGCTAAACCATGGCGGCGCTCTTGGGATCATCTAAGCGAGTATTACCCGGTTTTACCTTAAGTTTGGGTACCAGCTTGCTGTTTGTCAGTCTAATTATCTTGCTGCCATTAACGGGCTTGATAATGAACACTAGCCAAATGGGCTGGTCACAATACTGGCAAGTGATTAGTGACCCAAGAGTGGTGGCCACTTATAAGGTGACTGCTAGTGCTGCCGCCGTGGCCAGCTTATTTAACATGGTGTTCGGCCTATTGATGGCGTGGATTTTAACCCGCTATCGTTTTGCTGGCCGAGCCCTGTTAGATGGGCTTATGGACTTGCCCTTCGCCTTACCGACCGCTGTGGCTGGCCTCACCTTGGCCTCATTGTTTGCCACTAACGGCTGGTACGGCGAAGCCTTGGCCGAGTTAGGTATTAAGGTTTCTTATACTTGGGTGGGCATTGTGATTGCCATGGTATTTACCAGCGTGCCCTTTGTGGTGCGTACCGTACAACCAGTATTAGAAGACTTAGGCCCAGAGTATGAAGAAGCGGCGGCCATCTTGGGCGCAAGCCCCTGGCAGGCGTTTAGCCGCGTGGTATTACCCGAATTAAAGCCCGCGCTTATTACTGGTACCGCCTTATCATTTACCCGCAGTTTGGGGGAATTTGGTGCCGTTATTTTTATTGCCGGCAATATGCCTTGGCAAACTGAAATTACCTCTTTGATGATTTTCATCAAAATCCAAGAATTTGATCATGCCGGCGCCAGTGCTATTGCCAGCGTCGTGCTATTGGCTTCTTTCGTGTTGCTCTTTGCCATCAATGGCATACAAAGTCGCTTTATGCGCCGGGTGCGAGGTAACAGCTAATGGAAAAATCAGTCACCTTGAGCCACACCTCTCGCCCTTGGGGCCGCTGGCTGTTAATTGGCACCGGTACCCTGCTCACTATACTGTTATTAGTGGTGCCCTTACTGGCTATTATTGCCGGTGCTTTTGCCGCTGGTGTGGGGGGCGTATTAGAAAACCTCAACGATCCCGATATGCTGCACGCCATCGGCCTTACACTTATGGTGGCGGCACTGACTGTACCCATTAACTTAGTGTTCGGTACCTTGTTAGCTTGGCTGGTTACCCGCTTTAACTTTCGCGGCCGCCAGTTGCTGCTCACCTTAATGGATGTACCCTTTGCGGTTTCGCCTGTGGTGGCCGGTTTATTATATTTGCTAATGTATGGTGTAAATGGTCCTGTGGGCGGCTGGTTTGACGGCTACGACATGCAGCTAATGTTTGCATGGCCAGGCATTGTAATGGTAACGGTGTTTGTCACCTGCCCCTTTATGGTGCGCGAATTAGTGCCATTGATGAGCAGCCAAGGGACTGATTCAGAAGAAGCCGCGGTATTATTAGGTGCTAATGGCTGGCAGTTATTTCGCCGCATTACTTTGCCCAATATTCGCTGGGCACTGCTTTACGGCGTTATTTTAACCAACGCCCGCGCCGTAGGGGAATTTGGTGCTGTGTCTGTAGTCTCGGGCGGAATTCGGGGTGAGACCAATACCTTGTCGCTACACGTCGAGTTATTACATCAAGACTATAACGCCGTGGGGGCGTTTACCGCTGCCGCCTTATTAACACTGATGGCTGTGATCACCTTATTATTTAAATCTTATCTTGAATGGCGCCTGCAAAGCGCTGAAGAACAGGAGTAATCCAGCATGAGTATTCAGATTGAGGGTATTCACAAGTCCTTCGGCAAAACCCAGGTGCTACATGATATTAACCTCGACTTGCTAAGCGGCCAGCTGGTCGGTCTATTGGGCCCATCGGGATCGGGTAAAACCACGCTGTTGCGTATTATTGCCGGATTAGAGCATGCCAACGGCGGCCGCATTCGTTTTAACGGCGAAGACGTCACCGACTTGCATGCCCGCGATCGTAACGTTGGTTTTGTGTTTCAAAACTATGCGTTGTTTCGCCATATGACGGTGTTCGACAATATCGCCTTTGGCTTAAGCATTATGCCTAAGGCTCAACGCCCAGAAAAAAGTGAAATTAAACGCCGAGTCAATAACTTATTAGAAATGATCCAGCTGGCTCATGTGGCGAACCGTTTTCCGGCCCAACTGTCTGGCGGTCAACGCCAGCGCGTCGCCTTGGCCCGCTCACTGGCGGTAGAGCCCAAGGTATTATTGCTTGATGAGCCTTTTGGCGCACTAGATGCCCAAGTACGTAAAGAATTACGCCGTTGGTTACGTCGTTTACATGACGAACTGCATTTTACCAGTGTATTTGTCACCCACGATCAAGAAGAAGCGCTAGATGTGTCCGATCAAGTGGTAGTCATGAGCCAAGGTCATGTTGAGCAAATCGGTACGCCCGATGCCATTTGGCAAGCGCCCGCCAGCCGTTTTGTGTTGGAGTTTTTAGGCGAAGTAAACAAAATTAACGGTGACATTACCGGCAGTCGTTTCCAGGTCGGTCATTACCCACTGCAAATTCCCGTGGCCAGCCATAAGCAAGGTGCCGCCAGCTGGTACTTACGCCCCCACGAGATAAGCCTCACTACAGCGCCCGACGTTCAGCATCCATTACCGGTATTGGTCACCGATGTGAATGCCCGTGGCAGCTTGGTACAACTGGAGTTAGAACCTAAAGATTGGCCAGGTACACTAATGGCGGCGCAATTGACTCATCAGCATTTAACAGGCGTCACCCGTGGCCAAACTTTGTATTTAGGCAGCCAAGGCGGCCGCTTGTATGTTGGCGAGCAACAGATCACCGACAGCAACTTAGCGCTTACAGCTTGAAAGGGCAAAAAGGGGATTAGGGATTCGTGACTAGGGATTGGCAGACACGCTTTTCCAGTCCCCAATCCCTATTCCCTGCTGTTACCCGTTAAACACTCCTGACGATAAATAGCGGTCACCGCGGTCGCAAATAATAGCGACGATAATAGCGTTATCCACTTGTTCGGCAAGCTTTAGCGCACCGGCGACCGCACCGCCAGAGCTCACACCACAAAATAAACCTTCTTCACGAGCTAAACGCAGCATGGTAGCCA
Source organism: Oceanisphaera pacifica (assembly GCF_017498065.1). Taxonomy (GTDB): domain Bacteria; phylum Pseudomonadota; class Gammaproteobacteria; order Enterobacterales; family Aeromonadaceae; genus Oceanimonas; species Oceanimonas pacifica. The sequence goes on along the minus strand of NZ_JAGDFX010000008.1, from coordinate 5,246 downwards.
CAGCTTCGTCTTCACTAATATCTAACACCTGATCAACACGGCTTTGCTCGAAGATGCCCGGCAAATAGGCCTCTGGCCAGCGGCGAATGCCTGGAATATTGCTACCTTCACAGGGCTGTAATCCAACAATTTGTATATCTTCGCTTTGCTTTTTTAGATATCTAGACACGCCCATTATGGTGCCGGTGGTGCCCATGCTCGATACAAAGTGGGTTAGCCTACCCTGAGTTTGTTGCCAAATCTCGGGGCCTGTCGTTAAGTAATGCGCTTCTGGATTATCGGCGTTATTAAATTGATCTAAAATCACCCCTTTACCATCGGCGGCCATTTTATCGGCCAGATCACGCGCGCCTTCCATGCCTGCTTGCTTGCTCACCAATATCAGCTCAGCCCCATAGGCCAACATAGACGCCTTGCGCTCTTCAGTGGCGTTATCGGGCATAATTAATACCATGTGATAGCCTTTAATGGCCGCCGCCATGGCCAATGCAATGCCGGTATTGCCACTGGTTGCTTCAATCAGGGTATCACCCGGCTTAATCTCGCCACGGGTTTCGGCTTGGCTTATCATATTCAGTGCCGGTCGGTCTTTTACTGATCCTGCGGGGTTATTTCCCTCTAGCTTAACCAAAACCTGACTCTTGGTATGGCTTGCCAAACGTTGCAGGCGTACCAAAGGGGTATTGCCCACAAAGTCTTCTAAGGTTGGAAATTGCATTGTTAGTCCTTGAAAGCGATGCATTTAAACCATGTTACCTGATCTGACTATGACGCTAGAAAGCTTATTTAGGTATCAGTTATTACTAAACGAACAAATTCATTATTTATCGTGAAACCCTACATGACAATCAGCCTCACTCCCAAGGCCATCATAATGAAACCCGACAGTCGATTCATTATCACAGACGCACGCTTTGAGCCCTGTAATCTTCGTTTTAAACGCTGAGCAAGTAGCGCATAGGCGCCATTACATAAAGTGGCGGTCAGTGTAAACACTGCACCTAATATCAACAGCTGCACCGGTACAGAGCCCAGTTCTTGATCAACAAACTGGGGTAGAAAAGCCAGAAAGAACAGTGCAACTTTAGGATTTAGTAAGCCAACCATCAAGCCACGGTAAAAAATTTGCAGTCGACTATCACGACTTGGTACTTCCAAAAGTTCAAGTGTTGCTGCAGTGTGCAAACAAGTCCAACCGAGATACAGTAAATAAGCGGCACCAAGATATTTGATCACAATAAAAGCCATCGCAGACTGCATCAGTAACGCTGATAGTCCAATTACGGCTAACAGCGTATGCCCAAGATAAGACAGCCCTAGACCCAGCGCCGCCCAAAAGCCAGCAAAGCGACGAGTGCTTAATGCTTGCGAAAGCACAAAGAAAATATCAGGGCCAGGCGTTAAATTTAACGCCAAACAAGCAGGGATAAAAAGCAACCAGACGTCCATTTAATACCTCTATCAAGCTCACGTCTCTTACATCAAACACAGGCCAAGCCTTAAATAATATGCTACAAACGGTAAGCATTAATACTTTATCAAAAATAGTGATTCGTAGGGCCATAATAGCCCATAGTGCCTAACACCTAGCTTGGATACTCGACCATATAATAAGGAGCCAGCATGCCACAGCAAGGACTCGACGCCCTATTTAAACCTACCAGCATTGCTGTGATTGGTGCTTCGCACCGAGAAAATGGCGCGGGAAAACTGGTGATGAAAAACCTGCTGGCAGGCAACTTCAAAGGCCCTATTATGCCGGTTAACCCTAAACACGAAGCCATAGCAGGCGTGATGGCTTACCCCGACATTGCCAGCCTACCGCGCACTCCCGACTTGGCTATTATTTGCACCCCCAGTAATAAAAACCCCGACATAATAGAGCAACTAGGCCATAAAGGCTGTAAAGCCGCGATTATATTAGCGGCTGGCACCACTCTCGAGCAGTTAACACAAATGAAGCACAGTGCCCGCAGTCATAAAATGCGCCTGCTTGGCCCTAATAGTATGGGGATCATTTTGCCCCATTTAGACTTAAACATTAGTTTTGCGCCTTTTCCTGCCAAACCGGGTCGTATTGCCTTTGTTTCACAATCTGCCGCTGTGTGCTCTACAATTCTTGATTGGGCCCGTCACAATGATATTGGCTTCTCACACTTTGTGTCTTTGGGAGATGCCTGCGACATCGACTTTGCACAGCTATTAGATTATTTAGCCAGAGATCGTCATACCCGTGCCATCTTGCTTTATATGGACTCAGTGCAAGAAGCACGTACCTTTATGACGGCAGCACGCACTGCATCTCGTAATAAAGCCGTATTAGTCGTAAAAAGCGGCAAAACCCAACTTGGAGCGCAATTAGGTCACTTGCATTCAGGGGGGAACCTAGGAATGGATGCAGCTTACGATGCCGCCATTAGACGTGCAGGTATGCTGAGAGTTAGAGACACTCACGATTTATTTGCTGCGGTAGAGACGCTTAATCATGCACAAAGTCTACGAGGTGAACGCTTAGTTATTCTCACTAATGGCGGCGGCCCTGCCATCATGGCCACAGATACTTTGTTATCCCGAGGTGGTAAATTGGCTGAGCTAAGTGAACAAACCCATCACCAGCTCAACCAGTTATTACCGCCCTCTTGGTCTCACACCAACCCCATTGATATTGTGGGTGATGCCCCCATCAAACGTTATACCGATACGCTAAAAATACTGCTCGACAGTAATGACTGCGACGCTATTTTAATTATGCACGCGCCTTCTGCGTCAGTTTCCAGCATTAAGGTAGCAAATGATATTATTCAATTACTTAAACATCATCCCCGTGCGCGCCGCGTTAATATTTTGACCAACTGGTCAGGTGAAACCAGTGCGTTTGAGGCTAGACGTTGTTTTACCGAAGCCGGCATTCCCACTTATCGCACTCCTGAAAGTGCCGCTAATGCTTTTATGCACCTTGTAGAATATAAGCGCAACCAAAAGCTATTAATGGAAACCCCGGTCTCTATCTCTGATATGCCAAGCGATCAAAAAACGGCTAACGGCCTCATTCAAGAGGCCTTTTCTCAAGATATTTACCAACTAGATACTCACGAAGTCAGTCACCTTATGGCCGCCTACGGCATACAAACACTGCCCACTTGGATTGCCAGCGATAGTACAGAGGCCGCACACATAGCGGAGCAAATTGGCTACCCGGTCGCCATTAAACTGCGTTCTCCCGATATAGTGCATAAGTCTGAAGTGTCAGGGGTTGTCCTTAACTTGCGCTCTGCCTCTGAAGTTGCTCAATCAGCCGATGCTATTTTTGACAGGGTGGGAGAGTCATACCCTGGGGCGCGTATTACGGGCTTAATGGTCCAACCCATGGCCAGCCGCGCCGGTTCACAAGAGCTGCATATAGCCGTGCGTTCCGATCCCGTCTTTGGCCCTATTATACTGCTAGGCGATGGCGGCATTGATTGGGATGGCGAAGAGCAAGCTGCCGTCTCTTTATTACCACTAAATATGGCACTAGCCAGATACTTGGTCATCCATGCCCTTAAAAGCGGTAAGTTAAGAGCGAACCGCTCCCATCAATCACTGGATATGGAAGCCGTGTGTCGTGTATTGACCAAAGTGTCACACCTTATTATTAATCATCCTGAAATTACCGAGCTCGATATTCATCCACTTTTAGCAACCGGTAAAGAGCTAGTCGCGCTCGATGTGAATATCAAGTTACAGCCTTTTAGTGGTGACGGGCAAGCGCGTTTGGCGATACGCCCCTATCCAAGCGAATGGGAAGAAACGACTACTCTTAAAGATGGGCGTACTATTTTACTGCGCCCCGTGTTACCAGAAGATGAACCCGCTCATAAGGACTTTATTAATCACGTATCCGATGAAGATCGTTATCAACGCTTCTTTGCCGATGTCGTCATCGGCCATGAAGAGTTAGCTCATTTGACACAAGTAGACTATGACCGTGAAATGGCGTTTGTTGCTGTATCTGACGATGGCAAGATTTTAGCTGTTGTTAGGGCCATATCGGATCCAGATAACGAAGATGCTGAATTTGCCATCTTAGTGCGTTCGGCACTTAAGGGGGCTGGATTAGGCCGTTTATTAATGGAGAAAATAATCCGCTATGCGGCGATTAAGGGACTTAAAACCCTTAGCGGTGTCACTATGCCGACTAACCGCGGCATGATAGGGCTCGCTCGTAAGCTCGGCTTTAAAGTAAAGGTAAACCTAGAAGATGGTGAAGCTGAGTTAAAGCTGCAATTGGAAGGCGCAGCACGAACGTAGAGGCCCGTATTTTAGGTAAAGAGTAGTCGGCCGGTTTTGCGCAGCAAAACAAAGATCTACAGGCGGCATCGATGTGAACTGGGGTATATTTTCGGTGTGTCTTTGTGGGATCTGTGTGATGTGATGGCTTGTGTGGCGCTCCGCGCCACCGGCCAGCTGAAGCGGCCTCTACATTCGTGCAATATGTAGGCCGGTATTCGCAGGGTGCGTGAAGGTTGGCTTTGGCTTGTCCACCTCACCCTTTACGCCTCACCCCTCACATACCTCCAGACGTAAAAAAGCCCTTCACATCGGTGAAGGGCTTTCTTGGTCGAATAAATTCGACCCTACTAATTGGGCGCCTGGCAGTGACCTACTTTCACATGGCAGCTGCCACACTATCATCGGCGCGGCTGCGTTTCACTACTGAGTTCGGCATGGAGTCAGGTGGTTCCACAGCGCTATGGCCGCCAGGCATAAATTGGAATCTAGAAAGCTGAATCAAAATCGGTCGAATAAATTCGACCCTACAAGTGCCTTATTCTTAAGAATAAATTGCGCTTGTATGATTTAAATAATTTGTGTTTGTTCTTGACCGCAAGGTCTCACACTTCTTGGGTGTTGTATGGTTAAGCCGCACGGGTCATTAGTATTGGTTAGCTCAACGCCTCACAGCGCTTACACACCCAACCTATCAACGTTGTAGTCTCCAACGGCCCTTCAGAGGGCGTAAAGCCCTTGGGATGACTCATCTTGAGGCTCGCTTCCCGCTTAGATGCTTTCAGCGGTTATCGATTCCGAACGTAGCTACCGGGCAATGCTATTGGCATAACAACCCGAACACCAGGGGTTCGTCCACTCCGGTCCTCTCGTACTAGGAGCAGCTCCTCTCAATCATCCAACGCCCACGGCAGATAGGGACCGAACTGTCTCACGACGTTCTGAACCCAGCTCGCGTACCACTTTAAATGGCGAAC
>NZ_JAGDFX010000007.1 GCF_017498065.1 Oceanisphaera pacifica | reverse complement strand
GGGTAATACCCGAAACTGGGAAGTGACGGGAGCTGTCTCGCTCAATCCCTGTAAACTCGAGGAAATGGAGCGAAATAAAATGGCTGCTTAGACAGTCTTATTTGGACAACTGGGTTGAAAATCACCGATAAGCCGAGAAGGGAAAAGAAAGCGTTGGCTTACGAGGAAATGGAAAATATCCAAAAATGGAAACCCTTGGCTAAGTGCGGATGGCTATAGGGTAGTTGTCTCTGAAAAGCAAAGTGGATGGGCGGCAACGGTAACTTTCGAATCGACAAATTTGCCCCACCACAGTAGAAGAATATTTAAAACTATCGAAGAAGCCAAGCTCGCGGCCTTTGATCATGTAACACGATTGCTAGCGAAAAATGCCTAACAAATTCTTGCAGCCGGACCAAAACATGCTGTCATGCCTTTTGCGAAAAGCGCAAAAGCCACGCCAGCACGCTTTGGCCGCTGAAGAAAGGCGTTAGAGGTCTTTAGGTAAAAGGTAGTATTATGAAAAAGTGTCCACATTGTGAAGAAAAGGCGATTCCATTATTGCACGTAATCGACTCGTCACCTGATGTTGGTGCCGTTTGCACTAGCTGTGGAAAGCAATCTAGCGTTGAATTTGGTGCTTCATTTCTGAATTTACTAATGCACTTCACGCTAATATTTTACGTATGGACAACTATAAAAAGCGGCAGTGAATATAGCCTTATAGGAACATATATTGTAATGGCGGTTCTAATTGAAGCTATTTATATTTGGACTGCTCCATTTTCAATAAAGCAGGACAATATGATTAAGCTCATTAGCCGAAGCTTAATTGCAATAGTGTTGGGGTTGCTGTCTGTATCCGTAATAATCGGGCAATTAAACCTCTAACAATCAGCAGCAAGGGACAACAACAAAAGCGGCCAAAGAGCCGGCCACTTTTGCTGTTGCCCATGTGCAAAGCGTTATGCCTTGTGTCGAGTAAAAGGGAATATTTGATGTATAAGTTGATTCTCGTGGTTTCATTTCTGTTCAGCATGGCTGGTTGTGCCTTTACGGACACAGAGGCACTTTTGCAGAGCATGTACAACGTACCTTCTTCTGGCTCATCAAAGTTTGACGGCACGAAGTACATCCGGATGAGCAATGTTGTCTGTAATTCTGTGATGTTTGAACTTTACCAAGACACCAAAAAGGCTGAAAGGGGGCTTGTGCTTCTGGAAAGCGGCACCACAGAAATCGAAAATATTGGGGACGGGAAGTCACTGCATTTTAAGCTGGATGGTGAACTCTATTCTTACAATACTGGTGACGTCGTCACCGAACACGATACTGTGCCGATGGGCCAGAGATTAAACATACCGTTTTCTCACAAAACTTATATCATCCCCGAAAAAGTCATTAGACAAGCAGCAGGGTCAGAGGAGTTTTTGGTTAAGCTCGATTTAGCCAATGGTACCTTTATAGAGGGAACGTGCTCGCCGTTAACATTGGCGCAAGCCAAAGATCAGGATACAAAGCCCGGAAATTACTCTGCACCCAATATAACCCAAGAACACGTCGATACGGCGAACCGTATTTCTGCCCAAAATGGATTTCGAGAATTCGTCGAAATGATGGATTCGACCGCATGGTAGGGCATAACCAGTGGGTGAAGCCGACCGGTACTACGCTGCGCTCCGTCCCGGCGGCTTACCCAAAGCGTTATGTGTAGATGAGGCCATGAGGCAAATTAAGGTCAAAATCCTACCCGGTATGGGTAGCTCAGACGGGAGCTGGGAAATCGTGAATTTTGATGATTTTCTCCTGCGTTATTCACCACGTCTGGCCATGCTTGTCTCGTGTACAAAACAGTTCCCTCCTTTCCATATTTTGAATGAGGAGCTGCTCTCTGGTGGAGCTGACCAAGGAATGAGCGGTGGTTGCTACTGGAAGCCTCTCGAAATTACTGAACAAGAGTACAAAGATATACGGGAAGAGATGCTCACATCGCCATCACATGATCTTGAGTATGATCCTGGTCTTGAGGACCGTAAAACCATCAATAAATGGTGTGGTGCCGTGCTATCTCATCACAATCCAAGGGGGCGGAATGCCACATAACCAGACGGTCAACCGGACACCAAAAGCTTTCTGCTTTTGGTTCCCTCCGCTGGCGCTCCGGTGCCGGTTACCTATGCGTTATAAGCCAAGGCTCTGGTAGTTTTTTCGGTGGATGGGTGCGCGGGCCTTGGCGGAAAATTGGGCAGTGATTTCTGATTCCCGGTTATGGCCAAGGCCAGGAACCTCGTCGTTCAAGCTGGTAGCCAGTATCGGAATCTTTCGGGTTATGAACAGGGTGCCCAGGTTTGTGGTGCAATTCGCCGAAAATTCCAAGCGCGCCGGGTAGTCTGGTGGTTTGTATCGGTGCCGGGCCGCGAGCAGATGCGGGAGCTTCTTTGGAGCTCGCATGCGAGCTGAGAAGTGGACTGGAAACCAACGGGTGAACCGGCTTCTAACCAGTCGCTGTAGTACGTTCCCGGCCCGAAGGCCGTCCACCGGACGCCACTGACGTGGCGCCGCTAAGCTCAGCGTTAAATTTCTAGGGAGAGTGCGTGGGTAAATTGAAAGCATACAAGTCCAGAGGCGAATACAAAGGCGAGCCCATATATCCGCACAAGCATAAAGACGGAACTTATGTGGCTAGCCCATCGCGATTTGAAGTTGACTATGTTTATGTAGATACGGAAGATGAGCTCGAAGCTTTAGTACGGTCTGGGCTAGGTGCAAGAATGTCCAGTCCTGATATCAAACAGGCAGCATCTCTTATTTCTGCCAATAACATCGCGCTCACTGATTCCAGCTCGCCTCCGGTCGTAGCAAAAACTGTGCTTCCAAAATTGAGCGAGGAAGTAGATCTAGATTTTGACTCGACCACAAAATCAAGAAAGGAGCAGGCATTCCTTCGAGCGCACATTTCAGGCGGGCGACTGCAAGCAACATGTGTACTTTGTGAAAACGAGTACCCTTTAGAGTTTCTGGTTGCTGCGCACATTAAGAAAAGATCAGAGTGCTCTAAATCAGAGAAACTCGATTTTGACAATATTAACTAACAGGCCACCCATAGAATCTGGTTGTTTTTTAGTCTAACTCCTATACTTAAAATGTTCAGGGTTGAACTTTTTAGGAGGCTAGGATGGCTAAACCACGCGTTGCCCAAGTGAGTATACAAGATACGCCCTTTTACCATTGCGTGAGTCGCACGGTGAGAAGGGCATTTTTGTGTGGTGTGGATGAGGTTTCTGGTCGCACGTTTGAACACCGTCGAAAATGGTTAGAGAAGCGATTGCTGTTTTTGACGCAGGCGTTTGCCATTGATATTACTGCCTATGCGGTTATGTCTAATCATGTGCATGTGGTGCTGCGTATTGATGCAGAAACAGCGATGAATTGGCGAGATATTGATGTAGTAAATCAATGGCATAAGCTGTTTAAAGGCACACCGCTCACCCAACGATTTGCGAACGGCGAGGTCGTTAAAGCTTATGAAATCGACACACTTAACGAGAGGGTTGCCGAGTATCGACGTCGGCTGATAGACATCAGCTGGTTTATGCGTGCTTTAAGCGAGCCCATTGCTCGCCAAGCGAATAAAGAAGATAACTGCACGGGACGCTTCTGGGAAGGGCGCTTTAAATCTCAAGCCTTACTCGATGAAGCCGCAGTGCTGGCCTGTATGACCTATGTTGATTTAAACCCCATTCGCGCCAACATGGCCACCACGCCAGAAACGTCTAAGCACACTAGCATTAAGCGACGTATATATGCTGCAAAGCAGGGAGCACAACCGAAGCGTTTACTGCCCTTTGTGGGTAATGACCGCAAAGAGTTACCCAAAGGCTTACTGTTTGACGTAAAAGACTACATTACCCTCGTAGACGATATGGGCAGAATATTACGTGATGATAAAGGAGGTGCCATTGCAGAAAGCACCGCCAACATACTGAACAGATTGAATATTTCGCTAGAAAACTGGTTAAAGATAACCGAAGAGTTTAAATACCTGTTTACAGGGCCGGTCGGGTCGCTTGAAGATTTAACGCGTTACTGCAAACACTTAGGTATGCAGCGGCGCGCGCATCTTAAAAGTTGCCAACACTGGTCAAGCTGAGTACTTAGCGTCAATCAACATAACTAAATTACGTACACTCCAACAGGAGTGCACAAGTGCTGCCTGAATACCGCTTAAACGAAGCAAATAACTAATGAGTCACATCAAGCTGTAGCAATCTGCTCCATTTTGGTTTTCCATCCCATTCAATTTTGCCAATCACAGCCAAAAATCTAGGTGGCTGGCCCAACATGAGTCTTGGTGGAACAATTTAACATTGGGTGGCATCTTAGGTTGTAATTTAACATTGGGTGGCATCTTAGGTTGTAATTTAACATTGGGTGGCATCTTAGGTTGTAGTAGCAGGGATAAACTCCAGCTTCTCGCTGACTTCTTCACCCATCTGATGCAAGTTATGGCCGCAGTCGTCACAGACCTTATCTGTGTCCGCAATATCATGCACTACGTCTTCACGAGGCAAGTCAGCGCTTAAGCTCGGACGACGGGTTTTCTTGCGGGTATAGGTAATGGTTTCATCCACCGCGACTTCTCAGGTGCGGATGCAGTGACGCTTACGAATAATTTAACATTGGGTGGCATCTTAGGTTGGCATCTTAGGTTGTAATATGAGCTTTAGTGAGACAGTTTTTATGGCGGGATTATTAGGCGTTTTTTATAGATATAGCTCTATTAGACTTCTGATGAATTTAAAAGTTTGTCTTGTCTAATGTTATTTTGAGATGATTCCTTCAACAGTCTATATATTTCGGAATATTAACGTGTGGAAACTTAACATTAGGGCAATGAAATATCTAAGTGAAGTCTCACGTTTTGGCTCATTACGAAAAGTGGCCGCCCATCTGAATGTTGATGTCTCGACCATCAGCCGTCAGCTGGCACAATTAGAAGAAGAGCTGACAGCTACGGTTATAACCCGAAGTGGACAGGGTGTCGTGCTTACTCAGATTGGTGAAGAACTAGTAGCGCTTTATCGACAGCAAAAAGCAAGCGAAGTAGCAGCTTTGTCCCGTATAAAAGCCTTGCAGAGCTTAAAAACTGGTAGGGTTAGTTTGGCGGTAGGTGAAGGTTTTATTGCCGATTTGATTTCCGCACCACTGCAAGCTTTTATGACTCGTTATCCCGGTATTCAGATCAGTGTAGAAATGGCGGGAGTCAATGAGGCGATCCGACTAGTTAAGGAGGATCGGGTAGACTTAGCGGTAGTTTATGCACCTTCTCCTGATGTCGAGTTACAGTCTCACGTGATAACTCGTCAACCGCTGGAGCTCATAGCCCCTCCGCAGCATGCTCTTACTAGGCAGCTTCCACTTACGATTCGACAGATATCAGAATATCCCTTGGCTCTGATCGATCAACAGTTTGGCATGGGACAGCTGGTTAGCTTGGTTGAGGAACTAGAACATATCCGCTTTGAACCACAATTAAGAACTAATTCTGTCGCTGTTTTAAAGAATTTTGTGCTATCCGGTATGGGGGTTACTTTCATGCCACGGTTGACGGTACAAAGTGAGATCGAGCAAGGAAAAATAATCTGTATACCTGTACCTCATCCCGTACTAACTGGTGCTAATGCACATATCGTTAGTCATAAAGGTCGCGAGTTAACAGTGTCATCTGAAGCTTTAATAGCCCATCTTCACGATGGGATGTTATTCTTTAATTGATTGTAAATTTAATGTTAAGTATTGTGTTGGCTTTATTGCAACGCATTAGATATTGAAAAGTCAACACGACAACGCTTAATCTGGCGATGACTTTTTAAAACATCAAACTGGATATGGAGATCACGACTATGCTTACTTGTAAAATCAAGCCGCTAGCAAAATGGATGACAACGGTATGTGGGGCTGGAGCCTTATTGATCAGTGGTCTTGCTGGAGCAGCAACCACCATTGATCTATCTTACAATGGTGCACCCGATGCAGATAAGAATGCGGTACACCTGTTTGCCTCTAATTTAAAAAAGCTAGTAGATGAAAAGACTAAGGGAGAGTTGGAATTAAAACTCTATCCCAACAGTATGCTGGGTGAAGAAGAGCAACGAATGGAGCAGGTAATGAACATGCCTAGCTTGAATATTGCTTCTTTTGCCGGTATTTCGCCTCTCTTTCCAGAGATTTATGTCAGTTCAATTCCTTTCTTGTTCAAGGGTTTTGATGACGCTCGTCGCTTCTTTGACCAAGGTGAATACTGGAAAGCTGCGCAGGAAGAGTTCTATCAGCGTACCGGCACTCGCTTGCTGGCAGTAGTAGAAGAAGGAGGCTTCCTAGCCTTTACCAATAATAAACGACCTATCAAGCAACCTGATGACTTCAAGGGATTGCGTTTTAGGGCGATGGATAAGAGCCAGGTGGCATTGTATGAAGCCTTTGGTGCATCTGGTACTCCTATCCCTTGGACCGAAGTCTACATGGCGATGAAGACGGGTGTTGCCGATGGTCAAATGAACCCACCCATGTACATTATTCTGGGGAGTTTACAGGAAGTACAAAAGTACCTGACATTGGCTAATATTCAATATTCCGATCAATTTTTGGTCGCTAATGATCAGTTGATGGCATCCCTGACCGACGAGCAAAAGGCGGCGTTGAAGGAAGCAGTAGAGGAAGCTAACCAACTTAATCGTCAGTCAGTCGAGTCCAAAGTAGAAGAGCGAGTCCAGTTTTTGGCTGATAAGGGGATGGAGGTTTATCGTCCAACGGTGGAACAGTTGGCCGCATTTCAAGAAAAAGCCAAACCTTCCTACGTGACCTGGTTAGAAGAGCAAAACATCGACCAGAAATGGATTGATTTGGCTCTGCAGGATGTAGAATCCAATTAATTAGTTCCTGATAAGGTGGCGGTGCCATGCACCGCCTTGTTGTTATGAATACAAAAATAATCCGCTTATTAAGTCGCATGTCAGAAGCTCTGGCAGGCCTACTTATTGCCAGCAATCTTGTGGTTCTGCTCTATGGCGTTACCGCAAGATATCTGGCTGGTCGCTCCCCCATCTGGATGGACGAACTGTCCCGTTTCCTGATTATTGGCACAGTGCTGCTTACCGCCGGTGTGGTATGGGTTCGTAATGAGCATATGCGCATCAATTTACTAGAGCAGAAGTTACCACCCAAATGGGCATCGGCCCTTAAACTCTATCAGTGGCTACTTACTGTAGCTATCAGCGCTGCTTTTGCCTGGTACTCCTGGCATTACGCTTTTTCTGTTGGTCGATTTACCACCATGGGGCTGGGAATTAGCCGAACCTGGCCGATGCTGAGTATGCCTCTTGGCTTTTTTATGTTGTTTTTATTCGCAATATTACGTGGCCCGTTTGAAAGAAAGGATTTGCAGTTATGACCCTGGCGATGTTTATCACCTTTATTGTGCATATCCTGTTGGGTTTACCTTTATTCCTAACACTGCTCCTCACCGCCGTTGTTGGTTTCTTCTTTCTTGATATCAATCTGATTGGGCGCATGCTGCCCCAGCAATTTTTTGGTGGTATTAATGCCTTTTCTTTGATGGCCATCCCGTTGTTCATACTGGCGGGAAATCTGATGAACAGTGCTGGCCTGACACAGCGGTTGATGACGCTGGCGAGAACACTGGTGGGTCATTGGCGTGGTGGGTTGGGTTATGTCAACGTGGTATCAAGTGTCTTCTTTGCTGGAATTAACGGCTCGGCGGTAGCGGATACCTCCGCGCTCGGTTCTTTGTTGGTGCCAGCGATGAAGAAAGAAGGCTATTCGGTACCCTATGCGGCAGGGTTGACGGCGGGCAGTTCACTAATAGGGCCCATTATTCCTCCCAGTATTTTTATGATCCTCTATGCCTCCCTAACTAATACCTCGGTCGGTGCCCTATTTTTGGCGGGAGTCATCCCCGGCTTGATACTGGGTTGTGGCTTTATGATGATGAACTGGATCTATGCTAGACGTGCAGGGCTAGCCGCATCGGGAGAGAAGCCGACCTTGGCCAGATTGTGGTCAGCCAGTTGGGGAGCCTTTCCTGCTTTGCTGGCGCCCGTGATCATTGTGGGAGGCATTGTACTGGGGGTAGTTACGCCTACTGAGTCAGGCGCGCTCACTGTGTTGTATGTGTTAGTAATAGGACTGATGACCGGCCAACTTTCACTCGTTCGCTTCTGGTCAGCTCTAGTTGAAACAGCACGTTTGACCAGTGCCATCTTCCTGATCATGGCGGCATCAGCAGCCATCAGCTGGCTACTGTCCTATGCTCAAGTACCCAAATCATTTGTGGCTATGCTGGAACCTTTTATTGATCAGCCTATTCTGGTTCTGCTGATGTTGAGCGGAATCACCTTTATTACCGGTATGTTCATGGAGGAAGTATCGGCGCTAATGCTGCTGACACCTATTTTTGTGCCGGTAGCCATGGCTGCAGGCATCGATCCTGTGCACTTGGGAGTGGTTATTACTCTGAATATCACCATTGCATTGATTACTCCTCCTATGGGGGCTTGTGTGTTTGTAGCCGCCGCTGTCAGCAAAATTGAAATAACTGAGCTGTTTAAAACAATCTGGCCGTTTGTACTGCTTGCTCTGAGCGTGTTGTTGTTATTGATCCTGTTTCCTGGATTGACGTTGTGGTTACCGAACATTCTGGGAGGTTACTCATGAAAACTCGAATACCATTAATGGCAGACCCTGTCTGGCCAGAAGTGATAAAGATAGCCATTGAAGATAATCAGGAACCGCTCGTACCTGTCAGTCTGGCTCCACTGCCGCTGCAAGTTTATCCGGCCTATTACAAGATGGGCATACCCTATGCGGTGCCCGAGTGTCACACTCGCACCGGTATTTATCGACGGCTACTAAAGGCTGCCGAACAATTACCTGCCGGTATGACACTGCTAGTACTGGATAGCTGGCGGCCTTACGGCGTACAACAGTATTTGTATGACACCCTGTACAATGCACTTGAAACTCGTTTGCCGAAAAAATCAGCAGCAGAGCTGGAACAGTTGACTCGGGAATTTGTCTCGTTGCCAAGTACACGGGTAGATGCGCCAAGTCCTCACCTTACGGGGGGGTCTGTCGACGTGACTTTGCTGGACCAGCAGGGCTTAATGTTGGATATGGGAACCCAGTTCGACGAAGCCAGTGTCTGGTCTCATACGCATGCATTTGAAGAGATAATTACTCCAAACGCTAGAGAGGCAGAGGTGATTAAAAATCGCCGATTGCTCTATGGTATAATGATTTCAGCTGGGTTTACCAACCTACCAAGCGAATGGTGGCATTTTGATTTTGGTAATCAGCTATGGGCTTGGTACTCTGGGGCCGAGCGCGCTATTTATGGTGCTGCTCAGCTTGATAGCTTAGAAGGTCGCTGGCGCAGAGAAGTTGAAAAATACTCGGCTAATTAAAGATTTGGGTGTGTACCATTGATATTGCTGCTTTCGCGGTAATGTCTAATCACCCAGCTTAATAAGCCTCTCACACTTGCTGATTTTTTTAAGCCTAGCACTATGCTTAAACTATGTTTTGCTTAAATTAGCCTTTTCAGACACGTCATTTTATCACTGTGTGAGTCGTACGATGAGAAGAGCATATCTATATGGAACAGACTATTATTCAGGCTGTTTGTACTTTGAGCATTGTCGAGGTTGGGTAGAAAAATGTCATCTTCTTGTTATTTTGATGGTCAGGGATACTATTGAGACTATTTTAATATGGGTAGTGTTTAGATATTTTAGCCATTTTAGTTTTACATCCCATTCAAATTTGCTAATTACGGCCAAAAACTCAGACCGCTGGCTCAATATGAGTCTTAGTGAAACAATTTAACATTGGATGGCAACTTGGGTTCTATAGAGTAAGCAGCGCCACTAGAGCTGTGATCTGCTAGTGGCGCCAGAGATATTGGTTAATCGTTAGCTTGCGAGCTTAGCTGCAATACTTGCCACGTGCGCACCTTGATGGCGAGCGATGGCGAGTTCTCGGGAGTCGGGTTGGCGAGAGCCATCACCACCGGCTAGGGTTGATGCCCCATAAGGGGTGCCACCACTTACCTGAGAAATATCAAACAATTCGGGTGCGGTATAACCAATTGGCACAATAACCATGCCGTGATGGGCCAGTGTGGTCCAGGTAGAAGTGATGGTCATTTCTTGCCCGCCACCCGTACCTGTGGAGGTGAATACGCTGGCCACTTTTCCGGCCAGTGCGCCTTTGGCCCACAGGCCACCGGTTTGGTCGAAAAAGTTACGCATCTGTGCCGACATATTACCAAAGCGTGTTGGCGTGCCTACTATTATGGCATCGTATTCCGCCAGCTCTGCCGGTGTTGCTACAGGGGCGGCTTGCTCAGTTTTACCGCCGGCATTTTTAAATACCTCAGTATCCATGGTTTCGGGTACGCGTTTAACGGTCACTTTTACTCCGTCAACACTGCGCGCGCCTTCGGCAACGGTATTGGCCATGGTTTCGATATGTCCATACATTGAGTGATAAAGCACTAATACGTTTGTCATATTGGTATCCTTTTTAGATAGGTTTTGCTGGGTATATAGGTTTATGCAGTTGTAAGCCGTGCGGTTTATGCCACATCTACTAGTACAATTTCGCTGTCTTGCTGCGCACTAACGTGCAACAGCGGCTCATTATTAATGGCAACGCCATCTCTGGCTGTCGCGAGTACACCATTAATTTCTATTTGTCCGCTAGCCGGTACTAGGTATGCTTTGCGTCCCTTATCAAGTTGGTAGTGCGTGCTTTGTCCGGCTTTTAGGGTTGCAGCCATTAAACGGGCATTGGCGCGAATGGACAGCGCCTTGCTATCTGTGGAAAAGCCACTGGCCAAGGTAACAAAGTCACCACTATGCTCATCTTTGGGAAATGGCTTGGTGCCCCATCTGGGTGGTAAGCCTTTTTCATTGGGCATAATCCAAATTTGAAAGATCTGCGTGGTCTCATGTTCGATATTCATTTCACTGTGCGCAATGCCAGTGCCCGCACTCATCACCTGCACATTTCCCGCTGCGGTACGGCCGCGATTACCCAAGTTATCTTGGTGAGTGATAGCCCCTTTGCGCACATAAGTGATAATTTCCATCTCGCGATGAGGGTGCGGTGGAAAACCTGAATGTGCAGCAATAGTGTCATCGTTCCATACTCTTAGCTGCCCCCAGCCCATATGCTGAGGGTGGTAATAATCGGCAAATGAAAAGTGGTGGCGAGTGTCTAGCCAACCATGCTGTGCGCCGCCCAATTCGCGATAGGGTCTTAGTTCAATCATAAAAAACCTCCTGCTGTATATTGGTGGGGCACACTGAGCAATGGTTTAAGGCATTGCTCAGCGGGCTTGGTTGTTAATGGCGCTAAATTTATTACCCGCGCCCGTGTGGGGCGTCGAGCGTGAACGCTGGGCCAACAGGCACGACACCTGTGGGGTTAATGGTGGCGTGACTGCGGTAATAATGCTCTTTTATGTGCTTCATATTGAGCGTGTCTGCCACACCTAGCCATTGATAGAGCTCGCGCAGATAACCGCTTAAGTTTGGGTAGTCGGCAATTTGTTTGATGTTGCATTTAAAATGCCCATGGTACACCGCATCAAAGCGCACCAGTGTGGTGAATAAGCGCCAATCTGCTTCGGTAATGGTGTCGCCCAATAAATAGCGCTGTGTTGCGAGTCGCTGCTCTAACTCATCTAAGGTTGCAAACAACGGTAATACCGCTTCTTCATAGGCCTGCTGAGTAGTGGCAAACCCCGCCTTATAAACACCGTTGTTAACCTTGTGGTAGACCTGCTCATTGAGGCTATCAATGTGTGCCCGCAGTGCCTGTGGATAATAATCACCAGGCTCAGCGCCAATGTCGTCAAATGCGGAGTTAAACATGCGAATGATGTCAGCCGACTCGTTACTCACCAACTTATGTTGTTGTTTATCCCAAAGCACCGGAATAGTGACTCGACCTGTATACTGAGGATCGGCGGTGGTATAAATCTGGTGCATATAATCAGCCTGAAAAAGCGGGTCGGCCACCACGCCTTCGTCTGGGGCAAAGGTCCAGCCGTGCTCTGCCATTAACGGGTTGACCACAGACACTGAAATCATGGATTCCAGTCCTTTAAGTTTGCGAAAAATTAAGGTGCGGTGGGCCCATGGGCAGGCGAGTGACACGTATAAGTGGTAGCGTCCGGCTTCGGCCTTAAACCCAGCTTCACCGGTAGGGCCGGCACTGCCGTCGGCAGTGATCCAGTTGCGAAATTGCGACTCGCTGCGGGCAAATTTACCGCCGTTAGAGTCAGTGTCATACCATTGGTCAACCCACTGACCTTCTACAAGTAAGCCCATAATGGTGCCTCCTTTATGTTGTTATATGATGATCAAGAGCCTTTGTCGCTCGGTACCTATGCTCAGCATTATCGGTATTAAATGAACTTTGAGTTATGTGTGTATATTTATTGATGACATCTACTTTTATTTAAGATTATTGTTAGTTGTCATGCCACTTAGCTTGCGGTCTAAAGAATATTTACCACCGCCGTTAAACACCAATGCCACCGCCATGCCGAGCAAAGCCAATGCAAACTCGTAGCCGTTATTACTCATAAAGAAGCCATTGGGTAGGTGTACTCCCATAATGGCGACTAACATAGTGATGGCTAACATAAGCGCGGCAGGGCGAGTGAGCAGACCTATTAATAATGCTATTCCGCCAAAAAATTCAGCACTTCCCGCCGCTAGCGCCATTAAATAACCGGGCTCTAATCCTATTGAAGCCATCCACTGTGCAGTGCCTTGCAGACCGTTGCCGCCAAAACTGCCAAATAATTTTTGAGCACCATGGGCAACAAAAATAGCACCGGCCGACAGGCGTAGCGCCAAACCGGTAACTTGGCTGTTAGTGAACAGTATGCGGTGGATCAAGGCGTTGCTCATGGTGTTATCCTTAAGTAATATCAAGTTTGTTGTTTGATGTAATTACTATAGTGAAAAGCTTTGCTAAAAAATAACGGAACATTTTGACCTTTAATATCAGTTAAATTGAACAACCAATATTGGGTACCTTGAACTATGTCTTTATTGATCACGCTAGATGCACTGCAAACATTGGATGCCATCGCACGGCGCCACAGTTTTGCCGCAGCTGCACAAGAGTTGCATCGGGTGCCGTCTGCGGTTTCTTACACCATTAGTAAGCTAGAAGAAGATTTGGGCGTTGAACTTTTTGACAGGCGTCGGCGTAAGGCTGAGTTGACCGCGATTGGGCGATTAGTGTTAGAGCAGGGGCGGCACATTCTTAAAGCATCTGAAGAGTTAACGGCATTAGTACGTCAAGCCGCAGATGGCTGGGAAGTGGAGTTAAGGATCTGTATTGATAGCGTACTTAGCTGTGATCCGGTTTATGAACTGATTGAGGAGTTTCAGCGAATACAGCCTAAAACTGAAATTCGCCTCAGTGAAGAAGTGTTGGGCGGAAGCTGGGAGGCACTCAGTGACGATCGTTGTGACTTAGTAATAGGTGCGGCAGGCGAAGCCACAGCTTCAGGCGTGGCTTTGCACGCACTGGGTCAAGTGAACTTTGAGTTTGCAGTGGCTGCCGATCATCCCTTGGCTCAGTTGCCCATGCCTTTGCCTGTGAGTGCGATACAGGATTATCCCACAGTTATTGTGGCAGATAGCTCTCAACATTTGCCCACACGATCTTCTGGGTTATTAGATGGTCGCAGCCGTATTATTGTACCTAGCATTACTCATAAAATTGCCGCGCAGTGCAAAGGGTTGGGCGTGGGTTACTTACCGGTTCATCGCATTGCTCAAGAGTTAGCAGTAGGAAAATTAACACTATTAACCTTAGATACACCGCCGCCGCTGGGGGATATCTCTGTTGCTTGGCAGCGCAGTAACAAGGGACGAGGCCTTAAGTGGTTTATTGAACGGCTTAAACAAATGCAGTTTGACGCTACACTCGGCGCGCTGACGTATCGTCGCTAAAACCTGTGTTTATCATGCAGCGAGTACAGACCCGCGGTTCAAACACCGTAAAGCGGAATAGAGCAGCTACAGTTATTGGCTCGGACATACTCTATTGATATTGTTGCTTATATAGCGATGTTGAATCATTGGTTCTTGATGTTGAAGGATGGCCGATCACGCGATTACGGCCTTGTTTTTTGGCCATGTAAAGTGCGTTATCAGCCCGGTGCAATACGGTGCTCCAGTCATTATCGTGAGCGTCGTAATGCGCGACCCCAAAGCTGGCTGAAATGCTTAAACTTACATTATTACCTATGGCAATCTGGGTTGCTGCTGTTTTTGCTCTTAGTTGTTCTGCTGCCAATAATCCCTGTTTGGTATTGTTATTAGGCAACAGTAATACAAACTCTTCTCCTCCAAAACGCGCCACCACATCTTGCTGTCGGGTATTCTCTTTAAGCGTAGTGGCAAAGCGTTTTAGCACTTCATCACCTATATGATGGCCATGTTCGTCATTGACTCTTTTAAAGTTATCTAAGTCACACATTATAATGGCAAACGAGGTCTGTGAGCGTAGTGCGCGACTGAGCTCTGTCTCACAATACTCGTCGAATGCTCGTCGATTATAGACTCCGGTTAATGGATCAATGCGGGCGATTTCTGAAAGCTCATGTTGTAGTTCATCAGATGCCATCCATATAGTGGAAAATGAAGATAAAATAACGAGAAACTCCCCAGCAATAACCGCCAGTGCACTGAGTAGTCCCGCATTCATAAAGTCATCGGGTGGACTTTCATAAAAGGTCCACATTAAGCGGAAAATGAAAAAGGCGCCAATAAGCAAAAACATAACCATTAGCATGTTGGCAGCCATACGGCCATGGGGCTTATTGTGTTGCAAGACGCCGCCGGCACCGATAAAACAAATAAGGGCAAAGGTGAGCGAAAAAGCCTGTATTCGCAGGCTAACATTGGGAATATAAAAGGTATAGAAAGAAAGTGCAGCCGCCAGTAACACTATGAGTAATGGGCTTAACCAACGCTCAAAACGCAAAGAGATACCAAGAAAGTTAAATAAGCCTCTGTTGATTAGTACCACACCGCTAATAATGGCCACGTTAGACAGTAAGATAGACGCAATATCATGAATAAAGTGACGCAGCCCAAGCAAGACACAGCCACCGCCAATAAGAAAGTACCCCATGCCCATGGTTTTTATACCACTAAACTTAGCGTGTTCTTTAGAGTAGGCAAACATACCTAAACCAAACACCAGGCTAAACAGCATCAGTGTTAGGCTAAGCGTACGAAAATCAAGCTGAATGGTCATTGAGCGTCCTTGTGAATACTTGTCTTTACGCTTTTCCTTAAGCGTGCGGTGCTACTAGCACCAGCACAAATATATGATAACGTTTACCACAGTACCATGCAGCCGATAAATGCAGGTTGCTATTAAATTATTTATAGTTCGGCTTTTGGCTAATGGCATCTACTGCTCGCGTCTCTGGCAGCCTCACACACTGCTGTTGCGTTGCCAGTATTAGTGCTGCCTTATAATGTCAAAATAGGTAGTATATGATGTTTGTATTAACTATTTTATGGGAGTGATTATGAAGCGGATTACACTTATTGCCTCTGTTGTTTTATGCGCAGGCTTAAGCGCTTGTACGGTGCAGTCAACTTCACCCTCAACAGTAGCTGCGAGCGTTAACGCTGTGGAGTATCGTTGCGAAAGTGGATTATCTATTTTAGCGACTTACCCGAACACCGACTCGGCTACCATTGATTACCAAGGCAACCTCCATACTTTGCGTATTGCGAAGTCAGCCAGTGGGGCCCGTTATATTGGGCAGGGACTGGAGTGGTGGACTAAAGGATCTGGGTTGGGTTCACAGGGTACATTATCAGAGCACCATCAAGGTGGCACAATTGGACAGACGCTGGAGCGCTGCGTTGTGCAAGAAGAATAATTTGTTACCGTATCGCGAATAAAAGCAGGGAAAAATGGCGATTAACTGATTAATCGCCATTTTTTATTGATGCTTGCGAGTCTTAACGTACCACGTGTAAGAAATGCATATGGTGTTCGTACTGATCAATGATGTCTTCAATGACTTCATCTTTAGACCAGCCCATAATGTCATAGTCTTGGCCGCCTTCCGTTAAGTGTACTTCGGCACGAAAGTATTTGCGGTCATCATTGGTTTTGTTTTTGTCTTCAGCTTCATTATTGGGGCGTACATAGGCTCGAGGGTGCACTTCGTAAACAAAGTTCGCCTCGTCGCTATGTTTTACCTCTAATTTGATCTGCTTGGCGGCTTGGTTATTAATAATAGCGGTGTGATAGCCCTGCTTACGCAGCTCGTCAGCCACAGCCTCAAAGGCATCTAATACCACCTCATCGATAAAGCGATTGACGTGAGAGCGGCGCGGAAACATCACAATGCCACGTAAACGTCGCTGCCAGCCGCCTTCGTTTTGCTGCTGGCGTGGCGGATGATGTACGGCACTTTGTTGGCGCAACATACGCTTGGTCGCGTCTGTGTCTAATGCTTTTAATAATCCCCAAAAGGCAACTAATAGCACCACCGAAAATGGTAAGGCGCTGACCAGAGTCGCGGTTTGTAAGGCGTTTAAGCCATCACTCATAAGTAGCACAATGGCTACTACGCCGGTAGACGAAGCCCAAAAAATACGCTGCCATACGGGAGTGCGAGTTTGGCCGCCAGAAGCCAGCATGTCTACTACTAACGAGCCGGAGTCTGCTGAGGTAATAAAAAACAGCATCACCATAATAATGGCAATAAACGACAACAAAGACGAAAACGGAAAGTGCTCTAAAAAGGCAAATAAGGCTAAAGAGCTATCAGCTTGTATGGTTTCAGCCAAGCTTACGATACCTTGCTCCATAATCATATGAATTGAGGTATTACCAAATACCGTCATCCATAAAAATATAAAGCCCGATGGCACCAGTAAAATGCCAACCACAAATTGACGAATGCTGCGCCCACGAGAAACACGCGCAATAAACATCCCTACAAAAGGAGACCAAGAAATCCACCAGCCCCAATAAAATACCGTCCAGCCTCCTAGCCAATCGGTTTTATCATAAGCATAGAGGTTAAAGGTTTTGCTCACGATATCAGATAAGTAGCTACCGGTGTTTTCGACAAAACTTTCTAATAAGAGTGCCGTAGGGCCAAAGATGAGCACTAACAGCAATAAGCATACGGCTAACACTAAATTGGTTTCAGAGAGGATTTTTACTCCCTTATCTAAGCCCGATACCACAGACAGGGTCGCTAAGGCGGTAATACCAATAATAAGCAGCGCCTGCATATTGGCACTAATTGGCATATCAAATAAATAGTTTAGGCCACTGTTAATTTGCAGTACGCCATAGCCCAGTGTGGTAGCAATACCCAGCACGGTACTAATAATGGCAAAAATATCGACCGCATGACCAATGGGGCCATAAATACGCTCACCAATAAAGGGATATAAGGCCGAGCGCAATGTGAGTGGTAAGCCATGTCGGTACGAGAAAAAAGCCAAAATTAATGCGACTGCAGCATACAAAGCCCAAACGTGTAAGCCCCAATGAAAAAAGGTGATCTTAATGGCTTCGCGGGCAGCGGCAACGGTGCCGGGCTCTCCTGTTGGCGGCGTTAGAAAGTGCATAACAGGCTCAGCTACGCCAAAAAACATGAGGCCAATCCCCATACCAGCAGAAAATAGCATGGCAAACCAAGAGGTATTACTGTAATCGGGTTCACTGTGATCGGGCCCAAGTTTTATGTTGCCATAGCGACTTGCAGCCATAAACACAGTGCCGATTAAGGTCAGTGCTAAGGTCAGAATATAAAACCAACTAACGTTATCCACAATCCAGCTTTGTGCTTGGCTAAACAGCTGCTGAGATTTTTGTGGTAAAACCCCCACAAATATCACTAAACAAATGATAAGCAGTGCAGAGGTATAAAAAACAGGTGGGTTAATGGTGCCACGATTAGACGGTGGCTGCTCCGTATCCATAGGAAATCCTGAGTGCGGTTGCCCGCAGCTTTGATGAGTAAAAAATAAAAAATGAAGTGGCGTACCATACACTATCTTGATAATGAAAAGGGATCTTTATGCGTTATTTGGATAAAAGGACTGAGTTGATTCAAGCGCCATTGTACCTCTGGTAAGAGGTGGGTAGGATCGAGCCATAACAGAAGGTGAGTCTAGTAAGGCCTTGCTAGGCCGAACAAAGTAATTGTGCTGACTTGCCTTAACGTTTTAGCATATTTTACCTTTAACAATAGGAGCTTATTAATGGAGTGGGTTGACTCTGCAGAAGAAATTTTAGAAAGCGGGCAGTGGTGGTTTTTCCCTGTTTTTTTAGTGGCGGGGCTACTGATCGTGAATCTGGTGCTCAGGCTGACGCTCACTTTTCTCTGGAAAAGAGATAAACCAGAAGTCAAAGTGTGGCGTAGTGCCATCTTCAATGCCATTAGCTCTCCTTTGCGCACCTCTGTTTGGTTGCTTGGGACTATCATTGCTATTCGGCATTATTTTCCGCCTGGCCATGGCTATGCGGTTATCGATAAAGTGAACCCAGTCGCGCAAGAAGTCCTGTTTGTGCTGTTAATTGGTTGGTTTTTGTTCCGCTTAATTAACCGAGTGGAAGAGAACTACTTTAAGCGTGCTAATACTCAAAAGATCTATATAGACAGAACCGTAGCCTCGGCCGTTAAGAAGCTTGCGGTCATAGTGGCATTTTTAGTGGTGGCGCTTGGCGTATTTCAAGCGCTAGGTTTGTCTATTGCAGGTTTGCTTGCCTTTGGTGGTACTGCGGGTATTGCGGTAGGCTTTGCCGCGCAAAATTTAGTGTCTAACTTTTTTGGTGGCTTGACGATATTTGCCAGCCGAATTTTTAAGTTAGGTGACGATATTATTATTAAAAGTAGCGGCTTATCAGGCACAGTTGTGCACATTGGCTGGCGTTCAACCACCATTGCAGGCTGGGATGGTAAGCGCATTTATGTGCCTAACTCTGTTTTTAATACCGAGAACTTAATTAACCACTCACGGTTAGCACACCGCACCCTCTCACAAGACATTCTGTTAAGTTACGATGACTACGATAAGGTCAAAGAGGTAGTGGCAGAAGGTAATGACTTTTTGGCCACGCGTAACGATCTTGATTATTTTGTGTTTGATTTTAGTGAGTTTGGCGATAAAGCATTGAAGCTTAATATTTATGCTTGGGTGCGCTCCACCGGCGGCAATAGCTTTGTGCCTTATGCCGATTTTGCCAAAGCGCAAGGAGAGATTTTAATGGGAATTGCTGATATTGCTCGTGCTAAAGGCTGTAAGATCTTGCCACTGAATCATGTGTTGTTAAATCACGACCCTATATTAGATGCTGATAAGCAAATGGAGCACTAAAAACGTGATGAAATTTGACCTCGAATGAGGCTGAGCATGAACGCTTGTTGACTGAGAAAGGGCGCTAAGGCGTTTGCTCAGCAGTTGCAGCAGGCGTTGATAACAATGGCTCATCGCCGATTTTTTGTCCATAAGGCGAGCAATACAGCATAGGGATGGCTGTTTGCTTGCTTATTGTCTATAACTTTGCTAATGATGGTGACAAGCTCAGGTTTTAGCTTTAATTACATGAGTTATAAGCTGGTTTTTAATAAGGGGTAACATAGGCGAATTGAGTATGTTATTAATTAACATCGAAGATAAAGTAATATAGTCATACTTTATTATGTAAGCAGTGAGGTAATTAATATGATAAACAAAGAAATAGAAAGAAAATTTCTTGTAAGTCAGGTACCCGAAAGCGATTTA
The DNA here is from genome assembly GCF_017498065.1 of Oceanisphaera pacifica. Classification (GTDB taxonomy): domain Bacteria; phylum Pseudomonadota; class Gammaproteobacteria; order Enterobacterales; family Aeromonadaceae; genus Oceanimonas; species Oceanimonas pacifica. The sequence continues at coordinate 177,500 of NZ_JAGDFX010000007.1, read as the reverse complement.
GTCGATGGTGTTTTATTTAGGCAGGGTTACATAGTTACCAATAATAAAGTATTAGTACAGGTGTCTGTCAGCGATAATCAAGGTTACTTTACCATTGAGTCTGGCAAAAAAGACCGTGGTGGACAGTATTTTTCATATCCTATTCCTGTCGATCAAGCCTACCTAATGATCGAGCAGTTAACTGACTCTGATGATAAAGAACACGGTTATTTACATACTGCCGATGATATATCCATTCGGATACGTGTGGCCGACGATCAAGCATTTTTGACCATTAAAGGCCCCAGAATTGGACTTTCTTGCTTAGAAGTTGAGTTTGCTATTCCAATGATTGATGGTGTGTCAATACTCGACAGCGTGGCCGATGCCAAGCAGATTCATAAAATGCGTTACACTAAAATGTTCAACGGATTTGCCTTTGAGCTAGATGTATTTGACTTGAACAATAAAGGGCTAATTCTGGTTGAGGTTGAGCTAGAAGACGAAAATATAGAAGTGGATACTTATCCAGAAGGCTGGGTGATGAAAGAAGTGTCAGATAAAAAGTACAGTAATAGTTATCTGGCCCTGCACCCGTATTTTAAATGGGAAGAAAAGCCCAAGTGCTTGATTGTTAGCTAATTAAGAATAAAAATAGGGCTAGGGGAGTTTTTATTCGCCTAGCCTATCACTTTTCACTTCGACTATACCTCTATTAATGCGCTGTGCTACTCAGTAAGATCGGGTACATCGCTCTTATTTACATTTTCTTGATGCATCTTTTCTTTGGCCCATTGCTGATCGTCGGCATCGGCGCTAAGTTCACTGTAGCCATTGCGTTTATTGGGCTTAAAGCTTAAGCGGCTTAGCAGTGCAAAGTGATCGGATCCCTTGAGTGTTAAGCGTTGTAATTGACTCACTCGAAAATGATGGCTGTGAAACAGATGATCGAGCGGCCAGCGAATAAACCAATGCTCTGCATGAAAGGTATTAAACATGCCTCGCCCAATTCGAGGGTCGAGCAGACCACTTATCTTTCTAAATAAACGCGTAGTGGGTGACCAAGCCACGTCGTTAAGATCGCCGGCCACAATTACAGGTAACTGCGTATCTGCTACCTTATCTGCTACGGCAAGCAGTTCAGCATCTCGTTCGCTTGACTCTTCATTTTCAGTGGGGCTAGGTGGTGCAGGATGAATAAAGTGCGTAATAATCTGGCTGCCACAGGCTAGCTCCACTAAACAATGCATAGAAGGCACGTCGTCTTGTACTAAATATTCAATGCGGCTGTTTTTAAGTACTAAGCGTGAGTACACATGCATACCGTATAGGTTATCGAGTGGGCACTTTATGGTGTAAGGGTAGTCGGCTTCTAATACTGCTAGCTGCTGTTCCCACCAGTGAGTGGACTCTAGAGTGACTAAAATATCTGGTTGATGGCGCTCTACTAACTCAATAAGACAGTCAGCATGCCTGTTGGTAGCCAGTACATTAGATGACAAAATGGTGATCGTCGATGGGGCATCTTCAGTGGCCGTTGCTGCAACTTCTGCCGGATGAAAGCGAGTATAGGGTAAGATCCACCAGCCATGATAGAGCAGATATGCCGTATTGAGTGTCAATATTCCTAGGCTACTGGCAGCCCAAAGGTCAAGCCGCCATAGCGCAAGTACAATAATCGTTAGAATGAGATAAAAAAATTGTACCCGAGGAAAGTCTAATCCTCTTACCCACCAAGCTTCACAACGCCATAATGGCAATAGGGTGATGACAGTACTCAGTAGGGTGGCAAGTATAAATAGCGTTAATTCCATTGGTAATACGACTCTCGTAAAGGGCGATGAATAAAATGAAATACGGCATAACGTTCTGCAAAATCATAGCATAAGTCATCCAGATAAGAATGATGCTCGTATGTATCTGTTTTTAGGGAGTGTTACCTTGTGGTGATAACAGGTATTTATCATGCTTATGAGCGTAATAAGCGCCAATAAGTTAAATCTAGGTAACATAGGAATAAACAATGCATTGTATTTTTTATGCTAATCCAGCCATGTTAGGTGCCTTATTGGTGAGCTTATTATTGGCTGGGTGTAGCAAAACAGAAGATGAAACGGCTAAGAGCAGTGACACCGATGAAGTAGGAGTGGTTCAGGTAGAAACCGTCACTGCAACCGTGACCGCCACAGCCTATACCTTGGCCGAAGATGAAACAAAAAAGGGTAATATTGGGTTAGCAGCTTGGGGAGACATATTGGTGCCGGGCATGAAAGCCATTGCTGTCTCTCGTGACTTAATTGGTGAAGGGTTAACGCATAATACCGAAGTAGAAATTGCCGGTTTTGAGGGTAAGTATCGAGTGCTAGATAAAATGAATAAGCGCTGGCGTCAAAAAATAGACATTTTAATGCTCGATAAAAAGCAAGCACGGGCTTGGGGCAAGCGGCCCGTTGACATTATCTGGCAAGTACCGGTGACAGAGCAGCTGTCGCAGTAAGCAGTAGTCCGTTTTACTTGTTGCAAAAGCCGAATAAAGGGGGGGGACTTCCTATTCCTACACCGGTATTAACCGGAGCAGGTTCAAAGGGTCTGCGTATGACGCATCTCAGGCATGAATTGCCACCCTTAGGGTATGACTTTTTGTTATAAGTCAGTCCGCATTATGCTTCTTTGGTAATAAACTCCGACTGTATTTTCAAAAACGCCACTCACCAAGCGGTAAGTGGCCCAGTGATAAAGGGTTGTGCTTATGATTGAACAGCGCTGGTGTCTACTGATATGCCTTGTTCTTTAAATACTTGTTTGGCAACCGTAAGTGCATTGATCACACTCGGAAAACCCGTGTAAGGCAGCAAGTGCATAATGCAGCCAACAATTTCTTCGGGCGTTAAGCCTACGGTAAGACCGGTGTTAATGTGCATGGCAATTTGTGGCTTGCCCTGCGCAACCAGTGCGGTAATGGTGGCCAATACTTTTTGCTTGTTATCTAACCCCGGGCGTGAATAAATGCCACCAAAGGCAAACTCAACCACATATTTTTGTAAATCAGGGGCTATATCGGCAAAAGCGGCACCTATGTCCATATTGCCTGTTGGGTTATCATCGGGGGAGGCGGTAAGCTCTTGAATTTTTTTAATACCTTGTTGATACAAGTCGTCCGACACTATGACTTCTCCTTAAGCTTTTGATTAGGCTAACTTTAATATATCAGCATTACACTTAACTAGGGTTAAGGGTACCTAAACCGCTGTGCTTTTTACAGGCGATGCTTGGGCTTTAACGAGATAGTAAGAAAATCCAGCGAAAATGGCAGTTATCTGTGTCATATCCATGTAGAATACGCCTCAACTAGCATTTAGCTGTGATGGCTAAGTGATGAACAATAGAATATCCAGTAGGAACACCCATGAAAAAGACCTTCACATTAACGCATGCCAAGCTGAAGCCTGCTCGTTTAATTGATGCGATTAAGCATGAGATTAAAAAATACTTTAAAAGAGAGCGTAACAAGCAACTCCCAGCTGGCGCAGATTACTGGGCGTTTGATTGTCGCTTTGGCTTGTCTGAAGCTGAGGCTGAAAAGGTGTTTCCGTCTGACATTAATAAGCAGATTGACGCGGCGGTAGCGCAAGATGCCACTGAGTTTTATGTCGAAATTTTGGCGAAAGCGAGCAATTACGAGGCACGTCCAGCTGCCCAAGAAGAGGATGAGATCTAAAACCTTGTATTGAAGTGCAATACACTGCTAAGGGGAGGCGCTGCTTCTCCTTTAATTTATCATTTAAAGTACAATCAACTCTCTCCTATATTGCCAAAATACGGTATATTCTTGCCTCGTTTTTTTGACTGTAGCGACTCTACAGAGGATCTTTTATGCATTTTTCATCTTTAGATTTAGCCCCAGAACTGCAACGCGCTCTTGTTGAATGTGGCTACAGTGCGATGACTCCCGTACAAGAACAAGCCATAGTGCCGGCGCGCCGTGGCAGAGATTTACAAGTGACCGCCCAAACCGGCACCGGTAAAACAGCCGCCTTTGCGGTGCCTATTTTGCAGCGCATGCTAGATAAACCTAAAGCCGCAGTGGCACATAAACCACGTACCTTAATTTTAACGCCCACCCGAGAGCTGGCTGAGCAATTAGGCGATGCCATTAGTGCCTATGCCCAGTTTTTGCCTATTAGTGTTACGGCCATGTACGGTGGTGTAAAAATGGGTGGCCAAGCTAACAAGTTAAAAGCCGGAGTCGATGTGGTGATCACCACGCCTGGGCGTTTATTAGAGCACTTAACCTTAGGCAATATTACGTTAAGTGAGGTGGAGTTTGTGGTGTTGGATGAAGCCGACCGCATGTTAGATATGGGCTTTATTACCGATGTGGTGAAGTTGATGCAACTGACCTCACCTAAGCGCCAAACCTTGCTATTTTCTGCCACCACCTCACCGGCTGTTAATGAGCTATCTCATAAAATTTTAACCAATCATCAGCAAATTCGGGTCGCTAAAATAAACAGCACCGCAGAAACCGTCACCCATGCGGTATATCCAGTAGAAGAAAGCCGTAAAATTGAGCTGTTTGAGCAACTGTTAACAGAAGAGAACTGGTTTCAGGTATTGGTGTTTACCAGTACCAAAGAGCAGGCCGACCGTTTATTAGCAGGGTTGAAAAAGAGTAAAATTGACGCCGCTGTCTGCCATGGTGATAAAAGCCAAGGCTCGCGTCGCCGTGCTATTGCCGATTTTAAGTCTGCTAAAATACAGGTATTAATTGCCACCGAAGTGGCCGCTCGCGGTCTTGATATTCAAGGCCTTGATTATGTGGTGAACTTTAATTTGCCCTATTTGCCTGAAGATTATGTGCATCGTATTGGCCGTACCGGCCGGGCAGGTGCCAGAGGTACCGCCATCTCATTTGTAAGCCGCGAAGAAGAACAAGCTCTAGAGCGCATTCAAAAGTTAATTGGCAGCCAAGTTGAGCGTATTATTAAGCCGGGCTTTGAAGTGACTAGCCGAGGCTCGTTATTAAAAAGCTTGTCACGTAAGGTGATTACTGGGCGCTCAAACCGTGCCAGCGAAACCGTAATAGACTTAGATAACACGGGCGATAGACCCAAAGGTAAGCCGCGCCGAGCTAAAACGGCGGATGAGTCGAGCCATAGCACAACCGCCAGAGCGCCGCGCTTGAAAAAGACCAATAATACCAAAGCGGCAGGGCCGAAAAAGAAAACCTTACGGGGTAAACGCGCTAAGCAATATTCACGCTAACGCACTGATTTTTCTTATCCTATGACCCCATTTGGCGGGCTCGGTATTATGCCGAGCCCGCCTTAGTTTACGGGTAAGCTGATAGCGGCGAGAACCCAATAATATGACGATAAATTGTCAAATCTACTTAGCAGGTTACCTGTGAAAACACCTAAACGCTTACAGCCGCTCGTTGATGACGGCTTAATTGATGAAGTACTCAGCCGCCTTATGAGTGGCAAAGAGGCAGATGTATTTGTGGTGCGCTGCGGTGAACATATTCGCTGTGCCAAAGTTTATAAAGACGCAGTAAAACGCAGCTTTAAAAAGGCGGCGCAATATAATGAAGGCCGTAAAATGCGCAATGGTCGCCAAGCCAGAGCCATAGAAAAACGCTCTAATTATGGCCGCCAGCAACAAGAACAAATGTGGCAAAACGCCGAAGTGAATGCCCTAGCAAGTTTAGCGGCAGCAGGGGTACGGGTACCCAATACCTTTGGCTGTGTAGACGGTGTTTTGCTAATGGAGTTAGTCACCGACGACGAAGGTGATGTGGCACCACAACTGGGCGAAGTCTTAATGTCGTCTGAGCAGGCCATTGAAGATCATGCGCTTATGATGCACTACATTAAATTGATGCTGTGTGCCGGCATTATTCACGGTGATTTATCAGAATTTAATGTGTTGGTCGATGACGATGGCCCTGTGGTGATTGATCTGCCTCAAGCGGTGAATGCCGCGGCTAATAATAGTGCCCAAGCCATGCTGGCGCGCGATATCAACAATATGCGCCGTTATTATGGCAGCTTTGCCCCCGAGTTATTACAGACTCAATATGCCAAAGAAATGTGGGCGCTGTTTAAAGACGGCGAGCTAACACCACATTCTGTATTAACCGGGCAGTTTGCAGATGATAGCGCAGGAGCGGATGTCGACTCGGTATTAGACGAGATTAACGCCGCCATGGAAGAAGAATACGAGCGCCGCGAGCGTATTCGCGATGCCAATGACGGCGTTTAATGCCGTACACTATTTTAGCTTAGGGCTCTGTGCCTTCGTGACTTTCATCACTCACGCGGTGAGCCTTAGTAGCCGGTTGTACCCCAGGAAAACGAGCCGAGGCATAGCGCACCACCAATACGGCTAAGGCCAGCAATAAAATGGCACCAGAAATATATAATACGCCCATATCAGGGTCATTATGGTGAGAAATATCGGAGATCATCATGCGTGTGAGAGCGGTAATGGCCACATAAATCAAAAAACGCACCGGCATATGATTGGTTTTAAAGTAAATGCCCACCATGGCACCCAATTCTAAATAGATAAAAAGCAGCAAAATGTCATCAATAGATGCGGCTCCTTTTTCAAACATCTCTAACGCGGCGATGGTGCCAGCCCACACCGTCATGCCGCCAATCGCAAATAAAGCAAGATAGTGGAACACCTCTCCTAACAGGTTGCCGGTAGCCTCTGCGTGGTGATGTATACTGGTGCGCAATGTGCCCGTTTTACGTTTTTTCACTATCAATGCTCCTTTGAACGACGATTCGAGCATAGCAAAGCTTATTTTTAGAACAAGTCTGTGCTAATTTTTTTGGTGTTTATATCACAGGAACAATGATAGTTACTCTATTTAAATCAGAGGAGTTGCTTTATCAAGAGCAATATATTTAAAAACTTGCCTACTGACTTAACGGATGAGCATTTTCAAGATTTGCTGAAAACCCCTAATGTGCGTATCGAGCGAGTTGTATCCCACGGAAATAACTCACCCACTGTAGGTTGGTATGACCAAAATGAAGATGAATGGGTGATGGTGTTACAAGGTGAGGGGTGGCTAGAGTTTACCGGCGGCCGAGAAGTTCGCTTACAGGTAGGCGACTTTATACATATACCTGCGCATACCCAACATAAGGTGAGTCACACGCAAGCAGATGGTATAACAGTGTGGCTGGCGGTATTTTTCAGTTAGCCTTAAGTGCAGCCGTTACTATTTGCAGGGTGAATCCTGCTTGATGTGGGTGTTTATCAAGATACTATTAATGTAAAAACGTGATCGGGCTATTGGCTTGATTAACCACAGTCATTTAACACTACGAGGCCGCAACTGCTCTTAGTATTAGTACATTGAGTATGTTGGCGGGCATATAATGAAGACAAGCATAACCGCATTATTATTGATGACGCTGATGGGATGCAGCAACTATGCCCCACAAAACCAAGACTCAATAGAAACATCACCTTCCGTTTCTTCAGCAAACTCAACAGTTAAAGTGAAAACGGTCACGGTAGAACCAGAAAAAGTAGATTGTATTGGGGTAGGACCGATGCAGTGTTTAGTGGTAGACGGGAATTTATTTTATGATGGTATTCAAGGTTTTAACTTTGAGTCCGGCTACGAGTATCGGCTCACTATTGAACAGCGTAGACGTGTTAACGCACATACTACTCCAGCCGATGCCAACCTGTATGAGTATCATCTGGTAGAGGTTTTGAGTAAAACTAAGCACCAATAGTTAAGATAGGCAGGGCTATTAGGCTCTGTCTTTATATTGTGCCCAGAATAAACTGAGGTGTAAGCGTATTTTACGAAATCGTTTTTGAGGTGATTTATGGTTAAACATCTGTGAATAGGTAGTTATAAATGGATATTTTTTGGGAAGCACTAGTCTATGGCATACCCAGTGAGCGAGAGCTGGCGCATGTGTTAATGCGCTTATTAGCGGCGGCCGTGCTGGGGGCCATTATTGGCGTACAGCGAGAAAAAGCAGGTAAGCCCGCAGGGTTGCGTACGCATATTTTGGTGTGTATTGGCACGGCTGTATTTATTTTAGCCTGCTCTGGGGTGGGCATGACATTGGATGCACTGTCGCGGGTAATACAAGGTGTGGTCACGGGGATTGGCTTTATTGGTGCCGGCACTATTTTAAAGCTAGACAACCAACAAGCGGTAAAAGGCCTAACAACGGCTGCAAGTGTGTGGATGACAGCGGCCATTGGTGTTGCCGTGGGGCTAGGTAGCTTGGGGGTCGCTTTATTAGGCACGTTATTTACCCTAATTATTTTGGCACTAGCCGCCCCCTTTGAACGACGAGCAGAACAAAAGCGTAAAGTAAAAGAGGAGCGTACCTAAGCGCTATTAAAAAAGCCGAGATAAAATAAGCCGCATTCTTGTGCTACGAATGCGGCTTATGAGTGAGCTACATAACTGAGTGCTGCAAGACACCCTTAATGGTATGGTTTACGCATGCTCTTTAACGATGTGCGTGCCTGCAGTACCCGCTAATAACGCTAAGGCATCAGACAAGCGACCTATGGCACTAAAACCACCTGACTCGGCAAAGTTACACGCGGCATTTATTTTGGGGCCCATAGAGCCGGCAGGCAAATTCATGGCATGACTTTCTGCCACGGTTAAAGTGTGCAAAGGTTTTGCTTCTGGCGTGCCAAAGCCGTGGTATACCGCTTCAACATCGGTGAGCAACACCATGGCATCTGCGCCTAATTGCTTGGCTAAAAATGCAGTGGAAAGATCTTTATCAATTACAGCTTCAATGCCTTGCAAGTTATTATCACCATCGCGCACCACGGGAATACCGCCGCCACCGTTACAAATAACCACCACGTTTTGCTCAACGAGAGACTTAATGACTTGTAAGTCAGGTATTTCTGTCGGCTTGGGCGAAGCAACCACGCGACGCCATTTATCGCCGTCTTGTGCAATTTGCCAACCGGCTTTTTCTGCTTTTTCGTGGGCTTCTTCTTTGCTATAAACCGGGCCGATAAATTTAGTCGGGTTCTGAAAAGCAGTGTCTTCTTTATCTACCACAACCTGAGTAAGCAAAGTGGCAATGGGCAGCTCGTTTTTTAGAACATTTCCCAGCTCTTGCTCTACCAAGTAACCAATCATACCCGCTGTTTGCGAGCCCAATACATCCATAGGATGATGGTCGTTTGGACTAAAGGCGGCGCATTGTAAAGCCAATTGACCTACCTGAGGGCCATTACCATGGGTGATCACCAGCTGGTGTCCGGCTTTGACTATGTCGGCCAAAGCGCGGGCGGCAACTTTGACGTTGTCGCGCTGTACTTGTGCTGTTTGCGGTTCGCCGCGCTGTAATAAGGCATTTCCGCCTAATGCTGCTACAACTAACATAATTAAGCTCTTTACGTTGCGCGTAATACATCAAGGTATCACGCAGACGAATTTAGCTTGAGAAAGGCTGATTTACCGTTTCTCAAACGTCTTTTATGTAATTTTTAGTGCACCCGTATAGTGCTAATTTGGCTATTTATGATGACAGACGTGGGGATGGAAGTACGCAGAGCATCATAAATCAAGCAGCACATAGTACGCATTTACTGGCTAAAATACAGCAGTTAGTCTGCACTTTTATGAGAAAAATGTGCGCTGTATCGCCAGTCTAAGTGAGTTGTTCGTGGCTAACCCAATAGCGTCTTAAGATACATTTTTGGTAAGAAGTGGTTAATTTTTTTGATCTGTTATTGATGTTCAATACTTTGATTATCCACTTATTTTACGTTTAGCCGTGCCTGATGAAGCAAAATACGAGAATTATTTTTGTATAAATTGTGACTTTTAGCTCAACTTTTGGCTGAGCTGCCGATAAAGTGTCGTCTTTTTATGAGCCTCGTCGTCAGTCAGTGGCAGCCTCTTATTGTTGACATATACTTCTTGTTCATCTGCCATTTTTAGTGTTTTACATCATATTGGGTTTTGGGAGCTGCCATGCAGAGATTTAAATTAGGTACGGTTTTTATTGCGTTTGTCGCCTTGGCGCTGGCGTTACTCACCTTAGTGTCAACCCTTATCAATGTGAACCAATTTTCTAATTTGTACTACGGTCAAACAGAGCAAGAGTATTTGCCTAATAGCGTGGGTCTGACGGCCGAGCAAGTAAGAGCTGAGCTGATGCCTGCCATTACCTTGTCTGATGATATGTCAAAAAATAGCATGCTGCATGACTGGATGAACCGAGGTGAAGCGGCCAGTAGTCAGCATAATCAAGTATTGCGTTACTTTAAAAAGCAGCGCGAGAATACCGGGGCATCTACGCTATTTTGGGTATCGGGCTTAACCAACACCTACTATACCGATGAGGGTTTTTTTAAAGCCATCTCACCCACAGGTGAGCGTGATAATTGGTACTACAACTTTATTAAAAGCTCAGCGAAGCAAGCATTATCGATTGACCCCGATGAGCGTAGCGGTAAGCTCACGCTATTTGTGAATACGTTGGTCGAGATTAACGGCGAACGCGTGGGGGCGGCAGGCCTAGGTTATGATGTGTCTGCTGTGGTGGATTTAATCTCAAACTACAAGCTGGGTGAAAACGGCTTTATGTTTTTGGTGGATCAACATGGCATGGTGGCAGTGCACCCCGAGTTATCACTAACGCGCCAAAATGTGGATAGCATTGAGAAGTATGGTCCTGTTAACCAGTTATTGAATAAGCAGCAATCTGGTTTTTCTTTTGAAAGAACCGAGCTTGAAGGCGAGGATGTGTACCTTGCGGTGCAAGATGTGCGGGATACCGGCTTAAAGTTAGTCGCGGTATTGCCGTCTGATGAAATTAGTGGGGCTATTAACTCTGTGATCTCATCGTCCGTTTGGGTCAGCATTGCGCTAACGGCGGCCTTTATTGCACTCACCGTCTTATTTGCCAACTCACTCAGTAAGTCGATTCGCAAAGTAGGGGATGATTTGCTGAGCATGTCGAGTAATGGCGGGGACTTAACCACGCGCCTCGATGACAGCCATGACAACGAACTGGGTCATTTGGCCAAAGGTTTTAATGCCATTATTGGCAAGATTCGTGAATTAGTGGCCGAAATAAAAGAAACCGAAACCGCAATGAAAAACGGCATTGAACAACTCGCTCAATTAGCCAATGACACCTTTACCTCTACCGAGATGCAACGCGGCCAGACCGATCAAGTTGCCACGGCTATTACTGAAATGGGACAAACGGTGACCGAGGTGTCGGGTATTGCGCACCGCACCGCAGAAGATACCGAAAGTGCGGTACAAGATACCCACTCTACCAACGACAATATGGCGCTAACCGCACAAACCATGCAAGAGCTTAATTTGGTGATGACAGATATTGAAAAAACCATCATCAACTTTGCCGAACAAGCCGGTGATATTAACTCTGTGGTAGAAGTGATTAGCGGTATTTCGGAGCAAACCAACTTACTTGCACTCAACGCAGCCATTGAAGCAGCCCGCGCCGGTGAGCAAGGGCGAGGTTTTGCGGTGGTGGCCGATGAAGTGCGTAATTTGGCACAGCGGACTCAAGAGTCAACGTTAGAAATTCGCGACCAAATTACGCAATTACAACAAACCGCGGAAGAATCAACGAAAGCCATTCACCAAGGAACGATTAGCAGCCAGCAGGTGACGGCGAATACAGAGCAGTCTGCCGCGGCATTGCAAAGTATTAAGCAGAAGTTTGAGGCCATTAGCTCGGGTAACCATCAAGTGGCGGCGGCCACAGAAGAGCAAGGGGCGGTTGCTGAGCATATTAACCAGTCGGCACATTTAATTTCTGATAGTGCGGCCAGCATCCACCATAATGCAGAGCAACAGCTAGAAGCCATTCAGATGCTGCAACAGCGTGCCGAACACTTACGCGCCTTGGTGACTCAGTTTAAAGTGTAATAAAGGTACTCAATAATGTCTATTAAACACCCTCATGCGTTGTATGAGGGTGTTTTTTTATACAAAGATCTGTGCTCAGCAACTAAGCTTACCTAGTCGTGTTAATATAAGCCTACATCAGCTAGGACGCTGATATTCCCTTTGATAGCAGGAGTTGAGCTTGTATAACGAGTTTATTATTGGCGAAGGCGTGGAGTTTAACTCAGAATTAAATGTGCCCTTTGTACCCACTGATGAAGTGATAGTAGAAAGTATGCTTGATTTGGCAGGCGTAAATGCACAAGACTTACTCTACGACTTAGGCTCAGGTGACGGGCGTATTGTGGTAGGGGCTGCCATGGGGCGAGAAACGCGTGCGGTGGGGGTAGACATGGACCCGCAACGCTTAGAAGAGGGACAAGAATTTGCCACATCTATGGGCATGGATCATTTGGTTGAGTTTATTGAAGACGACTTTTTTGATGTAAACTTAAGCGATGCCACTGTGGTCACTATGTATTTATTACAAAGTATTAATTTGTTGCTTCGACCTAAACTGCTCACCGAGCTTAAGCCGGGCACGCGTATTGTTTCTCACTCGTTTGATATGGGGGAGTGGCAGCCCGATGATAAATGTTTTGCCGCCGGCTCAGATATTTTTAAGTGGGTGGTGCCGGCTAATGTGGCGGGAGTTTGGGCATGGCAGGCAGGGGGTGCGCACCGCTTTAAAATGGCATTAACCCAAAAGTTTCAACGACTAGGTGGGCGAGTGTGGTTGAATGAAGCCCCCATTAAAGTAACATCCGCTATCTTGTCCGGTACTCAGGTTACGCTTACGCTATTAGAAGACGATGGGGAAACCGAGCATCGTTTTAACTGGCGACTAAAAGACAACCAGTTACAAACATTAGACGATACCAAGGCGTATTCTCATGCGATCCGCGCCTGATCCCTCATTCATTATTTTCTGGCTTTACCAAACGTAACCAGTGCCACACCGGTACCAATCAGTAGGGCGCCGATTAGCAAGCCCTGAGGCGGCGCTTCACCTTGCAAGTAAACAGCAACAGGCACACCCACTACCGCACCCACGGCCCCCAGCAAGCTAAGCATGACGGGGCCACCGTGCTTTTGCAGAATAAATAACAATAAAAACTGCCCAGCAAAGACTAAAGCCTGAACGGCAATCAGTAACACGGGCAGAGTGCGGGTGGGAACCGTTAATGAGAAACCGGGCAGCAGACTGGCGCTGAATAACATTATAGCTGCTGCCACTAACATGCCTGGCGCCAATACATCAGCCGATACCCCTATTGGCCAGCGCAAGGTTCGATATAAATTACCAATCGCTAACAATACAGGCCCTAATAAGGCTAGTAAAATCCATAATATATTGGCATTAGGGGCGGCCAGTTTATTGGCTGCCAATACACCTGCGCCCATTAGCGCGGCAACAATCCCTAACGCGCGAGCGACATTAAACTTTTCAATACCAAGCAATAATGCTCCCCCATAGGTCAACAGAGGAGGCAAAGAGATAATAAGCGCCACAAATCCCGCGCCAACATGGGGCACGGCTGAAAAGAAAATTAAGTTTGAACCGGCAACACCTACTAACGCCGATACGCCATAGTATTCTAAGGTGCGACCGGTAATTGGTGGCCACTTACCGCGTATGCCAGCTAACACCAGTAATATAACGGCAGCACAGCCAATCGACCAGCTTAAAAAGGCCAAGGGAGATAATTGCAGCTCACCCGCCAACTTCGCTAAATTAGTAGATAAGCCCAAGAGTGCACCACCCAATATCAAGCATGTTAGTGCAATGAATCCTGTTTCATTGTTAGTTATTGCTTTATTTGTGTGTGCCATGAGCGCGCCAATATCGTTAATAAAAGTAAGCTTACCATGGCTTAATTAGCCAGGCCAAACTCTGTGCTTAACCTCGTTATACGGGGAATACGTCAGTAAAAATAAAACCGTTACGACGCACATTGTCACCAATTTTAATATCGATAGGCTGTTTAAATAAAGGGCAATCAAAGACAAAGGTATGAAACTCACCGTTTTCTCCGCAAGGGTCGACCTCACTTGGGAGGCGGGCTAACAGCTCGGGGGTAAGCTCTTTACCGGCACAGGCAATGGGCACTTTGTTAGGATCTAAACAGGTGATAATGGTGCGCAAGCCCTCAGCAAACATCTGGTTAGGAAGTTGCTTAGTGTCTGTGCCCCAAATAGGGAATATCGCCTCTATATTGACACTTTTAAGCTGATTTTCTCGATAAGTTCGCACATCTTCTAGCAGTAAATCACCAAACGCCATAGCGCTCACCCCTTGCGCTTTTGCTTGTTGGATAAATTGCGCCATGCGCTGGTTATACACTTCATTGGTACAGGGGTTAGGCAAACTAATGATGCTAAGCGGTAAGCCAATCGCCGCCGCTTGTTGGCGCAATAATGTGGTGCGCACCCCATGCATAGCAACCCTGTCAAACTCTTCACTGATGGTGGTAAATAACCCCACTACCTTATAGCGCGAGTCGGCCAACAATTGCTGCAATGCCCAAGCGCTGTCTTTGCCACTGCTCCACGACATTAAAACGTTTAACTTCATTTATCTTCTCTTTAGTCTGGTCTGTCCAGTGAAACTGGCTAAGGCTGTCAGTATTTATAAGGCAAGGGGTCAACAGCGAGCCGTATTGTGCTTATTAGGTTGACGCCACTGTCAAGAAACCTGCTTGATTTTATATGGTTAGCAACCATACTCAAAATATGTATCCCATATGAACAAATAGGATTCATTATGACGCCTACTATAGCACTTTTGCTTATTATTACGTTCTTGCTGTCAACTGTGGGCTTACTGTTATTGATTTGGTCTATTGCCACCAATCAATTCAGCCAAAGCCAAGCTGCGGCTCGTACTATTTTCTCGCCCGGTGAAGAAGGGCACAGTGAAGACCCCGCCCTAGAGGGAGCGCCCCCGTATGTGGTGGATAAAAAAATTGATGATGAGGCGGTTAATGCGCGCTGGCTGGCCGACCACTCCTCTAAACCTGCAGTATTAACCTGGCTAACGTCAGCCGTTATTTGGTTATTAATCGGCTCTATGTATGGGCTTTTTTCATCCATTAAAATGCACTATCCCGAGTTTTTAGCCGACAGTGCCTGGTGGACCTTTGGTCGTATTCGCCCCATGCACCTTAATGCGGTGACTTATGGCTGGGCGTCTATGGCAGGCATAGGGGTAATATTATTTTTAATTCCTCGGTTATTTAAAACCCCTTTATATGGCACTAAATATGCCATTACGGGGGCGGTAATCTGGAATATTGGCATGCTGTTTGGGCTAGGGGCCATTAATCTCGGGCTGTCGGATGGTCAAGAGTGGCTGGAGTTTCCTTGGCAAATAGACACCTTGTTTGTGGTGGCGGGGGCTTTGTGTGCCATACCTTTACTTATTACCTGCGCAAAACGTACCGAGCCCCATTTATATGTGTCTAGCTGGTACTTTTTAGCCGCGTTAGTTTGGTTTCCTTTTTTATTTTTTATTGCCAATGCGCCTTATCTTTTCCCCGGTGCCACTGGGGCCACGGTAAATTGGTGGTTTGCGCATAATGTGCTGGGCTTGTGGGTCACGCCCATTGGTATTGGTACCGCGTATTATTTGATTCCTAAAATATTGGGCCGGCCGATTATTTCTTATAAGTTATCACTGATTGGTTTTTGGTCGTTGGCTTTATTTTATAGCCAAGTGGGGATTCACCACATTATTGGTGGGCCCATTCCAACTTGGTTGGTCACGCTCTCTATTGTGCACAGTGTGATGATGTCGGTACCGGTTATTACAGTGGCCATTAACCACCACGGTACTATGTGGGGGCATTTTTCGATGCTAAAAGACTCACCGACTTTGCGCTTTGTTTGGATTGGTGCCTTGATGTATACCGCCTCTTCATTACAAGGTTCAATGGAAGCCTTGCGCAGTATTAACGTAATCACCCACTTTACCCACTACACAGTGGCTCATGCCCACTTAGGTATGTATGCCTTTTTAAGCTTTATTTTATTTGGGGCAGTGTACTTTATTATGCCGCGTTTAACCGATTGGGAATGGCCATGGCGTCGGATGATCAGCCTGCATTTTTGGTTAGTGGCCAGTGGTATTTTAATTTATTTTGTATCGCTCACCACCGCAGGCTGGTTGCAAGGGGTTGCCTTGCTTGATGCGAAAACGCCTTTTCTTGAAATTGTACAAATGACAATCCCGTATCTACAAGGTCGTACCTTAGGCGGCAGTTTAATGACCCTAGGTCACATTGTGTTTGCGGTGCACTTTATTGCCATGTTGAAACGTAGCGGTACGGCAAAAAATGAGCCCACCCTGTTCCGTGTTAGCGCCAAGGAGGTTTCATAATGAAACGTGCTCTCGCCATTATGGTAGGTGCTGCATTTATTTTGCTGCTTGCCACCTTAACGCTGGTTGTATTGCCTTATATCCAAATGTCGACCGAGGCGGTGCCACCGGATCTTAAACCTTATACCGAGCAAGAGCTGGCGGGTCGTCAATCTTATATTGCCAATGGATGTGTCTATTGCCACAGCCAGCAGCCCCGAGACCCAAGCTTTGCAACCGGTGACAGAGACCGCGGTTGGGGCCGCCCTGGGGTGCCGGGGGATTATGCCTATGATAAGCCGCATTTATTAGGCACCATGCGCACTGGGCCTGACTTGTTCAATATAGGGGCGCGTCAGCCCAGTGAAGATTGGCATTTAATTCACTTATATAACCCGCAAGCGGTAATGAAAGGCAGCATAATGCCGCCTTATCGCTTTTTGTTTAAAGAAGTGGATAAAGCCGGTGTCAATGATCGAGTGGTGAATATTCCGCCGCCTTATGGGCCTGAATCAGGGCAAGTGGTGGCCACCGATGAAGCTAAGGCCTTAGTGGCGTATTTATTGGCGCTCGATCATACCTACCCTGCGCCTACGCTACCCAAAGCAGAGCCCACCTCTGACACAGATAAGGAGTAAATGATGAGTCAAAATGAACATCGAGCGCAACGACGCGAAGCTCCAGAGCCAGAAGAAGGGGCTCGCGGAGTACCTAAAATTGTTATCGCTTGGATACTGGTGTTATTAGTATGGGGTGTTGGTTATTACAGCTGGCAGATAGGCAAGCCCATGTTAGGCGGCGACAGTCGCAGTGCGCCTGAGCAGGTGGTGGCTAACACTGAATCCGGTGGCAGCGGCATTGATGGTGGCGCTATTTACAATGCGCAGTGTAGTGCTTGTCACCAAGCTACGGGGCAGGGGATACCGGGGGCATTTCCGCCGTTGGCCGAAAGTGAATGGCTGTTAGCGGATCCTAAAATAGCGGTGTCTATTGTGCATGATGGCTTACAAGGCCCGATTGAAGTGCACGGCGCAACCTTTGCCGGTGTGATGCCGCCCTTTGGTGGTAACTTGTCTAATGCAGAAATTGCAGCGGTGCTCACTCATGTAAGAAGTGAATGGGGCAATGATGCCAGTAGCGTTGACGTTGACTTGGTTGAGGCCCATGAAGCCGAGTACGGGCAGCGTGGCCCTTGGACAGCTGAGGAGTTAACGGCAGAGTTTGGGGCGCCTTAATATGCAATCTAGCGCCACATGCCCAGACCTTATTGATGAGTGTGCCCAAGTTGAGTCGGGCACACCTGATAACAGCGCTGTTTTTATGGTGCAGGGAATGCGATGTGGTAGCTGTGCAATTGCCATAGAGGCGGTATTAAAAAAACAAGCCAATGTGAGTGATGCAGCGGTGAACTTTTCCGCCGACATCGCCATGATCCATTGGCAACAACATAAACCAGATATCACCTTACTTAAGCGTGCCGTGGCACGCTTAGGTTATGAGTTACACACCTCTACCAATCCAGAACGCAGTGCCCAACACGCCCACAAAATGCGCTTGCAGTTACAACTGCGCTTAGCCGTGGCTGTGGTGTTAGGCATGTGGAGCATGATGCCTGCTATTTTGCTGTATCTTGCCCCTTTTGGGGCGGTAGAGCCCGAATATCAATGGGCACTTGCTTTGGCCAATGGCCTGTTTGCTATCCCGGTTATTTTATATTCAGGTAGCCATTTTTATCGGGTGGGTTGGCGTACTTTATTGGCCGGCGCGCCCGGGCTTGATAGTTTAATTACGTTGGCGGTCATCGCCGCCTGCGGCATTTCAATATGGCAACTAAATGCCGGATCACATCATGTGTATTTTGACGCCGCGGTAATGCTAATTACCTTTCAACTGATTGCCCGATTGCTCGACAGTAGCGTACGCAGGCGCGCATCTGAGGTGGTGCACCGTTATTTTCAGGCCATACCAGACACTGTGACGGTGAAAAATGACGCGGGTGAATGGGTAGAGCAGTCTGCGGATATGATAAAGCCTGGGCAGAGTGTAGCCTTGCATGCAGGGCAACAGCTGGCGCTAGATGGCGTGGTTAAATCTGGCAGTGGCCAGGCTGATTTATCACTGTTAACCGGCGAGCATGCCCCACAAGTCATGACCGCAGGCGATGAACTGTTAGCCGGTTGCACTGTGTTAGAAGGTGAGCTCGAGCTGATTATTACGGCAAGTGTCGGAGAACGGCGCATTGACCGTTTATCGCACTCTATTAGTGATGTGTTGAGCCGCAAAACTGCCTTACAGCAGTTAACCGATCGTATTGCCCGCGCTTTAATCCCCATTATTATGGTCGCCGCAGTATTTGCTGTGTTGCTCGCGTTATGGCAAGGCATGCCGGTGGCCGAGTCTATTGCCCGTGGCGTGGCGGTGCTGATTGTTAGTTGCCCCTGCGCCTTAAGTTTGGCGATTCCGTTAGTGGTTACCATGGGACATAGCAGTATGTTGCAACAAGGCATAGTGCTGCGTGATCCGAGTGCATTAGAGTCGGCGGCCAATATTAAGGTGGTGGTGTTTGATAAAACCGGCACCCTCACCACAGCTGAGCCCAGTGTGCAGAGCGTGCAGCCTGCATCTGGGGTAAGTGAAAATGAGCTGTTGCAACTGGCAACTCATATTTTGCATGAGGCGGTGCACCCTACGGCAAAAGGATTGCAGGCCTTGCTGGGAGATAAGTTTGTATCTGAACTGCCAGGCATGCGAGAAAGCATTGTTGGTGAAGGCACGCGTTGGCACAGCGGCCAAGGTGTGGCATTAGCAGGGCGGGCGAGCTGGTTAATTGAACAAGGTGTCGCCTTGCCGCCACTCATTCATAGCGGCATGCAGTTACACCTAGCAAGCCAAGGGCACTATAAGGGCAGTATTTATTTTCACGAAACCGTCAGAGAGGGCGTGGCAGAGACCATTCATACTTTGCGCCAGCGAGGGGTAGCGGTATATCTTTTAAGTGGAGACACTCAGCAGGCGTGTTCTGAACTCGCCGCACGAGTAGGCATAGAGCCCAGTCAGGTATTGTTTGAGCGCACGCCTGAACAAAAGCACCGCTTTATTGAAGCACTAGAGAAAAAAGCTCAGGTGGCGTTTGTGGGTGATGGTCTTAACGATGGTCTGGCATTAGCCGGAGCAGGCTTAGGTATTGCTGTGGGACAGGCTTCATCTGCAACCGGTATGGCAGCGGCCATTTATTTGTCTGAAGGCGTTACTCGCGTACCAGTAACACTTGAG
Organism: Oceanisphaera pacifica; assembly: GCF_017498065.1. Classification (GTDB taxonomy): domain Bacteria; phylum Pseudomonadota; class Gammaproteobacteria; order Enterobacterales; family Aeromonadaceae; genus Oceanimonas; species Oceanimonas pacifica. The sequence goes on along the minus strand of NZ_JAGDFX010000007.1, from coordinate 157,941 downwards.
TTGGCATATCAGTCGCGCACCTTAATGTATCAAAACCTCTTTTGGGCGTTGGCCTATAATGCACTCGTGATCCCCCTAGCCCTATGGGGCTGGATACATCCGGTGATTGCCGCTATCGCCATGTCGTTAAGCAGCGTATGCGTATTATTTAATAGTGTAAGAGCGGCTAAGAAATAGCTTTCAGCTTTCAGCGTTCAGCTATCAGTTTAAACCCTGAACACGGTTTTGTTTTTTCGTAGGGTCGAATTCATTCGACCAAAAGAGCCGTCAGCTTTCAGTTTAAAAACTAACCCTAAACATCTATGTAGAGGCCGCTTCAGCTGGTCGATGGCGCGTAGCGGCATTTCTTAGCAGAGTTGTCAGCTTTCAGTTAAATAAAAAACCAACCTAAACACCCATGTAGAGGTGCACCACAATGCTACAAAAAGCTGTGTTTGTCTTTAACTGACAGCTTACGGCTGACAGCTATCAGCTAAAAACATCGGTTTTGTTTTTTCGTACAGCGGCCAGCGTAAGGCTTTCAGCTAAAAAAGAAACGGCCAACCCTAGGGTTGGCCGTTTATTGTGCTTATTGTAACTTGTCTATGTTAACCAGTCAGGCAACAATTAGAAGTTGTAACCCATACCTACTGTGTAGTCCCAGCTACCGTTAGAGGAGTTGTCTTTAGCGCTACTTCCGCTGTCAAACAAGAAGCTATATTCTGCACGGGCCTGTACGAAAGTTGAAGGCAACACATAGTACTTAGCACCTAATTCTAGGCCTGCAGTACCGGTGTTTTTTGCGTGGTTATAGTATTTAACGCCTAAGTTAGCACCAACAAATGGACGGAACTGGTTTTGACCAAACTGGTAGTCGATATAACCTTTAGTGGTACCTGCCCAGTCGTCACTGCCATTATCTACTGAACCCCAAGCTACACCTTGACGAACACCGGCGATGACTTGATCGGTTAAGTACCAGCCCATTTCACCTGATAGGCCCATGGCACCGTTATCGAATTCTTTGTCACTGGTACCCGCACCACTGATAGTGAACTCACGGTCGCCGGCTTGTGGGCCAAAAGTTTGATTGGCAGTTTGAGCGTGAGAAAGAGCGGGGAGCAATAAAGCGCTTGTGCATACTGCTAGTGATACTTTTTTGAATGCTTTCATGAAAAATCCCTCACATATATGTTTTGGTTTTTATCGTAAAAATAAGCTGTATAGCAGATTGAAAGAATCACAAAACTTAGTTCCTTAAGTTGTGATTCACCATACGCGCTGTGCTGAGCTCCATTCAAGTTAATTCACACTCTATGTTTAGCGATCGAGAGGGGCAATGTCAAATATCATTACAACAGAAACTTCAGTGTGAAAAAGTAGGTTGCTTTACACTGACTTTTTTGATGGGCGTTATCATGCAAATCGATTAATAAATAAGTAGTTAAGTTGAAAGATGAGCGTAATGCCGCTGTTTATGGGGGTTGTAGAGTATATGATGGGCTGAATGATCATCAGTACAGAACGATTTTAAGCATAAAATAGGATGGAAATTAGGACTCAAATGGTATCTTGGTTGGTTGTTAAATACTCAGCTTAGTCGCGACGCAAAATGACGCGCTCTTTTTTTAGTAGCCAAAATACAACTAAAAAATTGTAAACTCTGAGCAAATAAAATTCACTTTTTGTTGTAAAGCAACGATAAAAAGAGCACATCAACCACTGGTAGATCAAATAATGAGCAACAAAGTAATGAAGAAAAGAGTGGTTCATAAAGTAATGGGCATACTGTTAGTAATCCCTTTAGTGGTGTGGGCATTCAGTGGGGCGATTTTTTTTATAAAACCGGGCTATCAAGCCGCTTTTGCTCCGTTAATGGTAAAAACTTATCCACTTGACGCCGACTTATCAATTACGCCAGATCCGCAGTGGCAAGAATTACGACTGCTAAAAACGGTATTGGGCGAGCATTTGTTGGTAACAACAGCAAGCGGGCCTTTGCATGTAAATGCTCATACTCTTTTACCTATGCCCGTTCCCAGTTTAGAGCAGTTACACTTATTATTAAGTGATGCTATTGCCCAACGCCCGATGCGTTATGGTGAGCTAACCACGCTTGAAGGTGGTGAAACCAGCCACGGCTATACCAGTACCGGCGTTAAACTGACGCTTAATTGGCCGCGTTTACAGTTACAACAAGCGGGCACAGACACACGAGTGATTAATGGGGTGTATCGGCTGCATTACTTACAATGGACACCCTATGAAAGGGTTAATCAGATACTGGGGTTTGTGGGGCTGGCGCTGTTATTGGGACTGGCCTTGAGCGGTGTTGTCTTGTTATTGCGATCGTCACCAGAAAAATAACACAGGTCGCTATATTATTAGCGGTCGTCAACATACTAATATTGACGATAAAACAAGGATGTATTTATGGCGACATTAAGCGTTTCTCAATTATGGGAACAATTATGGACACAGTTTGAGCGAAGCATTGAAGAGACCACGCATGCCCTAGGGATGAAAGGGCTGCATTGGCAAGAGCTGTTGGTGGCCATGGTTGGCCAGCTGCTGGTGTCTGCAATGATACTGCTGTTATTTGTCGCCCTCTACTGGATGCTGGCTAATGTACTTAAATTGCTCTTAGGGCGCTGGCGTTATGGAGCAAAGCCCTTTATAGCGGCCAGAATGGTACTGCGCTACTTATTGGGGTTGGCTTTTATTGTTGGTCTATTTGCACAATACGGAGCCCCCGAAAATGTATTAAAAGGCAGTGCTCGTGCAGGGTTAATGGCGTTGTCGTTTTACGTGGTTTGGTTATTACTGTCTCGTGCGCTCACCTCTAATTTATCACGTCATCATATTGATTCTTCACTTGAGCAGTTATGTAAAAACACCTTATCGGTGGCGCTTATTGCCATGGGAAGCATTACGGTATTGGCTCAGTTTGGGTTTGATGTGTTGTCAATTATTGCCGGCTTAGGCATTGTGGGTATTGCCGTTGGCTTTGCTGCGCAGTCGACCTTGGCAAACTTTATTGCGGGCATTACCCTGCTTATCGAGCGGCCATTTCGTATAGGTGACTGGGTTAAAATTCACGGGGAAGAAGGCCGCGTGGTACGGATTGCATTTCGTACGACTTGGCTGCGCACCCGCGATAATATTTTTACCATGATCCCGAATGAAAGTGTGGCTACATCAGATATCGTTAACTTTAGTGTTGAGGGCTCAACACGTATTCGTATTCCGCTAGGTATTGGCTATAAAGAATCGGTTGCCGAGGTACGTGCCCTTATTATGCCTATTCTGAAGGCGCACCCTTTAGTGGTGTGTAACCAAGAGCTAAAACCCCGTGTGCAAATGCGTGAAATTGGCGAGTCGGCGTTAATCTTGAGTGCGCAAGTGTGGGTACAGGCTAAAGATGTAGAAATAAAAGGCCGAATTTCGTGTGAGCTGCTCGAAAGTCTACAACAAGCGTTAGAAGATGCAGGCATTGAGCTGCCTTATCAGAATGTTCAATTGCATTTAGATGAAGCCAAAGCGCTGGCTCCTTGGCTTGAGCCCAAAGAGACGCAAGAGCCTGATGTTAAAAACAACCCCAAAGATTAGCGCGGATAAAGATGAGAGCTTAGTTAAAGAGTGTGCTTCGCCTGCATATATTGCTGTAGGCGAGCGATTTGTTGCTCATTAAAGCTGAGCCCTAGTTTAGTTCGACGCCATAAAATATCGTTTGCGTTATAGGCCCACTCTTGGCGCATTAAATAATCCACTTCTGCTTGATATAAACCACAACCAAAATGTTCCCCCAATGCTTGATAGCCTGGTTTAGTGTGATTTGAGTGTTGAGTTTTTGGCAAAAACTCAACACATAAGCGGCCATAGCTGCGCACCCAGCGTTGCAACTCTGAGTGATTTAACCAAGGGTAATGCTGGCGCAACTGGGCAATTAATGCCGGCTGCGAGCTAAAGTCTCCGCCTGGCAGAGTGGCGTCTTTTGTCCAAGGCGCGCTTATGTGTGCAAAATAAGGGCTAATAGCATTAACTGCGTCTTCGCTCAGTAAACGATAAGTGGTGAGCTTACCCCCAAATACCGACAATAAAGGCGCGCCGCCTTGGGGAGCATCGACAGTAAAGCGGTAATCTCGTGAGGCCGTTTGGGCTTGTTGGCCTGCAGCTTGGCCGGCTTCAATAAGAGGGCGCACCCCCGCATAACTCCATACCACGTCTTTGGCACTAATCTGTTGGCTAAAATGATCGTTGGCAACCTGACACAAATAGTCTATTTCGTCGGTACTAATGGCCACTTGAGCCGGATCACCTTGGTAGTCTACATCTGTTGTGCCAATCAGAGAAAAGTGCTGTTCATAGGGGATCACAAACACAATACGATGATCGATGTGTTGCAAAATATACGCCTGAGGCTGACTGTGTAACTGAGGTACCACTATATGACTGCCTTTTACTAATCTCAGCTGTTGCGGCGCGGCCTGTTCAATCACCTTATCAAATACAGAGCTTGCCCACGGGCCGGCGGCATTAATCAGTACTTTAGCGCGATAATGTTGCTGGGTGTGGGTATCGGCATTTTCCAATATGACCTGCCATACGCCTTGTGTTCGTTGTGCGCTAATGCAGGCGGTTCTGGGTTTAATTTCGGCTCCGTGCTGCTGTGCCGCCATGGCACACAACACCACCAAACGGGCGTCATCTACCCAGCCATCTGAATATTCAAAGCCTTTGGTAAAACTGCTTTTTAATGGGCTATTGGTACTAAAGCGTACACTGTGTGACGAGGGTAATTGGCTGCGTTTGGCAAGATGATCGTACAAATATAAGCCAAGGCGCAGCATCCAAGCTGGGCGAAGTGCGCCTTGGTGGGGCAGACGAAAGCGCAGTGGCCACATAATATGCGGAGCATTGGCTAATAAAACTTCACGCTCAGCAAGGGCTTTTTTGACTAAGGCAAATTCATAGTGCTCTAAATAGCGCAGCCCGCCATGAATAAGCTTGCTGCTATTAGAAGAAGTGGCAGAGGCTAAATCGTGCATTTCACATAAGGCGACCTTAAGCCCACGGCCTGCGCCATCCATGGCAATGCCCACGCCATTGACGCCGCCACCAATTACCAATACATCTACATCAGTCACGTTTGTAGGCATTATGTTTCCTCGGGTCTGTCAGCGGTATTTTCCCAGTGTTGAGAGCGAGTTACGGCTTTTTTCCAGCCTTGATAGAGCGTCTCGCGTTGCGATTGACGCATGGCAGGGGTAAAGCGTTGACCTTGGATTAACATTTGGCTGAGTTGTTCAGTATTTTGCCATATCCCCACGGCTAAACCGGCTAAAAAAGCAGCTCCTAAGGCGGTGGTTTCAAGCAGCGTTGGGCGAACCACGTCAATATCACTGATATCTGCTTGAAACTGCATCAATATATCGTTGGCCACGGCACCGCCATCTACTTTTAATGCCGATAAAGCAATGCCTGCATCTTGTTGCATGGCGTGTAATACATCTTGGCTTTGATAAGCAATGGCCTCGAGGGCTGCCCGAATAATATGATTGCGATTGGCTCCTCGACTCAAGCCCATTAAGGTGCCGCGAGCATAAGGGTCCCAGTAGGGCGCGCCTAAGCCAACAAAGGCCGGCACTAAATAGACACCATTAGTGTGACTGACCTTGCCGGCAAAATACTCGGTATCTTCTGCAGAGCGTATTAAGCCCAGTTCATCGCGCAGCCATTGAATAATAGCGCCGCCCATAAATACCGAACCTTCTAAGGCGTAATTAACCTCGCCCTGTGCGCCAATGGCTAAGGTGGTGAGCAGGCCAAACTGTGAACGTACCTTTTGCAGCCCTGTATTCATTAATAAAAAGCAGCCAGTGCCATAGGTATTTTTAGCCATGCCTTTATTTACGCATAGTTGACCAAACAGCGCGGCTTGTTGATCCCCTGCCACACCGGCAATGGCGACTTTGCCGCCGTTATTGCTTATCTCTTTATCGGCTAAGCCAATGCCACTGCCGCCTAAATAGGCATAGCCAAATATCTCCCCTGAGGCTTTTACCTCAGGCAAAAGTGAACGAGGAATAGCGAGCGCCTTTAGCAGTTTATCGTCCCAGGTAAGGGTGTTGATATTAAATAGCATGGTGCGTGATGCATTGGTGTAATCGGTTGCATGCACACGGCCTTCGGTTAGCTTCCAAATCAGCCAAGTGTCTATGGTGCCAAATAATAATTCACCACGCTCGGCTTGCTCGCGGGCACCTTCTACATTATCTAGTAGCCATTTTATCTTTGTGCCCGAAAAATAAGCATCAATCACTAAACCTGTTTGCTCTTGCACATAGTCACTGAGTCCGTCTGCTGTTAACTGCTCACATATCTCTGCCGTGCGCCGACATTGCCAGACAATGGCGTTATAAATAGGGCGCCCAGTATGCTTATTCCAAATAACCGTGGTTTCACGCTGATTGGTAATGCCGATGGCTGAAATATCGGTGGGCGACATGCCGGTTTTTGCTAATACCTCGGTTAGGGTTGCTCGTTGGCTGGCCCAAATTTCCATGGCGTCGTGCTCTACCCAACCCGTCTGAGGGTAAATTTGGGCAAACTCCCGCTGGGCACAGCCCTGTATTTGTGCTCGATCATCAAAAATAATGGCGCGCGACGAAGTCGTGCCTTGATCAAGGGCAATCACATATTGAGGGGAGGATGGCATAAGGGACTCCTTATTAAACAGCGCAGTATTAATACACTTTTAAGCATAACAAGATAAATCGGTCACTGTATTACTTGACCCAGCCTTGGCATTGTTTTGGTAGCGTAGGGCGATAAGGTTTGCGCTTTCCACCACTGCTTAAGCGTCCGTCTTTATCATTAATCCAACTGGCCAGCTCACTGCCGCACCCTGTGCCTGGGGTCACGGGTGCTTGTGGTTCGCAGTGGCTATCCCCCGTTGGGCAATGCAACCTCACATGAATATGTTTAGAGTGACCAAACCAAGGGCGTAAGCGACTTAACCAAGGGGCGTCACCATAGGCTTTGCACATGGCTTGTTTAATTAAAGGGTGAACAAAAATTCGGCTCACCTTTGGGTCTTGTGCGGCTAAAGCAATCAGTAAACGCTGCTGATCTTTAAAATGAGGGCTAAGAGTATAGTGGCTATGGTTGACCATATCTTGTGCTGACAGTGTTTCTAGTTGTCGGCTATCAATGGTGTGGGGCGGGGTACGCAGCCAAATATCGGCGTCTAGGCCCGACTGATGGCTACGGTGGCCATAAGCAAAAGGCCCACCGCGCTCTTTTGCCATATCGGCCACTAACATGGCAGGAAATTGCGCCTGATCGAGCTTATTGCCTAAATTTTGCAAATACTCAATTAAGGAGCTTTGACCGTAATACCGCTCGCGGCTGGCGCGAAGCACATAAAATCCGGGGCCAAACGGTGGCAAGGCTTGGGCGTTAAATTGGCATCCTGCAGCATAGCCACCCACGGCTTGTGCCACTACGGTATTGGGCAGTAAAGCAGAGAAAACGATTAAGCCTAACAGGCGGATCCATTGCTTCATTTGGCGCGCTCCTTGCTTATTTTGTTATTGAATTCTAAGTCTATTATCCGATTGTTTTGCTATGTTAGCACCGCCTTAGCGCTGTTATTTATAAAGAACGGTTTTTTTGTTAATCTAGGGCACTTTTTGGTTAATTGGAATACTCATGACAGTGCAACGCATGTCGTTAACGTCGCTGCTCGCACAGCCGTTAGACTTTGTATTAACCCCTCCTGCTTTTCGCTTTTATATGACCCACGGACTCGCGTTATTGGCAAGTCTTGGGGTGGTAATTTGGACCATATGGGATGCCCAAGGCGGTTTTGAGCTGATTCACTGGGTGGGGGTGCTATTTGGCGGTGCTGTGTTACTAATGAGCCTATGGCCGGCCAGTTGGAACCGCCAACGTTTTATTAACTTAGCCTTTGATGAACAGCATCTTTATTTAGTCAACGGGAACAATGATGAGGCGGTTGCTGTACCCAGAGAGCGGGTATGTGCGGTAAATAAAGATAAATTACCCGGCCACGATGGGGCCATTATTGCGTTTAGTATCGATTTATCATTAAACGAAGCTGAACTTGCGCAGGTGCAAGACACCCTAGATGCCAAAGTAGAAGAGCGCTTTCAATTAGGTGATGAGCGTTATCGCTTTGGTTTTGTTGCTAACTGGCAAAGGCGCCGTCAACTACTGACCGCTGTGTCAGTGTTGGCCCCCATAGTCGTCGAGCCTGAGGTAATTGAAGAAGATTGGGATTAAACCACCGCATTACAATAATGCGGTAGTGGGTTTTGGGCCTTACTTTTGTACTTTACTTTTGCACTACCTGTAAGGTGATATCATCAGCAAGCTGTTCCCAGCTCTGTCCTAGCGCACGTACTAGAGCAGGGTAGCCGTCTTTCTCTAGTGGGGTACTAATACTAAAACCTTGCTGGTTTAGTAGCTGACCGCTGCCGTTTAATAATTGCCACTGGCCGGTTAATAGCGCATCGCCTGCTGTTAGCCCTTGAAAACGGGTGACCTGTACTCGTACATCGCGCACGGGTAACTCGGCTTGTAAGGGCTGGCCTTTGCTTACTACTTGCGATTGCGGCAGGTTAAGCGCCAAACGTTGTTGCAGTTGTTGCTGTAGTTGCTGGCTAATACCCTCTGCCCATAAGTGCTGGCGTGCTTGATACACTTCAATATCATTTAACTGCATAACAATGCCGTCGCTGTCTAGGTGACCGGCAATACGCACCGGTGACACTGTAATGGCCATTTGCTGCTGATACTGCTGAGTAGGAGTACTACTGGGTAGCATATAAGTCGTAGGAGTAACCGTTTTGCTTGAACAGCCGCTTAGCCCCAGCAAGGCAGCCCCCACCAAGAGGGCACAGGCTGATTGACTAAAGCGCTGAGTGGGGTGCCATAGACGTGTGATCATTATTTAGCCCTCGGTTGTGGATCTTCGGTTAACTTTTTATCAAAAATAAGTGCATTGGGTTGGTCACTTAAGGTGCGCACTACAGGCTGTATGTCTCGCATGAGTTTTTCTAGGCGCGACAAGGTTTGAGTGAGTTCGTTATACCCCTGAGAGTCAGGCGCAAAGCCTTGTAGGGTATCGCGTAGCTGGCGCATAGTATTGTTAACGTTGGCCGGTAACTGCCCAGTAGCGGGATCGGCCATTAAGGCATCCACTGAGGCGGCAATATCATTGACCTTACGCATGGTCTGCTCGGTACTGGCCAAGGTGCTATTAAGTGTGTCTAACACAGGCTCAATTTTTAAGCCGTTAAGTTTATCAAGTAGGTTAGATACTTTTTGCTCTATTTGCGCAAAGCTGCCCGAGGTGGTGGGAAACACTGGCTTATTGGCAAAGGTCATCTCTTGGTGAGCAGGGGTGTCTTTATGAAAGTTTAAATCCACAAACAGCGCCCCCGTTAATAGGTTGCCGGCTTTAAGTGAGGCTCGTAGTCCGTGATTAAACATATTATTTAATCGAGTTTGCCACTGTTCAAGATCAACCTCGTCTTGGGTCTCGTCAAAACGTTGGGGCTCGATGCGGATCAGCACAGGTATAGCAAAGCGACTGAGTGAGTCGGGTTGTTGAGCACTAAAATTCCACGGCACACTCATGACGGTGCCAATGCGTACCCCTCTATATTCTACAGGTGCATTCGCGCTAAGGCCGCGTACTGTATCGTCTACAAGCAATACATATTCTAAATAATCGTTATAGCGGCCTTCTTTGGCGCTAGCTTCATCACTAAAGAGCACATAGGTGCTGTTTGCTACGGCTTGAGTGCCTTGGCCGGCATTATTAGGAATGCCAAAGGTAATGCCGCCCCCAACTAAGGATTCTAATGAGCCAACATTAACGCGAAAGCCTTCTGAGTCGAGGCGAATATCTAGGCCTGATACCGTCCAAAAACGCGAGGTGGTACTGACCAATACTTCAAAGGGAGATTGAATGTAGAGACGGTGGCGCATTTTACGCTGTTCGGGGTCAAAATCGCTGCTTTCTACACGGCCCACCGTATAGCCTTGATAAGTAATAGGATCACCAGTGGTAATGGCATTACCCACATCGCTTATCAAGGTAATACGCAACCCTGGGGCATCTGCTGGAGCGACGGGGGGTTGCTCCAGTACCTCAAATGTTTCTTGCGTTACTTCACTATTACCGGGCTGTAGTTGAATATAAGCCCCAGACAGTACTGTGCTTAAGCCGCTCACGCCTTCTCGGCCAATACGGGGTTTAACCACCCAAAACTGGGTGTCTTGGTTAAGCATATTGGCCGCTTGTGGGCTCATGCGCGCCACAATTTCAGCGTGGCTTCTGTCGTCTGATAAGCTAACTTTCTCAACTTTCCCCACTTCTACGTTGCGAGTTTTGATGAGGGTTTTACCGGCCTCTATGCCCTCGGCATTTTCCATTATCAGGGTTACAGAGGGGCCTAAACGGCTGATATTGTCATAAATCATCCAAGCACCAATAAGAAGGGCTACCAGCGGAACTATCCACACCGGAGATAAAGAGCGTTGCGTCCGGCGCGTGGCGTGTTGAGCTTCAGACATGGGGATCTTCCTTGGATAATGAGGTATGAAGAGAAGAGCTATTGACTGTTGTGGTGCGTGCCGATAACCAAATAGCCCTTGGGTCAAACATAATGGCCGCCAGCATGGTGAGTACCACCACCACAGTAAAGGATAAGGCCCCAGCACCGGGCTCAACCGACATAAGGGAGCCATTACGAATAAGCGCGACTAAAATGGCCACCACAAATACATCTACCATAGACCAGCGGCCAATAAATTCGGTAATGCGATATAAGCGCACCCGAGCCAATGGACTAAGAGCAGAGGCGGGCTGCTTTACTATATAGCACAGCCATAATAGCGCGAGCATTTTACTGACAGGCACAATAATACTGGCGGTTAAAATAATGATGGCAATGGGCCAATCCCCATTTTTAAAAAACAGTAATACCCCACCTAAAATAGTCGAGGCTTGGCTGTCCCCCAGAGAGGTAGTGATCATAATGGGATAGAGGTTAGCCGGAAAGTACATAATGGCGGCCGCGGCCAGTAGTGCCAGCGTGGTTTGATTATTGATGGTATTAAATGGATGCAGCGGTTCGTTGCAGCGTAAACAGCGATAAGGATGTTTGCGAACCGTACAAGTGGCCTCAGATAGACGGTTGACTAAGCCACAAGTGTGACAGCCCGCTAAGCCTTGCGCCGAGGCAGATTGACCTATTTGTACACTGTTAGGCGCTTTGGGTGCTGAGTTAAGCGCAAGCCATAACCAATCGCGATCAATAGATTGTGTGGTAAGCAGTAATAATAAGGCGTAGGTGCAAAAGGTCCAAAATGATAAGCCCAGCTCAATATCGGCCATGCCAACAATTTTAATTAAACTCACTAAGGTGCCAATAACAAAAACATCGGCCATCATCCAAGGGGTAACATAACCTAAAGTGCGGGCTATAAGCTGGCTATTGGGTAAAGGTTTGCCTCGGGTAATACCAATACATAGCCACAACAGGCTTAATAAGTACACTGTGGGCAAAATTATCACGGTTAGCAGTACCGATAAGGCCACCAGTGGTTGATGTAAGCTAATAAGAGTAGAGGCGGTTTCGGTGAGCTCTATACGATTACCAATGCCGCTAATATTAAAGCTTAGAAACGGAAAAGCCACCGAGAGCGCTAAGGCGATAAGAGTGGCCACCGCCAACGCCAGGCTGCGCTCGGCCGGATTAGATTGTCGGCGCACTAATGTGTGTTTGCAGCGCGGACATTCGGCTTTTTCACCGGTTTTTAAGGGGGGCAGGGCAAGCAATAAATCACACTCGCTGCAGACCCTTAGTCGCCTGCGAGACACGCGATTTATGGGCTTAGGTATAACGGTTTCAAACAATGAAAGCTCAACTATTAAGGCATTTGTTAGTAAATAATACCAATGAGTGCTTGATAATACGAACGTTTTAACTGAGCCTAAACTCATTCTGGGTTAGGCTAGCTAGATAGTAATGCGCGACAATTCTCATTTACCAACAAAGTTATTGCCAAACCATTTTAAAAGTTAACATTTTCTTTATAATAAACAGTTAAATCTCATTTGGAACTTAAACAATGACACAGGCGAATGCTATCACTTTGCTCTTGGTGGACGACAGCCGCGTGGCCCGTCTCAGTTTAATGCGTCAAATAAAAAGCTTAACGGCTGAATTTGATATTTTGCAGGCCGCCTCAGCAGATGAAGCTCAGCAACTACTTACTGAGCAAGATGCTGACATTGCGCTAATTGACTTTAATATGCCTGGGCGCGACGGGCTGGTACTGGCTGCTGAGTTACGTGAAAGCCATCCTAATATGAGAATGGCGCTGGTTACCGCGAACATTCAACAACCATTAGTTGAGCGCGCTAAAGAGTTAGGCATGGCTTTTATGGGTAAACCAACCAATGTCGATGACTTGGCCAGCTTTCTTAGGGTGACTCCATGAAAACCCTGTTGTCTAGTGATGAGCATGAGTTAGTGGTTGAGCTAATGAACATTGGCATTGGCCGTGCCGCTAATGCGCTCTCACAAATGGTGCAAGACGAGGTGCTATTATCGGTGCCTGATTTGCAGTTTTTGCATCCTACTGAAGCCAGTGGCAGTTTTTGTCATTATATGCCCGGTGCCTTGGCCGGTGTAATGCAAGATTTTAGCGGCTTTATGTCGGGCCGAGCGGCGCTGTTATTTCCTGAAGAACGCAGCCTTGAGTTAGTGCGCGCAATCTTAGGCGAAGACATGTCAGTGGGTGAAATTTCGGAGTTAGAGCAAGAGACACTCTCAGAGCTGGGTAACATTTTACTGAACAACTGTTTGGCCACTTTAGCGAATCTGCTTAATCAACAAGTGCAAACTGAAATTCCTCAAGTGTTTAATATTGAGACGCCGAATTTATTAAGTCAGTTAACCTTAGATGGCGAGCAAGATAGTGCATCTGTTATTATGTTGGTGCAGATTAAATTTAGTCTGCGTGAGCGAGATTTAGAAGGTTATCTCGCTTTTGTTATTGATGTGCACTCGGCAGATAAATTTATTGCCGCATTACAACAATATTTATCTGAGTTAATTGAATGACACAATGTCCTGCTAGACAAAGCGTATTACCTGAATTAAGCCAGAAAGCATTAGATGAAATAGAAAATGGTATTATACTGCTTGATAAGCAACAGAATGTACTGTTTTGGAATAAATGGTTAGAGCGATATAGTGGTGTTAGTGCGCAGTTAGCACTGGGTAAGCGGCTTGAGCTATTATTTGATCAAGCCTTACCAGAGGTATTACTAACGGCTGTTGAAGAGGCGTGTGAACAGCGCTTGTCTCGTTTGTTGTCTCATCAATTACACCCTAAGTTATTGCCGTTACTTAACCGCCATGCACCTGTGCATCAAACGGCCATACATCATTCTATTACCCTTAGGTCGCTACGCCATAAGGAAGTGGTGTTAGTACATATTAATAATATTACTACTGCTATTCATCGTGAACGCCATTTACGAGATAAAGAGCAGGCGCTGCGCAAGGTGCATCAGGCGCAGTCTGCAGAAAAAAAATTCATTGATACTATTTTAGAAACCATGAGTGCCTTGGTGGTGGTAACGGATCCCAGCGGTTGCATTGTCAATTTGAACCATAGTGTGGAGCTGCATACCGGTTTTACCCAGCAACAATTACAAGGCCAGCCGTTTAAAATGTTATTGGGGTTAGATGGCTTAAAGTATCTGCCCAGCGCTGAACAGTCGGCGACTAAGTTTAGTGTCTTTACTTGTCGTATGAGTAATGCCCATGGCGATCCGCTACATATTCGTTGGACGGTAAAACAAGTAAAAGAAGAAGGGCAGCCCACACGTTATCTGATTTACACTGGCCAAGATATAACGGTGCAAGACCGTGCCGATGCTTTGTTGCGTTTAGAGCGCGAAATGTTGGAAATGGCAACCAGTAATGAGTCGGCAGAGCGTATTTTTGATCATACCTGCTTGTCGTTAGAGCGCCAGCTAGAGTCTTGTCGCGTTGCTGTGGTAAAAATTAGTGCCGAGCAGCATTTACAGGTGTGCAATGGCCCCAGTTTGCCGGATTCATTTTGCCAGCAGTTGTATGCACTACAAACTGATCGCCTATTAAAAACCTTAAAGGCTAAACTAGAGCTAGGGGGCTTGCAGGCCTTTTCTGCAGAGTCAAAAGGTGAGCATTGGCATGAATGGCAGGCACTGGCCAAGCAATATAAAATGTTGGGCTGTTGGTTAATGCCGATTCAAGTAAACCCGCAAATATCGCAAAGTTTTTTAGCGATATTTCCGCGCTACCAAAGTATACCGAACGATCACGAACAAATGGTAGTAGAGCGTATTGGTCACTTGGCCGCGCTTATATTAGATCGCCAGCAGCAGCAAGAGCAAATTGCACATTTAGCCTTGTATGATTCATTAACTGGGCTGGCCAATCGTAGCTTATTGAATGAGCAGCTGGTGCGCAGCATTCACCGTGCTCAACGCGAGCCTCAGCATTTTGCATTATTGTTTATCGATTTAGATGGCTTTAAGGCGATTAACGATACTCATGGCCATAATGCAGGGGATGCATTTTTAAGAGAGCTGGGCTTGCGTTTACAGCAGCGCTTTCGCTCTACTGATTGCTGCGCCCGTATTGGCGGAGACGAGTTTGTTATTCTGTTAGAAGAGATTAGTGATGAAACAGCCGCGTTTAAGGTGGCTCAGTCCTTATTAACACTGATTGCCCAGCCTATTGAGTGGGGGGATTATCAATTGCAGGTTGGTGCTTCTATTGGGGTGGTGCTATATCCAGAAGACGGTGACAGCGCCGCTACCTTGTTAACTCGCGCCGATAATGCCATGTATCAAGCTAAGGCGAAAAGCAGAACAATAAACGATGGTAAAGGCCAAGTCGTTCGTTTAACAGACTAAAGAGCTTAGGCCATATAGCAAAAACACAGAGCCTTGGCTCTGTGTTTTTTATTGTGCGCTTAGCTATTGTTAGTATTAAATAACCGCGGCGATGGCGTCACATAAAGCATCGATGTTTGACTTGGTGATGCCTGCCACGCTAATGCGGCCAGAGCCGACAATGTAGATACCAAATTCGTCTTTTAGGCGTTCAACCTGTGGTTTAGTTAACCCCGAAAACGAAAACATACCGTTTTGGCGAGCAATAAAGCTAAAGTCTTTACTGACGCCACGGCTGGCCAGCTTTTCTACAAACAAGGTACGCATTTCTTGAATGCGATCACGCATTTCAGCCAACTCGACTAACCAGTCTGCATATAGCGCTTCGTCTTCGGCAATCATGGCGATAACGTTGGCACCGTGCGCTGGTGGGTTAGAGTAAATGGCACGAATAATGGTTTTAACTTGGCTGAACGAGGCATTGGCCGCATCGGCATTGTTGGCCACTAATGTGAAAGCACCCACACGCTCGTTATACATACCAAAGTTTTTCGAGAATGAGCTGGCAATCAGCAATTCGGTGTTGTGCTCTGCAAAAACACGCAGGCCATAGGCATCTTCATCTATGCCTTTACCAAAACCTTGATAAGCGAAGTCAAACAAAGGCAACCAGCCTTTTTCAGCAGAGAGTTTAGCCAATTGTTGCCATTGCTCAGGTGTAGGATCTATGCCGGTGGGGTTGTGGCAACAACCGTGTAATAACACCACGTCGCCAGCTTTGGCATGCGCTAAGTCAGCCAGCATGGCATCAAAGTCTAAGTCTTTGGTCTCGGCATTGTAGTAACCGTACTCTTTGATTTCTAAACCAGAAGCGGCAAACACAGCTTTGTGGTTGGCCCAGGTAGGGTTAGAAATCCAAATAGTATTGCTATTAAGTTGGCGCGCAATAAATTCACCGGCAATGCGCAGTGCGCCTGTACCACCCGGTGATTGTGCGGTGCGAGCGCGTTGCTCTTGAATAATGGCGGCATTGTCACCAAACAAGAGCTTTTGTACTACGCCGGCATAGGCGGCAACCCCTTCAATGGCGAGGTAGTTTTTGGTGGTTTGCTCTTCAACCAAGCGCGCTTCTGCTTTTTTAACACAACGCAAAACCGGGGTGTCGCCGGCTTCGTTTTTGTAGATGCCTACGCCCAAGTTTATTTTATTGGTACGAGGATCGTTACGAAAAGTGTCAGTCAGCCCTAGAATAGGGTCGGCCGGTGCAGCGGTGACTTTCTCAAACATAATATATTCAATCCTTGTGAGTAAGAGGGTTAAGTAACGCCTTTCGATAATAGCATAAAAAGTGCGTGATTCCGTTAGTTAAAATGCGGTGATCACTCAATGTATGCGGTGTTTTTTTAACGGATGAGCAGGCTAGGTGATAAATTAGCGTTTGCAATAAATATGTAGCCGAGGGATCAGCGGCTCGTCTTTGGTGGTGGCTGCGCGGCGCTTGCGTACCTGAGCTGGCGGGTAGCTTTCTAGTGCGGTAATGGCGGGTGGCTCATCTTGGCAGAGTAGCAATGGCAGGTGCGCTTTCACTTGCTGCTGGCGCGGGTGTATTTCTTCGCGCCAGCGCACATTCACCATAGGGTGCGTTTTAACCGGGCGGCGCAGTCGTAACTCGGCGGTGTTAGATACGCGTTTAACGTCGTAAATTTCTCTCTCTACCGACTGTAACCAGGTTTGTGCATCTACCAGAGCAGGAGGAGATAAGCGTGCATCGGTAAGTTGTTTAATGAGCGCGTCTTTATCTACCTTTTGAATAATTTGCTTATTTGCCCAAGTAAAGCCTAACCGAGACACCGCATGAGGTAAAAGTACTAAATGGCGATACACCTGCAAGGTGATTAAACCGGGTAGGGTATCGTGTACCAGTGCAAACTTTTGGTCTCGATTACCTGCCTCTTGTACTTGGGCTTTAAATTGGCTTTTTAGTTGATTAATGTGCTCAATTAGCTGATGCAATTGTGGCTTTACTGTGCTGGGTAAAATGAGGTAGCCAGGTAGACGAAAGCTGGCCTTCGTTGAACAATTTGGTTGCATAAACCATTGTTTAAAGCCACTTAGCGCCGCGGCTATGGCTGGGTCACCGTCTAGACTATTGACTGGTATATGCGACACCGTCTCATGTTCATCGCCGCTCGCCACCGCAGGCAGTGTAAAACAGGCAGCCTGAATAGACTGGGTTTGGCCAGTTTCGTTAATAAGCTGAGTCAATGCAGCCATGGCGGCTTCTAACTCACTAAAAGTTTGTGTTAAACGAGCAGCTGAAGTAAACATTTGTTATGCCAACATACATAAGAGTATTGGTAAACTAACAGCCAAGCCAAACAACCGCAAGTCTTCGTTTATAAAGAGCAGAACAGGCTTATTCTTGGTAGCCCTAATACGCCATCACATCACCTATTATTTTTAACCCCATGTACTCCCCCTTAGCATAAGTATGGGCACCGCTAACGCGTATATGTATATGGTGTGCACCGTATTGTGCATTGGTTTTAAGGTGTACTAATGTATTGTGGCCGTAATAGGTGGTGTCAATTACTTGCCCTGCAAGCTGTTGCTCGGTGTGGCAGCAGGGCACAAACTGCTCGGGGCGGATCATAATAATGGCATCTGTTTGCTCATTCGTGCAAACGGGCGCTAAAGGCAGCTTGCCAAAGCTGCAATCAGCTTGGCCCGCTTTAAGTGTGGCTGCTAGGGTTATGGCTTCCCCTACAAAATGAGCGACATCCAAATCTGCAGGGTATTGATAAAGAGTAACTGGATCCGCCACCTGTATGCACTGACCTTGACGCATTACTGCCACTGAGTCTGCCATGGATAAGGCTTCTTCTTGATCGTGTGTGACTAAAATTGCCGTGGCGCCAATTTGACGTAAAGTGGCTTTTACTTCTTCTCGTAGGCTGGCTCTTAATCCGGCATCTAAAGCGGAAAAAGGCTCATCCAGTAATACCAACGAGGGGGCAGGGGCCAATGCCCGTGCCAAGGCGATTCTTTGCTGTTGGCCGCCCGACAACTCATGGGGCATTCGATGCCCTAATCCGTCCATGCCCACCAGTTGTAGCATGTCGTTAACACGCGCCTCTTTTTTGGCTTTGTGTTGATAGTGAGTGTTAGGTAAGCCAAAAGCGATATTATTCGCCACCGTTAAGTGAGGAAATAACACCCCGTGTTGTGGTACATAGCCTATTTTTCTGTGCTCGGGCTTAATGTTGGTCTGCGGGCTAAATAGCGTCTGATCATTAATCATAATGCGCCCAGCATTGGGGGTTTCAAAGCCAGCGATAGAGCGCAGTAAGGTTGTTTT
The DNA here is from genome assembly GCF_017498065.1 of Oceanisphaera pacifica. Taxonomy (GTDB): domain Bacteria; phylum Pseudomonadota; class Gammaproteobacteria; order Enterobacterales; family Aeromonadaceae; genus Oceanimonas; species Oceanimonas pacifica. The sequence goes on along the minus strand of NZ_JAGDFX010000007.1, from coordinate 139,612 downwards.
ACCACAGCCAGAAGGGCCTAAAACGGCCAGCATTTTTCCTTCATCAAGCGCAAGGCTCACATTGTGTAAGGCGTGTACCTCGCCAAATTGCTTAGACACATTCTGGATGATTAGCTTTTTCATCAATATTGGCCTTGGTAATAGAAAGAGAGGGATTAAGTTGGCGTGGTTGGTTTTGGGTAAAGGTACGCATGGTTAATAAGTATACTGGCAGACCAGACACCAATATTAACAAAGCGGCATAAGGAGCTGAGGCGCCAAACTCGGCATTCGCCGTATGCTCCCACACCTTGGTTGCTAAGGTTTCTACGCCTGTTGGCCTAAGTAATAAAGTAGCAGTCAGCTCTTTCATGATTTGTAAAAACACCAAGGCTAACCCTGCTCCAACGCCTGGGGTGATCAGGGGTAAGGTGATGCGCATAAATACGGTGAGCGGGCCTTTACCTAATGAGCGCGCCACTTCTTCGAGTTGTTGTGAAACTTGCACCAGTGCTGCGCGAATAGAGGACTGTGCCAAGGGTAAATAGAGCATGGCGTAGCCAATTAATAAGAGCAGCGTCGTTTGATAAAACGGATAGGCATAACGAATAGCAAAAAAGACCAGCGTAAGGCCAATGACCAGCCCAGGTAAACTGTGAATAAAATAAGGTAATCGCTCTGCTAGCATGGCCAACTTACCTTGATAGCGCACCGTTAAAAATACCAATGGCAGCGCAAAGCTAATGGCCATTACAGCGCCACCCGCTCCTAGGGTGAGGGTGGTTGATAATGCATTCAGTACCTCACTGATAGACAAGGCGCTTGAGGTTCCCGTTATTAACCAGTAGCTAATAATGCCTAAGGGAACACCGGCGGCGAGCAATATCAGTAGCATTAAGCCAAACATTGCCACTGGCTGCATGGCGCCTAAGGGGATGCAGTCTAGCTGACCAGGGGCACCTTTGCGGGCAATGGCGTATTTCGCTTTGCCACGTACCAGTAGCTCTAATGCTAATAACCCTAAGCACAACAGCAGTAGTACCAAGGTCAGCATGGCAGCGGAGGAGCCGTCGAAGGCTACGTAGTATTGATCAAAAATGGCGGTGGTAAAGGTTTCGTAGTTTAAAAAGGATAAGGCACCAAACTCCCCCAACATATGCAAGGCAATAAGAATCGCGCCACCTAATAAAGACGGCCGTAGTTGGGGTAAAATGACTTTAAAGAAGGTGTGTCTGCGATTAAATCCTAACGAGCGCGAGGTTTCTTCTAATGCAGGATCCATGCCCCTTAGTGCGGCAGCGACCGGCAAATGCACCAGAGGATAATTACATAAAGTGAGAACTAAAATCGCGCCACCAAACCCTTCTAAGCTCGGAAAAATAGACACCCAGCTATAACTACTAATAAAGGCCGGCACGGCAAAGGGCAGGGTGATTAAGGCATTCCACAGCTGGCGCTTAGGCAAGTCGGTGCGCTCAATTAACCAAGCGGTGGTTACGCCAATGACACTGCTGAGCAGTGTGACCACAGTGACCAGCTTTAGGGTATTAAGTAATAAGTCATACACACGGGTGCGAAAGATCAAGCTCAGTGCGCTATCTAGTCCCGCCTCTTGTGCTCGCAAGGCAATATAGAGCAGCGGTAGGCTGGTGAGTAACACCAGCAAAACCACGGGAAAAATTAGGCCCAATGGAATAGCTTGAGTGCGCTTGTTATAAGCGATGGGGTGAGACATGACAGCTCTCAATGTTTATCGGATTTAAAAACCGGATGCTGGGCGTTAATAAACAAGCATGGCCAGAGGCTGCTTATTATACCTCTGGCCAATACGGTGCATTTGCGTAGCACGCTTTATAGCAGACCGACTTCTTGCAGAAGCTCAATGGCCGCTTTACCGTCGCTGTATTCGCCTAAGTCTAATGTATCATTAGGGGGCGTCAGCTCAGAGAAGGGCTTTAGACCATGGGTGTCTACGTCGGTATTCAACGGATATTGTGCACTTTTGTCCGTTAATATTTGCTGACCTTCTTTGCTTGTCGCAAACGCCATAAACTGCTGAGCTTCGTCTTTGTTTTGACTTGAGGCCACAATAGCGGCACCGGAAACCGTCACCAAATCACCTAGATCCTGCGTCCCCATAAAGTACAAGGCAGAATGTAGGTTATCGGCGCCTTTTTCACGGGCCATATTGTCCCAGTAGTAATTATTAATTAATGCAAACGCAATATCGCCGCGCTCTACCGCATCCAGTGCTGCTTTGTTATGGCGATACACCTTGCCGTTTTTACTTAACCCCTCTAACCAAGCGGTGGCTTTTTCTTTACCGTCGAGCTTAATCATGGCTGAAAGTTGTTTTTGAAATGCGCCGCTGGTTTTAACGAAGGCAAATTGATCTTTCCACTTGTCATTCGTTAAGTCGTGCACAGAGGTGGGGAGTTGATCTGGGCTAATATTATCTTTGTTATAGGCAATAACGCGCGACCGAGCAAGCAAGCCCACCCATTTGCCATCAGGATCACGATATTCGGCCGGTATATTGCTTAGCGCTTTGGCATCAATGCTGGTTAGTAAACCTTTATTGGCCAACATAATAAGCGGAGTCGACTCTTCGGTGTAAATAATATCTGCGGGCGAGCGATGTCCTTCTTCTACAATTTGGTGCGCTAACTCGTTGCTTGACCCTTGGCGTGATACCACTTCAATATCGGTTTTGGCACTAAAAGCATCAATTAAGGCAAGGGTGGCGGTTTTATGCTGGCCATTATAAATGGTTAAGGCGGCATTCGCGCTAAGCGGGCTTAGTAGCATCAGTGTGGAGAGAGCAATCGCACTGACTTTTGTGCGGCGAGAAATAGAATTAGGCATGAACAAACATCCTTACTGAGTAGGTAGGGAAGCGCAGGTGACTGTGGATATCAGCATAAATCAGTTAATAAGTGAGTTTTACTGTCGAGTTCCGTGCGGTGAGTTTGCGTCCATGGCAAAATATCGAGTCTTTGATGTGGCTTTACGCTTGCATAATTGGTGTTGATAATAACAATAGTTATCAACACCATAAAAATTTATCATAGTTCGCGCCTGTGTCAAGCATCTTGGGTACTGTTCTTTCGGCGTTATTACTTTTCAGTAGTAAGGGGAGTGCAGGGGTAGGGGATTGTTTGGCTTGTACTTAACATAATGCTGGGCTTGGCGAAGTGAGCCTTTTGTTCGGCCATCAGCCACTGAGTCGCCTGCTAACCCCGTTCACAGGCGGCTTCGCGGCATAGGGGACCATCACATGACAGGGATGTCATGTACTGAGCGCCACAGGGAGGAGCTTGCAGCGTGTCGGTGGAGTAGACCCTTTGTTCGACTTTTTATACAAATAAAAACAGACTAGTTACTTTTCCAGATTGGTATAAACCTGTGATATTTCAGGCTGGTATTACACCAAGCGACAAAAAGCCCCGATATACACGTTTGTATCTCGGGGCTTTTTAGTACTAGTTTGCTGCTGGGCGCTTACTTAACTGTATGTCGTGCTTGCAGCTTGGCAATGACATCACTGAGCTGCAGTTCTTCTTGCTGTAATAACACGGTAAGGTGATAGAGCAAGTCGGCGGACTCGTTGATTAGCTCATTGTGATCGTGCACGGTGGCGGCCAGCGCAGTTTCTACGCCTTCTTCGCCAACTTTTTGCGCAATACGCTTGGTGCCGCTGGCATACAAACTCGCGGTATAGCTTGATGTGGCATCCGCGCCTTTGCGATCAGCAATCACTTGCTCAAGCTCAGACAAAAACACCAAATCGGGCAGGGTTTGCTGGTTAAAGCACGAGGTGTGACCTAAATGGCAGGTTGGGCCTATGGGCTCAACCAATGCCAGCAAGGTGTCGTTATCGCAGTCGGTGCTAATATCGGTAAGCTGTAAGAAATGGCCCGAGCTTTCGCCTTTGGTCCACAAGCGATTTTTAGTGCGACTATAAAACGTGACCTGCTTGCTTGCTAACGTTTGGGCGAGGGCATCTTGATTCATATAACCCAGCATCAGTACACGGCCGCTATGGCAGTCTTGCACAACAACGGGCATCAGGCCGTCAACTTTTTCCCAATCTAGCTGCGCTGGGTTGAACTTGTTAGTGTGATCAGTCACGAATTACGATTCCTTGTTCTCTTAAATACTGCTTCAGTTCATCAATATTAATGATGTTCTTGTGAAATACCGAGGCGGCAAGGGCGCCGTCTACATCGGCTTTTAAGAAGGCATCGCTAAAGTGCAACATTTCGCCGGCACCGCCGGAGGCAATCAATGGCACTTTACAAATTGCGCGCACTTTTTGCAGTTGCTCTAAATCGTAACCCTGGCGTACACCGTCTTGGTTCATCACGTTGAGCACAATTTCACCGGCGCCGCGGCGCTGCACTTCTTCTACCCAGTCGAGGGTGCTCCACTTGGTCACCTGAGTACGGCTTTCGTCACCGGTAAACTGGTGTACTTGATATTGGCCAGTGGTTTCATCAAAGTAAGAGTCAATACCCACCACCACGCACTGCACGCCAAAGGTGTCGGCCAGCTCGGTGATTAAAGCCGGATTGCTGAGAGCGGGAGAGTTGATGGAAATTTTATCAGCACCAAATTCTAAAATTTGTGCCGCATCAGCCACCGACTTTATTCCACCTGCTACGCAAAAAGGAATGTCGATCACTTCTGCCACACGGCTCACCCAGCTTTTATCCACCACGCGGTCTTGGCTGCTGGCGGTAATATCATAAAATACCAGCTCGTCTGCGCCTTCTGCCGCATAACGTTGCGCCAGTGGCACTATGTCGCCAATGATCTCGTGATTGCGAAACTTAACGCCTTTTACCACTAACCCATCTTTAACGTCTAAACAGGGAATTATGCGCTTTGCCAGCATGCGATTGCCTCTTTTACAGTGAATTTACCCTCTAATAGCGAACGACCTAAGATAACACCTGCCACGCCGGTATTGGTGAGGGCCTGAATGTCATCTATATTGCCAATGCCGCCAGAAGCCTGCCACAAAATAGTGGGGTAGCGCGCGGCAAGCTCACGATAAAGCGCCACGTTTGAGCCAGTTAAGGTGCCGTCTTTAGAAATATCGGTACATAACACATGGCACAAACCAGCAGGCAAATAATGCTCAAGCAGGGCTTCTATGGTGATACCGCTGTCTTCTTGCCAACCGGCAATGGCGATTTTCTTTTCGCCGTCGGCAGTAATATTAATATCTAGTGCTAGCACAATGCGGTCGGGGCCGTATTGCTTGATCCAACTGGCCACTAATTCAGGATCTTTCACCGCCGTTGAACCAATCACGACTCGCTGCACGCCTATATCGAGTAGGTCTTTAACGTCTTGTTCGCTACGAATACCACCGCCAATTTGTACTGGAACGGCGGTGTTTTTCACTAAGTCTTTAATGATATCTAGTTGGCGTTGGCTACTGTCTTTGGCACCATCAAGATCAACCAAATGCAATTGAGTCGCGCCTTCTGCCACATACAGGTCAAATTGCTGCTGTGCCGAGGCGGTATACTCGGTTTTTTGCTGGTAATCGCCTTGATATAAGCGCACTACCTTACCGCCAATTAAGTCGATAGCAGGAATGATCATTTTTACAGCTCCAAGAAGTTTTTCAATAATTGTGCGCCCGCCGCCCCAGAGCGTTCGGGGTGAAATTGCACACCAAAGAAATTGGCTTGTGCAATGGCCGCACTAAAGGCTGTGCCGTGATGGCTGGTCGCTAGGGTGTAATCGCCCACGGGAACGGCATAAGAGTGCACAAAGTAGAAAAAGCTACCCTCGGGAATATCTTTAAATAAGGGATGATTAGGCATAGGAGTAATGCTGTTCCAGCCCATGTGTGGTAAACGAATCCCTTCGCTGGCTTCAAGGTGTTGGCATTGTGCGCCAATTAAGCCTAAGCCATCTACATCGCCTTCGTCAGAATGTTGCACCAGCATTTGCATGCCTAAGCAAATGCCCAATACTGGCTGGTGTAGCTGACCGATTAGCTCAATTAAGTTGCGCTCAGCCAGATTTTTCATGGCCTCGCGGGCGCTGCCGACACCGGGCAAGAGCAGTTTATCTGCGTCCAGTAATACCTGATGATCACGACTGACGGTCACCGAGTAGCCTAAGCGCTCTATTGCATAGCGCACCGAGGACAGATTGGCGCAGCCGGTATCAATAATGGCGACCTTTAAGGGGTTGCTCATAATACCCCCTTGCTGGAGGGCAGTTCATTGCCTTCCACTTTAAGCGCTTGGCGCAAGGCGCGGCCAAAGCTCTTAAAGGTGCTTTCTACCATATGGTGGGTATTTTGGCCGGTCACTTTTAGGTGAATATTGCAGGCTAAGCTGTCACTGAGTGAGCGAAAGAAGTGCGGCACCATCTCTACTGACATATCGCCAACCTTGTCTTGGCGAAATTCACCTTCAAAAGACATATAAGGGCGACCGGATAAGTCGAGTGTGACGGCGGCTTCACATTCATCCATGGGCAGCACAAAACCAAACCGACCTATGCCACGTTTATTGCCTAGGGCTTTGCGCATGGCTTCGCCCAGCGCGAGGGCGGTGTCTTCTACCGTGTGGTGATCGTCTATATGTAAATCGCCATCTACTTGCACATTTAGCTGAAAGCCGCCGTGAGTGGCAATTTGATCTAGCATATGATCAAAAAAGTGTAAGCCGGTATTAAGCTGGCTGCCACCTTGGGTATCGAGATCTAGAGAAATCTTAATATCGGTTTCTTTGGTGGTACGAATAACAGCGGCGGTGCGGCCACGGCTTAACAGTTGCGCCACTATTTGTGGCCAACCCAGCCCGTTGTGCCCGTAATGTAAGCCAGGTAAGCCCATGTTTTCGGCTAATTGAATATCGGTTTGCCGATCGCCAATCACCCAAGAGTCGGTAAAGTCGATGCGCCCAGCTTGTAAATAGTCTTTTACTAAGCCTAAGCGTGGCTTGCGACAGGCACAATCATCTTCTTGAAAGTGCGGGCACACTAATACATCTTGAAAGTTCACCCCTTGCGAGGTGAGAATTTGCATCATTAAATTATGCGGGGCATCAAAATCGGCTTGGGGGAAGCTGTTGGTGCCTAAGCCGTCTTGGTTGGTCACCATCACCAGCTTATAGCCACTTTCTTGTAGCTTAAGCAGGGCGGGGATCACGCCGGGTAAAAACGCTAACTTGTCGAGGCGGTCTAACTGCTTATCAACGGCGGGCTCTTCTACCATGGTGCCGTCGCGATCGATAAATAAAATACGTTCCTTAGTCACTTATTGCTCCTGTTGCAGTACCTCAAGTACCGCGTCCATCTCGGTTTGAGTGCCGATGGTGATCCGAATGCAGTCTGCCAAACCAGGTCTGTTGGCAAAGTCACGCAATATAATACCCGCCTTAGCCATGCGTGCAAATAATGCCGCGCCTTGGCTAAAGCGCACTAATAAATAGTTGCCATTAGCGGCAAACACATCTTGTACCTGTGGGTGGGCGCGCAAGTGCTCCCCCAGCGTGTGTTTAAGCTGATTAATTTCAGCCACGCGAGTGTGCATCAGCGCAAGCCCTTGCTCATTTAACGCTTGAGCAGCAATTTGTGCGACCGGCTCAGGAATAGGATAGGGCGGAATAACCTTTAACAATAAGCCAATCACTTCAGGCGTCGCCAAGGTAAAACCACAACGCAAGCCTGCTAAACCAAATGCTTTGGAAAGCGTGCGAATAATCACCAGCTGCGGGTAGTCTGCCAATAAGCGAGCTTGGCTAAACTCAGGGCAAAACTCAATATAAGCTTCATCCACCACCACTAAGGCGCGATCGCGTGCGGCGTCGAGTAAGCGGCATAAATCGCTGCTATCAACCAAGTCGCCGGTGGGGTTATTGGGTGAGCATAAGAAGATGAGCTTAGTGTTATCGAGCTTATCGATAATAGCGTCAACATCAGGTTGACGTTTAGCGTTAAGTGGCACATCAATAATGCCCACGCCATTGGTCTCGGCACTAATGGCGTACATGCCATAGGTGGGCGAGCAGATCACAATATTATCTTGGCCAGGCTCACAAAAGGTACGGATCAGCAGTTCAATCCCTTCATCTCCACCTCGAGTCACTAATAACTGCTCGGGGCTAACGCCGGCATACGCAGCATAAGCATTCACCACCTGTGGTGGCTGACACTCGGGGTAGCGATTAAGGCGTGTGCAATCAAGCTCATAGGTGCCGCACTCAGCAGCTTCGTTGGCATTTAGCCAAATATGACCTTGCCCGCCAATACGGCGAGCAGACTGATAAGGGGTGAGAGCTTGCACTTGTTTGCGAGCTAACAGTGTGATGCTCATGCTGTTGACTTCTCCAGTTTGGCGAGCCGCAGGCTAACCGCATTTTTGTGGGCATCCAGTGTTTCGGTTGCCGCTAATAACTCCACCGCCGAGCCAATGGCTTGTAATCCAGCTGGGGTCAGCTCTTGTACGGTGAAGCGACGTTGGTAATCGGCAATGCCCAAGCTTGAATAGGTACGAGAGTAGCCATAGGTTGGCAGGGTGTGATTTGTGCCACTGGCATAGTCGCCCACCGACTCTGGCGTCCATGCGCCTAAGAATACCGAGCCGGCATTTTTAAGGCGGGGTAATAAGGCGCGCGGATCGGCAGTTTGTACAATTAAGTGCTCGGGTGCATAGGCGTTAGAAATGATGGCCGCTTGCGCTAAGTCGGTACAAATAAAAGTACGGCTTTCAGCCAAGGCTTGGCGCGCAATATCTGAGCGTGATAATTGAGCTAACTGTGCCTCTAATGCCAGGTTCACTTTATCGGCCAGAGGCTGACTGGGGGTCACTAAAATGACTTGTGAGTCGGCACCGTGCTCGGCTTGAGAGAGCAAGTCGGCGGCCACAAAATCGGCGTCGGCATCGGCGTCGGCAATCACTAACACTTCAGAAGGCCCCGCAGGCATATCAATGGCGGCACCATCAACGCTTGATGACACTTGGCGTTTGGCCTCTGTTACCCAGGTATTACCGGGGCCAAAAATCTTATCAACCTTGGTAATGCTCTCGCTACCATAAGCCATGGCCGCCACCGCTTGGGCTCCGCCTAAGGTGTAAATGGCATCCACGCCACAGCGGCGGGCGGTGTAAACAATGGCGTCGTTAATGGGCGGTGGAGAGCAAAGCACAACGCGCTCGCAGCCGGCGAGTCGTGCTGGAATAGCCAGCATCATCACGGTGGAAACCAAAGGTGCTGTGCCACCGGGTACATATAAACCTACTTTTTCTAGGGGCTGAAAATGCAGCTCGCATTGCACCCCTGGGCTGGTTTCTTGGCTAATAGGCGTAGGTAACTGGGCGCGGTGAAAGGTGTCTATATTAGTGATTGCCAGCTCAATGGCCGCTTTTAGCTCGTCGCTAACGCGACTGGCGGCGTTGGCAATTTCTTGTTCCGATAATTGTAAGCTGCTGCGCTCGCATTTATCTAAATTGCGAGTAAGCTCTATTAGGGTGTTATCACCGCCGTGGCGTACTTTATCTATAATGTCTGCCACTTGACCTGCACGACCGCTGTCGGCAAGGGCAGGGCGGCGTAAGGCCGCCGTTTGTTCAGACTCGCTAAGCTGGTTCCAATCAAGAATATTCATGGCTTACTCCATCATCTTCTCGATAGGCAGCACCAAGATAGAGGATGCGCCTAACGCTTTTAAGCCTTCCATGGTTTCCCAGAACATGTCTTCGCTGCTTACCATGTGAATGGCTACCTGATTGCTTTCCCCTGCTAATGACATAATGGTGGGGCGCTCGGCACCGGGCAGTAAATCAATCACTTCTTCTAGGCGATCTTTAGGGGCGTGCAGCATAATATACTTGCTTTCGCGCGCTTGTTGTAAGCCTTGAATACGCGGCAATAGGGTGTCGACCACCGCTTGCTTGCTAGCAGGCAGCGCATTGGCGCTTTGAATAAGGGCGGCTTTAGAGCGGAAGATAACATCAGTTTCAACCAAGCCATTGGCTTCTAAGGTAGCACCGGTAGAAACAAGGTCACAAATGGCCTCGGCGACACCGGCGCGCGGCGCCACTTCAACCGAACCATTGAGCATAACGCTTTTAAATTTTACGCCTTGGCTGTCCATGTAGCGCTTTAATAACCAAGGGTAGGAGGTTGCAATGCGCTTGCCTTCTAAGCTTTTCACGCCTTGATAGTCCAACTCTTGCGCCACGGCTAAGGATAAGCGGCAACCGCCAAAATCGAGGCGTTTTAACACATTATATTCGGCCGCATCGCCTTGGGCTTGGCGTTCCATCACGGTTTCTTCTAGCACGTTTTCACCGACTACGCCCAAATCAACCACACCGTCCATCACTAAGCCAGGAATATCGTCATCACGCACTAATAATAAGTCGATGGGCATGTTTTCGGCGTGGGCAATCAGGCGCTGTTCGCGCAAGTTAAGCTTGACACCACAGCCTTTCAGCATCTTTTGGCACTCTTTACTTAAACGGCCAGATTTTTGAATTGCGATACGTAAACGAGTTTGATCCAGAGTCATGGTGCGATAGTCCTTGTGTGTTACGTGTTAATACAGATAGATAAAAATTTATAATGCCAATAATACGAAAAAACCCTCGGAGCAAAGCTTCCGAGGGTAATATCTTTTATCCTGCTGGAAGCCGCCAAGCGAAAGCCTTCCAGAATATTATTCTGAAAGTCTAATCAATATGATGATGGTGCTTGGTGCTTTGCAGGAAATTCATAAAATAGTGTGGCCTGTCTCTCTAATAGGTCTAGGTCCACATTAACAAGCCCAACCTTATTTGCCAACCCCAGAACCCAATAAAGTTAGTGCGAAGCAGCAGATAATGCTACTGGGATGGCAACTTGAGTGCGGGTTTCATGGTGCTATGTGTGGTTGGTGTTTTATTTTTTAGTGAATAGTCAATGAGTTTTGCTAGCGGGTAGATACTTATTCTTTATGTGAGGGCGCCTGTAGTGTGTTGTACAAGGCGCCTTTGTTTGACCTTTATCGCGAACAAAAATAAAAACAATAACACCTACTTGGTTTTATTGGCGTTTAATATCAGCAAAAGAGGATAAGTCGCCACGCTTGCGGGTGACGACTTGAAAGACCTCGGGATAAAGTTGGCCAATAAAAGCGATATTTTCAACAGCTTGCTCAGCAAAAGCGCCTTTGCCTTGTAGGGCGTTAACCGCAGATACATTCACCGTCATGCCAAGATCCATCTTGCCTTCTCTTAAACTATGCAGGTTTTCTATCGAGGCTTGGGTGGCCACATTGGTAAAGTTAACGCTAGGAAGTTGTTCATTCCAGCGGGTGGTTAATTCACCGCCCAGTGGATAATAGGTGCCTCCTTGGCTACCGGTACCAAAAATAAATTCTTGCTTTGCTCCTGCGGCACTTAATTGGGCAACGGGCAGAGTGACGGTTAACCCTTGCTCTTCATAAAAGCGTTTGGCACCGGGGTGAATCGGGAGGTGACTGCCACCATCAAGTGCATATTTTAAACTTAAAAAGTGAGATTGAGCATGGGGTAAGGGTGCCAAAGTGGCATTATACATAATACGTGCTAGCTGGTAGCCCATTTGGTCATTAATCGTCTGGGTGTTAGCCATTAATACCGCGTAGGCGGTTAATGTTGACACCTCTTTGGTTAAAAACTGATAGCTACTTGTGGGAATAGTAAAGCGTTGATAATCACTGTGTTGTTCAATATCGGCGATAACTTCCTCGGGTAAGCTGAGTAAAGTGACATCGCCAGTGGCGGCTTGTAAGCTTTTAATACCATTGGTGGGTAAGCCTAAAAATGACATAGATATGTCTATACTGCCATCTTGTAGCCCCTTTAAGGCCTTATCAAAGGGTAAAAAATGTGCATTATAGTCATCGTTATTTACCCCATAACTATTCAATACTTGCTGAGACAATTGTTGCGTGGTGCTCGCGTCAGGCCCAAGAGCAATATTGATATTGTTGTTCGGGGTATCGCAGCCACTGAGGCCTAACAGTATGAATATAAAAGCGCTCAGCCTGCGTTGTTGTGTGTTCAACATCTAACCTATCCCTATTTGTTGAAGCGAGTCGGCATGTAACCGACGGTAAGTTACCAACCATAAATGATAAGCCGCCATCACTTAGGCATGGGTGATGGCGGCACGGTTGCTTGTTAAGAATACAAGGTCCGGTATAAGCCATCTTGCGCTAATAGCTCATAATGGGTACCAGATTGGCTGATCTTACCGTCTTCAAATACCAATACCCGATCGGCTTGGCGCACCGAGCTTAAGCGATGTGCCACAATTAACGTGGTTCTCCCTTGGAGAAAGCGAGATAAAGCGACGTGTAATTTGCTTTCTGTGTCTGTATCGAGTGCTGAAGTGGCTTCATCTAAAATAACAATGGCCGGATTTTTAAGTACCATGCGCGCAATGGCCAACCGCTGTTTTTGCCCACCGGATAATTTAATGCCTCGTCGACCTACTTGGGTATTGAGCCCTTGGTCCATATTGGCGACGACATCATCTAATTGAGCCACGGTTAATGCTTGCCATAAGGCGGTGTCGTCATGTTCATCGCCCAAGCTTAAATTAGCCGCGATAGTGTCATTAAATAAAACGGGGTCTTGTAATACGCAGGAGATATGCTCACGTATGGTAGGAAAGCCAATTTCATGACTACTAATACCACCAAAGCGGATAATACCGTCATCAACGGGATACAAGCCCAGTAACAGTTGAATAAAAGTCGATTTGCCACCGCCACTGGCACCGACTAAGGCCACTTTTTCGCCTGCCTTAATGTGTAAACTCACATTATCCAAAATTTTGCGCTCACCGTTATAAGAAAAACTGACGTTTTCTACTGTGATCGGCAAGGTAGTCGCATCGACAAAAGGATCTCTCGTGCCTTGTTGTTCGGGCTCGTCACCTAGAGATAACATGGTGTTGACGCGTTTGAGCGCAGCAGTGGCGGCATAAAAGGAATATTGCATATTGAGCAAGTCTTGTACCGGGCCCATCATAAACCAAAGATAGCTAAACACGGCAAAAATTTGGCCAACGGTCAGCTCGGTATATAATACCATTATCATGCCGGTGGCTCGAAATAGCTCTACTCCCGATAAAAACAGTAAAAAGCTGGCCCGCCCCGCGGCTTCACTCTTCCAAGCATAATCAATGGCACTGTCACGAACGCCACGGGCGCGATCCGTTACCCGCAGTAGATAGTGACGCTCGCGATTAGCGGCGCGTATTTCGTGAATACCATCTAGGGTTTCTATTAAGGCTTGTTGAAACAGTTCAAAGGCGCTGTTTTCGTTGCGTTTTAAATGTTTAACCTTGGCCCCTAATCGGCTCGAAAAATACACCACCACTGGGTTAAGCAGCAAAATAAATAACCCCAGCTGCCAGCTAAGTAATAATAGAACGATGGCGGTCCCTATGACGCTTAGCAAACTAATGAGTAAGCGACTTAAGGTTTCCCCTAAAAATTTATCTAAGGTTTCTACATCGGTCACAAAGTGAGAGCTGACACTGCCTGCGCCTACAGACTCAAAAGAACGTAGCGGAGTACGAGAGAGCTGACGCGCCAATAATTGTCTGATCTGAAACGTCAACTGCTTGGCAACGCGAGCAAATTGGCGCCCCTGAATAATATTAAAGACTAATGATAAAAAGCGAAGCAAGAGAGTGATCACTAATACGGCTAAAATAAAGCCGACACCGGTTTGCCAGCTTGAAGGCAACAACCAGCTTAAGCCTTCAAGCAAGCGCCCAGGACTATCGAGTAAAACTTCATCAACGAGCAATGGCATTAATAAAGGCACAGGAACAGACAGTAATACGCCGCATAACGCAAAAATATGGGCATAAATGAGTGCTGAACGGCGTTTTTGCATCATTTTTATTATGTCAGACCACTGTAAAATGGGCGTCTGTTGATTTTTTTTATCCATCAATCACCATCATCGGGTTTTCATTTGGAGAAAGGGCAGGTAAGTTAAGCAAAAAACAATGATATGTTAGAGTTATGACTGAAAAAACTGCATTTTACCAAAGCCTTACTGCCCAAGCGCAAGCATTGTGCGAAGGCGAAACCAATCGCATTGCTAAACTGGCTAATTTATCTGCACTCCTTAACTTGGCGTTAGCAGATATTAACTGGGTTGGCTTTTATCTGTGTGAGCCTAATAGCTTAGTATTGGGGCCATTTCAGGGGAAGCCGGCTTGTGTTCGTATTCCGCTAGGACAAGGGGTTTGTGGTACGGCCGCCTCAACTGGCCAAGTTCAGCGTGTGGCTAATGTACATGAATTTTCTGGTCATATCGCCTGCGATGGTGCCAGTAATGCCGAAATAGTCTTGCCACTTAGTGACGGTGACACTGTTTGGGGGGTATTAGATATAGATAGTCCTCAATTTGGGCGTTTTGACGAAGAAGATGAAGCAGGTCTTACGCAATGGGTGGCAGCAGTGCAGCCCTTGTTGTAAGGTTTGGGTCGCTTTTGTCTGTATGCTCTTTATAATATGCGTGTATTAATGTGGGCGATGCGCCCTTAGGTCTTAAACCAAGGTATTTCATGGAAAACTCGGAAAAATTGAAAAACAGTAAAGAAGTTATTGCCTACTTGGCTGAACGCTTCCCTCAGTGCTTTATCTCTGCTGGTGAAGCTAAGCCGCTTAAAATTGGCATATTTCAGGATTTAGCGGCTCGCTTGGGTGATGATCCTAAGGTGTCTAAAACCTTATTGCGTACGGCATTGCGTCAGTACACATCTAGCTGGCGCTATTTGCACGGTTTAAAAGCGGGACAAAGCCGAGTTGACTTAGATGGGCAAGCCTGTGGCGAGCTGACTCAAGAGCATGTTGATCATGCCAAAGGCGCATTAAAAGAAAGCAAAGAAAAAGTATTTGGCGCACGCAAAGATAAGCCTGCGGCTAAAAAAGCCAAGCCTAAAGCTAAGCCACAGGCTAAAGTGCAGTCTAAAGCTAAACCTGATGCACAACCCGCTATAAAGGAAGAGTACCAAAAAGCGGATCCGACTACTTTGGTGGTCTCACAAGATATACGAGTCTTACTGGGTAAGTCGCCGGTCGCTGCTACCATTAAAGAAATTACCCGTGATGATGTGCAGGTTGAGTTAAAAACCGGTATGTCGGTGCGTGTTAAATTCGAGCATCTTATCCTTTAAGGAGTTGGGTTTGAACAGTCACAAAATTCGTTTGTCTTTGGTCGCCGTTGGTATGATGGCGGCAGGTGTTGCTTGGGCGGTACCACCCACTACTGATGCCTCCGCTATTCCACTTTTGGCGCCAGAAAGCCAGCACGCGGCTGCGAGCAAGCGGGTTAGCTCACTGTTTACCCGTTCTCATTATCGGAAATTTCAATTAGATGACGCTTTTTCACAGCTCATATTCGATCGCTATATTGATAGCCTAGATTACGGCAAAAATATTTTTACCCAAGCCGATATTATGCGTTTTAAGCGTCATCAAAACAGTTTTGATGATGCTTTTAAAACAGGGCAACTTGATATTGCCTTTGAAATGTATAACGAAAGCCTTCGGTTGCGCTATCAGCGTTTGGTGTATGCACTGTCGTTACTCGATACGCCCATGACTTTTGATGGTGATGACGAGTATCAATATGATAGGCGCGAAGCCGACTGGCCAGCAGATCAAGCTGAGCTAGATGCGTTGTGGCAGAAAAGAGTCAAATACGATGCCCTAAGTTTAGCGTTAACCGATAAAGACTGGGATGAAATTAGCGAAACCTTGGGCAAGCGTTATAACAATGCCATTAAGCGTTTGGTACAAAGTGAAAGTGAAGATGCATTTCAAAGCTTTGCCAATGCGTTTGCCCGTACCATTGAGCCTCACACCAGTTATTTAAGCCCACGTAATGCCGAGCGTTTCGAAACCGAAATGAACTTGTCTCTTGAAGGTATAGGAGCGGTATTACAGGCAGAAGACGATTACACAGTGATCCGCTCGCTAGTGCCAGGTGGCCCTGCGGGCAAGTCGGGTGAACTTCAACCTGACGATCGTATTATTGGCGTAGGCCAAAGTAGCGAAAAAATTGTCGATGTCATTGGCTGGCGCTTAGATGAAGTGGTGGACTTGATCAAAGGCAAAAAAGGCACTCGGGTTTGGCTACAAATTCAACGAGGTAAAGCCGCCACCATAACGCCTAAAGTGGTTGAATTAACCCGTGACACGGTGCGTTTAGAAGACAGAGCCGCAAATGGTAAAATTATTACGGTAGGTGATAAGAATATTGGGGTGATTGAAATCCCAAGCTTCTATGTCAATTTAAGTGGTGATGTCACTAAAGAAATCAACAAGCTTAAGAAAGAGCAAATTGATGGCTTAGTGATCGACCTGCGTGGTAATGGTGGTGGGGCGCTAACTGAAGCATCAAACTTAACGGGGCTATTTATAGACAGTGGCCCTGTGGTGCAAATACGTGATGGTTTAGGTCGTATTTCGGTTAATGGCGATGATGATGATATGACGGTTTACGATGGCCCAATGACGGTGATGATTGACCGTTATTCAGCCTCTGCGTCCGAAATTTTTGCTGCCGCTTTAAAAGACTATGGTCGTGCGGTTATTTTAGGTGAAAATACCTTTGGTAAAGGCACGGTGCAACAGCATCGTAGCTTATCGCGCATTTATGATTTACATGAACACCCCATGGGATTTGTGCAGTTCACTATTGCGAAATTTTACCGTATTAATGGTGGCAGCACGCAAAATAAAGGGGTTAAGCCAGATATTCCTTTTCCAAGTGCTGTAGTGGCCGATGAAACCGGTGAAAGCTTAGAAGAGAATGCACTGCCCTGGGATCAAATAGATAGTTTGCATTTTGATGCCTTGGGTGACTTTACGTCAGTACTAACTGAGTTACGCCAGCGTCACCAAGCAAGAATAGAGCAAGATCCTGAGTTTGTTTATGTGTTTGAAGATATTAAAGAATACAAAAAGCGAAAAGATAAACACTCAATATCATTAAATTTGGCCAGCCGAAAAGCTGAAATGGAAGAGCAAGACGCCAAGGCTTTGGCACGCTTAAATGACAGACTACACCGTGCAGGATTAGAGGAAGTCGCATCATTAGATGATACACCAAAAGACTTTGAGCCTGAAGACAGTTATTTGGAAGAAGCGGCGCGCATTACCGCTGATCTTACCCAGTTAATTCACTGACCCCTTTGCCCAGTTGGTGCCTTGCCAGCTGGGTTTTTTCGATAAAGCCCGTGCCCCTTTTTACGCCTTTTCTATGACGTGAGCGAGACTTCCCCATGACTCAAACAACTCCACAAGTACAATACCGAGAAGACTATCAAGCCCCCCATTATTGGATTGATACCCTAGACTTAGATGTACAACTGCACGATAGCGCGACCGAAGTGGTGGCGATCAGCCGCGTGCGACGCAATGGCGAGCACGATGAGCCTTTAGTGCTAGACGGTGAACAGCTAACGCTGTTACAAGTTGCGATTAATGGCATTGATATTACGCAATATCAGCAAACCGACAATAGCTTGATCTTGTCACAGCTGCCAGAAGTGTTTGTTCTTACCATTAAAACGAGACTTAATCCCGAAGCTAACACCGCTCTTGAAGGCTTATATAAATCAGGTTCTGCGTTTTGTACGCAGTGTGAAGCCCAAGGGTTTCGCCGCATTACCTTCTATTTAGACCGCCCCGATGTATTGGCGCGCTTTAGCACCCGTATTACAGCGGATGCCACTGCGTATCCTTATTTATTATCTAATGGTAACCGTATCGACCAAGGGCAACTTGACGATGGTCGTCACTGGGTGCAGTGGCAAGATCCTTTCCCAAAACCGGCATACTTATTTGCCTTGGTCGCTGGGGACTTTGACGTACTGCGCGATACTTTTACCACCCAAAGTGGCAGAGAAGTGGCGCTAGAAATCTTTGTTAATCAAGGTAACTTGCACCGTGCAGGACATGCCATGGACAGCCTAAAAGCGGCCATGGCGTGGGACGAGCAGCGCTGCCAGTTAGAGTACGATCTTGATATTTACATGATAGTGGCGGTTGATTTTTTTAATATGGGGGCCATGGAAAATAAAGGCCTGAACGTGTTTAACGACAAGTTTGTTTTGGCCGACCCCCATACTGCGACTGATAATGATTATTTAGACGTAGAGCGCGTCATTGGTCATGAATACTTTCATAACTGGACCGGTAACCGTGTCACTTGTCGAGACTGGTTTCAGTTGTCTTTAAAAGAAGGGTTAACGGTTTTTCGTGATCAAGAGTTTTCGTCAGACTTAGGTTCACGCACCGTTAATCGGATTCAAAACGTGCGTATTATGCGTGGCCCACAGTTTGCTGAAGATGCGGGCCCAATGGCGCACTCTATTCGCCCCGATGCGGTGATAGAAATGAATAATTTTTATACCGTTACCTTATATGAAAAAGGCTCAGAAGTGATCCGTATGCTGCATACCTTGCTAGGCGAGCCGGTATTTCAACAAGGTCTAGCCTTGTATTTACAGCGTTTCGATGGCCAAGCGGCCACTTGTGATGACTTTGTGAGCGTAATGAGTGAGGCCAGTGGCCGGGATTTAAGCCGTTTTACGCGTTGGTACAGTCAAGCGGGCACCCCAGTGCTCAGCGTTACTGATGAGTACGACGCCGTGCAACAGCGCTACACCTTAACGGTACGCCAGTATACGCCGCCCACGCCGGGGCAATCACAAAAGTTACCCTTACATATACCGCTCAGTGTTGCATTGTATAGTGCCCAAGGTGAGCCACTGACCTTAACTATGGAAGGAGTGGAAGTAGGACCAGTATTAGATGTGCTGGAAGCCGAGCAGCAGTTTGTGTTTGAGCAAGTTCCTTCACAGCCTACACCGGCATTATTGCAAAGTTTTTCTGCGCCGGTAAAATTAGATTACCCCTACACCGATGAACAGCTGACTTTATTGGCTAAACACAGCATTGATGAATTTGTGCGTTGGGATGCGGTGCAAATGCTGATTAATAACGCAGTGCGCGACAATGTTGCTCAGTTACAACGCCAGCAGCAAACTGTGGTGCCTCGCCCGTTGTTAGATGTGTTTCGTGCAACCCTTGAAGACCCCTTGCTTGATAAAGCCTTGCAAGCACAGATGCTGACACTGCCTGATATTGGGAGTTTGCTCGAGTTATTTGAGCAGGTGGATATTGATCAGCTAGGCCAAGTGCACGAACAGCTACATAAAGAACTAGCGGTGGCATTACAGCCATTATGGTTACAGGCTTACCAACAAAATCTAACGCCACAATATCAGGTTGAGCATCAAGATATTGCTAAACGCGCCATTAAAAATGTCGCCTTGGGGTATTTGGCGCTAGCAGGCGAGACAAGCTTAATACAGCAGCAATATCGCGATGCAGACAATATGACGGATACCTTGGCTGCGTTAAAAGCCGGTGTAAAAGCAGAGTTATCGCAAGTGACGCCGCTGCTGGCTGACTTTGAGCAAAAATGGCAACAAGATGGCTTAGTGTTAGATAATTGGTTTCGTCTGCAAGCCACAGCACCCGGCGAAGATGCCGTGGTGCGCGTGCAACAACTGATGACGCACCCCACTTTTAGCATTAATAATCCTAATCGTGTTCGCGCTGTAGTAGGGGCCTTTATTATGGGTAACCCGCTGCAGTTCCATCGTTTAGATGGTGGGGGTTATGACTTATTAACCTCGGTATTAACGGAGTTAAATACGAGTAACCCTCAGGTGGCGGCACGTATGATCACGCCTTTGATCCAGTTTGCTCGTTTAGATGATGCCCGCCAGCTCTTAATTAAAGCGCGTTTACAGCAGCTTATGGCTTTACCTAATTTGTCACGCGATTTGTTTGAAAAGATCAGTAAGGCGTTAGCCTAATGAAAAAGCTGCGTTTTCGTCTTGCTATCTCACGAGCGCAGCTGTTGCAGTATTATCAAGGGCGAACTGGCTTGTTATCGGTAACCACAGAGCAAGGTTTGCGCCTACAAGTTGCTTTGCATCACTTTCGCTCTTTTGTGAGCCACAACGGCCTACATGGTCGTTATGAAATTGAGCTAAGCTCAGATAATAAATTGCAACGTATTACTCGATTGTCTTAACGCCGTGTAAATAACATAAACGGATATTTTATGTTTATTTACTCTCTAGCCTGCACTACGTCTGTGATGCAGGCTTTTTTTATGGCTTTAGAGATATATTCAAGCGGCTAGAGAGGTATCTTTATTAGGGAGTGGGGAATAAAGCACCATATTTATACTTTTTGTTCGGCTTTGCTCGCATAAAAAATAAGGCAGGCCTACACTGACTGAAAATTGTTAAAGCTAGATACTTCACTTATTAGCTATTGTCGGTATCTGAGGAAGATAACATCATGATATTAAAAGACACAACACGATCTGTACTGCTTGAAAATGTGTATCAATTAGTGGCAAAAAAATATCCTGAGCCAACGGCCGCTTTGGTTAATGCATTTGTTAGTAAGCTCTACAGCACCATTACGCATGATGACCTACATCATCGCAACGAGAGCGATATGTATGGCGCAACGATCAGCTTATGGAATGCCTTTAAAGCGCGTAACAATGGCGCACCTCACGTGCGGGTGTACAACCCCGAGCTTGCGCGTGATGGTTGGCAATCTCCTCATACTATCGTTGAAATTATAACCCAAGATGCCCCTTTTCTCGTTGACTCAGTGCGTATGACACTGACACGTATGGGGATTACGGCTCATTTTATGTTGCATCAACCTATGCATCTTGTTCGAGGTCAGCACGGCGATATAGAGCAAGTTCTTACCGGCTTTGAGTCAGCAGAAGAGCAGAGTGTAGAAACAACATTTTTGATTGAAATTGACAGCTTAACTGATGCCGATACCCGCAAGGTACTAAGTGAAGAGCTATGTTCTGTAGTGAATGAAGTATTACTGGTGGTCGCCGACTGGCAGCCGATGTCACAGCAGCTACACCGTATTATTGATGAACTGCCACAGCAAACCCTGCAGGCTCACCCTGATAATTTGCAAGAAACCTTAGACTTTTTAAATTGGGTGGCAGAAGACAGGTTCACCTTACTTGGTTACCGTCGTTATCACCTGTCTGAGAAGAATAACGACTATGAGCTGTTAGCTGACACCGATACTAGTTTAGGCCTGATGCGTAATGCTCCTCTTGGTGAAGCCTTGAAGCTCAGCAGCATGACCCCAACGGCACGCGAGGCTGCACTAAATAGCAAAGTGTTGATACTGACTAAAACCAACCATCAATCTCGAGTGCATAAGCCTTATTATATTGACTATATTGGTATTAAACGCTTTAACGAGCAGGGTAAAGTGATCGGTGAAGATCGTTTTATCGGTTTATATGCCTCTAATATTTATAACACTAGCGCCTTAGATATCCCCCTAATTGGCGCTAAATTAACCCGTATTCTTGAAGGCGCTAACTTAGAGCCTGGTGCTCATGCGTTTAAAGCCTTATCTAATATTTTAGAAACCTACCCCAGAGATGAATTAATTCAGGCCAGTGAGCAAGAATTAACGGATATTGGTATGGGGGTATTGGCCATGCAAGAGCGTGATCAAACCCGATTATTTGTTCGTAAAGATGTGTTTGGTCGCTTTTTTTCTTGCATGGTGTATGTCACTAAAGAACGCTATAGCACCGAACTTCGAGAAAAAACTCAGTATATTTTACAAGATTACTTTGGCTCAGAAGAAGAAGTGGAATTTAACACTTATTTTTCTGAAGGCACATTAGCTCGCACCCATTATTTAATTCGAGTAGCCAACAACGCGATGGATATTGATGTGAACGAAATTCAAGCAAACCTAAGTGAAGCAGCGCGTAGCTGGAAAGACAAGCTAACACAGGCGCTCACAGCCGGAGTTGGAGAAGCCGAGGGTAAACGGTTATCGGGTAAATATGCTGATGCCTTTCCGCCGGCTTACTCAGCCAAAGTGTTACCCGGTGCCGCAATGGCCGATATCGAGAAGTTAGAGTCACTAAATGACGATAATCCGCTAGGCATGTTGTTTTATCGTGCTCAAGAAGAGCCTGCAGACTCTAATCGAGTCCGGTTAAAGCTCTATCATAGAGCAGAGCCCATTCACTTATCTGATGTGCTGCCTATGCTGGAAAACTTAGGGTTGCGCGTAATTGGTGAAACGCCGCATAAAATTGAGTGCGCCAACGAAACCTTATGGTTACTCGATTTCTCTATGTATTACACAGGTTCACCGTTAAATTTAGATAATTGTCGGCAGCGTTTTCAACAAGCCTTTGCTCAAGTGTGGAATAATCAGCTTGAAAACGACGGCTTTAACCGCTTAGTGCTGGCCACTGAGATGAGTGGACGCGAGGTCAGTGTATTGCGTGGTTACGCCAAGTATATGCGCCAAACCGGTGTGACGTTTGGCCAACGCTATATAGAAGAGACCTTGTCGCGTTACCCAGCGCTTGCCGAATTGTTATTCTCGCTATTTGAGCAACGCTTCTCGCTGGCCATTCAGCAAGATGAAGAGCAGCAACAAACACTGCACCAGCAGCTGGTGGCAGGCTTAGATAAAGTTGCGAACTTGGATGACGATCGTATTATTCGTCGTTATCTAGAGATGATTGAAGCGACGACGCGCACTAACTTTTATCAGCCAACAACAGATGGCATGCCAAAAGATTATATCGCGTTTAAATTGGCGCCAGAAACCATCAGTGATATGCCGCTGCCCTTACCCAAGTATGAGATTTTTGTGTACTCGCCTCGAGTAGAGGGGGTGCATTTGCGTTGGGGTAAAGTGGCACGCGGGGGCTTGCGTTGGTCTGATCGCCGTGAAGACTTTCGTACCGAAGTGCTGGGCTTAGTAAAAGCACAGCAAGTGAAAAACACCGTGATTGTACCGGTAGGAGCCAAAGGCGGCTTTGTGTGTAAACAGCTGCCTGAAGGAGATCGTGAGGCCTTTTTAGCAGAAGGTAAAAACTGTTACCGCTTGTTTATTCGTGCTTTATTAGATGTAACCGATAATATTATTGATGGCCAAGTGATCCCGGCTAAAGACGTCGTACGCCACGATGAAGACGATTACTACTTAGTGGTGGCCGCAGACAAAGGCACCGCGACTTTTTCTGATATTGCCAACGAAATTAGTGCCGAATTTGGTCATTGGTTAGGGGACGCCTTTGCCTCGGGCGGCTCTGTGGGCTACGACCATAAAAAAATGGGCATTACCGCTCGCGGCGGTTGGGAGTCGGTAAAGCGCCATTTCCGTGAAATGGACATAGACTGTCAAACCACAGACTTTACCGTGGTTGGCATTGGCGACATGGGCGGCGATGTATTTGGTAACGGCATGTTGCGCTCTAAGCATACCCGCTTAGTGGGTGCCTTTAACCACTTACATATTTTTATTGATCCTACGCCCGATGCGGCCAGCACTTACCAAGAACGTGAGCGCTTATTTAATACGCCGGGTTTAAGTTGGGCTGATTTTGATCAGGATCTTATTTCTGAAGGCGGCGGTGTATTTGAGCGTTCGGCTAAGTCGATTACGCTGAGCCCGCAAATGAAAACCTTATTAGATACCACAGCCGACAGTTTGGCGCCGGCAGAAGTGATTCGACACTTATTAATGGCACAAGTGGATCTTATTTGGAACGGTGGCATCGGCACCTATGTGAAATCAGCCAGCGAAACCGATACCGGTGTTGGCGATCGTGCTAATGATACCGTGCGAGTTAATGGGGCTCAGGTGCGCGCTCGCATCGTGGGTGAGGGCGGTAACTTAGGTTGCACCCAGTTAGGCCGTATTGAATATGCTCGCCAAGGTGGGCGCATTAATGCCGACTTTATCGATAACGTGGGTGGTGTGGATTGCTCAGATAACGAAGTTAATATCAAAATATTATTAAACAGCTTGGTGGATAAGGGAGACTTAACCATGAAGCATCGCAATCAACTGCTGTTTGATATGACAGACACCGTGACCGAGATTGTACTCACCGATGCCTATCGCCAATCGCAAACCATATCCATTACTCAGCATCGCGGTGCAGGCCCATTAAAAGAGCATCAGCATTTTATTCAGTGGCTAGAGCGAGAAGGTAAGCTAAACCGTCAGTTAGAGTTCTTACCCAGTGACGAAGACATTGCTGAGCGTATGGCGGCAGGTCAAGGTTTAACGCGCCCCGAACTCGCGGTATTGATGGCTTATGGCAAAATGGTGTTAAAAGACATGCTTAATATCAGTGAGCTGACTGATAACGACTATATTGCGCGTTTATTACCCATGAGCATGCCTAAAAAATTAGTAGATGAGTGCGGTGATGCGCTAGCACAACACCCTTTGCGCAGTGAAATCATTGCCACTCGTTTAGCCAATATGATGGTCAACGACATGGGCTTTAATTTTGCCAAGCGCCTGCAAGATGAAACCGGTGCCAGCATTGCTGATATTGCCATTAGCTTTTTGATTGCCCGTGATGTGTTTAGCATGGACAGCCTCTATCGCGATATTGAAGCCTTAGATAATAAAGTCGCGGCCAAGGTGCAGTTAGATATGTTTTATCAGGTGCGACGCCTAGTGCGCCGTGCCACGCGTTGGTTCTTGCGCTCTCGTCAGCGCACTATAAGCATTGATCAACATATTGAACAGTTTAAACCTGTGTACAATGCCGTTTCTGAACACTTATATCGCTCATTGGTTGCCTCAGAGGCGGATGAGATAAAGCAAGAGGTGACGGCGTTAGAAGCCGAGCAGGTGCCAACCTCTGTCGCAGAGCGAGTGGCTAAGATGAGCAGTGCTTTTTCGGCACTGGATGTAGCACAAGTTGCCAAAGAGCAAGATCGTGATATTAGTGTGGTGGCCGAGTTATATTTCCACTTGGGTCATGAGCTTGAGCTGCATTGGTTTTTAGAGCAAATAACCCTGCAAAAAGTAAATAACCATTGGCAAGCATTAGCCCGTGCCGCATTTAGAGAAGACTTAGATTTTCAACAACGTAGTCTAACGGCTGTGGTACTGAAACACTGTAAAGAAAAGCAAGAATGCGCTAATATGCTCGCCCTATGGCTGGATGAGCACGAACAGTTGCTAAATCGTTGGCGCCATTTGTTGGCCGAGTTTAAAGCATCGAGCAGCCATGAGTTTGCTCAATTTTCGGTAGCACTGCGCGAGCTGAACCTGCTCCATCTTAATTGTATGAACGCCGCTTAATATAAAAGTGGTTTACATAAAAGCCCCAGTCAATACTGGGGCTTTTTTATAAGGACGAATAACGTGTATTCTTTGGCTAAATCTCTTTTTTTTCAATGCGATGCAGAACGGGCCCACGAATTTGCTATTAAAGGGCTAGCCAAAACGCAGCATACGCCATTAGCAGCTTTGTATCGTCGCCCCCAAATAATGAACCCAGTAGAATCCATGGGGCTTACCTTTGATAACCCGGTGGGCTTAGCCGCTGGGCTGGATAAAAACGGGGATTGTATTGATGCTTTTGCTGCCATGGGGTTTGGCTTTATTGAAATTGGCACAGTGACGCCTCGCGCACAAGATGGCAATGAAAAGCCGCGTTTATTTCGTATTAAAGAAGCCGACGCCATTTTAAACCGCATGGGCTTTAATAATAACGGCATTGATTACTTAATTGAAAACGTAAAACAGTCGCGCTATCAGGGTGTGCTGGGTATTAATATTGGCAAAAATAAAGACACGCCCATCGAGCAGGGTAAAGATGACTACCTGATCTGCATGGAGAAAGCCTATCAACATGCGGGATACATTACGGTCAATATCTCGTCGCCCAATACTCCAGGGCTACGTAGCTTGCAATACGGTGAAGCATTAGATGACTTATTAGCGTCGCTAAAAGAAAAGCAGGCTCAGCTGGCGCTACAACACCGTAAAAATGTACCGCTATTAGTGAAAATTGCGCCGGATTTATCCATGGCTGAAATTGAGCAAGTGGCAGATAGCTTGGTGCGCTATAACATTGATGGTGTGATTGCGACCAATACCACTCTCGATAGAGATCTGGTATTTGACTTGCCTCATGCCCACGAAATGGGTGGGCTGAGTGGCCGCCCGGTGCAACATAAAAGTACTGTGGTTATTAAAGAGCTATCCCGTTATTTAGATAATCGCTTACCTATTATTGGGGTAGGGGGGATTGATTCATTAACGGCAGGGCGTGAAAAAATGGCGGCTGGTGCCAGTTTAGTGCAAGTGTATTCTGGCTTTATTTATCATGGCCCAGCACTTATACAGCAATTAGCGCGCCATCTTTAAGATAATAATGTACTAATTATTCATAATGCGCTATAAATTAACTTATTAAAGAAGAAATTTATTATTAGTGTCTATTATATATAAGGTGTGACTAGGATGTTGCTTCAACCAAATGATCAGTGGCGCTGGTTTGTGGGCGAAGATAGTCACCTCATGTTGGAGTTAGGGGATGATATGCTTTTTTGCACCCCCTATCTTAAAAAGCATTTGGTGCGCGCAGAGCAGCTTGATCAGTGTTTTTCGGTAGAAGACACTGGGCTGTATTATAATTTTATTGATAAATTATCTTCGTTTGGCTCTTCAGCCCAACGAGTGCAAGCGGCATTAAACGGTGTCGCTGTGGCCCGTTTTTATAAACCCTTGATGCCACAAAGTTGGTTTTTTGAACCTCAGGCTGATTATCATCAGCCTGAGCTGGGTGAATTAATCACGCTAGATATTACTACTGAATTGCTGACACTTATGGTGGTTGAAACTTCACCGTCCGCGTCTGTGTGTATTTCTTTGTCTAATGAAAAGCTGCTATCGAACAGTAAACAACTGATTACCTTTGGCGCGATTAAAGTGATGAACGACAGAATCATCAGTTCAGATACGCACAGTCATGAACAACCGATCCGTCAAGTAGGCTAGGCTTAGTAATGTTGAATGTTGAATAGCGGAGCTGGTCATCCTGAACTTGTTTCAGGATTTGGCTAAATAATGCTGACTGTTATAGATTTACTATTGAGTAGTGGGTTTTTTAAACGTAACAGATTTACAAAAAGGTGTTAATTGAAAGGTGATAATAAGAATAGGGGAGAGATATAAGGCGCGCTACAAAAAGTAGGCTTTAAACGAATTGGTTGCGGGAGCTGGATTTGAACCAACGACCTTCGGGTTATGAGCCCGACGAGCTACCAAACTGCTCCATCCCGCGTCCATAAATAACGCATATAACATATTACTGTGTGACTGATATGACTTTATTGAAACACTAAATGGTTGCGGGAGCCGGATTTGAACCAACGACCTTCGGGTTATGAGCCCGACGAGCTACCAGACTGCTCCATCCCGCGACAATAAGGTGTACTAAACAATAAAATTATATCTTATCACTACATTCGTAATAACACTTTTATTTGATACCGACTTAAGTTGGTTGCGGGAGCTGGATTTGAACCAACGACCTTCGGGTTATGAGCCCGACGAGCTACCAAACTGCTCCATCCCGCGTCCATGACTTAACTGGTACTGCTTAAAAGGTATTACTTTTCATTTAAATTGGTTGCGGGAGCCGGATTTGAACCAACGACCTTCGGGTTATGAGCCCGACGAGCTACCAAACTGCTCCATCCCGCGTCCATAAATAAACGCTACTGCTTTGCTTGTATGAGAACCTTAATAACCCATATTTCTGATTAAAACTTAATCTTCAATATTGGTTGCGGGAGCTGGATTTGAACCAACGACCTTCGGGTTATGAGCCCGACGAGCTACCAAACTGCTCCATCCCGCGTCCTCAGGTTGTGCATAGTAGAGAGATGACCGACTGAATGCAAGGGCTTATCTGGAATTTTATGCCGCCTGACGGATAAAACCGCAATTTGCACATTTTGCAGCCAATAAGTGGCAAATTTTACAGTCTTGCGTTGGTTTAGGGTATAATGTCGGCCTCTTTTTATTAGACAAGCCTGACTATGCTGCCGTTTTTTGCTACTTGCCCCAAGGGCCTAGAATCCTTACTTAATGATGAACTCAAAGCCTTAGGCGCTACCGATCTTCAAGAAACGGTGGCGGGCATTGCCTTTAGAGGCGAATTGTCTACCGCCTATCGAGCCTGTATGTGGTCGCGGCTTGCGTCGCGTATTATGCTGCAGTTGGCTGAATTTACCATGCGCACCGATATGGACCTGTACTTAGGTGCCGCCAATGTGGAGTGGGAGCAGCATATTCAACCAGGTCAAACCTTTGCGGTAGACTTTTCGGGTGCGAATGAGGCGATCACTAATACCCAATATGGTGCGCTAAAAATTAAAGACGCCATTGTGGATCGCCTCACCAAACGCCACGGTGAACGTCCTAATGTTGATAAGCGTACCCCCGACATCCGTATTTTGGCGCATTTAAAGCGCAATAATCAGTTAAGTATTACCCTCGATTTATCGGGGCCTGCGCTGCATCAACGTGGTTATCGCCAGCAAGCCGGCGAAGCACCATTAAAAGAAAACTTAGCGGTCGCTATTTTATTGCGCAGCGGCTGGGATATAACCAAGCCTTTGGTTGATCCCATGTGCGGCTCGGGCACCTTATTAATAGAAGCGGCATTAATGGCCACCGATCATGCACCGGGTTTATTGCGGGTGCGCTTTGGCTTTATGGCTTGGAGCGGCCATAACCGTGAATTGTGGCAAGAGATTAGCGCCGAGGCCACATTGCGTGCCACTCGTGGCATTAAGCAAGGTAATACTGAGCTTTATGGCTTTGACCAAGACAAGCGCGTATTAGACTTTGCCCAAGAGAACGCCGAAGCGGCAGGCGTGGCCGCCTTTATCCGTTTTAAAACCGGTGGCGTAAACACGCTAACAAATCCTGCAGATGAAGCGGGTTGGGTGATTTCTAATCCACCTTATGGTGAGCGCTTAAGTGAATTTCCGTCTTTATTAGGCCTACATCAGCAGCTAGGTGATAAGTTACGTGAACAATTTAAAGGCTGGCACGTTAGTTTGATTTCTAGCTCTCCAGAATTACTGAGCTGCTTGCGACTGCGCCCAGAAAAAACCTATAAGTTATTCAATGGCGCACTCGCCTGTGATCTGCGCAACTATTTGATTGCCGAAGATGCTAAAGCCGCACGGCCTTTAGCGGAAGACTTTGCTAATCGTCTAAAGAAAAATATAAAAGGCTTAGAAAAATGGGCTAAAAAAGAGCAAATCGATTGTTATCGCTTATACGATGCCGACTTGCCTGAATACAACGCGGCCATTGACCGATACCAAGACTACTTGGTGATTCAAGAGTACGCAGCCCCTAAAACCATAGCCCAACATAAAGCGCGCGGGCGTTTTTATGACTTAGTACAAGCCACCCAAGCTGTAACAGGAGTGGATGGGCGCAAGGTGATTTTAAAGGTGCGGGCGCGCCAGCAAGGTCGTGAGCAATATGAAAAATTAGACCGTCGTGATCAGTGGATGCAAGTACAAGAGCATAACGCGCAGTTACTCGTTAACTTATACGATTACCTAGACACGGGATTATTTTTAGACCACAGACCGATTCGTAAACAACTGGGCGAGATGGCCAAGGGTAAAGACTTTCTTAACCTTTTTGCTTATACCGGCAGCGCCAGCGTGCACGCTGGGTTAGGCGGTGCTAAATCAACCACTACGGTTGATATGTCGAAGACCTATTTAGCTTGGGCCGAGCGTAATATGGCGTTGAATGGCTTAACAGGGCGTCGTCATCAGTTTATTCAAGCCGATTGCCTGAACTGGCTGCGTAAGCCCGGTGAAGATTACGATTTAATTTTTGTCGATCCCCCGACCTTTTCTAATTCTAAGCGCATGGATGCGGAGTTTGATATTCAGCGGGATCATATTGAACTGCTGAGCTTGCTCAGTAAGCGCTTGCGCCAAGATGGTGTGCTGATATTTTCGAATAACAAGCGCCATTTTAAAATGGACATAGAGGCGCTGACCGAATTAGGTTTAGTCGCCAAAGACATAACTAAGGGCAGTTTGCCAAAAGATTTTGTCCGCAATCCCCATATTCATAACTGTTGGGAAATTCGCTGGAGTTAATGATGAGCTTAACGCTGTTTTCAACCGATGGTTGCCACTTGTGTGAACAAGCTTGGGCGCTGTTGGCACAAACCGGTTTACAAAGCCAAACCCAGATAAGCGATATTATAGATAACGAACAGTGGTTGGCTGCGTACTCAGTACGTATTCCGGTACTGCGTCGCCCCGATGGGGCTGAGCTGGACTGGCCGTTTAGTGCCGCTGACATTCTTGAATTTAATCGAGTGATTTAATGAGTTTATTGACCCTGCAAAACGCCCAGTTGGCGTTTGGTGATGCGCCATTATTAGATGGCATAGAATTAAATATACAAGCCGGTGAACGGGTATGTATTGTTGGCCGCAATGGCGCGGGCAAGTCGACCTTAATGAAGGTTATTGCCAATGAATTACAACTTGATGACGGCCGCCGCCAATTACAACAAGGCGTTAATATTGCCCGTTTAGAGCAAGATCCGCCCCAAGTTGATGACGATCAAACCGTGTTTGACTATGTGGCCGGCGGTTTAGCAGAAACCGGCGCCTTGTTGGCCAAGTATCATCATCAATTAGAATTAGTGGCGCACGATTGCTCAGAAAAAGTGATGAATGAGTTAATGCGCTTGCAAGAACAAGTAGAAGTGGCCGACGGTTGGCAGTTTGAAACACGCATTAACCAAAGCCTGACTTTGCTTGAGTTGGATGGCGATACTCGCTTAAATGACTTATCTGGGGGCTGGCTACGTAAAGTGGCTTTGGCCCGTGCGCTAACCAATGAACCTGAGATTTTGTTGCTTGATGAGCCAACCAACCACTTAGATATTGATGCCATTGCCTGGTTAGAAAGCTTCTTGCTCGATTTTAAAGGCGCCATTGTGTTTGTGAGTCACGACCGTGCCTTTATTCGTAAAATGGCTACACGTATTGTTGATCTTGACCGTGGCAAGTTATCTAGCTGGCCGGGTAATTACGATGAATACTTGGTGAATAAAGAAGAAGCCTTGCGCGTAGAGTCTGAGCAAAATGCGTTATTTGATAAGCGTTTAGCACAAGAAGAAGCCTGGATCCGCCAAGGGGTGAAGGCGCGTCGTACCCGTAACGAAGGCCGAGTGCGCGCCCTTAAAGCCTTGCGCGTTGAGCGTAGCCAACGTCGCGAAAGTGTGGGTAAGGTGAACGTCACTTTAGATGATGTTCGCCGTTCAGGTAAGATAGTATTTGAGGCAGAAAACCTAAACTTTGCTTATGAGAACAAGCCGTTACTGAAAAACTTCTCTACCCTTATTCAGCGTGGCGACAAAATTGCCCTAGTCGGGCCGAATGGTTGCGGTAAAAGTACCCTCATTAAGTTGCTGCTAGGTCGAATTGAAGCCGACTCTGGCACCTTAAAGTGCGGTACCAAGTTAGAAGTGGCTTATTTTGACCAATATCGTGAGCAGTTAGATCCTGAGCGCACCGTTATGGACAACTTGGCCGAAGGGAAACAAGAAGTAGAAGTTAACGGTCGCAGCCGCCATGTATTGGGTTACTTACAAGACTTTTTGTTTGAGCCCAAGCGTGCCCGTACCCCAGTTAAAGCCTTGTCGGGCGGCGAAAAAAATCGTTTGCTACTGGCGCGTTTATTCTTAAAACCCAGTAACCTTTTGGTGCTCGATGAGCCGACTAACGACTTGGACGTTGAAACCTTAGAGCTGTTAGAAGAGTTATTGGCCGACTATAAAGGCACCTTATTATTAGTGAGCCACGACCGTGACTTTATTGATAATACCGCCACTCATTGTTGGTTATTTGAAGGCGAGGGCAAGGTTAGCGAATTTGTGGGTGGCTATTTAGATATGCAGCACCAATTATCCTTTCAAACGCCAGCACCTGCAGCCAAACCCAAAGCAAACAAAGCGGTTGCCCCCGCTGAGCCCAAAGCTAAGCCGGTGGTAGAGGCCAACAAAGCCACTAAAAAGAAGCTTTCTTATAAAGAGCAGCAAGAGCTAAATGGCTTACCTGCCAAGCTTGAACAACTTGAGCAAGCAATAGAAGACTTGCAAGCGACAGTGAATGCGCCTGACTTTTTTACTCAAAGTGACGAGCAGACTCAAAGCATCTTGCAAGAGTTAGCCAATACCGAAGCCGAGTTTGAAATCGCCTTCACCCGCTGGGAATCTTTAGAAGAACAAAGCTAACCCTACTTAGCTGTCAGCTGTCAGCGATCAGTCAACACAACCCCTAGTAGTTTTTTTTTAACTGACAGCTGACAGCTTACTGCTTACAGCTGTCTTTTAGCTATACGCTATACGAAAAACGGTGAGGAGTAAGGGGTAAGGAGAACATCTTGTCACCCTCACTCCTTACTGGTTTTTCTTAGCCCGTCCGCTTTACCGTACTTTAAATAATCTTGACTTTTTATAAAAGGCGAGTTATTAGTAAAGGGCTGCTGCACGTTATTTAGCCAGTAAACCTTGGCTGAATGGTAACGATTTAGCAGTGATTGTTTAGCATTTTTGATATTTGTTGACACACTTTGTTCAAAACATGAGGTTAGTACCTATGAAGAGACAAAAACGTGACCGTTTGGAAAGGGCCCGTACTCGCGGTTACCAAGCAGGCGTAAGTGGACGATCAAAAGACAATTGCCCCCACCAAGACTTTGATGCCAAAGGAGAATGGTTAGGGGGATGGCGAGAAGCCATGGAAGATAAAGGCGCAGGCCTTTTCTTACGTTAAACAATTCCAATAAAAAGGCCCCGACACGTCGGGGCCTTTTTGATCATTAAACCACAGCGTGATTAAAACGAAGAGGTATCGGTAAACAAGCCGACTTTTAAATCTTTGGCTTCATAGATCACACGGCCATCCACTTCTACCGTGCCATCGGCAATCCCCATAATCAGCTTGCGCCAAATAACACGCTTAAGCGTAATACGATAGGTTACTTTTTTGGCTGTAGGAACAATTTGACCACTAAATTTAACTTCACCCACACCCAGCGCACGCCCTTTACCTGGGCCGCCTTTCCAGCCTAAGAAAAAGCCAACCAGCTGCCACATGGCATCTAGGCCTAGGCAGCCTGGCATCACAGGGTCACCTGGAAAGTGGCAGTCAAAAAACCACAAGTCTGGGTTAATATCTAATTCGGCAACAATTTCGCCTTTGCCGTGCTCACCACCTTCATCACAAATATGATTAATGCGGTCCATCATCAGCATATTAGGTGCAGGTAGTTGGCTATTACCTGGGCCAAATAGTTCACCTTGGCTACATGCCAAGAGTTCTTCTCTGGTAAAGGCGTGTTTGCCCAGTTCTTTTTGCGAAGGGATATCTTGTGAAGGCATAGTTTCACTATTCCATTATGTTCAGGCCTGAGCCTATATTGTAAATTGGCGTCACTTTAGCGAACACTTGTTCGCTAGACAAGTCCGATCACTTTAACGTCGGAATAAACGCCGTAAAAAGCTGGTTTCTATTGAGTGACCATTAAGATCATCCAGCCGTTCTCTAATACGACCAAACAGAGTATCTGCTTGCTCAACATCACCGGCCACACTGCCAGTAAGCAGCTCAATGGCCTGAGTTACATGGGCCACAGGGTAAATATGAAATTGGCCGCTTGTGATTGCTTCAACCACTTCATCTGACAAGTTTAATTGCAGTTGGTTGCTCGCCGGCAAAATAACCCCTTGCTGACCCGTTAACCCCTGAATTTTACACAAGCGGTAAAATCCTTCTATTTTTTCGTTAACGCCTCCCACCGGCTGCACATTACCAAATTGATCGACTGCCCCTGTAATCGCAAAATGTTGATAAATTGGCTCTTTTGCTAATGCCGACAACAGAGCACATAAGCCTGCTAATGAGGCGCTATCGCCGTCTATTTCATGATAAGACTGCTCAAAGACTAAAGTAGCAGAGAGTGGGGAGGGATGCTCTGCACCAAACACATTGGCCAGATACCCTTGAATAATCATCATGGCTTTGGCGTGGATATGGCCGGCAAGTTCCGATTTTCTTTCAATATCAGAGATATCCCCATCCCCTAAGTGCACGGTGGCGGTTAAGCGGACCGGCTCGCCAAAGTCATAGGGGTGCCCGGTAATTTGTAATACCGACAAACCGTTAATTTGCCCCACGGTTTGCCCTTGGGTTTGTAATAAATACTGGCCATCGCGCACACCTAAGTCAGACTGCTCGAGTAAATAGCTTAAGCGATAGTCTTGCTCTTGCTCTGCACTGATCAGGTGAGCTGCGCTCACTTCTTCACTGTGCTCGCGCCGAGCAGCCACATCGGCTAATTGCATAATGGCGACTAATTCGGTTTCAACCAAAGATACTTTATGTTGATGCTCGGTCATTTTACTGGCGTAACGGCATAAGCGAGCAATAGCACTGGCATCAAAATCTAATAGTTGATGCTTATGGCGCAAGTGCGACAGAAACCCTAAGTAGTGAGGGAAAATTTGGCTAAGATCCCATTCAGGAATAATATCTGCGCGCAAAAAAGCCAAGGTATCCAGTTCATGATCAAGCATAGACAACTCGGCCACCGCTAAGCGATCACCCACCAACACTAAATGAATATCTAAGGGCGTTGGCTCAGGCTGAAAGTAAAACGTTGCTATTTCTGCCGGCCGACTCCATTCAATTTGGCGTGTTTGCAGGGCGTTTTTTAGCTTAAACCACAAGGAGGGTTGTGCGAGTAGTTCATTAATAGACAGTACTAAATAGCCGCCATTGGCCTGGTGTAATAAGCCAGGCTCGAGTAAATGATGGTGACTAAACACAGAGCCTTGCTCAGTTTGAACGTGTACGGCGCCAAATAGCTGCTCTGGGGTACATTGGCGCGCATGCACAATGGGCATAGTGTTATCGTGGCGATGTACCATTAAATTAATCAGTACCGGGTGGCTAAAGCCTTGGCCTGCTGCCACATGCTGCGAGAGCAAAGATAAATAGTCCGCCACTTTAGGGTCGTTATCTTGTTTTTTTAAAATACGCTGTACTATGTGCTCAGCTTCTAAGTGGCGAGAAGATAACTCCAGTAATTGCCCCACCAACTCGCAAAATACTAATCCGGTACCGGCTTTTAATTTAAGCCAAATGGGCTTTTGTGGATGGTTTAAATTTTCCGCATAACAAAGATCAAATAAGTCGGCGTGATTAGCATGCTTTTTTATTAAGCTATCAACCAGCTCTTCATAATCAATACCCGAAAAGCCATTAAGCAATAACAGTGGGTTAACGGCATTTAATGCAGACAAAGTCGCAAACGCCGAGTCTGCGCGCGCTTGTAAAGCACTTAGCTCTGTTGCGGGCACGTCACTGAGCCTCGCGATATCTTCAGGCAAATTAACAGTAGGGTTTAGTTCGACTAGACTCAGAGGTTGCACTCAAATACTCATTCATATTGATAAATTGCGCTCAGTATACCCACGCCAGTCTTGGGGTCGATAACTTGATGGCAAAAAGCTGTAAAAAACGCCATTAATCGGCATTTATATGGCGCTGCGGTGATAATTTAACCATAACCTGCGCCCGTGACTAAGCCGTGAGGGTTAAACGTGCAATAGATAAAAATGCCGAGCCAAACTCGGCATTTTTATGAGTAATATCATTTTGAGCAAGTACAAAGGCCTCTATTTTTTATAATCCGAAAAATTAACGACATTACTAGGAAGCTTAGGTGCCGGGTAGGGGCATGGAAAGTCCCCCACCTTGGTATTAGGGTAAGCGTTTACCGATAGCCCAGAGCCAAAGCGGAATAAGGCATCGTCTAACAAGCGCACTATGGGGCGAAAACGGCCTTTACTGCCGCCTACTTTTTTATATAACTGATTGATATGTCGAGCTAAACCATAACAAGTATCCCCGTCTAAGTAGTGTCTATCTTCGTCAATTAAGGCTTGCATAAACCAAGCTCTAGCATCGCTAATATGCCCGTTGATACTGGCGTCGTAATTATTGACCCATAGTATGTCATTATGTTGGTGGCTAAAATTATCCACCATTAGTGGCAGTTCATTATCAGTGATCGCGCCGCTTTCTATTGCCAGGTGCAAGGCTTCATTTCCCCACCGCTCTAGTAAGGTCTGTTCAAGCTCTGCTTGGCTGGGAGGAGTCGCAAAAGGGAGAAACATCACATAGCGGCTATAGGCTTCCATGGCCACCACAGTATGATAAGGGTTAGATGCTGGACCGTGCTCCAGTAAATGGCATTGCCAAGCGAGCTGGTTGAAATTGGTGGTGAGGGCTTGTGTTCCTATGCGTTTGCCATCGGCACTGGGTAACCGTGGCAGTGACAGTGAAAGCCAGCGCGCTACTGCATTGCTGACAGAAATAGTGATGTCCATACAACTCCATGGCGAAATATAAGGGGCATTATAAAAAAGTAGAGCATATTGCAGATACTTGCCGTTATAATAGCCGTTATTATTACCGTATTACAGGCAAGCTAAGTGAAGAGCATGCTAAGTACACTCATTTAACTTGCAGTACACCAAGGAGAGGTTTCAAGGTTTATTGAGCTTTTTGTATCACACAGGCTTCTCGGCTTAACTGTGAGCAAGGTTTTATTATGAAAGAGCAATAAACTTAGGGTGTTTTTAAGATCTACACTTAACACACCCACCTGCTTAACCTAGGTCATGACTCATGAGAAAAAACCTCCCTATTACCGATACCGAAAAGCTATTTACCGGTAATGATAAACTCATTACCGTGACGGATACGCAAGGTAATATTACTGAATGCAATGATGCATTTGTAGCAATGAGCGGCTTTTCTCGAGAAGAGCTCATAGGTCAACCCCACAACATTGTACGCCACCCAGATATGCCCACCGCGGCATTTAAAGTGTTGTGGGCGCATATTAAAGAGGGTAAACCTTGGATGGGGATAATTAAAAACCGCCGTAAAGACGGCGGTTTTTATTGGGTGAATGCTTACGTTACTCCTATTACACGCGATGGCAAGATAGTGGGGTATGAGTCGGTGCGCTCGGCGCCCAAAAAAGAAGATGTGGCCCGAACGCAGCAACTTTATGCCAACATACAAAAAAGACGCAAAGCCTCAACCTTATCTTCTTTGATTAAGGCTGTTAAAGCCGCGCCTCATCAGCTGTTTTTAGCGCTGGCGCTATTGGTATGGGCGGGCTTATTATTAACAGCAAACCATAATATTGCACAGGTCATGCTTGCCTGTGCCGTGGTTATCTATGCATGTTGGGCTCATCAGCGTAAAAAGTCGGTGATCCGCTCTTTAAATGGCTTGTTAAGAACGGCCTTTTCACATCCATTAGCGGTACAAAGTTATACCGATGATGTGGGGGAAGTGGGTAAGCTTAAAGTGGCTATTTTAAGTGAGCTGGCACACCTTGATACTGTGTTAACTCGTATTGAGAATGCATCAAAAAATGTCGCCAATGAGACAGATTCTGGCTTAACACTGACCCAGAGTACACGCTCAGAAATTGAATGTCAGCAAGCTGAAACCCAGCAAGTAGCCACCGCCATGAATCAAATGAGCGCCACTATTACTGAAGTATCTCAGCATGTAAGCGAGACGGCGGCATCGGCTGATACTGCCAATGATTTGGTCACGCAAGGTGCGGCGATTGCTGATGTCACAAAAGAGTCGATTGAAACACTGCGAGATACCGTTTCTGATATTAGCCAGTCGGTGAGCGCTGTGTCTGAGCAAACAGAGAATATTGCCAGTGCCGCGCAAATGATTGAACAAATTGCTGAACAAACCAACTTGCTGGCGCTGAATGCGGCTATTGAAGCAGCACGCGCCGGTGAGCAAGGACGAGGTTTTGCGGTGGTGGCCGATGAAGTACGAAATTTAGCACAGCGTACTCAAGCGTCTACCCAAGAAATTTATAGCATAGTGAAAGAGTTAACGACTCGCGCTAACAGTGCCGTTGCCGTGGCTGAGCAAGGCGCTACCCATGCCGAAACAGGCGTGAGCCGGGTTCAAGAAAGCGGCGTTATGCTCAATGGTATCGCTGATGCGGTGGCAAATATTGCCAATATGTCGACGCAAATGGCGGCGGCGGTTGAAGAGCAAGCTCATGTAGCCGAAGACATTAACCGTCAGGTAGTTAATATTGCCGGCTTGGCTGACTCCAGCGCCGACAGTGCGAATAAGGCCTCGGGATCATTGAGCCATTTAAAAGGTATTTCTGGCGATTTACATGAGCTAGTGGTGAGATTTAGACAGGGCTAAAATAGCAGCAAGCTCAAAGACAATGCTTGAAGTTTGGTCATTGCAAAGATGCGTACTCCACGGCACAAATAGCCTTACGCTTGACGCTGAACGTGGTACGAACAACCCAAATCGCTTCTGTTGTTTAACCTAAGGCGGTCAGCGTAAGGCGTAGCGCTTGTTTAGCCTTGTTCGCTTTTTTGGCTGACAAACACTAAGGCTTTAAGGCCTGATTCTGGGTCTATATCAGCAAACTCAGCTGGGTTATCTAATCGCTCGACAAACTGCAAGCTGGGCGCATGCTCGGCCATGCTGTCGATTAAAAATTGGCTGGCTATTGCTGGCGCATTTACACATGCCAACACCTTGCCACCAGCCGTTAGCAGCTCCGGCAAACGGCGTAATATTTTGTGATAATCTTGAGTGAGTGCAAAGCTGCCTTTTTGAAACGAAGGCGGGTCAATAATTACCAGCTCATAGGGCCCCATTTTGCGCAATCGTCCCCAAGATTTAAACACATCGTAGCCTAAGAAGGTGACCGCTCTTACATCTTGCTGATTTAGCCTATGGTTATCACGGCCACGGCTAAGCATGCCCTTAGCCATATCCAGGTTTACTACCTGCTTAGCGCCGCCCGCCATAGCCGCCACCGAAAAACCACAGGTATAGGCAAATAAGTTTAATACCTTTTTATCGGCGGCTTGTTGTCGTACCCACTCGCGCCCTAAGCGCATATCAAGAAACAAGCCATGATTTTGATTACGGCCTAACACTAACTGATAGCGCAGTCCTTGCTCAGTTACTACTGGCTCGGGCGCAAGCTCTCCCCAAATCACTTCAATAGGCGAGCCTGGTTGACCTCGGTGTTGCATTAATATGGAGCGGGCACTGCTTTTTTGCCATATCTCTTGCTCAACAAAGGTTAATAAAGTGTCGGTTAGCGCCGCAATAAAATCGGGCTCGGGTGCTTTAAACAAAGACACCAATAACTGATCACCCAGCCAATCAACCGTGACTTGTTCAAGGCCTGGCCAGCAGCGGCCTCTGCCATGAAATAAACGGCGTAACTCTTGCGGGTGTTGGGCTTGATGTTCACGAAAGCGGGCGTTTAGCTCGCTGTAAAATAAGGGCAGGGCAGTGATGTCCATTAAGGCTCTCAATTTATACAGAATAAAAATAAATAGGGTGCCATTCTACCACAAAGCCCATACTCCCATAGAATAGGGCAATTTTGTTAATGGCTACCTTTATCGTATTTGCTGGCAGGGCTTTTATTTATTCGAGCGACGATTATTCATGCGACGACGGTTGGCCTTTTTATCCCGCACTGGCCGCTTTCGCTCACCACTGGCAGGCTTGTCGGTGACCGCAAAGCCTTCTAGGTGCTCTAATGCAAGCTTTGCTCCCGTTAATTCACGAATAGCCGCTAACGCCGGCATTTCACCGTGACAGACCAATGAAATAGCCACGCCATTCATGCCTGCACGGGCAGTGCGGCCCACTCGGTGTACATACACAGGCGCACTGGGCGGCAAGTCTAGGTTAATTACCACTGGCAGCGCCGAAATATCTATGCCCCGTGCCAGTAAATCGGTGGCCACTAATACGCGTACTTCGCCTTTTTTAAAGGCGAGCAAGGCTTGTTCACGCTCAGCATGATCTTTTTCGCCATGCAGCGCCCGCGCCACAATACCGGCCTTATTTAACTTTTTAGCGAGAGCATCGGCACTGTCTCTGGCGTTGATAAACACCAGTGCGGGCTGCTGGGGGAATGTTTCTTTAAGTAAGGCGATAAGCGCTTGTGCTTTGCTGCCTTTATTTACCAAATAACAACGTTGCTCAATGGCATCCACTAGCTGATTCTGCTCGCCTACCTCAATGCGCTGTGCATTAGGCATCAGTAAGCTGACTTTTTCTGCTAACTCGCCAGCCAAAGTGGCAGAAAATAATAGTCGTTGCTGTTGTGCTGGCATAGCTTGCACAATACGTTGTAAATCGGGCCAAAAGCCCATTTCTAGCAAACGGTCTGCTTCATCTAATACCAAATGCTTAACCTGATTCACTGAGATAAGCCGCTGGGTGATTAAGTCCAATAACCGCCCTGGCGTGGCAATTAATAACCGAGGAGGTGCCTGTTCAAGCATCGCGACTTGCTCATTTAGACCTATGCCGCCACACACCATGGCCTGAGCAATATTAAGGGCCTTTGATAAGGGCGCTAAAACGTCATTAATTTGTGCCGCTAACTCGCGGGTAGGCACTATCACCACAGCTGTTAACTTCGCCAGGCTTATAGCGTCTTCTGATGATAAGGCAAGCTGCTGTAACAGCCCCAAGCCAAAGGCTAAGGTTTTACCGCTGCCCGTTTGTGCCAAGGCCAATACATCTTGCCCGCGAAGCATGGCCGGTATTGCCTGTTGTTGAATAGGGGTGGGCGCGTGATACTGACTTGGCAAAGCCGCCAACACAGCAGGGGACAAGGAAAGATCACGAAAAGACATTATCAGGCTCGTTAGACAGGCGTAAAAAAGAGATAAACAGTGTAAACAGCCCCATCGTTTAAGTAAACACTATTGGAAATAACTCATTTTGCAGGATAAAAAACTATTTTCAGTTATATGGCCTCGGAGAATTTTGCGACCAGGTAGCATAAAGCTCTGTTTGGTGCTTATTATGAAGCGGCTAATCACTGACAAAAACTTAAGCGCCATATCCATACACAGCTACATAATGACAGCTTGTACCGCCTAGCACCCACAAATGCCAAATAAAGTGACCAAAGGGCAGATGGTCGTCTAATACAAAGAAAATCACCCCTAAAGTGTAACTAACCCCGCCAGCGACTAGCCAATAAATGCCCGCTATGGGCATAGCAGCCAGCAGCGGCTTAAACGCCACCACAATTACCCAGCCCATTAAAAGGTACAGGCTGGTTGAAAAAGCCATCGGCAAATGCTGTGCAAAAATTTTAAGTAACACCCCGGTGATTGCCAGCGCCCATACCAGAGCAAATAAACTCCACCCCCAAGGGCCGTTTAACACGCCTAGTAGCAGGGGAGTGTAAGTGCCGGCAATAAGTACGAAAATAGCGCAATGCTCTAACACTCTAAAGGCATGTTTAGGCTTACCCTGCGG
This sequence comes from Oceanisphaera pacifica, assembly GCF_017498065.1. GTDB lineage: Bacteria > Pseudomonadota > Gammaproteobacteria > Enterobacterales > Aeromonadaceae > Oceanimonas > Oceanimonas pacifica. The sequence goes on along the minus strand of NZ_JAGDFX010000007.1, from coordinate 98,232 downwards.
TAAAAAGTGATAAATGCTGGAGGTTAAATACATAAAAATAATAGCGGCGGCAAACAAGCTGGCGCCCACGACAAAGAAGGCATCGCCGGTGTGCATGGCTTGTATAACCAAAAAAGGCGTACCGATAAGGGCTGCTAACAACCCCAAACCATGGCTAAGCGTATTAGCTATTTCTTCAGCCTTAGTTTGCTCGCGTGAATATCCGTTGCGATGAAACATAATCAGCCTTTACTATAAAGTGATGTGTTATTAAACACAGAAATAAAGCAAAGGTTCAAGCACACTAAGTTATGCCAACATACTTGTTTTTGATTAAACTAACCCATATCTTAACCTTAACACTAACTTTAATAACGAGAGATCAATATGGACAACAAACAAGAGTATTTAGCGTATTTACAGACAACATTCAGAGATTACTTTGCAGATGCCAGCCACACCGCCATTGAGCGTGAGCAGTCAAAAAGCTTTATTAATGGCTTAATGGTGGCGGGCAAGATTTTTGGTGTGACCTCTGAAGAGTTACAGCAGGTGTTATCTCGTGAACAAAGCCACAGAGTGGGTGATAGCAGTAAAGTGGCAATAACCGGCCAAGATGCATTGGAAGTTCCTGCCTATATTCGGTTTGCTAAGCAAGAATTTAAACAGTAAACAGCAAGCCTTATAACTGGTCTGTACAGGCCGAGTTAGTTGCTTATTGGCAACCAATGCTAGGTGTAGAGTTGGCGGCTTGGAATGTGCGAAAAATGAAAACAAAGTGGGGCAGTTGTAACCCCAGTAGCCGGCGCATTTTACTGAACCTAGAGTTAGTAAAAAAGCCACCCGAGTGTTTAGAATATATAGTGGTACATGAATTAGTGCATTTGTTAGAACGACACCATAATGCGCGGTTTCGTCATTTGATGGATAAACATCTGCATGACTGGCCAGAGCGACGTCGGCAACTTAACGCCGGGCCATTAGTCTATGAACAATGGACTTACTAGATAACAAATATAATTTTGATGGCTTGCTCATAGTTTTAGCTTATGTATATAGTTTTTCATTTACCTAATGCTAATATATAAGTGTTCGTTGTTAGCCACTTGCTAGTAGGAAGCATATGACATCATTTTTAAAGCACTTTTCAACAAAAAATATCATTCTCCTTAATTTCTGCACTATAAGCATCGCGATTGTCGCGCCTATTGCTTTTTCCTCATACTTTTTATGGCTAAGTCACGAGCCTAGCCTTGTTCAATTATCACTTATGAACTCAGTTACAATAATATTGTTGGCATGGTTTTTTATTGCACAGCTTCTTTATGCCCATAAGCGATACACACAATACCAACTTTATTATCAAGCAGCTGAGAAAAAAGCGAATGAGCTAGACATGGCGCTGAACGCCCATGCTCTGGTTGCAATAACAGATGCTCGGGGTGTGATTATTGAGGTGAATGATAATTTTTGTAATATCTCGCAATATTCACGTGAAGAGCTAACTGGACAAACCCACAGAATTATTAATTCAGGGTATCACCCTAAGGCTTTTTTTAAAGACTTATGGCAGACCATTGCCCGCAATGAGGTTTGGAGCGGGGATATCTGTAATCGGGCAAAAGATGGCTCTTTATATTGGGTGCAGTCAACCATGGTTCCCTTGGTGGGTAAAAATGGAAAGCCTGAACGTTATATCGCGATACGTGCCGATATCACTTCAAAAAAGGATGCTGAGGCCACAACACGGCACATAGCACTGCATGATGCATTAACCGGGTTGCCAAATCGTCGATTGATGACGAAGAGACTTAAAAGTGCGATATCGATTAAAGAGCAGCAGCCTGGTTATGGTGCCTTATTATTAATGGACCTTGATTACTTCAAGGAAGTGAATGATATGCTCGGCCATGATGTAGGGGATGAGTTGCTTCAACAAACAGCGTTGCGTTTATCTCGAAGTGTACGAGATACAGACACAGTGGCGCGCTTTGGTGGAGATGAGTTTGTTATTATTTTAGATAACTTAGGGGTTAATATTGATATTGCTACCTCTAATGCTAAAAGCATAGGTGAGGGGGTTCGCATGGCAGTAACGGATCCTTACCATTTAGGTCATCATCAGTTAGAGGTAACCCCCAGTGTAGGCGTGGTTCTATTTAATAATGAAAATGAAGATTCGCAAGAGTTGCTTAAGCAAGCTGACATAGCACTGTATGCAGCAAAGGAAGCGGGGCGGAACCAACTACTTTTCTTCGAACCAGCATTACAAATAGAAACGATTAAACGTACCTTGTTAGCTCAAGACTTGCGACAAGCAATAGATAAAAAAGAGTTGGTATTATTTTATCAGCCAATTGTTAACGCGCAACATCAGATTCAAGGTGTTGAGGCATTATTACGGTGGCTTCACCCACAGCATGGATTAGTCACTCCTGATACGTTTATATTACTAGCTGAAGAGCAAGGCTTAATTGTACCCATTGGCGAATGGGTATTAGAAACCGCATGCAAGCAACTGGCTATTTGGCAACAAGATCCTAAACATAAAGCACTCACTATGGCTGTGAATATCAGCGTACGACAGCTAAACCAAACTAATTTTGTGGATATGGTTAAGCAGACATTAGCCAGAACCGGGGCTTGTAGTAAGCAGCTAATGCTTGAAATTACAGAGAGTATTTTTCAAGATAATGTGAGCTCTGCCATTGCTAAAATGAATGCCTTACGTGAAGAAGGTATTAGATTTTCTTTAGATGATTTTGGTACAGGCTACTCATCGCTCACTTTTTTAAAGCGCTTACCCATAGATAACCTAAAAATTGATAAGTCTTTTGTTGATGATATTTTGGATGACTCTAGGAGCTTAGCCATCGCTCTTGCTCTTATTAGTTTAGCTAAAGATCTCAAGATACAAGTGATTGCTGAAGGCATAGAAACCCCTGAACAAATGAAGTGGTTGCAGCGCAATGGCTGTGACTTCTTTCAAGGTTACTTATTTAGTAAGGCACTACATCCGTCTGATCTTCACAAGGTGTTAGAAAATACCGCGTTACCGTGAGCATCAGTGGCTCAATAAATGCAGTGTGCCGCTTTAGCTGGCACACTGCATAAGGCAGATAACCGAGCTACCTCACACTTCGCATAATGTATATTATGTTAAATAGAGTTTATGGATCATCAAAGAATGCCCAATATAAGCCCTTATACTTGTGTGGTGCCTTGCTCATGCTCTCACCTGCCATTAGTCACTCAGCCTGTTTAGTTTTTTACGTTCAGCACTTTGATGACGTTCTATTTTTCCGGTATGTAAATATTGTGATGTGGTGTCTATGCTGTCGTGCCCCGCATCGGCTTGTACGTGAGATAATGGCCGGCCGTTTAAATTTATGTCGTGGGTAATGCCGGTATGACGAATGCTGTGCACGGTTAGGCTACGCATTTCTGCGCCATCGTGTTCAAAGCCATCGTTTATCGCATTATTTGCCGCGGCGTCTATTAACTCATTTAGCAAATCCCGTAACTGGCGAATGCCTAAATTGGCATTTAATTGCCCTTGATCACGGCCTCGCCCAGCAGCTTTATGGCGAATAAACAGTGGTGTTGTTTCGTTTGGCGCCGGTAATGGCGATAACTTTAAACTCTGCCGATATTGTTTAAGCGCCTCAAGTAGCTCTTTAGACACCGCAACAGTACGCTTTTTGCCACCTTTACTGATTGGAATATGAAAACTCCAAATCCCAGTGTGACTATCTCGACGAAATTGACTCATTACCGGTGAAAAGCCCGGTCTGGCAGCCACTTCTGAAATACGTAAGTAGCAGCCATACATCAGTGAGATTAAAAATAAGGTACGTTGGTGGCGCTCAGGCGCTTGCTCTGCAAGATCTTGAGCGGTGCTCATCATATAAGACCATTGTAAATCGCTGAATACTCTTACTTCGTCTTCGGCGTCTAGCCCGACAGCCACCCTAGGGCTAGATGCAAAGCGGCTATGGCGCATCCACATCACAGCAGGATTACGCTCGGTGATTTCTTCGTTGATTAAGTAGCCATAAAAAGACGATAAAATCGCTATTTTAGTTTTAAGCGCTTTATCGCTGAGTTGATATGCTTGGATCACACCATTTTGCTTCTTACCTAAAAATGGCCGCCACTGGGGATTGGGATGTCGCTCGGCCCACTCTTTATTAAGGGTGAATTGAGCAACATTATGATAGGCAATCAACTCAGGGGGCGGCGCCGAGCAATACTCAACGTAGCGGTTGATGGCACGGCGATCAAGCACGGTAGGCGATGCCTGCTCAACATCAAAACACCAGTGTAAAAAGGTGGTGAGCTCACTGCGGTAGGTTTTGTAGTTGTTTTCGCTGTACCGGCTTTCTAGTAACCAATCTAGCGCATGTTCATAGATAAAGGCGGCATCTTGCACGACATTAAGGGTAATATCGGCGATATGTTGGTTAATAACGCTATTTCCCTCTTCTATATATTGAGGGGCATCAAACAGCGGTAATACAGGCGTAGACATAAAATGGCACTAAAAGTTATCTGTGTATTTATACAGTATAGCGCATCAAGCACCTTCAAAGCAGCCCCATTAAGTTAATGCCGATAAATACAGTTATCGGCATTAACGGCAGCATTCAGCCATAAGCTGTCAGTTAAAGACAAAATAGACAAATAATAATAAACACCGCTTACAGACAAACCGAGATCCTGATGTTCATCAGGAAGACGGCAAAAGCCAAAAAACGGGGTTGCTCTTTAGCTGATCGCTTACGGCTGACCGCTTAAAGCTGCGGTTAACGTTTTACTTCAAATAAAAATTTGAACGGCTGGGTCTCCCCTTGGTGTTCAATATCGAGCACCCACGCCCATACCATACTACTTTCTGTACAGGCGCCCACTAAGGCTTGCCCTTTCCAAACCCCCGGCGCTTGCTGCTTGATAAGCGCCGGTAGGGTTCCCATATACATGCTATGCCCTTCTAGTCGGCTATTTAGTACAGTCGCATTAGAATCAGATAGCGTTATATTAAGCTGAAAAGGAGATTCAGGCTGTAGCTTATCAGCAGTTAATTGTGCCGTTGCCCTTAATTCCCCCTGCTGCGTTACACATTTATTGTGACCAATATCACAATAAACTGCATTGCTAGAGGCCAGCTCTGCCCCGCTTTTATCATTTTTTGCGGTTCTAAACCAAAAAGCAGCCACTAATATCACTAATACAAAGATGATCTGCCCAAGTTTTGCTGTCGTTAACTTGTCTTTCATGCTCATTTTTCCCTTATTTTGCACCCAATTTATCGCCCTGCTTGATCTTGATCAAGGTAGTTTTTTATTGCCTGATGAGCCGACCAAAGTGGTAATCATATTACTGTTTATACTGTTATTTTTGCTGTCAGTCATTTATCATCTGTATCGCAGTCAGCCTTCTTGGCCTCTTATTTTCCGCTTTGTTAGCTTTGTTAACAAAGACTTAACAATAAAGGCGTCATCTAAGGGAACAAGAAAGCCGTGCTGCAAACAAAAGAAAGCGGTTGTCTTCAAATCTTCCGAGGTGTTCGCATTGTGTGAGCACAAACCTGATAACAGCAGTGGAAGCGGAACTATAACGATGAGTCAAACTAATAATCAACCAAACTACAATTATACTGTAGTTCGCCAGTTTACAGTCATGACTGTAATCTGGGGCATTGTGGGTATGTCGGTAGGCGTGCTAATTGCAGCACAACTTATCTGGCCTGCTCTCAACTTCGAAACACCCTGGCTAACCTATAGCCGTTTGCGCCCTTTACATACTAACGCGGTTATTTTTGCGTTTGGTGTAAGTGCGCTAATGGGTACCTCCTTCTATGTCGTGCAGCGCACGTGTCAAGTTCGCCTCTTTGGTGGCAAATTGGCATCGTTCGTGTTCTGGGGCTGGCAGCTTATAATTCTTTCGGCGATTATTTCTTTGCCTTTAGGTTATACCTCCTCCAAAGAATACGCCGAGCTAGAGTGGCCTATTGATGTTGCCATTGCCGTAGTCTGGGTGGCGTACGCTACAGTGTTCTTTGGAACCCTGTATAAGCGTGCAACCTCTCATATCTATGTAGCAAACTGGTTCTACGGCGGGTTTATTTTAACCATTGCCGTATTACACATTGTAAACAGCTTAGCCATTCCTGTAAGTGGCATGAAGTCTTACTCTGTGTATGCCGGTGCAGCCGATGCCATGGTTCAGTGGTGGTATGGTCATAACGCCGTTGGCTTCCTGCTTACTGCAGGTTTCTTGGGCATGATGTACTACTTTGTTCCTAAGCAGTCTGGACGTCCGGTTTACTCTTACCGTTTGTCTATTGTGCACTTTTGGGCACTGATCACCCTGTATATTTGGGCCGGTTCTCACCACTTACACTACACAGCGCTACCTGACTGGGCTCAGTCTTTAGGTATGGTAATGTCACTTATCTTATTCGTTCCTTCTTGGGGCGGTATGATTAACGGTATTATGACGCTGTCTGGTGCTTGGCATAAATTACGCTATGACCCCATTTTGCGCTTCTTAATCGTATCCCTGTCGTTTTACGGCATGTCTACGTTTGAAGGCCCAATGATGGCGATCAAAACCGTTAACGCCTTATCTCACTACACTGACTGGACCGTAGGTCACGTTCACTCTGGCGCATTAGGCTGGGTGGCCATGATCTCAATTGGTGCTGTGTATCACTTAATTCCTAACTTGTTTGGCCAAGGCCGCATGTACAGCATTAAGTTGATTAACACCCACTTCTGGTTAGCAACGATTGGTACTGTGCTTTACATCGTATCTATGTGGATTAGTGGTGTTATGCAGGGTCTAATGTGGCGTGCAGTGAACGACGACGGCACTTTGACTTACAGCTTTGTTGAAAGTCTACAAGCCTCGTATCCGTTCTACTTTGTACGTTTCTTGGGCGGCTGTTTCTTCTTGTTTGGTATGTTACTGATGGCGTATAACGCTTACCGTACCATCAATGCGCCAAAAGGCTCATTGCAAGCCATTCCACAACCGGCATAAGGAGACTTGTGAATGAAAAACACTAAAAACCGTCACGAGTTTCTCGAAACCAAGACCACTTGGCTGATCATCTTTACTGTGATTGCAATCAGCTTTGGCGGTATGGTCGAGATAATTCCCCTGCTCTTCCAACAGCAGACTAATGAACCTGTTGAGGGCTTGCGCCCATATACAGCATTAGAAATGGAAGGTCGTGATCTGTATATCCGTGACGGGTGCCATGTGTGCCACAGTCAAATGATTCGTCCATTCCGTGCTGAAACTGAGCGTTATGGTAAGTACTCTTTAGCCGGTGAACAGGTATGGGAACACCCATTCTTGTGGGGCTCTAAGCGTACCGGTCCTGATTTGGCTCGTGTAGGCGGTCGTTACTCAGATGAGTGGCATCGTGTGCACTTAATTAATCCACGTAACGTGGTACCTGAGTCAAATATGCCTGCTTTCCCTTGGTTAGAAACCAATGTGTTAGACGGTAAAGACACAGCCGCTAAGTTAAGACTGTTCCGCGATAGTTTCGGTGTTCCTTACACCGATGCAGATATTGAAGGTGCTGAAGAAGCCGTTAAGGGTAAAACCGAAATGGACGCTATCATCGCTTATCTGCAATCGCTGGGTCACGCCCTTAAATAACCGGAGTCGATTATGGATTTCAGTACCCTAGAAGCATTAAAACCTACTATTATTAGCTTTCAAACTTTGCTGTTGTTTGTGATGTTTATTGGTCTGGTCATTTGGGCTTATAGTAAACGTCGCAAACATAAGTTTGATGCGATTGCCAACTCCATTTTTGATGATGAAGACTTGGCGGGTAGCGCCTCTCAGGGCACTGGGCAGGATCGCGCAGGAGCTAATAAAGAATGAATACTTTTTTAAGTGTATTTGTCACCGTTATCAGCCTAGGCACCATTTTTGGTTGTTTAGCACTGTTGATTTGGTGTTCACGTGACAAAATGGGCATGGAGGATGGTGCGCCTACCGGCCACACCTACGATGGTATTTCTGAGCTAAATAACCCACTGCCTAAGTGGTGGAGTTATTTGTTCGTATTCATGGTGGTGTTTTCACTTGCCTACCTGGCGTTATACCCAGGCTTGGGTAACTTTAAAGGCCTATTAGGCTGGACGAGTTCTAACCAAGATGTACGCTCACTTGAGGAATATAACGCCGCTGCAGAAAAAGCGCGTACCGATGAGCTGTTCGTACAGTATGACCGTGAAATGATCAAAGCCGATGAAGTCTTTGGCGCTAAATTTCGTGAATTGACCTATCAAGCAGACGGTGAGACGTATCTCCCGATTGCTGAAATAGCTCAAAATGAAGAAGCGACCCAAGTAGGCCAGCGTTTGTTCTTACAAAACTGTGCCCAATGTCATGGCTCTGATGCTCGTGGTGCCCGTGGTTTCCCTAACCTGACTGATAACGATTGGTTATACGGTGGTGAGCCCGCACAGATTAAGAAAACCATCATGGATGGTCGTCAAGGTGTGATGGCATCCTGGGAAGCCATGTTAGGTGATGAGGGTGTTCGCGAAGTGACCTCTTATGTACTGAGCTTGTCTGGCCGTAAGGTTGATGCCGTAGAAGCACAAAAAGGTAAAGCGCGCTTTGCTGTTTGTGCTGCATGTCATGGACCAGAAGGTAAAGGGCAAATTGCTATGGGTGCACCTAACTTAACCGATAATATTTGGTTATATGGTGGTTCTCGCGCCGCGGTTGAAGATACTATTCGTCACGGCCGTCACGGTGTGATGCCCGCTTGGAAAGACATTTTAGGCGAAGACAAAATTCAATTGTTGTCTGCCTATGTGTACAGCCTAAGCAATAATAAGTAAGCCCTTTGGGGTTTAGGTGAGAAAGCCCCGCTTGCCGGGGCTTTTTTTGTTATATTACCCCTTACTAAATTCTCCTTTTTTGTAGTAGGAATTTGTTATGCAACGTCATTGGTATCAGCATTTTTGGCCTTGGTTTTTGATTGTATTACCTTTATGCGCAGTCGCCGCCAGCCTTTATACTTTCTACTTGGCAAGCTCGGGCGCCGATAGCATGGTAGTTGATGACTACTACAAAAAAGGCCGAGCTTATAATAAAGATTTAACAGAGCTTAAGCGGGCCGTAGAAATGAAAATGATGGCTAAGCTCAGCTATCAAGACGAACAGGTCGCTATTTCTTTGGTTGGTGCGCAAAAGGCCGGTGAAGCCATTAAAGTTAGCTTCACCCACCCTACCCTAGAAAAAGAAGATCACTTGTTAATTATGACCGCAGATGGCTCAGGCATGTATCGCCAACGCTTAGATGTGCCACTGATTAAAGGTAACTGGAACCTACAAATTGAAGCCATGGACGGTAACTGGCGGATCCAAAGACGCATTAGCTTGCCCATTAAAGATCAACTGCTTATTCGCGCGGAGAGTTAAAGATGGATGGCTGTTTTCACTGCGGTGAAGCTGTACCTTCCGGCAACCGCTTTGTGTTAGAAGTAGAGGGCAGCGAACAGGCGTTTTGTTGCCCGGGTTGCTTGGCGGTGGCTGAAACCATTATCGACTGCGGTTTAGCCAGCTATTACCAACACAGAACCGCCCCTGCCCCAAAGGCGGATGCGGTGCCCGATGAACTTAAACAGCTACAGCATTACGACTTGGCTGAAATACAGCAAGACTTTGTTACAGACAAAGATAACCTTAAAGAGGTTCAGCTCTCTATTTCGGGGTTAAGTTGTGCCGCTTGCGCCTGGCTGATTGAACGACATTTAACGCGCATACCCGGTGTGGTACTGATCCAAGTGAACACCACCACAGAGCGAGCTCGATTACGCTGGGATGAAAAAACCGCCTCACTTAGTCAGTTATTGGCAGCCTTTGCCGACATTGGCTATCAAGCACGGCCTTTTCAACCTCATCAGCAAGAGCAAGAATATAATAAAGAAGTAAAATCCTATTTGTTGCGCATGGGGGTGGCAGGCATTGCCAGCATGCAAGTGATGATGGTGGCGATTGCCTTATATGATGATTTATTTCCTAACACTGATGCCGGCTTGGTAGAGTACTTTCGTTGGGTCAGTCTCTGGTTGAGTGTGCCAGTAATGGGCTACTCTGCCCTGCCTTTTTATCAAAATGCCTGGCGTGGGTTAAAAAACCGCGCGCTCAATATGGACTTGCCCGTCTCTTTGGCGATGATTTTTGCCTTTGTGGCGTCTGTATACGCCACCGTAACGCAAACCGGAGATGTCTATTATGAATGCGTCTCTATGTTTGCCTTTTTATTGTTGACCGGGCGCTTTTTAGAAATGCGCGCTAAGCGGCGTGCTTCAGAAACCACCGCTAACCTCACCTTATTAGTACCCATGTTGGCCCGAGTTGAAACGCCAGAAGGTGAGCAAGAAGTGGCCGCTAAAACCCTACAAGCAGAGCAAATAGTCTTGGTCGCCCCAGGCAGTCAAATTCCGGCAGATGCTGAGATTATTGAAGGGAGCAGCAGCATTGATGAGTCTATGCTAACCGGTGAACATTTACCGGTGATCCGCCACAGCGGCGATGCGGTGTTTGCGGGTAGTACTAACGTAGAGTCACCACTGCGCTTAAAGGTGCTCCGCCCGCTTGGTGAAGCCAGAGTGTCAGAAATTTTACGGGCCCAAGATGATGCTTTATTAGAAAAACCCAAAGTGGCAGTGTTGGCGGATCAACTGTCGCGCTATTTTGTTGCCGCCCTATTATTAGTGACCTTAGCCACCTACTTGGTGTGGTTACAGTTAGATGCGGGCAAAGCTTTTTGGGTAATGTTGTCGGTATTAGTGGCCACCTGCCCTTGTGCCCTATCTTTGGCCACCCCCACCGCATTAACGGTTGCAACTTCACGCTTAAGCCGCTCTGGTGTATTAGTGCGTCGGGCTCATGTATTAGATACCCTACCCAAAATTAATCGCGTGGTATTTGATAAAACCGGCACCTTAACCCGTGGCGAAATTAGCCTGAGTAACACTCAAACCTATAGTCGCCTTAATCAGGCAGATGCTTTGGCGATTGCCGCTGCGCTAGAGGCACAGTCGGAGCACCCTATTGCCAGAGCATTTGCCAAATTTCGCCAGCAAGAAATGCCAGTACTCAACCGCAATAACCAAGTTGGCCGTGGGGTAACCGGCAGTATTAATGGTGTTTTTTATCGCTTAGGCAGTGGCGCTTGGTTGGCCCCTGAGCAACAAACGTCAGATTTAAGTGTCTATTTGGCCGATGATGAAGGCCTAGTGGCGCGCTTTAGTTTATCTGATCCCCTGCGAGACGAAGCGGCGGATTTAATTAAAGCCTGCGCTAAGCAAGGTATTGCTACCACTATTTTAACTGGCGATAGTTCAGGTCAAGCAGAAAAAGTGGCCGAGCAACTTGGGGTTGATACCTTAGTAAAACATGCCAGCCCCGACGATAAACTGGCCTACTTGAATGAGCGCGACCAAGCCGGTGACATCTGCCTAATGGTGGGTGACGGCATTAATGATGCGCCGGTGTTAGCCGGTGCCCATGTCTCTTTTGCCATGGCTGGCGGCACAGATATTGCTAAAAACAGTGCCGATGCCATTATGCTGGCCGACGATTTACGCCATATTTTAACGGCTCGTCATGTGGCAAGTCGGTGTCGGGCGATAATTAAGCAAAACTTTAGCTGGGCACTGGGTTATAACGCTATTATTTTACCCATGGCGGCCACTGGCCATGTATCACCTTGGTTTGCCATGGTGGGCATGTCAGTGAGCTCGCTTATTGTGATGACCAATTCTTTGAGGCTTTCACGCTTATGACAGATAACGTAGATGTTTGGTATTTTATGATCCCCATTGCCATGGTGTTTGTAGGGCTGGCACTGGTGTTGTTTTTTTGGTCAGTTAAAAGCGATCAGTTTGAAGACTTAGATCGTCACGGCAGCAGTATTTTGTTTGATGACGATAAAAGCTCACACCAAGAAGCCCAAACTCACCCTGAGCAAAAGGCGGCTAGCCAACTCTCCCAGAATAAGGATGACCATGACCACTCAGCTTGATGCTTGGGCGGCCTTGCTTATTGGCTTTTTAGGCGCTGGGCATTGTATTGCTATGTGCGGCGGTGTGGCGGCAGCCTTTTCTATGGCTATCCCTAAAGAACAACAGCGTTGGCAGTGGCTATATTTGCTCAGCTATAACGCCGGCCGTATTTTAAGTTACAGCATAGCTGGCGCGCTAGTGGGTGGCATTTTTGCAAGTCTTGCTGAAGTGAGTGCCGGAAAACATGCCTTAGTGTATTTTCGGCTGCTAACTGGCGTAATGATGATTTTGCTAGGCTTATACTTAGCGCGCTGGTGGTTTTTTCTATTACATCTCGAAAAATTAGGCGCCGGTATTTGGCGGCATATTAAGCCATTAGCCAGTCGCTTTATTCCTTTTAAAAGCCCATTAGCAGCCTTTCCTTTTGGTATGGTTTGGGGCTGGTTGCCCTGTGGCTTGGTCTACTCGGCACTTACCTGGAGTGCGGTGTCGGGCGGCGCATTAGAAGGCGCACGGGTAATGGCCTTGTTTGGCCTAGGTACCCTACCCACTTTATTAGCGCTAGGGGGCTTGGCTGGGCAACTTCGTCATTGGTTAAATCACCCTAAATTTCGCCAAGTATCAGGTATCTTATTGATTTGTTATGGTTTGTTTACGCTTTATCAAGCACTACCACTCTTGTAAGCAGCTATTAAGCGGTTATTTTTGGTGCTATGATTAGTTATTGATACCACAAAAGTATTGAGCTATGGGAAATCAAAAAAACATTATTAAAACAGCCGCTGCAAGCAGTCGCTCCATTCACTGCCAAGATTGTAGCATTAGTCAATTGTGTATTCCGCTTGGGCTTAACTCTGATGAGTTAGATGAGCTGGATAATATTATTGAGCGTAAAAAGCCGATTCAAAAAGGCCAAGAGCTGTTTAAAGCAGGTGAAGAGCTGAAGTCTTTGTATGCCATTCGTGCTGGTACTATTAAGTCTTACACTATTACCGAGCAAGGTGATGAACAAATTACTGCTTTTCACTTAGCCGGTGATCTTATCGGCTTTGATGCGATTAATAATGGCAGCCACCCTTCTTTTGCTCAAGCGCTAGAAACCGCCATGGTTTGCGAAATCCCGTATGAAGTGCTAGACGATCTGGCAGGTACAATGCCGCGCTTACGACAGCAAATAATGCGCTTAATGAGTAGCGAGATTAATGGCGATCAACAAATGATCTTACTGCTATCTAAAAAGACTGCTGAAGAGCGTTTAGCTTCCTTTTTGCATGGCTTATCTACGCGTTTCTCTGAGCGAGGCTTTTCGCCAAAAGAGTTTAGGTTAACCATGACTCGTGGCGATATTGGCAACTATTTAGGCCTGACCGTAGAAACCGTCAGTCGATTGTTAGGTCGTTTTCAAAAAAATAATATGATTGAAGTCGATGGCAAGTATATTCGAATTATCGATTTGCCGGAGCTGGCCTGCTTAGCCGGCACGCCTAGGTCCCATTCACCGTCAGCGTGAAGTTTACTTTCATAAAGAGGGATACCTTATGATTAAGTATCAACATATATTAGTGGTTATCGATCCGGTTGCCGAAACACAACCGGCCTTGCATCGTGCTGTGTCTGTAGCCGCATTGCAAGAGCAAGCCGATATCACCCTCTTCATGCCTATTTATGATTTTTCTTATGAAATGACGTCTATTTTGTCGAGCACCGAGCGTGATGAAATGCGTGAAGGGGTACTGCAAGGACGTGAAGAATGGTTAAAAACCTTATTAACCCCCTATGCCAATAGTAAGATAAAATTTAATTTAAAAGTGGTGTGGCACAGCCGCCCCTTTGAAGCCATTATTCAACAGGTTGAAGAAGCTCAACACGACTTAGTGGTGAAAAGCACCCACAAACATACACTTATTCAATCTTTTATTTTTACTCCCACAGATTGGCATTTATTACGCAAATGCCCGTGCCCCGTATTGTTAGTAAAAGAGCAAGACTGGCGTATGGGCGGTAATGTATTAGCGGCGGTTAACTGTAGCAGTGATGAAGAAGAACAAGCGTCACTTAACAGTAAAATTATCACTGAAAGCGCTGAAGTAGCACGGCTACTTTCTGCTAACTTGCACTTGGTGAACGCCTACCCTGTTACACCGGTGAACATGGCGCTGGAGCTGCCAGACTTTGATCCTAGCGTGTATAAAGCAGCGGTAAAAAAACATCACGAAAGAACCTTGTATGAATACGCCGTACGCTTTGATGTAGCGTCAGATCATTTGCATTTAGAAGAAGGTTTAGCTGAAGAAGTGATCCCTGAGTGTGCCGAGAAAACCCAGGCCAGTTTAGTAATTTTAGGCTCCGTAGGCCGCACCGGTTTTTCTGCGGCCCTCTTGGGTAATACCGCCGAGCATGTCGTTGATAAGTTAGCTTGTGATGTATTAGTACTCAGACCCGACAGCAGTGAATCATAATTTAATCTCTCTCACTTGCTTGCCCTCAAGCCGCTAGTCTCTATAATAGCCCCAGTATTTTTGCTGGGGTTATCATGTCTGTTTCTACTGATTCTGTTTCAATGACGTCTATTTCAAACACATCCAATTCAAGCCAATCAACGCCGCCTGCTACACAAACTGCTAGCTTCAATAAAGTACAAAAACGGCTGCGTCGACATGTAGGTCAGGCTATTAATGATTTTAATATGATTGAAGATGGCGATCGTATTATGGTGTGTTTGTCGGGGGGTAAAGACAGTTATGCCATGCTCGATATACTGTTGCATTTAAAAGCCCACGCGCCAATTCAGTTTGATATTGTAGCGGTGAACTTAGATCAAAAGCAGCCCGGCTTTCCCGAACATGTGCTACCTCAGTACTTAGATGAGTTAGGTGTTGAGTATAAAATTGTGGAAGAAGATACCTACTCTATTGTGATGGATAAAATTCCTGAGGGTAAAACCACCTGCTCTTTATGCTCTCGGTTAAGACGCGGTATTTTATATCGCACAGCCAGCGAGTTAGGGGCGACTAAAATTGCCTTGGGTCATCACAGAGATGATATTTTAGAAACCTTAATGCTGAATATGTTTTATGGTGGCACCATGAAGTCGATGCCGCCTAAATTAGTCAGTGATAATGGCAAGCATGTTGTGATCCGTCCATTGGCATATTGTCATGAAAAAGACATTGTCAGTTTTGCACAAGCCAAGGCTTTCCCTATTATTCCCTGCAACTTATGTGGCTCACAAGAAAACCTACAGCGACAAAATATTAAAGCCATGCTTGAAGATTGGGATGCACGTTTTCCGGGCCGTATCGCCAGCATGTTTAGCGCCATACAAAATGTGGTTCCTTCTCACTTACTTGATCATCAGCAGTTTGACTTTAAAAATATTAATAGCCTGTCGGGCGTAATAGATGGCGGCGATATTGGTTTTGATAAACCCGATGTGGCATCGCGCTTTGTTGATGAAAATGAAAGTGTGTCCGCTGCTGCCTTAGGCGAGAGACTCACCATCACAGAATTGAAATAAATCAGAAACAGCTGTCAGTTTTAAGCGGTCAGATAAACATAAGAGCTAGATTGTCGCCATAGGCTTTACGCCTTAAGCTGTACGTTAAAAAACTGGTTTAGTTTTTCGTATAGCGGTCAGCGTAAAGCGTATGACTGTCTGTTTAAAACCAAGGGGTAATTCTTACCGCTGGTAAGTTGAAGCTGCCCTCTTCTGCTAATTGTGCTTGGCTTAATTTAAGCTGAGATTGTCCGTTAATATCTTGCCCTGGCATGGCCGGTGTTAGAGTAATGCCTTGTAACTCAGGTACAAAATACTTACCTGGCCAACCTGCCATTTTTTGTAATAACACATACATATCTTGCTCAACGGCGCGTAAATCTGTGTGCGTTACGTCACCACCCTCAAGGTTAGACTGAATTTGAATAGAAATATCACATTCAGTGGTCCCAGCCATTTCTAACGCTACTATTGCTTTGTCGAGATCCAAGTCTTTATCTTTAGGAAGCAAAAATTGTTGATGAGGCAACACCTCAACCTCGCCTCGTATTTCGTCATCAACCGTTACCACACCTGACTCAATCTGACACAAGCCTTGACCATCGGTGCGGCTTAAATAAAACCCCAGATCGGCATGCTCAACCTTCGACTTTTTCACCTTCGCCATGTATTTAAAAAAACCACTGTAGCCCAGCTCTAACGGTGCCGCCTGTAACTGACTGCTAGGTAGTGCGAGTAACATCGCAATAATAAAAGAATGTTTCATGCGTCAAAATGATCCTTGGTCGAATGTAAAGAAGGCGTGTCTTCGTTTGAACTAGGCGTGTTACCTTCTACCCCACAGGCTTCGCGATAGATAATGCCTTTTACGGTAAGGTACATAGGTACTACCCAAATTAGTCCAATACCCAGCGTAAATACGGCGACCATAAATAATAACGCCAGTAGTAAGTGTACTGATAGCAAAGGCAGCCATTGGCGAGCAAACAAGCGCAGCGAAGTGGTAATCGCTTGTATTGGGGTAAAGCCTTTTTCTAAAATAAGTGGAAAGGTGAACATTAACGCCATACTTAAAATAAGGGTAGGCAGCAAAGAAAATGCCGCTGGCAAGCCTAACAATTGACCAAGTGGTAAAAATAAACTACTAATCAGTCCCATTAATAAGCTGGCAACCGCAAGCGGCAGCAAAAAACGAAAGTAATCAAAAATTTGATTCGGCCTAATCGATCGATCAACGGCACGGTGAACCCCCATCATATCGAGAGATGCACTCATGGGTGCCATTACCATCGAAACCACTAGGCCAAGCAGGCTGGTTTGCCAAGACATTTCTTCACTGTCTCCGCCAACACTGACCAGTAATTGATTAAGCACTAACCAGCAACCGGTTACACCAATGGCTGCCAGTAACATCGGCATTTTTGCGCCCATAATGCGCTGCCATGCCTCTTGAAAAATAGCTTTGGGCGAAAGCGTAAAACCTTGTTGCAACGACTGATGCAAGCGTGAAAATGGCGGTTTATTCATTTAAAAGTAATCTCTTATGTGACGTTGATTCATTAAAATCTCTTATACTTACAATATATTATACTTAACTGAACATAAGTGTTGGTTGATCAGTCGAGGTTTTTCAGTCTGTATCAGAATTAGCTGTTGAGTAACTCTTCAACGTATTCTACTACTTTTTCCGTTGCTGGCCCGTAGCGATGTTCGGCAAAATGATTTTTTCCTTCGCTCGGCTCTAAATTAATTTCTACAGTATGAGCATTATGCATAGCAGCTTCGTGCACGAAGCCGGCGGCGGGATACACATTGCCCGACGTACCAATAGAAATAAAAATACTGGCTTCACTTAATGCCTGATAAATGCGGTCCAGTAATAACGGCATTTCACCAAACCACACCACATGGGGGCGCAACTGCTCCGGAAACTGACAACACTGACAGAGGTCGCCAATATTAAGATCTCCAGGCCAGTCAATGGCTTGCTGACTGTGTGGACAACGCGCTTTTAATAATTCGCCGTGCAGATGTAATACATTGTCACTGCCGGCTCTTTCATGCAGATCGTCAATATTCTGCGTTACTAAAGTCACGGTGGCCGGCCATTGTGCGGTTAATTTTGCGAGCGCTAAATGAGCCGCGTTCGGTTCTACTTCATGCAGAAGCTGGCGGCGACCATTATAAAATTGCTGCACTAGCTCAGGATTTCGTTGATAGCCTTCAGGCGTGGCAACATCTTCTAGCTTATGTTGCTCCCATAAGCCATCCTCGGCTCTAAAGGTACTTATCCCTGACTCTGCAGAGATACCCGCCCCAGTGAGAATAACTATATTACCTTTATGCACTGGCTGCTTCCCTCTTTTTGGTGTCATTGAACCCTGTGCGTTAGGCTAACAGTGATTTTATATTAACGCTAATCTCTAATACCCAACTGCTAAGAAAAAGCCAGGCACTATGCCTGGCTTAATTTTATTTTGTTGCAGCGTCTGACTCATCAGGCGGTGATAAATGTTCCACTCTGGCTTTTAGCTTTTGCCCAGGCTTAAAGGTCACCACTCGGCGTGCAGAAATCGGAATATCTTCTCCGGTTTTAGGGTTACGCCCTGGGCGCTCCCCTTTGTTACGTAACTCAAAGTTACCGAAACCGGATATTTTAACCTGTTCGCCTTGCTCAAGTGATAAGCGTATTTCTTCAAAGAAAGCCTCTACCATCTCTTTAGAATCACGCTTAGATAGCCCAAGCTCAGTAAACAGCTGCTCTGCTAAATCGGCTTTGGTTAATGCCATATCAGTCCCTCAAGGAAGCATCAAACTCGTCAGAAAGCGCCGTTACAATACGGGTTACCGTATCGGCAATTTCTTTCTCTTCCAAAGTGCGGTGAGCATCTTGTAATATCAAGCTAAGCGCCAAGCTCTTCTTGCCATCACTAATACCCTGACCTTGGTATACATCAAATAAGTTTAAGCCAACTAACTGACTTCCGCCAACTTTCCTAACTAAATCAAGGATATCGCCTGCAGCAATATCTTGCGCTACCACTAAGGCTAAGTCGCGACGATTGGCCGGAAAGCGAGAAACGGAGCCAGCTTCAGGCACAAAGCGTTGTGTAAGCGGACTCAATTCAATCTCAAACACATAAGCTTGAGATTTTAAGCCGAGCTTTCGTAATAAGCTTGGGTGTATAGCACCTAAGGTACCCACTTCGCGACCTTGATAAACCAGTGCCGCAGACTGACCAGGATGTAGTGCACTAATATTGGCACGGGTAACGGAAAATTCCAGTGGCTGGCCGGTTAAACCTAGCAGGCTTTCAACGTCCCCTTTTACATCAAAGAAATCAACCGCTTTATCGGTCATGCCCCAGTGTTCACCCACCACAGAGCCCATCACTAACCCGGCTAATACAGGGGTTTGACGCACACCATTTTCAGCGTTTTCATCGGGGATAAAGGTTAAGCCTTGCTCAAACAGACGCAGTCTTGGCTGCTGACGATTTTGATTATATACCGCTGCTTGAATCAGTCCTGGCCACAGTGAGACCCGCATTTCGGACATATCAGCCGAAATAGGATGTGGCAACACCATGGTTTTTATCTCAGGAAACATCAAGGTTTGATGTTTAGGATCAACAAAGCTGTAGGTAATGGCTTCTTGATAACCTAAATCAACCAAGGCATCTTTTATGCGATTAAGTGGCAGCTTAGCTTCACTGTGCTGTGACATGGTTAAGCCTGCCACTGGCGCTTGATCGGGAATATTGTTGTAGCCGTAAATGCGGGCTACTTCTTCAATCAAGTCTTCTTCAATGCTAATGTCAAAGCGATAGCTAGGTACTTGTACCTGCCAACCTTCAGCCGTGGTGGTCACTGCTAGCCCCAAACGGGTCAGCATATCACTCACTTGTTCGGCGCCAATTTCAATACCAATTAAGCGATTTAACGTGCTATGGCGTAGGCTAACTGTGTTGGCCTTGGGTAAGTGTTCTTCTGCTACGGCTTCCACTACAGCGCCTGCTTCACCACCACAAATATCCAGTAATAGTGCCGTTGCGCGCTCCATCACTTTATGTTGCAGCTGATAATCGACACCCCGCTCAAAACGGTGTGAAGAGTCGGTATGCAAACCATAATGGCGAGCACGACCAGTGATTGATAACGGATTAAAGAAGGCGCACTCCAGTAATACATCACGGGTTTGTTCGGTAACCCCTGTGGCTTCACCGCCAAAAATACCCGCCATGGCAATCGCCTGCTTACTGTCGGCAATCACTAAGGTATCTGGCTGTAATGTAACTTCATTGCCGTCAAGCAAAGTTAGCTTTTCGCCAGACTCAGCCATGCGCACCTGAATGTCACCCTTTAGGGTGGCCAGATCAAAGGCATGCATGGGCTGGCCCCACTCCAACAACACAAAGTTGGTAATATCTACCACCGCATCTATGCTGCGAATACCACTGCGGCGTAGCTTTTCTTGCATCCATAATGGGGTGGGTGCTGACACATCTAGGTTTTTAACCACGCGCCCTAAATAACGCGGGCAAGCGTCGGGGGCGGCTAAATTAATGTTAACCGAGTCGTCAATGGTAGCGGCAACCGCAGGAATTTCAGGCCAGTTAACGTCTTGCTGATTTAACACTCCCACTTCACGAGCAACACCGGCAATACTTAAACAGTCTGCTCGATTTGGGGTGAGATCGATTTCGATAATATCATCATTAAGCTGTAAATATTCTCGTATGCAGCTGCCAATGGGGGCATCTGCTGGCAGCTCAATAATACCGCTTGAGTCTAAATCTATGCCTATTTCGCTGTAAGAACACAGCATGCCATGAGAAGCTTGGCCTCGTAGCTTGGCTTTTTTAATCTTAAAGTCACCAGGTAATACAGCCCCAACCACGGCCACCACGACTTTTAGCCCTTGGCGACAGTTAGGTGCACCACAAACGATGTCGAGGAGCTCATCCCCGCCTACGTTTACTTTAGTGACTTGTAATTTATCGGCATCTGGGTGTAGGCCACACTCGACCACTTCGCCCACAACAACCTGGCTAAAGTCCCCTGCTGCTGGCTCTACGCCGTCAACTTCAAGGCCTGCCATGGTAATTTGCTCGGCAAGCGCCTCTGTATTTAGGCCGGTGTTCACCCACTCTTCCAGCCATAATTTTGAAAATTTCATTATTGCTCCAGCCGCTTAACCAAATTGCTTAAGAAAACGCAGATCATTTTCGAAAAATGCGCGTAAGTCGTTTACGCCGTAGCGCAACATGGTTAAACGCTCAACGCCCATACCAAAGGCAAAACCACTGTAACGCTCGGGGTCAATACCGACTGAACGCAATACGTTAGGGTGCACCATGCCACAGCCTAATACTTCTAGCCATTTGCCATTTTTACCCATCACATCCACTTCGGCACTGGGCTCAGTAAAGGGGAAGTAAGAAGGACGAAAACGAATTTGCAGGTCTTCTTCAAAAAAGTTATTCAAGAAGTCGTGCAATACGCCTTTTAATTGCGCAAAGCTAACATTTTCATCAACCAGCAAACCTTCTACCTGATGAAACATAGGGGTATGAGT
Source organism: Oceanisphaera pacifica (assembly GCF_017498065.1). Lineage (GTDB taxonomy): Bacteria > Pseudomonadota > Gammaproteobacteria > Enterobacterales > Aeromonadaceae > Oceanimonas > Oceanimonas pacifica. The sequence goes on along the minus strand of NZ_JAGDFX010000007.1, from coordinate 77,129 downwards.
TTGATCGTAATCGTTACGATATACGCGGCCCGGCGAAATAATACGGATCGGTGGCGCTTGGTGCTCCATGGTACGAATTTGTACGCCAGAGGTTTGCGTACGCAGCATCAGCTTAGGATTAAAGTAAAAAGTGTCATGATCGGCGCGTGCAGGATGGTGGGCCGGAATATTGAGCGCATCAAAGTTATGGAAGTCGTCTTCAATTTCAGGTCCTTCAGCGACCTGAAAACCCAGCTCACCAAAAAATGACTCAATACGTTTAATGGTGCGCGTTACTGGGTGCAAACCACCCACGGCTTGTTGACGGCCTGGCAGACTAATATCTAATGTCTCTGAGGCTAGCTTTTCGTTTAACTCCGCTAATTGTAGCGCTTCACGCTTACTATTAATGGCGTCGTTCACCGCTTTTTTGGCTTTGTTGATCACTTGTCCGGCAGCGGGACGCTCTTCGGCTGATAATTTACCTAGGGCTTTAGATTGTTCGGTAAAAAAACCTTTTTTACCCATGTAATGCACCCGGATTTCATCTAGTTCACCGGCGTTGCTGGCCGCCAGGATCTCCGCCTGTGCTTTGACGATTACGTCTTGCAGCTGATCCATGTATTCCTCGTCACTTGCCCGCGTACGCAGACACTAAAAAATTTGAAGGTCTTGATAATAAAGGATTTGTGGTTTTTCTGCCACTATAGAACTTAATTGCAGACAACAAAAAAGGAGGCCTAAGCCTCCTTTTCTTATGTTATCGACTTAACGACTTATGCCAGCGCTTCTTTTGCTTTAGAAACTAAAGCGGTAAAGGTGGTTTTGTCGTGTACTGCGATATCAGCCAGGATCTTACGGTCGATTTCAACAGAAGCTTTTTTCAAGCCATTGATGAAGCGGCTGTATGAAAGACCGTTCTGACGGCTTGCAGCGTTAATACGCGCAATCCACAGTTGACGGAACTGACGTTTTTTGGTGCGACGGTCACGGTATGCATATTGACCGGCTTTAGTTACTGCTTGTACTGCTACGCGATAGACACGTGAACGAGCACCGTAATAACCTTTAGCTTGCTTTAATACTTTTTTGTGACGCGCGCGAGCGGTCACACCACGTTTAACTCTTGCCATTTTTTAGAATCCTCTTAAGCGTAAGGCAACATTGAAGCAATTTGAGCAACATCAGCTGCTTCTACCAAGTTAGTACCGCGCAATTGGCGCTTACGCTTGGTGCTCTTCTTTGTGAGGATATGGCTGGTGTGTGATTGCTTACACTTAAAGCCACCCGCGGTTTTCTTAAAGCGCTTTGCAGCACCTTTATTCGATTTCATTTTCGGCATAATAACTCCGCATTGTTAATAATAACAAACAGACAAGGTGAGCTGAGTAAGATTACCCAGCTACTTGTTGAACCTTACTGTTTTTTCTTTGGGGCTAGCACCATAACAGCTTGACGTCCTTCCATTTTTGGAAAGGCTTCAACTACGGCCAATTCGTCCAAATCCGCTTTTATACGGTTGAGCAAATCGAAACCGAGGTCTTGGTGCGCCATTTCACGACCACGAAAACGCAGGGTGATTTTGGCTTTGTTGCCCTCTTCTAAAAAGCGAACCAGGTTGCGTAGCTTTACCTGATAGTCGCCATCGTCAGTACCGGGACGGAATTTAATTTCCTTCACCTGTATCTGTTTCTGCTTTTTCTTTTGTTCTTTGCTCGCCTTGCTCTTCTCGTAGAGGAACTTGCCGTAATCCATTAAACGGCAAACGGGCGGCTCGGCATTGGGGCTGATTTCAACCAAGTCTACACCAGCAGTGGCTGCAGTCTCCAATGCTTCAGCAATAGGAACCACACCCAAAGGATCGCCTTCGAGGCCGACTAAGCGAACTTCTGGTAGTCGGATCTCTTCATTCAGTCGATTTCGTGGAGCTGGTTTGCTCCCTCTTTTAGCGCCTTTTATAACCTATCCTCCACTGTTTTCTTTCCGCGAGTGCGAACTTCTTGCTGTAATAGCAAGCTCAGCTCTTCAATATCGAAGGTGCCTAAGTCCTGTCCTTTCCGGGTACGTACTGCTACCTTGCCGGCTTCAACTTCTTTGTCGCCACAAACCAGCATAAAAGGTACCCGCTTCAGAGTATGTTCACGGATTTTAAAGCCTATTTTCTCATTTCTCAAGTCTGCTTTGGCTCTAATACCAAGATTATTCAGATTTTTTGTGAGATTGAGTGCGTAATCGGCCTGATTATCGGTAATATTGAGCACCACTGCTTGAGTGGGAGCCAGCCAAGTTGGAAACAGGCCCGCATACTCTTCTATTAAAATACCAATAAAACGCTCGATTGACCCTAGGATAGCACGGTGAATCATAACCGGCACATGCCGTTCGTTATCTTCACCTACATAACTGGCTCCTAAGCGGCCAGGTAGTGCGAAATCAAGTTGTATTGTACCACACTGCCAAGCACGATTCAGGCAATCATGCAGCGTAAACTCAATTTTAGGACCATAAAAAGCCCCTTCGCCGGGCTGTAATTCATATTCAATGTTAGCGGCAGTAAGCGCATCTTGTAATGCAAGCTCGGCTTGATCCCAAGCTTCATCACTGCCAATACGCTCTTCTGGGCGCGTAGACAGTTTAACCACTATGTCATTAAAGCCAAACGTTTGGTATGTGTCATACACCAGCTTAATACAATCCGATACTTCAGACTGTATTTGCTCTTCGGTACAGAATATATGGGCGTCGTCTTGGGTAAAGCCCCGTACGCGCATTAAGCCATGTAAAGCCCCGCTTGGTTCGTTACGGTGACAGCTACCAAACTCCCCCATACGTAGGGGTAAGTCGCGATAAGACTTTAAGCCTTGGTTAAAAATTTGCACGTGCCCTGGGCAGTTCATTGGCTTAATCGCATAATCACGATTTTCTGAACTGGTGGTAAACATGTAATCGGCGTATTTTTCCCAGTGCCCAGAACGTTCCCACATCAGGCGATCCATCATTAATGGACCTTTTACTTCTTCATAGTCGTATTCACGTAGCTTATCGCGCACAAACTGCTCAAGCTCACGGAAAATGGTCCAGCCGTCGTTGTGCCAAAACACCATGCCCGGTGCTTCTTCTTGCATATGGTACAAGTCGAGTTGTTTACCAATTTTACGGTGATCACGCTTGGCCGCTTCTTCTAATTGCAGTAAGTGGCCCTTAAGGGCTTTTTTATCGGCCCACGCGGTGCCGTAAATGCGCTGCAACATTTTGTTTTTTGAATCGCCACGCCAGTACGCGCCTGAGGTCTTTTGCAGTTTAAAGTGCTGACAAAACTTCATGCTGGGCACATGAGGGCCACGACACATATCTACGTATTCTTCGTGATAGTAAAGACCTGGGCGGTCATCTTGGCTTACGTTTTGATCTAAGATCTCTATTTTGTAAGGTTCATGCCGCTCAGCAAAGAGGTCACGGGCTTCTTGCCAGCTCACTTTTTTCTTAATAACCGAATAGTTAGTTTTTACTAACTCTTGCATACGCTTTTCAAGCTTAGCGATATCTTCTTCGGTTAGGGTATGGTCTAGGTCAACATCATAATAGAAACCGTTATCGATAACGGGACCAATCGCCATTTTGGTTTGTGGCCAAAGTTGCTTAATGGCATGACCCAACAGGTGAGCACAAGAGTGGCGCAGTATTTCTAAGCCTTCTTGGTCTTTCGCGGTAATAATGGCAAGTTGTGCATCTGCTTCAATTAATTCGCAAGCATCAACCAGCTGACCATCGATACGCCCAGCAATACAGGCTTTGGCTAAACCTGGGCCAATATCTAACGCCACATCCATAACAGAAACGGCATGATCAAAGTGGCGTTGGCTACCATCGGGAAGAGTAATTGTCGGCATGAATTGTCCTTAACAGTGGTGCACCCTACCAAAGCGCACGTGTAGTAGATGAAAATGAACCCAGATTATGTACAAGCTTCATTGCGTTCAATCACGCTGGCGTACGTGGCCAGAGTGGCACATCTTTTATATATGATAAAAGCGGCACAGATTGAGGGAGCGCATATTATCAGAATCACCCAGTGGCTACCAGATCTGCGCATGACGTCTGGGTACTCTTACACCGCTAAGCTTATTTCGATATACCTGCCTTATCTTGTGCCTGTTGTTTTAGCCAAATAAAGCGACTATGAGGCACATATAATAACTCGGCAACTTGGCGGATCACCCCTTCTTCTTCAGGGTCTAATGTGCCGTCACTAAACGCCAGCGCCCATAAGCTATAGAGAATGTCTTCGCGTTCTGCAATGGGTAAGCTTTTTAACTGAGAAGTAAACTCATAAAGCGACACCACATTATCTCGCTGTGCGCGACTTTGCGCTAATAACTGCTGTATTACATCTGGCGTTTGCTGCGTGAGCTTGGTCACTAAACGTTCAAGCTGTTGTTGCTCTAGGGGGCTAATTTCGCCATCGGCCAGCATTACCTGACTTAATAAAGCGGTAATAGCCATGTCTTTGTTAGCCGCGTTATGCGTATCTGCAGCACTATCGTCCATCGCAAACCATTGTTTAAGTTGTTCTAGCATTTACACTCCTAGCCTATTCGGCGACGGTTTAGGTATTTGGGTTACGCTGTTAAGCTAACCGACAATGTCGCAATCTCTGTGTGAGTATCTTACAAACACTATGGGCTCTTTGTTAACAAATCAATTGAGCTGTACGACTAAAATCGACTTTCAGTTATCACCGCTAGGAGAATTCATGTCTGCCCCTGTGATATTGGTGACCGGTGCCGCTAAGCGCATAGGCGCCGAAATAAGCCGCCACTTGCACCAATTGGGTTATCGATTAGTGCTGCACTATTATAAGAGCGAAACTGCAGCACAGGCCCTGCAACAAGAGCTGAATGCGCGAACACCAGATAGCGTACTGTTAATCTGCCAAGATTTAGTGCAGCTAGAGCAACTCCCCTCCATGGCTGAACGTGCCGTTAATTGTTTTGGGCAATTAGATGGGGTAATTAATAATGCCTCCAGTTTTTATCCAACCCCATTCGCGTCTAGCACCCCTGCACAATGGCAAGATTTAATGAGCACCAATGCCGCTGCGCCCTACTTTTTAAGCCAAGCCTTATTGCCTGCGCTGCGTTCATCGCAGGGGTCCATTGTCAATATAGTGGATATTCATGCTGAAAAAGGCTTACAAGATCATTTGTTATATAGCATGGCGAAAAATGCCCTAGCCACCCTCACCCGAGGGTTGGCTAATGAGCTGGCCCCCAATATTCGAGTTAATGGCATTGCGCCAGGCGCTATTCTCTGGCCTGCACATAATCTTAGTGAGCAACAAAAGCAGCATGTATTAAGCAGCATTCCTATGGGTCGCTTAGGACAAGCCCACGAAATTGCCGAAACCGTGGCCTTTTTACTGGCGGGTCCGACTTATTTAACCGGACAAATTATTGCTCTAGACGGCGGGCGATCGTGTCGAGGCTTAAGTGAAGCGTGAGGCGGCAATTGTTTGCTAGTATATAACGACAGGCTGATTGTTTAGGAGGGATCGTCCTTGAAAGACTTCTTTGAGAAAACCATTCAATGCCCTTATTGCGCAGAGCATATTAGCGTAACACTGGATGCCAGCGCGGGAGATCAAGATTATATTGAAGATTGCAGTGTCTGCTGCCATCCCATGCACTTAGTTTTGACTTGTAATGAACAAACCGATGAAGTTGAACTGAGCGTGAGTGCTGATGATGAGCAGATATTTTAATTTAGTGTGATTATATCAATATAACTTATGTATGTTGGCATAACTTAATATATTAAAGCTAACGCTCTAGTGAGTACGCTTTATGCGACGCTCACTAGAGCAAGAGCAAAGATTATTTTTGTGCTAATACTCGCTCAACCGTATCAACAATGGCTTGGGTTTGTGGATCAACTTCAATATTCACCTGAACACCTGGCGTAATACGCCCTAAATTTGTGCGTTCAAGGGTTTCTGGGATCAAATGCACGGCAAAGCGGTCTGCTTGTACTTCGCCTACTGTTAAGCTAATGCCGTCTATACCAATGTAACCTTTAGTAAACACATATTTAGCCAGTGATTCAGGCAAAGCAAACCACAAAGTGGTGTTGGTGTCCGTAACCTGCTGCTCCAGTAAGGCGCTCATGCCCATAATATGGCCAGACATAGCATGGCCACCTATATCATCACCAAAGCGTGCCGCTCTTTCTAAATTAACCCGATCCCCCACCTTAAGCGTACCTAGGTTAGTCACCCGCAAGGTTTCTTGCATCAGGTCAAAGCTTACCGCCTCGCCTTCTATGGCGGTCACCGTTAAACAGCAGCCGTTATGTGCAACAGAGGCACCCAGTTCAAGGCCGGGTAATAATGCGGGGGGCAATTGTACTATGTGAGTACGAAAATCCGCTTTTTCGATAATGTCTAACACTGCGCCTTGGCCTTGTACGATTCCGGTAAACATGCTGCTTCCTTTACAATAATTATTTAAAAACAAGTGAAAATAGTGGGAAATGCACTGCGGCAAGGTTATATTCCCAGCCAATGGTAAACTCTCAATACTTTACCATTAAAGACGCCCCCTCTTCGCGTCAATATCGCTTTTAGCTTCTGTGAGAAAAACCATGCGCTTTATGCCCTATTTGCTTGAAATTCCTCGTTTAATGCGTCTGTGCGCCCCTATTTTAGTGGCGCAGGTAGCACAAACTTCCATGAGCTTTGTCGATACCATTATGGCCGGCCAAGTCAGTGCCACCGACTTAGCCGCCGTGGCGGTGGCCACCAGCTTTTGGTTGCCACTTATTTTACTGGTACAAGGCGTTATTATGGCGCTAACGCCCATAATATCGCAATTAAATGGCGCGCGTCGCCAAAGTGAAGTCGCAGGGGCTGTGCATCAGGGCTTTTGGCTCACTGTATTGGTCACTCTGCCCGCTATGTTAGTCTTATATTATTCGCCACTGGCATTGCATTGGATGAATGTAGAGCCATTACTGGCAGAAAAAACCGCCGGCTATCTGCACGCCATTTTATGGGGCATGCCCGCTTATGCCTTATACCAAGTATTGCGTAACTTTAGCGAAGGGCTGTCTTTTACACTGCCCACTATGATTATCGGATTTATTGGCTTAATGGTGAACATACCGGCCAACTATATATTGATCCATGGCAAATTAGGCTTGCCTCAATTAGGGGCAGTGGGCTGCGGTTATGCCTCGGCCTTGGTATTTTGGGTTATGCTATTGGGCATGATTATTTACACCCATAAGTCCCCCTTATTGCAGCCATTTAATGTACTTTCTCGGTTAACACCTCCCAACTGGCCACAAATAGGCCGATTATGTCGACTGGGTTTTCCTATCGCTATGGCCATTTTTTGTGAAGTAACGCTGTTTACCGTGGTGGCCTTATTGTTAGCACCATTAGGCACTGAAATTGTGGCCGGTCATCAAATAGCCATTAACTTTTCTAGCATTATTTTTATGATCCCTCTTAGCTTAGGCATGGCAGTGACCATTCGCATTGGCCATACCTTAGGCGAGTATCAAGCAGAGCGTGCTAAGGTCATCAGTATTGTTGGCATCATCTTTGGCTGCTTTATTGCATTACTGTGTGCCATTTCCACCGTGGCTGGTCGCTATTGGATTGGTAGCATTTATACCGATAACAGCGAAGTGTTAACCTTAGCCGCCAGTTTGTTATTATTGGCGTCTTTATATCAGATATCAGACTCGGCACAGGTGATTGCAGCAGCAGCCTTACGGGGTTATAAAGATACGCAAACTATCTTTTATATTACCTTCTCATCCTTCTGGTTATGCGGTTTACCTATTGGTATGGTACTGGGTATGACAGACTGGCTAGTGCCCCCCATGGGGCCTCACGGGTTTTGGGTGGGCTTTTTAATTGCGTTATCCATCGCAGCTTTCTCATTAATTTGGCGATTACGGGTGATTTATGCGAGGGTCGAACATAATCGTCGGGCTAACCTGCCTTTGGTTGATGGCATGTAGCCCTAACAATGATCTAGAAAGTCACTTTCAAACTTATTTAACGCGCCTCGCACATGTATTAAAGGTGGATGCGCCCAGCTTAACGCCTGTGCCCACACTGCCTGATTTACCCAGCCAACGCTTGCTGGTCGCGCATCAAGAACAGATTAGCAGTGGTGTGTTAGATGCCCTGCAACTGGGGCAATGCGAGGGGTTATTTGAGTTGGTGGCCGAGCATAACGGTCCGGTCGGCAAAAGCCAAAGTGCGGCGGGGCAGCTATTATATCATCTGCAATTTCAATACGGCTTACATGCCTGCCAAACTGAACATTCAGATCCTAAGTTACAGGCTTGGTTGGCAAACATTAGTCAGCAAAAACAGCCATTATTACCCCGCTTTTTCTGGAATATGATGATAGCCGAGCCAGAGCTTAGAGCCGCCCTGGCTCCGCGACGACAAACCCTACCCTTTGAACAACAGGCGGGCTATCACAGTACGCTGCACGCGCTGAGCCTATTTAACGATCTATATCAGCAAGCACAAGGTAACAGACCTTTGCAGCCCATAAGTAACGAATTACTGAGTGAGGCGCTGGCAGGCTTATATCAAAATCACTACTTAGGGCGCTTGTTTTATTCCCTGCACAGTGGGGCTCATTATCTTGAGCAGAGTATTCAATTTTTACAGCAACTCAAGCAGCTTGATTGTCGCCGAGCAGAGCGAACAGACGCCAAGCGTTTACGTAATGCCATGCAGCATTATTATATTAAAGACATTCAGCGCTATTTAGGCCAAATTGATCGCCAGTTTGTGCAGTTAGCGCCTTTGCTCAGCACAAGTCTTACGCCGCCGGAAGAAAAAGACGCACTTATGCACGCTTATCGCCAACAAGTGGCGCAAGGGCTAAATAGTCAGGTGTATGTGCGTTATCGCCACCTCACCCTTAAACATGCTAAGGTTTGGCAGCAATTTTTAAAGCGGTGTGAACTTTCACCACTTTGACCATAAGTCAGGCAGTTGTACGGCATCAGCAGCTATAGTCACAAAAAAGGCTTGCCTACTACTCATGCCTTGGCTACTATTGCGCTCGCTTAATACGGAATACGCCCTTAGCTCAGTTGGTTAGAGCGCTACCTTGACATGGTAGAGGTCGGTGGTTCGAATCCACTAGGGCGTACCAATTATAATAGCGCTGCGTCCTTAGCTCAGTTGGTTAGAGCACTACCTTGACATGGTAGGGGTCGGTGGTTCGAATCCACTAGGACGCACCACACATTAAAAAGCCCGCTCAATGAGCGGGCTTTTTGCATTTTAGTCATTTCAGTAATAAATAATCAGTTATACCAAATACACTAAATATTTGTCTGTGAAGCTGCTAACAGGTGACTCAGTAGCTGATGGCCGTATAAAGGGAGTGACTCCACCGGCCATCACATGACAGGGATGTCATGTGCTGAGCGCCACAGGGAAGTGCTTGCAGCGTGTCGGTGGAGTCACCCCTTTGTTCGGCTTTTGCAGCAAGTAAAGCTGACTATTTCTTTAATATGGTTGGTATTATAAGGCGCAATACCTTGTATTGTGCCTCATAAACTACAACCCTTACTTGGCTTTCATCGCCATAACAGTGGCGATGTTTTTGGCATTAAAGATCAGGTTATCTTTAGCACCGGCAAAAGCTTCTTGCAGCGTCATCACGCTTGGCATAATAGAGAACACCGCATCAATCCCGTGCTCGGTCACCACACCCACATCTGAGCTTAGGCTACCGGCAATACCAATCACGGGAATATCGTACAGCTTGGCAGTTTTGGCTACACCAATGGGCGTTTTACCATAAATAGTTTGGCTGTCGAGGCGACCTTCGCCGGTGATCACTAAATCCGCCCCTTTCACCACTTCTTTGAGGTTAGTGGCTTCAACCACAATTTCAATACCTGGCTTAAAGGTAGCTTTCATAAAGGTCATCATACCAAAGCCCATGCCACCGGCAGCACCTGCGCCCTGCTGCTCACGCTGATCGCTAAAGCCATTTTCTACCAATACATCGGCTAGGTGCGTTAACGACTTTTCTAATGTGGCAAGTGCCTGCTTGTCTGCCCCTTTTTGTGGACCAAAGATGGCGGTTGCCCCTCTTTCGCCTAACAAGGGATTATCGACATCACAAGCAACTTCAAAGGTACATTCAGCCATAGCAGGGTGCAGTTCGCTGGCGTCAATGTGTTTAACATCGATTAAGGCCGCACCGCCATCCGCCACTACATTGCCTTGGGCATCGGTGAACTTCACACCCAACGAGGCTAACATGCCCATGCCGGCATCATTGGTGGCACTGCCGCCCAAGCCCACAATAATATGGCGTACACCGGCATCAAGTGCATGGCGAATAAGCTCACCTGTGCCCCGAGAGGTAGCCGTGCACGGGTCGCGATCATCTTGGGCAACGTGATGTAAACCAGAAGCCGACGCCATTTCAATTACGGCAGTTTTACCGTCACCTAAGAGGCCATAATGCGCCTCAACCTGAGTGCCTGCCGGGCCCGTAACTTGAGTATGCACGGTTTTACCGTCGGTGACGGCCACCAAAGCCTCTACTGTGCCTTCACCGCCATCGGCCATTGGAACTAAGCAGTACTCAGCATCAGGATAAACCGAAGAAAAACCCTGTTTGACCGCTTCGGCTACTTCCAGTGCCGTTAAGCTTTCTTTAAAAGAGTCAGGAGCAATAACAATCTTTTTCATGTTGAGTACCTTCAATGGTTTCTGCAAAGTGAGTCATAGTATCGATGCTTTGCATACAAAATGCCATGTGCATTTGCACAATATAAGGCCAAGTTTTCTGTGCAATCAGCGTTAACGGTGTTATTCGTTGTTAATCAAGAATAATATTCCCCAAATAAAGCCTAAATAGCTGATCTAACTTTTTATAATCCACCCCCGTTATCTGCTCTATTTTATCTAGGCGATTACGCAGGGTATTGCGATGAATATTTAAGCGATGCGCACAGGTGCTCATATCTACTGACGATGATATTAAGGTGCGCAACGTCAGTCGCAAGGTGCCATGGGGGTCTTGATTAACCAAGGCTCGATATTCTTTAGTCAGCTCATCTTTACGCCAGCCGCTTACCTCGGATGAAATAATAATTTTTTCTTTATGAGCTTCATAACAATATACAGCGGCGCTAAGGTCAGTTGTTTGTGCTTGACCAAACGCCATAGCCGCGGCGGCACTGGCGTAAGAAAGAGCGAGCTGTTCGATTGAATCTACGCTTGCTCCTACCCCTATGGTCAACGGGTGGGGCAACATTGGGGCAATTTTGGCAAGGCTGGTCTTTTTCTCTTCTTTGGCATCTAGCACCACCGTTAAGCCTGATTCTTGACTAAAGAAAAACCACCCCTTAACGGCCAAGGCTAACATTGGAGTGAGGGCAAGCTTTTGTTGATAGTCTAAAAGGGTATTGTCAGGCTTAAAAATCACGCAACGCGCGGGAAAGCGGCGGCTTAAGTGCACTTTTTTTAATGCCGCCACCGCTTGTGTGCTATCCAACTGACCGGTAACTAACTGTTTTAAGAAATTTTCTTTTTCGATGCCTAATAATAGCGCCGCGTCTTTTTCTCGACTTTGTTCAACTAATAGCTCGGCGGTCATTTTTAATAACGCGCCTAACTCACACACTTGCTCTGGTTCGCCTGTAATGCCCACCACGCCAATGCAATGGCCTTGATAGGCAATGGGCAGGTTCACACCCGGCTTGGCGCCAGCTAAATAACGGGTATCGGCATGCGCCACTATCATAGTTTCTTGATGCTCAATAACCCAGCTCGCCCCCGAGTGCGCCAGCCCCATACGAGTAGCATCGGTGGAAGCCACCACTATGCCCTGCTTGTTCATCACATTAATGTCGTAGGGGATCAAGCCTTTGGTGCGCGCAATAATCTTTTCTGCGATCCGTTCTTCAATTTCCATTCTTAATCTTATGGTTGCGTGATAATTAATGTCTCAGCCATTATGTATGTTGGCATAACTAAATGTGACCTCAGTATTAAACCCCGTCGCCCACGAACGATAACGAAAGTAAGCCGGTATCGGAGAAGTAAACTGCACCACAAAGTCGCCTTCTTGAGTTACCACCGCATGTTGGCTTAACTGAGACATATTCCATTCCTTTACAGAGGCATAAGCAAAACGAGTTGATAGTATCAACACATCCCTTACGTTAACGTAAGTGTCTATATTTAGGTGTGGGAGGGATAAAAAAGAACCCTCGCAAGCGAGGGCAAAATAAACGGAAACGTGCTTAAACAGAGCTACACATCATAGTAGTCCATTAACCTTTTAAGCCGATTAACGGACTAACCTGCAATGTGTTTTCAATCTAACCGTAGCGAAATGTGAAGTCAACGTTAAAAAAGCGAGTAAAAACTATTTAGATAAAAAATTAACCAACCACTCCCCTAACGTTAAGGGAAGTTTAATAGCACAAATAAGCCGATACCATAGCCCTGCACCGCCACTTAGCGGCAAACCTAGCCGTTTAGACCTCCCCTTACCCGCTTTAAAAATCAATGACAGCCCACGACTTCACAAAAACTTTGATATTTCTGACAGTTACACAAGCGCAATAGCAAATTTGTGTCTAATCTTTCATCAGGGAAGAACGACATGTGCGCAACACATAGGCTAATAAAGAGTGCGTTAGCCATGTTTAGCGCTAGGGAGAGAGTACTATGGGTATTTTTGAGCATTTTCAAACACGTTACGAAAAAGCGCAGGAAGAAGAATATAGCTTGCAAACATTCTTAGATATGTGTCGAGAAGACAAAGCTTGTTATGCGTCGGCAGCAGAACGCTTACTGATGGCCATTGGTCAACCCGAGATGATAGATACCGCACAAGACCCCAGATTAAGCCGACTGTTTTCTAATCGCGTCATCGCCCGCTATCCGGCCTTTACCGAATTTTATGGTATGGAAGACAGCATTGAACAAATTGTCTCTTACCTCAAACATGCCGCACAAGGGCTGGAAGAAAAAAAGCAAATTTTGTACTTATTAGGTCCGGTAGGGGGCGGTAAGTCATCATTAGCCGAATGCATTAAAGCCTTAATGCAAAAAATGCCCATTTATCGCATTAAAGGATCACCGGTCAACGACCATCCGTTTTGTTTGTTTGATGCCACAGAAGACGGCGCCGTATTAGAGCAAGAGTATGGCATTCCTAAGCGATATCTCCGCGCCATTATGTCGCCTTGGGCGGTCAAACGTCTGCACGAATACGGGGGCGACATTAGCCGCTTTAAAGTAGAAAAGGTCTACCCCTCAATTCTTGACCAAATTGCCATCGCTAAAACCGAGCCCGGTGATGATAACAACCAAGATATTTCATCTTTAGTGGGTAAGGTCGATATTCGACAACTTGAGCATTTCTCTCAAGATGATGCCGATGCCTATTCTTACTCGGGGGCTTTATGTAAGGCTAATCAGGGACTAATGGAATTTGTCGAGATGTTTAAGGCACCTATTAAGGTATTACACCCCTTATTAACGGCCACGCAAGAGGGAAACTACAACAGTACCGAGGGGCTGTCTGCCCTGCCCTTTGAAGGCATTATTTTAGCTCACTCTAATGAGTCAGAATGGCAGCACTTTAGAAACAACCGCAATAACGAGGCGTTTTTAGACCGTGTTTATATCGTTAAAGTGCCTTACTGCTTACGGATCAGCGAAGAAATTGAGATTTACCAAAAACTGCTGCATAACAGTGAGCTTGCTAACGCTAAGTGCGCGCCTGGCACCTTAGAAACCTTGGCACAGTTTAGTGTGCTGTCACGCATGAAAGAAACGGAAAACTCTAATCTTTACTCCAAAATGCGTGTTTACGACGGTGAAAGCCTAAAAGACACCGACCCTAAAGCCAAGTCTTACCAAGAGTACCGCGATTACGCCGGTGTCGATGAAGGCATGCAAGGGTTATCGACCCGTTTTGCCTTTAAGATATTATCGCGGGTGTTTAACTTTGACCATGCCGAGGTGGCCGCTAACCCGGTACATCTTTTCTATGTACTCGAGCAGCAAATAGAGCGGGAGCAATTTCCACAAGAGGTACAAGAGCGCTACCTTGAGTTTATTAAAGGTTACCTTATTCCTAAGTATGTTGAATTTATCGGCAAAGAAATTCAAACCGCGTATTTAGAGTCTTATTCTGAATACGGGCAGAATATTTTTGACCGCTATGTCGTCTACGCCGACTTTTGGATTCAAGACCAAGAGTACCGAGATCCAGACACCGGGCAGCTGTTTGATCGCGCCGCCCTCAATGCCGAGCTAGAAAAAATAGAAAAACCAGCAGGGATCAGCAACCCCAAAGACTTCCGTAATGAAATCGTCAACTTCGTATTAAGAGCCCGCGCCAATAATGCCGGTAAAAACCCCAACTGGACCAGTTACGAAAAGTTAAGAACCGTCATCGAGAAAAAAATGTTCTCTAATACCGAAGAGCTACTGCCGGTTATCTCCTTTAATGCCAAAACCAGTGCCGATGAGCAGAAAAAGCACGATGACTTTGTGGAGCGCATGATGGAAAAAGGCTATACCCGCAAGCAAGTGAGGTTGTTATCTGAATGGTACTTACGCGTGCGTAAGTCCAGTTAATTAGCCAAGGATGGGAACACTATGGCGCATTTTATCGATAGACGACTAAATGGCCGCAATAAAAGCGCTGTTAATCGGCAGCGCTTTATCCGCCGCTACCAACAACAACTCAAAAAGGCGGTATCAGATGCGGTACTTAAGCGCAGTATTCAAGACATAGACAAGGGTGAGAGTGTCTCTATTCCGGCCCGGGATATTTCTGAGCCTATTTTTCATCAAGGCAAAGGCGGTGTCAGAGAGCAAGTTCACCCCGGTAACGACCAGTTTGTTAAAGGAGATAAAATAGAGCGGCCTCCCGGTGGAGCGAGCGGAGGCAGCGGCCAAGGGGAGGCGAGTGACCAAGGAGAAGGACAAGACGAGTTTGTGTTTAATATCTCAAAAGAGGAGTATTTAGATTTATTATTTGATGATTTAGCACTGCCTAATCTTGAAAAAAACAAACTGAATAAAATCAGTGAAATGAAAACCTTTCGTGCCGGCTATTCCACAGATGGCGTACCCGGTAATATCAATATTGTGCGCTCATTGCGCCAGTCACTAGCAAGACGCATGGCGCTACAAGCGAGCAAAAAGAAAACCTTAGCCGAGCTTGAACAAGAGCTAGTTGAGCTTAGTCGCCACCCCGCGCAACACTATGAGCGCATACAGGCCATAGAGCAGCATATTATTGAGCTTAAACGCCGCATTGCTGCCGTTCCTTTTATTGATACCTTTGATTTGCGTTTTAACAATTTTGTGCAACGCCCCATTCCCTCCACTCAAGCGGTCATGTTTTGTCTTATGGACGTGTCGGGATCGATGGATCAGGCGACCAAAGACATGGCCAAGCGTTTTTATTTATTATTGTATTTGTTTTTAACCCGCACCTATAAAAACGTGGAAGTGGTCTATATTCGCCACCACACCCAAGCCAAAGAAGTTGACGAACAAGAGTTTTTTTACTCCCAAGAAACCGGCGGCACCATAGTATCCAGTGCTTTAAAATTAATGAAAAAAGTCATTGATGAACGGTACCCCCCAGAGCAGTGGAATATTTATGCCGCTCAAGCCTCCGACGGCGATAACTGGGCCGATGATTCACCTCAGTGTAAAACGTTAATGGAAGACGACATTATGTCCTTGGTGCGCTATTACGCCTACATTGAAATAACCACGCGCGCGCACCAAAGCTTGTGGCAAGAATATCAAGCCATTGCCCGTCGTTTTCCCAATTTTGCTATGGAGCATATTCGCTCTCCAGCAGACATTTATCCGGTCTTTAGAGCCTTGTTTAAAAAGCAGGTGGCGTGAGGTAACTATGATTGAATTCCAAACTTGCACTCAACCATTAAGTGACGGCCCAGATTGGACCTTTGAGCTACTTGAAGCCTATCACAGTGAAATTGCTCGTATTGCCGCACATTATGGGCTGAGTACTTACCCTAATCAGATAGAGATTATTATGGGTGAGCAAATGATGGATGCTTATTCCAGCATTGGCATGCCCATTGGCTACCATCATTGGTCGTACGGTAAAAAGTTTATTCAAACTGAGCAAACGTACAAACGCGGACAAATGGGCCTCGCTTATGAAATTGTCATTAACTCTAATCCCTGTATTGCCTACTTAATGGAAGAAAATACCCTGCCCATGCAGGCACTGGTGATCGCCCATGCCAGTTATGGGCATAACTCTTTTTTTAAAAATAACTATTTATTTAAAGCCTGGACCGATGCCGAGTCCATTATTGACTACCTACTGTTTGCCAAACACTACATTAGTGAATGTGAAGAAAAACACGGTGTATTAGCCGTTGAAGCCTTGCTCGACAGTTGCCACGCGCTAATGAATTATGGCGTTGATCGTTATAAACGCCCACAGCAGTTATCGTTAGCCGAAGAAAAACGCCGCCAAAAAGCACGAGAAGCTTATCTGCAAACTCAAGTCAACGAGCTGTGGAAAACCTTACCCCGCGCCGCAGAGGAGCAGGCTGCCCCCAAGCCGCGTTATCCCGCGGAGCCAGAAGAAAACTTACTGTACTTTATCGAGAAAAACGCGCCCTTACTCAAGCCATGGCAGCGAGAGATAGTGCGTATTGTCCGTAAAATAAGCCAATATTTTTATCCGCAAAAACAAACTCAGGTTATGAATGAGGGCTGGGCGACCTTTTGGCATTACACCATTACTCAACATCTGTATGACGAGGGCTTAGTTACCGACAGCTTTATGTTGGAGATACTGCATAACCATACCAATGTTATCTACCAACCTCCCTATAACAGCCCCCACTACTCAGGTATTAACCCTTACGCGCTGGGGTTTGCAATGTTTGTCGACTTACGCCGTATTTGTGAGCACCCCACTGCTGAAGATAAAGCCTGGTTTCCGGATATAGCCGGCTCCGATTGGGTGAAAACATTACACTTTGCCATGGAGAACTTTAAAGATGAGAGTTTTATTAGTCAGTTTTTATCGCCCAAGGTAATGCGCGATCTGCATTTGTTTGCGGTGTCAGACGACGACACCCTAAGTTACCTTGAAATATCTGCCATTCACGATGAACAAGGCTATAAAGCGCTGCGCCAAACACTGTCAGATCAGTATAACTTGGCTAATTTAGAGCCCAACATTCAAGTGCATAACGTAGAGATAAAAGGCGATCGTTCACTGACCTTGCGCTATGTGCCGCACAACCGTATTCCACTGGCCGACTCCCACTGCGAAATGCTCAAGCATATTCATCAACTCTGGGGCTTTAATGTTATTTTAGAGCAAGAAAACACCGAGGGCAGCGCCAATATTATTGGCCGCTGCCCCCCGTTAAAAGAGTCATAAGGAGTAAAAGCGAGGCGTTAGTTTTCAATAAAATCTGCAGGAACATTTTCACGCATCTCGAGCCACAACAAGCCCGACGCCTTGCCGTAGTCTCGAACCCGCTCACTGACTAGATTAAGTGAGCCCTGCTCTGCCAGCGCCGCTAAATCTCGGTAATACTTGGCGGCCAGCTGGCGGGTACTTGGCTGTGAAAAGTAGTAACTGCCTACACGGCAATATAAACCTTTAAAACCATTTAAAATTAAACCATAAATAGGATTACCCGAGGCAAAGGCCAGCTGCTGGTGCAACTCATAGTCAAAGGTCGCGTAGGCGTCGGCCTCATCAGGCAAGGCATCTAATTCAGCAACCGCTTCTTTAAGCTTATCGGGGTTATTTTTAATGGCTGCCCGAATAAAAATACTGCTAATGTGGGTACGCGCCGATAATAAATGATCAATCAGCTCGGGCATTTTATCTGCATCGAGTCGCGCGAGGGTTTCTAAAATATTTAAACTGGAAGTTTGCCAAAAGTTATTCACTTTGGTGGGTTTACCATGTTGAATGGTCAGCCAACCATCACGAGACAAGCGCTGTAGCACCTCGCGTAACGTGGTTCGGGTCACCCCAATTAACTCAGATAACTCACGCTCGGCGGGCAAAATAGTGCCGGGGGAAAAGTGACCGTTCCAAATGGATTCTATGATATATTGTTCCGCAAAACTGGCGGGACTTTGTGCCTTAATGACCATGAAACCACTCTATTTATTAATGGGCTTAACGTAAAAAACATTAAAGGCTTTGCATATAAAACCCTAAATGAAATCAAAGAGTGATAGTAACAGAGCAGACCAGTTTTCTACAAGCGCCACTCCCGCGTTCCTGTTTAACATTTATAGGGTTCATCTTATGTTATATGCCTTTTCTCGCTCACGCTTTGCTTGGGCACTGCTCACACTGGGCAGTGCCTTGTTATTCGCCATCGCCCTTTTCTTTCAGTATGGCCAAGGTATGGCCCCTTGTGTGATGTGCGTGTATCAAAGGGCCGCCTTGGCCGGCATTATATTAGCAGGTGCTTTAGGTTGGCTTGCGCCTAAGAGTGCGCTCATCAGCAGTGTGGCGTTACTTGGTTGGCTTGCCAGTGCAATTAAGGGCGTATTACTTGCCAAAGGGCACATTAACTACCAGTTTAACCCCTCCCCCTTTACCCAGTGCTCGACGGTGGCGGAGTTTCCAACTTGGTTGGCCCTCGATCGTTGGCTACCGGCTTTGTTTTACCCCAGTGGGGATTGTGCAGATGTCTCTTGGAGCTGGATGGGGTTAAGCATGCCGCAATGGTTACTAGGCATTTTTGTGATATTAGCGGCCTTGGCAGGCTTGTTTATTTTAGTAAGATTCGTTGGAAGAGCAGCGCCAAGCGCCTAGCACCAAGCGCCCAGCTAAAAATCACATCAAACAAAAAAATCGAACCACTAGGGTTCGATTTTTTGTTAGGCCTTGCTCTTGTCTCTAACTGACCGCTTATAGCTTACGGCTTAAAGCTGTGTTTTGCTGTGTTTTAAGTTCAACTCGACCATGTAATTATATGATCTTCCCATGCGCCCGCTTTAGACTCAGGCACAACCTTGCCTCTCACGGACTGCCCAGCTTTATGCATGGCGCTTTTAGAGCCGGTGCGCAAGGGGTGCCATGAGGGCAATGACTTACCCTCAGACAACAACCGATAAGCGCAGCTTGAGGGCAGCCAAAAATAATCATCTAACTTATCGCGAGTGATCTTCAAACAATCAGGCACAATCGAAAAACGATTCTCATAGTTACTACAGGCACAAGAATGCGTATTCAATAACTCGCACGCCACATTAGTGTGTATTAACTCGTCGGTGTCTTCATCTATCAGTTTATTCAAACAGCACTTGCCACAGCCATCACACAAGGCTTCCCACTCTTTATCTGACATCTGTTCTAACGACTTGGTATACCAAAAATCGGCTTGCATTCTATTATCCTGCTACTTGAGCACTAAAGCGGTATTGGCCGTTTAGTTGCATATCGAGTGTGTCTTGTGGCTTTAGCTCCGCCACCCCTTTGGGCGTGCCCGTTAGCACAATGTCACCTGGGTTAAGGGTAAAGCTGCGGCTCATTTCGGCCAATAACTGCGCAAACGTCCACATCATATCGGCGGTGTTACCCCGCTGGCGCGTCACGCCATTCACCTGCAAGCTAAAATCCAGTTGCTGCAAATCACCCAGCATATCCGGCACCGCAAAGGGGCTCATGGGGCAACTGCCGTCAAAGGCTTTGGCGCGCTCCCAGGGGTGACCTTTGGCTTTAAGATCGTTTTGCAGATCACGTAAGGTAAGATCAAGCGCCAGCCCCACCCCCACAATGGCGTCCTGGGTATGCCCAGGTTCGGCATGACATAAACGCCGACCAATTAATAACGCCACTTCCAGCTCGTGGTGCACAGCCCCTAATCCTTGCGGCAGCAGTAACGGCTCATTTAAGCCTGCTAAACTACTAGCAGGTTTAATAAACAACAAAGGCTGGCTGGGAATCGGGTTGTTTAGCTCAGTGGCATGATCTTGATAGCTGCGGCCAACACACACCACCTTGCCAACCGCATAGGGCAATGGTTGGCCTTGCAAGTCTAAATGTTGATACATGAGTCGCTCCTGTTGATCACTATTCAGTTGGCTTGGCCTAAACAGCACAAAAGCGGCTACACTTGATCCGCACGAAACTGTTTTAGCAGATTTTCTGGCGGAGGCGGCAGTTGTAAATAATACCCTTGGGTAGTTAACGCCGCCTTCACCTTGGCTAAATCAGCTTGCCCAAGGTGAGTTTTAGTGGCCAGATTTATAATCATAGCCAACTTTGGCGTACCAAAGGTATTAAGTAATGCAGAAGGCACGCGAGAGAAGTCGTCGCGTCTTTCCACAAAAAGATAAGTTTGGTCCATTTTAGGACTTTTATATACTACAGATAACATGAATATTGCTATAATCCGTCGGCTTTATTGCCAGTTAGGTCGCCAAACTATAACATCAGTGCGACTAATAATAAAAAGGATTATATCCTCGGGGGGACAGCCGCTTATGGCGGAGCATGGTATTGAATTAAAAGGCAGTAGTTTTACGCTTTCTGTGGTGCATATTGCCAGTCACGACATTACAGAAGTAAAACGCCTATTAGCAGAGAAAATTGCCGTGGCCCCGGATTTTTTTCGGGCCGCACCCTTGGTGATTAATATTGAAAAATTACAACAAACACCTGATTTTATCTCATTAGCTGATGCCTTTAAAGAGCTCAACTTAGTACCTGTGGGCGTGACAGGGGCACAAAACGATGAAATTCGCGCTGCGGCACGAGCTGCAGGGCTTGCCATTGTGAGCACCGGCAAAGCCGCCGTCACCCAAGTGCAAGTTGAAGCAAAAGAGCCGCCGCCTGAGTTACTTAACTCACCCGGTACTAAAGTACACAGAGGCCAAGTACGCTCAGGTCAGCAAGTCTACGCCCCTAATGGTTCATTAGTGGTTTTAGGCGCGGTGAGTAATGGGGCAGAGGTGATTGCTGATGACAGCATTCATATCTATGGCGCTTTACGCGGCCGAGCCGTAGCAGGCGCAAAGGGCAACGAATCGGCAAGAATTTATTGCCAGCAGTTAATGGCCGAGCTGATTTCAGTGGCAGGTCACTATCAGCTTAGCGCAGGCTTACAAGGTGAACATTGGGAACAAGCCGTCACCATTTCTTTGGCAGACGAGCAATTAACGCTCGACCGCCTCTAATCTTTTACGACTTTAGGAATATAATATGGCACGAGTTATCGTCGTCACATCAGGTAAAGGTGGTGTGGGTAAAACAACCTCTAGCGCTGCTATTAGTACTGGCCTAGCAAACCTAGGTCATAAAACAGTGGTTATCGACTTTGATATTGGCTTACGTAACCTAGATTTAATTATGGGTTGCGAGCGCCGCGTAGTTTATGACTTTGTGAATGTCATTAATGGCGACGCCAATTTAAATCAGGCACTTATTCGCGATAAACGCATTGATAATCTCTATATATTGCCCGCCTCACAAACCCGTGATAAAGATGCCCTCACTCGTGATGGCGTGAAAAAGATTTTAGATGATTTAGCCGATATGGATTTTGAGTACATTATTTGTGACTCCCCCGCCGGCATTGAATCGGGTGCGCTTATCGCCTTGTATTTTGCCGATGAAGCCATTATTACCACCAACCCAGAAGTGTCTTCGGTAAGAGACTCCGATCGCGTATTAGGTATCTTGTCTTCTAAGTCTTGGCGTGCAGAGCAAAATATGGAGCCCGTTAAAGAGCACCTATTACTGACTCGCTACGCCCCTGATCGTGTGACCCGTGGCGATATGCTGGCCGTACAAGACGTACAAGAAATTCTGGCGATTCCACTATTAGGGGTCATCCCTGAATCTCAGGCCGTACTAAAAGCCTCTAACGCTGGCGAGCCAGTGATTTTAGATGGCGAGTCAGACGCTTGCTTGGCCTACGGTGATGCCGTGGCGCGTTTGCTTGGCGAAGAACGCCCTTTCCGCTTCATTGATGAAGAGAAAAAGGGATTTTTCAGCAGAATCTTTGGGGGGTAAGTCACTATGTCTTTATTGGGCTATTTTCGCTCTAAAAAAAATAAAAACAGTGCTCAGCTTGCCAAAGAGCGCTTACAAATTATTGTTGCCCACGAACGAAGCCAGCGGGATACACCTGATTATCTGCCGCAAATGCAGCAAGATATTTTAACGGTTATTCGTAAGTACGTGGATATTGATATTGATCAGATCTCAGTACAACTCGATCAAAAAGGTGACAACCTGTCGGTATTAGAGCTGAATATTATGTTTCCCGAAGGGGAAGAGAAGTAGCGTAAGGGCAGCGCCGAACTGAAAGCTGTCAGCCGTCAGCCGTCAGCTTTCAGTTTAAACCAACCCTAAACATACATGTAGAGGCCGCGCCAAGCTTAAACAAGGCGGTACGCCTCATGTTTCCGTACAGCACTTCTTTAAAGCTTGGTGCCTAGTAGCTCTTTGCGCCAGCCTGTTAATAAGGTCGGGGTCATGTGCTCACTTTCGTTAAAGCGCCACTTCCAACTTAAATATTGGTGGATCATCCGCTTAGAGGCGATCACGTCGCCGGGGATCCCTGCTTGCTCTCCTGTTGCATTAATCAAAGAGCGAATGCGAGACAGCTCGGCTTTATAATCAGGGTAATCAATCAGCCTTGTAACGGGCTGCGGCCAGCGCTCTGGATCCGCTAATGCAGCTTGTACCAGCTTCAGCAAGGTCGTGCCGTGGCGGCGTATTTCCATGGGTGCCAGCTCAAGTTTAGCCAAATCATCCATCGTCTTGGGTGCCCGCTCGGCAATGCGCAACAAATGGGCTTCTTTTACCACAAAGTTAATGGCCAAGTCGCGACGGCGCGCTTCGGTTAATCGCCACGCACACAGCGCTTGTAAAATGGCCAGCCCTTGTCTGTCTAGCGTCCACGCGTATTTCATATCTTGATAGACAAGATTGGGGTCAACCGCCTGCACTCGCTTATGAGCCACACGGGTACACTCTTGTTCAAACCACTCCGTCAGGCCTTTTTCTGCTAATTGCTCCATTAATTTTTGATAGAGCGGATATAGGTAAATGACATCATCAGCGGCATAATTGAGCTGCTCATTCGACAAAGGCCGCGCCAGCCAATCGGTACGGCTATGGGCTTTATCTAAACTCACTCCCAGTAACTTTTCTACTAAAGGGGCAAAACCCAATTGACTGCCTAAGCCTAAAAAGGCAGCCGCCAATTGCGTGTCATGCACTTGTGCTGGTATGGCGCCACTTTGCTGATGTAATAGCTCAATGTCTTCACTGCCAGAATGCAAAATGGACACCCTTTTTGGATCATGGAGTAAGCGCCATAAAGGAGATAAGTCAGACACAGCAATAGGGTCAATTAATAGCGTATTTTGGCCATCAAATAACTGGTATAAACCGGGTTTGGCATAAAAAGTGCGCGTGCGAATAAACTCGGTATCAAGCGCCAGCACGGTGGCATCGGTATGACAGGCTTCAATAAGGTGTTGATTATCGGTGATCAGTGTATAAGTCATGAGTACTCAGTGTGAGCGGTAAAATAAAAACCCCGAGCAAATAGCCCAGGATTTTAGCCGCTTGCTAACAGAGTCAGTCTACTGGGCTGAGTCTCTTAGCTCTCGGCGTAATATTTTACCGACATTCGTTTTAGGCAATTCGTCCCTAAATTCTATCACTTTAGGTACCTTATAGGCAGTAAGATATTGACGGCAATGGGCCTTAATCTCTTGCTCAGTCAGCGATTTATTGGGCTTTACCACCACCACCAACTTCACCAGCTCACCGTCATCTTGCTCAACCCCTACGGCGGCGGCTTCTAATACCGCATCATGCTGCATGGCCACGCCTTCTACTTCATTTGGGAACACATTAAAGCCCGAGACTAAAATCATGTCCTTTTTGCGATCCACTATGGTTAAAAAGCCTTGCTCATCTATGGTGGCAATATCACCGGTGCGCAACCAACCCTCATGAAAAGGACTGTCGGGGGTATCCCCTTCTGTTTCTTCATTTTGCCAATAACCACTCATCACTTGCGGGCCTTTCACTTCCATTTCGCCAGGAGTATGAGTAAGCGTTATTTCTTGGTCATTATCATCGACCAAACGCACATCGGTTGAGCACACCGGCAAGCCAATGGAGCCGTTATAACCGTCCATATCATAGGGGCAAACAGTTACCAGCGGTGAGCACTCGGTTAAGCCATAGCCTTCTAATAATCGACTGCCAGTAATGGATTGCCAGCGTTCTGCCACCACCCGTTGTACCGACATACCGCCACCTATGGTCAGCTTTAAACTTTTAAAGTCATGTTGCTGAAAATCATCGTTGTTTACCAACGCATTAAATAAGGTATTCACCCCAGTAATACAGCTAAAGTCATAACCTTTCAGCTCTTTAACAAAGCCGGGTATATCTCTGGGGTTGGTTACCAGCAAGTTTTGTGCACCAATGCGAAAAAATAGCAAACCATTAACCGTCAGTGCAAACACATGGTATAGCGGCAGTGCCGTTACCACTTTTTCTTTACCCATGCTGAGCACTGGCCCATATACACCTAAGGCTTGTTCAACGTTCGCCAACATATTGCGATGACTTAACATGGCACCTTTAGAGCGCCCAGTGGTGCCCCCGGTATATTGCAAAAATGCCAAATCATCGCCGTTAAGCTTAGGTCGGTTATAACGCAGCCCCTGCCCTTTTTTTAATACCGTTTTATAGCGAATATGTCTAGGTAGGTGGTAATCGGGCACCAGCTTTTTAACATGCTTCACCACAAAATTAAGTAAGGCGCCTTTAAGCACTCCTAAATGGTCGCCCATGCGAGTTAAAATCACATTGTTGACGGGCGTGTCTTTAAGCACTTCGGTTAAGGTACTAGCAAAGTTCTCCACTATCACTATGGTGTCAACTTTGGCATCTCTCAGTTGGTACCTAAGCTCGCGCGCCGTATACAAAGGATTAACGTTTACCACCACTAACCCGGCACGCAAGGCCCCAAATAAACACACGGGATATTGCAACAGGTTCGGCATCATTAAGGCGATGCGGTCCCCAGTTTTGAGTTTTAACGCTTGTTGCAGGTAGGCCGCAAAGTCGCGAGACAAGCTATCTAACTCACCATAGCTCAGGCTCTGGCCAAAGTTATGGTAAGCCGGCTGTTCAGAGTAGTCTTTTATTCCTTGCTCAAACATATCAAGCAAAGAGGTAAACGCATCAGTATCAATGTCGGCGGGCACATCTTTTGGATAACGCTGTAGCCAAGGCTTATCCACAAAGGGAGTCGGTGTGGGACCAGATTGGATGTTTTCCATATCAATCTCCTGAAATAAGACAAAAAGGCTTAGCATGTTCAACCGTCATTAACATGCCCTACTTATTCGCTAGCCCATACATTAAAGCTTTTACTCTAAAAATAAATACAAATCCACAGTATAATGCATTAAATTTAACATAGATCGGTGATTTTTGTACTATTTTCGGCGATGCCACAACCTTAGGTGCCGCTGATTATTACGCCTGCGTCGGCGACGATAGTGCAAACTACGGTGGTAGGGTCGCTGCATATAAAACAGCGGCTTATCGTTTTCTTGACGCCGCCTCATAGAAAATATAACCACATCGGCTCCTATTCTCGGCCCGGCAGCTTCTGCCAAGTCACTGTATCTCTTAAATATACGGGCTGAGCATCCGCGGCATCCACGCCAAGTCCTGCTTGGTATAATGCCAAGGCTTGCGGTAATAAATCTTGTGCATCAGGATATGGGTGCGCCTCACAAACAGTGTTAACGCGTGTGGCCAGTGCAGGATAGGTCACAAACCCTGATCCCACCCCATCATTCCAGTGATCTTGTTGAGTTTGTTCTAAAAATCGCTCAGGTGTTAACACTTGCTCTGGCCAATGCTCTACCATCAGCCCTTGCTTGAATGCAAAACCGCCAACGTAAATTTCCCCCATGCGCGCATCAATGGCACTTAATGCTTGTTCGGCGCCACACACTCGGTGCGCCCCTTGTGCCAGCGCCTGCAAGTTAGACACGCCTAACAAAGGTAAATTAGCGCCAAAGGCCAAGCCCTGTGCCACCCCTAGGGTAATGCGCACCCCAGTAAAGGAGCCAGGCCCTCGGCCAAAGGCTAAGCCATCCAAATCTTGTAAGCTTAATTCACTTTCGGCTAACAGCTCGGCCACCATGGGTAAGATTAAATCGGTATGTCCCCGAGGCGCCACCTGATAACGGCTTAATACAGCGCCGTCTTGCCACAATGCAGCAGAGCAGGCTTCAGTGGCAGTATCAATGGCCAGTATTCGACTCATGGGTATTACTCCAAGGTAGATAAAAATTCGGCCACCTGCTGCAAGCTACGCGTACGCGGCATAGCAGGTAGGCTACTAATAAAATCGGCGCCATAGGCGCGATTAACTAAGCGGTCGTCGGTGATCACTAATACGCCATTATCGGCTACATCTCGGATCAAACGCCCCACGCCCTGCTTTAAGGTAATAATGGCTTTGGGGAGCTGCACCTTAGCAAAACCGTCTTCGCCTTTACGGCGACAATCATCAAGGCGCGCGCTTAATAGTGGATCGTCTGGGGTACTAAAGGGCAACTTATCGATGATCACACACTGCAATGCATGCCCTCGCACATCTATACCTTCCCAAAAGCTGCTGGTGGCCACTAATACCGCCCGACCATCTTGGCTAAACCTTTCTAATAATCGTACTTTATTATCTTCGCCCTGCACTAATACGGTGCGAGCTAAACTTAGGCGCAACACCTCGGCCACCTCATTCATCACCTTATAGCTGGTGCACAAAAAGAAACTGCCTCCGGGTACGGCGGCTAAGGTATCGGTGAGCGTTTCAGCAAGCCAACGCCCCCTTTGCCGAGCATGAGTGGGCGGTAAATAGCGTGGCACGCATAAACGCGACTGGCGAGAATAATCAAAAGGGCTGTCTAATTGCAAGGTACGGGCGTGAGCGAGCCCCATGTCGGTACAAAAGTGATGAAAACTGTTGCCTACCGCTAAGGTGGCGGAGGTAAATATCCAGCTTACCGATTCTTTGGCAAGCTCAGTTGAAAAGCGCTCTGCGACTGACAAAGGCGTTTTATGAAAGCTAATATGTAAACGCGTGCTTTCAAACCAATATGAATAGCCGTCTTCTTCAACCTTGGTGACCGCCTCTAATTGCGTGCGCAAACTTACCAAGCGCTCAAAGCATTGATCAAGTTGCTCACCACGCCCAAGCGCCAGCTTCAGCACCTCATAACAAAAAGCTAAACTCTCATTTAATCGCTCAAGGGCATGTTTCACTTCGGGCTTAGCGAGCATGGGGCGTAATTGCCCTCGCTGGCTGTCGTAACCAAAGGTCAGCCTTAAGTCTTGGGCATAGCGCTCGATTTGATCGGCCACTTTACTAATTTGTGCCATGTCTTTGGCTTCAACTTTTTGCGCTACTCGCAAGTCTCGCGCCAAATCCAATAACTGACGGCTAGACTGGCTTTGCCCAAAGTATTGACCGGCAATATCTGGCAGTTGATGGGCCTCATCCAAAATATAGGCATCGGCATCGGGAATAAGCTGACCAAAGCCCGTATCCCGCACCGCCATATCGGCAAAAAACAAATGATGGTTGACCACAACCACCTGCGCCTCTAGCGCATTGGCTCGGGCTTTGACCAAGTAACAGTCTTGATAATGGCTGCATTCTCGCCCCAAACAGTTATCGTTGGTGCTGGTGACTAAGGGCAAGACTTCGCTACGCTCAGATAGCCCCGGAATATCACCAATATCGCCACTGTGCGTCATGGGCTTAAAACGGCGTACCCGCTGCAAGTCCGCCAAACCAGCTTCTGATAGAGGCGGCACACTGTCGTTTAGCAGATTTAAGCGCTCGATGCACAAATAGTTAGCTCGCCCTTTTAATAAGGCCACCGGATGATGATAGGCCATGGCGTTAACCAAGGTGGGTAAGTCACGGTGAAACAGCTGCTCTTGCAGGTTACGAGAACCAGTACTCAGCACTACCTTTTTGCCCGCCGCCAATACAGGGGCCAAATAGGCATAGGTTTTACCCGTCCCTGTGCCCGCTTCTACCACTAACGGCTGCTTGTCATGCAGCGCTTGAGTGACGGCGGCGGCCATATCCACTTGTGCTTGGCGGGGCTTAAAGCCATCAATGGCCTTTGCCAAGGGGCCTTGTTCGGTAAAAAGACTGGCCAATGGGGTGCTTGCTTGCTCAACAACGGGGGTTGATGGCAGATCAGAAAGCGTGCTGTCGTCGTCCAAGCCTATCAGCCTCATCAATAAAAAAACCTATTTTGACATTCTACCTGCGCTAAAGAAAGCATAAGACAGCGTAAGAGCTTTCAGCGATAAGCTTTCAACCGTCAGACAAACGCTGTTTATATCGTATTCCTTTTTTTACAGCCGCGTGCGACACTCTAAATAACCGTTAGTTATCGCCTTATCCCTAGGAGTGATCATGTCTGAGACCGGTGGCTTACTTCATGCCAGCGTTATATTTTTGCTGACCGCCGTACTCATGGTACCACTGGCCAAGCGCCTAAAATTAGGTGCCGTTTTAGGCTACTTATTAGGTGGCGTACTCATTGGCCCCTCAGTATTAGGCCTTATCCACGAGCCAGAAAGTATTTCTCAGCTTTCGGAGCTGGGGGTGGTGATGCTGATGTTTATTATCGGCCTTGAGCTCTCACCTCGCCGACTTTGGGTGATGCGCCGCGCAGTATTTGGCGCAGGCTTAGCCCAAGTGATGCTCACCGGGACATTACTGGCACTGGGCGCTTGGCAGCTTTTCAACCAATCGTGGCAGGCAGCACTGATTTTGGGCTTTGGCTTAGCCTTATCCTCCACCGCTATGGGGCTGCAACTGCTGGCGGAGCGCAAAGAAATGAGCAGCGCCCATGGTCGCCAAGCCTTTGCTATTTTACTGTTTCAAGATATTGCCGCCATTCCTTTAATTGCCTTAGTGCCTGCCTTAGGCAGTGCGCAAGTGAGCACTGGCGAGGGCGGATCACACCTATTACAAATTGCTGCCAGCATTGGCGTGGTCGTATTAGGTGGGCGTTACTTATTACGACCAGTGTTTCGCATTGTGGCCAAAACCGGCCTACAAGAAGTGTCAACAGCCACCGCTCTCTTAGTGGTCATGGGCACAGCCTGGTTAATGGAATGGGCGCATGTGTCTATGGCTTTGGGGGCGTTTTTAGCCGGTATGCTGTTAGCCGACTCCGAATATCGCCACGAATTAGAATCACAGTTAGAGCCCTTTAAAGGCTTACTATTGGGCTTGTTCTTTATTGGTGTAGGTATGAGTGCCGACTTAAGCCTATTGGTAGAGCACCCCATTGTTATCGTAGGCTTAGCATTGCTTTTATTGGCACTTAAATTTCCGCTGTTTTTCTTTGTCGGTCGACTTATTGGCAAATTAGACACCCTTAGCGCCCTTAAACTGGGGTTATTACTGGCCGCTGGCGGTGAGTTTGCCTTTGTATTATTTGGCTTAGCCAAAGACAACGCCCTGTTTAATGCACAGCTGCACGATATGCTGGTAATGGCCATTACCTTGTCGATGGCGCTAACGCCGCTGATTTTATTATTGTTATCACGCCATTTAACACACCCACAGGTTACGCCTAAAGTTCCACCCGAATATGAAGAGGTTGACGATCATCACCCTCGCGCCGTGATTGTGGGAATGGGCCGCATGGGACAAATTATCACTCGGGTATTACGTGCCCAGCGGGTGCCTTTTGTGGCCTTTGAAACCGAAGTCGACACCATTAGCATTACCCGCAGTCTCGACAATATTGCCATTTATTATGGTGATCCACTGCGCCCAGGCGTGCTGCGCAGTGCCGGAGCCGAGCAAGCCGAATTTTTTATTATTGCCACCGACGACCCTGATATAAACCTGCATACGGCACAAGCCATTCGTAAGCGCTACCCAAAAATGAAAGTGATAGCCCGAGCACGCAACCGTCAACATGTCCATAAACTATGGGATTTAGGCGTAAACCCGATACGCGAAACCTTTCACTCAAGCTTAGAGATGAGTCGTCAGGTGCTACAAGGCTTAGGGCTAAAAGAGACGCAGATAGAAGCACGGTTACAGCGCTTTCGTGAACATGACGAACGGGTACTTCAGCAACAACATGAATTTTACAATGACGAAACGGCACTTTTTCAAACCGCTCGCCAAGCGCGTACCGAGTTAGAAACCCTATTTGAGACCGATCACCTAGAAACCATGCCCGAGGTACTCAACCATAGAGAACAAGCCTCGGGCGTTAAGTGTAAAAATCGGTAAAGATGTAACACCAATCTAAGTAAAAATATGATCTGATTTAAAGCTGGATCATAGAGGAAACAGACTTACCTTCCACGACACGCCATAAACCCATCCATGGGGGCTCGGGAAATGCCATCCCTGGCATTTCACGGTCGCGGAAGCCAAGCTCCGTTACCTCTCTTGAAGCACCGAGCTGCCTGCTAACCCCGTTCACAGGCGGCATAGGGGAGGATAAAGGGAGCACCATTTCGCAGCTAAAGCAGCGACTACATGACTTGCGACCTTCTTATTAAACTAGCATGTGTCCGGCTACCCCGAGTACAAAACCCAGTACCGCCCCCATGGGCGGTGCCCAATGCTTGTCTAACACGGCTTGCGGCGCGATATCTTGAAATACCGAATATAAAATACCTCCCGCGGCAAACAACATAATGCCTGATACCCACAGCTGGGCATCCGCCAGCCACACATATCCCGATAGCCCTGCAACTGGGCCTAGCAACGCCATCACCGCAAAGATAATAATAATTTTGCTGCCTTTAAAGCGCCCCGACACGCCCAACTCGCGATAGGCATTAAAGCCCTCAGGCATATTCTGCAGTGCCATTAACATGGCCAGTAATAACGCATTGCCCATACCACCTAAAGCAAAAGCCGCCCCTAGCGCCAGCGATTCAGGAATAAAATCGGCCAACATGGCCGCTAGCTGACTAGCAGGCGTGTTTAGCTTATACAGCACAATATCAAGCAACATAAATGCCGCGCCTCCGGCTACAAAGCACAACACAGCACTCATTAAAGACAACTTAGCCGTGCCCTCAGACACCAACACCAAGGCCACCGCCGACAATAAAGCTCCACCCCCAAAGGCGGCCACCCCATGACGAAATTCATCCTCTAACCAGTTTGGCCACACATGGTCTTTACTGGCAACAAAAGCCCCCAAGGGCATCGCCATGCCCGCTAATAAGGTCAGCCCTAAGATCACTATGATATCCATCACCAATATTGCTCCTTATGTTTTGATTTCGCTAAAATAATACCGATAAGCCTCATTATTGCATAACGGCAAGGCGAAGCGGCTAATCGCGTTACGCGGTACGGAACAATGGTAAGGAGTGAGGTGTAAGGCGTACAAGAGCAAGCTTCTTGCTCCGCAAGACGACAGAGCTTGGTATTTGCCCTTATTGCGTCTTTGCGAGCGTAGCGCGGCAATCCATTTCAAAAGAAAGCGCTACATCTAATGCTGACCGCTTTATGTTAAAGAAAAACTGCGGTTTTGTTTATTCGTCAGGCGCTCAGCGTGAAGCGTACGGCTGCTTGTTAAATGGATTGCCGCGTCGTTGCACTCCTCGCAATGACGGCCGAAATGAAAGCTCTCAGCCGGAAGCTGTCAGCTTTCAGTTTAAAAACCAACCCTAAACATCCATGTAGAGGCCGCTTCAGCTGGCCGATGGCGCGTAGCGGCATTAAAGTTCATCAAAAAAGCACTGTGCAAAACAGGTACACCATCAACAGCGTCGTACTTAAAATTAATATGGTCGATGTATTCTTGTTTTGCTTCACAAAACCGGCCAGCTAAAGCGGCCTCTACCAGCTTACGGCTGAAAACCAACGCCTGACGTCAAAAAAATTGCGATTTGATTTTTCGTACAGCGCTCAGCGTATAACGTACAGCTGCTTGTTAGATGGCTTAAAGCTGTCTTTTAACTGGTTTACACTTGGTAAATATAAATGAGCTAGCTAGAGTAGAAGGAGACACATTTTGTTTATGGCTCATTGTTAATTAAAGGATTATCACGCTATGGCTTTAAATCTTTCTTTATCTGCTGATGATATTCGTACACTTTTTTCCGATGCCATGTCACAGATGTACCAACAAGAAGTGCCCCAATATGCCACGCTCGTGCAGCTAGTGGAGGATATTAATCAAGAGACCCTGCGTACCCAGCACGCACTAGCTCAACAACTGAGCCAAAGTAATGAACAAGCACGCCTACACCTTGAGCGCCACGGTGCCATTAGAGTGGGCAGTGCCGAAGAGCTGAATATGTTAGGCCGTGTGTTTGCTTTAATGGGCATGTACCCCGTTGGCTACTATGATTTATCCTCTGCAGGCGTGCCTGTGCACTCCACTGCATTTCGCCCCATAGACGACGCGTCTTTACAAAAAAATCCCTTTCGTATTTTCACCTCTTTGCTCAGGCTCGATCTTATTGAAGACCCCGATTTACGCCAGCAAGCCAGTACCCTTTTAGATAAGCGCGATATTTTCACGGCCAAGGCACGATTACTGCTTAGCCAAGCCGAAGCCATGGGCCGCTTAAATACCGCACAAGCACATCAGTTTGTTAGTGAAATACTCGAAACCTTTCGCTGGCAACAACACGCCAACGTGTCTTTAGAAACGTATCAAGCACTCAACAAGGTGCACCCACTTATTGCGGATGTGGTGTGCTTTAATGGGCCTCATATCAATCACTTAACGCCCAGAGCCCTAGATATAGATGCCGTACAACAAAAAATGCCCACTTATGGCATCACTTCAAAAGCTACAGTTGAAGGTCCCCCTCGCCGCCGCTGCCCTATTCTATTGCGCCAAACCAGCTTTAAAGCACTAGAAGAGCCAGTGTTATTTATAGGGGAAGATACTAAAAATGCACACACAGAAGCAGGCACTCACAGCGCACGTTTTGGTGAGGTAGAACAAAGAGGAATGGCATTAACGCCTAAGGGGAGAGCTTTGTATGATGAACTACTCAATCGTGCTCGCCACACCTTGGCCGCCACTGAACATAACAATCAACAATATCAGCAACAACTGGTCGATATTTTTTCTGAATTTCCCGATGATGAACAGAGTCTGCGTAGCCAACAGTTGGGCTATTTTCGTTATCAGGTCACTCAAGAGGGATTAGAAAAAACAGGAGCTATCAGTGTGACTGACTCGCTAGAGTCGCTGATAGAGCAAGGCTGGGTAAGTGGGATGCCGATTATTTACGAAGATTTTTTACCGGTCAGTGCCGCAGGTATTTTTCAATCCAATTTAGGGGACAGCCTGCAATCTGTGTACCACAAAAGTGCAGATCAGGCGAGCTTTGAACAAGCGCTCGGCTGCCCCGTATTAGACGAGTTTGAGCTCTATGCCAAACAACAGCAAGATTCTATTGACGAAGTTTACCGTATATTGGGGGACAATCATTAGCGTCAATGACTAAACGCTAGGCAATGGCCGCTACATTATCTATGCTACTCGTCTCTTTTTTAGGCACTTGGTTATTCTCATCAGCGAGTGCCTCTTTATTTACTTTTTTAGTCGCCTTCTTTTTCGGCCCGCTTAACAAAGCCTGATTTTGCGCTAAATACAGCGCTAAAGATTCGCGATCGGTTTCATTTAAACTAATAGGTGCCTCTGCTAACACTTCATCTAAGTGTTCGGCCAAATCAAGCAGACGATCATAAGCATCGGCTTCTTTTTTATTAGTAAATGTCATTTTCTCGATTCCATTTCTTACCACAAGGTACTGTATTGCTACGGCCATAATCACTCCTTACATGTATGTACATACAGTAATATTATCCCGTGCTGGTTGCAAGTTTGACGCAGAGTAAAAAGTGCATTTAAAAAGCATAACCTAGACACAAACTGATACGTATCGTTTATACTTATGGCTCAGTGCTTAATCAACAAAGCAGTGCTTC
Organism: Oceanisphaera pacifica; assembly: GCF_017498065.1. Lineage (GTDB taxonomy): Bacteria > Pseudomonadota > Gammaproteobacteria > Enterobacterales > Aeromonadaceae > Oceanimonas > Oceanimonas pacifica. The sequence continues at coordinate 43,064 of NZ_JAGDFX010000007.1, read as the reverse complement.
AATTTGCGCACAAGGATGGCGCCTTTCTCTAGAGGATCCCGTTGCGCCATGTCATCTCAACCTGCAGCCAATGCCACACTACCATTAATTATTTTACTGGGCGCAATATCTGGCTTAACTCCCCTTGCCATTGATATGTACCTGCCAGCCATGCCAGCCATTGCCGAAACGCTGGGCAGCAACTCTCACCGAGTACAAGCCACCCTAGCCGCTTACACCGGCGGTTTTGCATTAGGGCAATTATTATTTGGCCCCCTATCAGACGCCAAAGGCCGACGCCCTGTATTATTAGGGGGCATGCTGGTGTTTGCGATTGCCGCCACGCTATGTGCTATGGCCACCAGTGTAGAAAGCCTCACCTGGCTGCGCGGCGCCCAAGGCTTTGCTGGCGCGGCGTCTGCGGTAGTAGTACAAGCCCTAGTGCGAGATTTATTTAACCGAGAAGACTTTGCTCGCACCATGGCCTATATCACACTGGTGATGACACTTGCGCCATTAGTTGCCCCTATGCTGGGTGGGCATTTAGCCCATTGGTTTGGCTGGCGAGCTATTTTTTGGGTGCTCACAGGCGTCACTATTATAGTCGCAATATTTAGCAGCTTTAAACTACCCGAAACCTTACCCCTAGCTCGGCGCCAGCCTTTGCATTTAGCTTCTATTTTACGCAGTTACCTGCGCTTACTGTCCAGCCCAATCGCACTGGGTTATATGCTATGCGGGGCTTTTTCGTTTGCCGGTATGTTTGCTTTTTTAACCGGCGCTTCCTTTATTTATATCGATATTTATGGCGTATCGCCTCAACATACCGGCTATTTATTTGGCCTTAACGTCATCAGCCTAATGCTATTCACCACCCTTAATGGCAAATGGGTTCGACGGTTAGGCTCGCGCACCATGTTGCGCTTAGCCTTAAGTTTACAATTACTGGCAGGCTTACTTATGCCTTTAGGTCCTTTATTAGGTTGGGGACTTTGGTCAGTCGTTATGCCTATTATGTTGTATGTAGGGGTTATCTCGACCATTGGCAGCAATAGCATGGCAAGTTTACTCAGTAACTTACCTAATCTGGCAGGAACAGCGTCTTCACTTGCTGGCACACTACGTTTTGGCATTGCCGCCCTTGCCGCGGCTTTTGTTTCTGCACTACCCGACTCATCCCCCTTATATATGCTGTTCACCATGAGTGGATGCGCCCTACTATCCGCGTTCGCTTACTGGTTTTTGTGTGAAATAAAAGCCAAAGCGCAATAACATACATGCCTACTCTGCAAGCAAAGATTCACACTTCGCCACGGCAAACATTATGTTAAATTTAATGCCAGAAAACCTACTGTTATAGACAAACGATGCTGGCAATCTAATAACCGCTAACGCTTACCCGAGCGAACAGCGTTAGCGATTTACTCTGTCGCGTAGGGGGTTACGCGTTTTTGTGTTTCTTCACTAAAAAGCTGAAATTGCTCATCACTCAAAATACCATATTGCTTTAAAAAACCTATTTTAAACAATACATTATTACGCGTTGGGTTATTAAACATCTGTGCTATTTTTTCGTCTTCCTCTTTAATCAGGCAATATAAGTCCAAATACGATTGATGCTCTTTGCCAGCACGATCTTGGGATAGCCGCTCCACTTTTTTAAAGACTAAATCAGACGCTGTCGCAAGTAACTCTGCTTGTAACCTTCGAAATAACTTCCAATTCCGCTCTGGTACAGATCGCATATTAAGCTCTCATTGTTGATTCTCACACTGCTTTGCAGCCTAGCTTACTTCATCCAACCTTTAAACGTCCATCCAAAGATAGACATACTATTTAACCATTTCTCTATCCTGTCTTGCCTGTGCTCTAAGCTCTGGCCAGAATGATGGCCAGTTGTACATAAAAAACGCCCTTCTCACTGTACAACTTACGTAGTGATAAAGGGCGTGTATAACAAGCTAACTTGAGTGGCTTATTCGGCTACGAATTAAACTCAGACTATCTCGATGAAATATTGATATCTGTCTTACTAAAGTCGAAGTAGCTTCCAAACTCATCCAGTTTATCGATACCTCCCTCAATCGTGCCACTGCCGTCGGAAATTGACTGCTTGATACCTTTTTTTCCCAAAACATAGTCATAAATAACTTGGCTAGGGATATTGAGAGTAACTTGGGCATCATCTGGAACATACTCATAAAATGCCGCTATGCCATTACGAATATGAAACCCATACTGCTCATCTCGGTCAGTAATATTGAAACCAATTTTGAAGTCAGCATTCACAGCCTTATCAGCATCAATTTTGACCCGCAAGTTTTCGAGCAAAGTACCGATGCTTAACTGAGAAACAATAGCCGGACTTCCAAAGTCAACCGGAGGCAAATCTTTTTTGGTGTTATCCAGTTCAGCAGCACCGCTCAGCGCAAACTGTCTGAAATAGGGGTTTGATTGATCATAGCCCCACTCTCTAAGCGCATGGGCCTTTAGATCCTTCGCTGTTTGATTCTCAGGCTCCGCACGAACAAGGTGGGTAAGCACTTCTGCCGCCCAACCATAATCTTGCGCTTCAACGGCTTGATTGGCAATTGTCATGACACTACTCGCGCCACCCATGGCTTCAACGTATAGCTTAGCTTTGCGATGAAATGAAGGTGTGGCCAATTCAGTCGCATCGCCTTGAAACCAGCCCATATAATCAACGTAAATATTGCGAACTGAGTGTTCAACGCTTCCGTAAAACTCTTGCAACCAAGGATCATCAGCCAGCTGTGGAGGCAACTCGACTAGGTCAACCAGCTCTTCGCGAATCGCGCCTTTGTTCATATGACGGATGGTTTGATCATGAACATACTGAATAGCATCACGATAGTTTTGAATACGCTCAACTATAAAGTCATTACCCAGCCATGCACGTCCATGAGAATGACTATAGCTGTCAGCCTTCTGCGCAGATTCAAGTAATCTATCAATACCCTTGTACCACTTAACTGGGTCCCGAAATTTCGTTCCACGTAGAGAATAAATATTAGGAAACGATTCACCTTGAATAGTCTCAGCGCCATTAAGGTGATTGAAGTCAGGGAAAAAGACGGATATTTCGTCTTCGGCATCCCCGTAGGCTTCAAAAATCACCATATTAACGCCAGCCACTTCCACTTCTAGTTTGTCTGTGACGAGTTCCGTTGGACGATACAAGGATTGAGTACCGAATGTAAACGCAGGCCCAAGTCCACCATGCACAAAACCATCTTCGCCAACCCCTAAATAAGAAGCCGCAGCATAGGCAGAACGCTGAGTCAGGATATCACTGACCACACTGGCATCGTTCGCCAAATAATCCATAAATTCATGGTGAGCGAAGATTCGCACCTCTTCGTTATCTACCATGTCTTGGGTCACACCAACACCCGCTACACCAAAGGGATGGTCAATGTGACGGTGAGTATAAATTACCCCTTTTACTGGCGTGGTGTTACCGGTTTCATCACGAAAAGCCTTCATCAAAGCACTGGCAGCGTCATCGTTTTCACCCGGATCGATAACAATTAAGCCGTCATCGCCCACAACAATAAGTGTAGCTGTCAACTGCCATCCGCTCATTAGGAAGACTCTGTCTTTAACAGGCTCATACATGGTTTTTTCCATGTGTTTTGCAAACGCAGTCATTCGTGGGTTCACTTTCTCAGATGACTCCGTATAAGCTAGGTTTCCGAACGTTTTTCTGATTGGAGCCAGATGCTTAAGGAAATCAGGGCTTTCAAACGATTCAACCTCTCTTGGAGAATTTTGATTGAGTAATTCAGGCTTTAACAGGCTGGAATCAAATTTACTCTGTTCAGGTTCATTTGCAAAAGAAGTCATGACCACAACCATTCCACAGGGCGGGATCAAACTTTGTTAATGACAGGGCGAGAGCATACTTTGTTGGCAATTTAACCAAAAAATAATTGAGCCCGGTAATCGTCGTTCCAGCTTGCCCGTTTCAGCTTGTTGCGCTGACTCGGGGAGCCGCACTGGCTTTGCTTGAGAATGTTCATGATAAACCGCCGGAACAAGGCCATATTTTCGACAGCACCTTCCGTGGCAATCCGTGAGGCATCTTCGTTAAACACCACATCCAGAATGTAGTGTTGGCTGTTCTCGATACGCCAGTGCTGACGAATATTGTGCCCCAGCAGCTTGTGTTTAGGTGACAGTGAACTGACATAGTAAGAAGTATCCACTGTCCCTTTACCATTGATGGTACGGTGGCGTTCAACGGCGATAATACTGCGAATAGTCGGCCATTTTTCTGCCAGTCCCTCAGGAAGTTTCGCTTTTAATTGAAAGACATAGCGATCTTCCTTACGGCCATGACCGGCTTCTTTGTGCTCGACAACGATCTTCTCTTTACCAGCATCGAAGACAGCCTGGAACTGAGATTGGACCCCTTCGCGCAGCTTGCGTTGATTATGTTTTACCTGTACCACCACGTGCGCTTTCTTGTCCTGAACTTGCTCCAGTGTTTCCCGCTGACAGTGTAGAGCATCAAGCGTGACCACAGAACCTTTGAGGTTGAGGACTTCCAGCATTTCTCGGACGGTGGCGATTTCTCCCTTCTTTGAAGGCGTCGCTTTTTGGCTTAACACCAAGCCATTTTCGGTATCGTAAGCAGTCACCAGCTGCACCGCTTTAGAGGCATTTTTTCGATATGAGCCACGTAGCACTTTGCCGTCAAAAGCAATGATAGGTTTGCCATAATGGGTTCGGTGCTCATTAACCCAGCCCAGCAAGGCTTCCATCAAGGACTCAACAACGACGCACCGCATGATGCGTGCAATGGTATGCCGACGAGGAATACCGTGTGCAAATGGACGGTACTTTCGTAACCAGTCCGCTTTGGAATCACCATAGGTTTCAATATCTTGCCAACCTTCAGCACCAGCCATGATGGCGCTGACAACCAAGAACATGACATCGACTAAATCATGTTTTTGGTTAATATCTGAGCGAGTTTCTTCAACAAGGGTGAGGTGTTCAATCAAGGTCATGGCTGGGCTCCTTTATCAAGAAGCGCTAATTAGATCACAGACGATCTGGCCGTTCAAATTTCATTAACAAAGTTTGATCCCGCCCTGCAATCATAACGGCCTCTCATTATTGTTGAAAATATCGTTTTTATTACTGCATGACTCACGTTCAGCTTAACATCTTATATAGAGGTGTAAATTGTCACTTTTAGTATAAATAATGGCTGACTGCTCTAGCATAAACAGAGTACTGCACAACGCGTTTATTGTTGGGCTATAAAAAAGGCCTAGATAAAAATCTAGGCCTTTTTGAGTTTAAAGCGGTAATGTCGTTTAGCTATAAAAAGCTTCTACTGTGCCTTTTACTTTAATAAGTAACGGCTGACCACGGCGATCTAGCGCTTTAGGCGAAGAGATTTTTACCCAGCCTTCACTAATGCAATATTCATCAACGTCAAAACGCTCTTTTCCATTGAGTCGAATACCAATGTTGTGCTCAAACACCTCAGCTACATGAAAAGGGCTGCGTGGGTTAATCGACAGGCGATCGGGTAATGGGGGTAGCGATTTAGTCTCGTTCATTATTATGACCTAACGTAAATGAAAAGTGCGCCATTGTAGACAATGTCGGGCGCTCGCTCAACAAAAGTCCATTTAGAGCACTTTATATAACCACTCTGCGGTAGAGAATTTGCTGGCTACTAATGCTCTAGCGCCAGCCAACTCTTGAGGTAAATATTGCCCTGCTTGGCTGGGGTAACATTGTGCAAAGTGGCTGCTAAAGGCTTCAATAATGGTTGCTCGCGTAAGACCAGTTTGGCTACGCATAGGATCTACGCGTTTATTGGCGCTAGTAATGCCTTTGTCGGAAATTTTCTCTTTACCAGTGCGTAAAATTTGTGACATTTTACTGGCATCAATATCAAAGGCTAAGGTGGCATGGTGCACTAACACGCCATTGGCAAAACGCTTTTGTGCCGCGCCGCCAATTTTACCTTGAGCAGAGGCAATGTCGTTAAGCGGCACATAATGCGCTTTAATGCCCATGTCGTTGAGTGCGCCTAATACCCAAGCATCTAAAAACTGGTAAGACTGCTCTATGCTCATACCATCTACCAGTGAAGTGGGCACGGTGAGTGAGTAGGTAATGCAATTGCCTGGCTCCATAAACATAGCACCGCCACCGGTAACGCGGCGCACCACTTTAACTTGCGCTTGATTGGCGGCGTCTATGTCCACTTCATTTTTAACCGATTGAAATGAACCAATCACCACCACTGAGTCGTCCCAGTCCCAAAACCGCAATGTAGGGCCGCGCAAGCCTTTGGCAACAGAGTCAACGAGCACTTCATCTAATGCAGCATGCTCTATGGCCGGTAAGGTAACAGGGGGAATAATGCTAAATTGGTGATCTTGCCAACTGCTGGCCATGCCCAATGCCCGACGTACTGCGGTGGCAACGGCGGCAGCCGAGAAGCCAAACATAACCACATCGTCGTCTAATGCCGCTAAAATGGCGTTAGTAAGCGTTGAATGACTTGCCGTGCGAGGTAGGCCAATTAAGGCTTGGTTAATGTGATTTAAGGCGGTATCTGGCTCTAAGAAAAAGTCACCTGAGATACTCACTTGGCTTAAACAGTCTTGCTCTAGCGCCAGATCTGCCACCACCAGTTTGCCGCCGGGCACTTTGTATTCACCGTGCATAATTAAACCTCCAAGATGAGAGTAAGTCTCATGTTAAGAGGGGCAAGATAGCTAAGCAAGCATCAGCGTTAATTTTGCTTGTGGCATGGCTCAGCTCTGTTAACAATATCTAAAATTTCGTGCAAAGCTGGCCATTATCGTTATTGATGCTGATAATAACGAGCGCGCTCTAGTCGACTTTCTAGATAACGCCTGTCGTGTCGAACCCGTTGTAGTTCTCTGTTCATACCGCGAAGCTTTTGTCGTAAATATCGGCGTTGCGCTTTATCAGACTCGTTGCTTAAGCTGTGCTCTATCTCTTTAATATCGTTTGCAACGTCTGTTATGCGCTGTTTGGCATCATACAGCTGCTTGCCATCGGTAAAGGCGCGTAAAAAAGTCGGTGCCAAATCGGTGGGGCAAACTTGGCGATAAGCCTGCCCCTGTTGCCCTTGTAAGAAGCCATTTTCTGGCGTGCAATAATGCTTAAGCCCCTGCTCTCGTCCTTGTTTATATTGCTGCATATTGGGTGTTACGCCAACATTTGCACAGGCTTTATAGTGACTATCTAGTCGCGTGAGTCCATAGCCGGCCCGCCCATCACTGTTGCCTTTGTCTTCCCAATTTGCGGTTAGGCATTCTTGCTCTGTCATGCTGGCGCAACCACTTAGCATCACCACAGCAACCGCTAACCAAGGCATTTTTGCCTGTTGTATAACCCTATTGATTACGGAGAAAAAATAACTCCTTTTTACTAATCGCATTATTTCTCCTACCAAGCTCACACAGTCGTTGGATGAACAATCACAAAACGCGCCTGCCTCTATTAAACCAAGGGGTGGCTGACTTATGCGTTGGCAAGCCAAGGTAGCACGATTTGATTTAAAAATGTGCGACCGGTTTCGGTAAATAAAAACACAATACCGGCCACATTTAGTGCCACTGTCACTTTATAAAAAGACTGAAACTCGTGTTTACTCGATTTATGCCGTAATAAACGTTGTGCCACAAAAGCCCCTGGCCAACCACACAAAAAAGCAAACACATGTAAGGTACTTTCTTTGGTACGCCAGCGGCCACTTTCAGCGGCCGATTTATCAATACCGTAGGCCACAAACGTCACTGTGCTCATCACAATAAAGGCGCCCGCTAATATAAGAGGTAAGCTACCTATCAGTGAAAATATCAGTATAAATGCACAAAAAAGTCCAGTGAGTAGCGCTTCTAGCGTACGCTTTGAGTGTGTTTTTTGGGCATGATGATTGTTGCTAAGATAACGCTGTGGTTTAGCGGTTTGCACGTCATCCGCAAACTGAATACATTCGGCTTTATAACGATGATGGCTTTCTTGTACCAGCTCATAATGAATAACATCGCCGTTGACCGGCCTTCGTGCACGAGAGATAAAAGATTTAATGTGCACAAAGGCACGTTGGCCGCCCGTTAGGGGGTCAACAAAGCCAAACCCTTTATCATCATGCCAATTTAATATTTTACCTTGCATCCTCATGGGCATTCTCTAATGGTTTAGCCGTTTACAGCCACTATGTGGTTACATTTAATTATAGGGTGATTACGGCAAGCAAAAATGCTGCCTTTTAGCGTCATTAATGCCGGTATTATAGGTAAGTTATGGGCAGAATTGAACATTGAAAATAAGATCTTAGCAACAACTCTTAATTGCGAAAAGTGTAATAAGTTGCAAGCTATTTGATTTAGCTCACAGTACCGCTCACCATACTGACTCGCGAGCTTTACAATGGCGATAACAAAGATAAACACTTTTGGTGTCAGGTTTATCAATTTTAGCCGAAAAACCCCGTCCTTCAGGTCGGGGATGTAAGGCGTAATACTAACTAGGTCTGTTTTGCCGCTCAATATAGTTAGCAATAATTTCAAGTGAAGCGCCTTTGCAAGAGCCAGCGAAGTAGCTGGGAGACCACAGTGCACCCTTCCATAAATATTGATGAATAGCGGAATATTCCTTTCGTAAAAGTCGTGAACTAACGCCCTTTAGAGAATTAATTAGCTTGCTAATTTGAACTTTAGGAGGGTACTCAATTAATAAGTGAATATGATCTTCCTCCCCGTTAAACTCGGTCAGCTCAACCTCAAAATCGACACATACCTCTCTTAATATTGCCTCTAACCTCTCCAAAATAGCGCCATTAAACACTTTTGCTCGGTATTTTGTGACAAACACTAGGTGCGCATGTAATGCACTTACGCAGTGCCTGCCCTTTCTGACAGAAAACTCCCCATTCATGAGATTGGACCAACTATTGATTAGTAAGTTAAGGTCTGTATAGTAAAGTACAGCAAAGAGGAAGACCAAGTGAAATTAGTCGCATACAAATACAGGCTCTACCCAAACAAAGAGCAAGCTACTTTGTTAGCTCAGACCTTTGGCTGTGTTCGTTTTGCGTATAATTCTGCCCTTAGCTTTTCCAAAGAACAGTATGAGTTAGGTAATAAAACCCAGTATAACGACTGGAGCAAAAACCTCACTTTAATGAAGAAAAACCCCGATTACGTTTGGTTAAAAGACGTATCAAGTGTGCCATTGCAGCAAGCCTTAAAGCATTTAGATAAAGGATTTAAAGCCTTCTTTACGTCTGGATTTGGCTATCCTAAGTTTAAAAATAAACACGCCAGACAGTCCGCTACCTACATGAGCAACGCCTTTAAGTGGGATGCAGAGCATAAGCGCATTACGCTTGCTAAAATGAAACAGCCTTTGAAAATCAGGTGGTCGCGCGTGTTTACAGGCAAGCCCAGCTCTCTCACCATTTCAAAGAATAAAGCAGGTCAGTATTTTGTGTCTATTTTAGTGAAAGAAGACACTCAAACGCTCCCTACTGTCAGTAAAACCATTGGAGTAGATGTGGGCATTACTGACTTAGCCGTGTGCTCTGATGGCCAGCGCTTTAATAACCCCAGAATGACGAAGAAGTACGCTAAGAAGCTGGCCAAAGCGCAGCGTCAGTTAGCCAAGAAGAAAAAAGGCTCGAATAATTTTAATAAGCAAAAGCTCATTATTGCTAAAATCCACGAAAAGATAGCAAGTTCTCGTAAAGACGTTACCCATAAAATGACCAAAGCGCTGATAAACGAAAACCAAGTGATAAGCGTTGAATCGTTACGAGTAAAAAATATGGTTAAGAATCGTAAGCTGGCGAAGCATCTTCATGATGCTAATTTTGGTGAGATTTTAAGGCAATTAGAATATAAGGCCGATTGGTACGGCAGGAAAATATCTGCTGTTAATCAATGGTTCCCATCGAGCAAGATGTGCAACGTTTGTGGGGCTTTGTATTCTGGAAAATGGACATTAGCCATTAGAGCGTGGTCGTGCTCTTGCGGAGCAGAGCACGATAGAGATCATAATGCAGCTATCAATATCCACAAAGAAGGATTAAGGATAGCTGCTTAAAGAGCATGTGGCGGTAGGAAGTACCGACACATAAAACGCTTGTAAGAGGCTTCAGAAGACTAACGTGATTTAATATCACTATGCAGAAACCGATGACGACAAGAATCACCTTGCTTTAGCTGGGTGAGCTTCAACAACAAAGTAGCCGAACGTTTTGGCCCATTAAGCACACAAGAGACACAAGACTTAACCACTTGGTATCACCGTGATCCTGCTTATGCCCAACAAGGGGGCGAACTGCAACGCTGGGCACTATTAAGCTGGTCGCCCCCTGTGTAGTGCCATAAAAAAGAGCTTAAGCATCAGATAACAGGTATTCAATGGCAGCACATATGGCACTAACCTGAGCAGCATTACATTGCTCGGGGGTGGCGCTGGGGCTGTCGGGATACACCTCTGTGGTGGTTTTATAACGTGCGTTGGTTAACCCTGCACACAAGCCCAGTTTTGTCAGCGGATACTGAATAACGCCTTTCGCCACCACCGCCGAGCCAATAATCTCGCCCTTTTCATCCGCAGGCGCAATATGGGTAACTTTTTCTACCGCACGAATAATGGCAGCTTGAAACTCAGGCTGCGGTTGCTCAGTATCATCCACTAAGTAAAACCCATCCGGAATGCTGCCCGGCACAAAGGGAACGCCATCGCGTGCAGCCAGTGCTGGGCGATATTCGCTTTCATCGGTATCCGTGGTTTCGTGCAAATCAATATGCAGCATCACCTGATCACGTATGGGGGCAATCAGGCGCATCAGTGCCGCAGACTCTGCAGCAGGGCTGGGTTCAAAAAATGAGCGGTTAGGGTCAATGGCCTCGGCATTCCAACGGTGAATACGCTCATAGGCCCAGGGGCTAACACAGGGCACCACTAGCAGATTCACTTTATTAGTATAACGCTGGGCATCTTGTGCCAAAAACTGCAACGCGCCTTGTACCCCACTGGTTTCATAGCCATGCACACCGCCGGTAACTAGCACAACCGGCAACGCAGGCTGCCAAGGGCGACTGTATAGCGCCATTAAAGGCAACACCTGTTGCTCATCATTAAGCTCACCGTATTGCACCACATCAAAATCTGTTGCTAAGTGCTCAATGGCGCTTAACACTTCACTATGATAACTGCGCTGCTGTGTTTGCTGGGCACGCCACTGAGCACGCTCAGCCTCACCCCAAGGCAAGCCTGGTGTACCAATTGGATAAGTGTTCATTATATTCTCCCGTTAATAATCAATGGCTGGGCTCTAGCACTCAGTGTAAGCGAGCATTACCCTAAGTCAGATAGAGATAACTTGTATACCCCACTTAGCTAAACCTGTAACTTCCCCGAGTTCAGCTTCAACCATTCCCGACACTCTTGGTAATCGGGCATGACGCGGGCTAGCTCTCGCCAGAAGGCGGGTGAGTGGTCGTGGTGGATCAAATGGCACAGCTCATGAGCAACCACGTAATCCACCATGCGGTTGGGTGCCAGCAAAATCCGCCAATTAAATTCCAGCTTGCCATCGGCAGTGCAACTCCCCCAACGAGACTTAAAGCTTTTGATGGTGACGCTGACTGGCTCTACCCCCACTAGTGGCGCGTAACGGCGTACCTTTTGGCGGATCTTTACCCCAGCCTGATGTTTATACCAGCGTACGAGGGCATTGCGGATCATGTGCGGTTGTTGGCGGCCTTCTGGCACTTGTAGCACTAACCGGCCTTGCAGTAGCTTTACCGGTTGAAAGACGCCGGTGGTGACTTTAAGCCGATAATTACGGCCTAAGTAAGGGAGCGCCTCACCGGACACAAACTGTTTATTGCTGATAGGTGCCACTTCTCGTTGCCGAGTCAGCTTTTCGATAATCCACTCGCGCTTAGCCAGTAGCAGTTGGTCGATGCGTTCAACTGTGGTGGCTTCTGGCACCACCACTGATACTGCGCCCTCTTCTACTCGTATGTCGGCAGACTTGCGCCTCGCGGTGCGGATCACTTCAACAATAAAGCCATTGCCGTCGCGATACTCTGGTTTGGTTAAGTCGGCTTCATTAAGCTTATTTATTTTCATTTACGCATCACTGACTGTTAGCGCCAAAGCGAGTTTCGGCCAGCTCCATAAAACGGTCTTGCACCATGTTCACAATCGACTTGTCACTAAACGAACAGCCTATGATGGTGCGCTTAATGGCTTTCTTCATGCGTTTTACTTCGTCGGGCTTAGCGAAAAAATCAACAATTTGTGTGGCTTCATCAAACATACTCACTAAGCTTTGACTGCTGGCTTTAATCTCGTCGTGCACGGCTTCGCTTATCGTGTCTTCACCGCCGTCACCTTCTCCTAAATATTTCACCACTTCTGCCATTAGGATATTGTAAAAGGCGAACTCGGTATCGCTTAAGCCTAAGTCGCTGGCGGCCTGAGTGCGCTCTGTGTTGATTTGGCTACGAAAGCTCATTAACAACTGAACTTGCTCGTCCCATTTGCCGTTGGTCTTTTCAATAATGTCTTGCAGGCGCAAGCTTAACGACCGGTAGTATTCAGGGTCTTCATCTAGGTTGACGGTTAAGTGATGCTTAATGGCACTTTCAATCTCTGAGGCTTGTGACTCGGGTGATTTAATTTGCTGCAGGGTTTGGCTAAAGTTTGCAGCCATCAAATCAATGGGCTGAATTTTAGGGTCTACACCTGTGCTAAGAATATGCTCTTCGACTAAGTTGCGTACCTTGGCGCCTATCTCTTTAAGATCCATGCCGGGCTCTCGATACTTAAGCCGCGTACCGTTTTGTACCTTACCCCACAATCTCAGATCTGCGGTAAACGGCTTGGCCGCCGCATCGGGCAGTACTACATCCATTTGTTTAGCAAAGCGCTTAAAGGCCTGCTCAAACTGTTGGCGAGTAACCTCATCTTTTAAAAACAGTACATAGTCATCAACATCACAGCCCTTCAGCCCTTTGAATACTTGAGCAACGCGCGTGTGGCAGGCTTCAAGTTTAGGGATCTCATCTTTTAACGAGTGATACGTGCCCGCTACGTCTTCACTGCTGTAGTCATCAAGCGCGCTGGCTAGGTGATCCGACAAGCCGTGATAGTCCACTACAAAGCCTGCTTGCTTAGTACCGTGCTCGTTTGAGTAGGTGCGGTTTACCCGCGCAATGGCTTGCATCAGGGTGTGGCCCTTTAAACTGCGGTCGATATACATTACTTGTGCAATGGGCGCATCAAAGCCGGTTAGCAGCATGTCTTTTACAATCAAAAAAGCGGTGGGGTCTTGGTCTTTACCCACGCCCAACGGCTTAGCAAAATTACTGATCGCCTGTTTATGTTGCTTGCCGTCGGTGTAAGGCGCAAACATCGGCTCGTCGTTATGGCTGCCCGAGATAATTACCTCAGACTGGGGGGCTTCTAAGGCATCCAGTGCATCTTTAAATCGCACGGCGGCATAACGGCTGCCCACCACTATCATGGCTTTTAAGCCGTTAGGTTGTATGTGCTCTCGATAATGTTTAAGCAAGTCGATACATACCCAGCGAATGCGCATGGGGGCTTCGCGTATTGCCCGCTCTACGCCGTATTTCTTTTTTATCTCACGCTTTTCGTCGTCGCTGTAGCCTTTAAAATACTCATCAAATAGCGCATCCAGCGGCTTGCCCACCACTTCGGTTTGTACTTGGCGGCCTTCATAGATAATGCGCACCGTGGCGCCGTCTGCTACCGCTTCGTTGATCTTGTATTCATCAATATAGCCACCAAAGGCATCACTCATCTTTTGTGATTTGAGCAAGGGCGTACCGGTAAAACCAATTTTGGGCGCATTCGGTAAGGCGGCATTAATGGTGGTGGCTAAGTTACCAAACTGGGTACGGTGGGCTTCATCCGCCATGACAATGATTTTGTCACTGGGGTTCAAATTACTAAAGTCACCCTCGGCTTCTGCCTCCTGAAACTTTTGCACCATGGCGGTCACAATGTCGGAGGAGTCTCGCGCCAGCAGGGTTTTAAGCTCGGCAACAGATCCCGCGTTATATATGGTCTCGCTTTGGGCGGCGCGAAAGGTATTAGACAGCTGTGAGTCTAGCTGGGTGCGGTCGGTGATAAACACCAGCTTATATTGCTGCAACTGTGCATCTCGGCGCATCTTGCTCGCCAGCATCACCATGGTTAACGATTTCCCCGAGCCTTGGGTATGCCACACTACGCCCGATTTGGCTTTACGATCAGCTCCGGTTTTAAGACGATGGATCACTTTGTTTACGGCGCGATACTGCTGATAGCGGGCGATCTTTTTAATAAGTCGCCCTTCAACCGGTTCAAAGATTACAAAGTTGCGAATAAGGTCGAGAAAGCTCGCGCAATCAAACATGCCTGCTAACAACCGTTGCTGGGCGGTGACCTCGGTAACAGCTTGAGCTTGGTTTGCATAATGGTGCAGCGGCATTTCTGATACTTGGCGTTCAGCTTCAGTCTCGCTTTTCACCATGGCGCGGATCTCGGCATCGCTATAGAGATGGGCGTCTTTCCAGTCGCTATAATACTGAGAGCTTGAGCTAATGGTGCCCACTTTAGCTTGGTCGCGGCAGGTACTGATCATCAGCTGGTTATACCAAAACAGCTTTTGTGCACCTTCGTGAGTATCAGGGTAACGTAAATTGGCATAACGGCGTAACTGGTTAATGCCCTCACTCATGGCATCGGCAATATACGGGGACTTGCACTCAATCACCGCCAGCGGCAGACCGTTCACGAAGCAGATAATATCGGGAATGATATTCTGGTTAACGCCTTCAATTTTAAACTGGCTGGTACACAAAAAGTCGTTGTTGAGCGGGTTATCAAAGTCAATAATGTTAACGGTATGGCTTTTGCGGCCCTTGCCTAAGTCTTGCTCTACCGACAGATAGTTAACCAGCTTCTGGTAGATGTCATGGTTATACTCCATGAGTGCCGCATGGTTGGGATGGGTAATTTCACGCATTACCTTGCGTAAGTTTTCCTCGCTAATCCACGGATTCAGCTTACGCAAAGCAGCCTCAAGGCGACCCGTCAGTACCACATCGCGGTAGTAATCACGCTCAGCTTTTTGGGCGCCAGAAACAGCAGCCAACGGTGCCAGACTCGCCCCCGGCTTGTACGACCAACCAAGCTTAATTAGCTGTTCTATGGCCGGTTGCTCTACTTTATGTTCTTCATCCTGAAACATAGTTACTCCTGCAGGAAGACTAAGTTGCGCTGTCGTGCGCAACTTAGTCAGCCACCGCCTCCTGTTGAGCAGTGCTTACGTTAGCCACATTGACGCGCACCTTGCCGGTGAGCAGATCTTGCATGAGGGCTTTTTTAGCTGACTCCAATAAGGCTAATTTTTTAGTCGCCAATTGTAGCCTTTTCGTTACAGAAGAAACGGCAGATGCAATTGCTTTTTGCTCATCAATGCAGGGTTTGGGAATATTTAAACCTTTAATAATACCTATAGTCAGCTGTGGCTGTGCACTACCAAAAGCTAACAGCTCAACCTGTTCGCTCACCATTGGCGAGTTCATTAGCAGATGGAGAAATTGAGAGTCCAACGCTTCTGACTTATTTCTAATAATCGCCATGCCTGAATTTATACGAATATGGTCGAAAGGAGCCTCATCATTATAAAAAGCTATATTACCTACAGTACCTCTAGTGGTGATAACAATGTCGCCACGAGTTAGCTTTCCTTTACGAAGTAACTCATCTTTTTCTTTGGTAATAAAAGACAGAGTAGTAAAAGCAAAACCTTTCTTTGTGACATTTTTTGCTGATAAAAACAGGCAGTGCTCAAAGGGATAAAAATCCTTCTCCTTTGGATATTCCTTACCACGATCGCCGTCGAGTATATCGACTCCAAAAGAATCAATTGCACCAACTTCCCAGTTACTAGGTATCCGCCCCACTGGCGAGTCTTTGAACTCGGTATGACCGATGCCTTTGGTGAGCAGCTCTTGCATCATGCCGGTTTTAAGGTCTTTCAGCTTGTCGATCTGGGCGCGTGTTTTTTCAATCACCTCATCGGCCGATGACAGTATGCTGGCGATTTTTTGTTGCTCGGGGAGTGGTGGTATTAATAACGGTGCTGCATTTATGGCGTCTGCAGTTAAACCAAAGCGTGTCGTTCCGTTCGCAAGAAGATAAAAATAATGCTGAACACTTTGCAATTGAAACAAGTGTGATAAAAACTGCCCGTTAGCTAGATTACTGTGTGGTCGTAATAATGTTAAATGATAACCACAAACAACTCCGGTAAGGCTTTCACTAACATAAGATGGTACAGCAATATCATCAGGGGTTTCAGAGTCCTTGGTAATAATCACATCACCTTTTTCTAAAGTGAACCGATCAATCTCCCTCTGCTTCGCACTAGCTTCCATAAACTCAACTTCAGAAGTAATGCTGTTGTTGCGGTATACATCCATGTAATTACATAGACGAACAGGTATTTCTGTATCATCGGTCTTCTTGTCTACATTACTTGAGCGCACATCAGTAAGTTTTCCGAGCTGATTAATAGCCCATCCCTCTGGGATCGTATTACTCATACCCCAGCTCCGCCAAAAAGCCCTTCATCATTGCCTCAGCTTCAGCTACCTGCACATCGAGCTCTTTCAGCGACATACGGTACTTATCCCACCAACGCTCTAGTTGTTCGATAACGGCGGTGTTCTCTGCACCCACCAGTTGACGAATCTTTTCTTTACTGTCGATTTCAGCTTTAAACCCGTAATAGTCACTGTCTCTGCGTGAAAAAACCGTGCTGACATCAAAGTCTTGCAGTATTTCTTCTCGGATATATTCACTTTCGACTTCACGCACCGGAATGCCACCGTGCAGAATGGCGCGCACGTCGAAGATCTCGGGTGGCGGGCTGGTGTCGGCGTAACGGCGGATATTAAGGTTGTAATCGTTTTCGGCAATTTCCGCTATGGTCACCACTTTGGAGTAGCGCTTAACTTCTGCGTAGTCGTCGAAGGTTTGTACGATTTTGGCAATGTCTTGTGGGCGTAGTTTGTTTTGGTTTTTGCCTTCTTCGTATTCTAATTCGGCATTAATAAACAACACTTTGCGCAAGCGTGCCGCACGTTTGTTTTTATTGATGATCAGTAAGCTTGCCGGAATGCCGGTGCCGTAGAATAAACCGGCGGGTAAGCCGATTACCGCTTCTAATAAGTCATCTTGCAAGATGCCTTGGCGAATGGCCTTCTCGCTAGAACCACGGAACAGTACGCCATGGGGCATGACCACGCCCATTACGCCCTCGTCGTTCAAGCTGGCGATCATGTGTTGCACAAAGGCCAAATCACCGGAGTCTTTAGGTGGTGTGCCGTATGGGAAGCGACCGTAAGCATCGTTATCGGCTTCTTCTTTGCCCCACTTCTTTAAACTAAAGGGCGGATTGGCAATGACGCGGTCAAAGGTCATCAGCTCACCGTCTTGGGTGTGCTGCGGACTGCCTAAGGTGTCGCCCTTTTGAATATTGGCGCTGTATACCCCGTGTAAGAACATATTCATCTTACAAATGGCCCAGGTATTAAGGTTCATTTCTTGGCCAAACAGTGACAGGTTAGCCGAGTTGCCCCCATTGCTGGCAAGGTAGTTACGGGTTTGCACTAACATACCGCCCGAGCCCACGGTGGGATCGTAAATGCGCATCCCAGCTTGGGGTTTAAGCAAGCACACTAACAGCTCGACTACTTCTGACGGCGTATAAAATTCACCGCCTTTTTTGCCCGCGCTATCTGCGAACATCTTAATTAAGTATTCATACGCCGTGCCCAGCAAGTCGGGCCGTTCAAAGTCGCTATTGCGCAAGCGGTAGCGGCTAAAGTGGCTGAGTAAGTCGCGCAGCTTTTTATCGGACAGTTTATTCTTAATGTTAAAGTCGATAGACACCAACACGCCTTCTAGCGCGTCGTTGTGCTCTTCTATGGCTTCCATCGCCTTATTCAGCTCGGCACCTATGTCGTGCTTTAAGTCTTTAATGGCATGCCAGCGAGCAATGGGCGGAATGTAAAAAGTGCTATCGTATTCGTCTTCATCATCTGCCAATTCTTGCGCCTGCGCTTGGGTTTTTCCGTTACCAAGGTAATAGGCCACTACGCCTTCTTTGGCTTCATCAAAGGCGTCAGACAGTCGCTTTAAGAACAACATGCCAAAGATGTAATCTTTAAATTCAGAGGCATCCATATTGCCGCGCAAAATATCGGCAGTTTCCCATAAGAAGGATTCAAGCTGTTGCAGCGTTACGCGTTGGGTCATTGGGGTTTCCATTTAAAGTTCAGCCACAGCTGTAGCAAATAAATACTGTTGTAGCCAAAGGCAGAGCAATTTAATGAGGTGTGCTTGCTAAATATGAAATTGCAAATTCAATTGGATAAGTTTGATGTGAGTCTATCGACAAAGAGAAGCTTGAGCAATTAGCCAGAGCAGTTACCGCTAGGTAGCAAATTGTTATCATCAGAAAGAAGTTTTAATAACTTTTCTTGCTCTGCTCGCGGTTTCTTAGCAATAGCACAGAGTAGCTCAGCCAAAAGGTCATCTTCACAGTAGAAATAAGCTACAGGAACATCTAGCACTTTAGCCAATCGTTGCATAGTTTGGTAGTCGGGGGAATGCTTACCTTTTTCATACTGATTCATCCGAGCACTCGCTGTATTTTCATCCATGCCAAGGTGAACACCCAGCTGACGTTGTGTCAGCTGATTTTTTAGACGTGCTGCCTTAAGCCGCTTTGGGAGTGTTGAATACATAAGCTATCCCGTTTAGATAGATAGCTAAGATTCTCTTAGTATAGCCAAGATAAGTGTACTAAGGATTCCTTAGCTTAAGAAGTGCTAAGATTTTTTAATCAACATAGAAATTGGTACTCGCTCCCCAAATTGGGTCGGGATCAATGCATCTTCAGCATAAGAGGCGCCACTGTTATAACGGGAATAGTGTTTTACCTCTCTCGCTTGCAGTTCTTCTAACTTCTGCAAAAACGGGTTCACCTTGGTGGGTTCAAACAACGAGAAAGATTTACTAAGATGTTCGCTCGTCAGCGTCTGAGCATCAGCCAATAGCGCCTGTTTAACTGCTTCATCAAGCAAGTGCTTCAGAGTGCGCAAGCAACCGCCACAAGCAGAAAAAAGTGCAAAGACTGTATGCTGTTTTTCTAGCTTTGGAAGCTCTGTAAAAGGCATTTTTTTAGCGAGCCCCATTAGAAAGCGGATAAAGTTTTCTGGGTCTTCTGAGAGTTTGAAGTAAGGGAGTAGTCTTCGAGTCATTAACCGCGATGCCCACTGTGGATCTTCTGTAATTTTTTCAGCCCAAGGCATGCCGACCAAAACGATAGGAACTCGTGCTTTTTCACTGATCAGCTTAAGGCGATTAGCTATCTCACTACGCTTCTCACCACTTTTGAATTCTACCAACTCCTGAAATTCATCAATAATAATAAGTTCTGTTTTACAACGAACCAAGCACTTAATTAAGGCTTCAGTGAGGCTAAGATCAGAGCTTCTTCCCTTACGATAGATACTACTAGCTTGA
Organism: Oceanisphaera pacifica; assembly: GCF_017498065.1. GTDB lineage: Bacteria > Pseudomonadota > Gammaproteobacteria > Enterobacterales > Aeromonadaceae > Oceanimonas > Oceanimonas pacifica. The sequence continues at coordinate 23,429 of NZ_JAGDFX010000007.1, read as the reverse complement.
CCGAGATCTTTAAGCAGCTCGATGATAGTGGCACTCAGTGTAGGTTTGCTAGGAATACGGCTGATAAGTAAAGGCCGATACGGATATCCGCCACACATCTCCTCTACCCCTGAAAACTGCCGCTGATAGTTTTTAACTAGCAGTGACTTACCACAACCCGTGTCGCCTGTGATCAACATACATTGCTGCTCACCTCCCAAACGATGGTTGTAACGTAACCTATTAAAATCATCATAAATTTCACTCACTATGGGCTGCTCGACGAAACAACATACAAAGCGACGTAGCCGACTTTCCTGTTCCGGTGATAAGATTCGTTCAGTAACCATCAAACTCTGAGACATAATCATCCCACTCATCTATTTGGTTGATTAAATTATCTTTTTCACTCTTCGGCTTTGACAGTTCTCTAGGTAGGGGTTGCTCAATCACAGTGCCTTTTTCTCCACTGCCTACTTGTTGGTGCTTAGCCAATCGCGACATGCTTGACTGCGACTTTCTTTTTGTACCTATACTCTTTAACTCTGCCACTTCTTGTTTAATGCGTTCATGTAGCTTCATTCTAACTCTAGCCAAACTGTCTAAGTCCAATGCACTATCAATAAAGCTTTTATGCAAACGGCAGTTAATGAAGTGTTGTTGGAGACTTAACTCATGTGTGTAACCAACGCGGTCTACACAGGGGACTTGAAGGTACTTTTTTAGTTTATCTAAAAATACATAGATGGATGAAATATCATCAGGATTGATTTTAATCAGAACCTTTGGCGATTGCTTTTCATACGCATAGTTTTTACGATATGAAGATAGCTCTTCAGAGTCGTAGCGCAAATTGTAAATATGAATGCCACCACGTCTAAGTTGTCGCTGACTAGCTAAACCAATGATAACTTCTAACTTACAGAGATCTTCATCAGCAACCTGAGCCGGAGGTAAATACTCATAGCCTTTCTTCCAAGATAATGCAGGGATATAGCGCTTTCTCGAATCAGCATTCTGATGGTATAGGTCAATAACCCACTGATGAAAATGCTCAACAAAAGTTGAAAAGTGCATAATGGCGTCTTTATTAGGATGATATTCTTCCTTTTTAAGAAGATTAGAAAACGTCTTACCTGGTATATTGGTCAATAGACTACTGTTAATACTGCCAAATAGTCGCTCTATCATCGGCTTTAGCCACGGTTTTCGTACTGGATTGTATTGCACATTAATACCTAGCTCTAGACATACTAACTCCAAGCTTTGGCTCCAAAACTCAGCTCCATTATCCACAACTAGCGTTTCTGGCTTACCGCTACATAGCCAGTCATTCTCGATAGCCGGATATTTTTTATGAACATAAGCCTTTGGTTTAATAGCGTTAAGCAAAGCTTTTCGTACTGAATTAAAGCTCGGCCCCTCAAACCCGATATAAAATCCAGTAATACAATGACTGTAGCTATCTATAAGAACAGTAAGGCATGGTCTTCCTAATGGGATATCAAGTTCGTCATCAAGCAGGATCAGGTCGAGTGGAGTGTGGTCAATTTCCACTCGCTCAAGTACGCGTTTAGGAGGTATATGAGTGCCAATCATATTAAACTTTGTGTCGGCGATAAATTTTCCATGACGAGCTACCGTAACATCATAAGCCGGTAACATTTTGATTCGATTATAGAACCCACTATAAGATAACGCCTTTATTGGCCTTTCAATCAGCTCTTGGTTGGCTATTCGTATAGAATCCGCGTAAAAACGATAAACAGCAGCAACTGAAGGCCTCTCTTGTACCAAAAAGCGTTTAAGCGCTTGCTCATAAAATTTTTCTGCCCTGCTATCACTTTTTGTTATCCGATTGCCTTTATTACCATACTTAGGGATCAGTGAAGAAAGCGCAAACTCAGAGTTGGAGTATTTTGTTCGCCATCTTACTAGAGTCCTCCAGTTTGGAGGCTCAATGCCTAGCTCTATTGAGGCCTGATCTAATAAAGGTTCCAGACGCGCTTGCGTCCAACCACCGTCCAGCCGCTTTTCAACCCATGTCAAATAAGCCAGCCGCCTATTAACTTCAGCTTGTACTTCCGCAGGGTAGCTTGCTAAATCTCTAGAGACCTTTACAGGCTCAAGTGGCTGATTATCAGTAACAGATATGGCTTCATCGAGAGGATATTCATCATAGAAGAACCCCTGAGTCAAATTAACCCCTTTCATATAGCCTCCCACACTTCAGAGTCAAGGCAGAAACTCTGTTCAAGTAGGTTGGTAGCAAGTCTGTTTGTAGCAATTAGCGATAGTGTAGTACTTAGTAGCTCACCCTCTTTTATTCCCGTTGATCGTGCTAAATTCAGCAGAGAAGTCATACCATGCCTTTCAACAAATTCGAGTATACGAAGGTGTACCTCAGTGATTGATTGAAAACCTGAGTAACGGTGTAGCAGTTTCAGATTGTTTAAAATCGGATAAACACGAATTTGACGTTCAGTTACCAATAGCAAGGTAATCCCTGCATCACGTGCAGCATACTGCTTAGCTTGAAAACGTGTACGAAAATCTTCTTTTAGTACTTTAGATAGGGGTTTGACTTCAATAAACTGTTCTCCATCTTTTTGATGATGAACTTTAAAGTCAGGGGTGTACGGGCAACGCTTACCCTCAAAGCTGTAGTAAAAGCCTTCTGGCTGAGCTTCAAAGGAGGTTATTTCTGGGGAGTACTCAAGATGGAAGCAGGTATCAAACTCAAGAGCCGATTCAACCGTAAGGACAGATTGAGTCTTACCGCTTGCGAAGCGAAAGAGATTTTTTACTGGAGAATGTTTTAATCTGCGCCGATACATAAAACCACCTTTTTGTAGTTTTGTTACTACAAAGGTAGACTATGTCAGCTTATGGTGCAATTTATGTCAGGTATTACTAAAGATTTGTCAGCTTATGGTGTAAGCAACAAGATTTTGAGATTGGAGGTGACCACCGCCAGCCGCATCCCGGCACTCGAAGATTCCTGCTTTGGCTGCTCCCTTCCGGGCCTGACCTAGTAAACAAGATTCCGATGCGAGAGGACCAACGGGGCCACCATCGAAGAAACGCCAGTGTAGCAAAGATAATAATGAATGCAATCTCTGGTTAACTGTTTGGCTGTTTATTAATCGACTTGACTGCTCTGTTCCTAAAACGGGGAGGTTTGCCTCGGCGAATACCTACTACACCGGCATTAAACAAGCTTCTAAAGTCTACTTCGCGCAAAGTGCGTTTAGGCAGTTCAGACTCGTGACTGATCACCACCTCAACTAAATTAGACGCTAATAGGCGATCGGCCTGATCGCCAAATAATTGCAACCCAGAAAAGCGCTACAGTGTTTGTACCTTTTCTACTTCGCCGGTAAAAACCAAGACATCCCCCTGCTCTAGCACTTCGTCAGGAGAAACAGGGCTAAGCAATCGATCATGGCGGACAATTTCCAGTAAGAATAAGCCATTTAAATTACGTAATTGATTCTCTTCTCTGCTCTGGCCTATGAGTGGTGAATGAGCCATAACTTGCGCTTCTAGAAAATACGATTGCGCGGCATCTTTATCTAATGCCTGATGCCTAGGCAGCCAGCGCGTGCTAAATAACAAGGCTCCCATGCAGATTAACGCAACCGGCAAGCCCACTAACGTGAATGAAAACATGCCCAATGGCGTTAATCCAGCATTGATCACAAACGAATTGATCACTAAATTAGTTGAGGTGCCCACCAAGGTAGTAATGCCGCCTAAAATTGACGCATAAGATAGTGGAATAAGCAGACGTGAGGCGGGTATGTGCCGCTGGCGCGCCATGACACCTAACAAAGAGCCCACTACGGCGGTGTTATTTAAAAAAGCCGATAAAAATGACGTTACCCCCATTAACTGTAAGCTGGCCATCGACTCTCGCCCTTTTAGTAAAGTATTAGATAGATGATCTAACAAGGGGGAGCGCTCTAGCACCAGCGAGACCAGCATCAGTACAATTAAGGTTACAAGGGCAGAATTAGAAAAACTACTCAGCAAGGCTTGCTGCCCTGTTACCCTCAATAACACCAAGCCTACGGCCCAACTGGTGAATAGCACTGCTGCAGACACACGGCCTTGGATCAGCAATGCTAACAAAGCTCTATGGATGCTAATACCCAATATGCTGTCATATATAACCACTCGCTCTTTAGCAGGACTATCATTGCACGCATATATCAAATAAACTGGATATATATATTATTTAGAACATTTAGCTATTAGAGTAGTCTATAATTGAGAGTGATATCACTAATGAACTTGACACACCTGCAACGGCTTGAAGCCGAAAGTATCCACATTATGCGCGAAGTAGTAGCAGAGGCCGATAACCCGGTCATGCTCTACTCTATTGGTAAAGACAGTGCCGTAATGCTGCACTTGGCCATGAAAGCCTTTTATCCCTCTCTGCCACCGTTTCCGCTATTGCATGTAGATACTCGCTTTAAGTTTCGCGAGATGTATACCTTTCGTGATCAAATGGTAGAAAAGCTAGGCCTTAAGTTACTGGTACACACTAACCCAGACGCCATTGAACAAGACATTAGTCCCTTCACTCATGGCTCAGCGATTCATACCGATGTGACTAAAACCGAAGGTTTAAAGCAAGCGCTAGATAAATATGGTTTTGATGCCGCCTTTGGTGGTGCACGCCGCGATGAAGAAAAATCCCGTGCTAAAGAGCGTATTTTTTCGTTTCGTACCGAGCAACATCGTTGGGATCCTAAAAACCAGCGCCCAGAGCTGTGGAAGCTGTATAACGCCCGTAAGCACAAAGGCGAGTCAATGCGCGTCTTTCCGCTTTCTAACTGGACCGAGCTTGATATTTGGCAGTATATCCACCTAGAGAATATTCCAATTGTGCCTTTGTACTTAGCAGCACCTCGCCCAGTGGTTGAGCGTGATGGCACCTTAATTATGGTGGATGACGAGCGTTTGCCATTGGATGAAGGTGAAGTGCCGATGATGAAAAATGTGCGCTTTAGAACCCTAGGCTGCTACCCGCTCACCGGGGCGGTGGAGTCAGAAGCCACCACGCTGCCAGAGATTATTCAAGAAATGCTGCTCACCAAAACCTCTGAGCGCCAAGGTCGCATGATCGACCACGACTCAGCGGCGTCTATGGAGAAAAAGAAACAGGAAGGTTACTTCTGACGCTTCGCGTCAGAAGTAACCTTCAGCTTTAAGCTGTCAGCTATCAGCTTTCAGTTAAAACAGGAAAAAACAGCTGTCAGTTAAAACCAGAAAAACAGTTATCACGAAGTGAGCAGCTATGCTTGAAGTTTAAGCGTACAAAGTGGTGGCAATATGAACTTTGAAAAACTTCAAGTGTGGCAGCGTTCCATTAAGCTCTCTGCAGCCTTATATAAGCACTTTCAAGAGCTGAGAGACTTTAGCTTTCGTGACCAAGTTACTCGCTCTGGATTGTCTATTCCTAGCAATATTGCTGAGGGCATGACACGACGAACTGACAAAGACAAAGTGCATTTTCTTGTTATCTCTAGGAGTTCATGCGCCGAGCTGCGGACACAAATTTATATCGGTATGGAAATTGATTATATCGATGCCGAGCTAGGCCAGCAGTGGCTAGCAGAGACAAGAGAAATATCCAAGATGATCAGCGGGTTGATCACATCAATAAATCAAACGCCGCCAGCTAACTGTTTATCTGACAGCTGATAGCTGACGGCTTATAGCTTTAAAGAGAACAATGATGAACGAAACGACGTTACTTGAAACGAATATTGAAGAATATTTAAAGGCTCATGAACAAAAGAGTTTGTTGCGCTTTATTACTTGCGGCAGTGTGGATGACGGCAAAAGTACCCTGATTGGTCGTTTGTTGTTTGAATCTAAAATGCTGTTTGAAGATCAGCTAGCGGCCATGGAAGCCGACTCGCAAAAATGGGGCACCCAAGGTGAAGACATGGACTTCGCCTTATTGGTGGACGGCTTAGCGGCTGAGCGCGAGCAAGGCATTACCATTGATGTGGCCTATCGCTTTTTTGCCACCGAAAAACGTAAGTTTATTGTCGCCGACACCCCAGGTCACGAGCAATACACCCGTAACATGGTGACCGGTGCGTCTACTGCCGATGCAGCTATTTTAATGGTCGATGCCCGTAAAGGCATTTTGACCCAAACTCGTCGTCACAGTTATTTAATGTCGTTACTGGGCATTCGTAATATTGTGGTGGCCATTAATAAAATGGATTTGGTGGACTACTCACAAGCACGCTTTGACGACATAGTGGCAGAGTACGGGCAGTTTGCTGAGCAGCTTGGTTTAACCAATGTGACTTATCTGCCGCTATCGGCGTTTAAAGGCGACAATATTGTCACTAAAAGTGCCAATACTCCTTGGTTTTCTGCGCCTCAGTATGCAGGCACGACCTTGATGGAGTTTTTAGAAACCGTCGAAATTAATGATGCCCATATGCAAAGCGCGCCCTTTAGATTACCGGTGCAGTGGGTTAACCGCCCTAACCTGGATTTTCGGGGCTTTTCGGGCACCATTACCAGCGGCGTAGTAAAATCAGGGGATCGCATTCGCGTACAACCATCAGGTAAAGAAAGTGAAGTGGCACGCATTGTGACCTACGATGGCGATTTAGCGCAGGCCATTGCCGGCCAGTCGGTGACCTTAACACTAAAAGACGAAATTGATATTTCGCGGGGCGATGTGATCTCTATTGCACAGGCTCCGGCAGAAACTGCCGATCAGTTTGAAAGCACGCTGGTGTGGATGAATGAAGCCGCCCTGCTGCCCGGTCGCCCTTACTTACTAAAAGTAGGTACGCAAACCGTCACCGCCAGCATTACCGATATTAAATATCAGGTTAACGTTAACACCCTAGAGCACACCGCAGCTAAGCAGCTGGAGCTGAACGGTATTGGGGTGTGTAATTTAAGCCTAGACCGCGCCATTGCCTTTGATGATTATAAAACCAACAAAGACACCGGTGGCTTTATTTTAATTGACCGCTTAAGCAACACCACAGTGGCCGCAGGCATGCTGCACTTTGCGCTGCGTCGCAGTCAGAATATTCACTATCAACACGTAGATGTTAACAAGCAAGCCCGCGCACTAACCAAAGGCCAAACCCCAAGCGTGTTATGGTTTACCGGTTTATCCGGTGCGGGCAAATCAACCATTGCCAACTTGGTTGAGAAGAAACTGCACGCTTTAGGCAATCACACCTATTTGTTAGATGGCGATAACGTCCGCCATGGCTTAAATAAAGACTTGGGTTTTACCGATGCCGACCGCGTAGAAAACATTCGTCGTGTGGGTGAAGTGTCTAAGTTAATGGTGGATGCCGGTTTAATTGTGCTCACCGCCTTTATTTCGCCGTTTAAAGCCGAGCGCCGTATGGCTCGTGAGCAATTAGCTGACGGGGAGTTTATAGAGGTATTTGTTGATACGCCTCTCGCCATTGCCGAAGAGCGTGATGTAAAAGGCTTATATAAGAAAGCCCGCAGCGGAGAGTTGAAAAACTTTACCGGTATCGACTCAGCCTACGAAACTCCAGAAGCGCCCGAAATTCATTTGGACGCCGCTAACCTCAGTGCCGATGAGGCCGCAGAGTTAGTAATAACTGAATTGCGCAAGCGTGGCATTATCTTAAGTTAAGTTGGTAAGAAACAAGATCGCATAAAAGGAGCCGCAAGGCTCCTTTTTATATGTATAACCAACGACTTCTACTATCAAAAGACAAACATGTCACACAGCTTCTATAAGAGGAGTTACCAGGTCGCTGTACTTCTCGCAATAATGATTAGAGACCGGAAATTCACACTCAAGCCGTGACGCCCCGTGACTATTACTCGCTTCCAGTCCCCTTTCTCTTAGGCACGGGTTTGTTCTACTTTGGCAACCAGCTCGGTCCAAAATGATTCCACCAAGGTTTGATCTTCGCTATTGAGCTCGCCGTTTAAAATAGCTTGATTTAGGCTGTTGTTAACCCGTGCTTTTACATCGCGTACATGGGTGCGCCCCTCTATTTCACATTGCGCTACCGACAAGGTGATATGCCCGCGCAAATAGCCACCGGCAAAGAGTTGGTCGTCGGTTGCACTCGCAATATTACTGTCAATATCGGTGAGTAAGCGTCGTTCAAATTCAAAAATATCCATGATTACGCCTCAAATTCTGGGTTGATTACCCGTCATATGTTGTATTTGCGCCACAGTTTACAGTAATTATTTTTTAAAAACTGCAGATACAAACCTTTCTAATTATTCCTCAAAGCTTGCAGCCGTTAACGGCCCTTGGCCATAATGCTGTTGTAGTGCTTGCATGAGTGTTTGGGTACGGGTATTAAACCCTTGAGCGACATAGCGTAGTGCTTGCGCTTTTACCAAGGCTTTAAACTGATGACGGTCGGGTTCGACTGTGCCATTCAAATTGTCGCAACTGACATTAAAATGAAAACCGCAGCATAGTGACAATGCCCATTCAATAGCTTGAGGTTTAACTTCTACCGTTTCAAATTCGTGCTGCTGGGCACTGTCTCGGCCATCTGGGCAATACCAGTAGCCATAGTCTTCTTGCAAGCGGCGTGCCTCTCCGGCAATCAGCCAGTGGGCAATTTCATGCAAGCCGCTGGCAAAGTAACCATGAGCAAACACAATGCGATGGTAGTCACAGTGAGGATCAGCCGGCAAGTAAATGGGCTCATCTTCGCCACGCACCAAACGTGTGTTATGGCTTTGGGCAAAACAGTGGTTAAACACCGTTATCAGATCAGAATAGCAAAATGACATTACACGGCCTTTAATATTAGGGGAAGAGCAGCTGGAAGCTGGAAGTAAAAGAGCTCACCGAAGAAGCCACAACTGGCGGTTGCGGCCTCTACAAACTAGATAGTTAGTTTTGCTTAACTTCCCGCTCCCACTGAGCCTTACTTAGCGCAGTTTAGGGGTTTGGGTAAACACCTCGGCGTTTTGGCCGCGATTTAGCATTAAATGATCAAGCAACACAATGGCCAACATGGCCTCGGCAATGGGCACCGCACGAATACCCACACACGGGTCGTGACGACCACGGGTCACCAACTCTGCCGGCTCGCCTTCGGTGTCTATGGTTTGGCCTGGCACGGTAATGCTAGAGGTGGGCTTAAGTGCAATGCTGGCCACTATGTCTTGGCCGCTAGATATGCCGCCTAAAATACCGCCGGCATGGTTGCTGGCAAAGCCATTTGGTTGCATTTCGTCACGGTGCTCGGAGCCTTTTTGCTCGACTACATCGAAGCCGTCGCCAATTTCTACGCCTTTTACTGCGTTAATGCCCATTAGCGCGTGGGCAATATCGGCATCGAGGCGATCAAACACTGGCTCACCTAACCCAACCGGTACACCTTGGGCGACCACTTGAATTTTGGCACCAATGGAGTTGCCTTCTTTTTTCAAGTCGCGCATATATTGATCAAGATCGTCTAGCTTATTGGCATCGGCAAAAAAGAACGGATTAGTTTCAATCAAGCTCTTATCGAAGGCCTCAGCTTTAATGGGGCCCAGTTGCGTAAGATGCGCAAAAATAGACACGCCGTATTTGGCCAAGGCTTTTTTAGCAATGGCCCCCGCCGCCACGCGCATGGCAGTTTCGCGGGCAGAAGAGCGGCCACCACCACGGTAATCACGAATACCGTATTTTTGATGGTAGGTATAATCAGCATGCCCTGGACGAAACAAGTCTTTGATATTGGAGTAATCTTTTGAGCGTTGATCGGTATTTTCAATCAACAACCCAATAGAGGTACCTGTGGTTTTACCTTCAAATACACCACTTAATATTTTAACCACATCGCCTTCTCGACGCTGGGTAGTAAAACGCGAGGTACCAGGTTTGCGACGGTCAAGATCGTGTTGCAAATCTGCTTCGCACAGCTCAATACCTGGCGGCACGCCATCTACCACGGCACCTAGAGCAATGCCGTGGCTTTCGCCAAAGGTTGAAACACGAAAAAGGGTGCCAATACTGTTCCCTGCCATAAGTAGGTTCCTTTTTAATAATTAAAACTGTTGCTGAAATGGCGCTAAGTCGCCACGGCTGATCACACAAACACCATGGCCGCCATGCTCAAAATCAATCCAAGTTAGGGGTAAGTCTGGATACGCCTCTTGCATATGAATTTGGCTATTACCCACTTCCAACACTAACAGCCCGTCGTCAGATAAAAAGTCACAAGCCTCTGCCAGTAAGCGGCGCGTAAAGTCTAGCCCATCAAAGCCGGATGCTAATGCCAGTTCAGGCTCGTGCTGAAACTCTTCAGGCAAGTCGCTCATGTCTTCTTCATCTACATAGGGCGGATTAACCACGATAAGATCATATTTATCACCGCTTGGCAGTGCCGAGAATATGTCAGATTCAATCGGGGTAACTTGCTGCTCTAACCCGTGGTTATGAATGTTTATTTCTGCCACATCCAGTGCATCACGAGAGATATCGAGCGCATCTACTTCTGCATCAGGAAAACAATGTGCAAGTGCAATGGCAATACAGGCTGAACCTGTGCACAAGTCCATGATACGCTTAGGCTCTAGTGCTAGCCAAGGGGCAAAGCGCGCGTCAATTAACTCGGCGATGGGTGAGCGCGGAATAAGCACACGTTCATCTACATAAAACTCATAACCGGCAAACCAAGCGGTATGGGTAATATAGGGTGTAGGAATACGCTGCTCTACTCGCAGTTTAAGCGCATCAAATAATAATGCGCGCTCGTGAGTAAGCAAACGGGCATTTTGTATTTGCGGCGGACACCCTTGTGGTAGGTGCAGCAAGGGCAAGATTAATTGCACGGCTTCGTCCCATGCGTTATCGGTGCCGTGGCCATAAAACAGGCCAGCTTGTTGAAAGTGACTCACGGAATAACGCAGCCAGTCGCCTATTGTGTGCAGCTCTATGAGTGCTTCTTCATTAAAAAGCGTGTCCAAAACCCCTCCGCCTCGTTAAGATGGCTATTTTGATAATCAAATATTACGGAAAATACACTCATGACCCCCACCTCCTTCTCAGAAGATGATGATCACGCGCTCTTTAAAGCAGCGGTGCAGGGTGTCCGCAAAATAAAGCAGGATACCATAAGTCCGCCCCGTTCGCCGCTCAAGGTGAAAACGCGGCTGCAAATGGTACGCAAAGATAGGGCCGAAGCGCACCCTTTTTCTGATGTTTATGAACCTTATTTAGATCAAGAAGGGCCCACTCGCTATCGTGAGCCCCATACTTCTGCCTATGAGCTAAAAAAGTTACGCCGCGGTGATTACCCCCCTGAGTTTTTTTTAGACTTACACGGCCTAACGCAAGAGCAAGCGAAAGAAGAAATCTCTGCTTTATTATTGGCCGCTAAGCGCCAGCATGTACAGTGTGTGTCTATTATGCATGGCCACGGTAAAAATATTTTAAAGAAAAAATTACCCATGTGGCTAGTACAGCACCCACAAGTGCTGGCTTTTCATCAGGCTACGCGCGGTTGGGGCGGCGACGCCGCTTTGTTAGTGCTGTTAAAAATTGAACCTTAATCAGAGTTCGGACAGCCCCAACAAAAACACCGAGCATAAGCTCGGTGTGATTGGTATCTGCTATGTTGGCCTAGATAAGCAGTTAGCGTAGCGTTTTTAATTCCGGAACACGAGGCGGATAATGGTTTTGAATATTATGCGGCCCTTCTAACCAATCAAACACCCCTGCCCCCCCTTGGCCAAAGGACACTTTAGCCACACCTGAGGTGACAAAAATCGGCGCCATAATCGCAGGGCACAAGCTTTCAACCAGCAAGCCCACCATGGGCATGTGACTGATTACCAACACATGGCATTCGGGGGCTAAGTCACCGTAGGCTAATAGCACGCTGGCCGCTATATCGGCATCGGCGTCTGGCGTTAGCTCAGGGCAGTTTTCTACCACTGTGGCAGAAATATATTGCGATACCTGCTGCCACGTTTGGCTAGCACGTAGATACGGGCTAACTAGCACATAATCAAACTTAGAAACTTGGGCGGCTAGCCACTGCGCCATTAGGCACACTTCACTTTTACCTTGGTCGGTTAACGGGCGCAAAGCATCGGTAGATACTTTAGGCGCCGCTTGCCCATGACGCATGATAAAGATATTCATCTCCACCTCACTTTAGGCGAACCTGCCATTTTCAACGGCGGGCATCATACCCCTGCATGGCGTTGCGCTCAAGATTAAGCTTTGCTCATCAAACAATGTTTACCAGCATCTAAGTCACTTTTTCTTGTGCGCAAGCTAGATTGTCTCTTGTTATTGTATAACACAAAACAAGCCGAGAAGTATCACAGGCGCCTACCTTATTGCTCAAGCGCATAATAAAAGACGTGTGCCATTACACTGATTTCGTGAGGTACTCGATAACGAGCAAAAAAAACTGGCCATTAAGACCAGTCAAACTCATATAAACCAAAGAAGTAAAGTGATGTTAGGTGACATCCATTAGCAATAACTGACATGGCTAATGTTCACTTAGCATACGCCGGTGTAATAATAAGAAGCTTGATCTCAGTCAATAAAACTCCCCTCAACGGCGTCGCTTTCCTATCCATATTAGTAGTAAGCAAGCGCCAATCGACACCCCGATAAAGCCGAATAAAAAAAGTAACGGCATCGCAGAGTAATCCCACACTTGCCACAATAAGGTTTCTAACATGCCCATAAATAGACCGCCGAGTACACAAAGAGTTAACCGTTAAATGGCTTTAATTTCTTAACTATTGAGTCAGATTAACATAATTGTCTGCTGCGTGTTAAACCTTGTTCCTAAGCTAACTAATGGCCACTGGCAGCCAGGCTTGGACTTTTGTAAGAAAAGGCGGCTGGGCCTGTGGTGCGCGCCAAGCCACAACACACTAAGTGGCGGTTGGCACTGTGGTTATTTTTGGCACCATGCTATGTTTGTATGCTCGCTTTTATCCCTTATTAGAGATGAGCAAGGCTGCCATGGGCATTTATACGGGTGCCACCATACATGAGGTGGCACGTGGTGGCCGCAGGCGAAGCCATGGGAGTCGATGTGGCACAAACCGCTGCAAATACCGGTTAGCGGATGCAAAAGCCTTGCTGCTGTAAAAATTCCAGCATAAAAGGACGCGCTTCTTTCGCTAAGGTGTCGCCTATTTGGCCCGTCCAACTCATTTCTTTTTTACCCCCAGTACGGGTGCGATAATAATGACGCACTTGCTCATCGTATGCTTGCATGTGTGCTTCATCAAACTTGGCAGGATAGTGATTTTCACACAAGACTAAGTTTGCAGGTAAACGCGGCTTAGGCTCTGGGTCTTGAGCTGGATGGCCCATACAAAGTCCAAATAACGGGATCACCCCTTTAGGCAACTGTAATAAATCACTCAAGGCATGAGGCTGATTACGCACAGCACCTATAAATACCCCACCTAAGCCTAAAGACTCAGCGGCAGTTAAGGCATTTTGCCCCATAAGCGCGGTATCAATGGCGCCAATTAATAACTGTTCGGCAAAACCGGTTTTTGCCTCGGGCACCCATTGTAAGTGACGGTGAAAATCGGCACAAAATACCCAAAACTCAGCCGCACTGCCTACATACGCCTGATTGCCACACAAGGCCATCACCTGCTCTCTTAATTCAGCAGAGCTAATGCGGATCACTGTGGATGCTTGTAAAAAACTAGAGCTAGGAGCGGCTTGAGCCGAGGCCAAAATAGCACTGCGCTGGTCATCGGTCAGGGCTTGCTCGGTAAACTTACGAATCGATCTGTGGTGGCGCATTACGCTAATAGCGGAAGATGTAGCGGTAGACATGATTACCTCTTGCTGTGTCTATGTGTATGATTACTGTAATGGAACTCGCTGTTAAATGGGAGACACAGTGCAAGAAACTCAACACATAGCCCCCATGTCGCGCCATAACGGCTTAGCACTCATGCTGGCAGGCTTAATATTGATGCCACTAATACTGCTTATTGGCTATTGGTTAGACGGCCGTGCTCAGCTTGTGGTGATATTTTTGTTTTTAGCCTGCATGGTGATGGCGATATTAGGTGCGCTTAAACTACATGAACCGCGTTATAGTTTCTCGCTCAGTCACGAACATTTGCACTTCCATCACAAAATAGGCGGCTGGAGCCTGCATTGGAGCAATATATTTCGCATTGGGCAGCCAAACTTAACCCGCGGTATCGATCAGGTTGAGCTGCCTTATGTGGGCATTAAAGTTCGTGATATTGATGAAATTCTCTCTTTTATGACGCCCCGCTTAGCGGTGCATATATTAACTGAGCAGCGGCCTTTGTTAGCCTTAGCAAGGCGTTATGGTGTGATTGAGCGCCATCAATTTCATGACTGGTTAATAGAAGATGATCACTATCGCTCAGAAAATGGCCAGCATTACTCTGGCGCTATTGCGATGCTCGGTCATCGTATGTGTCACATGAGACAGCTATATGGTTACGACTTACTAATACATGAGTCCTCGTTAGACCGAGAAACCAGCGAGTTTGTACAGCTGCTACGCAATTATTCTATGAAAGCCCAAGCCGCCAAAGTGCCCTAGATGTCAATAACGCCAGTCACGGAATACTCAGCCACAAAAATAGCGAGCAAATATGAAAAGAGTTTATGGATAAGAGCTTAGGCTGGTATTAAGAAGGTTTATGAAAAAGTGGAATTTCAGACACAAAAAAGCCCTGCTAGCTAACAGGGCTTTTTTGATAAATATGGCGGTGAGGGAGGGATTCGAACCCTCGATACGTTTCCGTATACACGCTTTCCAGGCGTGCGCCTTCAGCCACTCGGCCACCTCACCACATTGTTTGCTTACAAGCTATTGCTTGTTCAGCGGGGCGTATAGTAGGCAAGCGAGACTAAAGGTGCAATGTTTTTTTTAATAAACAGCGCCGCTTGCACATAATTGCATCACTTTGTAGTTTTTGTCGCTAATAAACCACTGTTTCGGCGAGATAGGCGACGATGTGCTGTGAGTCTGGCATAATAGCGACCCAGTTTTTCAGGCTAATTAGGACAACAATGACGGAATCAGCAGCTTTAACTCAGCTTAACGAACGCTTTCGGGGTTATTATCCGGTGGTGATCGACGTAGAAACTGGCGGCTTTAATGCCAAAACCGATGCGTTGCTAGAAATTGCCGCGATTACGCTCAAAATGGATAGCAATGGTTGGCTGGTGCCTGATCAGACGTTTCATTTTCATGTTGAGCCGTTTGAAGGGGCAAACCTTGAGCCCGCCGCCCTCGCCTTTACCGGTATTGATCCCCACAGCGCCTTGCGCGGTGCCGTTACCGAGCGCGAAGCCTTGGATCATATTTTTAAGGGCATTCGCAAAGGTTTAAAAGCCAACAAATGCCAACGCGCCATTATGGTGGCGCACAATGCGGCCTTTGATCATGGTTTTGTTATGGCGGCAGCTGAACGCGCAGAGCTTAAGCGTAATCCTTTTCACCCTTTTGCTACCTTTGACACCGCAAGTCTTGCCGGCCTTGCTCTTGGGCAAACAGTATTGGCTAAGGCCTGTAAAGCAGCGGGCATGAAATTTGATGGCAAAGAAGCGCACAGTGCTTTGTATGATACGCAAAAGACCGCTGAGCTGTTTTGTTTGATTGTAAACCGTTGGAAAAAGCTGGGCGGTTGGCCACTGGGCCCTATCGAAACAGATCAAGCTGTTTCTTAGTCACAAGTTTGTAAAATGTCATAGTGTATGGAATAGCCAGCAGGCTTGCCTTCTCCAACTCGCTTGGTTTGATGACACTCATCGTTTCTGCCTACTGCGAACATTCACTGGACGTTCGGTCAGGCAGAAACAATTCGTCACGGCGAGACAAGCTCGCCCCATCGGCGCTCGTCAAATGCCGTCCCTGGCATTTGACGGTTGGCTACGGCAATGCCTCCTGTCTATTCTTCATATTTCGGTGTCGACTGTTTGTAGTAACGGGCAGCTTAGGTGCTAATGGAAAAAACGGCCCGACAGCAGATGTCGGGCCGTTTTATTATTAAGATATGTCAGCTAAATGACCGCTTCTTACCCATAACTGAGTATGAGGTGCGAGCTGTAAGTGAGGTCTATTGCTGGGAGCAAAACGCAACCAACTTAACCGTGGGTACGTCTTATCACCCTCGGTCACGCTGCCTGCTAGTACCAGTATTTCTAACCCATTTTTGTAGCCATCAACCGGCAATACACCCGCTTGTGTAAAATGCAGCACACAAGTGTGCACACCGTCAAAGCTATGCAAAGGCAAGCACTGGTAGCCTTGCAGGCTCCGTTGCCACTGTGATGACTCAGGCAACACCTTAACCCATTGGTTGTCTTGGGCTGAAAACTGATTCAGCTTTACAAAAATCATACAGCCATCGCGAGTAAAGGAGCGATGGCGGCTGCCCGGTGGGTTGCGCACATAACTGCCTGCGGGGTAGTCACCACTTTCATCTGAAAAAGTCCCCTCTAATACCCAAAACTCTTCCCCTAATGGGTGAAGATGCTCAGGAAAGTAAGAGTTGGCATCAAAGCGCACTAAACTTGTGACATGGCCACTTTCCGCTTGTTCACGCTCTAATGGATAACGCCACACGCCGTTGGCGGGTGAAGCTTGCCAGTTATCAGCTTGATTATGGATGGCAATAGATTGGTTAAAGTTCATATTTAACATGGGCGATGATCCAACAAATGATAAAAGTGGCGCTGCTTGCGTTTTATTAGCCTATTAAGCTGATGCTAATGTAATATCTGTTATCTGGTAGTGATAGCCATGCTCTGCTGGCACAAAAACTAAACGGTGACTAATACAAGTTGGCGCGTCTTGCTCATGGTGAGAAACAAATAATAACTGAGTGCCCCCTTCTGCCACTAATAAATCGATCCAGCGCTTCACCCAATAGCGATTAAAGCTGTCTAGCCCTTGCAGTGGCTCATCGAGGATCAAAATAGGCGGATGCTTTACCATGGCACGAGCAATCAGTAATAAGCGCTGTTGCCCATAGGATAAGTGTCGAAATGGCTCATTGGCGAGATGGCTCATGCCAAGTAAGGTTAGCCACTGATCTGCCAATGCCAGTTGGGTGCTGCCGGGTTGCTGATACACACCAATAGAGTCAAAAAAGCCGGATAAAATCACCGCTTTGGGCGTAGAAGTCACGCGGTAGTCTTGCTGCATACTGCTGCTAACATAACCAATGTGCTGTTTTATATCCCAAATACTTTCGCCACTGCCACGTTTGTGGCCAAATAGCACAAGGTGGTTGCTGTATCCTTGAGGGTGATCACCGGTGACTAAACTGAGTAAGGTTGATTTGCCTGCCCCATTAGGCCCCACGATTTGCCAGTGTTCGCCTGGGTTTACCTGCCAGTTTAAGCCATCAAGAATACGCTTATCGCCATAGCTCACTTGCATATCACGCATTACAATACGCGGTGTGTCGTTATCTAATGTACGACGTTTGGCATCAGGATCGGCAGGCGGCAGCGCTTGTGTTGCCGCTTCCACAGCAGATAAATGACTCAGCTGCGCCAGCTCTGCAGAGGCTTCAATGTCGCAACGCAAGCCCGCCATATTTAATTCACACTCGGTTAAAACGCCTAGGTGATCACTAAAGTCGGGCAGCTCTTCTAACCGATTTAAAATAAGCACTAAAGTTTGCCCCGCAGCAACCCGCTCTTGTAAAAGTTGCGTTAAATCGGCATGGGCATCCACATCTAAGCCGTCGAAGGGCTCGTCTAAGATGAGTAAGTCGGGGTCTTGTAATAAAGCACGGCACAGTAACACTTTGCGAGTTTCGCCAGTGGACAAATAACGAAAAGCACGGTCAAGCAATGCACTAATGCCAAAGCGCTCGGCTAATGCCTCAAGCTCGGTGTTATTGATAGGCTGCTCTTGTATGATTTCACGAGCAGTGTGGCCATGATCAACATGGTCTTGTAAGTCACTGTCATCTTGTTCGCGCTCACGATCGGCCAGTGTCTGTAATTGCTCAAACGACACCCACTCTATGCGCTGAAAGCGATTGTCTACGTCACCCTTTATTGTCGGCAGCTCGTTGGCTAACACGCGGGCCAGTGAGGTTTTGCCACTGCCATTGGCGCCGACAAAGCTCCAGCACTGCCCCACTTGAAGTTCAAGTTGTTGAATGCTTAAGTGATCTTGCTCACTAATGGCAAACTGGGCGTCATGGATAAAAATGGCAGTCATAGCAGTAAACATCCTTTTAAATGGGCAAATATGTATTTTTAATGATAAAAGTATTAATTGTGATCCAACACGCAACCACCATAGTAAGAACAGGCTAACGTGAAGTGGTTATTTTAATTGAGGATTCTTATATGCGCTATCATCCAGACTTACTCAACGAATTAAACTTTTTATTGCATTTCAATTTAGATACCACACAACAAGGCATTAAAGTTCATCAAGACGCTGATGCAAGCCTAATTGCAGCGGCTAAATCACTACATAGTAAAGGCCTGATCACGTTAGAAGATGGCGGTTACTTAACCGACATTGGTCGCGAAGCCAGTGAGCACGCCCAAGCTCTACTCACCTTACTGCGCGAGCCAGAAACCGCATAACTCTGTGAGTTAGCTGTCAGCCTTACGCTATAAGCGGTCAGCTATGAATAAAGCGGTGTTTACCTCAATTCCCATGCTGCGGCGTGGGATTTTTTTGGCCGTTTTGTCGATCTCATATTTTTTGACTCACCCAAAACAAAAATGCCGACAGATGCCGGCATTTTTTAATTTAGGGAAGCGATAAGCGAATTAACGCTTAACGTCACCTACGTTTTCGGTCAGATACTTAGCAACGCCTTCGGCTGATGCTTCCATACCTTTTTTACCTTTTTCCCACTGTGCAGGGCATACTTCACCGTGCTCTTCGTGGAACTGAAGTGCGTCAACCATACGCAGCATTTCGTCGATGTTACGACCTAAAGGCAGATCGTTCACTACTTGGTGGCGAACTTGGCCGTTGGCATCAATTAAGAAAGAACCACGGAAAGCAACACCGGCTTCTGGATGCTCAACGTCGTATGCTTGACAAATTTCGTGTTTAATATCAGCAACCAGTGGGTATTTAACCTGGCCAATACCGCCGTTATCAACACTGGTGTTGCGCCATGCATTGTGGCTAAACTGAGAATCGATGGACACGCCGATCACTTCTACGCCGCGCTCTTGAAAGTCAGCAAAGCGATCGTCAAATGCGATCAACTCAGAAGGACATACAAAAGTAAAGTCCAGCGGATAGAAAAACAGCACAGCTGCTTTACCTTTGGTGAACTCTTTTAGGTTGAAGTTTTCAACGATTTCGCCATTGCCCAGTACAGCTGCAGCGGTAAAGTCAGGGGCCTGACGGCCTACCAATACGCTCATGTCTATCTCCTTGGTGATTACACTATATAGGTTTACAAGAAACCATACGCTCATTTACTAGTATATGGGCGAGCAAGCTGAAACCCAAGGGGAGCCAAGTGCAATCTTTGCTTATCTGCTTAAAATACCAGCAAAGATGGCATTACTTGTGCTAATACGCTTATTATTGCGTTGGGTAAGCTCACAAATAAGATAACCTAGTTAATATTGGCAAAAAAGCTCGACATTCAGCGCTAAACTCGCAAAATACTCACTTTCATCCCTATAAAATCACAAAACCGTAAGGATACACAATGAATCCTGTTGTTATTGCCGTCTGCTTGATGCTGGTGCTGAGTTTACTGCGCATTAACGTTGTTATTGCCATTACACTGAGCGCCATTGTAGGTGGCATGGTAGGAGGCCTATCACTGACAGATGCCGCCAACACTTTTGCTGGTGGCTTGGGGGGCGGTGCAACCATTGCCCTTAGTTATGCCATGCTAGGCGCCTTTGCGGTGGCTATTGCCCGCTCTGGCATTACCGACTTATTGGCTTTTAATATTATTAAAGCCTTGGGCAAAAACGCCAGCGCTGGCCGCATGCTGTGGATTAAGACGTTATTATTGGTCAGCATTCTATTGGTTGCGGTTTCATCGCAAAACTTAGTGCCGGTTCATATCGCCTTTATTCCTATTTTAATTCCGCCGCTGCTGCATGTAATGGCCTCTCTTAAGCTCGACCGCCGTGCCGTTGCCTGCTTATTAACCTTTGGTCTAACAGCTACTTATATGATGTTACCCGTCGGCTTTGGCGGTATTTTCCTGCATACCGTATTACTGGCCAATATGGTTGAAAATGGCGTAGAGGTCACTCGCTCTATGCTACCCATAGCCATGGGCATACCCGTATTTGGCATGTTTTTAGGCCTACTGGTTGCGTTATTTTTTACCTATCGCAAGCCTCGCCTTTATGACGAAAGTAAAATTGTGGCCGTAGAGCCCGAGCACATACAAATTAATGTGCCGCATTTGCTGATCGCCATGGTGGCTATTTTATGCGCCTTAAGTCTGCAGCTATATAGTAACTCAATTGTATTGGGTGCCATGGTGGGCTTTATGATTTTCACCTTTGGTGGTGTCATTAAGTTTAAAGAAAGCCAAGATGCCTTTACCCAAGGGGTAAAAATGATGTCTATGATTGGCTTTATTATGATTGCCGCTGCAGGTTTTGCCGCTGTGATTAAAGCCACTGATGGCATTGGTACCTTGGTGCAAGCGGTTGAATTAAGCATGGGCGACAATAAGCCTTTGGCGGCGTTAGTAATGCTGGTGGTGGGTTTATTGATTACCATGGGTATTGGCTCGTCATTTTCGACTATTCCCATTATTGCCCCTATTTATGCCCCATTATGCTTAGCGCTAGGCTTTTCACCGCTAGCGGCCTTGGCCATTATTGGCACAGCGGGTGCCCTAGGTGATGCCGGCTCGCCCGCATCAGACTCAACCCTGGGCCCTACCTCTGGCTTAAATGCTGATGGTCAGCACGACCATATTTGGGACTCAGTGGTACCGACCTTTATTCACTATAATATTCCGCTTATCGGTTTTGGCTGGTTAGCCGCCATGGTGCTTTAACTCCATCGGAGAGCCCTACTTTTACACAAAAAATAAATAGCCGCCTCCCACTTTGGGTTGGTGGTTTTTTTTGGCATAAATCGCAATATCTAATTGCGTGATTTTACGCTTAGAGGCAAACTGCGCTCTCTATTTTTGAGTTGCTAGAATACGAACGGCTTGGCTCGTGGGTAACATGGTTTTGTCTACTAAAGACTCACATCATCATGCCTTTCAAGTTCCTTTACGACTCACAATCACTTATTACGTTGAGGAATTGAACATGACCATGGTTAGTGTCGCCGCCACTCAAATGGCGTGCAGCTGGAATAGAGATGAAAATATTCAACGCGCAGAAAAGCTGGTGCGTGATGCCGCCGCCCAAGGCGCGCAAATTATCTTGATCCAAGAGCTATTTGAAACACCCTATTTTTGTATCGATCAAAGCCCTGAGCATTTTTCGTTAGCCCAAGAAGCTCATAACAGCTCCTTGATTCACCATTTTCAAGCACTTGCCAAAGCGCTTGCTGTGGTACTCCCCATTAGTTTTTTTGAGCGTGCAGGAAATGCTTTTTATAACTCGCTGGCAGTGATTGATGCCGATGGCAGCGTATTGGATATATATCGTAAAACGCACATTCCAAACGGCCCAGGCTATCAAGAAAAACAATTTTTTACGCCCGGAGACACCGGCTTTAAAGTATGGCAAACACGTTATGCCAAAATTGGTGTGGCCATTTGTTGGGATCAATGGTTCCCAGAAACGGCACGCAGTTTGGCATTAATGGGAGCTGAGCTGATGTTTTTTCCTACCGCGATTGGTAGTGAGCCCCAAGATGCGAGTATTAACAGTCAACCACATTGGACGCGAACCCAACAAGGACACGCTGCCGCCAACTTGGTGCCGGTGATTGCGTCTAATCGTATTGGTGTCGAAAAAAGCAAATATATAGACGGGCTAGAAACTACTTTTTATGGGAGTTCATTTATTACTGATGAGTTTGGCGAGCTCGTACAGCAACTCGATAAAACCACGGAGGGCGTATTAGTGCACCGCTTTAACTTAGCCAGCATTGCTAAAAACCGTGCCAGTTGGGGGCTATTTCGTGATCGTCGGCCAGGTATGTATTCCACTCTACAAACCTCAGATGGCCAACATAAGGGAAGCCGCTGATGAACGCGCTTAATGAGTTTTATATGCCTGGTGAATGGGCACCACAAGAAGCCGTGTGGATGATTTGGCCTCACCGTCCCGATAATTGGCGTGAATTAGGTCAGCCAGCACAACGCACCTTTGCCCATATTGCTGAGACCATTGCTGTGGCCACCCCTGTCTATATGGCGGTGCCGAAACAAGATATGGCGCTGGCTAACGCCATTATGCCGCCCTCAGTAAATTTGGTTGCCATTGACAGTGACGATGCTTGGGCACGGGATACCGGCCCAACTATTATTATCAATAACAAAGGCGAGCAGGCTGGTATTAGTTGGATCTTTAATGCTTGGGGCGGACACGAAGAAGGTTTGTATTACTCATGGGAAAAAGATCAAGCCATGGCCGGTGCCATACTGAAGCATCACCACTTGCCCATGTTTAAGGCGCCAATTGTGTTAGAAGGCGGGTCTATTCATGTGGACGGTGAAGGCACATTATTAACCACAACCGAGTGCTTACTTAACAAAAACCGCAACCCTGATTATACCCAACAAGAGATAGAGCAGCAGCTTAAAGACTATTTAGGTGTTACCCACTTTATTTGGCTGCCGCTGGGCGTGTACTTAGATGAAACCGATGGCCACATTGATAACATGGCCTGTTTTGCGCGCCCAGGCGAGGTGATATTACATTGGACTGACGATAAAGAAGATCCACAATATGCGCGCTCTCAGGCCGCTTATCAGGTGTTACGCCAAGCCCGTGATGCAAAAGGCCGCCAGCTTAAAATTTGGAAGTTACCTCAGCCTAATCCCTTGTATATTAGCCAACAAGAAGCCGCCGGTATTAGGCCTGGTTCAAGCATTCCGCGCCGAGCCGGTGATCGTATGGCGGCTTCTTACGTTAATTTTTTGATAACTAACAATCGGCTTATTTTTCCGTTGCTTGACCCGCACACCGACGATCAGGCACAACAGATATTAGAAACCATATTTCCAGAGTTAGAGGTAGTTGGCGTTGCCACCCGCGAAGTTTTGTTGGGGGGCGGCAATATTCACTGTATTACTCAGCAAATACCTGCAATACAGCCGTAAGCGGTAGGCTATTATACCAATCTAAGTAAAGATATGGTCTAATTGTTCCCACCCAGCCTTACTTGATGATTACTCTATGGATGACTTCAAAAATACGGACTTCACAGCGCTTGCTCGTAAGCAAAAGTCTATACAAATGAAGATGCGTTTACTGGCACTGGCGCATTTTCAAGATGGAAAGTCTCGCACTCAAATTGCGC
>NZ_JAGDFX010000006.1 GCF_017498065.1 Oceanisphaera pacifica | reverse complement strand
GAAGGCGTATTCTACGCATTCCGTAGTGTTCGTCAAGTGTTTATTTGAACTTGTTTTTTGTTCTCTTAAACCCTTGTGACCGTGAGCGACTTGCCCCGTGTCAGTGGATGCGCATTATAGGGAAGCCCCGTTTAAGCGCAACCCCTAAAGTGACAAAAATATGCATTTGATGACTGACAGGTCAAACACCCAGCAAAAACACAACTTATGTACAGAGTTATGCACAAAACACAGCGCCTAGCGCCCGGCGCCAAGCTAATAGAAAGCCATACGCTGACCGCTATACGTCATACGCTAAAGAAACACAGCTCCCTTTGGGAAGCTTTGAGCCTTCAGCTATCAGCGGTAGGCTAAAAGAGGTGTGTGCTGACCGCTAAAGCTGATAGCTGACGGCTACCCGACGGGTAAAGGTTTGTTTTTATCCTGACTTCGTATAATGTGCATATTAAATACCAATAAAGGTGCGAGCGATGCAAATACTGGATACTAACGTAGAGAACAAGATATGGCCTTTGTTTCGACTAGGGTTTCGGGTGTTCTTTTTGGGTGGCGCGCTTTTTTCAGCGGCTGCCATGTTGCTGTGGATCTTAACCTTATCTGGCGTTGATGCCCTGCCTGGGGTTAGTAATCCGATTTGGTGGCATGCCCATGAAATGTTGTTTGGTTTTGCGCTAGCGATTATAGCGGGGTTTGTAACCACGGCGATGCAAAACTGGACTGGGGTGCCCGGCATAAAAAGTTGGCCCTTAGCCATTGTTGCTGGGCTCTGGCTATTACCTCGGTTATTAATGCCCTTGCACGGTGAGCTCAATGGGTTGGTGATAGCAATGGATTTACTTTGGTTGCCAATTGTAGCGGGTATGTTGGCTCGCCCTATCTTTAAGACAAAGCAGTGGCGCAACTTATTCTTTGTGCCTTTGTTTGTATTTTTGACCTTACTGAATGCCTTGAGCTATTACGCGGTTGTCAGTGGTCAATGGCTGTTGAGCGAGCGGGTCTTTATTACAACCGTATTAGCGATTAGCGCCTTAATTACCGTGATGGGTGGCCGAGTGTTTCCTTTCTTTACTGCTCGCGCCACTAATACCCCCAAGATTACGCCATTAGTCTGGTTAGAAAAACTCAGCTTAGTGTCAATTTGGTTGTCAGCATTCACCTGGTTACTCCTACCACGGTCACCCTTTGCTAATTCCTTGCTTGCCTTATTACTGTTAGTTAGTGGTATTGCACATCTAGTGCGTTTGGCTCGTTGGAATTACCAAGTTACCACGGGTGCCCCTTTGCTGTGGATCTTGTATCTGGGGTATTTATTTATACCACTAGGTTTATTGGGCTTGGCAGCCGCCTTACTTAATATTGGCATTAGTATTTCTTTAGCCAGCCATTGGTTAACCGCAGGCGCCTTAGGGGCAGTAGTGCTGGGAATGATTGCCCGCGTATCTTTAGGTCATTCAGGTCGTAAGTTAGAAATTACCCGCACCATTGTGGTGGCCTTTGTCTTCATTATATTGGCGGCAGTCACACGCAGCTTATTACCTATGATAGCGCCCAGCATGACTATGCAGGCTTATCATATAAGTGCAACATTCTGGATTGCCGCTTACGGGCTCTTCTGTTGGGTATATTGGCCGATACTTTCCCAGCCTAGAGCAGACGGGCATCCGGGGTAAAGACAGCTGTAAGCTATAAGTTACACAGAAAAAGCACCGAGCCTTTAGGCTCGGTGCTTTTTGTTTTAGCTTTGGCTTATCTGTAGCTGGGTGCTTGGCGCCGGGCGCTTGGTGCTAAGTTACTGCTTAAAAATAAGTCCGTTGTCGTTGGTGTCGAGTACTAGGGGTTTGCCCGGTACTACTTTGCCAGACAAAATACCTTGCGCCAGTGGGTTTTCAATTTCTTGCTGAATAGCACGCTTTAAAGGTCGGGCGCCAAATAATGGATCAAAACCAATATTCGTTACCTTATCTAATAAAGCATCAGTAACCGTCACCTCATACTCTTTATCTGCTAGTCGTGTTATTAGACTTTGCAACTGAATACGAGCGATAGACTTTATCTGCTCTGAGGCTAACGGATGAAATACCACTATGTCATCGATTCGGTTAATAAACTCAGGCCTAAAGTGCTGACCCAGTACTCCCATTAACATGTCTTTCATTTCGCTATAGGCTTTTTCTTGATTATGCTCTTGGATCAAATCTGAGCCAATATTCGAGGTCATAATCACCACCGCATTACGAAAATCCACGGTACGGCCCTGGCCGTCGGTCAGGCGACCGTCATCCAATACCTGCAACAAGATATTAAATACATCAGGATGCGCTTTTTCAACTTCATCAAGCAAGATAACCGAATAGGGTTTACGACGTACCGCTTCAGTTAAATAACCACCCTCTTCGTAACCCACGTAACCCGGAGGTGCCCCCACCAAACGGGATACTGAATGTTTCTCCATAAATTCCGACATATCAATACGCACCATGGCATCACGACTGTCGAACAGAAAATCAGCCAAGGCTTTACAGAGCTCGGTTTTACCGACACCGGTCGGGCCCATAAATAAGAAGGAGCCTACCGGACGGTTAGGGTCTGATAAGCCGGCACGACTACGTCGAATAGCATTCGAAACCACTTCTACCGCTTCGTTTTGGCCAATCACCTGCGTATGCAAGCTCTCTTCCATACGCAACAGTTTGTCTTTTTCGCCCTCAAGCATTTTAGCCACGGGAATACCGGTCCAACGCGCCAGCACATCGGCTATTTCTTCTTCGCTAACGCGATTTTTTAGCAAATGCTGTTCTTGCATTTCGGCCTGTCCGGCTAAATCTAGCTGCTTTTCTAGCTCAGGAATGCGCCCGTATTGCAGTTCAGACATACGACCTAAGTCACTGGCTCGACGGGCAACTTCCAGCTCTCGCCGTACCTGCTCTAACTCAGATTTAATATGCTGAGTGCCTGCCATGGCCGCTTTTTCGGACAGCCAGGTTTCTTCTAAATCTGCGTATTCCGTTTCTTTCTCGGCCAGTTCATCTCGAATCAACTGCAAGCGTTTTAAACTGCCTTCATCGTCTTCTTTTAATAAAGCCCGCTCTTCCAGCTTTAGCTGAATAATTCGTCTGTCCAACTTATCTAATGGCTCTGGTTTAGAGTCAATTTGTAAACGAATACTTGAGGCGGCCTCATCGATAAGATCAATGGCTTTATCTGGCAGCTGCCGATCAGCAATGTAGCGCTGCGATAATACCGCCGCCGCTACTATGGCGGGGTCGGTAATTTGCACATGGTGATGTAATTCGTAGCGCTCTTTTAAGCCCCGTAAAATAGCAATGGTGTCTTCAACGGTCGGCTCATTAATTAGCACCTTTTGAAAGCGTCGCTCAAGTGCCGCATCTTTTTCAATATATTGGCGATATTCATCAAGCGTAGTGGCGCCCACGCAATGCAGCTCGCCACGCGCTAATGCAGGTTTTAGCATATTACCCGCATCCATGGCCCCTTCACCTTTACCGGCGCCCACCATGGTATGCAGTTCATCAATAAATAAGATTACCTGCCCTTCTTCTTTTGCCAGTTCATTGAGCAGGGCTTTCAGTCGCTCTTCAAACTCACCACGATATTTAGCACCTGCCACTAAGGCTCCCATATCAAGGGATAATACCCGCTTACCTTTTAAGCCCTCTGGCACTTCATTATTAATCACTCGCTGGGCCAGACCTTCAGCAATGGCAGTTTTACCCACCCCAGGCGCCCCAATAAGCACAGGGTTATTTTTGGTCCGTCTTTGCAATACTTGAATGGTGCGGCGTATTTCATCATCACGACCAATAACGGGATCAAGTTTGCCCTGCTCGGCGCGTTCGGTGAGATCTATGGTGTATTTCTCTAATGCTTGGCGATTTTCTTCCGCATTAGGATCATCTACTTTTTGCCCACCCCGTACATTTTCAATGGCCTCGCTCAGCTTATCTTTAGTGAGACCGGCACGTTTTAATAGCTCACCTAGCTCGCCTTTTTCATCTAGCGCCGCCAGCAAAAACAACTCAGATGAAATATAAGCATCTTTACGCTGTTGCGCTAACTTATCGCACTGGTTAAGCAAACGCGCCAGCACAGGTGAAACTTGCACATCCATATCGCCGCCGCTGACCTTGGGTAAGCGATCGAGAGATTTATCTAACTCAGCACGCAAAGTATTGCCATCTACGCCTGACGTTGTGAGTAAAGGACGTAAAGTGCCGCCTTCTTGATTGAGCATAGCTACTAATAAGTGCGCCGGCTCTATGTAAGCATGATCACGCCCTACCGCCATTGACTGGGCATCTTGCAGGGCCAATTGAAATTTACTGGTAAGACGATCGAGTCGCATCAGAGTCTTCCTCCAACAAGTCGCCAACATGTTGGCGAGGGATTAAAATATATCTTCTCTGATATTATAAATGGGGCAAAACGGTGAAATTTCAAGCTTTGAGGGGAAATGAATTACAGCACCAAGCGCCCTGCTAAATATAGAGCGTTAAAGAGACCTTAAAGACTTCCTCGCAACGGAGCCCGCGAAACCCACGGAAAAATAGTGATAAAATCTGAAAAGAGCTTTTGATGGTAAAGCTAAGACTCGACACGACTGTAGAGGCCGCTTTAGCTGGCCGGTTTTACGCAGTAAAACTAAGCATGTGAGGGAGGCGAAAACATAGCGCCGAGCGCCGAGCTAAAAAACAAATCTGTGTGCTCTTTAACGTACGGCGTACAGCGTTAGGCGTACTGCTATGCTTGCGGGGTGCTCGGCGCTGCCTTTACTCCAGCCAAATAAGGCTGGCTTGGCGGCCGGTTTGTTGATCGCGTCGGTAAGAGAAAAAACGCTCGCTGTCGGTATAAGTACAATACTCACCACCGTAAATTTGACTTACACCGGCGTTGCCAAGTGTTAAACGCGCCAGTTGATAAATATCCGCCAGCCATTTATCAGCACTAGGATCGCCGTGTGCCACAAAAGCATTGGCCGCCTGAGGTGAATTTGCCATAAAGGCGGCACGCACTTCACCCCCTACCTCAAACGCACTCGGGCCAATAGCAGGCCCTAGCCATGCCATCACAGCTGCGGCGTCAACTTGCATCGCTGTTAACGTTGCCTCTAACACCCCCGCCGCCAAGCCGCGCCAGCCAGCATGGGCTGCGGCCACCACACTGCCTGCGGTGTCGCAAAATAATACCGGCAAACAGTCTGCCGTCATAATAGTGCACACCTGCTCTGAGGTATGGCTAACCACCGCATCGGCAATAAGGTTGCCAGACTCATCAGGTAAAGTAAGCACCCGCGTGCCGTGTACTTGCTCTAACCACAATGGTGGCGTGGATAAACGCAAACGCTCTGCAAGCCGCGCTCGGTTTGCAGCTACGTCGGTTAAGTTATCCCCCACATGTGTGCCCAAATTTAAGCTGGCAAAGGGAGGCTGACTAACGCCCCCCAAGCGTGTGGTTTGTGCCGAATGCACATTGGCCGGGGCTGGCCAACAAGGCTGGATAACACTCATCGCATCAACTCCATAACGTTAAAAACTGAAAGCAAGCGCTCAGCTTAAGGGCAGTGGTGAGGGATTAGTGTTTAGTGAAACCAAAAACAAGCGCCCGATTAAAACCTAAACCTATCTGCCACGGAAGGCACGGAAAGTAAAGATAATATTTAATGGTAAAAGCTAAGACTCGACACATTAAGAGTCCCTTTCAGATTTTATCTCTATCTTTCCGTGGGTTTCGCATTCTTCCGTTGCAAAAAGGTGTTGGGTTTAGGTCTGGTGTAACTAATCACTCACCACTGTTTTGAGCCTTTAAGTCCACACTAAATCGTCAGGGTTACCTGCCGTATCAGCTTGCAACAGCTCAATCAACTCAACAAAGTCATCAGGCAGTGGCGCTTGCCACTCCATTATTTCACCGGTTATTGGGTGAGCTAAACGCAACATAACCGCATGTAAAGCTTGGCGCTTAAAATTACGTAAAAAGTCTCGCAACTCAGGCGTAGCACCACGGGGGAGCTTAAGACGTCCGCCATAAGTAGGATCCCCCACTAAGGGATGTTGCAAGTGTGACATATGCACGCGAATTTGATGTGTGCGGCCACTTTCTAAACGCAGTCGCAATCGAGTATGTGCGCGAAATTTTTCCATCACCCGATAATGCGTGACTGCGGGTTTACCTGAGGGGGTTACCGCCATTAAGATGCGCTGGGTAGGGTGGCGGCCAATATTGGCATCGACCGTACCGCCCGAGGTCATGTGGCCAATGGCTACCGCCTCGTATTCTCGAGTAATATCACGAGCTTGCAAAGCCGTCACTAGATGGGTTTGTGCCGGTATTGTTTTAGCGACGACCATTAAGCCGGTCGTGTCTTTATCTAATCGGTGTACTATGCCCGCACGAGGTACCTCGGCAATGCTTGGGCAATAATGCAATAATCCATTAAGCAGTGTGCCCCCTGGGGTACCGGCTCCTGGATGAACCACTAAACCGGCAGGCTTGTTGATGACGATAATATCATCATCTTCATACACAATATTAAGCGGAATATTTTCGGGTTCAAAACGTACATCGTCTTCTAACTCGGCGTGAATAACCACTTGCTGACCCATCACGACTTTCGCGCGTGGCTTGTTGGCAATTTCTCCATCAAGACGAACTTGATCTTGTTGAATCCAGGTTTTTATACGAGTACGTGAATAATCAGGGAACATTTCCGCCAATGTCTGATCTAAACGCTGACCGAACTGGTGATCGGCAACTGTGCCGTTTAATTCAATTTGCTGGCTCATAGTGAAGACTGGTTACCAAATGATGTTTAATTGGGTATTCTAGCTGTTCTTGACGCTGAGTTAATCAGTTTTGGCAAACTTCGCGCTTAAATCGCAAAAATGGACTCTTTACATGGCTAAAAAACGAAGCGTATGGCTCCCTTTGACTCTCGCCTTGGCACTCGCCGCCACAGGCTGTTCTAGCACTAAAAAAGATGAAGTGCCAGATGAGCCACCTGAAGTACTGTATCAAGATGCACAAACTCAGCTACAAGCCGGTAATTTTATCCGTGCTGCTGAGCTATTAGAAGCGATGGACTCTCGCTACCCGTTTGGAGCTTATTCTAATCAGGTGCAGCTTGATTTGATTTATGCTTATTACAAACAAGACGATACCGCACGCGCGCTCGCCAATATCGACCGCTTTATTCGTTTAAACCCTAATCACCCAAGTGTGGATTATGCGCAATATATGCGCGGGTTAACGAATATGGCCACGGATCATAACTTCTTTCAAGAGTTGTTAAATATCGACCGAACCGATAGAGATCCCGCTTACGCACGCCAAGCCTTTGCCGATTTTCGTCAATTATTACGCCAATATCCAGATAGTGTCTATGTGGCGGATGCCCGCGCTCGTATGGTGAGTCTGAAAAATCGCTTAGCGAAATATGATTTGGCCGTGGCTAACTTTTATATGAAGCGTGGCGCTTGGCTAGCCGCCGCTAATCGAGCCAAGTTTGTGGTGCAATCCTATCCCGACACAGACACCCTGCGCCCAGCACTAAAAGTAATGGCTGAAGCCTATAACACCCTCGGATTAACAGAAATGGCCAACAACGCCGAAGCCGTGCTGCGAGCTAACTTCTCTGCGGGTTAAGCGCTAATTGTTTACTGACTAATACTTAAAAGCCCTGAGCTATCAGGGCTTTTTTATTACTGGCACTTCATAGCTGGCAAAGGCAGAAGCATCTACCTATCATTCAGCTTTGCTCGCGATTTCAAGAAAGCGTAGGCAGCGGATGCCGTACCAGCATAGGGGTTCGCCGTCGATAAGAACGGCATCTAGTTGCAGTTCTTGTTGGGTGGTCGCCAGCTGTTTGGCAAAGGGGTAAGGCTCGGTGGAGCACAACAGTATAGGGTTCAGCTCTTGTATGGCCTCGATGCTGAAGTCGGGATAGTTTGGCTCAAGGGCAATCAGCTTGTCAGCAAACCCTAAATGCTCGAATACCGAATAAATAAAGGTATGACGGCCAATGCTCATATAAGGCTTGCGCCAAATTAGATACAACCAAGGTCGCTCATCGGTGAGTACTGAGTCAGATGCTGCGTCTTTGTGTGCCAGCAGTGGTAGTGCCGTGGGCGATATTGGGATTGGATTATTAAGCACATGCTGAAAGCGCGCTGCCAGTGCAATTAAAGCATTGCTATTTAACTGCTGTGCTAATAAACGCAGTACGCGGGGCATATCCTGCACCGACTCAGCATGGGTTGCAAAATAAGGATACGGACAGCTATCGGCCATATCACGGGTGTTTTCTTCTTTATCGAAAATAACGAGATCGGGTGCTAAGGGTTCAACCTTTTCCCACTGCACGTCTTTAGTGCCGCCAACAATCGCAATATCTGCAACCTGCTCGGCAGGGTGAATACAATAACGCGTGCGCCCTACTACATTTACGCCACAAGCAATCAGAGTTTCGGTCCAAGACGGCACCATACAAACTACGCGCATTTATGCTCCTAAGTCCTGCGGGGCGCTGTACGTTATACGCTGTAAGTAACGAAGACACTACGTTTGTCTTTCTGCCGTTATCTGACAGCTGAAAGCTTACGACTGATAGCTCACCGCTATCTTTTCTGCGGTGATGAGTAAGGACAATGTCGGCAGCCATTGTCGCAGCAGTAACCGCGAGCTAGGTGGTATTTTGCTGTGAACACCCAAAAGCCGTTTTCGATGTAATAGTCTTCGTGCTCACGCAAAGGCGCGGGTTCTGGCGGGGTTTCTTGATTCATATATTGCTCTGGTTAGTAGATTTAAGCGCCCGGCGCCCAGCTCCAAACGCCCAGAAAGACCAAACAAAACCCGCTGAGACGGGGCTGGCAGCTAAAGCGCCAACCGACAAAAGATCACCCAAACCTAGATTGCCGCGTCGCTGCGCTCCTCGCAATGACACAACCCCTTCGGTAAGCCGTCAGCTATCAACGGTAAGCGGTCAGTTCTTAATGATGGTCACTAAACACTAATCCCTCAACACTGCCCTTAAGCTTTTACCAATAAAAATCCCTTTCAGATTTTATCTCTATTTTTCCGTGGCTTCCGTGTTCTTCCGTTGCAAATAGGTTTATGTTTTAACTGGGCGCTTGGAGCCGGGCGCTGGGCGCTATGTTTTAAGTTTTCGCAAAGTAATCTTTTAAGAAGGTGTCGAAGTCGACACTTTCTGATTGCTCTATTTTGCGTTGACGCGCGAGCGAACGGCAGCCTTCTTCATCAAAGTAGCTGTCTTCCCAATATAAGGGCCGGCCTGCTAATAATTGGTCGTGATAGCGTTTCGATAAGGCTAAACCAAAAGGCAGTATGTCTTGATCGGCGGCTTTAAGCTCTGTGAGTACTTTGGCAGACAGCGTTTTAGCGGGATCTTTAATGGCAGCTAAGTGGGCTTGATGGGCCTTGCCATAACAGCCTTTGCCACAGCAAGCGTCGAGCAAATCTGCCACTGCTTTTAGCTCAGTAAAGTAATGCTCACCTAAGTCGCTAAGTGTTCTGGACTCCTCACCAAACACCTCTAATTCAAGACCGGGTTTGCGCCCTTCTAGTACCACTTTATTAAAGTTACGGCGATTAAGCGCGTTTTCGGCGTTGGTTAGCGGTGCTGATGGCGTTAATAAACACCACAGCAAAAAGGTATCAAGCAAGCGCACTTGGGTAGCATCTATGCCAACGGCAGCATAAGGGTTCACATCCACAGAGCGTAGCTCTATATACTCGACCCCTCGTGTGCTCAATGCATCTGTGGGTTTTTCGCCACTGTCTGCGGTACGTTTGGGGCGGATCGGCGCATATAGTTCATTTTCTATTTGTAGCACGTTGTCATTTAACTGACGATATTCGCCCTCTACCTTAACACCAATTTTGGCAAAGTCAGGCTCGTGGGTGCCAATCGCATTGCGCAACGATGTGACATACTGCGCTAAGCTGTCGAGCGAGATCTGAAGATCCGCTTGTGCACTGTTGGTGTAACCTAAATCCGATAATCGCAGTGAAGTCGCATAAGGCAAATACAGGGTGCCTTTTCCTAAACGCTCAAACGGCAAGTTATGCTTGGTGCCATTTAAAAATGAACCGCATAACGCCGGTGAGGCGCCAAATAGGTAAGGAATAAGCCAGCCAAAACGATACACATTACGGGCTAACCCCATGTACTGTTCAGAGACAAAGTCTTGCAGTAATGTATCGCCGCCTTCTTGGCGGTGCCACTCACTCCAAAAGCTGTCGGGCATCGAAAAGTTAAAGTGCACCCCCGAAATAACCTGCATCCGGCTGCCGTATCTGTGGTGTAACCCTTGGCGGTACAGGGTTTTCATACGCCCCACATTTGAGCGCCCATATTGCGCAAGCGGAATATGCTCATCGCCGCCTTTGAGTAAGCAGGGCATACTCAGTGGCCATAGCTGCTCGTTATTGAGGTGGCGCATCACATAGCCGTGAATATCGCCTAATTGCGCCAATAATATGTCCACAGAGTCAGAGACCGGGGTAATAAACTCCATTTGTGACTCTGAAAAGTCGGTGGTGATATTACTGTGAGTCATGGCCGCCCCTAACGAGGCAGGATGCTCGGTTTGTGCCAATTGACCATCGGGTTGAATACGCAAGCTTTCACGTTCAATACCCCGACGGATCCCCTTGATGGCAGGCAAACTTTGAGGCTGGTGCCAAGCTTGAATGCGTTCGGCCAGTGTTAGTGTGCTATTTGTCATTATTAGTTACCTTTTGCCGCTTATGGCTCAATACCTTAGTAAGCGGACAGTCTGGCCTCGTTATTCAAGGGCAAAGTCGTATAGGGGTAAATGGAGCTGAGACAGTGACTTTTCAAGCTTGGCTTTATCTCCCACCACAACAATAACCATATCGCTAGGGTCAAGCCATTGCTTGGCAAGCTTTGTTAATGTGCCTGCCTCCACTTCACTTACAATATCTTGCTGTTTTGCCAAGTAATCTGGTGAGAGATCCATCATGGCTAATTGCAGCAAAAAACCGGCTTTATTACTGAGTGTTTCGTAGGCTAGCGCATCTTGTTGCGAATAGCTGCTTCGTAAATACGCCAGCTCTTTCTCTGTTGGGCCCTGTTTTTGCAGCTGCGTAAACTCGTGCAGTATATTCTTAATCGCCTCAGCCGTCACATCTGCACGCACATCTGTGGCCACTAAAAAGACCCCAGCATCACGATTACCGGTAAAGTAAGAGTGTGCGCCGTAGGTGTAACCTTTGTCTTCTCGTAAGTTTTGGTTAATGCGACTGTTAAAGTTGCCACCTAGATTAAAATTCATCAAGTTGGCATAAAAGAAAGGCCCAGTGGCGTCTCTGGGCAAGGCGCGCTGCCCCACTCTTAGCACAGACTGTACAGCATCAGGCATGTCTACTATATAAATGCCAGGCTTAGCAGGCTGAGGCTGCACCTCAACAGCGGGCACTTTGGGCGCGTCTTGCTGCCATTGTGTTAAAAAGGCAAAGTCTGCTTTAGCTTGGGCGGCACTAAGATCACCGGCTATTAATACATGGCCATTGGCGGGATTATAGTACTGCTTATAATAATCTCGCACTTGGTCAAGGGTAATGGCAGCCACTTGCTCTGCTTGCCCTTCATCTGGCAGCCCCATACGCGTTTGGCCGTACATTAACTGGCGAAAGGCTTGTTGCGCTAACCAAGCAGGTTGGTGGCGGCTTTGTGCCATTGACTCTAAGGTGCGCGTTTTCACTTTTTTAAAGTCTTGTTCACGAAAACCTGGGGTAAAGAGCAGCTCTTCTACCAAGTCTAGCGTGGGCGCTAAGGTCTCAGTGAGAGTGGTGACTTTCACAAGGTTGGTATAAAAGCCCTGACTCACACTGATGCTGGCTCCCAACTTCTCTAGAGCTTCACTGAACTCACCCGAGCTTAAACGCTCAGTGCCCTGATTCATCATGGCTGCGGTTAAGTTGGCTACGCCGATATTTTTAGCTTGCTCACTGCGTTGCCCCCCGGGTAAGGCAATAATAATAGAGACCGCCGGAATTTCATCATTAACAATCCCTTGCAGCTGAATATTATTGCCAAGGGTGTCTTGCCACAGCGGCGGCACCTTAATGGTCACCGGCGATGCGGCCTTAGGCATCACACTACGGTCAAAATCATCTTGTATTTGGCGCTCTGGCAAACTGGCCACTATTTTTTCATCGGCACTCGGTAATTCTCGCTTAGGCGTAACATAATTAGGCTTTGCTGCTTGCCAGTCTTGCTTGCCACTGGGTACCACACTTAATATTGCAGCAGGCTGGTTTTGCAGATATTGCTGATACACCTTAGTCACCTGCGAAGGAGTGGTTTTTGCCAGCGCTCGCCACGCATTAATAGCAAACTGCGGATCATCTTTTAATACCTTGCCTAGCGCTAATTGCCGCGCTTTACCTTGGGTGCTATCTAGCCCCAAAATAAGGTTAGCACGCAGTTCGGTCACCGCTTTATCTACATCAGCGTCGTTAATGCCCCGCTCTGCCAGCTCGGTAACAATGCGGTTTATTTCTTGGTTAAGAGGAGCCAGCGCGCCATCTTCAGAAGGGTTGCTGTAAGCCCATACGCTAAGCGTACAAGCCAGCTCAGCACAATAATGACTGGCGCCGGCGCTCACTGCCTTGCCGGTTTCAACTAGCTCTTGATACAAAAGTGAGCTTTTGCCTCCACCCAGTACATTGGCCAGCACATCTAATGCCGCTTCGTCTTTATGGCCTAACCACACAGTCGGGTATGACATATACAACATCGGCATGCGAATACCTGAGTCCACTAAGGTTTGATAGCGGTTGTCGTCGAGCTGAGCCGGTTGAGGAGTGGCTGATTTAACCTCGGGTCCGGCAGGAATAGAAGCAAAGTACTTTTCAACCCAAGCAAGGGTTTGCTGAGTATCAAAATCACCACTGATCACTAAAGTGGCATTGTTGGGGCCATACCAGCGCTTAAAGAAGGTTTTTAAATGTTCAACATTTACCCTGTCTAGGTCTTCAACATAGCCAATGGGCTGCCAGCTATAAGGATGGTCACGAGGATAGAGAAGCTCACCCATGCGCTCACCCACTAGGCCATAGGGCTGGTTATCAATGCGTTGACTGCGCTCGTTTTTAACGGTGTCGCGCTGAATTTCAAATTTATGTTGGCTAACGGCTTCTAATAAAAACCCCATGCGATCCGCTTCTAACCAGAGTACTTTTTCTAAGTGGTTAGCCGGCACGGTTTGGTAGTAGTTGGTGCGGTCTCGGTTGGTGGAGCCGTTCATGGTGCCACCGGCTTCGTTGATCAAACGAAAGTGCTCTTGATCCCCCACATGCTTAGAGCCTTGAAACATCATGTGCTCAAAGAAGTGGGCAAAGCCAGTTTGCTCTGGCTCTTCGCGCGCTGATCCTACATGGTAAGTCATTTCAACATGCACCACAGGATCTGACTTATCGGTATTAAGGAGCAAAGTCAGGCCGTTATCGAGTTGATACTCTTGATAGGGGATCACTAAACCGTCTTGTGCGCGCTCTACTTGCTTAATTAAAGTAGGGGCGGCGCTGACTAAAGGCGGACACAGCAAGAGTAACAGAGACCAAGTCTTCAACTTCATGGGGTTTCCTTATATAAACAGCTTAGTTTTTAAGCAGTATTTTACCTCGGGTGTGGCCAGTTTCCACTTGGCGATGCGCCTTGGCCCCTTCGGCTAATGGATACACATGGCTCACTTCTACATGCAGTCGCTGCTCGGCAACCGCATCGAGTAACAAAGATAACTGTTGAGTATCATTATGTTTAAGCATGCCGGTGGCGGTTAAGCCTGCCGCTTTGGCCGCCGCAACCACTTGCTCGGCGGTAATAGTCGGGACAGTGACCACGCGACCATTTGGCTTAAGGTGCGATAATAGTCCCAGAGCTGACTCGCCCCCGACCAAATCAAGCAATAAGTCAGCGGGAGCTAGGGCTGCTAATTGCGCTTCATCTTGATAATCAATCACTTCATCAGCCTCTAGCCCACGTAAAAATTCATGGTTATTGGGGGAGGCTAACGCCACCACGCTCGCACCTATATCTTTGGCTAATTGTACGGCTAAATGCCCAACACCACCGGCAGCGGCAGAAATAAGTACACGCTCGTTAGCTAGCAAGCAGCCGTGCTCGGTTAGAGCTTGTAATGCGGTAATGCCCGCTAAAGAAACACCGGCGGCCATCTCATTGCTAACGGCTCTGGGCACCCGTAGCAAGGCATTCGCCGGTGCCACCACCACTTCGCTATAGCCGCCCCCAGCCAATAAGCCGCACACGCGATCACCTGCATGGTGAATGCTGACCTCAGACCCCGTTTCTTCTACTATGCCCATCACTTCAAGGCCTGGGGTCCAGGGTAACTGATCTTTAATGGCCTCGGCTCCCCAGCCTAAACCGGCGCGGGTTTTGGCATCAACGGGGTTCACACCTGCGTACTCAACCTTAATACGCACTTCATTACTGGCCAGAGCGTTCACTGTTGATTCAGTTAATACCAACTGATCCGCATCACCAAACGCCTTAATTACCAAGTGTTTCATTTGATACTCCTTATCGCTTTACAATAAGCGAGCACTCCGCTCGCAACCTTATCGCACGCCAAGCCGCTATATAGGCTTAGCATGCTACAGTATGGACCCAATTGCTTATGAAGCATAATGCGTCTTGCGTGTCGTGCTGTTGGCCGGGCATTAAATACGCTATGGTTTGTCCATCATCTAGATTCGCTTTATTTTACCATCCTAAGTAGAGGCTGATTATCATGTCCCGACTGTTTTTATTACCTTTGCTACCGGCTTTATTTTGGTATTTATTTTTACGTTACCACCAAATTCCCATTAAACAGGGCGCACGGGTGTTTTATTGGATCATGGGGCTAGGTTGGGGACTGGCCGCCTTTTTAAGCCTAATGATCTACGTCACGCGCTAAGCCACAGCTGGAAGCCGGAAGCTGACGGCTTAAAGCTGAAAGCTGAAAGCTGAAAGCTGACGGCTTAAAGCTGATAGCTATTTTTCACCAATAATTTTCCATTAAAATTTGCCCGGCTTTGCGTCTTAGGTGCTTTTTTAGGCCTTTTTCTTTTAGCTCATTTAAGCTGTCGCGCACCATTTGCGGATTGCCGCACAAAAGCACACGGCTGTGCTCAGCCGTAAAAGCCAACTGCGCTTTTTGCTCAAGCTTGCCGTTGGCAATGGCATGAGTAATGCGCCCAGGCTCGGCAGTAGCGTGAGCCTCTCTTGAGACAAAGGGAATATACTGAAAGTTCGGTTGATCTTGAGTTAACTCGCGAATGCGCGCTTGATAGGCAAGCTCTTCACCTAGGCGAACACCGTGCACTAGTATGATATTGGTAAACTGCTGCCAGCAACTTCCCTCAGCTAACATAGAAATAAATGGGCCAATACCGGTGCCGGTGGCCATTAGCCATAAATCTCGCCCTGCTGGTACTTCATCTAGCGTTAAAAAGCCTGCCGCTGAGCGTTCAACTAATAGCTCATCCCCCACTTGCAGCTCTGCCAAGTGCGGCGTAAGTTGACCTTCAGGTATGTTAACAACATAAAATTCGCTATCTTCACCCGGAGCATTCACATAAGAATACGCCCGCGATACTTTATGATGCTCGCTATGCCACGCCAGTTTAGTAAACTGCCCGGCTTTAAAAGGCGCAACCTCGGCATCCACTACCAAAGAAAATAGCGTATCCGACCACTGCGTTCGGCTTTTCACTTTACCCGTAACCCAATCTGCCATTGCTATACCTCCGTAAGATTTATCCTACTGTAGCCTTATTGCAGACAATAAAAAACCCGCGACAAGCGCGGGTTTTCTTTAACGAGCAATCTAAATTAGATAGCAACAACCGCAATAGTCACGGTTGCTTGAACGTCAGCGTGCAGCTGCACACCTACTTCATACTCGCCAACGTTACGTAAAACGCCGTCGGTTAAACGAACTTCGCTCTTAGCAACGTCAACACCTGCTGCAGTAATAGCGTCAGCAATGTCACGAGCACCAATAGAGCCGAACAATTTGCCTTCGTCACCAGACTTAGAAGCGATTTCTACGCTTGCTAAACCAGATAACTGGTCAGCGCGCCCTTGAGCGGCTGCCAACTGTTCGTTTAACTTAGCTTCTAATTCAGCGCGGCGCGCTTCAAAAGTGGCTACGTTATCTTTTGTTGCTAATACGGCTTTGCCTTGTGGCAACAAAAAGTTACGAGCATAACCGGCTTTTACGGTTACCTGGTCGCCCAGGCCGCCTAATTTGGCGATTTTATCAAGTAGAATAACTTGCAT
The DNA here is from genome assembly GCF_017498065.1 of Oceanisphaera pacifica. Taxonomy (GTDB): domain Bacteria; phylum Pseudomonadota; class Gammaproteobacteria; order Enterobacterales; family Aeromonadaceae; genus Oceanimonas; species Oceanimonas pacifica. The sequence continues at coordinate 184,263 of NZ_JAGDFX010000006.1, read as the reverse complement.
TACCTTTCCTCAAAAAAGTGAACGAGTTAGGCCGCTGCTTACTTATGCAGATCGGTATAAGGCAGCAGAGCCAGGTAACGAGCGCGCTTGATTGCACGAGCCAACTGACGCTGATATTTAGCGCGGGTACCAGTGATACGGCTAGGTACAATTTTACCGGACTCGGTAACATAGTTCTTCAGGGTTGCGATGTCTTTGTAATCAATCTCAGTTACACCGTCAGCGGTGAAACGACAAAATTTACGACGACGAAAAAAACGTGCCATGATTATCTTCCTTAGCTAAAACGTGGATTACTCAGCAGCAGTGTCTGCGCTAGGTGCAGCTTCTGCACGTGGAGCAGCTTCTGCGCGAGGAGCGTCGTCACGACGTGGTGCGCGTTCTTCTTTGGCTTTTGCCATTTCAGAAGGCTCGGTGACGGCCTGCTTAGTGCGCATAATCATGTTACGCAGCACAGCATCGTTGAAGCGGAAGTTGTCTTCCAGCTCATCGATAACAGCTTGACCAGCTTCTACGTTCATTAGAACGTAGTGTGCTTTGTGCAGCTTGTTAATCGGGTAAGCCAACTGACGACGGCCCCAGTCTTCTAAACGGTGAACTTGGCCACCAGAAGTAGTGATTGCAGCGGTATAACGCTCAATCATGCCTGGAACTTGTTCACTCTGATCAGGGTGAACCATAAATACGATTTCATAATGACGCATGGATTGCTCCTTACGGGTTATAGCCTCTGCGCGGGTTCAGTCAGACCATCGGAGGCAAGGAACTTATAAGTACAACGACTGATTTTAAGGTGGCGGATTATAAAACATAAACACCTTAAAGGAAAGCTTTAAGCGATCAGCTTTCAGTTAAAGACGGTACTTATCTGACAGCTGACGGCTAACGGCTGATAGCTTTCTTTAACGCAGCTTACGTTGTAAACCGATCGCGACTATCACTACAGCAGCGCCTAGGTAGACATTAAAAGCGGGAAACTCGCTGAATAATACCATGCCCATAATAGTGACAAATATCAGGCCTGAGTATTCACTGGCGGCTATTTTACTGGCATCGGCCATGGCATACGCCAAAATACAGACTCCCTGATATACAATGCCTACCAGTGTCGCCCCCGCTAGCAACAGCCATAACTCCTGAGTTAATGGCTGCCAGGTAGGCAGCGCTAAAGCAAAGCTGATGGGTAAGGCCAATGCCTGTGTTAAAAACAAAGTGGCCAACACAGACCGCCCTTGGGGTAAGCGGCGCACCAGTACATTACTGGCAGCCATGGTAAAGGCGGTTAATAACGCAACCCACCCCGCCCAATGCCACTGGGCGGGATTTAGCACAATTAAAATTCCGACAAACCCCAGTAAACTTACCCCATAAGCGGGTAAGCGCACTTGCTCTTTGCTAAGCAGTACCGCCAGTGGCAGTGTCAGTAAGGGCGAGGCATAAAACACGGCATTGGCCGTGGCCAGCGGCAAATAGATTAGGCTAATAAACACACACGCCGAACCAATCAGTAACAAGTGCCCGCGCACTAGGTGTATTTTCCACTCTGCTATGCCTTTTTTGGCACGAGGAAGCCGTAACCAAAATGGTAATAACAATAAGCTGGTCAACAAAAAGCGCAGTGCCACATATTGATAAGGAGTGACTGTGGTGTCCCCCAGTAACTTCACCAATACATCGCCCACTGAGATCATTAAATTACCGAGCACCAGTAATAAAATGGCCAACATCTGTCGATCTGCCGCCACCCGAGCCATTAATTGTTGCATGTTTATTTCCTGATCATGATGGGTAGGGAATGCGGCGCCCAGCTAACAACGGACACCGACTCGAACTTTGTGGGGCACCTATTTTAGCGTAGGGTCCAATTCATTGGACCGATTTTGTACAAATATTTTACCCACGGTAAGCGCCCTGCAAAGGTTGAGACCAAGTGATGAGTCTTGGTCGAATAAATTCGACCCTACAAAAGATAGCTGTACGCTGTACGTCAAAAAAGCACACAGGTTTGTTTGGCGTAAGCATGCAGCCGTTTGTGCAGTGGATTGCCGCGTCGCTACGCTCCTCGCAATGACCCAACCCCTTCGGAAAGCCGTCAGCTATCAGCGGTAAGCTGTCAGGTTTAACTGCCCTTACGCTGGGCGTTTGTCTAGGTTTAGCTCTTCTTGGCGCTTGGAGCCGGGCGCTGGGCGCTTGTTTTCGTCCCCCTTATCCGCGCTGACGGATCATTTCAAACAGGCAGACACCGGTGGCAACGGATACGTTTAAGCTAGATACAGAGCCCGCCATAGGGATGCGAATTAACTCATCGCAATGCTCACGCGTTAAGCGGCGCATTCCTTTGCCCTCGGCGCCCATCACCAATGCTAAGGCACCGCTAAAGGTAGACTGATACAGGCTATGATCGGCCTCTCCTGCTGTGCCCACTACCCATATATTTCGCTCTTGTAGCGCACGTAACGTGCGCGCCAAGTTGGTCACTTGAAATAACGGTACTGTTTCGGCGGCGCCACTGGCTACTTTACGCACAATGGGCGTTAAGCCTGCCGAGTTATCTTTAGGAACAATCACCCCCTGCACCCCTGCCGCATCGGCGGTGCGTAAACACGCACCCAAATTATGAGGGTCGGTGACGCCATCCAATACCAATAATAATGGCGTGGCTTGCTCATCAAGTAGTTTGGCTAAGTCGGTTTCATTTAAAATAGGCGCCGCCTGTACCTTGGCCACCACACCTTGGTGCTGGCCGCCCTTGGCTTTGTTATCTAAGGCCGAGCGACTGGCTAATTGCGCCTTTATCCCCACATTTAATAAACGGGCTTGCAGAGCGTTTAAGCGCTCATCATCTCGGCCTTTTAGTAACCAGACTTCCAGTATTTTTTCGGGATGGGTTTCTAAGAGTGAATCTAGGGCGTGAATGCCAAAAATGAGTTCATTGCTCATAAGGTGTCTCAATATACAGAAGAAAAAATGGGGCTAGCAGTTAGAGAGCAATCCCTAGCCACTAACCCCTTTATTATTAACTAACCATTAATGCGGCTTTTTAGCCCCTTTGGGCTTATTGTCACCTTTGTTATCGCCTTTGTTGTCAGAGCCTTTAGCGCCTTTAGGCTTGTTTTTTCTTTTCGGCTTAGCGCGCTGGCGTGATTTCAGGTTTTTGGCTCCTTTACCGCTTTTAGCACCAGCTGGCAGGGCTTCTTCAACGGTTTCAAAGTCAATTTTACTGTCATCAAGGTTCACCGCCATCACCTTCACTCTGATCTTATCGCCTAAACGGTAGCGACGGCGGAAGTTCTCGCCAATTAGAGTTTGGCGTGCCGCATCAAACTGATAGTAATCATTTTGTAAGCTAGAAATATGGACCAAGCCGTCAATGTTAATGTCATCAAGGCGGACAAAGAAACCAAAACCGGTCACATTGGCAATGGTGCCATAAAACTCATTACCTACATGATCCAGCATGTACTCGCACTTGAGCCAATCGGCAACATCACGGGTGGCATCATCGGCGCGGCGCTCGTTTTGCGAGCAGTGCTCTCCCATAGGAGCCACTTCTTCTAGGGTGTAAGGCACACCGCCGGTTTTACTTTTACCCGTGCCGGCTATTTTGCAAAGTTGTGCCTTAATGGCTCTGTGCATAATAAGGTCGGGGTAGCGGCGAATTGGTGAGGTAAAGTGCCCGTATGAGTTAAGCGCCAAACCAAAGTGACCATTGTTTTCAGCCTGATAAACGGCCTGCTTCATGGAGCGTAGCAACATGGTTTGAATTAAACCGGCATCGGGTCTGTCTTTAATTTGCTCGGCCAATAAGGCGTAATCTGATGGCTCAGGCTCTTCACCGCCTTTAAGCTCTAGGCCTAGCTCTGCTAAGAAGCTGCGAAAGCCCACTAACTTTTCATCGCCTGGCTTCTCGTGCACGCGGAACAAGGCGTGAGCCTCTTGCTTCTCAATAAAGCGCGCGGCAGCAACGTTGGCGGCAATCATACACTCTTCGATGATCTTATGGGCATCGTTGCGCACCACTGGCACTATGCTTTCTATTTTACGCTGGGCATTAAAGATAAATTGCGTTTCATCGCTTTCAAACTCAACCGCACCGCGCTGATGACGAGCCGACTTCATCGCATGGTACATGCTATTTAGCACTTCTAAGTGCGAAACTAGCGGGGCATAACGCTCGCGCAGGCCTTCATCACCATCAATAATGGCAGCCACTTTGGTGTAGGTTAAGCGTGCATGAGAGCTCATTACTGCTTCATAAAACTCAGCATCCAATAACTTACCGCTGGCTGAGATATTCATCTCGGCCACCATACATAAGCGATCAACCTGTGGGTTAAGCGAACATAAGCCATTAGACAGCACTTCAGGCAACATGGGGATCACTTGTGCGGGGAAGTACACAGAGTTACTGCGCAAATAGGCTTCGTTGTCTAACGCCGTACCCGGGCGTACATAGTAAGACACATCGGCAATGGCCACCCATAAGTGCCAGCCACCGTCGGGATTAGCCTGACAATGCACCGCATCATCAAAATCACGCGCATCTTCACCATCTATGGTCACTAGCGGCAAGTCACGTAAATCACGGCGACCTGCTTTGGCCTCTTCTGGTACTTCTTCAGTCAGTGAGCTGGTTTCTTGCTTCACTTCTTCTGGCCAAACATGGGGAATACCATGGGTGCGCAGAGCAATTTCAATTTCCATGCCCGGATCCATGGTTTCACCTAGCACTTCCACCACTTTACCAACGCCTGTCATACGTTTGGTAGGGCGCTGGGTAATATGGATAACCACCACCTGCCCCATGCGTGCGCCTTGGGTTTCACCTTGAGGGATCAAAATATCTTGAGCGATGCGGCTGTCATCTGGTACCACATAACTCACGCCATTTTCTACAAAATAGCGCCCCACAACTTCAAGGTCACGGGACTCTAACACCCGAACGACGCGCGCTTCGCGGCGCCCTCTTGAGTCAAAGCGCAGCGGCTGCACTAAAGCTTGGTCGCCATGCATAAGGGCGTCCATTTCGCGCTGTGATAAGAAGAGATCGTCGCCGCCATCTTCGGGGCGTAAAAAACCAAAGCCTTCACGGTGGCCAATAACACGCCCTTTAATCAGGTTCATTTTTTCTGGCAAGGCGTAGCTTTTATTGCGCGTGAACACTAATTGTCCATCGCGCTCCATGGCGCGCAGTCGGCGGCGTAGTGCTTCTTCTTGCTCTTCGCCGTCTAGCTTTAATTCATCAAATATTTCATCACGCGAGATAGGGTTTTGCTTGGTTTTGATTAATTCCAGAATATATTCGCGGCTTGGAATTGGATTTTCGTATTTTTCTGCTTCCCGCTTGAGGAAAGGATCTTGTTGTTCTGACATAAAGTAGTCCATTTGCGCACTGAAATAAGGAAAGAGTATCTAAAGTATAAGAATAACAAGTGACAAAGCGCCCGGTTAAGCCAGTGCTTGCTTAAACCGGGCGCTTTTGTCACAACAGGAAGCGGCATTGCATTACAGAGATTTAAGCATCTCTTCTGGCAGCGCCAGCGCCTGGTTGCTGTTCACGCCTATGCCACGTTCCACAATATTACGCGCAATGGCTTTGGCTTCATCTAACGAGTGCATGACAAAAGTGCCACATTGATATTCATTTAGCTCGGGGATCTGCGACTGGCTCTCTACTTTAAGCACATCTTGCATCGCGCTTTGCCAAGCATCTGCCACCTGCTGCTCGTTAGGTGCCCCAATAAGGCTCATATAAAAGCCGGTACGACACCCCATGGGTGATAGGTCAATAATCTCTATGCCATCGCTGTTGAGGTGGTCACGCATAAAGCCTGCAAACAGGTGCTCTAAGGTGTGAATGCCTTTTTCTGACAATATTTCTTGGTTAGGCAGACAGAAGCGTAAATCAAATACAGTGATGGTATCGTCGTTAGGGGTGGCCATGGTTTTGGCTACTCGCACCGCCGGTGCTTCCATACGGGTATGATCAACGGTAAAACTGTCTAACAATGGCATTGGGTTATTCCTCTATTTAGATGTCTTAGAGATTGTGACAAAGAAAAGGGTAATGGCCAAGGTAATTCAACAATAAAGGCGTTTAAAAGGCAATTGATGCTCGATAAGTGTCGATTTACCCACTTTACGCCATACACTCAGAGCAAGCCTCTTTTTGTTAAGCTCACCGCCTAGCTCTAGTTAGCAGGCATTGGCCTGATCTTGGTACTTACCTGACAGCTGACGGCTGACAGCTGTCTTTTAAACCGCATCTTCGTTTTGTTCACCAGTACGAATACGGATCACCTGCCCCACATCAAATACAAATATTTTACCGTCGCCAATTTTGCCGGTGCGCGCCGTCATTTCAATAGCCTCAATACAAGACTCCACTAAATCACCTTGCACCACGATTTCAATTTTCACCTTAGGCAAAAAATCTACCATGTATTCGGCACCACGGTATAACTCGGTGTGACCTTTTTGACGGCCAAAGCCTTTCACCTCAGACACTGTCATACCAGTAATACCCCGCTCAGCCAAGGCTTCGCGTACGTCATCCAGTTTAAACGGCTTAATAATGGCTTCAATTTTCTTCACAGTAAATCCTTATATGTGTAATGGTGAAAGCGCAGCCCAGTTAGGGGTGAGGGGTTAAGCGTAAGGGAACCAGAGCCCCCCATAAATACAGCCAAGCCAACGCGCTTGGCCATTAAACTGACGGCTGATCGCTTACCGCTGCCCGAAGGGCCCTCACCAGTTTATTTTTCCAAAACCTGAGGTCACAGGGTAACGTCTGTCTTTGCCAAAGTTGCGCCTTGTTACCCGTGGGCCTAAGGCACCTTGGCGGCGCTTATATTCATTAATATCCACCAATTTGATTACCCGGCGTACATCGGCTTCATTAAAGCCTAACGCCAATAAGTCACTCAGACTTTTATCTTGCTCAACATAGGCTTCAAGTATCTTATCTAGCACATCATAAGGCGGCAGATTATCTTGATCGAGTTGATCTGGTGCTAATTCAGCTGACGGCGGACGCTCAATCACCCGCTGCGGGATCACATAACTGACGGTATTACGATAACGCGATAACGCAAACACCAAGGTTTTAGACACGTCTTTTAATGGCGCAAAGCCGCCAACCATATCGCCATATAAGGTGCAATATCCCACCGCCAGCTCACTTTTATTGCCGGTGGTTAATACTAGGCGACGACGCTTATTCGACAACGCCATCAGTAACACGCCCCGAGCTCGAGCTTGCAAGTTTTCTTCTGTGGTGTCTCCCGCCTGAGGGGCTTCTTCACCAAACAAAGGGTTTAGCTGCCCCATAAAGGCATCAAACATAGGTTCGATTGAGACGCTATTATATTCAATACCCAGCAGCTGAGCTTCTTCTTCCGCATCTGCCACGCTAATGGAGGCGGTATAACGAAACGGCATCATCACCGCCTGAACCTTGTCTTTGCCAAGTGCATCAACCGCAATAGCGACCGCCAGTGCTGAATCTATGCCTCCCGACAAGCCTAGCACAGCGCCATTAAAGCCATTTTTATTCACATAATCCCGAGTCGCTAATACCAACGATTGATACAAATCGGCCAACGGCGCTAACGGCTCAGTAATAGTGCCTAGCTGGGGAACTGCCTGCTTAAACTCGACCAAATCAAGCGCACACTCAAAGGCAATGGCACTGTGTGTAATGTCACCTTGAGCGTTAAACACCATAGAGCGGCCATCAAACACGAGTTCATCTTGCCCGCCCACCTGATTCACATAAACCAGTGGCAATTCAGTTTCACGACAGCGCTGAACCAGTTGTTGCTTTCGCAGCTCAACCACCTCTTGATGATAAGGCGAGGCATTCAAACACAGTAATAATTCAGCGCCAGCCGCCTTAGCCTTGGCAGCTGGGCCCGCGTGCCACACGTCTTCACAAATTAACAGCCCTAACTGATGGCCTTTAAACTCAAGTACACAGGCCTGTTCACCCGCGCTAAAGTAGCGTGGCTCATCAAACACGCTACCGTTAGGCAAGGCATGTTTAAAATAGCGCCCTCGCAATTCACCCTGATAGTAAAAAGAGGCCGCATTATAGCACCCCCCAGCTTCTCGCCACGGGTGCCCTACTACAACTGCAGTGTTGGCACTGGCCGCAGCGAGTTGCGCCAGCGCACTCTCTACTCGCTGGTGCAAATCGTCACGGTGTAATAAGTCTTCAGGAGAATAGCCGGTAATGGCCAGTTCCGGAAATAACACCAGCTCGGCACCTTGGTGTTCGGCATCGGCTAAGGCGCTAAGCATAGTGTGGGTGTTGGCTTCTATGGCGCCAACCGTTGGGTTTAATTGGGCCAGCGCTAACGTTAAGGTTAAGGGTTGCTGTGAGGACATGAATGCATTCGCTTAAAACGGTGATACTTGCATACTATTAAAAATTAGCAATAACAGCTAGAGGAAAGGGAAATTACCGCGCCGAGCTAAACAAAACATCAAAGCCTAAATCCATGAAGATTGAAGGCATAGTTGTCTTTTAACTTACAGCTGACGGCCTGTGACTTCATCACATCTTCTGCTTGCATTATAAATAAAAACAAGGTGCATGATGTAGTCGGCTCGGCCTGCATAACTGCCGAACAAAGGGTCTACTCCACCGACACGCTGCAAGCACGTCCATGTGGCGCTCAAACACATAACATCCCTGTTATGTGATGGTCGGTGGAGTAGATCCCTTTATCCGGCCACACCTCGGTGTCGCCTATTGGTATCGATTACCGATACCCTTGAGCGAATGGTTAAAATCAAGCCATTTCCCAAAAGAAGCTAATTTGCGCCTGCGGCCCAATGCGAGAGCAAGCGTTCGCCTACACCTTCAGGCAGCTCAGGTGCAAATGGGAAGGCAGAGGGTGTCTGCTTCGTCGACCCTCCGCGCCAGGGCAGAAAAATGCTCCTGCCATTTCTGCATTCCCGCCATCCTTGGCGGTCAGATGTCGCGGCGGAGCCCGTATGGGGCAGCTTGCTGCCGTGTACCTTTGCTGGGTAATGGACCAAATATCCTGTGAATATTTGTAGCCGTTACCCAGCGAAGGTGGCTATCCCAGCGACGAGTCGAGCGGAGCAGTGCGCTCTGCCTGACTTCCACTCAAACATCAACAAAAAGATGTGACTAAGTGACAGGCTGACGGCTTACCGCTGCCCGAAGGGCATTACAAGGGATAGCGTTCGCCAAAGGGGCCGGCGTAGAGGGGAGTAATGGGGGTGATGGCGGACTCCAACGCCATGGTATTTAATACTCCCTGACTGTCTTGCCAAGAGAGAGACACTTTTACGTCTTTTTTATTGCTGACGCCACTGGCAGACGCTAACCACTGACCTTGTGCGGCATTCCATGCTTTCGCCTCTACCGTCCATGTCACAGTGAAGTCTATATCCATCAACCTGCTCGTATCACTGCCAGACACCACATTATTATATCCAAGGCTTAGCTGCTGATGCCTGAGCTCGTCTAATTTAGACTCCACCAAGCGCAATGCCACTTCTTGAGCGCGCCCGTCTCGGCTGTATGATAAATATTGTTTGCTCAGCTGTAATAAAGAACCCGCAGTTAGGGCCAAGATCACAAAAGCGACCATCACCTCAATTAAACCAAACCCACTTTGTTGTTTCATACCCTACCCCTGAGGAAGATAGCTGTCAGCTTTAAGCAGTTTCACTAAATACTAATCCCTCAACACTCAGCACTGCCCTGAAGCTGGGCGCTGTCATTAATGGTCACTCCAGCTGCCGGGTATGGTATATAGATTCACAAAGGGGCTGTTTGGCTCTTGATTACAATTACTCAGCAAACACTGTATCCCCGCGTGATAAATAATGGACAAATCCCCTGCTAGCTGATTATTGCCAAGACGACTCACTACACTCCCCCACACCTGACTGCCTGAGCCAAACTGTGCTGCCATCACATTACTATCATTAGGCTGGCTGTCATAAAGCACCAATAAGCCATAAAATTCTGTGTTTATGGGTGCGATGACCGCCGTATCTTTAACGAACAAGATCACTGGAGATAAAGGCGTACTGGTCACTTGGTTGAGATAACAAGTGCCACCATGTTGCACAATAAAAAAGCCACTACGGTTAATGTCTTCACAGCCAGCAACAGATGAGACCGCCATGGCTGCTAGGCTGGACCACTGCGCTTGACCATAACCAAAAATATGATCCAGTAAGTCAGCCGGAAAATCAGTAGCACTTAACAGCATATCCCCATTAATATCTTGGCTGCTGTTGCTGATATAACTTAACTCAAGCACACAGTGATTCGCTTGTGCATCAAAGTCACTCAAGTGACAGCTTTGTATGCGCCCACTGCTGCTTATGCCACCACTCGACCAAAGTGACAGGGGGATACCGCTACCGCCACCATGAGGATCAGCGACTAAGCGAATATCACCATTAATATCGTTACTCGCACCCGCTAACATTAAAGAGGCAACTTTTTGGTTTTGAATGGGCTTAAGCACAGAGCGGCGCGCCACGCTTAGGCTTACCCGACTTTCACCCCCGTTAGGCAAGCTGGCCACAGACTCTAGCTGATACACACCCGCCAAAGCAGTGTTAGGGGTAATGCTTACCGTATAGCTCACCTCAGCCACAGTATTGGAGACGGTGCCAGCCACGCTACGAGTTGAGGGCTGCACCTTAAATAAGGCAAGGGCCTCAGCCAAACTTTGTTCGGCTGTTGCTTGCGCAACCCGATATTCAAGCTCGTTTAAGGTGATGCGCTTTTCAGACACCAATACTTTGCCAATAAATACAGAGGCTGACATTAACAAAGAAAGCAATATCACCGTTATGGTGAGGGTCGTAAATCCCTTATTTTTTATCATTGTCAGCGCCCACCATTTCTAAGGTGAACATAGCGCGTTATTGTTATGGGAAACTGCGGCTGTTGGGCATGAGCTGCGGTAATGGTCATTTTTATACTGGTTGCATCAGCATACATGATGGGGGTAAACAATAGCTGTTTTACGTGGACTTCTGCACTAGAGATGAGTTGAGCGCCACGGCCACAGTGATCTTTTAATGGATCCGAGCTATTGGCACTCAGCTTGGTATATAAAGTGACTTTTTGTGAGCGACGGCTATAGCCATAAAGATGTACCTTGGGCTCTTTTCCCAAAGGAGCCGTCGCATCCCAAAATTTAACTCGAATACAATGCAGATTTGATGCGCTATAAATATCATCGGCCGCAGCAAAGATATAATGCTCGGCAGGATCCGTGCTCTGGGGACTCTTTAATGCCATTTCGGTAACGGCATTAGGGTGATAGCCGGCTTTTTGTAGATCTCGAGCAATCACATCAGCCACAGCTTGCACCTCTAAATTAAGGCGCGATAACACCAAGTTAGTACTACCGGCGGCCAGCACGCTAGTAAACAATGACAAGGCTCCCGCCAACACCAGTAACCCAGCCACCATGGCGACTAATAACTCCACTAGCGAAAATCCAGCAGCACGCATTAGCATTTGGGCACCCCCGACAATTTGCTACTAGAGCAGGTTCGAATAATGCCGTTATTCCAAGTTTTAACGGTAATGCTTTGCCCCTGTTCAGTGAGGGTGATATTACCGGCGACTAAGCTGCTTCTTCTGGGTTTAAAAATAAGGTAGTCACGGGCATAAGAGGCGCTAAAGTTTAAGCTGGAGGCATCATTATGATCCATAGCACGAATAAGGTGCAGCATATTGGAGCTGCAATCTGATGGTTGAGCCAACACCTTAATCTGATAGCTCCACGTAGCCGTGCCCGAACCACTAAAGCAGACGGTAATATCTTGGTTGCGCTTAATGGCTTCACTGCGGGCTAGCTGAAGATCGCTATAAAGCGCCATGCCGGCGCTGCGGACACTGTTTTTTTGGGCTAAACGTTGAAAACGAGGCACAGCCAACGACAAAAGAATGGCCACCACGGCAATCCCGATGCTCAACTCGATAAGCGTCAGTCCTCGCTGCCCAATCTCCATTCAGGCTCCTTACAGACTTAAGGTCTGCACAATCCTTGATTACAGCTAAGCTTGGTCTATAGCCGCACATTCAACAAGGTAAAGCCATGAAAAGAATACGGGGGTTTTCTCTGATCGAGTTATTAATCGCCATGGCCATTGTGGCCATATTAGCCTTGGTGGCCTACCCCAGCTTGTCTCATTATTTAGTTAAGAGTAAGCGCATGGCAGCCATGCAAACGCTGTATGCTCTGCAGCTACAACAGGAGAAGTGGCGGGTCACTCATGCGTCTTATGCCAGTCAAACGGAGGCAAGTGCGCATTTTTTACCGACTCATCAACATTATGTATTTACGGTCAGTAACGCAAGTGCCCATCAATACAGGCTAACTGCCAGTGCTAAACAAACCTCAGCCCAATATCAAGATAAAGCCGGCAACACCGCCTGTCACACCCTAAGCCTAGACAGCAACAACACCAAAACCCCAGTTGAGTGTTGGTGATCATTAGCGCCCAGCACCAAGCGCCGAGCATAAAAAAACAGCGCCTATATAGGGCGCTGTTTAGGATCTTTCTTTAAGCTGGGCGCGGCGAAAACAGCGCTGTACGTTTTACGCTGTGCGCCTTACGTTAAACAAAAACAGCGGTTTTGATGTTTTCGTACCGCGGTCGGCGTATAGCGTACAGCTGGTATCTGTTTTTAAGACACTTGCTTTACTTTTAGCTCGGCAGGTACTTCAAATACGATATTTTCTTCACGCCCGGGGTGTTCAATAACCGTCTTGCCGCCGAGGGACTTAAGATGGTTAATCACCTCTTGCACGAGTATTTCAGGGGCTGAGGCTCCGGCCGTCACCGCCACCCGTTCGACACCTTGTAACCAGCTAGCATCAATCATTTCGACACAATCGATTAAATAAGCACGCGTGCCGATTTTTTCTGCCAGCTCCCGTAAGCGATTTGAATTAGAAGAGTTTTTAGAGCCCACCACTAACATCACATCCACTTTAGCTGCCAACTCGCGCACCGCGTCTTGGCGGTTTTGTGTGGCATAGCAAATGTCGTCTTTGCGTGGGCCAACAATAGCCGGAAAGCGCTCACGTAAAGCATCAATCACATCGGAGGTTTCATCAACACTCAGTGTAGTTTGCGTGACAAAGGTCAGGTTATCGGGATTATTGACCTGCAAAGTCGCGACATCGGCTGGGTTTTCTACCAAATACATGCCACCGGTGGCACTTTCATATTGGCCCATAGTACCTTCAACCTCTGGGTGGCCTGCGTGGCCAATCAGTATGGTCTCGATATTTTTTTTGCTGGCGCGATGCACTTCCATATGAACCTTAGTAACTAAGGGGCAGGTGGCATCAAAAACTTTTAGCCCTCGGTTTTTTGCTTCTTCACGCACTGCTTTAGACACACCGTGCGCCGAGAAGATAACAATATTATCGTCGGGCACCTGATCGAGTTCTTCTACAAATACCGCCCCAGCATTTTTGAGTTTATTTACCACATAGCGGTTATGCACCACTTCGTGACGGACATAAATCGGCGCTTCAAATTTTTCTAACGCACTTTGCACTATGCTGATAGCACGATCAACGCCGGCACAAAAACCACGGGGGTTGGCAAGTAAAATATCCACATCAGGCTCCTTAATTTGTCACCGACTCTGGTGTACTAGCAGCAGAGTCAACCGTCAATATTTCCACCTCAAAGGTCACGCCATGTCCTGCCAAGGGGTGATTAAAATCTACCGTTACAGAGTCACCGGCAATATTGCGCACTATGCCCGGAATTTCTGCACCGTTAGGTTGGGTAAAGGCAACGATGGCCCCTTCTTCTAAGGTCATATCACCAGCAAACTTACTTCTGTCCATATAATGGATGTTATTAGGGTTTACTGGGCCAAAGGCGTCATCGGGCCCTAAGTCAAAGCTATGGCTATCGCCCTCTTTTAAGCCTAATAAACAGGCTTCAAAGGTTGGCGTTAAACTGCCATCGCCCATAATTAGCTTAGCCGGCTTGCCTTGTAACTGTGTGCTATCGGCAACAGAGCCATCTTCAAGCTTAATGGTAAAATGAAAGACCACTTCACTTTGTGCACCTATTTGCTTAGTCATGAGAGTTATCCTTTTTAAAACTGTCGATAATAATCATGACAGCACCTATAAAAATAAAGCTATCGGCAAGATTAAAGGCCGGCCAATGCCAGTTATTAACATAAAAATCTAAAAAATCGACCACATGCCCTAGCACTAAGCGGTCAATCACATTACCGATGGCGCCACCAATCACCAAGGCATAGGCGGCGGGTAACCAACGAGCGGCTTTAGGCAACTTGGCCATCCAAACACTCAGTAGCAGGGTAACGGCGGTTGCTAAACCGGCAAAAAACCAACGCTGCCAGCCCCCTTGATCCGCTAAAAAGCTAAACGCAGCGCCTGGGTTATACACATGTACTAAGTTAAAAAACGGGGTGATCTCCACCCCAGGATAACCATAGTCTAGGTTAGCAACCGTTAGCCATTTACTGACCTGATCGACCACAATAGCCACAATGGCTAACCACCACCAGCGCAAACCGGTTTCTTTAAAGCTAGCCATTAAGCAAACTGACGGACTTCACCGTCTCCTGAAATATTGGTCACACAACGGCCACAAATACCCGCTTGCTCAGTACTCACATCAGCAACATGGTGCCAGCAACGGCTGCATTTTTCGGCTTCACTTTTCGCAACGCGAATTTTCAAGCCATCAAGCTCGGTATCGGTGGCGTCACCGGCATTAGCCAAAGGCTCTATTTGTACGCTAGAAGTCAGTAACACAAAACGCAACTCATCGCCAAGTAAGGCAAGCTTAGTCGCTAATGATTCTTCCACAAACAAAGTAATGCTCGCTTCAAGGCCCGCACCAATGACTTTGTCTTTACGTGCCAGCTCTAACGCCTTGTTTACCGCTTGGCGTACATTAAGTAACTCAGCCCAGTAACTATCATTGAGTTGTTCACCTTCGGCCAGACCAAATAAGCCCTCATAGAACTCTTCAGTAAATACAAACTGTGCGCGCTCACCGGGTAAGGAGTTCCAAATTTCATCCGCGGTAAAGCTCATAATAGGCGCCATCCAGCGTACTAAGGCTTCGGCAATATGATACAAGGCCGTTTGGCAAGAGCGTCTGGCTAGGCCGTCGGCTTTGGCTGTGTATTGACGGTCTTTAATTACATCCAGATAGAAAGAGCCCATCTCGATGGAGCAGAACTGCATTAGCTTTTGCGTCACTAAATGGAAGTTATACTCATCATACGCTTGAGTAATTTCTTGCTGAATAGCTTGTGCACGGCCCACAGCCCAACGATCTATGGTGATCATCTCCTCGGGGGCAACCATATCGGTTGCCGGATTAAAGCCATTGAGGTTTGCCAGCAAGAAGCGCGCGGTATTACGAATACGGCGATAGGCATCAGCACTGCGTTTTAAAATTTCATCTGATACCGTCATTTCGCCGGTATAGTCAGTGCTGGCCACCCATAAGCGCAAAATATCGGCGCCTAGTTTGTTCATCACCTGCTGCGGACTCACCACATTACCCACAGACTTTGACATTTTGCGCCCATTACCGTCTACGGTAAAACCATGGGTTAAAACTTGGCGATAAGGGGCGTGATCGTTAATGGCGGTAGAGATCATCAGCGATGACATAAACCAACCTCGGTGCTGATCTGACCCTTCTAGGTACATATCAGCATTGTGGCCTTTAAACTCACCACGTTCATCCACTACAGATGCAAACGTAGAGCCTGAGTCAAACCACACATCTAAGGTATCCAATACTTTATCGTACTGAGCCGCTTCATCACCCAAAAGCTCTGCAGGGTCCAGATCCCACCACGCTTGAATGCCCGCCACCTCTACGCGCTTGGCCACTTCTTCCATTAACTCAGTGGCTCTAGGGTGCAGCTCTTGTGTCTCTTTATGTACAAATAAGGCAATGGGCACACCCCAAGTACGCTGGCGTGATATACACCAGTCTGGGCGGTTTTCAACCATGGCCTGAATGCGATTTTCACCCCACTCTGGCACCCACTGTACCTTTTTAATTTCGGCTAATGCTTTATCACGCAAGCCGCCTTGTTCCATGCTAATAAACCATTGTGGCGTTGCACGGAAAATAATCGGCGTTTTATGGCGCCAGCAATGCGGATAGGAGTGCATAATGGCGTGATGATGTAACAGTGCGCCATGCTCTTTTAATGTTTCAACCACGGCATCGTTGGCTTTAAACACATGCTGACCGGCAAATAACTCGGTATCGGGTAAATATACCCCATTGCCGCCCACAGGGTTGGCCACTTCTAAGCCATATTGTTGGCCCACCACAAAGTCTTCTTGACCGTGGCCAGGGGCAGTATGCACAGCACCCGTGCCTGAATCTGTGGTCACGTGCTCACCCAATACAACCGGTACGTCGAAGCTGTAAAACGGATGCTGAAAACGCTTTAGCTCAAGTTTGGCACCGTCACAGTAGCCTAAGTTGTGGTATTGAGTAATGCCAGCGCGATCCATCACCTCGGTAACAAGATCTGCCGCGACAATTAAACGCTCAGGCTGCTCACCTTCCACTTGCACCAGCGCATAGCTAAGCTCGCCATGTAGCGCCACGGCGCGGTTAGCCGGCAAGGTCCAAGGTGTGGTGGTCCAAATAACCACAGACATGGGTCCGTGTCCGGTATGGCCATCGGCACAATCAAAGCTGGCTGCCACCTCGGTGGCATCCATCGCCTTAAAACGCACATCAATGGCAGGAGAGCGCTTGTCTTCATGCTCAACTTCCGCTTCGGCTAAGGCAGACCCACAATCGGTACACCAATGCACCGGCTTTGAGCCTTTGTGCAAGTGACCTTTATCGATAATTTTACCTAGGGTACGAATAATGTTGGCTTCGGTGCCAAAGTCCATGGTCAGATAAGGATTATCCCAATCAGCTAACACACCTAGGCGAACAAAATCGGTTTTTTGCGCCTCAATTTGAGTTTGCGCATAAGCACGACAGGCTTGGCGAAACTCAGCCGCCGAGACTTTAACACCAGGCTTGCCGACTTTTGCTTCTACTTTTAATTCAATCGGCAAGCCGTGACAGTCCCAACCGGGAATGTAGGGAGAGTCGTATCCTAATAAGCCTTTAGACTTGACGATCACGTCTTTTAAGATCTTATTTACCGAGTGACCAATATGAATGCTGCCATTGGCGTAAGGAGGGCCATCGTGCAAGATAAACGGCTTTTTACCGGCTTTAGCCTGACGCACAGCGCCGTATAAGTCTTGCTCCATCCAGCGGGCTAACATTTCTGGCTCACGTTTGGCCAGATTACCGCGCATCGGAAACTCCGTTTCAGGCAAATTCAGGGTATTTTTATAATCGGTCATGGGTCCTACATTCCGTTCGGTTCTGATACCGCTAACCCAAACCAGTGGCGGGCAGTGGCGGCATCGCGTTGAATTTGCTCCTTTAACAGCTCAAAGGATGCGAATTTTTGTTCGCTTCGCAGTTTATGGCGAAGCTCAACTTCCACCTGTTTGCCGTATATATCACCGGAAAAATCAAACAAGTGAACTTCTAATAAAGCTTGGGTGCCATTGACGGTAGGTTTATTACCGATATTAGCCACCCCTGGGTAGCGCTGCCCATCTAGGCAGAGCTCAACAGCATACACGCCCGATACAGGGCTGACTTGACGTTTTAGCGCCACGTTTGCCGTCGGAAAACCTATGGTGCGGCCCAGCTTGGCACCGTGAGCCACTCGGCCACATAAGCTAAAAGGGCGCCCGAGCATGGCAGCGGCTCTGGTGAGCTCATCGTTGACCATGGCATCACGGATCAAGGTGCTGCTGACTCGTTGGCGGTTCATGCACCAACTTTGGGTGCTCACCACCTCAAAATCAAAGCGCTGCCCTGCACGAGTGAGTAACTCAAAATTGCCGCCTCTGTGCTGGCCAAAGCGAAAATCATCGCCGACCACCAAAAACCGCACTCCAAGTTTATCCACCAAAAGATCGCGAATAAAATGATCAGGGCTTTGTGCCGCAAAGGCTTCGTTAAAGCGCACACACAGTAAACGATCGATGCCAAGGCGTGCCAACTGCTGGTATTTTTCACGCAGTCGAGTTAAACGCGGTGGGGCGTCATTGCCCGTAAACAACTCTCTGGGCTGGGGCTCAAAGATCATCACGCAAGCCGGTACATTCAGCCTGCGAGCTTGCTCAATAAGGCGGCGCAATACCGATTGGTGCCCTAAGTGCACGCCATCAAAATTACCAATGGTCAGCACACAGCCACTATGCCATGGCTTAATATTGTGAATGCCGCGTATAAGCTCCATAGATTCCGTGACTGACCTTAGCTGTAAATGAGCGGATTATAACCCAGCTGGCCGTTAGGATCAGCCCTACTCGATGCTTTTAAAGTGCTTTATACGCACACCACTAATAACTAACAAAATACCGTAACACAGGGCACCAGCACCAATATAGCCAAATAAATGCAAGCTACTGCTCAATAAGCCCCATTCGGCCCACACCGTTAACGAAGGGGAGAGCCACCACAAGAGTGCCGCCATGCCCACACTGGCAAAGAACACTTTAGCGCCAAATAGCCAGGTTTGACGACTCGGCTGGTAAACATCACGACGGCTTAAGCCCCATGCCAGCAAGCTTGCATTTAATATACCCGACATGGCCGTAGCCAAGGCCAAACCGACGTATCCTAGCGGGAAAATCAGCATGGCATTAAACACCATATTGGCCACCATGGCGATAATACCAAAGCGTACCGGTGTCTTGGTATCTTGGCGCGCATAATAACCGGGTGCCAATACCTTTATCAGCATAAAGGCTTGTAAGCCCACACCATAGGCCATCAAACTTTTACTGGCAGCCAATACTTCTTCTGCCCCAAATTCACCGCGCATAAACAACACCCTAAGCATGGGTTCACTGAGCACAATTAAGCCCACCATAGCCGGAAAGCCCATTAGTAATACCATGCGCACTCCCCAATCCATGGTGGCAGCAAAGCCCTCTTTAGACTGATCAACATGACGACTGGACAAGGCCGGTAAAATGACGGTAGCAATGGCAATGCCAAACAGCCCGAGCGGAAACTCCAACAGGCGATCGGAGTAATATAAATAACTAATGGAGCCGGTAGCCAAAAAAGACGCCAGTACAGTATCAAACAGTAAGTTGACCTGACTTACCGAGACCCCAAACAAGGCCGGTATCATAAGTGTGCGTATTTTAACTACCCCCGGATGATGCCAGGCCCAACGAGGACGCACCAACATGCGCAAACGCCATAAAAATGGAAACTGAAATAAAAATTGCAGTAAACCACCCAAAAATACCCCTATTGCTAACCCAAGCTCGGGCTCAGCAAGGCGTGGCGAAATCCAAAGTGCGGCTGCAATGATCGCCAAGTTGAGAAATACCGGCGTAAAGGACGAGACCGCAAATTTACCAAAGGTATTTAAAATGGCCCCCGCCATAGCGGTAAAGCTAATAAACCACAAATAAGGAAAGGTAATTTTAAGTAATAACGAGGCCAGCTCAAATTTATAGGCTTCGGGGCCATCGTTCGCCCACTCTAAAAACCACCCCATACCGAATAAGGCCGTTACCGCACCTGAGCCCACTACACCCACTAAGGTTACCAGCGTCACTATCAGACCTAGGGTGCCCGATACAGCCGCTAATAAGTCTTGGGTATCCTTAAAGCTACGGGTTTGCTTGTATTCTGTCATTACGGGGATGAAGGCTTGATTAAAAGCGCCTTCGGCAAATAAACGGCGTAAGAAGTTGGGAATGCGATTCGCAAAGAAGAACACATCGGCCGAGGCACCCGCTCCTAATAAGTTGGCGATCACGACATCACGCACTAATCCGAGCACCCGAGATATTAGGGTCATAGCGGACACAACTAGGCCCGATCGCAGTAATGCTTTGCTCAAAATGAAAACCTCTTATTAAGAAAATTGCTGTATGCAGGGGAATGCTGGTAGAATCCGCACGACAGTTTAACCCTCGGCCCTGTATCTGACCACAGGGCGGTGTTTATTTGCACAAATTAATTGACATTTAGCAGTGAAAAGGGCATATTCCTCAGCCTTTTATTAACACTCGCTAAGACAGTTCTAGGAGTTTTACCTTGGCTAATATCAAGTCTGCTAAGAAGCGCGCGCTTCAATCAGAGAAACGCCGTAAGCATAATGCTAGCCGCCGTTCAATGGTTCGCACTTACATGAAAAAAGTTATTGCAGCTATTGCTACCGGCAACAAAGAGAATGCACAAGCTGCATTCAACCAAGCACAGCCTCTGCTGGATCGTATGGCCACTAAAGGTCTGATCCATAAGAATAAAGCTGCTCGTCATAAGAGCCGCCTTAACGCTAAAATTAAAGCTCTGTAAGTTAGAGTTTTTTATAAGCGTAAAAAAACCGGCTTAACGCCGGTTTTTTATTGCCTATTTTCAAGTAGTCCCCTTCACTCCTCACTCCTCACATTTTTACTGTTATTTACAGTAAAGTTTGTGCAGCAATGCGATCACTTCTCGCACTTCATCGCTTTTTAGTGAATAGTAAACGGTTTGCGCTTCTTTTCGTGTACGAACAAAGCCATCTTTACGCAGTAATGCTAAATGTTGAGATAGCGCTGATTGGCTTAACCCCAAATGCTCGTTCATTTCACCTACCGATAGTTCTTTGTCGAGTAAATGGCATAAAATAAATAATCTGCGCTCATTGGCCAGCGCCTTGAGCAGTTTCACTGCATTGGTGGCACTCGCCTCCATCGCTTGCATGTCCAATTCCATCATGGTGTCCATTTTCAAATAATTAACTAAATTCACCGTCAAAACTCACGGGAGCGACACCGGCAGAAAAATCGTCCAGCCCCGAAAACAGTGACGTAAAATCACTCTCACAAAGCCGCTTCACTGCGGGGTGCTGGATCATTCGCTCGGCAAAAATCACGTAATACTCTTCTTTTAGCTCTTCTACTCGCCCAATTTCAATAACCGGTTGATACTGTAAAATTGCATCACGATAAATAGCAGGGGCCACAAAAATACCCTGGTTAAAAAAACCAAAAGCTTTCATTAACGCCGCATCATCAAACTCACCTAAAATTTGCGGCTTTAAACCCTGTACCTCTAACCAATGGCGTAATTGTCGCCCCATGGCCGTACGCCGTCCAGGAATTAAGAGTCTACGCTCTTCTAAGCAATCAGGAAACGGCTTAGTTGGCAGTGGCTCTCGGCAATAAAAACCAATATCACACTCCCCTAATTTCTTCGATAATAACCCCGCATGCTGGGCCGAGTCGACGGGACAGTCAGATAAGATCATATCTAATTTATGCTCACTCAACTGCTCTAACAGCATTTCGTGAGTCGACTCGTAGCAGCGCAGATGAATTGAATCATCATTGGGGATCACCGACATTAACACTCGGCTCGCTAAACGCTTAGAGAGCGCATCGGCCACACCCACATCAAAGATCAAGTGATCTTCTTTACGATAATGCACTATATCAAGCATTTCATAAGAAAGGCTAAACATACGATCGGCGTATTTAAACACCAATTGCCCCAGCTCACTGGCCTCTAATTGCCGCCCTTTTCGCTTAAATAGCTTACCGCCAAGACGCTGCTCTAGCTGGCGAATTTGCCCAGTGACCGTTTGCGGCGTTAAAAATAGCGCCTCGGCAGCTTTCGTCACTGAGCCTTTTTTTTGCGTCATCCAAAAATAATATAGATGATTGTAATTTAGGTGTGACAAACGTCATCTCCATAACACAATGGCGCAATCAGCAGACACAAAAGCCTAACCTGCTTATGGTGAGACTTATTGTCGTGCTATGAGTATCACTGCGCCAAGCTCACTGTTAAATAGCCACCGGCGCTTTAATATGAGGATGCGCTTGATAATCCTCTATAACAAAATCATCAAAAGTATAGTCAAATAGGGAGCTGGGTTTGCGTGCCAAACGCAACTTGGGCAGTGCATAAGGCTCACGGGCTAACTGTAGTCTGGCTTGTTCTAGATGGTTACTATAAAGATGAACATCGCCCCCCGTCCACACAAAGTCTCCCACCTCTAAGCCGGCCTGTTGTGCCAGCATGTGCGTTAATAAGGCGTAGCTTGCAATATTAAAAGGCAAACCCAAAAACACATCACAGCTGCGCTGATAAAGCTGACAAGATAATTTACCATTGACCACATAAAACTGAAATAAGGCATGGCAAGGGGCTAATGCCATTTGCTCTAACTCTCCCACGTTCCAAGCCGAGACAATAATACGACGGCTATCAGGATTAGCTTTAATGGTCGCTAATGCTTGGCTAATTTGATCAATAGTGCTGCCATCAGCCCCTTGCCAACTGCGCCACTGGTGGCCATAAACAGGGCCTAAGTCGCCATTTTCATCGGCCCATTCGTCCCAAATTCGCACGCCATGTTCTTTTAGATAGCCAATATTAGTATCGCCATTTAGAAACCACAGCAGCTCATGAATAATCGATTTTAAATGACACTTTTTAGTGGTGATCAGCGGAAAGCCCTGTGCCAGATCAAAGCGCATTTGATGGCCAAATACAGATAAGGTGCCAGTGCCGGTTCTGTCTTCTTTTACCGCCCCTTTATCCAGTATATGTTGCATTAATTCTAGATAAGCCTTCATGCTACTTCCCCTTTACCAAACCATTGTGGACGACGAAACGCCGCCCAAATCATAAACGCACCTGCCAGCATCATCGGCATCGACAATAACTGCCCCATGCTAAACATATCTAAGTACAAGCCCAGTTGTACGTCTGGCTCTCGTACAAACTCGACCAAAAAGCGAAATAGCCCATAGCAACTCAGGAACAAGCCCGACACAACCCCCCTTGGAGGACGCGCACGCCAAGCAAGATTCAGTATAATGAGTAACACCACCCCTTCGAGGGCAAACTGATACAGCTGAGAGGGATGACGAGGCAGCATGCCAGCAGCCGGAAAGATAATGCCCCAAGGCACCTCAGTCACGCGTCCCCATAGCTCGCCATTAATAAAGTTACCAATGCGGCCTGCACCTAAGCCAAAAGGGATTAAGGGAGCAATAAAGTCGGCCACCGCAAAGAAGGTTTTGCCTTGCTTGCGGGCATATAGCCAGAGTGCGGTGATCACACCCATTAAGCCGCCATGAAACGACATACCGCCGGTCCAGATCTTAATCAGGTAGAGAGGATCATCTAAAAAGACATCAAACTGATAGAAAAAGACATAGCCAAGGCGACCACCGACGATCACCCCTAAAAAGCCATAAAACAGCACATCAGACACTTGATCCCGAGTCCAATTTGAATCCGGCTGTGCCGCACGACGATTAGCCATTAGCCAGGCAAATAGAAATCCCAGTAAATACATTAGTCCGTACCAATGCACCGCAAGCGGCCCTATTTGTATGGCAACGGGATCAAAACCTGGGAATACCCAGTGGCTCTCAGACATGCCTTTACTCCACCAATAACAAAAGGCGCTATTGTGCGATCCCAGCGTGCAAAATACCAGAAGTACCGAGAGGCTGTGTTATCGTCTGGGAGTTTTAGGGCCGCGCAGTAGGCCGCTTAGCCCACGCTCTTCTAAATAACGACTGAATGCTTCTTGAATCGCCCCCACTTGCTGCTGACTCAGCAAATCTTGTAATAGTTTTTGCAGTTCATCACAACGAGATTGGCGTACTATGTATTTAATACGCAAAATATTACTGTTATTCATACTAAAGCGCCGGTATCCCATGGCCATCAGTACTAACACACCAATAGGGTCGCCAGCTAGCTCACCACATACAGAAACAGGCTTACCATAACGCTCGGCTACGTCAAAAATTTGTTGCAGGGCGCGCAGTATCGCAGGATGAAAGGCATCATAAATACTGGCAACACGACCGTTATTTCGATCTACTGCCAGTAAGTATTGGGTTAAATCGTTGGTTCCTACCGACCAAAAGTCCACTAAGGGCGCTAATTCGGGCAATAAATAAAGCAGCGAGGGCACCTCTATCATCACCCCTAAACAGGGATAACGAATATCGCCTTTTTGCTGTGCCGTTTCGGCGGATACTTCTCGCCACGCGCGATCAAGCATGCGCCGCGCTACCCGCACCTCATCTAAATTCGTCACCATGGGCAACATAATAGATAGATTATCTAAGCCTTGGCTGGCACGAAGCATGGCTTTAAGCTGAACTAAAAATATCTCGGGATGATCCAACGTTAGGCGTATGCCCCGCCAGCCCAGAAAAGGATTCTCTTCTACAATAGGGAAATAGGGTAATTGTTTATCGCCGCCCACATCTAAGGTGCGCATACACACGGGTTTACCCACAAACCCCGCCATTACCCGACGATAACAAATGACTTGTTCTTGTTCTGAGGGGAAGCGATCGCGCATCATAAAAGGAATTTCGGTGCGAAATAACCCAATGCCATCCACCGCATCGTTCGCCGTCACATCCGTTTCAACACTTAAACCGGCATTAAGCAGTAAAGAGACCGGCGCTTTGTCTAGGGTAATGGCGTCTTGATGCAAGACACTGGCAAATAGCGCATCCATTTTCTCTTCTTGAGCGATCAAACGCCGGTACTCACGCAGCACTGACTGAATGGGCTCAACTAACAGATCCCCATGAAAACCATCAACGATCAGAGTGCGATCCTCTAACAACTCAAAGGTGTGATCAATCCCCATCACCGCGGGAATGCCCATAGATCGCGCCAAAATAGCGGCATGAGAGTTAATGGATCCTTTGGCCGAGACCATGCCTTTAAGTTTATTAGGGGGAATTTCAGCAATTAAGGTTGCACTAATTTCATCAGCCACCAAAATAATAGGCTCATCTAGGGTAAGGGTAAACATTCCCTCGTCTTCATGAATCAAGCGGGTAATTAATCGCTGTCCTAAATCACGAATATCTGCCGCTCGCTCACGCAAATACAAATCTGACATATTGCCAAATTTCTTAATTTGTCGCTCACATACTCGCTTTACGGCACTGCCAGCAATCCAACCTGCGTATATTTCATCGCGGATCAAACCAATAAACATGGGATCTTTAAGGATATACTGATAAACCTCAAACACGGCGACTGACTCACTGGCTTGCGACTCTTGAAAGCGCAGCGCTAAGCCATTCAGTTCATCTTCAACTTGTATTAGTACCTTGTCTAACCGAGCGTGCTGTAAGGCGATATCATTCCCTTGGCGCTCTTTCACTTGATCCAATGTAATTCTGGGTCGCCATACCCAAGCACGCCCAATGGCCACCCCAGGCGATCCTGCCAACCCTCGCAATACACCGTGCCAATTAGGTGAGAGTAAGTTGCCCTTAGCTTCGGCATGGGCAATAACAGTGGCCAGTTGTGACGCCAGCGTAACCAGAAAAGATTCTTCACCCTCTTCAAATAACCGTGCTTGTTTTTGCTGTACTACCAGCACACCTAAGGTTTTACGTTGGTGAATAATGGGCGCGCCTAAAAATGAAATAAAGGCGTCTTCACCGGTTTCAGGCAGGTATTTAAATTGAGGGTGCGAGCGGGCATCAGCTAAGTTTATAAGCTCTTCTTTATCACCAATCAAGCCAACTATCCCCTGCCCCAAGGGCATAATAGCGCGCCCCTCGGCACTCGGGGCTAAACCGTCGGTGGCTGTTAATAAATAGTTTTGCTGGCGTTCTTGATACAAATAAATAGAGCAGCAATCCACCTGCATGGCAAAGCGGGTTTGCTGCACTAATTCTTTCATGGCGTTATTCAGATCGGAGCTGGCCGTTACCTGCTGAACGATTGCTCGCAATTCCTTTAGCACAGCCACCTCCTTAAATACAGATATGCGCCTGAAATTATACGCTTTAAGTTATACGCCTTACGCTATATGTCTTACCACATTGCAGCCAATGACTGAGTCTTGTATTTAACGCTGCATCAAAAAGTACGGCTTTCTCTTGCTGTTAACTTACTGCTTCAAGCTTATCGCTTGCGGCTATTACTTTTTACCGGTGTCGTTTACGCACGTCTCGGCGCCCCTGCTCGGCCATGACAATGGGAGCAAATTCTTTAAGCACCCGTCGGTACACTTCACGTTTAAAAGACACCACTTGGCGCACCGGATACCAATAACTGACCCAGCGCCAATCATCAAACTCCGGCAGCCCATGACAGCCAAATTCAATATGGGATTCGTGTTCAGGCTCTAACCTCAACAAAAACCATTTTTGTTTTTGCCCAATGCAAACAGGATTACTGTCCCAACGCACTAACCGCTTAGGCAGTTTATATTTAAGCCAATGTCGTGTTACGGCCAGCAAAGTAACGTGCTCAGGCCTAAGTCCTATCTCTTCATACAGCTCTCGGTACATAGACTGCTCTGGGGTTTCACCCTCATCTACGCCCCCCTGAGGAAACTGCCAAGAGTGTTGCCCATAGCGCCTAGCCCATAACACTTGACCTTTGCGATTGCAGATCACTATGCCTACATTGGGACGAAAACCGTCGCCATCTATCACGCAATCACCAGACTAAAAAAATAACATAAGCAGGATTGTTCCATATTCCCCTATTCTCGGCAAATGATGCTACAAACAAAAAAATTCACAGCAATACTGAATAACTTGTATTTTTGTCAATAGTTATAAACAAAAAAATCATGAGTGCAGGAGCATCTTCCCCAAATGTTGTGGATAAGCTTGTGGTAAATGCTGTATAGCTTGAGATCTTATCTTATATCGACTCATGAATACACTGTATAAAAATGAAAACACAAAAATAATATCACTATAAAATCAAAAGCTTAGACAAACAAAAAAGGATCATGCTGGATCTTCTTACAGTTTATATAAAAATAATCATATTGTGAGCAAAACCCACAGCTCAAAAAACAACCAACACCTAGTTATCCACAAAAAGTAACAAAAAATGTTCTGTATTAGCGCGTAAAATACCATTCACCTTGAGTAACAGTGACAATAAATAGCAAAATTATAACAGATAACAGTTATCCAGAATTCCTGTGGATAAGCCTGTGTAACAGACTGTTTATAGTTAGATAAAAACGCTATATGATGTCGTAATGAAAAAAGCAAATTAGTCTTTAACGATTAATCTATTACAATCAATGCTTTACACTATTTATTGATCGAGTAGTCAATATTTATATTTCTATCTATCATTGGTGATATTTTGAACAGCCATATTGATCCTCCTAGCTCAGTCGCCTTGTTATTAGATCGCGCCGAACAATTAGCTGGCTGGTCATTGAGAGAGCTGGCCGATAGCCTATCGATTGCCACACCTAACGATCTACGAAGGGATAAAGGGTGGATTGGTCAATTACTGGAATTAGCTTTAGGGGCGAGCGCTGGATCTAAGCCTGAGCAAGATTTTCCTGAGTTAGGGGTAGAGCTTAAAACGATCCCTATCAATCACCAAGCTAAGCCATTAGAGACCACCTTTGTTAGTGTGGCGCCGTTAATCGGCATTAGTGGCTTACGCTGGCAGGACTCAAATGTGCGAAATAAGTTATCTTGCGTACTTTGGATCCCTATTATTGGCGATCGCGCTTCGCCGCCTGGGGATCGTATAATAGGCCAGCCATTATTATGGCGCCCCAGTGCAGAGCAAGAACAACTATTACGCCAAGACTGGGAAGAGATCATGGAGTTGATAAGCTTAGGCCAAGTGCAAAGTATTAGTGCTCGCCATGGCCAAGTGCTGCAACTGCGCCCTAAGGCTGCCAACAGTAAAGCACTGACTGAGGCCATAGGCGAACAGGGTCAGCCCATTATGACGCTACCTCGCGGTTTTTATTTAAAGATCCCCTTCACCGCCGCCCTGCTCGCCAAACATTTTATGCTGTAAATAAAGCAAAAGCGGTCGAATGAATTCGACCCTACGCAAAGCCGGAGCCCCCCTTTGGTCATTGCGAGGATTGCTCATTGCGAGGAGTGCAACGACGCGGCAATCCATTTAACAGACAGTAATAAGCTTGAAGCTAGAAGCCGGAAGTAAAACCAAAAATAAAAATGCCTCAGTGTTTTTGTTTAGTTTACCGCTTCCAGCTCTGAGCTTCCGGCTTTCTATACGCTTTACGCTGAGCGCCTTACGAGAAAAACCAAATCGCAGTTTTCTTTAACGTAAAGCGCTCAACGTTAGGCGTAGCGCTTTCTTTCGAAATGGATTGCCGCGCTGAATTTCGCAGCTAACGCAGCGGCTACAAAACAGCTGACCGCTTACGGCTGCTCACTAACAGCTGCGCTGGGAGTTTGTTCTTTTAATCGCCAGATAAGCATGGCGACGAATAAGATCCAAGGTGTTGCAAAAAGGTTTAAGCCAAGCCAACCCAGCATCGCCAAGCCCTGTCCGGCAAATAAGCTGCCTAATGCGGCTGCGCTAAAAACAAAGCATTCATTAATGCCCTGTACCTTGGCTTTTTCTGCAGGTAAATAGCTAAACGTCAGCAAATGCGTGGCGCCAATAAACGTAAAGTTCCAACCCACACCCAGTAATAATAAGCCCCACCAATAATACCAAAAACCCTGCCCAGCCAAATTCACCGCCACACTGAGCAATAAAGCCCCACAACCCCATAAAATAACGCGGCGGGTAGTAAAGCGTCGGATCAAGTTACCAGTAAAAAAGGATGGCACAAACATGCCCAGCACATGCCACTGAATGACATAGGCGGTATCATTAAAGCCATGTTGTGCTTGGTTCATTGCCAGTGGCGTGGCGGTCATGATCAACACCATAATGCCATAGCCAATCATGCCAGACGCAATGGCCGCCACCAGTAATGGTTGGCGAAATAGCACGCGATAAGGCCGAACGCCAGTGTCTATATGCTCCACACTTGGTTTAAGCAGCGGTAAGCTCACAATTAATAATAGTGCTAATACATAGAGACCAAACAAACCATAAAATGCCCCAGCGTAGGGGCTAGCATCATGCCAATTTTGCGATAATATCGCCAAGTTAGGGCCAATAATGGCGGCTAAAACGCCCCCGGCCATCACCATACTAATGGCGCGCGCATGCTGGGCCGACGCACAGGCCTCTAATGCCGCAAAGCGGTATTGCTGGCCAACACCAATGGCGATACCAATTAAAAAAGTGCCTAGGGCAAACCAGGTTAAACTGGCTGCTACCAAGCCCTGTAACGCCACCCAAGTGCCTAACAACCCGATTAAGTTACCTAGAATAAAGCCGATTTTTCGTCCCAGTTTTTGCATTAGATGGGCTGCTGGCAAGGTGGCCGTGATTAAGCCTAAAAACTGACAGGCGATGGGTAAGGTGATCAGTGCCGGATGCACGGCTAGCTCTTGCCCGACTAGCGCTGAAATAGACACCAGTAAAATATTACCCGACATCAATAGCGCCTGCGCTATTGATAAGCCCCACACCGTAATAGGCATTTATATTCCCTCAAGTAACAGCACCAAGCACCAAGCACCAAGCACCAAGCACCAAGCACCAAGCACCAAGCACCAAGGCTAAATAATAGACATCAAAACCAGCTCCTGACCAGTATCAGGAGGAGAAAATAGCTGTTTACTCTTGGCTGGGCGCCGGGCGCTTGGCGCTTCACTTTTAGCAAACAAAAAGGCCCGCAAATGCGGGCCTTTTGACACAACCGGTCGGCAGTATTACTTGCCGCGAGGAACCAAACGCTCTTTAATACGCGCTGATTTACCTGAACGCTCACGCAAGTAGTACAGTTTAGCGCGACGTACAGCGCCACGGCGCTTCAGTTCTACGCTGCCGATCAACGGGCTGTGAGTCTGGAATGTACGCTCAACGCCTTCACCGCTTGATACTTTACGTACGGTGAAAGAAGAGTGCAGGCCACGGTTACGCTTAGCAATTACCACGCCTTCGTATGCCTGTAGACGCTCTTTGCCACCTTCGGCAACGCGTACTTGAACACGTACGGTATCACCTGGGTTAAACTCAGGATGGTCGGTACGTAACTGTTCGTCTTCAATTTGCTTAATGATGTTGCTCATAATATTTCCTTACCTAGGGTAAACTGAAAACTCTACTGTTCAGACGCGCGGTAATCGCGAATGAATTGGGCAAGAAGCTGTTCTTGCTCGTCAGTCAGAGCTAGGTTGTTTAAAAGCTCCGGTCTTCTTAACCAAGTGCGGCCTAACGACTGCTGCATTCTCCAACGGTCCACATCGGCGTGGTGGCCACTTAACAACACACGAGGAACGGCCATTCCCGCTAGCTGCTCAGGGCGCGTGTAGTGAGGATGATCTAACAAGCCTTCTGTAAAAGAGTCTTGCTCGGCACTCGCCATGTCACCCAGAA
The DNA here is from genome assembly GCF_017498065.1 of Oceanisphaera pacifica. Lineage (GTDB taxonomy): Bacteria > Pseudomonadota > Gammaproteobacteria > Enterobacterales > Aeromonadaceae > Oceanimonas > Oceanimonas pacifica. Next base: position 153,864 of record NZ_JAGDFX010000006.1, on the reverse strand, counting down.
CGCCGGGCACCAAACGGGCCACCGCATCCACCAGCACCATGGCCGGCAACTCACCACCACTAAGCACATAATCACCCACTGACCATTCTTCATCAACGTCAGCTTGAATAATGCGCTCATCCACACCTTCATACCGGCCTGCAACCAAAATTAATTTCTTATTGGTTACCAGCTCAGTCACGCCTTGCTGATCCAACTTACGGCCCTGAGGAGAAAGGTAAATTACCTTGGCTCCCTCGCCGGCTGCCGCTCGCGCTGCCGCAATAGCGTCACGCAATGGTTGAACCATCATTAGCATCCCAGGTCCGCCCCCGTAGGGTCTGTCATCAACAGTGCGGTGTTTATCCTGGGCGAAATCCCGTGGATTCCAGCATTCAAATGTCAGCAGACCTTCTTTAACGGCCCGCCCGGTCACTCCATAGTCAGATACTGCCCGGAACATCTCCGGGAAGAGGCTAACAACCCCTATCCACATGAACTTCTCCGTGCAATGTGACTTGAGTTAAAAATCCGGATCCCAATCAATTTCAATGATGCGGTCTGTAATATTAACAGACTGTATTACTTGGTCTTCCACGAAAGGAATTAACCGTTCGTGCTTACCAAATGCATCGTTAGCATTCGCTTTAATTACTAATACGTCGTTAGAACCGGTTTCCATCAGCTGAGACACCAAGCCAAAGTCATAGCCTTTGGTGTTCTTCACCCGACAGCCGATTAAATCGCGCCAGTAAAACTCGTCATTGGGTAGCGCAACAAACGAGGCTGCATCTACGGCAATGTCGAAGCCGGTAAGCAGTTGGGCTTCTTCGCGCTGCTCTACATGACTCAGCTTACAAATAAGACCTTTGTTATGACGTTTCCATCCAGATACCTGAACTTCTCGCCAGCCGCTTCCGTCTTTCATCAGCCAAGGCTGATAATCGAAAATGCCTTCTGGTCGGTCGGTAAAGGAGTTGACCTTCAACCAACCTTTAATGCCGTAAACGGCGCCCAGTTGGCCTACAACTACAGGTTCGCTCACTTTAATTCCCTACCTTAAAACTTAAGCTGCCGCTTTAGTGGCATCTTTTACCAATTTGGCTACACGCTCAGAAACGCTAGCACCTTGGCCAACCCAATGGTTGATACGCTCTAGGTCCAAACGCAGTTTTTCTGCTTGGCCAGTTGCGATAGGGTTGAAGAAACCTACTTTCTCGATGAAACGACCATCGCGAGCATAACGGCTATCTGCAACAACTACTTGGTAAAACGGACGCTTTTTTGCGCCACCACGTTGTAAACGAATGGTTACCATATCGTCCTCTATATACTGAAACAAACGAGGTTCGCAGACAGTGCGAACCCGAGCTTAAAATAAGCTGCGCAAGTGTACTCTAATATGGCGACAATGCAACCAAATTGACATCCGCACAACCGCAAGTTTTGGCCTAATACGCCAAATATTTCATTGATGGCTGCTTGCAGCCATTATCTGGCAGGGCAAGCTGAATCTATTTAGAAAGGGCCGCGTCCGCCTCCCCCCATGCCGCCCATACCACCTGGGCCCATCATGCCTTTCATTTGGCCCATCATTTTACGCATGCCGCCTTTGCCGGACATTTTCTTCATCATTTTTTGCATCTGGGTAAATTGCTTCAACAATTTATTCACCTCTTGCACTTCGGTGCCAGAGCCCATGGCAATACGGCGTTTGCGCGAACCTTTAATTAAATCAGGAAAGCGACGTTCTTTGGGGGTCATAGAGCTAATAATGGCTTCCATGCGCACCGTCATATTATCGTTAACCTGATCTTTTACCGAGTCAGGTAATTTCCCCATGCCCGGTAACTTATCCATTAGGCTAGACATACCACCCATGTCGCGCATTTGTATTAGCTGATCGCGAAAGTCTTCTAAGTCGAAGCCTTTGCCTTTTTTCAGCTTTTTCGCCATGTTGGCGGCTTTATCCTTATCAACCGAGCGCTCCATTTGGTCAATAAGAGACAGCATGTCACCCATGCCTAAAATACGAGAAGCAATACGCTCAGGATGGAAGGGCTCTAGGGCTTCTATTTTTTCGCCCATACCAATAAACTTAATCGGCTTACCGGTAATGTGGCGCACAGACAGGGCGGCACCACCACGAGCGTCACCGTCGGCCTTGGTCAGAATTACACCGGTTAACGGTAGCGCTTCGCTGAAGGCTTTGGCGGTATTAGCCGCATCTTGCCCGGTCATAGCATCCACCACAAACAGCGTTTCTATAGGGGTGATGGCGTCATGCAGCTGCTGAATTTCCCCCATCATGTCTTCATCAACGTGCAAACGGCCGGCGGTATCCACCAACAAGACGTCAAAGAATTGTTTGCGCCCGTAATCCAACGCATTGCGCCCAATATCAACTGGCTTTTGTTCTATATTACTGGGGAAGCATTCCACGCCTAGATCTGAGGCCAGAGTTTCTAGCTGCTTAATAGCGGCAGGTCGATACACATCGGCACTCACCACTAATACTTTTTTCTTTTGTTCTTCTTTTAAATACTTAGCCAGCTTACCCACAGAGGTGGTTTTACCCGCCCCTTGTAAGCCCGCCATTAAAATAACGGCCGGCGGTGCTACCGATAAGTTAAGCCCTTCATTGGCCTCCCCCATCACGGCAACCAGCTCAGCATTCACTATTTTAATAAAAGCCTGTCCTGGGCTCAGTGATTTAGAGACCTCAGTCCCCACCGCACGCTCTTTTACTCGGTTCACAAATTCCCGAACCACTGGCAGTGCCACGTCGGCTTCTAATAAAGCCATGCGCACTTCACGCAAGGTTTCTTTGATATTGTCTTCAGTCAAACGACCACGACCACTGATGTTTTTCAGGGTATGCGATAGTCTTTCGGTAAGATTTTCAAACATGATGTAGCCCGCATTTGGCGAAAATTACTACTAGTATACCCAAATAATCCACCGAACTTAAGTGAGCTTGGGTAGCGATATGCTTTGTGTTAAGGGTATACTGACAACTCTTCTCATTTAACCGATTAATGGCTTAAATTCATTATGAAATTGCTTGCTGTTTTGGCGATGGCATTTTATTTATTAGCGGCCTTCGCCTGTATACATAACATGCTCAACCCTAAGGGCAATCGGCGCCGCTATAGCCTGCTGGCCGCAACATGCGCCATTTTATTGCACGGCCTTTGGCTGTTCGATTCTGTGGTGCTAGTGCCTGGGCAAAATTTAAGCATTCTACATGTCGCCTCGCTGGTCAGTCTGATTATTAGTATTATGATGACGTTACTGGTGACGCGCTTTAAAGTTTGGCTGCTAATGCCGCTGGTTTATGGCTTTGCGGGCATTTTGCTGGCCGCCGATGTGCTATTACCCAGTTATTACAGCATGTATCTAGAAACTCGCCCCGAGGTATTAGTCCATATTGGCTTAGGCTTAATGTCTTACTCGCTACTGGCCATTGCCTCACTGTTAGCTATTTTACTCGGCTTTTTAAATAATCGATTAAAAAATCATAAGCTGACTAACCTCCCCGCCATGCCGCCACTAATGACCATAGAACGTTATCTATTTCGGCTGATTTTTGTGGGGGTGGTGTTATTAACGCTGTCTATTTCTACCGGCCTGTTCTTCTTGCAAGATATGTTTAGCCCTACCAAAGCACATAAAGCCGTGCTGACCATACTTGCTTGGTGTGTCTATGTTGGCTTATTGTGGGGACATCACCGCTTAGGCTGGCGTGGTCGTAAAGTGATCTGGACCAGTGTGGCGGGCAGTTTGCTATTAACATTGGCCTATTTTGGTAGTCGCTTTGTACGAGAAGTGCTATTAGGGTAAATTATGTGGTGATACAGCTATAATGTTAGCCCTTATTTTAAATTGGTATATAAGACAGGACGGTCTGCTTGGACGAGATATCCACGGGTACCCTTAGCGGTATCCTGATAGTACTACTTTTTATTTCTGCTTTTTTCTCCAGCTCAGAAACGGGCATGATGTCGTTAAATCGCTACCGGTTGCGGCATTTAGCGCAAAATAAACATAAGTCAGCGTTAAGAGTAGAAACTTTATTATCTCGCCCAGACCGGCTTATTGGCCTGATCTTAATCGGTAATAATCTCGTCAATATCTTGGCATCTGCTATTGCCACCTTAATTGCAATGCGTTTATTTGGCGATTATGGGGTGGCCATTGCCACTGTGGCACTGACCGTAGTGGTGCTTATTTTTGCCGAAGTCACGCCTAAAACACTCGCGGCTTTATATCCTGAACGAGTCGCCTTTCCGGCTTCTGTGATACTTAAGCCACTCATGGTTCTCTTATACCCTGCGGTCTGGATGATTAATGCGATTTCTAATGGCCTACTATTGTTATTTCGTATTAACCCTCATAGCCAAGAAGATAATGCGATTAGCTCTGAAGAATTACGCACCATAGTCAACGAAGCGGGGGCGCTGATCCCGAGTCGTCACCAAGATATGCTGGTGTCTATTTTAGATTTAGAAAAGGTCACAGTAGACGATATTATGGTGCCGCGTAATGAAATTTACGGCATAGATGTCACACAAGATTGGAAGAGTATTAGCCGCCGGTTAATGCAAAGCCCGCACACTAAAGTGTTGTTATATCGGGATAATATTGACGATGCTCTGGGCTTTATCCATGCCCGTGATGCGCTACGCTTATTTGCAAAAGATGAATTTAGTAAATCGAACTTAATGCGTGCCCTACGTGAGCTTTACTATATTCCCGAGGCCACACCGCTCAATGTGCAACTGGTTAAGTTTCAGCGTAACAAAGAGCGCATTGGCATTATTGTAGATGAATACGGGGACATTCAGGGGTTAGTGACCTTGGATGATATTCTGGAAGAAATTGTCGGTGACTTTACCACCACCATTAGCCCTACCTTGAGTGAAGAGATAACACCGCAAGATGACGGTTCTTACCTTATAGAGGGCTCGGTGAGTATTCGTGATATCAACAAAGAGCTTAATTGGCAGTTACCTAACGATGGCCCCCGCTCGCTGAACGGCTTAATTATCGAGTATTTAGAAGATATTCCTAAAGCTAATATCTGCCTACGCCTAGCCGGTTATCCTATTGAAATTCTTGATGTAGAAAATAATATGATCAAGCTAGTACGCATACTCCCCCACTATTACAAATAGAAAGCTGGAAGCTGGAAGAAAGAGACTAAATCAGTATGTTTGGGTTTTCACTTCTAGCTTCCAGCTGACCGCTATTTTTTCGGGGGGTCTAGCTCGCTAAAAATCACCATTAGTTCGTCTCGGTTACCAATAAGATCCGCCAAGGTATAGCCGTCCATCACGGCTAAAAAAGCATCCATGGCTTTCTTTAACGCATCCTTTAATCGGCAGACTTTCACCAAGTAACAAGCGGGACTGCCACAATCTATACCTTGAATATTATTCTCTAAAGTGCGGATCACAGTACCAATGTTAATGTCAGCAGGCTTACGCGCTAAGCAAATACCGCCGTTTTTACCGCGAATAGCACGAATATAACCCTCACGCGCCAGCTGATTCACTATTTTAACCAAATGGTTACGCGATATCTCATACACATTAGCAACGTGCGCCACGCTGGTTAGCTCTCCCTCGGGCAGGGTTGCCAAGTACATCAAGGTTCTTAGACCAAAATCGGTATAGGTGGTCAGCTTCATGTCGACATATCCTGAATAAGAAAAACGTGAGGTATAAATAGCTTCATATATGCATATAGCCACGCATGCAGCCACAGGCACGGCTTATTGGCACAATAAGCCGTGTAGAATAACACTTAATACTTATATATATAGAAATTTACCAGAGAATTCTTAACTCGCCCATTGATTTAAAGAGCAGCCTCGCTTTTACACTAAAAAAGTAGCTGATTATTTAACTGCTTAACCTTACTCGCCGGCATTTTACTGGCTAAAGCTGCACTCAGCTTTTCCGCCTCTTGATGCTGTGCTTTATCGGCCAGCACCATCTTTTTTAACCACAAATAAGCTTGAGGATAATCAAGAGGGCTGCCACTGCCAGCTAATAACCAGCGCGCCCAGGCAAACTGCGCTTTTTCTAACCCGAGACTGGCAGCTTCTTGCATTAAAGGTGCAGCCCGTTGGCGGTTTTTTTGTACCAAGGTGCCATTATAATAATAACGCCCTAATTGCTCCAATGCCGCTGGTAGCCCTTGCTCAGCGGCTTTCCAGAGCATGGTTAATCCGCGGCGAGGTTGTTGAGGAACACAAACTCCCCACGCCAGCATATCTCCCCATAAAAACTGATAAGCAGGTAAACGCAAGACTTCAGCTCGAGCTTCAATATCTTGTACTAATTGGCAGTTATCAATATCACGCACTTGCTTTAAATGGTGGTTGGCATTAATCCACTCAATCAGCTGGTACTCTTCATATAAGGGAATGGCACGTAGCTCACCCTCTTCAACTTCACTTTGCGCTAACTGAAGCGCATTGGTTAGCTCGTCATTTTCTCGATCAGGTTTGCTATTAGGCTGAGTGCTCTGCGGTGAGTTTGCCTGCGCTTTTTGTGAGCCTGTGTTTTGCGAATCGCTAGCAACATTGGCATCACTCACAGCTGTGTCAGCCAGCTCTGAACGCTCAGCGGCCATCACCGATAGGCTCAAGCACAAGTATAGTAATCCACATAAACGTGTCATTGACCGTCCTCCTGCATACCTTATCGGCACTGTGTGTTAAAGCATAAGTGTGCCACTTAGCTAATGGCAGCTTATTGCTGAGAGATTGCTAACTTAGCCTGTTGCCAGTAACGATCCAGCTCTTCTTCACTGCACTCACGGCTGTCTTTACCTGCTGCCTGCAAGGCTTTTTCAACCATTCTAAATCGGCGTTCAAACTTATCATTGGCACCGCGCAACACAGCTTCGGGATCTTTTTTAAGGTGGCGCACTAGGTTAACGCAGGCAAATAATAGATCACCGAGTTCATCGGCAATGCGTTCCTGATTGGGCAGACTAGGCGTAAGTTCAGCCTTCACTTCTTCTAGCTCTTCGTGAATTTTATCAATAACAGGCGCTAATTCGCGCCAATCAAAGCCCACCGCCGAGCAGCGTTTTTGGATTTTATTCGCTCGGGTTAACGCGGGTAAATTGCGAGGAATATCATCTAACACGCTAGTCGCATTCGCATCTAATGCTTGACGCTCTTCGGCCTTCGTCTGCTCCCAATTGGCTTTTACCTGCGCTTCACTAGAGAAAACCTGATCAGCAAATACATGAGGATGGCGGCGCACCAGCTTGTCATTTATTGCTTGTATTACATCATTAAAGTCAAACTGCGACTGCTCTTTCCCCAGTTGGGCATAAAATACAATTTGAAATAATAAATCTCCCAGCTCACCTGGCAGTTCGGTAATGGCTCCTCGCTCAATAGTATCCGCCACTTCATAGGCTTCTTCTAACGTATGAGGCACTATGCTGGCCAAGGTTTGTTTTTTATCCCACGGACAGCCGTTAACCGGATCGCGCAACGCCGCCATAATAGCCAGTAAATCATCGAGTGAATAATTTTGCTGTTTCATAGATAGTTCCTATGTAAAAGAAGCCGTACGTCATACGCGGTACGCCACACGTTAAAGACGAACCACGTTTTGTTTTAACTTATCGCGTAAAGCGTACCGCCGTCTTTATAGTCTTTTCGCTTCTATTACATCGGGCAACTGGCTAATTTTAGCCAGCGCGCGACTCAGCGTATCTATATTGTAGATTTTTAGCTCCATATCCATGGTCGCCGTTTGCTGTTTACGATTCGCTCGGCTACTAAATTCGGTAACATTAATTTTTTCATTGGCCAAAATAGTGGTGATATCACGCAATAAGCCAGAGCGATCATTGGCTAACACCCGCAAGGTCAGCTGATAACCACCGCTGTTATTTTCCCCCCATACTGCTTCTACCACACGCTCTGGATGCTGACTTTGTAGCTCTTTTAGCTGCTCACAGTCGCTGCGATGAATAGAAATGCCGCGACCTTGGGTAATAAAACCGATAATTTCATCACCTGGAATGGGCTGGCAACAGCGGGCAATATTGGTCAGCAAGTTGCCAACCCCTTGTACCACTACATGATCTTTATTCTTTTGCACCGGCGCTTTTTTGGCGGCTTTTAACTCCAACTGCCGCAAGGCTTCAGCGTCTTCTTCGGCACTGGTGGGCTTTTTATATTGCGCTTGTAAAAAATTCAGCAACTGGTTGATCCTAAGATCACCCCCGCCTATGCCGGCCAGTAAATCATCAAGGTGCGCCACATTAAAGCGCTCGAGTACGGTTTTATTTAAGGAAGAAAACGCTAAGCCTAATCGCTCTAGCTCTTTTTCTAATGCCTCGCGCCCAGCCACAATATTTTTGTCTCTGTCTTGTTTTTTAAACCAAGTACTGACTTTGGCGCGGGCACGGCTGGTGCGTAAAAAGCCTTGATTTGGGTTCATCCAATCGCGACTAGGATTAGGCTGCTTTTGGGTAATAATCTCCACTTGATCGCCGGTTTGTAACTGATAAGTAAAAGGCACAATGCGACCGTCTATTTTAGCCCCAATACAGCGATGTCCAATTTGACTATGAATGTAATAGGCAAAATCAAGGGGAGTAGCTCCTAGCGGCATATCCACCACTTCGCCTTTGGGCGTAAATACATACACTCTGTCTTCAAATACTTGGCTGCGCAGCTCATCAACCAAAGAGCCACTTTCGGCCATGTCTTCTTGCCATGCCAGCAGCTTTCTCAGCCAAGCTATTTTATCTTCAAAGCCACTTTGCTTGGTACCGCCACTGCTGCCTTCTTTATATTTCCAGTGCGCTGCCACCCCCAGCTCTGCGTCTTGATGCATATGCTCGGTGCGAATTTGTATTTCTACCGTTTTCCCTTCGGGGCCTATTACTACCGTATGAATAGACTGATAACCATTAGGTTTAGGGTTAGCAACATAATCGTCAAACTCACGAGGAATATGGCGCCACAAAGAGTGAACCACCCCTAATGCGCCATAGCAGTCTTGTAAATGTGACGTCACTACCCGTACCGCTCGCACATCAAACAGCTCATCAAAATCCAGATTTTTCTTCTGCATTTTGCGCCAGATACTGTAAATATGCTTAGGTCGCCCATAAACCTCAGCCTGCACTCCGGCCTCAGCAAAGGCGGATTTTAATCCGTCAACAAATTGATCGATGTAGGCTTCTCGCGCTAGGCGTTTTTCATGCAGTAACTTGGCAATTAACTTGTAGGTATCTGGGTGTAAATAACGAAAGGAAAGATCTTCAAGCTCCCACTTTAGCTGACCAATACCCAGTCGATTGGCGAGAGGCGCATAAATATTGGAAATTTCTTTTGCCACCAAAACCCGAGTTTCTTCGTCAGCATGCTTAAGCTCACGTAAGCAGCTAATACGCTCCGCAAGCTTAATTACCACGGCTCGTACGTCTTCTACCATGGCCATTAGCATGCGTCGTACACGATCAACTTGCACTTCTGAGTTGTTATTGGTGTACACATCTTGTAGCGAACGAATCGCTTCCATATCAGTCACGCCTTGTAATAACTGACTGATGGTACTATCAAAATCAGCGGTTACTTGCGCTAAGTCGAGATAGCCTTGTTCAAGAAACGGATACAATAACGCCGCTTTAATGGTGTCCAAGTCCATACTCAGGGTAAGCAGTATGCCTACCATCTCTACGCCTTGCGCATGAAGATCGTGCGCGGGTAGCAACAAAGGGTTGTCAGCCGGCGCCTTAAGCTCAGAGCAATACTCATAAAGCGCTTTCAGTTGTTGTTGCTCATCGGCCGTAAAGGGCAGGCTATTGGCCCACTCTTCTAGGCTAAAGTTAACTGCTAGATGAGTATTGCGTACTGCAACCATAACTATCCCTTAACTGAGTTCAAATAAGGCCATTGCTTCACAATGTGCGGTATGAGGGAACATATCAATTAAACTTAACCGCGTTAATTGATAACCTGCCGCCAATAATACGTGACTATCTTGCGCCAGTGTTATTGGATTACAAGAGACATACAATAACCGCTTAGGTTCCATTTGACATAAATACGGCATTACTTTTTCAGCGCCAGCACGGCCTGGATCTAATAAAACATAATCAAACCCTTGTTGTGCCCAGACTTCTTGAGTGAAGTCAGCAGCCAAATCGGCACGATAAAAACGGGCTTGAGCCAAATTATTCTCTTCAGCATTGCCTCTGGCCTGCTCCACCATTTCCATCACCCCTTCAACACCTATAACAGGGTGGCCTGCACTTGCCAATGGCAAAGAAAAATTACCAACGCCACAAAACAGATCCAAAATAGGCATCTCAGGCGCAGCTGCCAGCCAAGTTTGTGCTTGGCTAACCATTTGTGCATTCAATTCAGCGTTAATTTGAATAAAGTCGCCAGGCGTAAAAAACAACTTAATATTATCGATTTGATAATAAAGTGAAAAGGGAAGGTGCAGCGGACGACGTCCATTATCATCTTGTAAAAATAAAGCCATTTCTTGCTGCTGGGCAAACCTGAGCAATAGTTCAATATCGCTAGCTGGCAAGGTGTTGGTATGGCGCAGCAAAACCGCGACCCCTTCTGCCGCATCGTAAAGCTCGAGGTGCCCTAACTGCTTAAGTGCGGTCAGTTGATTTAATAGCTTGCGCAGTGGTGCAATCAAGGCGGACAACGCAGGGCGCAAAACACCGCAGTGTTCAATTTCTACCAGCTGATGGGATTGGCCACGCCTAAAGCCTAATGCCACGCCCTTTTTTTGCCGCCGAATCGCCAGTCTGGCCACACGCCGGTATGCCTGAGTCTCTATAGGCTCTAGCCATTCAAACTCAGGTAACTTATCTATGCCTTGGCGCGCAAACAAACGTCGCACGGCGTTTGCTTTAAAGGTGCGCTGCTCATCACTTGCCATATGCTGCAAGGTACAGCCACCGCATTCGTGGGTGTAGCGACAAAACGGGGTTAGCCGTGTGTCAGCAGGCTTAAGTACTTTCACTAAGTCTGCACTTTGATATTTATTGTTTTGTACAGCCAAGCGCACCCGAACGTGCTCCCCCTGCAGTGCCCCTGCTATTAACAAAGGGCGCCCTTGGTAACGCGCCACCCCCATTCCCTGCCTATTAGTATCAAGCACTGTCACGTCTAACAGTGCTTGCTTTTGCGGTTTGGGTTTACTTTCCTTAAAGAACTGAACCATAAACGTGGAGCCCTTGAGGCGGCTATGTCATCATTAGCGCCTGTTGATTTGATGTACACATTGTCCCACATTAGCAAACTATGACCAAATACGGCCTAAGAGCAAGAATATTCGCCTATACCATTATTCCCACCCTGCTAATTGGCATTGCGTTAGCCGGTTACTTTTCTGTGAGCCGCTATCAACAACTCGAAGATGCGTTAACTCAGCAAGGCGTTAATGTGATTGAGCCTATGGCATTAGCCAGTGAACTGGCATTAACCAGTCGTAATCGTGAGTCACTCAATCGTCTACTTAGTAATATTCACCGTAACAATAGCCCACTAATTAAATCTATCGCCTTGTTTGATAAGCAAGGGCGCTTATTAGTTACCTCTAACTATCATCGCGATTTTAATCTATTACGCTTACCCAAAGATATGCCCATTCCTCAGTCGACACTCGTAGAAAATGGGGAAAATGGCATTATCTTACGCACTCCCGTGCTCACCGATAATATTCAAACCGACTCCTCTTGGGAGGAGGTATCCGCCGTTCCCATAGGCTATATCGCCATGCAGCTGACCAATGACTCAACCATGTTGATTCATTATAAAGATAGCTTTTTTGCCGGCCTCATTGTGTTGCTGGCGGTAGGGCTAAGCGCATTATTTGGTGGCCGATTAATTAGAGGTGTGTCACAACCTGTTAATGATATGGTCAACGCTGTTTATAAGATCCGAGAAGGCCGACTAGATACCCGAGTAAAAGGGGAGTTTAGTGGCGAAATGGAAATGCTCAAACATGGCATTAATGCCATGGCCAAATCTTTGTCTGAATATCATGAGGAAATGCAGCAAAATATCGACCAAGCTACCTCTGATCTACGCGAAACCTTAGAGCAGATCGAAATTCAAAATATTGAACTGGACATGGCAAAAAAGCGGGCTCAAGAAGCCGCCCGAGTAAAAACAGAATTTTTAGCCAATATGTCTCATGAACTACGTACTCCGCTAAATGGGGTGATCGGCTTTGCTCGACAATTACAAAAAACCAGCATGACGGCCAATCAACTTGATTATCTAAAAACAATTGAGAAGTCGGCGCAAAACTTACTCTGTATCATTAATGATATTCTCGATTTTTCTAAGTTAGAAGCTGGCAAGTTAACGCTTGAACAAATTCCTTTTTCATTGCGTGATAGCTTACAAGAAGTGATGACATTGCTCGCGCCCAGTGCTCACGAAAAGGGATTGGAGTTATCACTACGTATTGATGCCGCAGTAGAAGATGCGTTAATGGGAGATTCGTTACGACTGCAACAAATTGTAACCAACTTGGTAGGGAATGCCGTTAAGTTTACCGAACAGGGAAATATTGATGTGCGGGTTGACGCACGCCCAGCTAGCCAACCCAATAAAGCGGCTTTACGTATTCATGTGCAAGATACCGGTATTGGGATTTCTGATAACCAGCGCCGCCAATTGTTTCAAGCATTTAATCAGGCCGACTCCAGCATTTCGCGTCGTTATGGCGGCACTGGACTTGGCCTAGTTATTACCCAAAAGCTGGTACACCAAATGGCAGGAAGCATAGCGCTACATTCAGAACTAGGGACGGGCTCTGTGTTTAGTTTTACCCTAGAGCTAGACCGGGCTGCACTCCCCCTATCCGAACCGCTCCCCTTAACCGAACTTAGTCGTAAAACCGTACTCTATATTGAACAAGACAAATTCAGCCGGCTGGCCACCACTGCTTTGTTACAAGAATGGGGCGTACAAATATTGCATAAGCATCATCCTAATATGGCCATAGACTGTGCCTTGCTCGGTTTTCTCCCCACCACTTTACCTAGCCAAATAGAGCAAGCCATTAGCCAGCAAAAAGCAAAAGGGCATAGTGTAGTCGCACTGTTGAGCTCCACTGACCCAGCACTCAGCGAGGCAACACTTGAAGCTGGGGCCGAGCTGTGCCTGAGTAAACCCGTGCATTATCAAAAGTTGGCACAAGCCCTGCTGGGTCAGGTTGTCATTGAGCCTAAAAAACAGCTTCCGGCAATCTTGGCCCCCACCGCACCCAAACAGACATTGCGCGTGCTGGCTGTCGATGATAACCCCGCTAACCTTAAACTGATCAGCGCCATGCTGAACGAACAGGTTAGCCAAGTGGACACTTGCTCTAATGGCCAAGAAGCACTAAATCTGGCCAACACTCATCATTACAATATTATTTTTATGGATATACAAATGCCGTTACTCGACGGCATTCAGGCTACCCAAGAAATTCGCACTGGCCAAGGCCCGAATACCAACACCCCTATAGTAGCAGTGACCGCTCATGCAATAGAGGGAGAGCGCGATCGGCTTATGCTTCAGGGCATGGATGATTACTTAACCAAGCCAATTGATGAATCTATGTTGGCGAATATAATTAAGCAGTTTGCCTGTTATACACAGCCAAAAGGACAAATAGACTGGTCTTTAGCTATCAAACAGGCAGGAAATAAAGAGGAGCTAGCAAAAGAAATGCTTGAGCTACTATTAAGTAGCTTTGATGAATTTACTCCCTTTTTAAATGCCGCTTTGTCGGGGCACTTAGACGAGCAACAGCTGTATCCGCCTTTACATAAGTTGCATGGCGGCAGTGCCTATTGCGGCGTGGTTCAATTGCAAGCATTAATTGCTGAGTTAGAAAAGGCGCTGTTGGCCAAACAGCCCCTAGACGCTCTGGAGCCTGAGCTATTGGAGTTAGAAGAGCGTATCGAACAAGTACGAATTGAAGCAAAAACTTATTTGTCGTGAACAGGCAGCGGTACCTGATACGCCAGCCGCTTTACATTAAAGAAAAGCTGCGGTTGTGTTTTTTTCGTCAGCGCTCAGCGTATAGAAAGCCGGAAGCTCAGAGCTGGAAGCGGTAAGCTAAACAAAAACACTGAGGCATTTTTATTTTTGGTTTTACTTCCGGCTTCTAGCTTATTACTGTTTGTTAAATGGATTGCCGCGTCGTTGCACTCCTCGCAATGACCAAAGGGTGGCTCTGGCTTTTCGTAGGACGAATTTACTCGCATAAAATGATGGTACGGCTTAAAAGCTCAATGAAAAGCCTTGACGTTCAACATAATATCTATAAAAAAACAATAGATTACCGCGCGATGCTTGCCACAAATGAAGTCATGTAATAAGAATGCAAAAAATTTTTATTAGCGCGAATGACTAATAATTTAACATTAATTTAGAAGAGGTATTGCTAGGAGATATTTCGAGGAGTTAGCACTGGGATATTGACTTACTTAAAGTGGTAGCGGTGGGCGGACTTGAACCGCCACGCCCGAAGGCAACGGATTTTGAATCCGTCGTGTATACCAATTTCACCACACCGCCACATTTTATTTTACTTGCTCCACCTTGGTGAGCGAGATGAATTATACGTATTCAAACGCTCGCCGCAAGCAAATTATACTATTTTTTAACTGACTGCATATAAATTGTGCAGCCAAACATTATATTATCAATCACCACACAAACATCACCCTATGCTCGCACTTTTGCTAGAATGTAGCCACACTAAATTGACCCTTCTCTTTCATGTTAACGGATGGCGGTAGTAACGAATGTCTTCTTATTCTGAGTATATAGGCTTATCTCGGGCAGGATTAATGCGCCGACTCGCGGCTTGGCTCTATGATGTATTAGTGGTTGTCTCACTGATAATGGTCACCGGCTTTATCTATTTTGGGATAACGGTACTGGCACTGAAACTGGGGTGGATTAACTTGGGCGACCATGAAGATACTGCGGCGTTACTGAGCAATAGCCCTTGGTATCAGTTATGTCTGATCTTGGTTGCCTTGTTTTTCTATTGCTGGTTTTGGCGCACCAGTGGCCAAACTATCGGTATGCGCGCATGGCGCTTGCGCGTACAAAATACCGACGGCAGCCGATTGCGATTAGCACAGTGTATCATTCGTGCTGCTAGCGCTCTTTTGGGCTTAGGCAATCTTTGGATCCTCGTTAACCCGCGTATTAAGTTAGCCCTACAAGATAAAGTCGCCGACTGCGAAGTCATTATCATGAGTAAAGAACTAAATAAGAAGTTACTAGATAAAACACAGCCCAGCTGATGACTTATAACTCCCCCGCTGCCGGGTTTAGCTGGGCGCTGGTTGCCTGGCGCTGTATTTAAGCTTTTCTATTCAACAAATACAGCGCAATACCTATAAACAATAAACTTGGCCCCAAAGCCCCTATCACAGGTGGCACGCTATACACCAAACTAATGGGGCCAAATACTTCATTGGCTACATAAAAGCCAAAGCCGAATAAAATGCCCATCAGCAAGCGCGCTCCCATGGTGACACTGCGCAAAGCACCAAACACAAAAGAAGAAGCAAGTAACATCATAGCCACCACCATGATGGGCTGCAGGGCTTTACGCCAAAACTCCAAGGCGTATAGATCCCCATCTTGACCATTGTCTTCAAGGTACCCTCGATACTCCCACAAGCCACGCATAGATAACTCATTCGGCTCAACAGCCACAACACCCAGCTTTTCAGGCGTGAGGCTAGTTTGCCACTCACGGGCTTGGTGATGCACGGTTTCAATCATTTTTCCCTGAGTAAACACTGTATCGGTGACATTGGTTAACTGCCATTGTTCGCCAGCATACTCGGCTTTTTGTGCTTGCGTAATGCGTGTTAATCGCGTGCTGTCATCAAAATAATACAGCGTAATACCGGTTAGAATACCGTCTCTGCGTGACTGATTAATATTAATGTAGGCATTACTGTCTTTGGCCCAAACGCCGTACGTAGAAAGCACCACTTGCCCATCGGATCGCGCTTGTGTTCGCAAGTCATCTGACGCGAGTTTAGCCACAGGCGCCACGTACTCTCCCACCAGCATAATGGCAAACATCAACGGCAAGGTGGTTTTAAGCGCGCTAATAACAATATTAAAACGCGAGCGCCCGGCCGACTGCATGACCACTAACTCACTGTTACTGGCAAGCTGCCCTAAGCCAATCAAGCCCCCCAACAGCGCAGCAATAGGAAAGAAGAGCACAATTTCTTGAGGCATAGAGAGCAACACATAATGAAAAGCACTGAGCAGCGTGTAGGTGCCCTCGCCCACACTGCGCAGCTGTTCCACATAGCGAATAATGGCCGATAAGCCCACTAAGGTTAGCTCACATAACAGCATGGCCATGAGCACAGTACGGCCTATGTATCGATCAAATATAGTTAACATTAAGCCGCCTTATTACGTTTAAATTTTTCTCGGGTACGACTCCACCACGCCGTTTCTCGTAAATTAAGTGGTAAGCCCACGAACAACAAGAAGGCCAGCGGCACTGTATATAACCCCGGGTAGATAGGCAGACTGCCCGCTTCAACCGCTGAGCGTGCTGCACTTTGTAATAAGAAATAGGCTAAATAAAGCAAAATGCCCGGCAATAACTTGGCATAGCGGCCTTGACGAGGACGAAGAACCGCCAAGGGCACCACTAAAAATACCAGTACCAACATGGATAAGGGTAACGAGACTCGCCACTGTAATTCAGCAATATCCTCTATATTAGTTGACTGACTTAACTGCTTGCTACTCGCCGAGGACTCTTTGCGCTCAACTTCATCAATTTCACTGGCTTGAATAAACGCGCTATATTCCTCAAACTCAGCAATATCAAAGGCTCGATTCCCCGGTACTCCTGAATAGCGTCGCCCGTTATCTAGGGTCAACCACTGACCACCATCACGTTCATGAAAGCGCCCACTATCAGCAACCACTATGCTAGGTGCTTGTTCGTTTTGCGCTCTCTGCACCACAAATAATCGACTTAGGCTGCTATTATCAGCTTCACTTTTAGCGTCGAGATTTTCAATGTAGGCAACTACTCGGCCGCCGTCTAAGCTCATAAAACGTGCTTGGCGTAGCAAGGAAAACCCAGGATCAGCCTTCACTTCCTCTCTTATCTGATACACTTGTGCTTTAGACCAAGGGTTGAGCCATAGAGAGTTAAATAATGCAGCACCTGTCCAAAACAATGCTAGTACTAAAGTCACCGTCATTATTTTGCCAGGCCCTATGCCCACGGCACGCATCACCGTCATTTCACTGTCGGCATACAAGCGACCATGGGCAAATAAGATGCCCAAAAATAAACTAATGGGTAACATTAAGGTCGCCATATCAGGCATATTAAGCAGCAAAAGTTTGCCCACTAACCCCACAGGTATAGTGCCATTAGCTGCGCCACCAAGAACCTCAATAAAGTTCTGGCTTATAAAAATAAGTAGCAGCACAAATAATACTGCTAACTGTGTTTTGAGGGTTTCCCAAAACAAATAACGAAATGCAATCACCGCTAATCCCAGTGTAAACTTGTCTTTTCAATGGAAACGCTTAAGAATAAGCGTAAATCACGATTTTCGCACATTAGCTCTGCGAAAGTCTGCCCGTTTTTGCGACGATCATCATTATGGTTGATCTAACGCTCATTGTCTTCAAGCCGTAGGAGAATCCATGGAGTTCAGTGTAAAAAGTGGTAGCCCCGAGAAACAGCGTAGTGCGTGCATCGTAGTTGGTGTATTCGACCCTCGCCGTCTATCTCCTGTGGCCGAGCAGCTAGATAAAATCAGCGACGGTTACTTGAGCGCACTACTGCGCCGTGGAGATTTAGAAGGCAAAGTTGGCCAAACTCTGCTTTTACATCATGTGCCTGGTGTACTCAGCGAGCGTGTATTACTGGTAGGTTGCGGTAAAGAACGCGAGTTAGACGAGCGTCAGTATAAACAAATTCTTCGTAACACCATGAGCACCCTGAATGATACGGGCTCAATGGAAGCGGTCTGTTTTTTAACTGAGCTACACGTTAAAGGGCGCGATACCTACTGGAAAGTACGCCAAGCGGTAGAAACCACCAAAGCCAGTCTGTATAGCTTTGATCAGTTTAAAACCAACAAAGCAGAGCCTCGCCGCCCGCTGCGCAAAATGGTCTTTAATGTGCCGACCCGACGCGAACTACCGATTGGTGAGCGCGCAGCCGCTCATGGCTTAAGTGTCGCTAAAGGCGTAAAAGTGTGTCGTGATGTGGCCAATATGCCGCCTAACGTGTGTAACCCCGCTTATCTGGCTTCTCAAGCGCGTCAGCTGGCAGATGCGTGGGACAATATCACCACTCGGATCATTGGCGAGCAAGAAATGGCCGATTTGGGCATGAATGCCTATTTAGCCGTGGCGCGTGGTTCACATAATGAAGCCATGATGTCGGTCATTGAATATAAAGGTAACCCAGACGCCGATGCCCGCCCCATTGCCTTAGTTGGCAAAGGCCTCACCTTTGATGCTGGCGGCATCTCATTAAAGCCGGCCGCTGGCATGGACGAAATGAAATATGATATGGGGGGTGCTGCGGCAGTATTAGGTACAATGCAGGCCCTAGCTGAGCTACAGTTGCCCATTAACGTGGTGGCCATTTTAGCGGGTTGCGAAAATATGCCCGATGGCAACGCCTACCGCCCCGGTGATATTCTGACCAGCATGTCAGGCCAAACCATTGAAGTATTAAATACCGATGCTGAAGGGCGTTTGGTATTATGTGACGCCTTAACCTTTGTCGAGCGCTTTGATCCAGAAGTGGTAGTAGATGTGGCCACGCTAACTGGTGCCTGTATTATTGCATTAGGCCATCAAACTTCCGCGTTATTGGGCAACCATAATCCGCTGGCACACGAGTTACTCAATGCCTCCGAGCAAGCCGGAGACCGTGCGTGGCGCCTGCCAATGAATGAAGAATATCAAGATCAATTAGACAGCCCGTTTGCCGATATGACCAACGTTGGCGGCCGCGCGGCAGGTTCCATTACAGCGGCCTGCTTTTTAAGTCGCTTTACCAAGAAGTATCATTGGGCACACTTAGATGTGGCTGGTACGGCTTGGGATAGTGGCAAAAATAAAGGCGCGACCGGACGCCCCGTCCCTCTGTTGACCCAGTTTTTACTAAACCGGGCCGGCGTTAACAACATCGAAGAGTAAAGATGAGCCAAGGCTGTTTTTATTTATTGCCAGAGGCGAGCAGCCCCGAAGCGCTAATATTATCTGTGTGTCAGCTGACCACCGATTATTATCGCCAGGGGCTGGGGGTGTTTATTTATGCCCAAGACCAAGCACAGGCCGAAATGCTCGATGAAGCATTTTGGCAGCAGCCTGCCGACGGCTTTATTGCCCATAACTTACAAGGCGAAGGGCCGCTCCAAGGCGCACAGGTGATCATTGGCTGGCAAACGCCACAAAGTGGTCGAGCCGTACTGATCAACCTGGCGCCTTTAGCACCCGACTTTGCACGCCGATTCAAACAGTTGGTTGATTTTGTACCCGCAGATGATGCGGGTAAACAAGCCGCGCGCGAACGCTTTAAAGCTTATCGTCAGGCCGGTTTTACACTGACTACCGCCCCTGTACCTTCCCAAACTCAAGACGAATAACATCATGGAAAAAACATTTAACCCCACCGCTGTCGAACAGGCCATGTACCAGCAATGGGAAAATAAGGGCTACTTTAAGCCTCATGGCGATACCAGCAAGCCCGCCTACAGCATAATGATACCGCCGCCGAATGTGACCGGCAGTTTACATATGGGCCATGCCTTTCAAGACACCATAATGGATACCCTGATCCGTTATCAGCGCATGCAAGGTAAAAATACCTTATGGCAAGTGGGTACTGACCACGCAGGTATTGCTACGCAAATGGTGGTTGAGCGCAAGATCGCCGCAGAAGAAGACAAAACGCGTCATGATTACGGCCGTGATGCTTTTATCGATAAAATTTGGGATTGGAAAAAAGAATCCGGCGGCACCATTACTCAGCAGCTGCGCCGCCTGGGTACTTCTGTGGATTGGGAGCGTGAGCGCTTTACCATGGATGACGGCTTATCGAGCGCGGTTAAAGAAGTGTTCGTTAAGTTATATGAAGATGACTTAATTTATCGCGGCAAACGCTTGGTAAACTGGGATCCTAAGCTCAACACTGCCATCTCAGATTTAGAAGTAGAAAACCGCGAATTAAAAGGCCACATGTGGCACTTTCGCTATCCGCTGGCCGATGGCGCAACCACTCTTGATGGCAAAAACTATCTAGTAGTGGCCACCACTCGCCCCGAAACCATGCTGGGCGATACCGCAGTGGCGGTTAACCCTGAAGATCCGCGCTATCAGAGCCTGATTGGAAAATTCATCGAGCTGCCGTTAGTGGGCCGTCGCATCCCTATTGTGGGCGACGAACATGCCGATATGGAAAAAGGCACGGGTTGCGTAAAAATCACCCCAGCACACGATTTTAACGATGCTGAAGTAGGTAAGCGCCACCAGTTACCCCAAATCAATATTTTGACTTTAAATGCCTATATTCGCGAACAGGCAGAAGTCTTTACCAGTAAAGGCGAAGTAAGCACAGCCTATTCTGATGCGTTACCTGCTGAGTTTCAGGGCTTAGAGCGTTATGCGGCACGTAAAGCCATTGTCAGTGCATTAGACGCACTCGGCTTGTTAGATAGCGTCAAAGATCATGATTTAACCGTCCCTTATGGTGACCGTGGTGGCGTGCCCATTGAGCCCATGCTTACCGATCAGTGGTATGTACGCGCTGCCCCTCTGGCCGAAGTAGCCACTAAAGCGGTGGAAGACGGTGATATTGAATTTGTACCTAAGCAGTACGAAAACATGTACTTCTCTTGGATGCGCGATGTACAAGACTGGTGTATCTCACGTCAATTATGGTGGGGACATCGTATTCCGGCTTGGTACGATAGCGAAGGCAAGGTCTATGTCGGTCGCGATGAAGCCGAAGTACGGGCAACTCATAACTTGAGTGCAGATATCGCCCTGCATCAAGACGAAGACGTACTCGATACTTGGTTTAGCTCGGCACTGTGGACCTTCTCAACTCAGGGCTGGCCAGAAAAAACGCCAGATTTAGCCACCTTCCACCCCAGTAGCGTGTTAGTGACCGGCTTTGACATTATTTTCTTCTGGGTAGCGCGCATGATCATGATGACCATGCACTTTATAAAAGATGAAAACGGTAAGCCACAAGTTCCCTTTAAGACCGTCTATGTGACTGGGCTTATTCGTGACGAAAATGGCGACAAAATGTCGAAATCTAAGGGTAACGTGCTCGATCCGCTCGATATGATTGACGGTATCGATCTTGAATCTTTGGTGACCAAACGTACCGGCAATATGATGCAGCCGAAACTGGCCGCCAAAATCGAAAAAGATACCCGCAAGACCTTTGCCGATGGCATTGAAGCTCACGGTACCGATGCACTGCGCTTTACCTTAGCGGCCATGGCCTCGACTGGCCGTGATATTAACTGGGATATGCGCCGTTTAGATGGCTATCGTAACTTCTGCAATAAGCTGTGGAATGCATCGCGTTATGTGCTGATGAGCACCGAAGATCAAGACTGCGGGCTGAACAACAGTGACGAGCTAAAATATTCATTAGCCGATCGTTGGATTCAGGCGCAACTGCAAGTGACCATTAAAGAAGTACGCCAGGCACTGGATGACTATCGCTTTGATCGTGCGGCTAATGCACTGTATGAATTCATTTGGCATCAATTTTGTGACTGGTACCTAGAGCTGACCAAGCCGGTATTGTGGCACGGCAGCGAGTCTGAGCAGCGTGCTACCCGCAAGACCTTAATTGAGGTGTTAGAAACCTTATTGCGTTTAGCACACCCCATTATGCCCTACATTACCGAAGAGATTTGGCAACGCGTGGCTCCTCTGGCTAACCGCGCGGGCGAAAGCATTATGCTGGCTCCTTATCCACAAGCAGATGCGGCACTGGAAGATGCTGATGCTATGGCGGATCTTGAGTGGGTGAAGCGCTTTATTGTGTCGATTCGTAACCTGCGTGCCGAAATGGACTTAGCGCCAAGCAAGGCTCTGTCGGTGTTACTGCGCCCAGCTGGTGACGACGCTCGCCGCGCTATCGATAATGAAGCTTTCTTGAAGGCCATGGCCAAGCTCGATGCCATTACTCACTTAGACACAGAGGAAGAGGCGCCGACCTCTACTAAGCAGTTAATTGGTGACACCGAGCTATTGTTACCTATGGCTGGCTTAATTGATAAAGCAGCCGAACTGGCACGCTTACAAAAAGAGTTGGATAAAACCCAAGGTGAAATTAAGCGCATTGAAGGCAAGCTTAATAACGCCGGTTTTGTTGCCAAAGCACCGGCGGCCGTGGTCGCTAAAGAGCAAGAAAAGTTAGATGACTATCGAGCAGCTCTAACTAAGCTTGAAGCGCAAAAAGTGCAAATAGCCGATCTTTAAGACTGTGCTTTTCGCATAGGCAAGGCTGCACGCCACAGTAAACAAAAACCGACCTCCAAGGGTCGGTTTTTTTATGGTGAAACGAACCCTCTCGGCTTAAGAGAGTCCTGCCACGGTTTCTTGTACTGCCAATGCGCCTTGATGTATTTCTCCCATCACGGCCTCTACATCTAATACTTGCTGCTTGCCCTGCTCGGCCACCTGGGTAACATTCACAATGGCTTTAGAGACTTGCTCTGTCAGCTCACGATTTTGTTGCACCACTTGGCTTATTTCGTTGGTGGCCTCACTGGTTCGCCCTGCTAATTGGCGCACTTCATCGGCGACCACGGCAAAGCCACGTCCTTGCTCACCTGCGCGTGCCGCTTCAATAGCCGCGTTTAACGCTAATAAATTAGTTCGCTCGGCCACACTACTAATAGTACCCACTATTTCTTCAATATTACGCGACTGTTCATTTAGCTGATTCACTACCAACATCGTCTGATCAAGATCATTCGAGACTTGTATTGAAGTATTTACCGAAGCTAATAAAGAGTTATTCCCTTGCTCAACAGTATGAGAGGTTTGAACAGCAATATCACAGGCCTGCTCTGAAGCTTGTTGATTTTTACGTGACTGGCGCACACGTTCACTAATATCACTGGCAAATTTCACCACCCTGTGTACTTGGCCTGCGCCATCAAAAATGGGGTTATAGGTCGCTTCAAGCCAAATGTCATTACCTTGTGCATCCACACGCTTAAAGCGGCCTGATTTGTGCTCGCCTTTTGCTAAATCTTGCCAAAAATTAGGCTGCTGCTGATAAAACTCACTATCACAAAATATACGATGATGCTGGCCTACAAGCTGCTCAAGACGATAACCCATTACGTTCAAGAAGTTTTCATTAGCCGTTAAAATAGTGCCGTCTACGGCAAACTCAATCACCGCCATCGATAAATGTAAGGCGCTTAAGACGGCTTGCTGAGCAGCAAGCTGATGCTGTTTTTCGGTAATATCGCTGGCAATTTTTAATATTCTGACGACTTCACCTTGCTCATTAAGCACAGGAAAATAAGTTGCTTCTAGCCAAATAATATCGCCGTGACGGTTAAAGCGAGCAAAGGTGCCCCTTTGTGATTCACCTTGTCGTAATTGTTGCCAAAATTGTGCGTACTCGGCGGTTTCGGACAAAGCTTGAGAGCAGAAGATACGATGATGAGCACCAACAATATCATCCAGTGTATAACCGACCACGGTTAAAAAACGGTTATTAGCGTCTAATATTTCGCCTTGTGGGGTAAACTCAATCACCGCCATATGAGAGCGAATTGCTTGCTGAACAGCATGCGCTTGTTCGTACTGCTGGCGATAATGAGATAGCTCTCGCTTTAATTTGCTGGTTCCTAGCATAGGCTCATATCCTTATGATTTTATCGGTCAATGCCCAAACCGTATTCATTTTACTTGTGTTAAAGGGTCATTATTTTCAGAGCATAGCATTAAAAGTGGTGATAAACAGAGTCTACAACGTCCAATCAGCGGATCCTTGGAGCAGTCTTCCACCAATAAGAATAATGAGAAACATAAAAAAGAGAGAGCATGATTTATGCTCTCTCTACTGCTTAATATAGTGATTGTAATCGTTAATCTTTATCTACTTGGTTACCAATAACGCCACCCACTACAGCGCCACCAATGGTGCCTGCAGTGCTGCCGTCTGTAAGTACCGAGCCAGCCACACCACCAGCACCAGCACCAATGGCGGTATTACGATCTCGGTCCGACATATTACTGCATGCCGATAACCCTAACATAAGCACTAGGGCACTGCCTGCGATTATTTTTTTGCTGTTGGTCATAGTTATTACCTCAAACAAATGAATATTACCTAGCGAGTGTAACGACTTTATGGCTTCATAGCCTCATATAACACCTGCGCTATGTCGAACCCTGTCGTCTATCACTGATAGTGATAAGTGAATACTAGATCGAAACTTAACTTTCACTGCTACCCATTATCGTTTTATAGCCATAATAAGCGCACTACAGCGACGTTAGCTAAGCTCACCAGTAATAGAAAACTCACATAAGTAATCACAAGATAACGAAAATAGTTATGTCGACTGTGCTCAATAATGCCCAGCTCTTCTTGGTGCGCGCGATGGGCACCGGCAATTTTGGCAAACAACGTCAGTTCAACATGCATCAGCACCAGCGTAATAAGCGCCAACATACTCCCCAACAAAGGGGCAATTAATATCCATTCCTGTAGCACCTGAGTAATCTCAGGTTTAAGGTAAGGCACTGAACCCAGTAATACCACGGCAATAGTGATTTGAAATAGTTTTTGCCAAATATGATCGTGGCGATATTTATACTCATCCCAGAGCAAAACATGCGGGTCGTAAGGGTGGCTCATTGATAGGCTCCTTATCAGCAGAAAGAAACACAGCCCTGTTTCTTTTTAACTGGGCGCCGAGTGCTTAGTGCTCGGCGCTATGTCTCACCATTATTCTTCGAAATAAGTACCCCAGCCATCGTATTCCACTTGGTGTTTTTCGGCTATTTTTAATAGTGACTCAATTTGCGCCATAATGGCTGTTTCGTTTAACGGCCCTTCTTTAATGGCATCAAAACATAATACAGTGTGTCCATTTTCTACTTCCAGCTCTTCAGCATCACTGACTTCAAGCCCCGCTTTGAAGCAATCAATGGCTGCTTTTTCGAGTCGATCAAAGTTAGCCCCAGAAAAATGATGCTCTATGGTGTATTCCACGTCAGGGTTACTGCCGTCATTAAGTAGAGAGCTAATAATGTCTTGGGTTTCTTGTTGCCATTCTTGTAATGCAGTCATAAACGAGTCCTAGTTAATATAAGCCCTTCGGGCAGCTATCAGTGTTAAGTTTCAGCTAAAAAGGGTTATGTTCGTCCTCTGCACACATTACCCGTCCCCCTAACTCAAGGGGCGTCGAGCCTCTTGATCTAATTCGGCAATGCGCGTTTCAAGCGTTTGGCGACTATGCTTTAACAAGTCGCGAATTTGCTTAGGCTCATAGCCCTCAACTGAAATGGGGGGCATAATCTCAACAATTAACTCACCATTATCCCAACGATTAAGATCAACTTGACCAAAATAGCTAGAGCAGGCAATGGGCACTAACGGCACCTTGGCTTGCATGGCAATATGAAAAGCCCCGGTTTTAAAGGGCAGCAGCCCCTTACCTTGGCTGCGCGTTCCTTCAGGAAACATCCAAATAGAAGTGTTACGTTCACGTATTTTCTCAACCACTTTGCCTATAGTGCTAGCAGCCTTGGCTTTATTTTCACGATTGATCAATAAGTTACCACTAAGCCAAAATAACTGACCAAATAAAGGGATCCAAAACAAGCTACTTTTGCCAATCGCCACGGTGCGCGGCATCACGGCTCCGGTCAGAGCTATAATGTCCCAGTTACTTTGGTGATTGGCAATATAAACTGCCGACTGTAAGTTATTGGCATTCTCATAACCTCTGAACGTCACCTTAAGCCCGATGATAATGCAGGCTTTATTAAATAAGCGTCCTAAGAAATATACATTATTAGGATGACGAGGACGCAGCACACACACCACAGTCCCTAAGATGAACACCAGCACCATGGCCAGTACCAATAATAATAGCCGCAACAGCTTTAACATGACTAAACCTCGCATTTTGGGAGTCGGCAGTATACTGAGCGGCCCCGAAATGAACAAGACCCAGTCACTTTCAACAGTGGCTGGGCCTGATTCAACTTAAAAAATCGTGTACTTTAATGCTAATCGATCATCTAGAATAGCTGATTGTTGGCACCTCAGCCTCTAACCTAAAGCCTTGTACTAACTGCTGTAAGTTAGACGCCAGCTCCGTCAGCTCACGGCTGGCGCTGGCGGTTTGTATAGCGCCGGCAGCGGTTTCATCACCCACCTCATGAATACCTGTCAGGTTACGGCTAATATCCTCTGTTACTGTCGCTTGTTCTTCTACTGCGGTAGCAATTTGCGTATTCATATCATGAATAGTTTGTACCGCTGTACTAATCAGCTCCAAGGCTTGCTCTGCTTCTTGTGCTTGACTAACCGTACGCTCTGCTTGCTGACGGCCGCCACTCATAGCCGCCATCGCGCTTTTAGCGTCTGCTTGTAACTTAGCAATGGTCGTAACTATTTCTTGTGAAGAGTGCTGAGTTTGCTCTGCTAAATTACGCACTTCTGAGGCTACCACAGCAAAACCACGCCCTTGCTCCCCTGCGCGAGCAGCTTCAATAGCCGCATTAAGCGCCAGTAAGTTAGTTCGTTCAGCAATTTCCTGAATCACTTCCACTACTGTGCTTATCTGTGTACTACTATCGGCTAACGACTGTACCACTTGTTCTGTAGCAGTCACATCATCAGCAAGCTGGCTAATTGACACTACTGTTTCTTGTACCACAGCTTTACCTTGCTCAGCAGCCTCATTAGCAGAACGTGCCGAGGAGGCGGCTAAACTGGTATTATTCGCCACTTCTTGTACTGTCGCTGACATTTCATTTATTGCCGCTGCCACCTGATCGGTATCTTGTTGCTGGCGTTCCAAATTAGCACTGGTTTGTAAAGACACGGCCGATGTCTCTTCTGCCGCGGCTGACAAACTGCTACTAGATTGATGAATATGCCCAATAAGCTCACGTAACTGATGAGTCATATGCTGTAACTTGCTATATACTCCTTGGCTCTCACCACCAAATGTTATGCTTAAGTCACCCTGAGCAATGGAATTCGCGACTCGCTCCATTTCGCTGGGCTCTGCCCCTAAAGGGAGCAGTACAGTGCGCTTTAGCACCCATCCTAATAATAAGCTAAATACAACAAGTAAAATAACAACTAGCGTAATAATGGTAACCATGGCTTGGTTGCGCTGTTCTTCTTCCGCTAAAGAGGTATGTAGGCGATCGAGCAGTAAGGTGATAAAGGCTTCAACAGCCTCTAAGTTCTTTAAGCGTGATTGTTCATAATTATCACCTAATACCAGATTTTGTGCCGCCTGAGCACGACCAGCCTGCATTAATGCAATGGCCTGCTCTTCTAAAGCATTTAAGAGGGCAACGGCTTTTTGCCCTTGATGAAGCGCACTACGCTCAGCCGCAGTCAGCTTCATTTGCTCAAGCATATCTTGATCTGAAATGACACGAGCGTTAGCTCGTGGGGCGCGCCCTTCTGTTATTCTGTTGGTATGCTGATAGACGTCTAGCTGATCACTATTGCCCGTCACCACATAATCACGAATAGAGGCTGTTTTTTCAGCAGAGTACGTCCGGATCATGCCGGCATTATTAAAATAATTAAAGCGATCATTCTGCGCCTGAATGACGGCACCTTGGGATTGCAGTAGTAAATATAAGGCAGCTCCCAAGGTGACAGCTAGCGCCAACATGCCTAAGAATACCAAGCGGATCACCGCTTTTAATGTTAATTGTTTGTACATTTATATCTCTAATAACAACCAGACCAATATATTATTATATCAAGATAAAATCGCTCCTTCTTATAAAATGCACACACAAAACACACAATACCGTATACAAAATGTAACCGAGCAGCCCAAAAATAACAAAAACAACAACAAACAATCAAAATAAGACCAGTATTTAACCACTGGATAACAAATGACACATACCAACAACAGAGCTGCATATCTCTGATCTAGATCAAAAAAGCCCTTATCTGCACTAGGCTATAAGGGCTTTTTCTTTACTGTGTTATTGAATAAACTAACGTGTTTCTAATGTAAACCCTTGTATCAGTTGCTGTAGACTTGCAGCTAATTCTGTCAGTTCGCGGCTCGCACTCGAGGTTTGCTCTGCACCGGCTGACGTTTCATCACTAATTTCATTAATCACCGTTAAATTACGACTGATATCTTCGGTGACCGTCGCCTGCTCTTCTACGGCAGTGGCAATTTGTGTATTCATATCGTTAATGGTTTGCACCGCTGCACTAATTAACTCTAATGCTTGCTCAGCTTCTTGCGCTTGCCCTACCGTTAACTCTGCTTGCTGACGACCATTACTCATAGCCCCCATGGCTTTTTCAGCATCTTCCTGAAGCTTAGCAACAGTTGTTATAATTTCTTGTGACGAGGTTTAGGTTTGACCTGCCAATTGGCGGACTTCATCGGCCACTACCGCAAAACCACGCCCTTGCTCACCAGCCCGTGCCGCTTCAATGGCCGCGTTAAGTGCTAATAAGTTAGTACGATCAGCAATATCTTGAATCACCTGTACACAGTACTAATTTGTGTACTGCTATCAGCTAACGACTGCACGACTAAGCCTGTAGAAACCACATCATCAGCAAGCTTGCCAATAGAGGCGATTGTCTGCTGTACCATAGCTCGCCCCTGATCTGCAGATTCATTCGCAGACTGAGCTGAAGATGCCGCTGCCGATAAGCTGCTACTAGAAAGATGAATATGACCAATGACCTCTCTTAATCTTTCGGCCATATGCTGTAGCTTTGCATAAACGCCCGTGGCATTCGGATGAAAGGTCAGGCTCAAATCTCCTTCAGCAATGGCGGAAGCAACTCGTTCCATTTCACTGGGTTCAGCACCTAATGGCTGCAATACCAGACGACTTAATGTCCAGCCAAGCAGTAAGCTCAGCAATACAAACAGTATCACTAGCCCGGTCATCAAGAAGACTAACTGTTGATTAAGCTGATACTCTGTCTCTAACTGAGCTTCTAAGCGGCCAATCAGTTTAGAAATGGCCGTATTCACAGAGTTAGCCATGGTCATACGGCCTTGGTGATACTCTTCCCCTAATACTAGGCGTTGTGCTGCTTCAGCACGCCCTGCTTGCACTAGGGCAATGGCTTTTTCTTCTATAGCACCATGGCCACAGTCGCAGCGACCCCTGCCTCTAATAACTCGGCCACCGGCACGAGGGGCACGCCCTAATGTGATATCAAGCACCGCCTTGTAGGCCTTTAAATATTGAGGCTCACTCGTCACCGCATAGTTACGGATCTCGTTTGATAGCTCTAACGAATACATCCGTATCATATTACTAGAGTTAAAAGACTGGTATCGCGTTTCTTGAGTCTGGCTGACCGACTGCTGAGACTGCAATAAGAAATAAAGTGCTGCGCCAAATACTAAAGCATAGGGCACTCCAATTGCCAAACCACATAAGCCTGCGCACATTATATGCACAAGGCAAGCACAATACGCGATGACTTTGTACGCAGTCTCACTGAATCATTGAATAACCATTATTCTAGCGAACCAATAAACAACAAAACCGCTTTATAGGCGGTTTTGTTGTGTTTATTAAGCATTTACCTTACTAGCAGCAAATCAACTTAACTTGCCATGACATTGCTTATACTTTTTCCCTGAGCCACAAGGGCAAGCATCATTACGGCCGATTTTTTGCCCCTCACGCACAAAGGGGGTATTCTCGTCCACGGTTGCAGCCTCTTCATCTTCAAGCAAGTTATCAGCAGACGCATGATTATAGCTTTGGGCTTGGCTTTCTGCCGCTGCACGGCGTTTTTCTTCTGCCGCCTCTACCTCTTCTTGGCTTTGCACTTTAACCCGACTGATAATACTCACCACTTCACGCTTTAAGTTTTCTAGCAGCTGGGTAAACAACTCATAAGATTCACGTTTATATTCTTGCTTAGGGTTCTTTTGCGCATAGCCACGCAAGTGAATACCTTGGCGTAAATGATCCATGGCCGCCAAATGCTCTTTCCATAAGGTGTCTAGGGTTTGTAACATCACTGAGCTTTCAAATTGACGAAGCGCTTCTGAGCCAACAACGGCCTCTTTGTCGGCATAGTCTTTAGCTGCTACTGCTAATATTTGCTCGCGCAGTTGCTCGTCATGCAGTTTGTCATTTTCTTTTAACCAGGTACTAACTGGTATCTCTAAACCAAAGTCGGCGTGTAGGCGATGTTCAAGACCCGGTACATCCCACATTTCTTCAAGCGACTGTGGAGGAATATACTCATCAACAATGCCGTTAATGACATCTTCACGGATCACCACTATGGTTTCGCTAATGTCTTTCGCATCTAATAACTCATTACGTTGCTCGTAAATCACTTTACGCTGATCGTTAGCAACATCATCAAACTCAAGCAAGTTCTTACGAATATCAAAGTTGCGCGTTTCTACTTTACGTTGGGCGTTTTCAATAGCACGACTGACCCAAGGATGTTCGATAGCTTCGCCTTCTTCCATGCCCAGCTTTTTCATCATATTAGTGACACGATCTGAGGCGAAAATACGCATCAGTGAATCTTCCATCGATAGATAGAAGCGGCTAGAGCCAGCATCACCTTGGCGACCTGCACGACCACGTAATTGATTGTCTATACGACGCGATTCATGGCGCTCAGTACCAATAATATGCAAGCCACCCGCGGCAATCACCGCATCGTGACGTACTTGCCAGTCGGCTTTAATCGCTGCAATTTGTTCAGCACTCGGCGCTTCTAACTTTTCAATTTCAGCCGCCCAGTTACCACCTAATACAATATCTGTACCACGACCGGCCATATTGGTCGCTATGGTCACCACACCAGCTTCACCGGCTTCGGCAATAATTTGCGCTTCACTTTCATGAAACTTAGCGTTAAGCACACGATGCGGTATTTTTTCTTTATCTAAGATACCCGATATCAGCTCAGAGTTTTCAATAGAAACTGTGCCCACCAATACCGGCTGACCACGCTCTACACAGTCTTTAATATCAGCCACAATTGCCTGATACTTTTCTGGGGCTGTAAGGTATACCAAGTCGCCCATATCGTTACGAACCATGGGTTTGTTGGTAGGAATAACTACAGTATCTAAGCCATAAATACTCTGAAACTCAAAGGCTTCGGTATCTGCCGTGCCCGTCATACCGGCAAGCTTGTCGTATAATCTAAAGAAGTTTTGAAAGGTAATGGATGCTAGGGTTTGGTTTTCGTTCTGAATTTTTACCCCTTCGCGCGCTTCTACCGCTTGGTGTAAGCCCTCAGACCAACGACGTCCCGGCATGGTACGGCCGGTGTGCTCATCAACGATGATCACTTCATCATCTTGTACTATATAGTCCACATTACGTTCAAATAAAGTATGTGCACGTAGCGCTGCGTTAACGTGGGCCAATAGAGCTATGTTACCTGCTGAAAATAAGGAGTCATCTTCTTCGATAAGCCCCATTTTTTTCAGCTCTTCTTCTACAAAAATTTGACCATTTTCGGTTAACAATGCCTGTTTATTTTTTTCATCAACCGTATAGTGCCCCTCGCCAATATATTCTTCGGTATCTTCTTCGTCTTGTTTCACCAGTTTAGGGATCAAGGTATTAATACGAATATAAAGCTCAGAGCTATCTTCAGCAGGGCCAGAAATAATCAAAGGGGTACGGGCTTCATCAATGAGCACAGAATCTACTTCATCCACAAGTGCGTAGTTCAGCGGGCGCTGCACTCGCTGCTCAGGTGAAAACGCCATATTGTCACGTAAATAGTCAAAGCCAAACTCGTTGTTGGTACCGTAGGTGATGTCAGCAGCGTAGGCGGCATGTTTTTCAGCGGAATCCATACCAGACAAATTGCAATCAACAGTGAGCCCTAAAAACTCAAACAGGGCACGGTTCGTTTCCGCATCGCGACGTGCTAAATAATCGTTAACGGTTACGATATGAACACCGCGCCCGGTGAGCGCATTAAGATAAACAGGCAGGGTGGCTGTAAGGGTTTTACCTTCACCGGTTTTCATTTCAGCAATTTGGTTATTGTGTAATACCATACCGCCAATCAACTGCGCATCAAAATGGCGCATATCATATACACGGCGCGAGGCTTCACGCACAGTAGCAAACGCCTCTGGTAATAATTGCTCTAACGTTTCACCTTGTTCTAGGCGCTGACGAAATTCAACCGTTTTAGCCTGTAACTCAGCATCAGAAAGCGCTTCAAATGTAGGCTCCATGGCATTAATTTCGTCTACAACTTTACGCAGCCGTTTTAAGGTTCTGTCGTTACGGCTGCCAACTATCATGGTAAAAAGTTTAGTAATCATATTTGGCCAATAATAATGATGGAAAAATAAACCCCGTATGGGATCAAACGTTAATGCGGCAAGAAGTGCTTAGGATTCTGCTGCCGATTGCCTTTTAATACTTCGTAATGCAAATGAACGCCCGTTGCTCGCCCTGTACGTCCCATTTGCGCAATTTTTTGCCCTTTTTCAACGCGCTCACCGACGTTAACCCACAATGAGTCTAAATGGGCATATCGTGTCACCCAACCTTGCCCATGGTTAATTTCAACCATATTGCCAAAATCTGGATGGTATTTAGAGACACTGACTACGCCGGTGGCGGTCGCAGATATGGGCTGCCCCCTTTGGCCCGCAAAATCTTGACCTTTGTGCCAACGTACTTGGCCAGTAAAAGGATCGGTACGCGTCCCAAAACCAGAACTTACTCGGCTAAAGCCAAGTACTGGATGACCTTGGACCTGTGTCGTCTCATTGATATGGAGGTTCAAAAGCAAAGTTTCAAGGGCTGCCAAGTGGATACCATATTCTTGAGTTTTTGCTAACGCCTGCGCTAATGTTTGATACAAATCAGCAAAGCCATTTATAGGACGATGCAATAAATTAACGTCTTGTCGCTTTAATGGCAATTCATCGGCTAAATCATAATCTTTTATTAAACGTCGACCTAATACATTCACCTGTGCTAATTCGGCTTGTAATTGTCCGAACCGTTGGCCAATACGACTCAATTCGCTCGCTTGCTGATATTTGTTTTGCTCTAGTCGCTGCCCAAGCAGTTTGTGTTCTTGCTGTGAAATTTGCCACTGTGTGTATAAATACATAATAACGGGCAGTTGCAATAAACATAAGCCTATCAACAGCCAAAGACTAAGGCGTCGAAAAAAGGCACCAAAATGTGGCGCTAGGGGGACATGATTCATGGTATTAAGATCTACAAAAACAAAAAACGCCAGCACAAGAAGCTGGCGTTTTTTTAAATGGTATTAGGCGGGACTAAACGCAGTGTCGTAGTAACGAATAGGTGATTGTGCATCCTGCTCGTCAAAGGTCACAATTTCCCAAGCGTCGGCATTTGCAAGCATGGCGCGTAATAAAGTGTTATTCAGCGCATGACCGGTTTTATAAGCGCGAAACTCCCCTAATATACTGTGGTTACACATATATAAGTCGCCAATCGCGTCCAGCATTTTGTGTTTGACAAATTCGTTAGGGTAACGCAAACCGTCATCATTTAGCACTTTATAGTCATCCAGCACGACGGCGTTTTCTAAGCTACCGCCTAAGGCTAAGTTTTGTGAGTGCAAATATTCAATATCGCGCATAAAGCCAAAGGTTCGCGCTCGGCTTAGTTCTTTTACAAATGCAGCTCCTGAAAAGTCCAGCGCCAAATGCTGGCTTTCTCCGGCAAAAGCGGGGTGATCAAAATCGATGGTCAAATCCATCTTAAAGCCAGCCTTGTGCGGTCTAAACTCAGCCCACTTATCACCGTCTTCTACCCGCACAACTTCTTTAATGCGAATAAAGCGCTTTAGTGCATTCAGTTCGCGAATGCCACCTGACTGTAATAGGTAAATAAAGGGGTGTGAGCTACCATCCATAACCGGAACTTCAGGTGCATCAACCTCAATCACTAAGTTATCTATTCCTAGCCCCGCTAGTGCGGCAGACAGGTGCTCAATGGTTGACACCCGTACACCAGCTTCATTGACTAAGGCGGTACATAGCATAGTGTCCTTTACCAAAGCGGCATCGGCTTGAATATCGACCTGCGGATCCAAATCGGTACGACGAAACACTATACCTGTATTAGCCGGCGCAGGTACAAAGGTCATTTGTACTTTATGGCCGGAATGCAAGCCAATTCCGGTGGCTTGCACGGTATTCTTTAACGTTCGTTGTCTAATCATAAAGGGTATCCGTCAGTAGCTAATCAGCTCATATTATAGACTATGAACCAGATTTGAATCGAATTCAAATGGTCTGACATGTTAGCACAATAATAGAGAGCCGCAAATTTCGCCGTTATTAGTCCGCCTGTTTACGCAAAAATGCCGGAATATCTAGGTAGTCCATATCCGCTTTGGCCTGAGTACTATCGGCGTTAACGACCATTTTGCTCGGCTGTTCTTCGCTTTGTGTATCCACTTGGCGCATACCATTGTCATCTCGGTTGCTGGCACCGGATTTTACAAGCGTAATATCGGGCTTACGCTCGGCACCAATACCGGTGGCCACCACGGTAACACGCAGTTCGTCCTCAATCTCAGGGTCTACCACTGTACCTACCACTACAGTGGCATTTTCAGAAGCAAAAGCTTTAACCGCATTACCGACAGTTTCAAACTCTTCGATGGTCATATTGAGACCAGCAGTAATGTTGACCAAGATACCACGGGCACCCGCTAGGTCGACATCTTCTAACAGAGGACTAGAAATGGCCTTTTCAGCCGCTTCTTCGGCACGATCTTCGCCGGTCGCTTTGCCTGAGCCCATCATAGCCGTGCCCATTTCGCGCATTACAGTTTGCACATCAGCAAAGTCAACGTTCATCAAACCAGGACGGGTGATCAGCTCAGCTATCCCTTGCACGGCACCAAATAAGACATCGTTAGCCGCTTTAAAAGCGTCGAGTAAAGAAATGCCACGCCCGAGTACTTTTAACAGTTTATCGTTAGGAATGGTGATCAATGAGTCAACCTGCTTACCTAACTCATCAATACCCACTTGGGCATAGTGCATGCGCTTTTTACCTTCAAAGGCAAAAGGCTTGGTAACGACAGCGACGGTGAGAATACCTAACTCTTTGGCAATTTCAGCGACGACTGGCGCTGCACCTGTTCCTGTACCGCCACCCATACCGGCAGCAATAAAAATCATATCGGCGCCACTGATTAAATCACGAATTGCATCGCTATCTTCTAATGCTGCGTCGCGCCCTACAGCGGGGTTTGCGCCAGCCCCCAAGCCTTTTGTGAGATCACCGCCTATTTGCAGTGTGCTAGTGGCACTGGAGTTACGCAAGGCTTGGGCGTCGGTGTTAATCGCTAAAAACTCAACACCTTCTAGGCTTTCGTTAACCATGTGCTCAACAGCGTTACCGCCGCCGCCGCCCACGCCTACAACTTTAATAACCGCATCCTGCTCGTGATCATCATTCATTAATTCAAACATGTTATTAGGCATAAGAATCTCTCCGCTGTGCTCTTGCCAACTTATTACTGTGAATAAGGACTGCTAATATTAAAACTCGCCACGTACCCAATTGCCAATTCGTTTAAAAAACGAGCTCAAACTGGATTTTCCATTATAGTCTTGCTGAGGCATAGTTTGGTGCTCTTTACCATAATGTAATAAGCCAACGGCCGTGGAGTACACAGGCGTCTCAACATAATCTGATAGCCCTTTTACGCCACCTGGTTGACCAATGCGTACCTGGCACTGAAAGATTTGCTCAGCACACTCAACCAAACCTTCTATTTGTGCCGCACCACCAGTTAATACCAAACCCGCAGCCAGTTGATGCTTAACTCCGGCTTTTTTCAGTTCAGCCTGAATTTCACCCAGCTCTTGATTGATCATCCCCAACAACTCGCTATAGCGTGGCTCTATCACTTCGGCCAAAGTTTGGCGCTGTAGACTGCGAGCTGGTCGCCCTCCAACACTGGGCACTTCGATGGTGTCTTCTTTACTGACCAGTTTACTAAAAGCACCGCCGTGGCGCATCTTAATCGCCTCTGCATCTAGCGGGGGGGTGCCAAATGCATAAGCAATATCACTGGTCACTGTGCTGCCTGCATAAGGGATCACCTTAGTGTGGCGCAAAGCCCCACCGGTAAACACCGCCATATCCATGGTGCCACCACCAATATCAACCACACAGACGCCGAGTTCTTTCTCATCATCGGTGAGTACCGCATAGCTAGACGCAAGCGCACTGAATATAAGTTGGTCTACTCTCAGCCCTAAACGTTCCACACATTTTTCAATATTACGCGCCATATCATTATGACAAGTAATCAGATGCACTTTGGCGTGCATACGCACTCCCGACAAACCTATGGGGTTTTTAATCCCCTCTTGAAAGTCGATAGAGTATTCTTGCGGTAATACGTGCAGCACGCGATGCTCATCAGACAAACGTACTGACTTGGCGGTATGAATCACGTTATCTACATCTTCTTGGGTGACCTCTTCGTCAGAAATAGGCACCATGCCGGTTTCGTTACGGCATTCAATATGCTTGCCCGATAGGCCAAGATAAACAGAGGTAATTTGGCAGTCAGCCATCATTTCTGCTTCATCAACCGCTCGTTTCAGTGATTTAACCACAGACTCGAGATCGTTTACCCCGCCCTTGTCCATTCCTTTTGAAGAATGGCTGCCAAGGCCAATGACATTTAAATCGCCATCCGGTAACACTTCACCGACTAAGGCAGTTACCTTAGAAGTGCCGATATCAAGCCCGACGATCAGGTTTCTTTCAGCGTTTTTAGTCATTATCCGTCTCTTCGTCCTGCTTCCATCCCACTGCCAGCCCGGTATCGTAGCGTAAGTCAAGGTAAGCTACCCGCTCACGCTGCTCGATGCTCGGATAGACATCTATAAAACGTTGCAACCGCGCCTCAATATCTTCTCGGCCCAGTAGCAGCTTAACGCCACTTTTTAAAGTTAGTTCCCAAGATCGTCGCGGTGTTAAGTGAACTTGCTCAATATCATACCTTTTAGGCGTTAATAATGTTTGTACATGTCGAAATTCCTTTAATACGCTAACCGAGGCTTCATCGGGTCCCGATAAAGACACTAACGTTAACCCAGGGTCGGCGGCACGAAAGACTTCACCCTGGGTATTAAGCAGTGCGTTTTGGTTCCAGCGGGCCGCAACCTGTTGCTCAACAAGGTAGACTCGCACTGTATCAGGCCACTGCTTGCGTACCGAGGCCTGATATACCCAAGGTAATGCCTGTAATTGTTGCTGTACCTGATCAACCTCTAAGGCAAAAAAATTGCCCACGCCGGGCAAACTGCCCACAGACTGGCGTATCTGTTGTTGAGTTAAGTAGCGGTGTTCGCCTTGAATAATCAGATTATTCACTGGCACTTGATTAGCCGTTGTCATCCAAGCGACCAGCACCCACAGCCCCCATAGTAATGCCGATAACATCACTAAAAAAAAGCTTAGGCCACCAAAAAAAGCCAGCCTAGTGCGGGTTTCGGCAGCTGTCATATCAGTATGCCTGCTCCAGCACGCTCAACACTAACTGCTCAAATGATAAACCTGCCACTTTCGCTGACTTAGGCACAAGACTAGTTTGTGTCATACCCGGTACAGTATTGACCTCTAACAGCCACCATTGACCACTATGGTCTCGCATTAAATCAACTCGGCCCCAGCCGCTAGCAGCCACCGCTTTAAAAGCAGCTAGGCTAAGCTCACCGAGCGTTTTTTCGTCGGCTTCATTTAAACCACAGGGACATAAATATTGTGTATCACCAGACTGGTATTTGGCTGAGTAATCATAAAAATCGTGCGTTGTACTAAGGCGAATAGCCGGTAATGCCTGTTCACCCAAAATACTGACGGTATATTCATCACCATCAATAAAACGCTCAACCAAAACCTCGGCATCAAATTTAAAGGCTTCTTCTACTGCATTTATTAAAGTGGCCGCGTCTGTGGCTTTAGTCATGCCAATGCTGGAGCCTTCATTGGCCGGCTTTACAAATACCGGGCCATCAAATTGGGCCAGTAGCTCGGCGGCATCTTCGGTTTTAAAGTGTCCCTTGTGTACCACCCTAAAATCGGCGGTCGGCAAGCCCATGGTTTTCCACACTTGCTTAGTGCGTATTTTATCCATTGCCAGTGCCGAGCCTAATACACGAGAGCCGGTATAGGGCAAGCCTAAATGCTCCAAAGCCCCTTGCAAGGTGCCGTCTTCTCCCCCTCGCCCGTGCACCACAATAAAAGCACGTTCAAAGCCATCTTCTTTAAGTTGGCCCAGTGAATAATCTTGGGTATCAATACCGTGGGCATCGACACCGCCACGTATTAACCCTGCTAACACGGCAGCGCCAGAACGCAATGACACTTCACGCTCGGCAGAGTGCCCACCAAACAAGACTGCAACTTTACCAAACTGTGTCATCCCTGATCTCCTAGCTGCATGGCAGCAATTGATAATTGTAATTCACCTAGGGTACGAGCCACACCGCCCACATTACCTGCGCCTTGTGTTAACACTAAATCGCCATCTTGTAATAAGTCGGCTAACACTGCGGGGATTTCGTCGGGGGTCGCAACATAAATAGGCTCCATTTTACCGCGACTACGAATAGAGCGACACAGGGCACGGCTATCGGCCCCCGGAATTGGTGCTTCACCCGCACTGTATACTTCTAATAAAATCAACACATCGGTTTTTGACAATACATCCACGAAGTCTTCATACAGATCACGAGTTCGGCTATAACGATGCGGCTGATAAATGGTCACTAAGCGACGCTCTGGCCACCCAGCTCGCACCGCCTCTTGTGTGGCTCGAACTTCACTTGGGTGGTGGCCATAATCATCCACTAATTTAGCCATGCCACGACCGGTTGCAAATTCACCGTATTGCTGAAAACGCCGGCCAACCCCTTCAAATTTCAACAATGCCGCTAATATAGCGTCATCAGCTACCCCGTCTTCACAGGCCACGGCAATGGCTGCGGCGGCATTTTGCGCATTGTGCTTACCGGGTAAATTTAACTGCACATTCAAGCAGCTACCATCGGGGCGACAAACACTAAAGCGGCTATGATCACGACTTTGGCTAAAGTCGGTTATTTTATAATCCGCATCATCAACAAAGCCATAGGTAATGCATTGGCGACTGACTCTGGGCATCAGCTCGCGCACCGCTTCATCGTCAATACACAACACCGCTAACCCATAAAAGGGCAGATTATGTAAAAAGTCGAGAAAGGTATCTTCGAGTTTGCTGAAGTCCCCACCATAGGTGTCCATATGATCCGCTTCTATATTGGTCACAATAGACACCATAGGCTGCAAATGTAAGAAAGAGGCGTCACTTTCATCGGCTTCAGCAATTAAATAGCGACTGCTGCCCAAGCGAGCATTACAGCCAGCTCCGTTTAACAAGCCCCCAATCACAAAGGTAGGATCACGCCCCGCTTCACCATAGATA
This sequence comes from Oceanisphaera pacifica, assembly GCF_017498065.1. Taxonomy (GTDB): domain Bacteria; phylum Pseudomonadota; class Gammaproteobacteria; order Enterobacterales; family Aeromonadaceae; genus Oceanimonas; species Oceanimonas pacifica. The sequence continues at coordinate 114,094 of NZ_JAGDFX010000006.1, read as the reverse complement.
CTGGCAATCAGGCTAGTGGTGGTGGTTTTACCGTGCGTTCCTGCCACAGCCACACCATGGCGAAAACGCATTAACTCGGCCAGCATTTCGGCGCGGCGTACCACAGGAATGCGCTGCTCGCGCGCGGCAATTAACTCGGCGTTGTCTTCACTGATCGCCGTTGAAATCACCACCACACTAGCATCAGCAACTTGTTCAGGCGCATGGCCTAAAAAAATAGAGGCTCCCATAGCAGCGAGTCGATCAGTGACTGGGTTATAAGCAATGTCTGAACCAGAAATAGCATAACCTTCGTTGGCCAATACTTCTGCGATACCGCCCATCCCCGCACCGCCAATACCAATAAAGTGTATGCGGCGCACTCGTCTCATCTCGGGTACAGAGCTTCTAATTTTTGCCAGTTCAAGCTTGGTCATGCCATTCTCTCAATTTATTTTGCTACGCGACGTAAGCTCTCGGCCACGCGCTCGGCAGCATCGGTAATCGCTAACGATCTCGCCTGTTCGGCCATGGCCAACAGCGCTGCACGATGCTCGTTAAAATAGTGTAATTGTTCAGCTAAGCGCGTAGCACTCAACTCAGGTTGGGGCATTAATATCGCCGCCTCTTGATCTGATAAAGTTTGGGCATTTTTAGTTTGATGATCATCTACGGCATGAGGCAGAGGTACAAAAATAGCCCCCACTCCTGCTGCGGCCACCTCTGATACCGTTAGCGCCCCGGCTCGACATACCACTAAATCGGCTTGGCCATAGGCGCCAGCCATATCGTCAATAAAATCACTCACATCAGCCTTAATATTAAGCGCGCCATATGCCGCCTGCACCGCTTGGCTATTACCTCTGCCAGTTTGGTGGCGCACCGCTATATTACTCGCCAAAGCAAGCGCCTCGGGCACAGTTTCATTTAATATTTTCGCTCCCAGACTGCCCCCCACCACTAGCACTCGCAGCGGCTCGCCTGCAGCGCTGATGCGCTCTTTAGGTAATGGTAAGGTTAACACGTCAGTACGCACCGGATTACCCACCACCTGGGTATTTTTAGCATCCGCAAAGGCACCAGGAAATGCCATTAATATCCGTTTAGCAAAGCGAGCGAGCAGTTTATTAGTGACGCCAGCGGCGGCATTTTGCTCGTGTAACACAAGCGGAATGCCCGCCAGCCAGGCTGCGACACCACCGGGCCCCGCGGCAAAGCCGCCCATGCCTAATACCACCTGCGGCTGCACTTGCTTAAGCACCTTTCGTGCTTGAAAAATGGCTTTTATAATATGCAGTGGCGCTAATATTTTACGCTTGAGCCCGTTACCCCGCACCCCAGCAATGGTAATAGTATGTAAGGGGTAGCCATGTTGAGGAACAAGCTGTGCTTCCATGCGCTCAGCTGTACCAAGCCAGTGAATGGTCCAGCCTTGTGCGGCCAACAAATCAGCCACTGCCAATCCCGGAAATACATGCCCCCCTGTACCACCGGCCATCACCAGTAAAGTTTTAGCTGCAGAGTTTACTCTTGCTTGCTGACTCACTAACCTGTCTCCCGTTGTCTGGCCTGCATATTGTCGCGTCGCCATTCAAAATCAATACGCAATAAAATGGCCACGGCGGCACTAATCACCAATAAGCTAGAGCCACCGTAGCTGACTAAAGGTAAGGTTAACCCCTTGGTGGGCAGCATGCCTGAGGCCGCTCCTACGTTTACTACAGTCTGAAAACTAAACCAAATGCCAATACCCATCGCTAAGTACCCTTCGTATTGGCGACCACCCAGTAGCACTTTTTGGCCAATATGTAGTGCTTTAAAGGCCAGCCATGCTTGCAGTAATAGCACCAAGAGTACGCCGGTATAACCCAGTTCTTCACCTAAAATAGCAAATACAAAATCGGTATGGGCTTCGGGCAAGTACTCCAGCTTTTGAATGGAATTACCTAAACCTTCACCAAACCAGCCACCACGACCAAAGGCCATGAGAGATTGCGTTAACTGATAACCACTACCAAAGGGGTCTTCCCATGGGTTAAGAAACGAGGTAACACGCCGCATCCGATAAGGGGCATTCCAGATTAAAAACAGCAATAAGCCAATCCCCAAGCCCACTAGACTTAAAAATTGGCTCATGCGCGCACCCGCCAAAAATAGCATGCCCAGCGTCGTCACAAACAACACCACCACAGACCCTAAGTCTGGTTGCATTAACAGCAACACAGACATAATGCCCATCACAGCTAGCGGCTTAATAAAGCCGCGCCATTTACCCCGCACTTCATCTTGGCGCCGCACTAAATAGCCGGCTAAAAATGTAAACAACGCAAGCTTAGCAACTTCTGCCGGCTGCAAGTTTAAAATGCCTAATGGTAACCAACGCTGGCTACCATTAATTTCTCGCCCGACTACCAATACCAACACCAGCAGCAAGATAGCAACCAGCAAAAAGACACTGTTAAACGACTGCCAACGAGCCATAGGTACTTGTAGCACGACTATAATAAGCACTAAGCAAATGGTGAGGGCAATCGCATGACGCTTTACAAAAAAGAAAGGGTCATTTTTAATATTAATGCCTTCAGATATAGATGCGGACGACACCATCACTAAACCAATCGCCATCAGTGTGAGTGATAAAATCACTAATTGACGGTCAAAAATAAATCCAGGAGATGGCCGCATCAACCAGCCCAGACTTAACTTAGAGCCGCCTTTCATAAGGCCTCCACTAAGGCAATAAAATGCTCACCGCGTAATTGATAGTTATCATAGCTATCTAAACTGGCACAGGCAGGAGCAAGCAGCACACAATCTCCGGGCTGGGCTTGTTGTGCACACCAGGCAACAGCATCATCAAGGCTTTGCGCTTCTTGGGTATTATCGGCTAGTGCTAACAGCTGTGCCCGGTCTTGCCCAAAGCACACCATGCCTGCAATAGCACCATCCAGTAATGGGATTAATGGTGAAAAGTCTTGCCCTTTGCCAAGGCCTCCAGCAATTAACCACAACCGCCCTTTAATGACACCGCTCATACCGGCAATGGCTGCCAGTGTCGCGCCCACATTGGTGGCCTTGGTATCATTAACCCACAGCACACCTTGCTTGTTTGCCACAAACTGACAACGATGCGCCAAGCCTGTAAAACGACGCAATACAGCAACTTGGGCCCATAGGGGAATATGAGCCTGCTCAGCCAAGGCCATGGCCGCCAGTGCATTAAGTTGATTATGGGTGCCCAGTATTTTTAATGCCGACACCGGCAGTAATGGCTCACTGTTTCGGCTTAACCATAACTCGCCCTGATGCTCAACGCGCCCGTAAGCTTGGTTATCTAAACCAAAGCTGATGGTGGGAACCGTCTGGGTGACTGTCCCCATTAAAGATGGTGAAGTTTGATCATCTTCTCGGTTATAGACCGCCAGTGCCCCATGACGATAAATGGCTAATTTAGTATCGCGATAATGTGTGAGTGAGCGATAACGATCAAGGTGGTCTTCACTGATATTGAGTACGGTCGCAGCACTTGCCGCTAAGCTTGGCGTGGTTTCAAGCTGAAAACTAGACAGCTCTAAAACTGCCAATTCAAGTTCTAAAGCCAATAAATTCAGTGCTGGGGTACCAATATTGCCACCCACCCCCACCTTAACCCCTGCTTCTGTGGCCATTTCGCCCACTAGCGTGGTGACAGTACTTTTACCGTTTGAGCCGGTAATGGCAATAATAGGGGCGGGACACGCGCGCACAAACAACTCTATGTCTCCCACCACCTCAATACCCGCAGCCAATGCTTGTTGTAACTCAGGGGTAGCCATAGGGACGCCGGGGCTGACAACAATCAATTGTGCCTCGAGCATAGGTGCCAGTGTCAGCTCACCGAAGTAACGCTCTATATGATCAGGCAGCTGATCGGCACCCGGTGGGCAGGCTCGCGTATCCATTATCACAGGGGTGATACCTTGCGCTAAACAATAACGCACACAAGACAGTCCGGTCTGCCCTAAGCCAATAATAAGGATACGCTTAGCCAACATTTTTATCTCACCTTTAAGGTTGCTAAACCAATCAATACCAACATTAGGGTAATGATCCAAAAGCGCACAATCACTCTTGGCTCAGGCCACCCTTTTAGCTCATAGTGATGGTGGATCGGCGCCATACGAAAAATACGCTGACCGCGAATTTTGTAAGAGCCTACTTGTAATATCACCGACAGGGTTTCAATCACAAAGATACCGCCCATAATAACTAGCAGAAACTCTTGGCGAACCAGTATGGCAATCACACCCAATGTTGCGCCTAGGGCAAGTGAGCCCACATCGCCCATAAAGACTTGTGCGGGATAGGTGTTAAACCACAAAAAGCCAAGACCTGCCCCCACCATAGCAGTACAAAACACCGTGAGTTCACCGGCATAAGGGACAAATGGAATATGCAGGTACTCAGCAAAGTTCACATTACCCGTCGCCCAAGCGACTAACGCAAAGCCTGCAGAAACCATCACCACTGGCATAATCGCTAAGCCATCGAGTCCGTCTGTTAAATTAACCGCATTACTTGAACCCACAATCACAAAGTAGCTAAGAATGATAAAAAACAAGCCAAGTTGCGGCATCACATCTTTAAAAAACGGTACCACTAACTGGGTTTGAGCGGGGTCTTGCGCAGCCCAGTAGGCTAAAAAGGCGGCAACAAGAGCGGCAGCCGATTGCCAAAAGTACTTCCAGCGTGCCACTAGCCCATCAGTATTTTTATGCACCACTTTGCGATAGTCATCCACAAAACCAATAGCACCAAATGCACCCAGTACAAATAGCACTATCCAAACATAAGGGTTATCTAATCGCGCCCATAGCAAGACTGTGATAAAAATCGAAATTAAGATCATCAAGCCCCCCATGGTGGGAGTGCCGGATTTACTTAAGTGGGATTCGGGGCCATCGTTGCGTACCACTTGGCCAATCTGTAGCATTTGCAAGCGACGGATCAAGCGGGGGCCAATCCATAAACAGACAAATAAACCGGTTAAAATAGCAATAACCGCTCTGAAGGTCAGATAAGAAAATACGTTTAAAAAGCTGAAATAAGGGGTCAGCAACTCCGCCAGCCACACTAGCATGTTGCCTCTCCCTGAATGACTCGAACGATCTCTTCCATTCGAGCACTACGCGCACCCTTAATCAAAACCACGACCTTATTGTGTTGAGCCAGCGTATTGAGCAACGCTGGTTGTAATTGTTGTTTATCGGCAAAATGCAGCCCCTGAGCCGCTGTTGCCGTGTACTGACTGTCTTTACCTACTGTCATGACGCAATCGATGCCCAGTCTTTTAGCGTGTTCGCCTACTTGAGTATGCATCGTTTTACTATAATCCCCCAGCTCTCCCATATCGCCAAATACAAAAATATGAAAGCCTGGGAGGCTAGCTAAGGTGTCTAGACCCGCTAATACCGAAGCCACACTGGCATTATAAGTATCATCCAGCAGTGTCAAACCAGGACGCTCCCACACTTGCAAGCGACCTGCAGACGACTCAAACTGACTCAAGCCGCTGGCAATATCAGCTAAGTTAGCGCCTAGGGCTTCGGTGGCCGCCGCTGCCGCTAGCGCATTAGAGACATTATGTTTACCGGGCACCGGCAGCTGTATGGCTACCTCACCTTGGCTTGTTAGCAAACGAAAGCTGGCACACCCAGTGATGTCTAACTTGATATCACGAGCTTGAACATCTCTATGCTCACCAAAATAGACTAATTCATGCTGCTGCTTCCACAGGGCACAAAACGGGCTATCGCCATTCGCAATGGCCACTCCGCCCTCCACTAGGCCGTCATATATTTCGCCTTTTGCCTGTGCCACACCCTCTAATGAACCAAAGCCTTCAAGGTGTGAGGCTTCCACATTGTTAATAAGCGCCACATCAGGCTCAGTCAGCGAGCTGGTCCAGGCAATTTCACCCACATGATTCGCCCCCAGCTCTATCACCGCATATTCGGTATCAGGGCTAAGCTCACATAAAGTTAATGGCACGCCAATTTCATTATTAAAATTACCTTTAGTGGCCAAGACCTTACCCTGTTGGCGCAGAATAGCCGCCGCCATTTCTTTGACCGTGGTTTTACCGCAGCTGCCCGTAATGGCTAACACTTTGGCCGAGCTTAAGCTGCGTACCAAGCCGCCCAACACACCTAAGGCAAGTCGAGTATCGGCCACTTTAATTTGTGCCACCTCTACATCTAACCAGCGCTCAACCAATAGGGCGCTGGCACCTTGTTGCAGTGCGGCCTTCGCAAAGCTATGACCGTCAAAATGCTCACCGCTGAGTGCGATAAATAAGCCGCCATTCGTTAATGGCTGACGGCTGTCGGTGGTCACGGCAATAATCTGAGTATCCTCACCGCGCAGCTCGCCACCAGAGGCCTGTGCGATTTGCTCAAGGCTAAGAGGGATCATCCGTTGCATTCCAATAATGTCGCTGCCGTTTCTCGGTCGCTATAATGTATTTTGTCAGTGCCCACTATCTGATAATCCTCATGGCCTTTACCGGCCACTAAAATAATATCTTCGGCTTCCGCCTGCTCAATAGCGTAAGCTAAGGCCTCTGCTCTTTGATGAATAATCAGCAATGCACTGGTGTCATCAAGACCTTGGCACATATCGTCAATAATGGCCGACGCGGACTCAGTACGCGGGTTATCATCAGTTAAAATAACCTGATCACTTCCCTGCTCTGCAGCCGCAGCCATTAGTGGCCGCTTACCTTTATCTCGGTCCCCCCCGCACCCAACAATGCACCATAAACGCCCTTTACAATGTTGGCGCAATGCTTCTAGCGCTTGCTCTAATGCATCGGGAGTATGGGCGTAATCCACCACCACCAAAGGCTTATTAGGTTTGAAAAACGTTTCCATACGACCCGCCACACCCGATAACTGAGGTGCCGTGGCTAATAATTGTTCAAATGATGCCCCCAGTGCTAATAATGCGCCCATGGCCGCAAGTAGGTTAGCCACATTAAAGCGTCCCATTAGGGGGGCGGATAATACACCATTTCCCCAGTCGGAGTTAATGGTCACTTTCAAGCCATCACTATAGAAATGTACGGTTTCTGCTACTAACTGTGGGCCATTAAAGTCACTCAGTCGGCCATGTACGCTATAAGCGATGGCTTTGGGGTAGTCCATTAACCAACGCCGACCAATAGGATCATCGGCATTAATGATTTTAGATTGCAGGCATTGCTCAAATAACTGGCGCTTAGTGGCCGCATACTCTGCCATGGTGCCATGATAGTCGAGATGATCTCGGCTCAGATTGGTAAAAATAGCGACATCGAAATCCAGCGCAGCAACCCTATGCTGATGTAAACCATGAGACGACACCTCCATGGCAATCCGCCTCGCTCCTGCGCCAGCTTGCTGTGCCAGTTGTTGCTGTACTTCTATAGCTGAGCCTGTGGTATTAGCCGCTAATTGTAAGTTGCCATAGAGGCCATTGCCTAAGGTGCCCATCACACCCGCTTGGGTACCTAATAAACAGCTCCAATTTGCAATCAGCTGGGTAATGGTGCTTTTACCATTAGTCCCTGTTACACCTACTAATTGCAGGTTCGACGAGCTATCACCATAAAACACACCCGCTAACAGTGATAATTGCTCTCGCAGCCGATACACGCCGAGTAGACGGTGGTCTTGATGATTCAAGCCTGCCAACTCAGGGCTGTCCACTTCATACATCACGGCAGCGGCACCGGCTGTTAATGCGCTATCAATAAAATCACGTCCATCAACGCTATGCCCATTCACCGCAATAAATAAAGCGCCGAGCGTCACGGCTCGGCTGTCTAACGTCAGGCTATTGATCGTAATAGGCGGAGCCGACAGCCCTAAGGGTACGGCTAAATCTCTGAGAGTCAGGGCCATGTTATCCTCCTACACCTGCTAGTTGAAATTGTTCTTCTTCTGCACCATCGGGGCGAATGTTCATTAATTGCAAAGCGCCGCTCATCACTTCAGCAAACACAGGTGCCGCCACATCACCGCCATAATATTTCTCACCCTGAGGCTCATTCATAATTACCACCATGGCTAGACGAGGGTCACTGACTGGCGCCATGCCGGCAAAGACACCCACATAATCATTACCGTAACCACCAGCAATGGCTTTTCTTGAGGTACCGGTTTTCCCTGCCACTCGATAACCGGGAATGGCCGCTTTACGTGCAGTACCGCCTGGGCCCACCACACTTTCTAACATCTGTAACACGGCATCGGCATGTTGCTTGGGCACCACTTGCTCACCCTGAACAACATGATCACGCTTAATAATAGAGAGAGGATTGCGCACACCACCATTGGCTATAACCGCATAGGCTTGCGCTAATTGCAGCGGTGTCACGGTTAGGCCATAACCAAATGATAAGGTCGCTTGTTCAATATCTGACCAACGGCGGCGCTGTGGCACCAAGCCGGAACTTTCACCAACCAGTCCCATGCCAGAATCAATCCCTAATCCAAAACGATACAAGGTATCAATCAACTGTTCGGGCGTTTCTTGTAGTGCCATACGCACCATGCCCATGTTGGAAGAGCGTTGCAGCACAGTTTGTACACTGATTTTGCCAAGATTTCGGGTATCTGATACTCGCTTTCCCCCTAGGCGCATCCAACCGGGACTGGTATCAATAATAGAGTCAGCATGAACAATGCCGTTTTCTAATGCACTCACCACGATCAGTGGTTTAAGAGTAGAGCCGGGCTCGTAAGTGTCGGTAACGGCGCGGTTACGGGCACGAAAACTTTGATATTGGCTGCGATTATTGGGGTTAAAAGAGGGCGTATTCACCATTGCTAATACTTCACCCGTTTTCACATCCAGCATTACTAATGAGGCAGACGTTGCTCTGTGATATTCACTGGCCCGCTTTAGTGAACGATAGGCCAAGGCTTGCAGACGCTGATCAATGGTTAAATGTATGTCATTAGCTTGACGCGCCTCAGACACCACTCCTAACTCTTCAATGACTCGACCATTTCTATCTTTGCGCACTCGGCGCTCACCCGCTTGAGCGGTGAGCCACTCATTATAGCCCCGTTCTATTCCTTCAATACCATTACCATCGATATTGGTTAGCCCCACCATATGGGCGTTAATTTCGCCGGTGGGATAAAAACGGCGTTCTTCTGGGCGCAAGTGCACCCCGGGCAAACGTAACTTACGAATATACTCGGCAACGGCAGGGGTCACTTGACGCTGCAAATAGACAAAACGTCGCTTAGGATTATCAACACGCTTAACCAGCCGATCTCGCGATTCACCTAATACATCGGCTAGCGCTTGCCAAGCCTGTTCTTTTTCTAAACTTAGCTCAGCATGTACTTGTTTAGGATCCGCCCATACCGCCTGTACCGGCACCGACACCGCCAACTCCTCACCGTGTCTGTCCATAATCATGCCACGATTTGTACTAGATACGGTGGTACGTAAGCTGCGCATATCGCCTTCCATACGCAACCGATCGGGTGACACGACTTGGATCCACGCCGCTCTGGCAAATAGCGCCACAAAGGCCAACAAAATGACACTACATACGGTGACAAAACGCCAGCCTTTCAATAGCGGCTCTTTTTTAGTTTGCTTGCGCCGATTCATCCTTGTGTCACCAATTTTTCTTGTGCAGGAGCTGGGCGCTGCATGCCTAGTTTATCGCGGGCAAGCGCTTCTATCCGGCTGTGTTCCATTAAGGTATTTTGCTCTAACAGCAAGTGTCGCCATTCAATATCAAGTCTATCTTGCTCAGCCATTAGCTCATTATACTCGCTGGTAAATTGCCGAGTCTCTTGGGTTACCACTACCACAGCTAGCGCTGATCCTAAGGTACACAGCGCCAACAGCAGTAGCCATTTATAGCGTAGTAAGTCTTGGCCAATTTCTTTGGCTAGATTAATGCGTATCGCTCTCACCTTTGTGCATCCAATCGCTCAGCAACCCGTAATACCGAGCTGCGAGAGCGCGGGTTAGCGTTCACTTCTTCTGCCGATGGCTTTTGGGCCTTACCGATACTTTTTAATAAACGCCCCCCCGACAGCTGAGCTTCGGTTAAGGGTAATCCTGGCGGAAATTCGGGCCCTTTTTCATGTTTGCGAATAAAGCGCTTAACAATGCGATCTTCTAGCGAGTGAAAACTAATCACCGACAAGCGCCCTCCAGTTTTCAATACCTCTAGCGATCCATCTAACGCTTGCTCAATTTCATCTAGCTCACCATTAACATGAATACGAATTGCCTGAAAACTGCGGGTTGCCGCGTGTTTATGCTTGTCTTTACTGGGGCTAACGCGGGCAATCATTTGCGCCAAAGCACGGGTGCGAGTATAGGGCTCGGTGGCACGATCAAACACAATTGCGCGGGCAATTTTACGGGCAAACTTTTCTTCGCCGTAGTTTTTTAACACCCAAGTAATATCATCTTCGCTCGCTTGAGCTAACCACTCGGCGGCACTTTGGCCACAAGTGGTATCCATACGCATATCGAGTGGGCCATCTTTTTGAAAGCTAAAGCCACGAGCCGCTTCATCTAATTGTGGAGAAGACACCCCTAAGTCGAGTAAAACTCCGTCTACTTTTTGTGATAGCCCAAGTTCAGCCATCATCTCGGCCAGACGTGAGAAGGGGCCGTGTAGTATTTGAAAGCGAGGGTCGTCAATAGTAGCGGCTTCAGCAATGGCTTGAGGGTCACGATCGATAGCTAACAGCCGACCATTAGGGCCTAATTGCGACAATATATGACGGGAGTGCCCGCCACGACCAAAGGTGCCATCAACGTAAATACCATCGGGTTTAATATGTAAGCCCGCCACTGCTTCATTTAGCAGCACTGTAATATGTGCCTGTTGTTCACTCATGTTATAACGCGAAGTCCTGCAGTCGTGCCGATAATTTCCAGTCTTCTTGAGGAAGCGCCTGCAAATCATCGCTAATTTGTTGTTGCCAGCGTGCCTCATTCCATATTTCAAATTTATTGAGTTGGCCCACTAACATAATTTTTTTATTCAGTTCGCTATGTTGTCTCAGCGTACTTGGCACTAATACACGTCCTTGCGTATCAAGCTCACATTCACTGGCATGCCCGAGTAATACTCGCTGCAAGCGACGTTCTTGAGGCTGTGTACTGGATAATGTGCGCAGCTTCTTCTCTATGAGCTCCCATTCATTAAGAGGGTAGAGTAATAAGCAGGGATCAAACAGGTCTACAGTGCACACTAAAAGGCCGTCGCATTCATCGCGCAACTTATCTCGGTATCGAGTTGGTATTGCCAAACGGCCTTTGCTATCTAGGCTGATGGCGTGAGCACCACGCAGCATTATGAGTCCTTAACCGCTAAAATGTTCCACAAAAAACCACTTTTTCCCACTTCGCTAGAGTGTAAGGAGCGATCACTTGCATTTCAAGCAACAAAAGGAGAAAAAATACACGATATGGCTGAAAGCGATCTTATCTTTAAGGTAACGACAAAAAAAAACGCAGCCGAAGCTGCGTTTTTTTAAATGATGGGAGTTGGCCTTATAAGCCGGGTTTTGTATCGAGCAAGCTCGATTAGTAATCATTCCTCTAGGCCAGCAATCGCTCACTGGCTCAAGCAACCTACCCGCCTCCAGCGCGGGCCGCGCCCATGGAGGCCTATTTGGTCTTGCTCCGGGTGGAGTTTACCTTGCCACGCACTGTTGCCAGACGCGCGGTGCGCTCTTACCGCACCCTTTCACCCTTACCTGTGCCCTAAGGCCATCGGCGGTTTACTCTCTGCTGCACTGGTCGTGAGCTCACGCTCCCCAGGTGTTACCTGGCACCCTGCCCTATGGAGCCCGGACTTTCCTCCCCTTTGTCCGTCTGCCCGAAGACACAACGACAAAGCAGCGATTACCCAGCCAACTCCGGCGCGGATTGTACACCAACCGTAATCTTATACCAATGTTGAATGCTGAATTTTTAATGTTGAATCGAATAAAAACATTAGACCGAAAGCCCAATATTTTTGTCTTAAGCTTTTAGTCTTTAATTCAACACTCAACATTATCTTAATCTTACAGCCCGTTTTCTAGGCCGTATTTATACAGCTCGTTCTTTTTAGCACCATGGATGTCGGCGGTTAAAGCGGCGGCTTTTTTCAGTGGCAGCTCGGCACGCAATAAGGTTAAGGTGCGTATTACCTTAGCTGATAACTCATCTTCACTACTGGGTCTATACCCCGCCACCATCAACACAATTTCACCACGACAGCGATTACTATCGGCTTGTAACCAAGCCTGCATCTCAGCGGCAGGTAGGCTATGAATGGTTTCAAAGGTCTTGGTTATCTCTCGCGCCACCACAATTTGACGATATTCACCTAATACCTTCACTATCGCGGCAACACTGTCTAGCAAACGACGCGGCGACTCATAAAAAACCAAAGTTCGAGTTTCATCTTTTAAGTGGGTAATTTTATCAAGTCGCGCCTTTTCTTTGGCGGGCAGAAAACCTTCAAAGGCAAAACGGTCGGTTGGCAGACCGGCCGCAGACAAGGCCGTAATCGCCGCACAAGGGCCAGGGATAGCAATCACCTGAATGCCTGCATCACGACAGCTATTGACCAGATGATACCCCGGATCACTGATTAAAGGGGTGCCCGCATCCGACACTAGGGCAATGCTTTGGCCACTTAATAAGCGCTTAACCAGTTGCTCTGATTTATACTGCTCATTATGATCATGCAATGCCCATGTGGCGCTCTTTATTTGGTAATGCGATAGCAGTTTTGCCGTATGACGGGTATCTTCACAGGCAATAAGATCAACTTGCTGTAATATGTCTAGCGCACGCTGACTAATATCATTCAGGTTGCCGATAGGGGTTGGCACAATATAAAGTGCAGCCGTTTGGCTCATGGGAACTCCTGTGTAAACAATTGTTTCACCGTCATCGCCCTATTACACTAGGGACAATATGACACAGCTTGGGATTAAAGGGATTGGCAACACAACTTCAACGCAATAGTGTAACACGGCTACTCTGCACGCTGGTGCTTTCATCAATGCTGCTAGCTTGTGGCACAGCGTCACTGCAACGTCAGCATTCAGGGCCAGCACCGGGTATGTTTAGTACCATAGAGCAGGCTGGCGATTATTATATTCAGCAAGCGAATAAAACGCAGCAAAACGATGCTTTTAACTGGCAAGTTTTAGCGGTTCGAGCTTGGATAAAAGAGGAAAATTTCGTTGCCGCCACCAACCAATTAAAAAGCATGGCGACTAATGCTACGCCCACACAAAGCAACATTATAACTCTACTTAATGCTGAGCTGGCCATGGCCAGTCATCATAATGAGTTAGCTGAACAACAGCTAGCGAGCATTAACCTAGACTCATTAGACGCTAACACTAAGCGTTACTACCTGCTATTACAGGCTAATCGTCTTGAGCAGCAAGGGAAACCCATTTTAGCAGCACAAATGTTGATTCATCGTGACCCATTACTTGCTGGTTCAAGTTTGCACGCGAATCAAACCCGTATTCATGACTTGCTAGCCAGCCAACCAACAGCTGAACTGCGCCAAGCGCTAGACACAAATAATAGCGACCTTGTTAACGGCTGGTTGCGCTTAATGGCTATTTTAAATAACCCCAATACAGCCGCAGATCAGCGCAACTGGCAACTGCATTCTTGGTATAAGCGCTATGCTGAGCATCCAGGGGCGCAGTATTTACCCAGCAACATTAACAGCAATACGCTACCTGAAATATCTCGATTTCAAGCACATCATATTGCCGTGTTATTACCGCTCAGTGGCAAACTGTCAAAACAGGCAGATGCAATTAAAAACGGTATTTTAAGCGCACATCAAGGGCAGTCTGCGCAACTGAGTTTCTTTGATACTAACGGCCATGATATGTTCAGCCTATATGAGCAAGTACAGCAAAAAGGGGCTGATTTTATTCTTGGCCCTCTCCTTAAAAACAACGTTGAGGCTCTGGCAAATCTTGACCCTGCTCAGCCTCAGCTGGCCTTAAATATGCCAGCCCAGATAACTGACTTACCTCACCGTTATTACTTCTCACTTTCTCCTGAAGCAGAAGCGGCCGAAGCGGCAATGCGCATCTGGGAACAAGACCATCGCCAACCGCTGGTGTTTGCGCCTAATAACGCCTTAGGCCGGCGGATGGCCAACGAGTTTAATACTCGCTGGCAACAACAAAGCGGCCAAGCGGCACGCATTGCGTATTTTAATAATAAGCAATCCATTGAAAACGACGTGCGCCGGGCACTTAAAAGCCAGCCCAGTACGTTAGCGGCCGGAGTCATCCAGCCTGTTAGCGCCATGCCAGCTAACACAGGCCCCATTGATTCGGTATACATGGCTTCTAACGCTACCGAAACGCGATTTATTTTGCCTTACTTTGACTTTGTAAGAGACAGCCGTAGCGAGCGCCTGCCCACCTACGTCACCTCGCGCAGCTATATTCCTGCCGGCGAGGCCCCCATGAGTGAGCTAAATGACTTACAATTAGCGGATATGCCCTGGTTATTTGGCAGTGCCCCACAGTTAATGGAAAAAGTAGATAATTTATGGCCCGCTACTGGTGCACCTTGGTTGCGCTTATTTGCACTGGGCTATGATGCCAATGTGTTGATATCGCAACTGGCTGATTTACGCATGGGCTCATCTACTGTTCCTGGTTTGAGTGGTGAGCTTGGCGTAACAGAGCGAGGCGTGGTCACACGCCAGCTACAGTGGATGGAGTATAGCGATGGCGACTGGCAGCAATACCTCGAACAACCACCAGAAAGTGAAGAGCAGCGCCTCACCGAGCCGCAATAAAGGCGAGCTATTTGAACGTCAGGCCGAGCAGTATTTGCTCGACCAGGGGTTACAGCTACAGATGCGTAATTATTTATGCAAACTGGGTGAAATAGACTTGGTGATGAGTAGCGGGCGTACTTTAGTATTTGTAGAAGTACGTTATCGAAAAAGTAATCTTTTTGGTGGTGCGGCTGCTTCCGTCACCCCCGCCAAACAACAAAAGTTGCGCCGAGCCGCACATTGTTATTTGCAATCACAGGGGCTCAATGAATCAAAACAGTCTTGTCGATTCGATTTGGTCGCCTGTGAAGGCAGTCATATTCACTGGATACCCAATGCGTTTTAAGGAAACACCATGCAGGACGAAATAAAAGCCAGTTTTACCGAAAGCATACAAACTAAAATTGCTGCCGCCGAAGCACTACCCGACGATATTTTGGTGGCGGCGCAAATGATGGTGATGTGCTTGCTTAACGGCAATAAGTTACTGGTCTGTGGTAATGGCGGATCTAATGCGCTTGCCCAGCTATTTGTTAGTGAGCTGATTAACCGTTATGAAACTGAGCGCCCTGCACTACCAGCCATTTGCCTCACTCTCGATACCAGCAGTATCAGTGCTATTGCCGTCGATCAGCACTTTGACGAAGCTTACTCCCGTCAAATTCGTGCCCTAGGCCAAGAAGGTGATGTGTTAGTGGTGATTTCAACCAGTGGCAATAGCCGCAATTTAATAAAAGCGGCTGAGGCTGCCCTTAGCCGTGATATGACCATAGTCGCACTCAGTGGCGGGGATGGTGGTGAGCTTGCTGGCTTACTGGGACCCAGTGATGTTGAAATTCGCGTACCCGCCTTGCGCTCACCGCGCATTCATGAGGTCAACTTACTCACCCTGCATTGCTTATGTGATTTGATTGATCGCACCCTGTTTCCGCAAGAAGAAGAGGAAGAAGTACAATGAAAACTCGCTACTTAGTCGTCATCGCATCCGCATTACTACTGCAAGGCTGTGCCGGCTTAATGTTAGCCGGTGTGGGCACCGGCATTAGCTCAGCCACCGATCGTAGAACCTTAGGTACTCAAGTCAGCGACCAAACGATTGATATGCGAGCCTCGCACCGCTTGGGCGAAGCCAAGCCGCTATCCGATGATAGCCGAGTGGTGGTTATTACCACCAAGGGTAAAAGCCTGCTGGTAGGTCAAGCTCCCACCGAAGCCTATCGCGAGCAAGCAGAAAACATCGTTAAAGACGTCCCTGGGGTAGAGAAAGTTTATAATGAACTCCGCTTAAACGAACCGCTGAGTGTCGGTGAGCGCAGCAATGATAGCTGGCTGACCTCTAAAATAAAAAGCGCTATTTTGGCCAATAAAACCCTTGATGGTACCAAAATAAAAGTCGTGTCTGAAAATAATGAAGTCTTTTTAATCGGCTTGGTCACTCAACAAGAGGCGGACATTGCCGTGGAAGTCGCTCGTAATATCAAAGGTGTAGCACGTGTGATTACGGTATTTGAATTAATACAAGTTGCACATTAAATGTTAAAAACATCAATAAGGCTGACTACAAAGTCAGCCTTTTATCTTATCTGCAAACCCGCTTGTTAAACAATCGCATGCGCTAAACTCGCTAAGTTACCTGCAATATATTTAAACTATTGATATAGCCAAACATTCCCTCCATTATTAACCTTGCATACAAACCACAGTCACTTTGAAAGCAATGTTCAACTTCTGGCTTAATATAAAATAACTCACAGCTATCATACTGTAATAAGCGCTCCCCCATGATTATGCGCACCGCTGTGTTGGCCTTAAGTAGAAAAATATAAAAATACATGGAGTTTTTTTATGGCGCCTCAAATACCGCTTACCGGCACGGAACGCAAAATCAGTAAAGAAGGTGTTTTAATTTCAAGTACCGATCTTAAAGGTAAGGTGACTTATTGTAACGATCAGCTACTGACTTTTTCAGGCTATACCAAAGAGGATATTATCGGCCAACAGCAAATGATGCTAGGAGCAGGCGGTGTCCCCTCTTCCATATTTAGCGAGCTGTATGGCTCTTTACAAGCGGGGCAAGCCTATGTGGCGATACTTAAGAACCGCTGTAAAAATGGCGATCATTACTGGGCAGACGTTTACTTCACCCCTAAATACCACAACGGGCAACTCGCAGGCATCGACTCTATCCGTACTCAGCCCAGTGCAGAATGTGTCGCTCGCGCTCAACAATATTACCCTCAGTTAACAACCCAAAGAGGGCACAGTTTTACCCATAAACTACCTTCTTTATGGGGCAACTTGAGGTTACGCAATAAGCTGACAGCCGTATTAACTCTATTACTTGCTGGTGTATTCTCAGGCTTAGCGCTCGCTATTCCCAATCAACTGCCGGTGTTGGCAACAGGCTTTGGCATTACCAGTATAGGTGCTTGGCTGACTTGTAAACTTCTCACCTCAACACTCACTCAACTTAGCACCCGTTCACGCACTATCATCGATAATAAATTAGCGCGCCTTATTTATACCGGTCGAGAAGATGAAATAGGCCAGCTACAGCTGACGGTTCAGGTGCTAGAAGCCAAACTTAAGACCGCACTGGGTCGAGTAGGAGATGCCGCTGACGAACTGGTCACTCAAGCAGATCAAACTGAGCAAGCAAGCCATGCCACAAAAAGTGAAATTAGCCGCCAAGAAATGGAAATTGAGCAAATAGCCACGGCCATGGATGAGATGACGTCGACGGTTGCCGAAATTGCACGTAACACCACAGACGCCTCAAGTAATGCCAGCCAAGCCAATCAAGTTGCTGAAACAGGCCGCCACAATGTGCATAGCACCAGTACACAAATTGCGGCTCTCGCAGAGAATGTACAGAGCACCACCCATATCATTAAAACTTTAGAAAAAGACAGCGATGAAATTAATGCTGTACTGACCATTATTCGCAACATTGCCGAACAAACCAATTTATTGGCATTAAACGCTGCCATTGAAGCAGCCCGCGCCGGAGAGCAAGGTCGAGGCTTTGCGGTGGTGGCCGATGAAGTACGCAGCCTAGCCGGTCGCACGCAAGGCTCTATTGGTGATATAGAAGAGACCATAGCGCGTTTACAAAACACCACTCGTCAAGCCGTTAGCGCTATGACAGACAGTGCCACTTTAGCCGTACAAGGCGTAGAGCAAACCCAAAGCTCAGAAATCTCATTGAGCGAAATTACCCAGCAAATTGCGACTATTAATGATCTTAATATGATGATCGCCAGTGCTGCAGAGCAGCAGTCGAGTGTATCAAATGAGATCACCGAAAAGGTGCATCAAATCAGTGAGTCGGCAAAAACGACCTCAGGTTATGCTGATAATAATATGCAAACTAGCTATAAAATGGCAGAGCTCACTCAACAGCTACAAGGCATTATTAACAGCTTTAGTGCGCGAAAGTAATCAACAACGCCAAGCGGCTGGGCTCTAGCCCCTATATTACCCATAAAAAAACGCAGCCAATGGCTGCGTTTTTTAGTTATCGACGGCTGTTACTTGACGACCCGCAAGCTGGGCTTGCCCTTCTTAGGCGGAGTGGGATCTTCATCTGGCTCTTCGTCAACGGTGGGATTATCTAATACCGTCAACTCACTTTCAGAAGTCGCTTGCCATGCTTCGTACGCAGCTTCAGGCGGGAAAAAAGTGCCTGCACCATTTTCCCGTGCCTGAATTGACACCACAGCCGCCATAGGAACATACACCTGAAACGGTGAGCCCCCAAAGCGAGCACTAAAGGTGACGGCCTCATTATCCATCTGCAAGTTAACCACAGCTTGCGGTGCAATATTCAGCACAATTTGGCCATCATTAACATACTGCTGTGGAATCAAAGTATGAGGCAACTCTGCATTCACCAACAAGTGCGGTGTCAGCTCGTTATCTAATAGCCACTCATAAAATGCACGCAGCAAATAAGGGCGGCTGGGTGTCAAGTTATCCATAATTAAATCTTACCACCAAGATCACGTTCGGTTTCGGTCATAGAAGCCTGATAAGACTCTCGCTCAAACAGACGGATCATGTAGCCTTTAATTTCTTTTGCTCCCTTACCCGACAACTCGATGCCAAGGGAAGGCAAACGCCATAATAAAGGTGCCATATAACAGTCTACCAAGCTAAATTCTTCACTCATAAAGTAAGGATATTCAGCAAACACAGGGGCAACGGCCAATATGGCTTCGCGTAGTTCTTTACGGGCTTCATCGGCTTTTTCATTACGCTGGATACGCGTGACCAAAGAATACCAGTCTTGCTTAATGCGGTGCATCATCAAACGACTATTACCACGGGCTACCGGGTATACCGGCATTAATGGCGGATGAGGAAAGCGCTCATCCAAGTATTCCATAATGATGTCTGATTCATACAATACCAGCTCGCGGTCAACCAAAGTCGGTAGTGTGCCGTAAGCATTTAGCTCCAGCATTTCTTCAGGTAATGCATCAAGCTCTACCTGACTTATCTCAACACTCACGCCTTTCTCTGCCAGCACAATACGTACTTGGTGACTGTAAATATCATCAGCGCCTGAAAATAGCGTCATGATAGAGCGTTTATTAGCTGCAACTGCCATGAAATCCTCCACAAATCATAAAGAGGAACGGCAATGGACACGATAGACCATTGCCGTCCCTAAACTTAGATTAGACCCTGTCTAATCAGTGCACGTCACGCCAGTATTCTTTCTTCAACATATAACCAAAGATGAAGAAAATCACTAAAAAGCCCAGCACCCAGTAACCGATGCGGTGACGCTCTAGCTTAATGGGATCAGCGGAGTAAGCTAAGAAGTTAACAATATCTAACACAGCTTTATCGTATTCTTCTGTCGTTAGCTCACCGTTACCATCAACTTCGATGCCAACCGGCGTCACCACTTCTTCTCCATCTACCGTATGAACCTCAGTCTTTAAGGTTGCACTACCTTGTAATGGTTCTAACACATGGGGCATGCCCACAGATGGAAACACCAAGTTATTGACACCAAAGGGGCGCTCATCATCTTTATAGAAAGAACGCAGATAGGTGTATAACCAATCTTCACCACGTACGCGTGCAACCAAGGTTAAGTCTGGTGGCGGAGCACCAAACCAATTGGCCGCGTCTTTCTCAGGAATCGAGTTCTCCATCAGGTCGCCAATAGACACACCTGTAAAGTTAAGATTCGCCTGCATCACATCTTCAGGAATGCCTAAGTCTTCAGCAACACGGTTATAACGCTGATACTGAGTACTATGACAACCGGCACAGTAGTTCATAAACAACTTAGCACCGCTTTGTAGTGACGCTTTATCAGTAAGATCATAATTCGCTTTGTCTAGCTTGACCGAACCTGAGGCAAAGGCCAATGCTGGCAAAAAGGCGAGTGCAGCAATGATTAACTTCTTCATTTGAATGTCACCCTCTCTGGCAGTGGTTTAGTCTTTTCGTTCTTACTGTAGAAAAATAACAGCACAAAGAAAGCGAAATAACCAAATGAACAAATCTGCGCCAATAAGGTAAGAGCCGGCGTAGACGCCAAGGTTCCTAACACACCCAAGATAATGAAGCAGATCACAAACATAATGATGTTCCACAAGTGCAGCTTGCTGCGATAGCGGAATGAGCGAACTTTACAACGGTCTAACCACGGCAGTACAAAGAGTACCGCAATAGACAGCCCCATTAAGATAACACCGGCCAATTTATCAGGCACAGCACGCAAAATGGCGTAAAACGGCGTGAAATACCATACTGGAGCAATGTGCTCTGGGGTTTTCAAGCTATTAGCCGCTTCAAAGTTTGGCGCTTCTAGGAAGTAACCGCCCCCTTCTGGCAAGAAAAAGATAAAGAAGGCAAAAATAAACAAGAAGCCGGCCACGCCCACTACGTCTTTTACGGTGTAGTAAGGGTGGAACGGAATCGCGTCTTTTGGCCAACCGTTTTCATCTTTTACTTTCTTAATATCAATGCCGTCTGGGTTATTAGAGCCCACTTCGTGCAATGCAACTATGTGCAAGAACACCAAGATCACTAACACTAATGGCAATGCAATCACGTGTAACGCAAAGAAGCGCGTTAGGGTCACACCAGAAATAACGTAGTCACCGCGGATCCACAGGGTTAAGTCATCGCCTATCACGGGAATCGCCCCGAATAGCGAGATAATCACCTGCGCGCCCCAGTATGACATTTGTCCCCAAGGTAACAGGTAACCCATAAAGGCTTCTGCCATTAATACCAAGAAGATCAACATACCAAATAGCCACAGCAGCTCACGGGGCTTCTGATATGATCCATAAATTAGGCCGCGGAACATGTGCAGATACACCACCACGAAAAACGCAGAAGCCCCAGTACTGTGCATATAGCGCAGTAACCAGCCGTAATCTACATCACGCATAATGTATTCGACTGAGGCAAACGCACCCTCACCCGACGGATTATAATTCATCGTTAACCAGACACCCGTTAGGATCTGGTTGACCAGCACTAACATGGCTAAAGAGCCAAAGAAGTACCAGAAGTTAAAGTTTTTTGGCGCCGGATATTGGCCTACATGCTTGTTGTAGGTCGCCGTCATCGGGATCCGTTCGTCAATCCAAGATACGAGTTTACCCAGCATGCTTAGGCTCCTTCCTTGTCTTCGCCCACTAAAATGGTCGCGTCATTGACATAGTGATAAGGGGGAATAACCAGGTTTAATGGAGCAGGAACGCTTTTAAAAACGCGGCCTGCCATATCAAACTTGGAACCGTGACAAGGGCAGAAGAAACCAGAGGTTACCCCTTTCACTTGTTCACCAAAAGAATCCGGTAAATAGGTAGGTGAGCACCCTAAATGGGTACAAATACCTACGGTTACCAGCAACTCAGGTTTAATTGAACGGTATTCGTTCTGTGCATATTCCGGCTGTTGCGGCTCATCGGAATGAGGGTCTCGCAACTGGTCATCAAGCTTAGCCAATGAATCTAGCGTGGCTTGATTACGACGAACCACCCATACGGGCTTACCTCGCCATTCTACTCGGATTAACTGGCCCGGCTCTATTTTGCTGACATCAACCTTCACAGGAGCCCCGGCCGCCTTTGCTTTGGCGCTAGGATTCCATGAAGATATAAAAGGTACAGCGACAAATGCAGCACCGACCCCACCCACAGCTGCGGTGGACCAGGTCAGAAATCTGCGGCGACCGGTATCAACTGGCGCATTGCTCATCCAAAAACTCTCCCATTTGGTCTCCGCGCGTTTATTGTTCGTTCCATGCGTCTGACGACTTGTGACAATTGCGGCGGATATTATGGTTTCAACTGTCACTAAACCTAGAAATTCTAAAGAAAAACGAGGCATTTTACAAGTTAGAGGAAGGTATCAATTAATGCCTTCTCATTCGTTGATCTGCTTTAAAAAAGCGTAAATAACACGAAAACTTTTCAACATACATAAAAAAAAGCCTGGGGAAAACCCAGGCTTTTGTTGTAACCGTCTGCCCAATTAACGCTTGGAGAACTGAGGACGCTTACGTGCTTTATGTAGGCCGATTTTCTTACGCTCAACTTTACGAGCGTCACGAGTTACGAAGCCTGCTTTACGCAATGAGCTACGTAATGTCTCGTCGAATTGCATCAAGGCACGCGTAATGCCGTGACGAATCGCACCAGCTTGACCAGAGATACCACCACCAGCAACTGTGATGTATAGGTCAAATTTTTCAGTCATTTCAACCAGTTCTAAAGGCTGACGAACTACCATACGGGCAGTTTCGCGGCCAAAATACTGATCCAAAGAACGCTTATTGATTACGATATTGCCGCTGCCTGGCTTCACGAATACTCGTGCAGTTGAGCTTTTACGACGACCAGTACCGTAGTATTGAGTTTCTGCCATTTGCCTAATCCCGCCTTAAATGTCCAGTACTTGTGGTTGTTGCGCTGCATGGTTGTGCTGCGCGCCCGAGAAGACTTTCATCTTACGGAACATTGCACGACCTAGAGGGCCACGAGGCAGCATGCCGCGAACGGCAGACTCAATAACCATCTCAGGCTTACGCTCAATCAGCTGTTCAAAGCTAACTGACTTTAGGCCACCCGGAAAACCGGTGTGAGAGTGGTAGATTTTGTCTTCAGATTTATTACCGCTTACCTGAACCTTCTCGGCATTAACGACAACGATATAATCGCCACAGTCAACATGCGGAGTAAATTCTGGCTTATGCTTACCACGCAGACGAAGTGCAATCTCAGTGGCCAAACGACCTAGAGTTTTGCCTTCTGCATCAACAACGTACCAGTCACGCTTTACGGTTTCTGGCTTAGCAACAAAAGTTTTCATGGATGAACCCAAATTACTTAAAATGAATATACACTTGCGCTATTGCGCAAAACACGAGCAAACACATACCCCTTCGAGTATCAGTCTGTTTACAGTGATGCCGTCCGTTAGACAGCAGTGTAACGTGGGCAGAGCGATTATAGGTAAAGTTGCCTTAAAAATCACCTACTATTTTTAATGCCCATTAAAGATAGTCGGTTCGCTCAGCCTTATGCCAATATCATGCCCTGATACTGGGCCGCATATTTTGGCATTCCCCCAACGCTAAAGAAAGATCTTTCTGTTTAAAAAACTAACTATAAGCCAAAAGTTATCTTGCTATGCCCCATAAAAAAGTGGCGATAACAGCACAGCGCGCAACTCCAGCTATCACCGGCTTTACCTTTATCTCGATTGAGTTGTTGCATGCCCAGTTGCAAGTTAGCATTGGTTTATTTAAGACAAGTGCTCACGGGCGAGGTACTCATGAGATTGCATTTCAGTCAATCGAGAAAGACAGCGCTTAAACTCAAAGCTTAAACGCCCTTGGGTATAGAGCTGCTCCATGGGCACTGTGGCCGAAATAATAAGTTTTACATGCCGCTCATAAAACTCATCAACCATGGCAATAAAGCGCCGCGCTGCATCATCATTATTCGTGTCCATTGCACACACATTAGCAAGCAGTACACTGTTATAGCGTCTCGCTAATTCTATATAATCATTTTGTGAACGCGCGGTGCAGCATAATTGCTGAAAATCAATATAGAGCACCTCCTCTCCTTCGGCCAAGGTCTTTAGCTTTCTATGATTGACCTCTATTTCTTGCTCCCAACGGCCGGCTCCTTGATTTAAACGGATAAAGTAGCTTTCTAGATTTAACCTGGCTGTTGCATCGAGTGGATAGTGATAAATTTCAGCTTGCGTTAACGTGCGTAGCCGATGATCAATACCTGAGTCAACATTGACCACCTCACAACGCGCTTGAATTAAGTCGATCGCCGGTAAGAAACGAGCACGCTGTAAACCATGCTTATAGAGCTCATTGGGGGGAATATTAGAGGTTGCCACCAAAATAACACCCTGTGCAAACAGATACTCAAATAAGGTGCCTAAAATCATGGCGTCGGTAATATCAGAAACAAAAAACTCATCAAAACAGATAATGCGCGCTTGCTTGGCTAGGCGCTCAGCCACGACTTTTAGCGGGTCTGCCTGCCCTTTAAGCTGTTGTAACTCTTGATGTACTCGCAACATAAAATGATGAAAATGCACCCGCATTTTATTATCAAAGGGCAAGCATTGATAAAAGGTGTCCATAAGATAAGTTTTACCGCGCCCTACCCCACCCCAAAAGTACAGCCCTTTAATATTGTGCTTTACTGGCGGTGTCTGGCCACTCAGTTTTTGCCACCAACTTAATTTAACAGCCTCTGTGGGTTCAGTTTGCAACTCATCAAATAAACGCTGCAAGTGTGCTACCGCATTAGCTTGGGCTGCGTCGGCCACAAAATTGTCACCGAGTAAATCAGCTTGATACCGTGCACTGGGAGTCATATTCAACGTCATAAACATTAAGCCGTTAGATTACTGGTAAAAAGAAACAGGTGACCAGTGTACTGGGTTCTCGGTAGAGGTGAAGCCAAGATGATCACACAATGCCGACAACACCTTTTTCGCGCTTTAATATCTTATCGTTAGGGCATAGCTTCACATCCAACAGATGCCCGTTGCCTTTTCGTCACTTGACCCAATAATAAAAATCGCCCCTATTGGAACTCTTATTGGCTAATATAGGTCTGAATACACACTTTTTAACACCTTGATTTCTTCATGCATCGCTCTACTTAGGAGTATTTATATGACAACTCGACTTCCTTTGGTCTCTGCCTTGGCATTAAGCCTAAGCATGGCGCTATTACCCCATGCCCAAGCTGCTCTCCCCTTAAGCGCTGCCAGCGAAGTTCGCAGCTTGGCGCCAGTGCTAGAAAAAGTCACACCGGCAGTGGTTAATATTTCTGTTTCCGGTAGTAAAGTCAGCCGCCAAAGATTACCCGACGCTTTTCAATTTTTCTTTGGTCCTAATGGTCCTGGCCAGCAACTGCAAGAAAGGCCCTTTCAGGCTTTAGGCTCAGGTGTGATTGTTGATGCCAAAGAAGGTTATGTGATCACCAATAATCACGTGATTAGTGATGCAGATGAAATTCTCATTACCCTGATTGATGGCCAAGAATATAAAGCCGAGCTGATTGGTAGTGACAAACAAAGTGATATCGCTTTATTAAAAGTGGATGCCAAAGATTTAGTAGAAATTAGCTATGCCGACTCAGACCAACTGCGCGTTGGCGACTTTGCCATTGCCATTGGCAACCCTTTTGGTCTTGGGCAAACGGTCACTTCTGGGATTATCAGTGCCTTGGGTCGCTCGGGGTTAAATGTGGGTAATCTTGAAAACTTTATTCAAACCGATGCCGCTATTAACTCAGGGAACTCAGGCGGCGCCTTATTAGATCTAGAAGGTAACTTGGTCGGCATTAATACCGCCATTCTTGGCCCAGGCGGCGGCAATATTGGCATTGGCTTTGCTATTCCGGCCAATATGGTTAAAAACCTCACCGAGCAAATTGTAGAATTTGGCGAAGTACGCCGTGGGGTATTGGGTGTAATGGGCGGAGAGCTGACCTCTGAGCTGGCTCGCACCTTTGGTTATCGCAGTCAACATGGTGCTTTTGTAAGCCAGGTTATTGAAGGCTCCTCCGCTGATAAAGCGGGCCTTAAAGCCGGTGATATCATTATCAGCCTGAACGATAAGCCGGTCCGCTCTTTTGGTGAGTTACGCGCCAAAGTCGCCACCACGGGTGCCGATAAAACCGTCACCTTAGGCTTATTTCGCGACGGTAAAAAACAACAAGTGGATGTCACTCTGGCTCATGCCGACACTGAGACCATTGCCGCTGACACCTTAAATGATGCACTCAAAGGCGCCACCTTATCTAAAACCGATAGCAAAGATAAGGTGAAAGGGGTCAAAATTACTGAAGTGTCGCCTCGCACCCCAGCCGCCAGAGCCGGCCTAGAGGAAGGTGATGTGATTATTGGTGTGAATCGAAAACGCGTCAAAAACTTGAATGAGTTACGTAAAATTATTCAAGATAAACCCGACGTTATTGCCTTGAATATTCAACGCGGTAATTCATCCTTGTATTTAGTTTTGCGTTAATACGCTAACTTAACCAAACACGCCCTTAATAACGAAAGTAAGCAGCGCTAAGCGTTGCTTACTTTCGTAAACCCTCTCTTACTCTTGCCCTCTTTTCTTTCGTCTGAGTCAGCTAGGCTCGATATTCCCATTTTGTGTTATGCTGTTGCTCTGTTGTTAATAAATCGGCTTCAATGGTTAATATGCGCCTATCTTTGATTATTCGGTATTTTCTGCAGGCGGCCGCCTTTGGCACCCTGATGGCGCTACTTTTGCTGTTACTGTTCCCGCAACTTAAAAGCCAACCTTTTGAGCATTGGTGGCGTAACCAGCAAGTAGGCATTGCTAGCTTTTCTTATGCCGCTAATCGCGCCGGCCCTGCGGTGGTGAATATTTATACCCGCAGTTTTCAACACGATGAGCAAGCCCCTCTTTTAAGCGCAACCAGCTTAGGTTCTGGGGTAATTATGTCTGAAAAAGGTTATGTGTTAACCAACTACCATGTGATTGCTGATGCTGATCAGGTGATTGTTGCCTTACAAGATGGCCGTATTCTTAATGGTGAAGTGACGGGGTTTGATGTGCCCACGGATCTTGCGGTGTTAAAAATTACTGCCGAACAATTACCCGTAATTCCACAAGATAACGAGTTAGCCCCGCAGGTCGGGGATATTGTGCTCGCCATTGGTAATCCCTATAACGTAGGGCAAACCATTACTCAAGGTATTATTAGTGCCACTGGACGCGCCGGTTTATCGAGCATGGGGCCAGACAGTAATGGCCGCCAAGACTTACTGCAAACCGATGCCGCCATTAACGCTGGCAACTCAGGTGGCGCACTCATTAATGTGTATGGGGAAATCGTCGGTATTAATACCGCTTCATTTCAAAGCTTGGCGCATCAAGAAAGCTACGGCATTAACTTTGCTATTCCCTACGCCTTAGCGGATCGTATTATGCAGGAGCTTATTAGTCATGGCCGTGTGATCCGGGGTTACTTAGGCATCAGTGGGGCTGATATTCCGCCTATGATGGCACAATTGCTAAATATGGGGGAACGCACGGGTTTATTTGTGGAAGGCCTTAATGAGCAAGGCCCCGCAGCTAAGGCCGGTATTCAAAAAGAAGACGTGTTATTAAAAATTAACGACAAACCAATTTTAAATACCCGTCATGCTATGGATAAAGTGGCCGAAACACGTCCGGGAGACATTGTTAACATCACCCTACTACGTAATGGCAAACTATTAACCCTGCCCATTACTGTTGAAGAAGACAGACGCTTTCAACGCTTACGATAACCCCAGCCCTACAGGCAGCCAATCGGGCAGCTATCAGCTATCAGCTATCAGCTATCAGCTATCAGTAAAAGCTAAACATAAAAAGGGCCCAGATGTATGACACCTGGGCCCTTTTTAGCTCTACGGCTGCAAATTCTATCTCAACTGATAGCTTACGGCTGACTGCTTAAGACTGTGCGTTAACCTTTAATGCGTTCGATCTTACCGCCTAAGGCTGACAGCTTATCTTCGATAAACTCATAACCGCGGTCGATATGATAAATACGATCAACCGTCGTTGTGCCTTGTGCCACAAAACCGGCTAATACTAAACTGGCAGAAGCCCGTAAGTCGGTCGCCATCACAGTAGCACCGGTAAGTTGCTCGGTGTCATCACAAATCGCAAGATTACCATTTAGCTCGATACTGGCTCCCATGCGATTCAGCTCAGGGACATGCATAAAGCGATTTTCGAAAATGGTTTCTGTGACTCGGCCTACCCCTTTGGCCACCGCATTCAGTACCGTAAACTGCGCCTGCATATCTGTTGGAAACGCCGGATAAGGCGCGGTTTTAATATCCACAGGTTTTAATACCCGATCTGTCATATTAAGACGGATCCAGTCTGCACCGGTTTCTACTTCTGCCCCCGCTTCTTTTAACTTCACCAATACCGCTTCTAGCAAGTGAGGGGCAGTATTAAGGCAAGTGACATCACCGCCAGTTACCGCTGCACCAACTAAGAAAGTACCGGTTTCGATACGATCAGGCTGTACGCTATATTCACCGCCGTGCAGTGCCTCTACCCCATCAATAATCAGGGTGTCTTGACCAATACCTTGTATTTTAGCGCCTAAAGCATTTAAGAAGTTTGCTAAATCAACCACTTCTGGTTCACGCGCCGCATTTTCAATGGTAGTACGCCCTTCAGCCAATACCGCCGCCATCAGCAAGTTCTCGGTACCGGTCACACTCACCATATCCATCAAAATATGAGCGCCTTTTAAGCGGCCATCGACGCGCGCTTTAATGTAGCCCTCTTCTACACGAATATCGGCACCCATTTGCTCTAGGCCATGAATATGCAAGTTAACTGGGCGAGCACCAATGGCACAGCCACCGGGTAAAGAGACATCCGCCTGACCAAAACGTGCCATCAAAGGCCCTAATGCCAAGATAGAAGCGCGCATGGTGCGCACTAACTCATAAGGGGCAATATGATTATTAACCGCACCGGATATCACATATTGCTTACCTTGCTCGGCAACCGTTAGCCCCATAGAGGCGAGCAATTGTAGCGTGGTATCCACATCTTTTAACTTGGGCACATTAGATAAAGTAACGGTTTCATCACATAACAGTGTGCCAAATAAAATCGGCAAGGCTGCGTTTTTCGCACCAGAAATAGTGACGTCACCGGCAAGCCGACACGGCCCTTGTATTATAAATTTATCCATTTGGGTTCCCGCCTTAGGAAGGCATAATAAATTTTCGTTCTCGAGCCCATTGCTCGGGAGTAAACGTCTTCACGGTGAGAGCGTGAATGGTATTTTCTGCTATCAATTCCCGTAATGGACCATTAATGGCCTGTTGTCGCTTCAAGCGGCTCATATCAGCAAACTCAGCAGACACAGCAATCACATTACAGTGATTGCCTTCGCTTTTAACATAGAGTTCATCTAAAGGCAGCGCTTGGCGTAATAATTGCTCTACTTGATTATTCAGTTCCATTTTGGCTCCCAGCAGGGGTATCGGTTAGCTCAAAAAAAGAGCCAACTCCATATAAATCAGCAAGAGGGTAAAAGCTGGCGGGGGGGGTTAACAGCATTAATGGCCTTTGTTCAGCAGCCAGAGCTTGGCTCCACTGCACTAAAAATGCCAACCCAATCGTATCTATCTCACTTAAGCCACTTAAGTCAGCTTGACGGTGAGTAAATAAAGTTTGGCACTGCGTCCAATAAGACGCCAAGTACTTGCGTGTTAACGGCTGGGTCAGCTTCATTCTTTACGTTCCAGTGGCGTAACCGGCTTGTTAGTATGAGCGTATAATTCTTGTGTTACTTGCTCAATTCCTTTCTGACGAATCAGACCGCTTAGCTCACCTTGCTTCGCAGACAGTAAACTGATGCCCTCAGCAATCATGTCAAATACACGCCATTCGCCGGTACGATTATTTTTACGCAGCTTAAATTCTAACTGAATTTTTGGTTTATTCGGCTCCAATACCGCAACAGGAATAGAGACCAACTTATCGGCATCCGTCACCTTACCCGTGCCAATATCCAGTGTTTGATCATCATACGCGGCCAAGGCATCGGCATAGGTCACCACTAAATATTCACTAAAGGCATCAACAAACTGCTCTCTTTGCTCGGCCGTGGTATTGTTCAGCTGCTTACCGATCACTCGATAGGCTGAAAAACGCACATCCACCCCTGGCAGCATTTCTTCACGCACTATGGTGCGCAAATACTTAGGATCGGCTTTAATTTTTTGCTGCTCATTATTAAGTCGATCAAAGGTACTTTGGGCGACCTCATCGATTAATTGATACGGATTCTCTAAGGTTAACGCCGTAGCCAAAGGTGCCCATGTACCGACGATCAATAAGAGTCCTGAAACTAATAATTTTTTCATTGTGTGTTCCTCGCTAAGATGCTGATGCTTAGTTATCACCAATAGAGTAAATAAACTTGCCAATCAGCTCTTCCAATACCAAAGCCGACTGCGTATCGGTAATAAAGTCGCCATCACTCAACATGCCAATGCCCATTTCTTCATCGGCAAAACCTGGGCTTAATCCTAAATATTGCTCACCCAATAAACCTGAGGTTTGAATGGCCGCGGTGCTGCTTTCAGAAAACTCCCCTGCACTACGGCTCACGGTTAACGTAACCAGCGGCACTTGGTCAGCCTCACCCAGCTGTATGCCGCTCACTCGACCCACCACTACGCCACCCACTTTAATAGGCGAGCGTACTTTTAGCCCACCAATATTATCGAATTTAGCATAGAGGGTATAAGTTTCGCCTTGCCCCTTAACGTTTACCCCTGCCACTTTAAAAGCCAGCAGTAACAAGGCGCCAATTCCAGCTAACATAAAGCAGCCAACACTCAGTTCTAATTTGCTGTATTTCATCTCATTTTATCCAAACATGACGACGGTAAGCACAAAGTCGAGCCCCAATACCGCCAAAGAAGAATGAACCACAGTACGGGTCGTGGCTTGACTGATCCCGGCTGCGGTTGGCTTGGCATCAATACCATTAAACAACGCAATCCAGGTCACAACGAGGGCAAATACCAAACTCTTGATAAAGCCTTGCATTATATCTTGATTAAACTCCACCGCCGATTGCATGGCAGACCAAAAGCCCCCTTCATCGACGCCTAACCAGTCTACGCCTACTAGTTTAGCTCCCCAAATACCAATAAGGCTAAACATGAGCGCCAGCAACGGCATGCTAATCATACCCGCCCAAAAGCGTGGAGCCACAACTCGGCGCATGGGATCAACCCCCATCATTTCGAGACTGGATAACTGCTCTGTGGTTTTCATTAAGCCCAGTTCAGCGGTCAGTGCCGAACCTGCTCGCCCAGCAAACAACAAGCCGGTGACCACAGGGCCTAATTCACGCAGTAAAGACAAAGACACCAAAGGACCCAGCATGCCATCGGCACCAAAGTCCACCAAAACGTTATAGCCTTGTAGTGCTAGTACCATACCAATAAAAAGGCCTGATACGAGAATAATGGCGACCGATTGCACCCCCACCACCCGTAATTGCTCAACCAAGAGCGGGAAATGCTTTTTAGGTTGTGGGCGCCCTACTAATGCGTGGGTTAGCATAATGCCGGCCCGCCCGCCTGCCGTCACACTGTCGATGCCACGACGGCCCAAGCGCCCTATTACATCAATCAACATGGGTTAACGACTCCCTAAATGAAGGCGCAGGATAATGAAAAGCCACAGGTCCATCGGCCTCTCCTTGTAAAAATTGCACGAGTTGCGGATCGGTTTGCTGACGCAGCTCATCTGGCGTGCCTGCGGCAATGACTTTTTTATTAGCAATAATATACGCATAATCCGCAATGCTCATTACCTCATCGACATCGTGGGTCACCACAATAGAAGTAAGCCCCTGTGCTTTATTTAGCTCGGCTATTAGCTTTACTAAGACCGCCATACTAATAGGATCTTGGCCAGCAAAAGGCTCATCATACATAATCAATTCAGGATCTTGAGCTATCGCCCTAGCGAGCGCAGCACGCCGTGCCATACCTCCCGATAACTCTGACGGCATTAAATGCGCGGCACCACGCAAGCCCACCGCTTCAAGCTTCATCAATACGATGGTTTCAATCATGGCATCAGGCAGCCCACTGTGCTCACGCAACGGAAACGCCACATTCTCAAATACCGACATGCTGGTAAATAAGGCACCACTTTGAAATAGCATCCCCATACGTTGACGCTCCTGATATAGATGCGCGCGCCCCATAGAGGGAATAGACTGACCATCAAATAAAATATCACCACTGTGTGGCTTAATTTGGCCACCAATTAGACGTAACATTGTGGTTTTACCAATGCCGCTTGGCCCCATAATGGCGGTAATTTTACCCTTAGGGATCTGCAGGTTAATGCGGTCATATAAGGTCCGCTCACCGTGGCCAAAGCAAAGATCCCTTATTTCTACAAGGTTCTGGCTCAAACTGATTCCCCAATGAAAAGAAGGAATTGTATGAGTTCCCCAATCGTTCAGCAACCCAAAAGCACTACGCCTTGCACCCAGATCTCAGTTCTTGCCTTTAAACACCTCAATAAGACGCCAAGCCTTGACGTCAATACAGATATAAATGCCATAGACTCTTATTATATTGCGTCTATCACTATGCAGAAACGCTAACGACTCATTAGCTGTATTTTGTTAGTCGCATATCATCACCAGCTTTTCTATAATGGGGACGCCTAACCTGCGGAGAACAAGATGACAGCGGTATTTGATTATCAAAAAACAGCACAACGCGTACTCGATATTGAAAAAGCCGCCATAAATGGCCTATACCAATATCTGGATCACGCCTTTAATGAAGCCTGTAGCCTAATGTTACATTGCACCGGAAAAATCATCGTAACAGGCATGGGAAAGTCCGGGCACATCGGCCACAAAATAGCCGCCACCTTAGCCAGTACCGGCACACCTGCCTTTTTTGTGCACCCAGGTGAAGCCAGCCATGGCGACTTAGGCATGATTGGCAAAGACGATGTCGTGCTTGCCCTGTCTAACTCCGGTGAAAGTAGTGAAATTATTGCCTTACTTCCTGTACTTAAACGCCGCGGTATTCCGTTGGTGTGTTTAACAGGTAACCCTGAGTCCACTATGGCCCGTGAAGCAAGCTTTCATTTATGTACTCACGTAGAGCAAGAAGCTTGCCCACTCGGTTTAGCTCCCACGGCCAGTACCACAGCTGCACTTGTGATGGGAGATGCGCTCGCGGTGTCATTACTTGAAGCCCGCGGTTTTACTGCTAATGATTTTGCACTCAGTCACCCAGGAGGCGCACTAGGCAAACGCTTGTTATTGCGGGTGGGCGATATCATGCATCAAGGCAATAAAGTGCCTAAAGTCACACTTAATACGCTTATTATTGATGCCTTACTAGAAATTGGCCGCACAGGATTAGGCTTTACCGCTGTGGTTAATGAACAAGAACGCTTAATCGGTATTTATACAGACGGCGATTTACGCCGCACTCTGGATCAAAAAGTAGATGTACACCACACTGTTATTGAGCAAGTGATGACCGAAAGCTGCACCACAGTACATGCCGGTATGCTCGCAGCAGAAGCAGTACAGTTAATGGAAGAGAAAAAAATCAATGGCCTGTTGGTGCTTAATGAAGAACGCCAACCCATAGGCGCCTTTAATATGCATGATTTGTTGTTGGCAGGAGTAATTTGATGGAAGAGTCTAGTTTATATGGCCCCGTTGCCACCACAGTATGGCGCAACTTGGCGCGAGTGAAGTTATTGATTTGTGATGTAGACGGTGTGCTATCTGACGGCAATATTTATCTTGGCAATCAAGGTGAAGAATACAAAACCTTTAATACCAAAGACGGCTTTGGCATTAAAGCCCTGCAAAATGCAAATATCACAGTGGCCATCATTACCGGCCGCCATTCCAATATTGTAGCCGAGCGCATGCAATCACTGGGCGTACAGCATGTTTATCAAGGGCAAAGTGATAAAATGCAGGCCTACCAGACGCTACTTAATGACTTAACGCTAACGCCAGAGCAGGTCGCCTATATAGGGGATGATGTGGTGGATTTACCCGTTATGCAAGACTGCGCCTTAGGGGTGGCCGTAGCAGATGCGCACCCACAAGTGCGCCAGCAGGCAGACTATGTGACTCGTCTTAAGGGAGGTCGCGGAGCAGTCCGTGAGTTGTGTGACTTAATATTAGAAGCACAAGGTGTATTAGCACAGGCTCAGGGTATGAGCGTATGAATCGCCAAACGGGGTGGTTTGGCGGCCTCTTTATCTTGGCCGTAATCTGCTGGCAGTGGTTTAAACCCAGTGATGACTTACAAGACACACAACAACATTATCAGCCTGACTTTATCGCCAAAAACTTGGTGAGCGTACAGTATAATAAATTAGGCTTGCCCTATCGAGGATTAGAAGCCGAATACGCCGAGCACTATCAGCCGCTGGCCATGACCCTAATGGAAAAACCTGTTATCTTGCTCTATTCACCCAGTGGCCAACCCCAATGGCGGCTTAGTGGTGACGAAGGTATGCTCAATATAGGGGATAACCTCGTATTAAATGGCACTGTGGTTGGCAAAGGGCTACAAGCGAACAGCCTTGTCAAAACCTTAACAACCGAATATCTCGAGCTGGATTTTATTAATAATCAGCTACGCTCTAATAGAGCGGTACAGTTAACTAGCCCAAACTATCAGGCTCAAGGCAGAGGTTTGCTTGGCAAAATCGATCAACAAACGGTGGAATTACTGCATGATACCCAAGCAAAGTACATTACTCCTTAGCATTAGCAGTCTCGTAGCATTAAGCCTAAACGCAGCTCATGCCAAAGAGTCTGATTACAGCCAGCCTGTCACCATTGATGCCGGTCGTCAGCTGGTTGAACTTGCAGACAATAAAGTCACCTTTACCGACAAGGTGGTAGTAAAACAAGGCACCTTAGATGTACGAGCCAGCAAGTTAGTCGTTATTCGTAATGATAAAGGCCTGCAATCCATGACCGCTTATGGATCTCCGGCGACTTATTATCAAGTGTTAGACAGCGGCGAGCCAATAAGAGCCCAAGCTAATCAAATTAATTACGATATAACCTCTCGCACCATGACACTGTTAAACAACGCACAAATCAAGCAAAACGACAACATAGTGACCGGTTATCGTATTCGCTACTTTATCGACAAAGAGCAAATGGAAGCCGAAAGTCAGGGCGGAAAAGATCGCGTAACCACCGTATTCTTGCCCGAGCAGCTGCAAAACTCCAACAATAAAGAGGCCCAAAAGTAATCATGGCCACACTAAAAGCGCGTAATCTCCAAAAAAGTTACAAAGGCCGTCAGGTAGTAGCCGATGTCAGCATGACAGTGAATACCGGCCAAATTGTCGGTCTGCTTGGCCCCAATGGAGCAGGAAAAACCACCTCTTTTTATATGATTGTGGGTTTAGTACAAAGCGATGCCGGCCATATTGCCATAGATGATCAGGATATTAGCCATCAGCCTATGCATTTACGAGCCCGTAGTGGCATTGGTTATTTACCTCAAGAAGCCTCTATTTTTCGCCGTTTAAGCGTGTCTGATAACATTATGTCGGTATTACAAACACGCAAAGAGTTAAGCTCAGACGAACGCACAGAAAAAATGGAACAGTTGCTCGAAGAATTTAATATCACTCACATTCGAGATAATACTGGCATGAGCTTATCTGGGGGGGAGCGTAGACGGGTAGAAATTGCACGGGCTCTGGCCGCTGATCCTCGTTTTATTTTATTAGATGAACCTTTTGCGGGTGTGGATCCTATCTCGGTACTGGATATTAAAAAGATCATACTACACCTGAGAGACAGAGGCTTAGGGGTACTGATTACCGACCATAATGTGCGTGAAACCCTCGATGTATGTGAGCGCGCTTATATTGTGAGCCAAGGCCATCGTATTGCCGCTGGAACCCCAGCCGAAATACTCAATAACGAGCAGGTTAAAAAAGTCTATCTTGGTGAGCAATTTAGCCTCTAGCGGCACCGCTGGAGCCACCCGCGGTTGATATGGAAGGATTTTTTTTACAATGAAGCCAATTCTTCAATTACGCATGGGCCAGCAGCTGACCATGACCCCACAGCTGCAACAGGCCATTCGCCTGTTACAGCTATCAAGCTTAGAGCTGCAACAAGAAATTCAGCTCGCACTCGATAATAACCCCTTGCTTGAGCAAGAAGAGCAAGAAGAACAAGTTGACCCAGAAGCTCAAACAGCCAACTCCCAGCAGAATGAACAGCTGGCTACCGATAAAGCCATGGAGCAGCATCAGCTCTCAGATGACCTCCCCATGGACACTCAGTGGGATGAAATTTATACCGCCTCTTCTGGTAGCGGCACCAGTGCTGGTCTCCCCGAAGGTATGGAGGATACGGTTTACCAAGGGGAAACCACAGAAACTCTACAAGACTATCTGTTGTGGCAGATGCAACTGACTCCATTTAGCGATACCGACCAAGCCATCGCCTTAGCTATTATTGATGCCATTGACGAGGCAGGCTACCTCAGCCTTGATGTTGACAGCCTAGTGGCCAGTGTCTCGGGCGGAGAGCAGCATATTGAAGCAGATGAAGTAGAAGCCGTACTCAAGCGCATTCAGCATTTCGATCCCCTAGGGGTGGCCGCTCGCAGTGTGCAAGAGTGCTTATCTATCCAATTAACTGCCCTTCCTGAAGAGACACCTTGGCGAAACCAAGCATTATTAGTGCTTGAACAGCATATGGATTTGCTAGGCAATCGCGATTACCGTACCTTACAGCGTAGAACGAGCCTAAAAGAGCATGAATTAAAAGAGGTACTGGCCCTTATTCAGCTGCTAGAACCAAGACCTGGTAACCGTATTCTAGAGTCAAACTCTGAATATGTAATTCCCGATGTGGTGGTCAACAAGCGCAAAGACACTTGGGTGGCTGAGCTCAACATTGAGGCGATGCCAAAGGTGCGGCTTAACCAAACTTACGCCGCCATGGCAACCGGCCCTCAAAGTGGCGATGATGGCCAATTTATTCGCCATCACCTACAAGATGCCAAATGGTTTATCAAAAGCTTAGAAAGTCGAAATGAGACCTTACTCAAGGTTGCTAATTGTATTGTGGAACAACAACAGGCATTCTTTGAGTATGGCGAAGAGGCCATGAAGCCCATGGTACTCAATCAAGTAGCAGAAGCAGTGGAAATGCACGAATCCACTATTTCACGAGTGACGACCCAAAAATTTTTACATACACCTAGAGGTGTATTTGAGCTGAAGTATTTTTTCTCCAGCCATGTGGGAACTGATAGCGGCGGAGAATGTTCTTCCACCGCTATTCGTGCTTTAATCAAAAAACTAGTTGGAGCAGAAAACCCGGTTAAGCCATTGAGTGATAGTAAGATCACACAACTGCTGGCCGAGCAAGGGATACAGGTAGCTAGGCGGACTATCGCTAAATATAGAGAGTCGCTAGCCATCCCCCCTTCCAACCAGCGTAAACGCCTCATGTAGGCCGACCTAGAAGGAAGACGTTATGCAAATAAATTTGACTGGACACCATATCGATATCACAGACTCATTGCGTGATTATGTTAACAGCAAGTTCTCTCGGTTAGAGCGTCATTTTGATAATATAACCAACGCACACGTCGTTCTTACCCTAGAAAAAGTACAAAAAGTGGCTGAAGCTAGGATACTGCTGAGCGGTGGTGAAATTTTTGCTAACGCAGAAAGTGATGATATGTATGCCGCCATTGATAGTTTGATTGACAAGCTCGACCGTCAAGTCATTAAACATAAAGAGAAGCTTAAGCAAAAATAACCATGGAAGTCGCCGACATATTAAGTAGGGATTGCACGCGCAGTGCAATCCCCTGCACAAGCAAAAAACGCGCTCTGGAAATCATCAGCGAACTGGCCGCCCAACATCTCAATGTTAATAGCCAACAGTTATTTGACTGCTTGTTAGCACGAGAAAAAATGGGCACCACAGGTATAGGTAATGGTATCGCCATTCCTCATGGCCGCATTAGCGATGATAACCAAGCCACAGCCGTGTTACTGACCTTTGCTGAGCCAGTAGAGTTTGATGCTATTGATAACCAGCCAGTCAGTTTAGTGTTTGCCCTGCTGGTACCTGAGCAAGAGTGTAAGCAACACCTCAAAACCTTATCATTAATTGCTGAAAAACTCAGCGATAAACAAATTTGTAAGCAGCTACGTCAAGCTCAAACTGATGACGAGCTCTATCAAATCATGATTTCTTCCTAAGGGGGAACTATGCAACTGGTGATCGTCAGTGGTCGTTCTGGTTCGGGAAAAACCGTGGCGTTACGGGTACTCGAAGATTTAGGCTATTACTGTGTCGATAACCTACCGGTAGAGCTATTACCCGATTTGGTTAAAATGCGGCGTAACAAGCCCGGCGAAGTGGCCGTGAGTGTTGACGTACGCAACCTTCCCGACAGCAACGAAAAAATGGAAGCCTGTTTAGACGAAGTACGTAATATGGAGGGCGTCAGTTTATCAAACATCTTTATTGATGCCGATAATGCCGCGCTTATTCGTCGCTTTGGTGATACTCGAAGGCTACACCCTCTGTCTCGGCTCAGCCTCACGCTAGATGAGGCCATTCGTCAAGAAACCCATCTATTAGCTCCCTTATCGTCGGCAGCAGATTTACGCATCGATACCTCAGATCTCAGCATCCACGATTTAAGCGAGATTATTCGGGCGCGTATTTTGGGTAAAAAAGAGCGCGAGCTAAACTGGGTATTTGAGTCCTTTGGCTATAAATTTGGTATATCTCAAGATGCCGATTTTGTATTTGATGCCCGTTTTTTGCCTAATCCTCACTGGATTGCCGAGTTAAGACCCTTTACCGGTAAAGACGAGCCGGTGGCTAATTATTTAAATAGCCAGCTTGAAGTAAGCAAATACCTGTGGCAAATCGAAAATCTGCTGGTCACTTGGATGCCCCATTTAGAGCGCAATAATCGCAGCTATGTGACGGTTGCCATTGGTTGTACCGGGGGTAAACACAGATCGGTTTATTTGGTAGAACAATTAGCAGCC
Source organism: Oceanisphaera pacifica (assembly GCF_017498065.1). GTDB lineage: Bacteria > Pseudomonadota > Gammaproteobacteria > Enterobacterales > Aeromonadaceae > Oceanimonas > Oceanimonas pacifica. The sequence goes on along the minus strand of NZ_JAGDFX010000006.1, from coordinate 75,116 downwards.
TCGTTTCAGAAAATGGGCAAAAGCGTGCAGCTACGTCATCGCACCTTGGAAAAGCACCATGTTGAAAATTGAGCGTGATCTTCAGATTGTCAATAAATTGGGACTACACGCTCGCGCAGCCATACAGTTAGTACAATTAACGGAACAATTTGATGCAATAGTGACCGTTTGTAGCCAAGAGAAACAGGCCCCAGCCAATAGTGTCATGGGGCTACTGATGCTAGAAACAGCCCAAGGCCACGCTATTCGTGTAGTCGCTGAAGGCCAAGATGCAGAAGCTGCGATGAGTGCCGTTTCTCGTCTGGTTGCCGATCGCTTCAATGAGGCAGAATAACGGCTGAATACGCTGTTTTATAATCAAGCGGGAATATTGATGTCAGAACTGTCAGACAAACCTAGCCCATCAGAGCAACTAGAAAGTATAAATCAAGCGCTTAATAGCGGCATGTTCGTGCATGTTCGTCGCCAGTTGCAACAAATGCGCCCAGGTGATGTCGCTTGGTTATTAGAAGCCTCTCCCACTCCTAGCCGTAAAGTATTTTGGCAGCTGATTGATCCCGACGAATACGGTGCAATACTAGAAGAGCTTTCAGAAGAAGTCAGAGACGGCATTATACGGCTGATGGACGCCGATAAGCTGGCCAGCGCACTCGAAGACATGGAGTCGGATGATCTGGCTGATGTGTTGCGCGATCTCCCCGAGCAACTACTGAACCAAGTGCTCACCCAAATGGATGAGCAAGATAGGCTGCGGGCAAAGCAGGCGCTGTCTTACCCTGAAAATACTGCCGGCTCTATGATGAACACAGAGTTTATCAGCTTGCGGGCAGATATTAGTATTGAAGTGGTCTTGCGCTACTTGCGATTGCACCACGAGTTACCCGAGGGCACAGATACCTTATATGTGGTAGATAAAAACAACCGTTTATTAGGTGATATTTCACTGGCCCGTTTGTTAGTGCAAGATCCTAATACCCTAGTTGCCGACGCCATGGACACCCAAGTTGAAGCCATTCCTTTGTTGATGACAGATACCGAAGCCGCTAACTTATTTGAGCGACATGACTGGCTATCGGCACCTGTGGTTGATCAAAATTATCAATTACTGGGTCGGATCACCATAGATGATGTGGTGGATATTATCCGTGAAGATGGTGAGCACACCATGATGGGGATGGCCAACATGGACGACGACGAAGACACCTTTGCCCCAGTGACCACCAGTGCTAAACGTCGCTCTATTTGGCTTACTGTCAATCTAGGCACGGCTTTATTAGCGGCCAGTGTCTCTAATATGTTTGAAGATACCCTATCGCAGCTGGCCACCCTTGCCGTATTAATGACCATAGTGCCCTCTATGGGCGGCATTGCTGGCAACCAAACGCTGGCCTTAGTGATCCGCGGCATGGCTGTAGGCCATATAGGAGACAGTAATGCGCGCTGGTTACTCACTAAAGAAGCATTGGTGGGATTAATTAATGGCTTATTGTGGGCATTAATGGTGGCCGTGGTGGTGGCGTTTTGGAAAGGCAGTTGGCAAATCGGCATAGTGCTGGGCTTGGCGATGTTTATTAACTTATCGGTCGCCGGCATTGCAGGCGCCGCTATTCCTATGATTATGCGCAAGCTCAATATCGACCCCGCCCTCGCCGGCTCCATGGCCCTAAATACCATCACCGATATTATCGGCCTGTTATCTTTCTTAGGCCTCGCCACCCTGATCCTAATTAACTAATTCAGCACTTTACGCAAAACTCGGCGCGCTGTTCGGCAATGTTCCGTCTCTTCTTCATATTTCGGTACCGACTGTTTGTAATGACAGACAGCTAGGTGCTAATGGGAAGGCAGAGGGTGACTGCTCCGTCGACCCTCCGCGCCAGGGAAGGCGCGGCGGAGCCCCCATGGATGGGTTTATGGCGAGTCGAGCGGAGCAGTGCGCTTTGCCTGACTTACACTCAAACATCAACAAAAAAGATGTGATGAGGAAACAAGCTTGCAGCTGCCCGAAGGGCTATGTTTTATCGCTAGGTGGGCGCAGCCCTACTGCCCCCCAATCTTCATTTCGTCGATCAGTACCGATCCGGTACGCAGGCTAGAGCGTAACTCAGTGTCTGTGCCCACAGCTTGAATACCCGCAAACATCTCCTTTAAATTGCCCGCTATGGTAATTTCTTCTACCGGATAGGCAATTTCTCCATTCTCGACCCAAAAGCCGGCCGCGCCCCGTGAATAATCACCGGTTACAATATTCACCCCTTGGCCCATCATTTCTGTGACCAATAAGCCCGTGCCCATCATTTTCAACAACTGCGCTAGGCTTTGCCCCGTATTGGCGACGGTCCAATTATGAATACCGCCAGCATGACCGGTAGGCTCCATATTCATTTTGCGTGCGGCATAGCTGGGCAATAAATAGCTTTGCAAACGACCTTGCTCAATAATACGACGCTCAACCGTGCGTACCCCTTCGTTATCAAAGGGCGAGCTGGCCAAACCTTTATGCAAGTGCGGCTGCTCATGAATATCAAACCACTCAGGAAAAATACGCTCCCCCAAGGTATCCAATAAAAAGGACGATTTTCGGTATAAATTACCGCCGCTAATGCCCATCACTAAGTGACCAAATAAGCTGGCTGCTACATCAGGGTGAAAGAGCACTGGTGCCCGAGTGGTACCCACTTTTCGCGCACCTAATCGGCCTAAAGTGCGGCTCACCGCTTCATCGGCCACCTGCTCAGGCGTCCATAAATCAGCAAAGTGGCGCGCCGTGGTATAGCCATATTCGCGCTGCATATCGCCATCTTGTTCACCAATCAACACACAACTCATACCAAAGCGACTGGCGGCATAACCTTTTACAAAGCCATGGCTATTGCCATAGACCTTAATCCCTAAATTAGTCGAAAAGCTGGCACCGTCCGACTGCTTAATGCGGGCATCTTGCGCTAACGCTTGCTTCTCGCAACGCAATGCCAGCTCAATACCGTCGCTGGGCTCTAGGGGATATGGAAAACACAGCTCTAATTCAGGCGCATCCCACGCAAGGGCGTCGCTTGGGGCTAAGCCCGCAAAGGGATCGGCGGTGGTATAACGTGAAATATCCATGGCGGCGGCCACAGTGCGAGCAATGGCATCGGGCCGCAAATCGGACGTTGACGCCGAACCTTTACGGCCATCTCGATACACAGCTATCCCTAGGGCGCCGTCTTTATTAAACTCAATATTTTCGAGTTCACTATTACGGGTGTTCACCGATAAGCCGGTTTGCTTACTAATAGAAACTTCGGCGTTATCTGCGCCTAAGTGTTTAGCACTGGCAAGGGCTTGTTCTACTGCCAGCTCTAGCTGGCGCTGTTCATTCTTAATATCTTCTGGGGTCATGACTCATATCGCTGGCTCAGTTTGCAGTTAGCATAACAGACCCCTGCGCCCCTTGGGAGAAGCTGTTAATATATATGTAATTGTTAATAGAGACGGAAAAATACCATGCGCCACCATGATGATGCCCCATCGCAAGATGAAGAAGATGATTGGGTCAGTAAAAGTCAATTAAAGCGAGAAAGCCTGGCTCTGCGAAAACTGGGGGCAACCTTAGTTAAACTTCAGCCTCATGAACTGGCTAAAGTGCCCTTAAATGAAGATATAAAAGAAGCGGTTGAGCTGGCTCATCGCCTGCACAATAAGCGTGAAGGCTTACGTCGCCATATGTCTTATTTGGGTAAACTGCTGCGCAACAGTGATGTCAGTGACATTGAAAAAGCCATTGCTGGCTTCGCACATAAAGACACCACGGCGAATGCTAAATTTCACAAGCTAGAGCTGTGGCGCGATCGTCTGATCAAAGAAGGTGACAAAGGCGTTAACGCTTTAATGTTTGAATATCGCCATCTTGATCGCCAAAAACTGCGCCAGCTGGCTCGTGTGGGTCGCAAAGAGCTTGCCGCTGGTTTACCACCTGTGGCCTATCGACAACTGTTTCAGTACTTAAAAGCCAATATTAAAGAAGAGTAAAAAAATAGCAGCAAGCTGAAAGCAAAACACCGCCTCTAATAAGGCGGTGTTTTTTTACATGAAATCTTGTACTTGAGCGTAACGCTGAGTGCAGTACTTTAATGCCCATAGCCCCAACGTGTGACTAAGCCATGCTCTAAGTCTAGGTGATCGAGAATACGTGCCACCATAAAATCAACTAAATCAGCGATGCTGGTGGGCTGGTGATAAAAGCCCGGCGACGCCGGCATAATGGTCACCCCAAGGTTAGCTAATTTAAGCATATTTTCTAAATGTAGCGCTGAGTAAGGAGATTCTCGCGGAACCACTATTAGCTGGCCCTTTTCTTTGATCACCACATCAGCCGCCCGCTCAATTAAATTATCTGACATGCCCATCGCAATCGACGCCACTGTGCCCATGGAGCAAGGACAAATCACCATACGCCGCGGCGCACCAGAGCCCGAGGCAACCGGCGAAAACCATTCTTCTTTACCGTATACTTTAAGCTGCGCAGCGCCAGCTTGATAACGCTCGCTTAATAACGCCGTGAGCGCCTCCGGCTTAGCCGGCCATTGCTCACCTTGCTCTGTGGCCATCACCACTCGCGCCGCACTCGACACCAACAAATGCACTTGCAGCCCAGCAGCCAATAACCGCTCTAATAGCAATAATGCATAAGGGGCTCCCGAGGCACCCGATAAGGCCAAGGTAATTTGCTTATCATGGGGATAATCCGCTGTACTCATATTATTTCTCCACAGGCTGAGTGAGTGCGGCTAGCAAGCGCTGATGAATACCACCAAAACCACCATTACTCATCACCAAAATATGATCATAAGGTTTAGCCGTGCTCACTAATGCCGCAATTAGCGCTTCCATATTTTCATACACTTGCCCCGCAGGGCAGGCTTTAGCAACGGCGTCTAAGTCCCATTCCAGCCCTGGTGGGCGAAACAAGTAAGTGGCATCGGCTAATTGCAATGAATCCGCTAACGGCTGCTGATGAATGCCCATTTTCATGGTATTAGATCGCGGCTCTAATACCGCCAATATTCGCCCACCTTGCGCAGGACGAGCCGTATTTACCTGTGCTGCTAAGCCCGCCAAAGTAGTGGCAATAGCCGTGGGGTGGTGAGCAAAATCATCCCACACCTTAATGTTATTAACTGTGCCCTTTAGCTCCATACGTCGCTTGGGCGAGACAAATAAGCATAACGACTTAATAGCCTCAACCACAGGCACGCCTGCATGACGCGCCGCTGCCAGCGCCATTAAGCCATTGTGCACGTTATGTAAGCCAATACAGCCCCAGTGCACCTCACCAACTTTTTTACCCTCAAGCAAAACCGCAAAGTGACTGCCATCGGCCTCTAACGCCTTAGCTTGCCACAGCCCTTCTTCGCCTAGGTATTCCACCTCACTCCAGCAGCCCATAGCTAATACCTGATTGAGTGCTGGGGTTTGGCTAGGAGTGAGCACTCGACCGTGGCCGGGAACCATGCGTAATAAATGATGAAACTGGCGCTGAATGGCCGCAAGATCGTCAAAAATGTCGGCATGATCGAACTCAAGATTATTTAAAATCAGCGTACTGGGCCGATAGTGTACAAACTTAGAGCGCTTATCAAAAAAAGCGCTGTCATATTCATCAGCTTCAATCACAAAAAAGGGAGCATCACCTAAACGGGCTGAGACATCAAAGTTACCAGGTACACCGCCAATCAGAAAGCCTGGGTTAAGGCCACAATCTTCTAAAATCCATGCCAGCATTCCCGCGGTCGTGGTTTTACCATGGGTGCCCGCCACCGCTAGCACCCAGCGGTCTTGCAACACGTGCTCTAGCAACCATTGTGGCCCAGAGGTATAAGGAATACGTTGATTAAGCACCGCTTCTACACAGGGGTTGCCCCGACTCATGGCGTTACCAATCACCACCAAATCGGGAGTGGGATCCAGTTGTGCAGGGTTATAACCTTCGATTAAACCAATGCCTTGCTCGGCAAGTTGCGTGCTCATCGGAGGATAGACATTGGCATCACTCCCTGTTACCTGATAGCCAAGCTGTTTGGCTAATACGGCTAAGCCGCCCATAAAGGTGCCGCAAATACCTAAGATATGAATATGCATGAAGGCTCTCTGTTGGTGTGAGGTTGGTATTCTAACAATCTGTTACCACTTTGGGCACTAGTGTGGCGATCTCTACGACAGTAGTTATAATATCATCGGATTAAAGATAATTAACCTCAATACCCCTTTGTATAACTAAAGCCAGCTCATCATGGTGCTCGCGTTAGTTATTCATTTTGTTACTCATAAGAGAAAGGAAGTGTCATGAGCCTGAATCAGGTACCTGCCGGAAAAAGCCTCCCAGAAGATATTTATGTAGTGATCGAAATTCCACAGAATGCCGATCCGATTAAATACGAAGTAGACAAAGACACAGGCGCCTTATTTGTAGACCGCTTTATGTCTACACCTATGTTTTACCCATGCAACTATGGCTATGTGAATAATACCTTGTCATTAGATGGTGACCCAGTAGATGTTTTGGTACACACCCCCTACCCACTAGAAGCGGGTTCAGTCATTCGCTGCCGTCCGGTTGGTGTATTAAACATGACCGACGAGTCGGGTGTTGACGCTAAAATTATTGCTGTACCTCACAGCAAGCTCAGCAAAGAGTATGAGCACATTCAAGATATCAGCGATGTGTCTGACTTGCTTAAAGCTCAGGTTCAGCACTTCTTTGAACATTACAAAGATTTAGAGTCTGGTAAGTGGGTGAAGTTAGACGGCTGGGGCGATAAAGCTGCGGCTGAAGCAGAGATTTTAGAATCTGCCGAGCGCTTTAATAAAGCCTAATTAACGAAGCTAACGCTAGCTGTAAAAGCCCCCAATAAACTGGGGGCTTTTTTATCTTTAGTGTACGGCGCTTAACGCTTCACCTTATCTATTGACAATTCATTAACATCATTTAGGCTAATAAAATTAATACTGGCTTGAGGGATGATTAATGGCGATAAAAATAGCCGTTTTGTTAACGTGTCTACCTTTTTTTACTTGGGCCCATAATCTCACATTACAGCAACCCATACCCGCTGTATCTGTCACTCATTTAGGTGAATTAACCCTTCACAACAACACCATAACGGCGCGTAATTGGCAGCTTAGTAAAGGAAAAGGCAAAGTACGCTTAATACAGCATATTGCCGGTCGTACCCGCGCTAAAGAGCTAAATGCTCCATTAATTGACGCCATTAAAGCCGCCAAGCTACCTCGAAATCGTTATCGGACCGTCACCATTATTAATGTCGATGATGCGCTATTTGGTACGTCAAGTTTTGTGCGCAGCAGCGCCAAAAGTAGTAAACGGGAATACCCTTGGTCATCTATCGTATTAGATGAAAACGCAGTAGTAGCACAGACATGGCAGTTAGCCGCTAAAAGCTCAGCTATTATTCTGTTAGATCAGCAAGATACAGTACTTTTTGCCAAAGAGGGGGCATTAACAAGTGAGCAGATAATGGAGGTAATGCAGCTGATTCAAGGTGCACTAAAAAATTAAAATAGTTAAGCTTGATCAAGGCCTTATGTTTTAAGGCTGCTTATTCTATGATGGTCATCAGGGTAGCCAAAATACCTAGGCTTGAGAGGTAACCAATTAACAATAACACCTTGGCCATGCTGGTTTTACCTTTAGGATGTTGTTGCATGTACATGCATAGCTCCGTCGAAAACTTCAGGCCTAATTTTAACATGAAAACAACATAGTTAACAATAGCAACTGATGAAGCCAAAAAACGCAACACTTGATAGCAAAGTAAGAAACCGCAAAGCCCTTTTGCTGCAATTAGCCGAACAAAGAGGCATTGCAGGCTTACTGCATGGCGATGCCAAAGTTAGTTTTGGTGAGCGTTTTACGGTGAGATTACAGCTCGATCAGGCCGCGCGACAAAAAAACCTAGAAACCATTATTGAACTGGCCAGCAAACAAGGCGGTGATGAAGTCGGCAATGAGCCCGACCCCGATTGGCTAAGCCATTACTTAAAACTGGCTGAAAATATTCGCCACCCTGCCATGCAGCAATTTTGGGCTAATATCCTGTCACAAGAAGTACTACACCCCGGTCATTGCTCTATTCAAGCCCTCAGCTGTTTACGCTATATGACACAAAAAGATGCCCTTTTACTGCAAAAGGCCAGTGCGTTAAGTTGTCACTTTGGTGATGATAACTTGCGGTTACTGTTTGGCTATCAATATAAAACCTTACTGCAAGGCCCACGCCAGCAGCGGTTAAACTTAGGCCGCTACCGTCTACCTTATGCCGGCCTATTGCAGCTCTCTGAGTTGGGCTTACTACATTTAGCAGAATTAGAGTCTGGGGAGCTATCGCTAACAGCCCCCTTAGCGGTTACGCTTAATACTCAACCCATGACGCTCTCCCCCCAAAGAAAGGGCGTGCGATTACTTTATTATCGTTTTACCACCACGGGTAACGAACTGGCACGCTTAATCACCGAAAACACGCCAACGGATTATCGTAACGACCTACAAGAGCTATTGGCCCCACTCGGCCAATTAAAGCTGTAATAACTGATTCAAGCCATCAGCCAAAAAACAGCGCCGCCAACGGCAAAGTTTGTTCCCCGATAGCAGACGGAGGCTGTCTTTACTTGGCTTGCCCCTCTCCCCCTAACACTTCCCTTTCACCTTCTTGTAAACAAAAAATACCGGAACAAGTCCGGCATAAAGGTGGTGCAATGGGGCTACTTTGGTTTATCTTTTTCTGACAGCTGAAAGCTTACCGCTTTCTTTTAAGCATATTGCTCTTGAGTCTGTGCCTGCTCCGCGGCTTTGCTATTAAACCAAGCCAACGAATCCGATAAGGCAGCCACTTCACCGATCACCATTAACGAGGGGCTCACGACTTGCTCAGCCAAGGCACTCAGTTCAATTAAACTGCCACTAATCACTCGCTGCTGTGGCGTAGTGCCACGCTCAATTAACGCAACCGGCGTACTGGGCGCTAAACCATGCTCGATAAGGCGCTGCTGAATATGCCCCGAGCGCATTAGCCCCATATAAATCACTAAGGTCTGACGGCTTTGTGCCAGTGATGCCCAATTAGGCTCTTTACCGTCTTGTTTACTGTGGCCAGTAATAAAGACCGCGCTTTGCGCATGATCACGATGGGTCAGTGGAATGCCCGCGTAGGCGGTAGCCCCCGCAGCGGCGGTAATGCCAGGAACAACTTGAAAAGGAATACCGGCGGCTTTTAATACTTGCAACTCTTCGGCGCCACGACCAAACATAAAAGGGTCGCCGCCTTTCAGGCGCACTACTCGCTTACCGTTCAATGCTTGCTTGACTAACAGTTGATTGATTTGATCTTGGGGCACGCTGTGGTGGCCGGCCTTCTTGCCCACCGAAATCAACTCGGCTTGTGGGCGGATCAGCGCCAAGATTTCCGGCGACACTAATTGGTCAAACAGCACCACTTCGGCCTTTTGTAATTCATTTAAGGCCTTAACGGTGAGTAGATCAGGATCCCCTGGACCCGCCCCCACCAAGATTACCTCGCCTACTTGCGGTTTAGCTATCGACTGCTTTAACCAGCGCTCGGCTTCGGCAATTTTCCCTTGGGCTAACAGATGATTAAGAGTGACGTCGTCGGCGGCGCGAGCCCAAAACCGACGACGCTCAGCAGGAGTCGCAAAGCTGCTTTGCACCTTGTGGCGAAACTTGCCTGCCACCCGACTTAGTGTGCCCCAGTGCTTGGGTAAAATAGCATCTAAGCGCGCACGTAATAACCGTGCCAGCCAAGGTGCATTACCACCGGTACTAAAAGCCACTTGTAGCGGTAAACGCTCAACAATAGAGGGAAAGATCACCGCAGAACGTTTGCTATCATCGGCTTTATTGACTAATAAGCCGCGCAAATTCGCTGCCTGATAGACACGGGCATTCACTTCAGTGCTATTGGTAGCGGCAACCACTAAGAATTGCTGCTCTAAATAGGCTTCATTAAATACATCATTTTGCCAAATAAACTGTGACTGTAATGCAGAGAGCTCAGGGCAAAGTTCAGGGGCAACAACCATTAGTCGTGCACCGCGCGCCAGTAATACCCGAGCCTTACGCGCCGCAACCGCACCTCCCCCCACAACCAAGCAAGGGCGGTGTTTAATTTTAATAAATAGGGGCAGGTGTTCCATAGTCGTTTCCACTCATACGTTGAAGTAGAGAGACTATAATAGATATGCAGTAGATCTCAAAAGAATAAATAATGACTTTTTATACCTAAAAGGAATATAAAGAAAGCAAAGCTGTACGCCATACGTTACAAATTAAGATAGTGTCGTTTGTGTGGCGCAAAGAAAGATACCGGAGCAAGTCCGGCATGACAATGCAGCAGAGACAGAGATGCTTTTAACTGACGGCTGACAGCTGACGGCTTAAAGCTATGTTTTAGCGATAAACTGGCGCAGTAAATCTTTCCACGACACCAAGCCGACCAGCTTGTCCTGCTCCATTACGGGTAAACAGCCAATATTATGCTCTAGCATAATACGCGCCGCACTTTCTAGGGTTGCAGCGCCGGTAATGGTAATCACATCTCGGCTCATCACCTGATGTACACGGCGCTGTAGGGTGTCTCGATCGCGCTCAACCTCAGCATCCGTGCCTAGATAAGGGCTGAGGGCACGGGTCATATCGGCATGACTAATAATACCGCATAAGACTTCTTGGCTATTAAGTACCAACAAATGACGAAAAGCAGACTGGGTAAAAATATCTTGCACCTGCGCTAACCGATCATCTTGATGAACAGTGGCAATACGCCGCGTCATTATCTCTTGAACTCGCATGCACTCTCCTGTTATCGGCTTATTGAACCAAGAAGCCTCACAGACTAGATACCACTGCCGTCCACTTCTTGTGATTCATGTAGGCCACATTCGCGCTTCATACCAAAGAAACGGGTATCAGCCTCAGACATACCGGGTTCCCACTTGGCGGTGGTTTGTACATCCCCTACAGAAACATATCCTTGTTCCCATAACGGATGATACGGTAAATCGAACTGCTTTAGGTAATAGTGCACGTCTTTATTGTTCCAGTCGATGATCGGCAAGAATTTAAAACGCCCCCCTTGTATTCCTAATACCTCTAAATTGCCCCGAGTTTCAGATTGGCTGCGACGCAGCCCCGAAAACCAAATACCGGCATCCAGCTCACGCAAGGCACGCTGCATGGGCTCAACCTTATTAATTTGGTTATAACGGCTTAGACCTTCTTCGCCCTGACACCATAACTGACCATAACGCGCTTCTTGCCAAGCTGCCGAATGGGTGGCTTGATAAACCTTAAGATTTAAGCCTAAACGCTCAGTCAATTCATCAATAAAACGATAGGTCTCAGGAAACAAATAACCGGTATCCGTTAAAATGACGGGAATATCGGCTTTAGCTTGAGTAACCAAATGCAGCATCACCGCAGCTTGAATACCAAAGCTTGACGACAACACGGGCGCACCTGGTAGATGCTCCAGTGCCCAGCGCACCCGTTCGGGCGCACTCATGGCAGCTAGATCTTGATTAAGCGGGGCCAGGGCCGCCGCTCGCTCAACGCTATTTAGACCGTTCAGCTCAGCTAAGCTGGGAAGTAAACTAGACTGCATAAAAGTCCCTTGCCGAGTCGATAACAGGGGCAATAATACCGGCACGGATCACAAAGTCACCAAAGCCTTCACCGCTATTTCGCTCAGCCGACCAGCGACCAATTAACTGATCCAGCTCTTCCATGATCTGACGGTCGGTAATGTTCTCTTTGTACATACGTGGAATACGGGTACCTTCACGGTTACCACCTAGGTGTAAGTTATAACGACCGGGCGCTTTACCCACTAAACCTACTTCGGCCAGCATGGCACGACCACAACCATTCGGGCAACCGGTGACACGAAAGATAATATTGTCATCAGTAATATTGTGCTTAGACAAATAGCCTTCTAGCTCGGTCACATATTCCGGCAACACCCGCTCCGATTCCGCCATGGCTAATGGGCAGGTGGGTAATGCAACACAAGCCATCGAGCTTTTACGCTGATCAGAAATGCTTTCTTCAATCAGGCCGTGCTCACGCGCCAGTTGTTCAATTTGAGCTTTATTCTCTGGTGGCACACCGGCAATAATTAAGTTTTGATTAGCGGTTAGACGAAAATCACCTTGGTGCACCTTAGCAATCTCACGCATGCCAGTTTTTAATGGCTTGCCCGGGTAATCTAGAATTCGGCCATTTTCAATAAACAGTGTTAAGTGCTGCTTACCATCAATACCGTCTACCCAACCAAAACGATCGCCACGGCTAGTAAACTCATACGGGCGAACTTCGGCAAACTCAATTCCAGCGCGCTTTTCTACTTCAGCCTTAAATACGTCGATACCAACGCGCTCAAGCGTGTATTTGGTTTTGGCGTTTTTACGCTCCACACGGTTGCCCATATCACGCTGCGTGGTCACCACTGCCTCAGCAATAGCGAGCGCATGAGAGACGGGAATAAAACCAAAGTCGGTAGCTTTACGTGGATAGGTCGCAGTATCACCGTGAGTCATGGCCAGACCACCGCCTACCAAGACGTTAAAGCCCACCAGCTTGCCGTGTTCGGCAATGGCCACAAAGTTTAAGTCGTTAGCGTGCACGTCCACATCGTTATGCGGCGGCACCACTACTGTGGTTTTAAACTTACGCGGCAAATAGGTCGAGCCTAAAATAGGCTCTTCATCTGGCGTGTCTAAGCGCTCGCCATCTAACCAAATTTCAACATAAGCACGGGTTTTCGGCAGTAAATGTTCAGAAATCCTCTTTGCCCACTCATAGGCTTCTTGGTGTAACTCAGACTCGACAGGGTTACTAGAGCACAGCACGTTACGGTTTACATCACCCGCAGTCGCAATGGAGTCAATGCCAGTACTGTTCAGGGTTTGGTGCATGTGCTTAATATCGCGCTTAAGCACACCATGAAACTGAAACGTTTGGCGAGTGGTGAGGCGAATACTGCCATAAATGCTGCTTTCTTCGGCAAACTTATCAATGACTAGCCATTGCTCTGGCTTAATAATGCCACCGGGTAGTCGGGCACGCAGCATCACATTGTGCAGTGGTTCCAGTTTTTGGGCGGTGCGCTCATTGCGAATATCCCGGTCATCTTGCTGATACATACCGTGTACACGGATCATCTGAAAGTTATCACCGGTAAAGCCACCGGTTAACTCATCTTGTAAGTCTTGCTCTATGGTGCCGCGTAAAAAGTTACTCTCGCGCTTCATGCGCTCGTTGTCAGATAGTTTTAATTCGCTCATTAGTACACATCCCTCTGGTAACGCTTAGCTACACGCAGCGCATCCACATATTCAGTCGCTTGTTCTTGGGTTTTCTTACCGTGCTCAGCCACAATATCAATTAAGGCATCGTGCACGTCTTTGGCCATCTTGTTAGCATCACCACACACATAAAAATGTGCGCCCTGCTCTAACCATTCATACACCTCGGCGCCTTGCTCACGTAACTTATGTTGTACGTAAATTTTTTCTTGCTGATCACGGCTAAAGGCCAATGAAATCTTATTTAATAAGCCAGACTTCACATAACGCTGCCATTCCAGCTGGTATAAAAAGTCTTGGGTAAAGTGTGGGTTGCCAAAGAATAACCAGTTTTGACCGCTAGCATCGCGAGTATCACGCTCTTGCATAAAGGCACGAAATGGCGCTATGCCCGTACCCGGCCCCACCATAATGATGGACGTGTCATCATTAGCAGGAAGGCGGAAGTTATCGTTATGCTCAACGAATACCCGTACTTGGCCGCCTTCTTCTAGGCGATCAGCTAAATACGCAGAAGCACCGCCATTGCGTGCCTCACTATCTTGCTCAAAACGCACTACCCCTACGGTTAAATGCACTTCGTCTTCAACTTCAGCCTGCGATGAGGCAATAGAGTATAAACGCGGCGTTAAGCGGCGCAGGCTGGCTTGCAGCTGCTCAGCGGTTAATGCACCTTGCTGCTCACGAGCAATATCTAAAATTTGGTGATTCGCACAATACTCACGCAGCGCCGCTTTATCTTCGACCAAGGCGCGTAACTTAGGCGCATCGGTGAGCTCGGCGTAAGATTGTACAAAGCTTGCATAACCTTGGGTTAATTCGTAGTCGTTAATCAGCGCTTCGCGAATAGTCACGGTTTGCTCGTTGACTATCACTTCACTGCTGGCGTCTACCCCAGTTTGTGCCAGCACAGCATCAACGAGCTGCTCGTCGTTACTAAACCACACGCCTAACGCATCGCCGGGCTGATAGGTTAAGTCTGAACCTTCGAGTGAGATCTCGAAATGGCGTACATCGCGATCGGAATCACGACCAGTAATGGCTTGATTAGTCAGCAATTCGGCGGCAAAGGGGTGCTTTTTGTTATAAAGACTGGTGGCGCCTTCGGTCAGTGGCACCACAGGAGCGACATCATTGGCAGCTTCGCCTTTTAACGCGTCTTTAACTAAATCAACCGCTTCTTGGCTCCACTTTTCGCAGACTTCTTCATAATCAACGTCAGCATCGAGGCGCCCTAACAGCGGTTTGGCGCCGGCTTTACTGAGATATTCATCAAAGTCTTTACCGGTTTGGCAATAAAACTCATAAGAAGAGTCACCTAAACCAATCACACCATACTGAAGACCATCGAGTTTACCGGCTTTGCCTGCTTTTAATTCTTTATGAAACTGAATGGCATCATCCGGTGCTTCGCCTTCGCCATTAGTACTGGCAACAATCAGCACATGGGTCTCTTTTTTCAGCTGACGTACTTTATAGTCACCAGCACTCACCAGCTTAACCGCCACACCATTAGCACTCGCTTTGGCTTGCAGCTCTTCGGCAACGCCTTTGGCATTACCGGTTTGTGAGGCATGAATAATCGTCAAGGTGCCTGCAGGTTGAGCATTGGCTTGCGGGGCGGGTGCCGCGATTCCTGCGGGTTGTTGGCTGATGCCGTAAAAATAACCGCTCACCCACGCAAGTTGAGTCGCACTTAACTCGGCTGCCACCTGAGTAAGCTTATGGACTTGTTGTTCGTTTAGCGGGCTGGCAGACGCCGCGAGTTCTTTTAACAGCATGACATTCACTTCCACTTTTCCAGATACATATAGCATAAACGAGCCAGAGGCAAACAAGAAAGAATAAAGAAGAATTTTTTATACCCTAAAGGCATAACTAAGAAAGGACAGCTGTCAACGGCAAGTCTTAAGCGGTCAGCTAAAAATAAATACGCCCTGTATTGGGTTTTAGCTGATCGCTGACAGCTTACCGTTTTTTTGCCCCTAAAAGGGGCAAAAAAAAGGCCCCCTTGCGGGAGCCTTTGTTATCAGCGAGTCGAGATATATTGCTTGTTACTTATCTGTTGCGTTCAACAGGTTAGCCAGATTCTGCTCGGCTTCATCTGCCGATACTGCCACTGCTTGATCTGTAGAGCGCTGAGCGTTGCGCGACTGATGATAGGCAAAACCCGTACCTGCCGGTACTAGGCGACCTACAATCACGTTTTCTTTCAAGCCACGTAGGTTATCTACCTTGCCAGAAACAGCCGCTTCAGTCAGTACTCGAGTCGTCTCTTGGAAAGAGGCCGCCGAGATGAAAGATTCAGTGCTCAAAGACGCCTTAGTAATACCCATCAATACATGACGGTATTCCACTGGCTGCTTGCCTTCTGCTTCTAGGGCACGATTCGCTTGGCGAATACGAACCACTTCAGCCTGTTCGCCGTTTATAAACTCAGAATCACCCGAGTTAATAATTTCGGCACGACGCAGCATTTGACGCACAATTGTTTCAATGTGCTTATCGTTGATCTTAACGCCCTGCAAGCGGTAAACCTCTTGCACCTCGTTCACAATATAGTTGGCAACGGGGCTAATGCCACGTAAGCGCAAGATATCGTGGGCTGATTCAGGACCATCGGCCAGAACTTCGCCTTTTTCAACCTTCTCACCTTCAAAGACGTTCACATGACGCCATTTGTGGATCATCTCTTCAAAGGCTTCACCACCGTCTAACGGCGTGATTACCAAGCGACGCTTGCCTTTGGTTTCTTTACCAAACGAAATGGTACCGGAGATTTCCGCCAAAATGGCAGGTTCTTTCGGTAAACGTGCTTCAAACAAGTCGGCCACACGTGGTAGACCACCGGTAATATCTTTAGTACCACCAGACTCTTGCGGAATACGTGCAACCGCATCACCCACGTTTACCACAGCGCCGTCATCGAGACTCACGATGGCACGACCGGGTAAGAAGTACATGGCAGACAAGTCGGTGCCAGGAATAAACACATCGTTACCGTTATCGTCAATTAACTTAACGGTAGGACGCAAGTCTTTACCTGAAGCCGGACGCTCATTCACATCCATCACTACTATGCTAGACAGACCGGTGAGCTCATCGGTTTGACGACTAATGGTGACACCATCAATCATATCGATAAACTTAACGTGACCGGCTACCTCAGTAACAATGGGGTGCGTATGCGGGTCCCAAGTAGCCACTACTTGGCCGACTTGCACCTGCTCGCCTTCGGCTTGATCCAACAAAGCACCATACGGCAGTTTGTGGTTCTCGCGAGTTTGACCCATTTCATCAAGAATGGTCAGCTCAGACGAACGGGATACAATTACCGTCTTGCCATCACTGTTTGTGACCACTTTCGCGTTGATCAAGTTAACAGTACCGGCGTTTTTCACCTGAATGCTGTTTTCTGCCGCCGCTCGAGATGCCGCACCACCAATGTGGAAAGTACGCATGGTAAGCTGAGTTCCCGGCTCACCAATCGACTGAGCAGCAATAACACCCACGGCCTCGCCTTTGTTAACCAAGTGGCCACGGGCCAAGTCTCGGCCGTAACAATGCGCACATACACCTTGATCGTTATCACAAGTAATAACAGAGCGTACTTTCACACGGTCAACTGAGCTTTCTTCTAGCTCGTCACACCACTTCTCATCAAGCAGGGTGTTACGCGCCACCAAGATTTCGTCTTCAGTACCCGGGCGAACCACATCTTCTGCCACCACTCGACCTAGTACACGCTCACGCAATGGCTCAACTACGTCACCACCTTCGATCAGGGAGCTAATCCACAGACCGTCGAACGTGCCACAGTCATCAGAGGTGATCACTAAGTCTTGCGCTACGTCTACCAGACGACGAGTCAGGTAACCAGAGTTAGCTGTCTTCAATGCGGTATCCGCTAGACCCTTACGCGCACCGTGCGTGGAGTTAAAGTACTGGAGTACGTTCAAGCCTTCACGGAAGTTCGCAATAATGGGGGTTTCGATGATGGAACCATCTGGTTTCGCCATCAAACCACGCATACCTGCAAGCTGTCGGATCTGAGCGGCACTACCACGCGCGCCTGAGTCAGCCATCATATAGATGCTGTTAAAGGAGTCTTGCAGTACAGTGTTACCTTCTGCGTCAACCACTTCGTCTTGCGACAAGTTATCCATCATAGCTTTAGACACACGCTCGTTGGCGCTGGCCCAAATATCGATAACTTTGTTGTAACGCTCACCGGCAGTAACTAGACCTGACTGGAACTGATCTTGAATTTCGGTCACTTCCGCTTCAGCTTCATCAATGATGTGCTTCTTCGCATCAGGAATAACCATGTCGTTGATACCAACAGACACACCTGACAGCGTTGCGTAATGGAAACCGGTATACATCAGTTGGTCTGCAAAGATAACAGAATCTTTGAGGCCCAAACGACGATAACAAGCGTTCATCAACTTAGAGATCTGCTTTTTGGTCATGTCGTGATCGATCATGCTATAAGGCAAGCCTTTAGGCACAATCAAGCTCAAGATGGCACGACCTACAGTGGTATCACGGATAGCCGTGGTTTCTACCTCTGTGCCGTCTTCTTGGCGCTCAAAGTCGGTAATACGAATTTTTACCTTGGCATGCAATTCAGCATGGCCGGCACGGTATACTTTTTCCGCTTCTTTGGCGCTGGTTAGCAACATGCCTTCGCCTTTGGCGTTCACCTTTTCACGGGTCATGTAATACAGACCCAGTACCACGTCTTGCGAGGGTACTATGATAGGCTCACCGTTTGCGGGCGACAGTATGTTGTTGGTAGACATCATTAACGCACGCGCTTCAAGCTGTGCTTCTATGGTCAATGGCAAGTGCACTGCCATTTGGTCACCATCAAAGTCAGCGTTATAAGCCGCACACACCAGTGGGTGCAACTGAATCGCTTTACCTTCGATCAACACTGGCTCAAACGCCTGTATACCCAAACGGTGCAAGGTAGGTGCACGGTTCAGTAATACCGGATGTTCGCGGATCACATCGTCTAGGATATCCCAAACCACGGCTTCTTCGCGCTCAACCATCTTCTTGGCCGCTTTAATCGTGGTGGCGAGACCACGGGATTCCAGCTTGCCGTAAATGAAAGGTTTGAACAGCTCAAGTGCCATTTTCTTCGGCAGACCACACTGGTGTAAACGCAGTGTTGGGCCGACAACGATCACCGAACGGCCGGAGTAGTCAACACGCTTACCCAACAAGTTCTGACGGAAACGACCCTGCTTACCCTTGATCATATCAGCCAAGGATTTTAGAGGACGCTTGTTAGAACCGGTAATGGCACGACCGCGACGACCGTTGTCCAGCAGCGCATCCACAGACTCTTGCAGCATACGCTTTTCGTTGCGCACAATAATATCCGGCGCGGCAAGATCCAGTAGGCGCTTCAAACGGTTATTACGGTTGATCACGCGACGATATAAATCGTTCAAGTCTGAAGTGGCAAAACGACCGCCATCTAGTGGTACCAAAGGACGCAAATCCGGTGGTAATACAGGCAATACGCTCATTACCATCCACTCGGGCTTGTTGCCTGAGCCGTGGAAAGCTTCCATTAACTTGAAACGCTTAGTAATTTTCTTACGCTTGGTTTCTGAGTTGGTTTGACCCAGCTCTTCACGCATAGCGTCAATTTCGCTTTCTAGGTCAATTTCACGCAGCAAGGCCAGTACCGCTTCGGCACCCATCTTGGCGTCAAACTCATCGCCCCACTCTTCTAGCGCATCCAAATACTGCTCTTCAGACAGCATTTGACCACGCTCAAGGCTAGTCATACCGGGCTCGATAACCACAAACGATTCGAAATACAACACGCGCTCAATATCACGCAGTGTCATATCCAGCAACAAACCAATACGGCTTGGCAAGGATTTCAAGAACCAAATGTGGGCAACAGGACTGGCCAATTCAATATGGCCCATGCGCTCACGGCGCACTTTGGTCTGGGTAACTTCAACGCCACATTTTTCGCAGATCACACCACGATGCTTAAGGCGCTTATACTTACCACACAGACACTCATAGTCCTTGACCGGACCAAAAATCCGGGCACAGAAAAGACCGTCACGCTCCGGCTTGAAGGTACGGTAGTTAATAGTCTCAGGCTTTTTGACCTCGCCAAAAGACCAAGAGCGGATCATGTCTGGGGATGCCAGACCAATTTTGATCCCATCAAACTCTTCTGTCTTATTCTGCGCTTTCAAAAACTTAAGTAAGTCTTTCACGTTAGTCTCCTGTGAGGAGTTCTACCTAGGTGCCCCGGCATAAGCAAGGGCACCGTTATTTCTCGGGCAGTCTGTCGCCTTAGCTTTCGTCCAACTCGATGTTGATACCGAGAGAGCGAATTTCTTTCAACAGTACGTTGAAAGACTCGGGCATGCCCGGCTCCATGCGGTGATCACCATCGACGATGTTTTTATACATCTTGGTACGACCGTTAACGTCATCCGACTTGACCGTCAACATTTCTTGCAAGGTGTAAGCAGCACCATATGCTTCCAGTGCCCACACTTCCATCTCACCGAAACGCTGACCACCAAACTGAGCTTTACCACCCAGCGGCTGTTGCGTTACCAGACTGTACGAACCAGTAGAACGAGCGTGCATCTTGTCGTCCACTAAGTGGTTCAACTTCAGTATGTACATATAGCCCACGGTTACCGGACGTTCAAAGCTGGTCCCGGTTCGGCCATCAAACAAGGTGATTTGACCTGACTCTGGCAAATCAGCCAGTTTCAACAAACGCTTCACTTCGTGCTCATCGGCACCGTCAAAGGCCGGTGTGGCAATGGGTACACCGTGGCGCAAGTTATTGGCCAAGGTACGCACTTCGGTATCGCTGAAAGTAGACAAGTCTACTTTTTGACGAATCCCCTCACCTGAGTCATAGACTTCTTGAATAAACTCACGCAAACGAGCCACTTCTTGCTGCTCTTTGATCATGCGGTCGATTTTTTCGCCCAGTCCTTTGGCCGCAAAGCCTAAGTGGGTTTCAAGAACCTGACCAATGTTCATTCGCGATGGTACACCCAGCGGGTTTAATACCATGTCTACCGGTACGCCATGCTCATCATGAGGCATGTCTTCTACTGGTACGATAGTCGCGATAACACCTTTGTTACCGTGACGACCGGCCATTTTATCACCCGGTTGAATTTGACGTTTAACCGCCAAGTACACCTTAACGATTTTTAACACGCCCGGTGCTAAGTCATCGCCTTGGGTGATCTTACGACGCTTGCTTTCAAACATCTTATCGAAGTCGGCTTTTAGCTCAGCTTGTTGCTCGGCTAACTGCTCTAACTCAATTTGTTTAGCTTCGTCGTCAATCGCTTGCTCTAACAGCTTGTTGCGATCGATTTTAGCAACCTGCTCCGCACTCATGCCAGAGGCAATAAGTACGTTACGAGCACGGGCATAAATACCGTCTTCAAGAATACTAAACTCTTCGGTTAAGTCTTTCTTGGCCTGCTTAAGCTGCATATGCTCAATATCTTGAGCACGCTTATCTTTTTCTACGCCATCACGGGTAAAGACTTGAACGTCAATAACGGTACCAAACACTGAGTTAGGTACACGTAATGACGAGTCTTTTACGTCTGAGGCTTTTTCACCAAAGATAGCTCGTAGTAGCTTCTCTTCTGGCGTGAGCTGGCTTTCGCCCTTAGGCGTCACTTTACCCACTAAGATATCGCCAGGACGCATTTCTGCACCCACATAAACGATACCTGATTCGTCCAGCTTGCTCAGCGCAGACTCACCCACGTTCGGAATGTCGGCGGTGATTTCTTCAGGGCCCAGCTTGGTATCACGAGAGATACAAGTCAGCTCCTGAATATGAATAGTGGTCAGGCGATCTTCTTCAACCAGACGCTCATTCAGTAGCATGGAATCTTCAAAGTTGTAACCGTTCCATGGCATAAAGGCCACGCGCAGGTTCTGACCCAGCGCCAATTCGCCCAAGTCAGTTGAAGGACCATCAGCCAGTACATCGCCGCCCAGCACTTTCTCGCCCGGCATCACACAAGGACGCTGGTTGATACAGGTGTTCTGGTTAGAACGGGTGTACTTGGTTAGGTTATAGATATCGATACCGGCTTCGCCAGGGCGCATCTCTTCTTCATTCACTTTAACGACAATGCGTGAAGCATCAGCATAATCGACAATACCGCCACGCTTAGCCACCACAGTCACACCTGAGTCAACCGCAACTGCACGTTCAATACCGGTACCTACTAGCGGCTTATCGGCACGCAATGTTGGCACAGCTTGACGTTGCATGTTCGAGCCCATTAAGGCGCGGTTAGCATCATCGTGCTCAAGGAAGGGGATAAGCGACGCTGCAACAGACACAACCTGCTGTGGACTTACGTCCATATACTGAATTTGATCCGCGTTCATATAGGTGGCTTCACCTTTATGACGTGAGGCAACCAGCTCTTCACTTAAACGGTTGTTCTCGTCAGAGGCAGCGTTTGCCTGTGCGATCACAAACTGACCTTCTTCGATGGCAGACAAATAGTCCACTTCATCGGTGATTTGACCATCGATCACTTTACGATACGGGGTCTCAAGGAAACCGTATTCGTTGGTGCGCGAGTAGCACGCCAGTGAGTTGATCAAACCGATGTTCGGGCCTTCTGGCGTTTCGATAGGACACAAGCGCCCATAGTGAGTGGTGTGTACATCTCGAACTTCAAAACCGGCACGTTCACGGGTTAAACCACCTGGGCCTAATGCAGAAATACGACGCTTGTGCGTCACTTCTGATAGCGGGTTGTTTTGGTCCATAAACTGTGACAATTGGCTGGAACCAAAGAACTCTTTCACCGCCGCCGAAATCGGCTTAGCGTTGATTAAGTCTTGAGGCATCAGGGTGTCGAGATCGCCTAATGATAGACGCTCGCGCACCGCACGCTCTACGCGCACTAGGCCAACACGGAATTGGTTTTCTGCCATTTCGCCCACAGAGCGAATACGGCGGTTACCCAAGTGGTCAATATCGTCCACTTCGTCGTTACCGTTACGGATGTCGATCAAACGACGCATCACATCAACAATATCAGACTTAGTTAGGGTACCCACACCGTCTGTCTCTTCACGGAACAGGCGACGGTTAAATTTCATCCGGCCTACGGTAGAGAGATCATAGCGGTCTTCAGAGAAAAATAAGTTCTCAAATAAGGTGTCAGCGGCTTCACGTGTCGGCGGCTCACCTGGGCGCATCATGCGATAAATCTCTACCAATGCTTCTAAGCGGTTGGTCGAGGAATCGATGCGCAAGGTGTCAGACATATAAGCGCCGTGATCCAGTTCGTTAGTGAACAGGGTCTCAAATTGCTTAATGCCGGCCACAGACAGATTCGCTAATACTTCTAAACTTAGCTCGCTGTTGGCTGCAATAACCAGTTCGCCGGTGTCGGCATTCACATAGTCTTTAGCAACCACTTTACCGACGGCATATTCCACCGGTACTTCAATTTGATCAATGCCGGCCTTTTCCAATTGACGGATATGGCGGGCCGTGATGCGACGACCGGTTTCCACCAGTACGGCACCATCAACTAAGATGTCAAACGAGGCAGTTTCGCCACGTAAGCGCTCAGGCTTGAGCTCCATCATTAGCTTGCCATCTGTAACCTCGAAACGGGTAGTTTCGAAGAACATGGCCAGAATTTCTTCTGTTGTGTATTCCAACGCGCGCAAAATAATAGACGCGGGTAGCTTACGACGACGGTCAATACGAACAAACAAGTTGTCTTTCGCATCAAACTCAAAATCAAGCCAGGAACCACGGTAAGGGATCACGCGTGCGTTATACAAAACCTTACCCGATGAGTGGGTTTTGCCGCGGTCGTGATCGAAAAACACACCTGGGCTGCGATGCAGCTGGGAGACGATGACTCGCTCAGTACCATTGATAACAAAGGTACCATTTTCAGTCATGAGCGGAATTTCGCCCATGTAGACTTCTTGTTCTTTAATATCTTTAACGGTACCGGGTGCCGCTTCTCTATCGTAAAGAACCATGCGCAGTTTAACGCGTAGTGGTGCCGAATAAGTCACACCGCGGATTTGACATTCTTTAACGTCAAACACCGGCTCACCTAGTCGGAAACTAACATACTGCAATTCAGCATTGCCAGAATAGCTGGCGATGGGGAAGACGCTACGAAAAGCCGCTTCCAAACCGTGTTCGCCTTGCGGATCTGCTTCAATAAACTGTTTGAAGGAATCAAGCTGGATTGAAAGTAGGTAAGGCGTGTCCAAGACCTGGGCACGTTTACCAAAGTCCTTACGAATGCGCTTTTTCTCTGTGTAAGAGTAAACCATAGGGTTCCTCAGCTCGCTGATAAGTGACCCATCTGTCCAAAAATGGGACAGCTCTAAATAACATCGTTTTTAATACACGAACGTCTCGACAACATTCGATGATTGGAACTCATGAAAGGCACAAACGATGTGAAAAATCCTCTCATTTTACAGCGCAAAAGGGCTGGTGAATAAATATTCACCAGCCCTAGCCTGATTTCTCAGGCCGCTAAGCTAAAAACTAGCTTATTTGAGCTCAACAGAAGCACCTGCTTCTTCAAGTTCTTTTTGCAGAGTTTCTGCTTCGCCTTTGCTCAGGCCTTCTTTAACGGCACAAGGTGCAGTTTCAACCAGACCTTTGGCTTCTTTCAGGCCAAGACCGGTTGCGCCACGTACGGCTTTGATAACAGCAACTTTGTTAGAACCAAATGAAGTCAACATAACGTCGAATTCAGTTTGCTCTTCAGCAGCGCCACCAGCATCACCACCGCCAACAGCAACAGCTGCAGCAGCAGAAACGCCGAATTTTTCTTCCATTGCTTCGATCAGTTCAACAACTTGCATTACAGACATTTCTGCAACGGCTTCAATGATTTGGTCTTTAGTAAGAGACATGACTCAAATTCCTAATGTTCTGAAGTGTTTGATTATACAGAGGCAAACAACAGCTTATGCTGCTTCTACTTCTTGCTTTTGATCGCGCAGAGCTGCGATAGTACGTACCAGCTTGCCAGCAGAGGCTTCTTTCATAGTTGCCATTAGCTTTGCAATTGCTTCGTCGTATGTCGGCAGTTTTGCGAGACGGTCAATATCAGTTGCGGGGATGAACTCGCCCTCAAATGCTAGACCTTTAACCTCGAATGCTTCTTGCTCTTTAGCAAAATCTTTAAACAAACGAGCAGCAGCGCCCGGGTGTTCTTTAGAAAACGCAATCAAGGTAGGACCAACGAATACCTCATTAAGGCACTCATAATCGGTCTCTTTTACTGCGATACGCGCGAGCGTGTTACGAACTACTTTAAGGTAGATATCGTTTTCACGCGCTTGCTTACGCAGTGTGGTCATAGCAGCTACAGTAACGCCACGTGCATCGGCAACTACCGCAGACAGGGCGCCCTTGGCAACGTCGTTGACTTCAGCAACAATTGCCTTTTTGTCTTCGAGTCTTAATGCCATTGGCTAAACTCCTGGATCCACCTGGGTTAATACCCAGATTATACATACGCCTCTAATTTATATCAGAGGCACCAAGGTGGCAGATACCAGAAGAAAAAATATTTTCTAACTGGGTCCCGGCACCATCTACGTTGGAAAATTTAAGACGTGTAACCGTCTCCAACGGTCTTGGACGGGAGTCGAAGCCCCCAACCAAATGCAAGGCGCAAAATACTACGTGAGTTTTTACGCCTTGTAAACGCTTATTAAGCTTCTAGGCTTGCTTGATCAATCGCAACGCCTGCACCCATAGTGGTAGACAGGGTTACTTTCTTGATGTAAACGCCTTTAGAAGATGAAGGCTTAGCACGCTTAAGTGCGACCAACAAGGCTTCTAAGTTGCCTTTTAAGCTAGCAGCATCAAAGTCTTTCTTACCAATGGTGGTATGAATGATGCCGTTTTTGTCGTTGCGGTAGCGAACCTGACCGGCTTTAGCATTTTTAACTGCTTCAGCTACGTTCGGGGTAACAGTACCCACTTTAGGGTTAGGCATCAGACCACGTGGGCCCAAGATTTGGCCTAACTGACCAACAACGCGCATTGCATCAGGAGAAGCAATAACAACGTCGAAGTTCATTTCGCCTTTCTTAACCAACTCACCCAAATCTTCCATGCCCACTAGCTCAGCACCGGCTTCTTTAGCGGCTTCAGCATTGGCACCTTGAGTGAACACAGCAACGCGCACGTCACGACCAGTACCGTGTGGCAACACAGTGGCGCCACGTACGTTTTGGTCAGATTTACGAGCATCAATGCCTAGGTTAACAGCAACGTCGACACTTTCTACAAACTTGGCGTTAGCCAGTTCTTGTAGCAAAGCAACGGCTTCGTTAATTTCGTATTCTTTAGTGTTATCTACGCGATCACGGATAACTTGCATGCGCTTAGTTAATTTAGCCATCGTCTTAACCCTCCACTGCCAGGCCCATAGACCGAGCAGTACC
The DNA here is from genome assembly GCF_017498065.1 of Oceanisphaera pacifica. Classification (GTDB taxonomy): domain Bacteria; phylum Pseudomonadota; class Gammaproteobacteria; order Enterobacterales; family Aeromonadaceae; genus Oceanimonas; species Oceanimonas pacifica. The sequence continues at coordinate 49,235 of NZ_JAGDFX010000006.1, read as the reverse complement.
TTCGATTGAACGAACGCGGGCATCAACATCGGCACCGGTCATGTCTACTAGCTTGATTTCAGCAATTTCTTCTAACTGAGCGCGAGTAACAGTACCCACTTTCTCGGTGTTAGGCTTGCCTGAACCAGATTTAACGCCAGCAGCTTTCAATAACAAGTAAGCCGCAGGTGGCGTCTTAGTTTCGAAAGTGAAAGAACGGTCGCTGTACACAGTAATAATTACTGGAATTGGCGAGCCTTTTTCCATGCTTTCTGTACGGGCGTTAAACGCCTTACAGAATTCCATGATGTTAACGCCGTGCTGACCCAGTGCTGGACCAACCGGAGGACTTGGATTTGCTGCACCCGCTGCAACTTGCAGCTTGATGTAGGCTTGGACTTTCTTAGCCATTGAGATTACCTCGGTTTTGGGTGATAACGCCGTAGAGTCGCACTCTATTCGGCTCCCCTGAATTAAAAGGGCGGCAAATTATAGGGCTATTTGCCGCCCCTCGCAAGATCTATGATGAAAAATGAATCAAAGCTTTTCGACTTGGCCAAACTCTAATTCGACGGGCGTTGAGCGACCAAAGATAAGCACAGACACCTTCACGCGGCTTTTCTCGTAGTCAACCGACTCCACCACACCATTAAAGTCAGCAAAAGGTCCATCGGACACCCGTACTTCTTCGCCTGGTTCGAACAGTGTTTTTGGTTTTGGCTTATCAATCGCATCTTGTAAACGATTAAGAATCGCATCGGCTTCTTTATCTGAAATCGGCGCCGGACGCTCGGGCGTACCACCAATAAAGCCCATTACACGCGGAATGCTGCGTACTAGGTGCCAGGTTGCATCGTTCATTTGCATATTAACCAGCACATAACCTGGGAAGAACTTTCGCTCACTCTTACGCTTTTGGCCGGCGCGCATTTCAACCACTTCTTCTGTGGGTACCAGCACTTCCCCAAATTGATCTTCCATCCCTTGCATCTTGATGTGTTCAATCAAGGTTTTAGAGACACGACCTTCATATCCGGAAAAAGCTTGAACCACATACCAACGCATTCTTTGTTCTGGTTCTGACATGGTGAATCCTTATACTCCGGTAACCAGATTGACCAGCCATACCAGCAGGCCATCTAGCAAAAACAGAAACAAGCCAACCACAGCAGTGACGGCCAATACAATTAAGGTCGTCTGAATGGCTTCTTGGCGGTTAGGCCACACCACCTTACGCATTTCTAGACGAGATTCTTTAGCGAACGCAAGGGCGTTTTTGCCTTTGGTTGTTTGGTAAGCGAGCAAAGCTGCAATACCGACAGCCACCACGACAGCAGCAGCACGAATAGCCACCGGCAGCTCACTATAGAAAGAGTTAGCGACAATAGACGCTATCAATATAATGAACACCACACCCCATAGCAGAGTATCTTTAGCCCCGCCCTGGTTCTCAATATTTGCACTCATAAAGCTACCTGTTTAAAGCTGAGTCTGTCACAGACGCGAAAACCCCGCTATCGGCGAGGTAAATGGCAGGGGCGGAGGGACTCGAACCCCCAACCGTCGGTTTTGGAGACCGCCGTTCTACCAATTGGAACTACGCCCCTAATACATTATAAGGCGGGCATTATAATGGCTTTTTACTGGGATTGTAAGCGCAATTTCGACGTGCGTCGCGTAGGGCTACCCCTGCGGGGAGCGGTAAGCTGTCAGCTATAAGCTGTAAGTTAAACAAAGACCAAGCGTATGGCGTATGGCGTATGGCGTATGGCGTATGGCGTATGGCGTATGGCGTATGGCGTATGGCGTATGGCGGGAATACTAAGATCGAGCAATGACATCGCAAACTTAAGTATGTTAGCAACATTTAGTTTAACTACGAATATTTACAACGAATGGTGCTGATACCCGGATTTGAACTGGGGACCTCACCCTTACCAAGGGTGCGCTCTACCAACTGAGCTATATCAGCAAGGTATTAAATCTATGAGATGGGAACTTAATTGGAGCGGGCAGCGGGAATCGAACCCGCATCATCAGCTTGGAAGGCTGAGGTAATAGCCATTATACGATGCCCGCAAAAGCGGCGTTTAATACTCTAACTAATTAAAGTGCTAAACTTAAGTACTGTTAAGCTAACTACTATAACAATACTTTAAAATAATGGTGGAGGAGACTGGATTCGAACCAGTGAAGGCGGAGCCGTCAGATTTACAGTCTGATCCCTTTAGCCACTCGGGAACTCCTCCACATTGTTAGTTGTTCTGGTGCCGGCACCAAGAGTCGAACTCGGGACCTACTGATTACAAGTCAGTTGCTCTACCAACTGAGCTATGCCGGCGTTTGAACGAGACGAATTCTAGGCCAAGGCACCACACAGATGCAACACCTTTACTCTGTTTTTTTGCATAACCGCCTTCAAGTGCGCAATAAATCGCCAAAAATAACTTTTTCGTCTATAAAGTGACAATAATATAGCCAATAAATAAGAACGACTCAGATCATAATCTAGCATATCGTCGTTTAAGGTCGTCTTGTTCATTTTTAAAGCTTGGTGTATTGTCGCCAAGCAATTCACAGACTGCGACCCTTATGCATGACGATAGATAACGACTCTCCTTATCTGGCCTTCTCTCGTGAAGCTTGGTCAGAGTTACGTGATACAGTACATCAGCCTCTCAGCGAGGATGAGCTCACTCGGCTGCGCGGTATTAATGATAAAGTATCATTAGCTGAGGTGAGAGATATCTATCTTCCTTTGTCTCGCTTGCTTAATCTTTACATTAAAGCCAAACAAAGACGCAGCAAGGTCTTAGATCAGTTTTTGCGTAAAGAGGCGCGTCATGTGCCCTATATTATTAGCATTGCCGGCTCAGTCGCGGTGGGTAAAAGCACCACGGCACGTATTCTAGAAGCCTTATTAGCCCGTTGGCCGCAACACCCAAAAGTGTCGTTGGTCACCACAGATGGCTTCTTATACCCTAATTCGGTATTAGAAGAGCGTGGTTTAATGCGTCGTAAGGGGTTCCCTCAATCGTATGATATTCGTCGTTTAGTGCAATTTGTCTCAGACATTAAGTCAGGCAAGCCCAGAGTGACGGCACCTGTATATTCTCATCTCACCTATGACGTGGTGCCCGATGAAGAAAACGTGGTAGAGCAGCCAGATATTTTAATTATTGAAGGCTTAAATGTACTGCAAAGCGGCATGGACTATCCACACGACCCTCATAGGGTGTTTGTATCAGACTTTGTGGATTTCTCTATTTTTGTTGATGCCGACGAACGATTACTCAAAACCTGGTATGTAGAGCGATTCCTGAAGTTTCGCTCGGGAGCCTTTCGCGATCCCGACTCCTACTTTCATAACTACGCCCCGCTATCAGAAGAAGAAGCCGTGGCCACCGCTAGTCGTATTTGGCAAGAAATTAACTACAAAAACCTAAAACAAAACATCTTACCCACCAAAGATCGCGCCGAGTTAATATTAACTAAAGGCAAGGCTCACGGTATAGAACAAGTTTGGTTGAAGAAATAGCTGGAAGCTGGAAGCCCAAGAATAATACCGTTTAGGTCGGCTTTGATGTTTTTCTTTCAGCTTCGAGCTTAATGCTTCTGGCTATTTTCTGCTCGCAATGAAATTTCGCCGCCTAAGAAGCGTTTGATTTTACCGCTTTCAAGCTCAAGCAGTAAGGCACCTTGCGAGTCAATACCGCGGGCTATGCCCAGTACGACTTGCTCGCCCATTAAAATGCGTACCGGTTTACCATTAAAATAATCCAATCGATTCCACTGCTGACTAAAAGCCGCAATGCCCTCTTGTTCAAACACCGCTAAGCTGCGCTGCAATTGTTGGCTTAACGCCACCACTAGTGCATTACGATCATCCACAGGCCCAAGCTCGGTCAGCTCAGCCCAAGGTTGATCGATACGTGCTTGCTCAGTGTTCGGCAGCACTAAATTTAACCCAATACCAATTACCAGCTGACAAGGCCCACCGGCAGTGCCAGATAACTCAACTAAAATGCCTGCAAGCTTGCGCCCATTTAAATAAACATCATTAGGCCATTTAAGCTCTACGCCAGCAAAGCCTTGTGCTTCTAGAGCTTCAACAACTGCAATGCCCACCGCCAAACTCAAGCCCATGGCCACCGACATTCCCTGCTCTAATTGCCAATACATACTCATAATAAGCTGGCCACCAAACGGGGAAACCCAAGGCCGACCACGCCTACCCCGGCCTTCGGTCTGACATTCGGCGACACAAATATCCCCGTTTTTTAGCTCATCCAGCAAGCTCATCCAATGCACATTGGTGGAGCCTATTACTGGTACTAAATCCACTCGGTTTGCAGCTAACTCTTTGCGTAATCGGGCTTGATCTAATAACTGTAACGGCACCGCCAATTTATAGCCTCTACCACTCACGCTATAAACGTCTAGCCCCAATGCTTTTAGTACTTGAATATGTTTGCCAATCGCTGCGCGACTCATGCCCAGCTGCTCACCGAGTTGCGAGCCCGAGTGAAACTGGCCGTCGGCTAATAAGGTCAACAGAGAGTTTCGCAGTGGGCTTAGTTCAAATTCAGACATGCTAATGCCTCATCTAAATAGGTTTCACCCTGAGCAGCCATCATCCGTACTTCTGGCTCTAGCCGGACCCCAAATAACTGCTCCACCCGCTCACGCACTAAGGCCGCTAAACGCAGCACATCTTCGCTGGTGGCACCGCCATAATTAACCAGAACCAAAGCTTGCTCTGTGTGTACCCCTGCTCCCCCCACACGTGTTCCTTTTAAGCCTGCTTTATCAATTAGCCAGCCTGCGGCCAGCTTGCTCCAACCAGGTACAGTCGCAAATACCGGCAGCGCCGGCCACGCCAGCTTTAAGGCCTCGGCTTGCGGCGTGACCACTGTGGGGTTTTTAAAGAAACTGCCAGCATTACCCAGCACACTAGGATCGGGCAATTTAGTCTGACGAGTGGCACATACCCGATCAAACACTTGCTGTGCCGTAGCCTGCTCCCCAAGCTCAGCTAAAGGCCCATAGCCAAGTACCGGTTGCCAGGCTTTAGGTAAGCGCAGCGTCACACTTAAAATAACGTGCTCACGGGCCGCATGCTTAAACACACTATCGCGATAGCCAAACTCACACTCAGTAACTGACCAAAGCCGGGTTTGCCCCGTTTGCCAGTCAATTGTTTCTACTTGATGACAAAACTGCGCCAGCTCAACCCCATAAGCGCCAATATTTTGGATGGGTGATGCCCCCACAGTGCCAGGTATTAAAGCCAGGTTCTCCAGCCCCGGCATGCCCTGCTCAAGGGTCCAGCACACCAGTTGATGCCAGTTTTCGCCCCCCGCCACGGTTAACAACCAAGCTTCGTCGGTTTCTGTTACTTCAATACCTTGCAAGCGATTCACCAACACCAGGCCAGAAAATGCTTGGGTAAATACAATATTAGAACCCTCACCCACCACCAGTAACGGCTGGTTTTGAGCGGCTTCCCATAGGGGGGAAAGCTGCTCACGCTCGCTTAGTACAACAAGCTGCTCGGCGGTTTGTGTTAGGCCAAAGGTGTTATAGGGGGCAAGGGCTGCCGAGGTAAACTGCATGATGGGGCTTCCTAAATAAAGACCCTCATAGTGTAACCTAACTTACTATCAGTGAGGAGTAGCAGGCTGCATGCCGCGACATTATTGAGCGGTAAGAATCCAAACCTACCTTTACTACACATTCAGCAAGACGGTCTCTAATAAGGTGTGGCGAACCTAGCCCGCAGAAATTTTTTATAGCCTTTTCACCATAAAAGGGTCTAATATAATATTATACAACAAGCATATTTCTGTATAAGTTTATTCATTTACTAGAATAAAGGATGCCTTATGGGACAGACAAACAAAGCATTGCTTTGGCTTAATACACTCACTAAAGCCAGCGCTATCGGCCTAGTTAGCGCCAGCCTTTTGTTTGGCTGCAATAAAGCAAGCAATGCACAAACTAACCAAAACACAGCGCAAGCCGCCGCAAGCACCAATCAAGGGATCACCCGCTCTAGAGATATGTTGCCCTCCGATATGCTTAAGCAGTTACAAACACTGCCGCAACTGACTCAAGGGCTAGGGGAGACAGGAGCTGCTGTGATTGACTCGACTAAGCCCACCTTGGTTAAGTTTTGGGCAAGTTGGTGCCCGCTGTGCTTAGCGACTTTAGAAGAAACCCACACTTGGGTGAATGATGCTAAATTTAATGATCTCAACCTAGTTACCCTCACCAGCCCCGGTCATTTAGGGGAGAAAGCGCCAGATAAGTTTAATGCTTGGTATAGTGTGCTTGAACAAGATTACCCACAACTACCCGTGCTAACAGACACCTCTGGAGAGCTAATTAAGAAGTTAGGGGTGCAGGTATATCCTAGCTGGGCAGTATTGGATAACAATGGCAATTTGGTACAGCTTATTAAAGGTAACATGACGCCTCAACAAGCGTATGCATTTGCAGCCGCCGCAGACAGTTCACGCCGTTTTAATGGCAACACCCAAGCCGTAACGGCGTCAAGTGCCGATAGCAGCGCTCAGCCAGCTAGCGACACCGCTGAAAGTGGGGTTTACTACAATGAGCAAGGTGAGCCTATTGATACCCACACTATTTATCTTGCCGGCGGTTGTTTTTGGGGCGTAGAGGCTTATATGGAGCGTATTAATGGAATAGTTGATGCTGTTTCGGGTTATGCCAACGGCGACAAAGACTTAACTAACCCCAGTTACGAGCAAGTGATCCGAGGCTCTGGACATGCTGAAACCGTTAAAGTGACTTTTGATCCCGATAAAATATCGCTTGCCACTGTATTAACGCATTACTTTCGCATTATTGACCCTACCAGTCTTAATAGACAAGGCAACGATCGCGGCATTCAGTATCGTTCTGGCATTTACTATACAGACGCAGCTGATAAAGCCGTAATCACCCAAGTGGCCAATGCACAACAGGCTAAATACCCAGAGCCGATAGTGGTTGAACAAGCGCCCTTAGAGCACTTCTATTTAGCAGAAATGTACCATCAAGATTATCTGGCCAAAAATCCAAATGGTTACTGCCACGTTGATTTAAGCTTGGCCGACGACCCCCTAGAACAGGCTAGCGTTCCCGATCAAGCGAGCGCAGCTAAGTTGGCATCTGCGACTAACATCACTGAAGCACTTAACCCTCAACGTTATGAAAATTTTGACAAAAGCACCTTAACCAAAGAACAACGCTATATCACACAACAGTCTGGCACTGAGCGCGCTTATAGCCACGAGTACGACAACCTATATGCCCCGGGTATTTATGTGGATGTGGTGAGCGGTGAGCCGCTATTTTCATCAGCGGATAAGTACGACTCCCAGTGTGGCTGGCCAAGCTTTACCCAGCCCATTGCCAGTCAGGTGGTTACCGAACACGAAGATCGGGCCTTTAATATGCTGCGTATTGAAATTCGCTCACGCGTGGCCGACTCTCATTTAGGGCATGTGTTTAATGATGGCCCTAAAGACAGAGGCGGTTTACGTTATTGCATTAACGGCGGGGCCTTGCAGTTTATTCCGCTAGATTTGATGCCCCAATCCGGTTACGGCGCATTAGTAGAGCTAATTAAGCAAGATTAGAAGCGATAGTACTGAAAGTGCCACTAATGGTAAGTGCTTGCTGGTTTTGTTGGGTCGAATTTATTCGACCGGTTTTGTTCGATTGAAATCGACCCTACGAAAAACAAGAGCGCCCCTTGGTCATTGCGAGGAGTGCAACGACGCGGCAATCCATCTAACAAGCAGCCATACGCTTTACGCTGAGCGCCTGACGAAAAAAACAAAACCAGTGTTTTTTTGTTTTGATCTTTTGTAGGGGCGAATTTATTCGCACAAAAACCATGGCACGGCTTAAAATCGGTCGAATGAATTCGACCCTACGAAAAACAAGAGCGCCCCCTTTGGTCATTGCGAGGAGTGCAACGTCGCGGCAAAGACGAAATAAGGGCGCATAACAATATAGTGCAAAGCCTTGACGTCCAACAGAGTATCAACAGAAATAGAGTGTGTTAGCTGATCGCTTACCGATAGCTCTTTAGTCACTTTGTTGAGCTGGATGCGCGGCGCCGGGGACTCGACGTCGCTCTGGGCTTGCGCTTTTTACGAAACGGCTTGCCGTGACCTTTTAATCCAGAAAACGCTATATCACTGACTTGATGCACCAGCTGTGCTAATCCGTCTAACATAGGGTTCATAAACTGGCCATAACTCATGCGCTTATCGGCTATTGCTTCTAACTGAGACTCCCAGTGCGCCGTCATATCGGGCAACGTCATTATCTCGGGCAATGATAAAATTAGCCGGCGCCCCACTTCGGTGGCGTGGATTTCTTTGCCCTTTTTAATCAGAAAGTCACGCTTAAACAGCAATTCGATAATGCCCGCCCGAGTGGCTTCTGTGCCCAAACCATCTGTGTCTCTTAGCACCTTTTTGATCTCAGGATCATTCACATACCGAGCAATGCCGGTCATGGCTGATAATAAAGTGGCGTCGGTAAAGTGTCTGGGTGGGCTGGTTTGCTTTTCATCTAAGCGTCCATCAATACAGGTCACGCTTTCACCTTTACTCACATTCGGTAGTTTTATCGCCGAAAACTCCGCGTCTTCACCAGCCGACTTGTTCTTTGCTCCGCGATCAGGAAAGAGCGCTTTCCAGCCTTGATGCACTACTTCTTTTTGCCGGCTAATAAAGAGTCCACCGGCCACTTGGGTATCAATCTGTTTTTCTTGATATTGAAAGGCGGGATAAAACTGCATCAAGTATTGCCTTGCAACCAGCTCATATATCTTTAGCTCATCTTGAGATAACCGGCTGCTATCAAGGCCACGTCGAGTCGGAATAATAGCGTGGTGCGCACCCACTTTCGCATCATTCCACGCTTTAGACTTAAGAGAGAGATCGGCATGGCTCACCGCTTCAGCCAGTGTGCCACAGGTTTTGCTAATGCCTTGCACCACAGCCGACTTATCTTGGTAGTGCTCATTAGGGAGATATCGACAATCTGAGCGAGGATAGGTAACCAGCTTATGGCGTTCATATAACTGCTGACAAATATCGAGGGTCTTTTGCGCCGTTAAATTAAAACGTTTAGCGGCATCTATTTGTAATACTGATAAATTGTAAGGCAGGGGCGGCGCTTGTTTTTTTAGGCTTTCAGTTACCGCCATCACCTGACCTGTTTGACCAACCACTTTACTTAATACGGTGTCGGCCAGCTTTTTTAACAGTACACGCCCGTCTTCATCCATATAAGGCTCGCAGGCGGCACTGGGCTTCCACTTGGCAGTGTAAGTATCATTATTTGCCGTTTTTAGCTCAATAAATACCTCATAAAACGGCTTGCTGACAAAATTCTCAATTTCAAGATCCCGATGCACCACCAGCCCTAAAATGGGAGTTTGCACCCGCCCAACCGATAATACGCCTTGGTAACCGGATGCTTGGCCTTGTAACGTACATAGGCGCGTCATATTAATGCCATAGAGCCAATCAGCTCGAGCTCGAGCCAAGGCAGAAGTGGCTAATGGAATAAAATCGCGATTAGGGCGTAAGTTATTAAGGGCGCGCTGAATCGCCTCGGGGTTCATATCATTAATTAAACAGCGCTGGGCGGCGGCACGTTTCGCTTTAGGCACCTGACAGTAGTTAATTACTTCATCGACCAGTATCTGTCCAACCCGGTCCGGATCCCCCATATTCACTAATACATCGGCTTGTTTAACCAGCTTTTTAACGACTGTAAATTGCTTTTTAGTGGCTGATTTTACGGTGTGCTGCCAAACTTCTGGCACTATGGGTAAGTGCTCTTTGCGCCATTTTTTAAAATCGGGGTTATATGCTTGTGGCTCAGCCTGCTCAAGTAAGTGGCCAATGCACCAAGTTACCACATCACCATTGGCGGCCGTAATAAAGCCCTCCCCTTTTTTCTGGGGCTTGGGCAATACATCAGCTACGGCTCGGCCAACACTGGGTTTTTCAGCTATATAGAGGATCATCAGGCACACTTAAAATAACTGTATATAGATACAGACTAGCAGTTGTCACCTGTTAACATCAATAATCGTCTTGCAGTAAGAAGTCTTCCATCGACTCCACTAAGTAAATCCAATCGTCTTCAATCACGGGCGTAACCGGATCTTCATCTCCCTCACCGTACTCTTGCCAATAGTAAGCGCGCAGTGCCAGTGGAAAGTCACTGTAATCTTCGGCCAATGCCGATAAAGGGCCAAACCATAAAATGCGCGTAAGCCCCACGGTTAAATCATTAATATATTCGGTTAGCGCTTCTGGCTCTGGGTATTGCTCCATTAATAACGCAAACCGCTCTTTAGCGGCTGCGGTTTGCTCTGAGTCTAGCTCACCCAGCTCAGCAACGTAATGTACATAGTCATTAAGCAAGCATTCGTAAGCATGCTCTTCGTCTTGCAGCCATTGGCAACGGGTTTCTTTACGGCTGATCACCGAGAGGGCGACACCTTCATCTAAAAAACATAATGCCCAGGCTTTATTGTCCATTTATACTCCGCGGTTTACTTAGATTGATCACTGTTGAAAAAACCTATAACGCCTTACGATTTAGGGGCGCGTTTTTCTTTGTAGGTACCTGCTTCTATGCCATGACGGCCGAGTAGCTTATAAAAGTCGGTGCGATTTCGCCCAGCCAAACCGGCCGCTTGGCTGACATTACCTTCCGTCATACGCAGAACTTTATGCAGATATAAGCGCTCAAACTCGGCGCGTGCTTCATTAAATGTTGGAAATTGATCATCCGCACCCGCCAAAATACCTTCTAACAATTGTGGCGCAATCACAGGGGCAGAGGCCATAGCCACCGCTTGCTCAACCACATTTAATAACTGGCGAACATTACCAGGCCATTCTGCTGCGGCCAACATGGATAAAGCTTCGGGGGAAAAGCCGGTAACTTGCGTTGACTGGCGTGTTTTTAATTGCTCGAGTGCGTGGCGCGCTAATAAGGGAATATCTTCTGCTCGCTCTCGCAAACTGGGTAAATTCAAATTCACCACATTGAGGCGATAAAATAAGTCTTCTCGAAACTCCCCTTGCTCCATCGCTGTTACTAAGTCTTTGTTGGTAGAAGACAAGACGCGCACATCTGTAGCACTACTCTGAGTCGCGCCTAACGGCCGCACCTCTTGCTGCGCTAAGGCTTGTAGTAATTTACTTTGTAACCTAGGTGTTAGCTCACCTACTTCTTCTAATAATAAACTACCGCCCTTAGCCGCTAAAAATACCCCTGGGTGATCTGAGGTAGCGCCAGCAAAGGCACCTTTAACGTGGCCAAATAACTCAGACTCTAACAGCTGCTCTGTCATGGCGCCGCAATTAAGCACCATAAACGGATATTCCTGACGTGGGCTCGCCTCGTGCAGCGCTTGTGCCATTAAGGCTTTTCCCGAGCCCGAGGGGCCGGTGAGCATCACGCTAATATCCAGTGGCGCCATGCGACGCGCCTGCTCGAGTAGCGCAATCATAATCGGGCTGCGTGTCATAATACGCTGCTGCCAATCATCCGCCATGGCCGGTAATGAAACCGCTAACGCCTCATTAATGGTTTTGCGTAGCGCTTCTTTATCGATAGGTTTAGTTAAAAAACCAAACACCCCTGAGCGGGTGGCGCTAACAGCATCGGTAATAGAGCCGTGAGCAGTCATAATAACCACCGGCAGGCCCACATGTTGGCGTTGAATACGATCAAATAATGCAAGGCCATCCATGCCATCCATGCGCAAATCACTGAGCACCAAATCGGGGCGCTCTTGCTCAAGCCAGGCTAATGCCTCGGCGCCACTTGCAGCGGTTTCCACCGTAAAGCCTTCGCTTTTTAAGCGCAAACCTAACAGCTTTAACAGACTAACATCATCGTCTACCAGTAATATTCTGGCTTTACGTTTCATAGTATTTACTCTCGAAACTTACGTTCGTTAATTTGCTGGTCAATATTCGCCAGTTCATCCAACTTCCGTGTGAGATTATTAATATGTTGTTGGCGTTCAGCCAAGTATCGCTGTTGCTGCAGTAGCGCTTCATTGTATGCCTGAAACACCGCCAAGAAGGATTGGCTGTTAGTATCAAGGCTAGGTAAATTTTTCTTAAAAAGCGTTTGCGCTTGTGTGCGCTCATGCTGTGACGCTTTGGGGTGGCTCAGCCATATGGCCTGCTCTAGCGGTTTGTTTTTTAGCTGGTTCAGCGCTAATCGACGCTGCCCATCATTACTTGCCATCATTTTATCTGATAACTGCACCCAGTCATGTAACGACATATGAGGCGCTTTTTGGTTCGCTTTAGTATCAATAGACTCTGTTTGTTGAAACAGTGGAAAAGGCATACTACAGCCGGCTAACATCAGTGCTAATAACGCACTACACCCTGCTTTATTCATCTTTTGTTCCTGTATTATTATTGTGAGGGAGGTGTAATTCAAAACACACCAAGTCTGTAACTTGGGTATTTAATATTAGTTTTCCTCCCATATTCTCGGCGGCTTCGCGCGCAATACTTAACCCAATACCTGAGCCTTTTAACACGCCTTTTCTTACTTGAGATCCCTGAACAAAGGGCTCAAAAATACGCATTTGTTCCTGTTCGGGAATAGGCTGTCCGCTGTTTGCTACGGTCAATATATAATCTTGCTCGCTCAATTTGGCATTAACCTGTAATACCCCAGCTACATCGGCATAGTTCACGGCATTGGAGATTAAATTATCTAATACCAACTTCAAGCGATGGCTGTCGGCAAGGGGGCAAGCTTCAACTAGCTCCACACTCACTTGTAATGCTTTGTTATCAATGGTTAATCGATGCGCTGCTAGGCTCTGCTCTAACAAAGGCTCCACGGCTACCGGCTCTTCATTCACCTGAACTTGTTGGATGCGATTGTAGTCTAGCAGCTGTTCTATCAGCTCTTGTAAACGAAAGCTGTTATGCACCAAGAGCTCACACACTTCTTGCTGATCGGTATTTAATGGCCCAGTCACCTGCTCCATTAATAGATCTGCCCCTTCACGTAGGCTTGCCAATGGTGTTTTTAACTCATGAGAAAGATGGCGTAAAAATTGTAGCTTTTGTGCTTCAAGTTCACACAAGCGCAAGTGCAGCCAATGTAGTTTATCACCTAAGGCCACCAGCTCGGCAGGCCCACGTATTGGCACCTGCTCTGGGTACACGCCGGCCCCTAAGTTTAAAATACGTTTTTCTAGCTGCCGTACAGGACGAATAATCAAATAAGTAAATAGCAGCGCTAACAGCAAGCTGGCCCCACCTAAAGCCGCACTCAGCATCCAAAGCTGTTGGCGCATCACAATAACATGCTCACGCTCTTGCTGAATACGATCATCAATTTGCGCTCGAGTTAAGGCATCTAGCGCTAAAGTGGTGCTATTAAAGGCATTAAAGATAACTACCCGCTCTCTAATTTGCTCATTGTTTGCCTGCGCTAAATCAGCCAAATACACCAATTGATGCTGTAACGACTCACCTAAATCGCCACCGTCTATCCTCAACAATAATTGTTCTAACTCTAGGCGATAACGCTCTAATAATCGTAGGTAAGATTCTCTTAGCATCGGATTTTCTAGCACCGCATACCGGCGAATAGCTCGCTCCATCTCAAGCGCCAAATCGTTCATATCCGATGCGCGACGCGTATCCACCACCGCACTTTCTACCCCATCTTGAGCCAAGAGAATGACACGCTCTAAGCTACGACCATTTTGAATGACCAATAAAGTCAAGGGCAACAAGACGACGGTAAACGCCACTAATACTAGCCGTAGCAAAGAGCGAGGGGCAAATCCCCTAGTCGCATTCGACATTATCCAACACCTTGTTATGTAATAAGGTGGCAGGATAACAAATATGGAGGGAAACGCAGACCATTGAGTGAACAAGCTGCTTCTGTTCAATATAGTATTGCAGCAAGCATACCTATAATAAACTGTGTTTATCTAATAATCGGTATAAGGTGGCTCGCGATACATTGAGCTGCTTAGCCACCGAGCTTACCTTGCCGTGAGACTCAGTAAGTGCACGGGATAGAGCTTCACGTTCAGCCTCTTCGCGAATCGTTTTTAGGCACTCTCCATCCGTAGAAGGTGGCCCTGCTTCTATTTCTAAATCAACAGGCTGAATGTAGCGCCCAGAAGCCATGACAGAGGCTCTTTGCACGCGGTTAAGCAGTTCTCGCACATTACCCGGCCACCGATACTGCAACATGGCAACTTCTGCCTGCTCAGAAAAGTCCAACCTTCCCCCTTCTCCTTCTTGTTGCTGTTGCAGAAACCTTCTAGCCAATAAAAGAACATCGTCACCTCGCTGACGTAATGGCGGTACTTTTAAACGGATTACATTCAAGCGAAAGTAGAGATCTTCTCTAAAGCGCCCCTCTTGCACAGCCTTTTCTAAATCCACATGTGTTGCCGCAATAATACGTACGTTAAGGTGAATAGATTGATGAGAGCCAACCCTTTCAATGGTTTTTTCTTGCAAAAAACGCAATAAGTTAACTTGCTCTTCTAACGGAAGGTCACCGATTTCATCAAGAAATAAAGAACCATTATGTGCCGCTTCCACTCTACCTATCTTGCGCTGTGTCGCGCCAGTAAAGGCGCCTTTTTCGTGGCCAAATAACTCAGACTGAACTAATTGAGCAGGCAGAGCCCCACAGTTAACAGGAATAAAAGGCCCCTGAGCACACTCAGACCCTTTGTGTAATTCTTGTGCAACCAGCTCTTTACCCGTGCCGCTTTCACCAGTAATAAGAACAGGTAACTGACAACGAGACAATTTCTTTAGCTGCTGATTTAAGTGTTCCATACACTGACTCTGCCCCAATATACCGTGGTTAATGCCAAAGACGGTGTCGGTATGCTTGGGGGAGGCACATAGCTTAGCCATCCCCAATGCGTGACCCAGCATATACTGCAGTCGCGTAAAATCAGGGGGGCTGGTATGAAAATCATAAAAGTAGTTTTTCAATAAATAACGTACCGCATCACTACTTAAATAAGGCTTACTAACAATGGCCACCCAAAACACGCTAGCATATGTTCTAACAAATAACTCCACCATATCCATATTGGTGACTTCACTTAACTCAACCACTCCCACCTGAACCTCTTTCATTACCGAAGGGTCAGAATGTGAATGAGTAAGATATTTAATGTGGTGTATCCCCCACTCCATCTTACTAATTTCATTAACAATTTCACTATCACTATGACATAAAAAGAGAATGGGGCCCTTCTGTCGTCTCTCATCCATGTTGTCACCCATGCGCTATTCCTTGTCGCTATCCAGTTAATGTTTATCTAAGGCTAGACGATAACGGCCGGCTTGGTGGCTCCCTCGTTCTAATTTAAGTCAGCAAGGGAGCATAAACACCTGTGTCTCACTTTTGATAATGGGCAACAAAACTGAGAACTAAAGTTAAGCTATTGTTTAGTAAGGAATTATTTTACACCTAAGCAAATGGTGTCTCTTAAGTGAGACTAATGAATTTCATTGAAAAATAAAAAATCAAATATATCAACAACTTAAAAGTTGGCCTGGCTTTTGCTACCTTTTATACAGTATTAACAAATGTCACCTACTTTATATGATACAGGGAGCATGGCATGACTAAGGATAGCGCCATAAAAGTAACCACAAGTGCAATGCACTACACGACAGCAACATTACTGTTTCTGTCATTTAATGTGGCTGCCAATAACTTGTATCCAAATATTAGTCATGTTGAACCTAACACACTGAATAATGTAACTGGTATAGTTGGTGTTAATATGGCAGCAGGTGACAGTAACATTCAATCTAATACCAGAAGTATAGCTATTGGCAAAGGCGCTCAAGCAATATCTAAGTCAACATTATCAACTCAACAATTAAATAACAATAGTAATGCTAGCGTTAGCTTAGGTAAAAACACGCTGCATAATGCACACGGCATTATTGCTATTAACCAAGCTTCTGGTTCAGGAAACACTCAGTTAAATGATATAACCATTGCTTTTGGAGATAATGCGCAAGCTATTTCGGATATTTCACTCAGCGCCAACTCAATACCAAACAGCAGCCAAGTCAATCAAAAAAACAATAGCAATGGTATAAAAAAAGTAGAGTTAGACAAAAATTCACTGAATGGCGCAACCGGTGCCATTCAAGTAAACCAGATTGCCGGGAGTGGCAATATAGCAGTAAACCGGGTATCTATGCCCATTCAATAAACGACATTATTTATAACAACCTTATTAAATAAAAGTCGTAAATTGTAGAATAAAAATTGCTTTCAAGGAGAGAGACAATGAAAAAATTCATTATAGCCCCAGTAGCAACAGTCGTTATGCTTGGTTTAAGCGGGTACGCTAACGCTGAAGGCGGTGTTGAAATTTCTAAAAGTGTAGATATTTCTAACTCCACGCATTATTACGGTGGAGGTCTTATGCTAGGTAAAATTGGTTTTAACCAATTAGGCATGGCAGTAATTAACAACGAACAAGAATCTAGTAACAATAACGTTGTTAACATTCGTAATACGAATAACGCTAAAATAGATGATTCAGCAAACAAATTAACGGGTAATAGTGGTGTCAACGTCGCGGGTGGTGACAACAACGTACAATCTAACAATACCGCCCTTACTGCTGTAGGTGAAAATCAATCATCACTCTTCGGGCTACTGAGTGGTTCGTCAATTGATGCAGAGATTTTCTCTTCTCAATCAGCTAATAAGAACTATACGCATAATGAAGGTAACCATAATAATGCGACCGTTGGTAATGGCTCACTCAATAATTCTGCCGGTAACTTAGGTGCCAACGTAGCTGCAGGTAATAGTAACGTACAAACAAATAACTTTGCTGTATCTTACAGTGACCGAGCTAATGTAGCTGTATCTACCGTGCATAACTCTCAGTCTGCAACCAATAACAACACCCGTAACGAAACCTTGATGCAAACTGATAAAGGGTTAAAGATTGGTATTTCAATGTCAGGTCAAGTCGACGGTACATATAGCGGAAAGAGTATTCAAAGCAACGATGTTTATCCAGAAATCTGGCTTGGTGGTAGTCAGAATGGCAACCACCCTGATGCTCAAGAGTATGTTGGCCACATGGACTTCGATGGTTCACCATTAACTCCTAACGGTGATAATCCTAGCTCAGATAAAGCTGGACATTTTGAATTTAAAGATGACGGTACAATCGATTTAGGTAAAGTGTCATTAAAAGGTTCTATGACTACAGTAAATACCATTGCTGGTCGTACTAACTTTAACAATGCCATACTTAGCGGCGGTTCGTTGAACAATGCGTCTGGTAACGTTGGCGTTAACGTAGCAGCGGGTACTAACAACCTGCAAAGCAATAGCTTAGCATTAAGTGTTGGTGGTGAGTTCTAAATAGTGAGTTAGCTCCGGAGAAATCCGGAGCTATTTTATCTTCAATTAGAGGTAACAGTAATGAAGCTACTCTTGACTAGCCTATTACTCTTCCTTTCATATTCAACTTCAGCTGCTAATCTTAATATGACAGGCATTGTGTCTGGTGTCGGCGGCTCAAGTAAAAAAGTAATCAGTTTAGCGGAACGTCGATTTATAGGTGTAGAAAAACAGCAAACTGATTTTAGCTGTGGTGCAGCCTCAGTAGCAACTATATTAAAATACTCATATAACGTTCCTACTAAAGAAAAATGGGTTATGGATGGCATGCTAGCTATGTCGGATCCTGAGCTAGTTGCTCAATATGGTTTTTCTATGTTAGACATGAAAAACTATGTGGAAATGCTTGGTATGCAAGCAAAGGGTTTTAAAGTGTCAGCAGAAGACATTAACCAAATAACCATTCCCTCTATTGTATTATTAAACATTAAAGGTTTTCACCACTTTGTTGTATTAAAAACTATTGACAGTGAAAACCGCGTTTATTTAGCTGATCCTGCTTTAGGAAATCAAATTGTAGAAATGGATGAGTTTTTAGCGGGTTGGAATAATATAATATTGGCAATTGTCGGTGATAATTATAACAAGCATTCTATTTTAGCTAACCCTTCTCCCCCATTAACAGCAAGAGGTAGAGACGGACGCTTCGTTCCTGTATCAGATGCCGCTTTAATGGAATTTGGATTCAACTATAAAGATTTATTGTGAGGCGAACATGAAACAAATCGTCGGACTATTAGCATTAATATCTAGTGTAGGATTAGTGCAGGCAGCTGAAACACCCAGCTTATTTAATAATAATATAATAGGTGTGCAATTAAGTGATGAGGTATTGGGTGCACAGCGCGGTAAGTTTGTTGCTGCTAATGCCCGTTCTCATTATTTTGGTATCGAATTTATTACGACGATCCCTGGCGCCAATAACACTATGATAACGAATAGTATGCAAGTAAATGTTAACTTTAACCAAAAGCAGCCTGTTAAAATAAATACCTATAGTAGTGCAGGCTCAGCGACCAGCAATAATGCCAGCACTGCTGGGGCTAACAATATATTGCCTAACGGTAGTGGCGTGGTACAAGCCGCACAAATTGCGGGTAATGGTAACGCCGGTATTAATGACTTTATGTTTATTCCCGGTCAGATGAAAATGCAAGGGCAAACGCTCAAACAGGGGCATTACCAACTTAACTTGCCCGAAGGTACAGTGCGTTACGATGTTAATAGTAGTGGCTTAGGCATGTCATACATATCCCAAAATGGTAATGTTAATTCTACTCAAAGGCTGCGCAACAACCAAGGCAATAAAGGTTTTGTGCAACAATTTCGTATTACTGACAATAATAAGCTATTGTCTAATCAGACGAAGTTTTATATTGGTGATAAAATGGCTGCTTATACTGATTTAGCAGATACTCTACGCCAGCAGCTACCAACGGGAATCCGCTAATCACCATCACTTTATACGCAGGGAGTGCGCATGAAAAAGACCAGAATAACCTTGGTGATATTAAGTAGCTTTTCTACTTTACTAGCCGCACAAGAAGCCTCTTCGGGATCCGAAGAGGCTTTGTTGCAACAGCAGCTTGATAATTTGCGCCAGCAACTTATTCAGCAAAACCAGCAACTACACCGCTTACAAAACCGCTTGAGTGCCAGTCAACCACAGTCAACCGCACAAGATATGGCTGGCCGTGTAAGTGGCGAACGACGCACACCTGCCCCCAGTCGCTCAACTGAAGATTTATTAATAGAGCAGCACAATGTGTTTGATCGCAAATTTAGTCTCGACTTTGGTTTAAGCTATGCTTACTACGATCGTAAACAACTCTTATTGAAAGGCTTAGTCGTTTACGATGCGATATTTCTTGGCAAAATCGATACCGACCGTATTCGTTCTCATCAGTGGACGGCTGATCTTACCGGCCGCTATACCATTAATGATCGCTGGCAAGCTGAATTAAGAGTTCCTTACGTTTATCGCTACATGGACTACACCGTGACTGATGATGGTGCTAGTCAGAATGATAAGCCGGTAAAAATATTCGATAGCTTAAGCGACGGGAGTATCGGTGATATTAGTGCTGCCGTTTATTATCGAGTACTAACTGAAACCAACAGTCGGCCCGACTTAGTCTGGAACTTCAGAGTCACAGCCCCCACCGGTCGTGACCCCTTTGGCATACCTAATACCCCTAACGACAATACCAACCTAGATGTGCCCACAGAACTTGCCACCGGCACCGGTTTATGGGGACTATCAACTGGCTTCTCTGCCGTTAAAACCGTCGATCCTGCCATTTTATTTGCCAGCGTCGATTACACCCATTATTTAAAAGACAGCTTCGATGATATCTCTGTAGCAGCCGGTAATCAGCCCGGTGAAGTGCAATTAGGTGATTCTTTCGGCTATGGCTTAGGCATGGCCTTTGCCCTTAGTGAGCGCTTAAGCTTATCGCTAAACTTTAATCAAAGCTTTAACCGTGAAGCAAAACAAGCTTTTGAAGGAGAGAGCCTGAGCGAAGTTCAAGGCTCTAGTGGTAACTCAGCCACCATGGGCATGGGTGTCACTTGGGCCATTGATGATCGTCTCTCTATGGTTGTCAACTGGGCGGCAGGCCTAACGCAAGATGCCCCAGACTATGTTGTGGGTGTACGTTTCCCTTATCGTTTTTAATCTAAGCGTTAACTGCATCAATATAGCGAGTGCCAGATTTTGTGTATACATCTCAAAAGCTGGCATTTTACCAAGCACCAACATTCCTTAACATCCATACATTATGTCACTCTCTGCACTGTGCACTATACTGTGTAGAGGTGACGAGTCTCTTATATTGGGCTCTAGTTGGCTTACCCTGTAAATAATGGCAAACTCAATTTCAGTCTTTTCTGTAGATCTTATAGATGATCTACATGAAGAAGCCACATACAAGGAGATTCATAATGGCAATGGCAACAGTAAGTGAAATTATGCGACGCAGCATTCCTCTACTAACGGCTGAAATGTCGATTACAGAGGCGTTAGACAAGCTCTTATCTTCTGGTTTAAGCGGTCTGCCGGTGGTTAATACCCAGCGCAACATTATTGGCTTTTTTTCTGAACAAGACTGTATTCCTACTCTAGTTAAGGCCAGCTATCACTGTGATAACCGCGTTACCGTTAACGATATCATGTATAAAGAGCCCCTAACGGTATCCCCCGACAGCGATGTGTTTGAGCTCGCCCGTTTAATGGGCGGTGCTAAGCCTAAGCTATATCCGGTAATAGAAGATAATAAAGTGGTGGGTATGGTCACCCGCCATCAAGTGATGCAGTTTCTTAACGAAAAATTACAAACCTGTACTATTAGCTACTAACCGCTTGCAGCTATAAGCGAGCATACAACAAAAAACGGGAACCCATGGTTCCCGTTTTTGTGGCGATTTTTATTCGGCTTACAGTAATTCTGCTACTGACTCGTGTAATTGAGCTGGCCAAATACCACATTGCACCTGACCTATGTGTGACAGCTGCAATAACAACATGACTAAGCGTGACTGGCCAATACCGCCGCCAATAGTTTGTGGTAGCTTTCCGGCTAGCAAAGCTTGGTGCCATTCTTGACTCGCTCGGCTTTCTTGGCCGGTTAGCGCCAGCTGATGATTAAGCGCGTCTTGATCAACCCGAATGCCCATAGAAGATAACTCAAAGGCATTTTCTAAGATGGGGTTCCACACCAAAATATCACCGTTTAGGCCGCATAAGCCCTCTTTACCCTGGGTGGACCAGTCATCGTAGTCTGGCGCGCGCACATCGTGGCTCTCACCGTGGCTTAATTCACAGCCAATGCCGATTAAGAATACCGCCCCAAATTCTTTGGCAACCGCTCGCTCACGGCCTTTGGCATCTAAATCAGGATAACGGGTAAGTAACTCTTCGGCATGTAAGATATGAATATGATCAGGCAAAAAAGGCGTTAAACCAAACTCACCTGCTGCTGCCAGTTCTGTTTTTTTGATGCCGTCGTAAATTTGTTCCACAGTGCGCACTAAAAAATCAACATTGCGCTCTTGCGCCGACATTACTTGTTCCCAATCCCACTGATCCACATACACAGAGTGAATGGGGCTGAGGTTATCTTCATCTGGGCGCAGCGCTTTCATATGGGTATAAATGCCCTCACCGGGAGTAAACTCGAAACGTGCTAGGGTGTGGCGTTTCCATTTGGCTAACGAGTGCACTACTTCAAATACCGAGCCCGGTATAGCTTTTGCTTTTACCTGCACCGCTTTTTCTGAGCCAGAAAGGTTATCTTGCATACCATCACCTAGGCGGCTAAGAATGGGAGCCTGCACTTCCAATAAATTGAGCTTTTGCGCCAGCTGATCAGAAAAATACTCCCGCACAAAGCGGATTTGGCGTTGGCGTTCAATATAGGATTGCTTCATGTCATTCACCTAGGTTGCTAGTTAGTATTATTAAATAATCAGACAAAACCCAACTTAATTCAATATTACATAGAAAAAACTCCCACATCGGTTTAAATTAATTAAAAAAATGACTTAATTTTAAGGAAAACACAAAAAATGACTGAGAAAAGCGACGCACATTATCGAATCGACAATCTAGATAAATCCATTCTCATGGCATTAATGGAGAATGCGCGCACGCCCTATGCCGAACTAGCCAAGCGATTTGCGGTGAGCCCTGGCACTATTCATGTGCGGGTCGAAAAAATGAAACAGGCAGGAATTATTGAAGGCACTCACGTGCAAGTGAATGCTAAAAAGCTAGGTTATGATGTGTGTTGCTTTATTGGCATTATTCTAAAAAGTGCCCGCGATTACCCAGTGGCACTCGCCAAACTAGAGCAGCTAACGGAGGTCGTAGAAGCTTACTACACCACAGGTCACTACAATGTGTTTATCAAGATAATGACCCGCTCTATTGACGAGTTACAGCAAGTGCTGGTCAATAAAATCCAAGTGATCGATGAAATACAGTCCACCGAAACCCTGATCTCCTTACAGCAGCCCATCAACAAAGACGTTACGCCTTAGGCCCAGCGTTCAGGGAGGTAGTCCCGAAGCCGTGTACCCCGGGACTTTTCTCGCCCTTTATTCTTAACCCAAGGCGCTGGGCGCTTAATACTTTATTTGTTAGCGTCAGTCAGCAAGTCTTGCATTTGCTTAATACGCAGCTGCTTAAGCTTATGTTCGGCAGTAACTTTTTCAAGGGTCGCTGCTTTAAGCTCTTTATTTTCTATTTGCTCCGCTTTATGCTCTGCCATTAATTTACGCAACAGCATGCTCTGCTCAGCTGATGCCAAGCGCGCTTGATAGCTGGCAATAAACTGTGCTTTTAAATCTGGGGTTTCTAACTTATCTAAGCGCTTTTCAAGATATTTTTCGAAACGCTCTGCGTCCATCATATGTCCACCCATGCCGTGATGACGCTTTCCGTGATAACCGGATTTATGCATGCCTTTATGGCCCATTTCACAGCCGTCTTTCATTTGCGAATGTTGACCATGATGGCCTCTATTTTGTTCCCCTTGGCCTTCGGCATTCACTAATGCAGGGGCAGCCAGCAAGCTAGTGGCAAGTAATAGTGCGCTATATTTCATCTTCATAATAATAACCTCAACAAGGAGTGGACTTACGGTTTAGGATGTCAGTCACTCTATTAAAGCAAGCTGTTGTCAGCAAACTGTGTCAGCTAATCACTTTATTGTGACAAAGTGTCACGCATTGGTACCTTGCCATACTTTGACATCATTTTTGCAGCTAAGCCGCTTATACTGGTTAAGTAATCACAAAGAGGGCAACAGATGAGTAGCGGCAAACAATTATTAGTGGTGGATGATCACAGCGAAATTCGCAGTCTCTTAACTCGCTTTTTAGAGCAGCACGGTTATCAGGTACAAGCCGTGCCCGACGGGCATGCAATGCGCCAGCATTTAAGCCATCAAGAACCTGATTTGATTATTCTCGATCTCATGTTACCCGGTGATGACGGCCTGACTTTGTGTCGTGAACTGCGCGGTCAAGGCAATGAGGTACCCATTATTATGCTTACCGCAGTCGGTGAAGAAACAGACCGTATAGTGGGATTAGAAATGGGCGCCGATGACTACCTACCCAAGCCGTTTAACCCACGCGAGCTACTCGCCCGTATTAAGGCAGTATTAAGACGGCAACCTATGGCTGGCGTGCCCATCACACCCGAAGAAGTACAGCACCTGCACTTTGATCGTTGGCGCTTAGATCTTGCTCGCCGTGAGCTGCGTGATGATGTAGGCGTAACCGTAAGCTTAAGCACGGCCGAGTTCGACTTATTACGGGTATTTACCCAGCACCCACACCATGTACTCAGTCGCGACCAATTACTGGATTTGGCCCGCGGCCGAGAAGCCCAAGCCTTTGATCGCGCCATCGACACCTTAGTCAGTCGGCTCAGGCGCAAGTTAGAACGCGACTCTAAGCAACCACAATTAATTAAAACCATTTGGGGGGGTGGCTATATGCTGGTGACCGATGTGCGCCATGGGAATTAAACGACTACGCTTTTGGCTGAGTAGCCTCACCGGACAAGTGATTATGGTGGCGCTGTTGGCCTTAGTCCTGATCCAGCTGGTAGGTATCCAAATTTATCGTATGGAGCGAGAGGAAACCTTAGGCTTGGTGAATAGTCGCTTTACCTTGCAGCGCTTGATCTCTGTCACACGGCTATTAAACCAAGCACCTCCTGCCTTACATAATGAAATTTTGCGCGCCAGCCGCAGCGAAACCCTGCGCCTTAATATTAATAATTCCCGGCCCACATCCAATGAGCGCAGTGCACGGTTTGAACATATAGTGCGTAGCAAACTCGGCTACCCCAAGCAGCGCGCCATTCATATTAACGTAGAGCACAAAGCCTCTAGAAGTCATCACTCGCCGCGTAATTTTCCTCGCCACCGTCACCCTTCTGCTAGACCCGATATTCGCTTACAAGGCGGCATAGAGTTAAATGATGGTCGCTGGCTAAGCTTTACCTCACTAACAGACAGTGATATTCCCGGTTGGTCGGCTAAAGCCGTACTCTCTTTTATTGTGCTAGCCGCCTTACTCGCGGGATTAATGATCTGGCTATTACAGCGCACCACTCGCCCTTTAAACGAGTTAGCCCTACAAGCAGAACGCTTGGGCCGCGGTGATAAACCGGAGCCGATCAACGAAAGCGGGCCGCGAGAAATTCGTGACACCCTCAGTGCCTTTAATCGCATGCAAAACCGGCTCGATCGATTTGTGTCGGACAGAACTCACATGCTGGCAGCCATTTCTCATGACTTGCGCACCCCGATAACTACCTTACAACTGCGTTGTGAGTTTCTCCCCGACGGAGAAGACAAACAAAAAATACAACAAAGCCTTAAGTTAATGGAGCAAATGCTTAATGCCACCTTACAATTTGCCCGTGAAGATGGCCTTGCCGAACCCATAAACAACTTAGACTTAACCAGCTTGTTGCAAAGTGTGTGTGATGACTTACAAGATAACGGCCACTCAGTCGTATTAACGGCGCAAGACACCATACTCTATCGCGGCCGGTCAACCGCATTGCGCCGAGCGTTACAAAACTTACTCGATAATGGAGTAAAGTATGGTGACAAAGTGGAGACAAGCTTAAGTGCCACACATGAGCAAATTCAGATCAATATTCGCGACTTTGGCCCCGGTATCGCTGACGATCAGCTAGCCGAGGTATTTAAGCCTTTTATTCGCTTAGATTCAGCCCGTAACGTAGAAGGTGGCAGCATTGGCCTAGGCTTAGCTATCGCCCGCACTCTTATTCATCAACATGGCGGTCAATTACTACTTAGCAATCACCCCCAAGGCGGCTTATTGGCGCAAATATTCTTACCTCGCTAAGGTCGACTTTACACGCAGAGTGAAACTTCCTACATTGGGCAGTACCTCTCACACAAGGACAGTATTTTATGAAAGACGAAACCCTCGCCGTTCACCACGGTTACACCACAGATCCCACCACTAAATCTGTGGCCGTGCCTATTTATCAAACCGTGGCTTACGAGTTTGACAGCGCCCAACACGGTGCCGACTTATTTAACTTAGAAGTGCCTGGCAATATTTATACCCGCATCATGAACCCGACTAACGATGTGATTGAGCAGCGGGTTGCGGCATTAGAGGGTGGTATTGCCGGTTTGGCCGTTTCTGCGGGCAGTTCAGCCATTCATTATGCGTTAATTACTTTAGCGCAAAATGGCGACAACATAGTCACCACGCCACAACTGTATGGCGGCACTTATACCCTGTTTGCCCACATGCTACCCAGCATGGGTATTGAAGTGCGCTTTGCCGAAGATGCCAGCCCAGAGGCCATCGCCAAGCTGATTGACGATAATACCAAGGCAGTATTCTGCGAAAGTATCGGCAACCCCGCAGGTAATGTCACCGACTTACAAGGCCTTGCCGATGTTGCTCACGCCCAAGGTGTGCCATTAGTGGTCGATAATACCGTTGCCAGCCCCATATTATGCAAGCCCATTGAGTTTGGTGCCGATATCGTCGTGCATTCACTCACTAAATATATTGGCGGTCACGGTAACTCACTGGGTGGCATGATTGTAGATAGCGGCAAGTTCGATTGGGCGAAGCATAAAGCACGCTTCCCGCAATTTAGTAACCCAGAGCCCGCGTATCATGGTGTGGTATATACCGACTCTTTTGGGCCTGCAGCCTTTATTGCTCGTGCCCGCACAGTGCCACTGCGCAACACCGGCAGTGCCTTATCGCCCATGAATACTTTCTTACTACTACAAGGCCTAGAAACCCTGCCGCTACGCATGGAACGTCATGTAGAGAACACTTTTAAAGTCGCGGAGTTTTTACAAGCTCATCCCAAAGTGAAGTGGGTCAACTACGCCGGCCTTAAAGATCACCCCGACTATGAGCGTGCTCAGCGTTATATGAAGGGTAAGCCGTCGGCTATTTTATCTTTTGGTTTAAAAGACGGCTATGAAGCAGGTGTGCGTTTTTATGACGCATTAGCGCTAATCAAGCGCTTAGTGAATATTGGTGATACGCGCTCACTCTCTTGCCACCCCGCCTCCACCACCCATCGTCAAATGAGTGAAGCTGAGCAAGCTCAAGCCGGCGTTACGCCTGAGATGATCCGTTTATCAATCGGTATCGAGCATATCGACGATATTATTGCCGATCTAGAACGGGCACTGAGCGCTTAATGCAAATCACTGAGTGTTGAGTTTTTAATGTTGAGTGTTGAGTTTTTTATAACTCAACACTCAACACAGCTTAAGCTTAAGCGTACTCATACAAGCCGAACGCTAATTTAGCGGCGAGTAGCCACATAAGCGTACCAATGGCGCCATCCATTACCTTTTGTATTATCGGCCGGTTTAACCAGTGACTCATACGAGAGGCGGCCAACGCTAACGTAAAAAACCACAACAAAGAGGCACAAAAACAACCAATGGCGAACGCCCATTTATCGTATTTGGCCAAGCCACCGCCTACCGAACCCAAAATCATCACGGTTTCAATATATACCTGAGGATTAAGCAAGGTGACCGCTAATACACCGATAATGGCCGCTTTTAGCCCCCGTTGCTGACTATTTAGCGCCATAATTTGCTGTGCCTGAAACACCCTACGCCAACAATGTGCACCGTATAGCAACAAAAATGCCATGCCAGCTATACTCACCCCCCAATATAATAGGCTGTGTGATTGCAGCACAGCCCCACCACCAAACACCCCCAAACTAATTAGCAACACATCAAATACGCTACAAATAGCCGCCACTAATAGGTGATATTGCCGGCGCATCCCCTGATTAAGCACAAACGCATTTTGTGCGCCTATGGGAATAATCAACCCCGCCCCCAGCGTAAAACCTTGCACCCAAGGTAACCAACACATCATGACTCGCGCCGCCTTATTTACCTGAATAGCGGCAGAGTAAAGAGTCGTCACTGTTAAGTAAAACTAATATAATTTAACTACCTTTAAAAAAATTAATATAAAGAACAGAGATGAGCGAACTGGATTATAAACTGTTGGCGGCATTCGATAAGGTAGTCAGTGAGCAAAGCTTTGAACGGGCCGCCCACGCGCTGCACCTAACACAGTCGGCCGTCTCTCAGCGTATTAAGCAGCTAGAGTTGCGATTAGCCCAACCCTTACTGATCCGTGGGCAACCTCTGCGCCTCACAGACGCAGGCCACCGACTACTGGCGCATTATCGTCAAGTTAGCCAACTAGAAAGCGCGGTTATGGCAGATTTATTGCCTGATGCCCCACAAAAGCCTCTCACTGTCACTATTGTCACTAACGCTGACAGCCTCGCAACTTGGTTAATTCCCGCCCTTACACCGCTGTTACATAGTCACCCCATTGAGCTCAACTTGCTGATTGAAGATGAATCTCGCAGCCTTGAACGACTCGCACGTGGCGAGGCGTTTGGCGCCATAAGTCTGCACGCTGAGTCTCCATCAGGCTGTTGTAGCGATGCACTGGGTCAAATGGATTACTTATTGGTTGCTACACCCGAATTTAAACAGCGCTACTTTGCCCAAGGTTTGAGCCAAACCGCCCTACAACAGGCACCGGCGGTGGCATTCGATCAAAGAGATGACATGCATGCACGCTATATAGAGCAGCATTTCGGCTTACCTGTGGGTAACTACCCCTGCCATGCAGTGCGCTCTGCCGAAGCCTTTGTCGCTATTGCGCGCTCTGGCGCTGCCTATTGTCTGATCCCCAAACTCATGATCGAGCAAGACTTACAAACAGGCAAGCTTATCGAGCTCTACCCCCAAGGCCGACTTACAGAGCCACTGTATTGGCACCGCTGGCTATTAGAAAGAGGGGTTCATAAAGATTTATCGCTACGCCTTATTGAATATGCTCAACAAACGCTGCCGCCTATTGACCTTAGAGATACCTCTATGGTTTAAGCTGCCTTTAGTTACTTCAAATTAGTTACTTAAAATAAGGTGCTACAACATGGGACAGTGCAGTCATCACGCTAACACTAAGCATACTGAGTCTTGCTGTAATCATGACATCACACAGGTCAATGAGCAGGCGGCCACCAATAATGAATTTCATGCAGGCGCGTCTCACGCTTGGCGCATTCAAGGCATGGACTGCCCAAGCTGTGCCGCAAAAATAGAGACCGCCTTGCATCGTTTGCCCGGCGTACTCAGTGCCGAAGTACGCTTTGTTACAGAGCGCTTACACGTACGCTTATCCGCCGACACCACAGCTCAGCAAGTAGAGGAGGCCGTTGATGCAATAGGCTTCACCGCGCTCAGCGAACAAACCTCTGCAACGTCAGATTATCGCAAAACACCCTGGTGGCAGCGCTATCACGCCATTTTGATATTAGTCACCTTATTGCTGCTAGCCAGTACTAGCCTGTGGCTATTGCCACCTTTAGCCCCTGTACTCTTTACATTGGCAACCGTTTGGGGCTTATGGCCAATTGGTAATAAAGCGTGGCGACTGGCACGTAATGGCTCACCTTTTTCTATTGAAACCTTAATGACAGTCGCGGCTTGCGGGGCTCTCTTGCTGGGTGAAACCGCCGAAGCCGCCATGGTGTTATTACTCTTTATGATCGGTGAGCAGTTAGAAAGTCTCGCCGCCGATAAAGCACGCTCTGGGGTCAGTGCTTTAATGGCGCTAGTGCCCAATGAAGCACGCAAAATCACCGCTCAAGGTATACTGACGGTAGATGCCAACCAGCTCAATCCCGATGACGAAATAGAAGTCCACCCCGGTGGTCGCTTACCCGTAGACGGTGTTTTATTAAGTGAACTGGCCGCGTTTGATGAAAGTGCCGTAACGGGGGAGTCGGTGCCGGTTGATAAGCAGCAAGGCGACACCCTTACCGCAGGTAGCTTATTAGTGGATGTGGCAGTGCGAGTACGGGTGACCTCTCAGCAAGGCAATAACACCATAGATAAAATTTTACATTTAATTGAAACCGCAGAAGCAAACAAAGCCCCCATAGCCCGCTTTATTGAACGCTTTAGTCGCTGGTATACCCCAGCCATGATCTTAGCTGCAGCGTTAGTGGCCTTAATGCCCCCTTTGCTGATGGCTGCAGACTGGGAAACTTGGATTTATCGCGGTCTAGTGTTATTGCTGATTGGTTGCCCTTGCGCCTTAGTGATCTCCACCCCGGCCGCTGTCACCTCGGCATTGGCCAGCGCCAGTCGCATGGGTATTTTAATTAAAGGCGGCGCGG
Source organism: Oceanisphaera pacifica (assembly GCF_017498065.1). GTDB lineage: Bacteria > Pseudomonadota > Gammaproteobacteria > Enterobacterales > Aeromonadaceae > Oceanimonas > Oceanimonas pacifica. The sequence continues at coordinate 19,474 of NZ_JAGDFX010000006.1, read as the reverse complement.
CACTAGAACAACTTGGTCAAACCAAGACCATGGCCTTTGATAAAACCGGCACTTTAACCCAAGGTAAGCCGCAGCTTCATCAACTTATTTGCTATCCGCCATTTAGCGAATCACAAGTGTTAAGCTTGGCCGCTGCATTAGAAAGTGGCTCTCATCATCCCCTAGCGAAAAGCATAGTGGCCGCCGCCGATGAGCAAGGTATTAAGCCTGAATCACTGGCGTTTAAACGTACCTTGCCCGGTGCTGGCATCGAAAGTGAATGGCAAAACCAACCCTTAATGATTTGCACGCCCGCTCATGTATCCAAGGCGCAGTTAACAGCCCAGCAAGAAGCTTGCATTCATCAACTCAAAGCTGAGGGTTACACCTTGGCCGCCTTAATGGTCAATCAGCAACTCGCCGCCTTATTTGCGCTAAGTGATCCCCTGCGCACCGATGCCAAAGCAGGCATTAGCGCCCTTAACGCACTGGGTATTCATAGTGTGATGTTAACTGGCGATCATAACGCTGCTGCCAAGCGTATTGCCGACCAGCTAGGGATTGACTATCAAGCCCAGCTATCGCCACAAGATAAACTTACTCAGCTACAACAGCTCGAACAATCAGGCGCATTGGCCATGGTGGGAGATGGCATTAATGATGCGCCCGCTCTTAAGCAGGCAAGCGTTGGCATTGCCATGGGCCAAGGCACAGATGTCGCACTCGACAGCGCCGATGCCGCCCTTACCCACAGTCGCTTAACCGGCTTGGCAGATGCGGTGTTATTATCACGCGCCGCCAATCGTAATATTCGACAAAACATTAGCTTGGCGCTAGGGCTAAAGGCCATCTTTTTGGTCACCAGTATCTTAGGCATTACCGGCCTATGGCTGGCAATTTTAGCCGACACGGGTGCCACCGCGCTGGTAACACTAAATGCATTAAGGTTGTTGGGATTTAAAGCAAAATGAGAACATGAGGGGATTCAGAGCTAAAGCAATAGTGGCCACGGAAGACACGGAAAAACTTTTAATGGTAAGGCCCCCTCGTTTAGGAGTTGAGTTTAGTCTTACCATAAATGAGTCCTTTCAGATCTGCTCACTATTTTTCCGTGTACTCCGTGGCAGATAAAACTTTATCTTAGAGTTAGCTCTGCGCTACTTTTAAATCTGAACGGCTAGTGTCCAGATTGGTATTACCAAGGGCCAACCACGTAGCCTAACTTTTCCGGTAACCAAAGTGCGATTCCGGGAAATAGCATCACTAACACCAAGGCCGATAACATGGTGAGCATGAAAAATAGCGCCCAACCAAAGGTTTTCTCTAACCGAATACCTGCAATCTGCGTGGTCACCATCAAGTTAATGGCCACCGGCGGCGTAAATTGACCAATAGCAATGTTCATTGCCAGCAAGATCCCAAACCAGACAGGGTTCCAGCCAAAATGTTGCATTAAGGGGATTAAAACAGGGGTGATAATTAAGTAAATAGAAATAGCATCCAGTAACATACCCGCCAGCAGCACCAACACCATAATCAGCAGCAATAATACCCACCCTTGATCTGATAACGACAACATAGACTGCGCTAGATACGTAAACGTCCCCAAGGTGGTACCAGCCCAAGCAAAAATTCCCGCCAGAGAAATGATGATCATCACCACGCCAGATACCATGCCCGCTTCACCTAATAGGACCCAAATGTCTTTTAAGCTGAGCTGACGATAGACAAAAATGCCAACGATTAAACCGTACGTTACTGCCACCACCGCAGCTTCGGTTGGTGTAAATAATCCTGACCGTAACCCACCCAAAATAAGCACTGGGGCAAATAATGCCGGCAAAGCTTTAATAAAAGTCTCTTTTAAGTCGAGCCGTTCGCTGTGCTTTGGGTCTTCCCAACCATGGCGCTTGGCCAACCACCATACCGGCAGCAGTAACGACATTCCGGCCAGCAAGCCGGGAAACAAACCAGCGGCAAACAGAGCCCGCAAATCTACCCCCGGCACCACAATCGAATACAAGATCAACGCGATAGATGGTGGGATCAATATTGCAGTCGAAGAAGCCGAAGCGATTAAGGCCGCCGAAAAAGGTTTGGGGTAACCAGCTTTGGTCATGCTAGGCAGCATCACCATGGCAACCGCAGCGGCATCGGCTGGCCCTGAGCCGCTCATACCGCCCATAATTAAACATACCAACACCACTACCAACCCTAAACCACCGTGGCGTGGACCGATTAACGCTTGAGCAAAGCGCACTAGGCTGGCCGCCACTCCAGCTCGCTCAAAAATAAGCCCAGTAAGAATAAATAGCGGGATAGCAATTAACGGATATTTAGCAATGCTGTTATAAGTATTGGTACCTAAAGTCGCCAGCATATCAGGAGATAGTCCAGCCACAATGCCTGCAGCTCCGCCCAATCCTAGCGCGAAGGCAACAGGAATCCCCAGCAACATAGAGCCTGCAAAGACCAACAGCATCAAAAGATCAGGACTCATATTCGCCTCCTGCTTGTAGGCAAGTGCGACAGCGCTCTACCACGCTCTGCGTCAACCGACCGATAATGATTAAACATAACACCGGTAACCAAATCAGATAAATCCAAGTAGGGTATCCCAATCCCGGTGATAACGACTCCCAACTGTATTCCTCCCAAGCCAGTAGCGCTCCATACCACACCACTAAGCCTAATAACAAGACGCTAGCCGCCCATTGCAGCACATATAGCACCGGCCGTAGTCGAACCGGCAACAGCCCTTCGATTAATTCGATGCGAATGTGCACATGACGACGCGCCGCCACCGCCGCGCCAGCAAAGGTCACCACTACTAATAAAAAAACTGAAAGCTCTTCAGTAAAGGCAAAGGATGCATCCGTGGTGTAGCGCACCACCACATTACCCAAACTGATCAGACAGATGACCAGTAGGGCGAAGGCCGCCAACCAGCGCTCAGGCCGGGCGTCGGGGGCAATATTAGACATGAACGTAATTCTCGACAGGGGGTTAACTTATATAATGCAGCCCGGCTGGTAGCCGAGCTAACATAGAGGCTTTACATCTTAGCGATTAGCAATCGCAGCCTGGGCTTCATTCACAAGTTGCTCACCAATACGCGGTGTCCACTTGGTATATACCTCGGCGGTAGCATCAACGAAGGCTTGGTGCTGTTCAGGAGTTAATTCGGTCACTTCAACACCACGCTCTTTAATCGCGACTAGGGTTTCTGTAAGTTCGCGGCGCGACTTTTCTATTTCCCAAGCCCCGGCATCCACAGCGGCTTGTTGTAGTAAATCACGGTCTGCTTGGGGTAGCGACTTCCATACCTTTTTATTCACCCCAAACACCAGCGGATCGGCCATGTAATGCCATAAGGTCAAATAGTTCTGCCCTACTTGATCAACTCGCGCCACATCAAACACCGACAACGGATTTTCTTGGCCGTCAATCGCTCCCGTGGTGAGTGCAGGCTTCGCATCCGCCCAGCTCATCTGTGTCGGGTTAGCACCTAAGGTACTAAAGGTATCTAAAAATAATGGTGAGCCTACCACTCGCACCTTAAGTCCCTGCACATCTTCTGGGCTATCAATCAGGTGCTTAGAGTTAGACAGCTCGCGAAAGCCGTTTTCACCCCATGCTAATGGCTTCACACCCTTTTTATCGATGGCAGCAAAAATTTTCTTACCCGCTTCACCCTGAGTAATAGCATCAATTGCAGCTTCGTCAGGCATTAAAAACGGCAGAGAAAACAAATTCAACTCAGGTACTTGCGGCGACCAGTTAATAGTGGAAGCCACGGCCATATCAATCAAGCCACTGCGCATAGCTGAAAACTCACGAGTCTGATCACCTGAGACTAACTGCGCATTAGGATACACTTTAAGCGTGAGTCGTCCCTCAGAGCGCTCGTTCACCAGCTCCGCCCATTTTTCTGCCGCCTGCCCCCAAGGGAAAGCCTCAGATAACACGGTCGAAACAGAAAACTCACGAGTTTCTTGAGCAAAAGCCGCAGTGCTAACGGTTATGCCCAGTGCAGCAGTCAAGGCAAGCGCCAGTGATTTTATACGCATCAGAAATCCTTTTATAATATTGGCTCTTGTATATCCGTATCTGGTTCCAACTAAGTACGGACGAAAACGTTAATAGTGGAATAAAGAGCCTGTACAAGTCAATTAGCAATCAGACTTAAACGATTAATTTGAGTCTATTTTTTATAGCAATCGTACTAAAAAGGTGTCAGCTTGACTTGCTATAAAAGCCGAACAAAGAGGGCGACTCCAGCGACCCGAATAGTGCCAGACATGGCGCTGACCGGTTTCCTCTTTTATCCGACCGACTTACAAGAGAATACATATTAAGTGTATTCGGTATTATGAGTATAAGTGACGTCAAAAGCCCCCACGACCAACTATGCCGAGGAGGCTTTTTACTTAAATACTGCCGTGTTCATTTACTACCTAACGATAGGCGCCTTCAGCACAATTATCGTGGGTCTAACAACTCAATCCAATGCTTTACAGGCACCTCGGATTTACTTCCCAGATGAAGTTGGCAACCAACGTTAGCGGTGACTATCTGCTCTGGATTTTCAATAGTTAACGCCTCCAGCTTATTAGACAGTAATTTCTGACTCATCTCTGGCTGTTGTATCGAGTAAGTTCCGGCAGAGCCACAACATAAGTGTCCATCTCTGGTGCGAGTCAGCTCAATGCCAGCTTGCTGCAATATTTGCTCAACTAACCCGCCAAGTTGCTGTCCATGCTGTAGCGAACAGGGGCAATGTACCGCCGTTTTACGACCTTGGTTTTGTAGTTGCAATTGCGCAAGATCTTCCTTGACCAAGATCTCTCCAATGTCTTTGGCCAACTCACTCACTCGCTTCGCCTTGGCAGCATACTGAGGATCTTTAATGAGCTTTTCCCCATATTCCTTAACCATGGCACCACAGCCAGAAGCACTAATGACGATGGCTTCTGCTCCAGCCTCAATTTCGGGCCACCACGCATCAATATTACGGCGCATAAACGCCAGTCCTTCCTCATGAGCAGACAGGTGATAACTCACTGCTCCACAACATCCAGCTTCTGGTGCCATCAACAAGCTTATTCCCAACTTATCGAGTACCCGTGCCGCAATCACATTAGTATTAGGTGTAGCCGATGACTGAGCACAGCCTCCTAGTACCAACATGCGCCGAGCATGATTTGACTGAGGCCAAGCCAGTGAAGGCTGTTTGGCTGGTACTTTAGCTTTTAACTCGGCAGGCAGTATAGGTCGCCCCAACTGCCCCAGCCGTAACAAAGGACCAAAGCGACTAGGATAAGGCAGTACCTTACGCAATAACCAGCGTACCAACTTCTGCTTAAAAGGTCGCTCTAGCTGCTCTTCCATAATACCACGACCGATTTCAGCCAAACGACCGTACTTTACACCAGAAGGACAAGTCGTTTCGCAGCTGCGGCAAGTCAAACAGCGATCCAGGTGAGTTTGTGACTTCTCGCTAATATCACCAGTTTCTAACAACTGCTTAATCAGATAAATACGTCCGCGGGGGCCGTCCCGCTCATCGCCCAGCTCCTGATAAGTAGGGCAAGTAGCAGTACAGAAGCCGCAATGTACGCAACTGCGCAAAATGGAGTCTGCTTCCTGGATATCAGGATGGTCCAGGTATTTAACATTAATTTGTGTACGCATAATATCGTCCTGTTACATCCAGCTATAGAGGCGGCCGGGGTTGAAAATTCGGTCCGGATCAAAAGCATTTTTAAGTCGCTGGTGCAATAACCGCAATGCTTCAGGCTGGCTATGGAACACTTCCTGCTGACGGTCACCACCACGGTAGAGGCTTACCTGTCCCCCCGCACTTTCCGCCAAACTTTCCAGCTCCCTACGGGCGAAGTCACCACGCAACCAACGTTGGCTTCCTCCCCAATCAAGCAGCCAAGATTCTTCCGGCAACAAATGGCGGGCATGACTATTTAGTGAAAAACGCCACAGAGGATAGTCACCAGCAAAATAATCTAGCTGCTGCTCACCGAGTTTTCTCCACAAAGTATCCGCATCTTCTAGCACCTTACCGGACCATTGACTCACTGTGCTATCGACTGCACTACGCGCTCCTGCAAGGCGTAAGTAAAGATGATTATCAAACCAGCAAGCACCAGTCAGAGGCCGTGGTTGACCTGATAAACGATTCATTTCTTCAATAGCCTGCGCAGCATCCATCTCTTGTACTAACGTCACAGTAGCCGCAGGACGAGGCATAACTTTTAAGCTCACTTCACTAATGATCCCCAAAGTGCCCATTGCCCCAGCCTGCATTCTTGATACATCGTAGCCCGCCACATTCTTCATCACTTGGCCACCAAAGCGCAGTGATTCGCCCCGTCCATTGATCAAGCGAACACCCAATACGTGATCTCGTATTGAGCCACTCCAAGGCCGACTAGGCCCAGATAGGTGGCAAGCCAAAGTGCCGCCTAGGGTGGCTCGCCCATCAAACAATGGGGGTTCAAATGCAAGCATCTGTCCTTGTTCGGCTAAAGTAGCCTCAATGTCAGCCAGTGGTGTACCGGCTCTAGCCGTTAACACCAGCTCAATTGGCTGATAGCTAAGGATCCCTCTATGCTCGGTCAAGCTAATGGGCTCTCCTTCAAGCTCTCGCCCCATAAAGTGTTTGCTATTGCCGCCTACAATTCGCAATTTTTCCCCGTCGGTACGAGCCAGCTTGACCCGCTCGATCAGCTCATGACTGATATCTTTCATACATGTTCTCCCTGCTGGTGCCTTGACTCACCCTTGGGTTTATCGAGTGCACGGTATTCCTGACAATGTTTTAACACAGGGATCCCTTTACCTGGGTTAAGGGTGCCAACGGGATCAAAAGCGTGTTTAATAGCCCAGAACTGACTAAGTTCCTGCTCATTAAACTGCACTGTCATTTGTCTAATTTTTTCGATGCCAACCCCATGTTCACCGGTAATGCAGCCTCCAACTTCTACACATAGTTCGAGAATACGGCCGCCAAACTCTTCTGTTTTTTCAAACTCACCGGGTACATTCGCATCAAATAAAATTAATGGGTGCAGGTTGCCATCACCTGCATGGAATACGTTTGCGACTCTCAGGTTATAGTGTTCAGAAAGCCGCTGCATTTCAGTCAGTACATGAGCAAGCTGACTGCGCGGAATGGTTCCGTCCATACAATAATAATCTGGTGAAATCCGACCTACAGCCGGAAAAGCAGACTTACGACCTTTCCACAGCAATGCGCGCTCTGCCTCACTTTGAGATACACGAGTAGAAGTTGCGCCCAGCTCAGTAAACAGCTTTTCAACTTCTGAAATCTGTTCCTGTACCTCAGCGGCCATACCATCAAGCTCACACAATAGCAGTGCCTGAGCATCTACCGGATAACCAGCCTGAGCAAAAGCCTCAGCCGCAACAATGGCGTGACTGTCCATCATTTCTAAGCCAGCCGGAATAATGCCCTTAGCAATTACACCACCTACGGCATCACCTGCCGTTTGCACATTGTCAAAAGTGGCCATAACAACCTGTGCCTTTTCTGGGCTAGGTAGTAGCCGGACTGTGACTTCAGTAATAACGCCCAACAATCCCTCTGAACCGGTAATCAAAGCAAGTAAATCGATGCCATTACTGTCCAACCCTTCACTGCCTATGCTGATCAGCTCTCCTTCAACAGTCACCATTTCTACTTTTAATAAGTTATGTACTGTTAAACCATACTTAAGACAATGCACCCCACCGGAGTTCTCCGCCACATTACCACCGATAGTACACGCAATTTGCGAGGACGGATCTGGACCATAATATAAACCGTAGTCCATTGCTGCTTCACTAATGGCTAGATTACGTACTCCTGGTTGTAAACGAGCACTGCGTGCCAATGCATCAATCTCAATAATATGCTTAAAGCGCGCCAACGAAAGCAACACACCATCAGAACTAGGCATTGCCCCAGCGCAAAGACCGGTACCTGCACCGCGCGCTACCACCGGAATACCATAACGATGACAAATACGCATTACTTCCTGCACCTGCTCTACCGTACTGGGAAGCACAACAATTAAGGGCATCTCGCAATACATAGATAGGCCATCGCACTCATAGGGGCGCTGGGTTTCCTCATCACTAATGACATATTCTGGTTCAATAAACGCCCGAAACATCTGTGTTAGCGTGGCTTTATCCGGTTGTTTGCTCTGGTCCATTCTGTTACTCCTTAGCAGATAAGTAATTAACGAGGGTTGCTAAGATGCTGTTCTAAGTATGCGATACCCGCCTCAGCACATTCCATATCTTGCTGCGGAGACCCTGAGCTCAAACCAATCCCGCCTACAACCGCTCCGTCGACGACAACAGGCAAACCTCCACCGACCACACACAAACGCCCCCCAATGGCAGTATGTATGCCAAAGACTAAATTGCCTGGCACACAGGCAGCATTATATTCATGGGTGGCCTTACGAGCAGCAGCCGCAGTAAATGCCTTGTCTTGGGCAATAGTGATACTGGTTATTTTAGCGCCATCCATACGATCAAAAGAGATCATGTTGCCGGACTCGTCTACAATGGCGATACACATAGGTACTTCAATCTCAATAGCCTTGCGACGTGCACCTTCAATCAAAAGGTGTGCTTCCGTTTGGCTTAAACGATTAATAGTGAGCATTTTTAATCCTTAACTTAATTCAACTCAAAGGTCTTTGAGTAGACCGCAAGCAATCACTGAGAAATGGCATAAATATGACCGCCAACCACAGCGTCTTTGCTGCCTCGGCGGCCTTACAATGATTAGCCTAGCGCTTTACGCTCTCGGCGCCGAGCATGCAACAGAGGTTCAGTATAGCCGTTTGGCTGCTCTGCCCCTTTGAATACAAGATCACAAGCAGCCTTAAAGGCGATACCGTTAAAGTCTCGTGCCATGGGCTGGTATTCGCTATCCTGACTGTTTTGCTGATCAACCACGACCGCCATACGCTTCAAGGTCTCCGTCAACTGCTCTTTACTGCACACGCCATGGCGTAGCCAGTTTGTCAGCAGTTGACTCGAAATCCTCAAGGTTGCTCTATCTTCCATCAATCCCACATTATTAATATCTGGCACCTTAGAACAGCCAACCCCTTGATCGACCCAACGAACGACATAGCCCAATAGACTTTGTACATTGCTGTCTAATTCAGTCTGAATTTGCTCAGGCGACAAATTTTCACCTATAGCTAGCGGTGGGGTGAGTAGGTCATTTAAGCTAGCAAACTCACGCGACTTCAACTGCTGCTGACGAGTGGCAACCAGCAACTGATGATAATGAGTGGCATGAAGCGTTGCAGCCGTTGGTGAAGGTACCCAGGCGCAATTCGCACCGGCTTCAGGATGTGCTTGCTTACTCGCAAGCATCTGCGCCATTTCATCAGGCTTAGCCCACATGCCTTTGCCTATCTGCGCTTTGCCTTGCAACCCACAAGCTAAACCTGTGTCCATGTTCCAGTCTTCATAAGCATTAATCCAAGGTTGATCTTTGATTTTGTCCTTAGAAAAAACTGCTCCGGCCTCCATGCTGGTGTGAATTTCATCACCAGTACGGTCAAGGAAACCAGTATTGATAAACACCAGTCGGTCTTTCACCGCCCGAATGCATTCTTTAAGGTTAACACTGGTGCGGCGCTCTTCATCCATAACGCCGACCTTAAGGGTATAACGCTCTAGGCCTAGCAGATCTTCAACCTGGTTAAACAGTTGGTTAGTAAAAGCCACTTCCTCTGGGCCGTGCATCTTCGGCTTAACGATATACACGCTACCGGCTGGGCTATTTTGACGAGAACCACGTAGGTCATGCAGTGCACATAGGCTAGTTAGCACAGCATCCAGTATACCTTCAGGTATTTCATTACCTTGACTATCAAGAATAGCGTCTGTGGTCATCAAGTGACCGACGTTACGTACCAGTAACAAACTACGCCCCGACAACTCTAACGTAGAGCCATCCGCGCCATTGTAACGACGAGACTGATTAAGGGTACGGGTAATTGTTTGACCACCTTTAGTAAAAGTCTCGGTCAGATCGCCTTTCATCAATCCTAACCAGTTGCGGTATACCCCTACTTTATCGTCAGCATCAACGGCGGCAACGGAATCTTCACAGTCCTGAATAGTAGACAGGGCCGACTCAAGCACAACATCTTTAACGCCTGCTTGACTAAGCTGACCGATTGAGTCTTCTCGATCGATCTGTAGTTCAATATGCAAGCCATTATTAACAAACAGTATGATCTCATCCTGCTTATCGGCACCCACCCCAACAAACTGCTTAGGATCAGCAAGACCAGTCACTTCACCATCAAGGCGCACTACCTGTAATTGTTTGCCAGTTGTCGTATCATGAACTTGGTAGGCCTTAACATCAGCATGGCTACCAACAGCCAGAGGTAAAGACTGATCAAGAAAATGCATTGTCCATTCAATCACTCGGCTAGCGCGCTGTGAGTTGAATTCAGCACCACGCTCACACCCGTCTGAGTCAGCGATAGCATCGGTTCCATAAAGCGCATCGTATAGGCTACCCCAACGGGCATTCGCGGCGTTAATAGCAAAACGCGCATTATTGACCGGCACAACTAATTGAGGGCCCGCCACATGAGCAATTTCCGCATCAACGCCAGTGGTCGTGATATCGAAGTCCTCACCAACAGGCACCAAATAACCAATTTCTCGCAGAAATTCTTGGTAGCTGTCCATATCCCAAGCCTGTTGCGCATGCTGGCGATACCAATTATCAAGCTGGCTCTGTATATCATCTCGCGTTTGTAGCAAGGCGTGGTTAATGGGGCTTAACTCATGGACCAAAGAATCGAAGCCAGCCCAAAAGTGAGATTCGTTCACTCCGGTGCCTGGTAATATTTCATCTTGAATTAATTGATAGAGACTGGCTGCGACTTGCAGACCACCTTTGCTCACTCTGTTGTTCATATAATTTTCATTCCATATTATGAAAAGCAAGGTGGGCATTCACCCACACCACCAAAAGTAAAAAAATTATGGCTTGCCAAGTGAAGGCAGTCCATCTATATCTATAGAGGTTATACCAGTTTTAAATTAAAAAAAGAAAAATGAAACATGAAATGCGTTAATAATCAACGATATACATGCACTGTCAGTTAATAACCATGGAGAACCAATAAGTGGTACTACCAATTAACACTCATCATACTGAAAAAGAATCTATGTCCAGCTCTATAGCAAGAAGACTGGAACAGCTGATTCTGGATGGCACCTTAAAACCAGGAAAAAAAATCCCCTCTGAGCGTCAGCTATCCGAGCGACTAGGAGTTTCTCGTTCAATATTACGTGAAGCTCTAAAGGAGTTACGAGGAAGAGGCTTAATAGAAACACGTCACGGTCAGGGCACCATGGTGACAGGCTTGGTGCCGCGCTTAGAGCCAGACAACCCTTTGGTTTACCTGTTCCAAGATCACCCACGTACCTTATACGACTTACTCGAAGTCCGCGAACTATTAGAAGGACAAGCCGCCTATATGGCAGCTAACCGCGGTACCGAAGATGACTTTCGACGTATAACCCGCGCCTTCAATGACATAGAGCAAGCTCAGATCAGCACCACTGGAGCTCAAGAAGCAGCTCGGCTGGATCATGCTTTTCATCAATCTATTTGTGAAGCTTCACATAATCCGGTACTGCTTCATACACTGCAAAGCTTAATGCAATTGATGCTGAACACAGTGCTCGCTTCAGTTAATAATCTCTATCATCTTGCGCCCTACAAAGAGCAAATAGATCGCCATCATCGGCAAATTTATAATGCCGTTATTGGTCGTCGTCCGGAGTGGGCTCGCAAGGCTGCAACAGCTCATATCAAGAATATTCGCGAACGACTACTAGAGCTGGAGCATGAAGGGCAGCGCCTAGATCGCTCCGGTGGTTGGGAGCGCACCCTGGCGGGTCATTTTGATAAAAAACCAAACAACTAAATAGACTTTTGGCCGGCGGCTTATGCCGCCCTGCCGTAAAGACCAAGCAACCAATTTATACGTCGTTAATTTTGCTCTTAATGCACCCCCTGGTTAAACCACTTTTAAAAAACGAACAAAAAACAACAGCAACAACGACAACCCTCTGTTATATATAACTTTTTTACCCAACCACATAACCAGCACTAAAAATACTGGTAGGACCAACAAGTAAAACAATAGCCAGCCACAAAAAACTAACATCATAATAACGTCCAGCTACAAGTTAGGTAGCTCGGCTCATTCCTGTCGTACGCTCAGTCTGCCTGACTATTCCATCTACACCTCTGGAGGTTCGCTTATTCAGTCAACCCAACTATAACCAACATTAATGGTGACCCTTGACAGGATTAACTGCACTGGTTGTAAACAACATATTTTTCTTAAAAGGAATTGAATAATAATGTCTAATACTCTGCTAGCGCTTATCGCGTTTTCGCCGATACTACTAGCCGCAGCCTTACTACTGGTATTGCAGTGGCCAGCAAAAAAAGCCATGCCCTTCGCCTTTGCTTTGACGGTTATCATTGCGTTGTTTGTCTGGGACATGACCGGCACCCGAGTTCTCGCTTCAAGTTTGCAAGGAGCAGTAATGTCTGTGTCCTTGTTGTGGATAATTTTTGGGGCAATCCTCCTGTTAAATACCCTAAAACATACAGGTGCGATTACGACTATTCGTAACGGTTTTACCGCTATTTCTCCAGACAGACGAGTACAAGCCATCATTGTTGCCTGGTGTTTTGGCTCCTTTATTGAAGGGGCTTCAGGCTTTGGTACTCCGGCCGCTGTAGCTGCGCCATTAATGGTTGCATTGGGCTTCCCAGCGCTAGCGGCCGTACTCATGGGCATGATGATCCAGAGTACCCCCGTCTCTTTCGGTGCAGTTGGAACTCCTATCATAGTCGGAGTCAGTGCTGGGCTAGATACACAAGGAATGGCTCCCGGCTTAGCCAGTGCAGGCTCTGATTGGGCCAGCTATTTACAGCTGGTTACGAATAACGTCGCCATTTTGCATGCCATCACCGGCACCCTAATGCCAGTGCTCATGACAGTGATGCTCACCCGCTTTTTTGGCAAAAAGAAAAGCTGGAAAGAAGGGTTAAGTATAGCGCCATTTGCTCTATTTTCCGGCTTGGCCTTTACTCTTCCCTATGCAATTACGGCGCTGCTCTTAGGTCCAGAGTTTCCGTCACTCTTGGGCGGACTTATTGGTCTAGCCATAGTAGTGACAGCGGCTCGTAAAGGGTTTCTTATTCCCAGCACTCCTTGGGACTTTCCAGAAGAAAAAGACTGGCCAACCGAATGGCTCGGCTCGATCAAACTTAGCCGCGATGACATATCTGAACGTCCGGTAGGCCTATTCATGGCTTGGTTTCCCTATATTTTACTACCAGCACTGCTGATACTTAGCCGTACTAACAACACGGTCAAAGCTTGGCTCACTAACCTGAGTATGAACTTTACCAACATCCTTGGTGAGGCAGGGATCAGTGCTAATATCCAACCTCTCTACCTGCCCGGTGGCTTACTGATACTAGTATCAATTATCGCCGTGCTGCTACAGGCCAAATCATTCAAACCAATCGGCAAGGCGCTATCTGAATCTAGCAAGTCACTACTAGGAGCAGGCTTTGTCTTACTGTTTACCGTACCCATGGTGCGTATCTTCATTAACTCGGGTGTCAATACGGCAGATATGGTGAGCATGCCAGTAATGACAGCCAATTTCGCAACCGAAATGGTGGGAAGTATGTTCCCTGCTATCAGCGGCGTGGTAGGCGCCTTAGGGGCCTTTATTGCAGGTTCCAACACTATCTCTAATATGATGCTAGCTCAATTTCAGTATGAAACAGCACAATCTTTGGGTATTTCTACCGCTATGATTGTCGCGTTACAGGCTGTGGGTGCCGCAGCTGGTAACATGATAGCTATTCATAACGTAGTAGCAGCGTCAGCAACCGTCGGCCTCTTAGGCCGCGAAGGTGCCACGCTGCGCAAAACAGCATTACCTACTATTTACTACTTACTGGTTATCGGTATTCTGGGTATGGCTGCCATTTATTTGATGGGAGTAACAGATCCCATGATGAGTAACGGTTAAACCACTCCTCTGACAAAAAGCCCCCACAGCTTAGGCTGTGGGGGCTTTTTGTATTTATCATCAATTTAAGCGATAGCAGTAACGTGTGGCCGCACACCTAAGCTGTGGCAAATAGCATAAGTCAGATCTGAACGGTTCAAGGTATAAAAATGAAAGTCTTTCACCCCTTCTTGGCTTAATACCCGCACCTGATCCATAGCTATGCTGGCTCCCACCAGATTACGGGTATTTTGATCATTATCTAACCCCTGAAAACGCTGATGCATCCAATTAGGGATACGCACGTTAGAAAAGCCTGCAAACTTCAGTAAGGTCTTATAGTTAGAAACAGGTAAAATGCCAGGTACTATTTCTTGCTCAATCCCAATAGTCGCACAGCGATCACGAAAGCGCAGGTAAGATTCCACATCAAAGAAAAACTGAGTAATGGCTTGGTTGGCGCCGGCATCTAACTTATGTTTTAAACTTAACAAGTCTGCCTGAGCACTTTTGGCCTCTGGGTGCACTTCAGGATATGCCGCTACTGAAATATCAAAATCAGCTTCTTCTTTTAGCAGGCTCACCAAGTCAGCGGCATACATATCAGGCTTAGCTAGTCCTTCAGGTAAATCACCACGCAACGCAACGATCTTACGAATACCGTTACTCCAATAATCTTTAGCAATCTCTCGCAGTTCATCTCGGCTAGCATCAATACAAGTAAGGTGCGGTGCGGCTATTAGACCTGTTTTATCCTGAATGTCTTTAATAACCTTATGAGTTCTATCTCGAGTGCCCGAGTTAGCACCATAAGTAACGGAGACAAACTTGGGTGCCAAGGTGCTGAGTCGTTCAATCGAATTCCATAAGGTATTCTCCATTTTCTCGCTATTTGGCGGAAAAAACTCAAACGATACATTAATGTCACTACCTAGCTCAGCCATTGTCTGATTTAACGCATCAACATGACGCGCGCTATGAAAACCCATGTTTATCTCCTGACAACTTAAATTAAAACAATTCCTTTAATACCTTGGCAAACATCAGCATGACAACACTCTACTGTTGCAACTCTAATGTTAACAAGGCAATACGAGTTTCTTTCCGGTTACGAGTTTTCAAGCCACAATCGGTTTGCCCAAATACTTTCTTTAAGCAAATGTTCAACTGTCTTTTCAATCAAGTTAACCATTTGCCACTGTGGACATACACGATAACTTGATGTCGAGCGGGCGACATCATCAAGCACATTCAGTAGACATCACATCCATGCGCTATGTCTATACGATGATCATATTGGCACAATTAACTCTATAATTTTATCCGGCTCAGAATAACACATGTACCGGTAAATCTAGGTACGACTTGTTACAACTGTTGCACTTAAACGAACGGTTATGCTGCAAACTTTAGTGCGCTCACAGGTCAAATGCTGTCTTAAACTAATTTGAACTTGGCGCTAAAACTAATCTCTTGTTAAAGACTCACCCGTCGCGCTTAACGTATTAAGATCATACGGCGTCAACTGATACACATGGTAGTTGAGCCAATTAGAAAACAATAAATGACCATGACTACGCCAAGTCGCACGAGGATTATTATCTGCATTATTATCAGGATAATAATTTTCAGGCATCTGCGGCTCTATTCCTACCGCCAGATCCCGCTGATATTCATTGTGTAGGGTATGGGGATCGTACTCGGGGTGTCCCGTAACAAAGACTTGGCGCCCGTCTGGGCTGGCAGCTAGGTAAACACCCGCCTCATCTGATGCAGCTAAAATCTTTAAGTCTGTTTTTTCACGCAGTAAATCTACAGGGAAGTCAGCGTATCGTGAGTGAGGAGCCAAAAATACGTCATCAAAGCCGCGCACTAAGGGATCAAATTCACTGAGGTTATTATGCGCAAACACCCCTGATAGTTTCTCTAAGCGAGTGCGTTTATCAAGATCATATAAAATTTTTAACCCCGCCTGTGCCGCCCAACATAAAAATAAGGTCGAGGTAACATGACTTTTAGACCATTCAACCACCCTCTCTATTTTTTCCCAGTACACCACATCACAAAAATCAGTCAACCCAAGAGGCGCACCAGTAATAATTAAACCGTCATAAAACTGATCTTTAACCTGTTCAAAGTCATGATAGAAACTTTCTAGGTGCGACTGTGGCGTATTTTTGGAAGGCCTATCATCAATGCGCAACAAATCCACACCAATTTGTAACGGCGAGTTAGATAGCATACGTAACAGCTGATTCTCGGTTTCAATTTTCTTCGGCATCAGGTTAAGTAATAGCACGCGCATCGGACGAATTTCCTGACCCACAGCTCGAGATTCCGTCATCACAAAAATATTTTCCTGAGACAGGACATTAGCAGCCGGTAGGCGGTCGGGAATTCTGATAGGCATGTGCTTACTCCAAGGTACAACGTCAAAGGAAAGTCTAGACATCTAGAACTCTACAACAAAGTAGCAGAACTTGTCATCCTCGACGTGCGCCAAAGCACTAAGATACGGTAATATCAGCCTAACGATCTTTAAGGAACACAATTATGGAACCTGTTATTGAACTGATCAGCACAGGCGACGAAGTGCTAACTGGATTAATTACTGATACCAACGCAGGTTGGCTATCACAACAATTGCTAGAACAAGGCTGGCAAGTACGCCGTCGCTTTACTGTGGGGGACGATAAAGCTGATTTAATTGAGCTTTTTGAACAACGTAGCCATCATGCCGATGTAATTATCGTTAACGGCGGTTTGGGCCCAACCTCCGACGATATTAGTGCCTTAGCCATGGCCGAAGCCGCTGGTGTTCCTTTAGATCTTAATCAGCACTGGTTAACAGTGATGCAAGAAAAATACGCCAGTCGTAACCGTGAAATGCCCAAAAGTAATAATAAGCAAGCCATGTTGCCTCAGGGTGCCGAGCTGGTCGATAACCCGGTAGGCACCGCCTGTGGTTTTGCTATTAAACTTAACCGCGCCACCTTATTCTTTACTCCTGGCGTGCCATCTGAGCTGAAAAAGATGATAACTGATGAGATCTTACCGCGAATGCGTCGCCAACTGGGTGAAAATGGTCGCAGTCAGGTACGCCGATTCTTTTTGTTTGGCTTATCAGAATCCGGCTTAAGCGATAGATTAGATAGCTTAACTTGGCCTAAAGGCATTGCTCTGGGTTATCGTGCTAATCTGCCCACCATAGAAGTAAAATTGATCATAGATACCGACGATAGTGCGGCAATAGATAGCGCCGAAGCCCAGTTATTATCCGAGGTAGGCACACATTTAGTGGCACGGGATGAAATAAACTTTGCCGCCACCATGGGGCCGTTACTCGCTGATAAAGACTTGATGATCTTTGAAGATGCCAGCGCAGGGCGCTTAACTGATACCATTACCCTTATCACTCGTGAGTTTGAGGGGCATTATTTAGCAGGTTTGCCAGATGAGGCTCAAGACCTAGGCGACTGGTTACACGTCTCAGCCCGTCCTATTGCCTTAGCCATAGGTGCCGCCGGCCCACAAGGCACGCCTATTGCTTTAAAAACACCAACCAGCTGTATGGTGCAAACTTTACAAATGCATTTTCGTGACCCGCTCGCACAACGCCGCTTGTTAGCTTTTGTCGCCCTCGATATGCTACGTCGTTATCTTGCCGACGAAACCGTCATGGTCGACTACGACATACTACCTTGCAGCGAGCGCATCACCCTGCCCGCTTAAAAAATGCAAAAAGGGCGGCATTAGAATGTCGCCCTTTTCTTAGTGTTTTTACTTAGCTTACCGCTGACACTTAAAGCTGCCCGCAGGGCTTAGCCTTGCAGTCGCCACTTAGCCAGTAGTTTTTCTACCGGTGTCACCATAGACTCCGTCAGCCAATGAGCCAGCGGCGTATGAAATAGCCAAGCTCCGGTAATCAAAGCTAAGGGCACTGAGCCACAAATAAAGTCAGTAAACCAATGGGCACCAGACATCACTCTTGGCATGGCTAAAATAAAAACCAAAGGCGCCACTATATATAAATAGCGCCGTGGAAAACGATAACAAGCAAACAACAAAAAAGTAGCAAAGCCAATGCCATGATCACTCGGAAAAGAATCACCAGACGCGTCTTTAGCTTTAATATCAGGCACTAACTGACTAACACGCTCTGCTTGTTCATACACTATAGTCGGGCTAGCTCGCTCAATGGGCACAGCCTTACCTGCCGCTGCTTGCAAAGAAAAACAGCCTGCCATCAGTAGCAGCAAACAGCCAATTTTAGCTCGCTCACGCCCTTTTAGCTGCCAAGCATAACGAAACACAAAACCGGCCATTAGCAGCGCCACTACACCATCAATCCAGCGCTGGTTAACTACAGCCACAAAGTGCGCAAAGCCAGGGATAGACACCAGCCTGTCATTAAACCACCAGAATATGCCATTATCTAAGCTTTGCCAAAGCCCAAAAAACCAAGTGAAAAATAACAGCAACGCCAGCACATGTAGTGCAGCCCAACCTTTAACATCCCAACGCATGTCTAATATCTTTTATCTGAAAAAATAGGCATTGTTTATAGCAGATAGCAGCAGCAATTTCAGCACAAGACGGCAAAAATAGCGCCTGCCCCTAATGTCATCTGCTGCATGAAGGCTGGCTTTGTCTTGGCTCGTCCACCTCACCCCCTTACGCCTCACCCTTCACTTTCCTACACACGTAAAAAAGCCCTTCACATAGGTGAAGGGCTTTCTTGGTCGAATGAATTCGACCCTACTAATTTGGCGCCTGGCAGTGACCTACTTTCACATGGCATCTGCCACACTATCATCGGCGCGGCTGCGTTTCACTACTGAGTTCGGCATGGAGTCAGGTGGTTCCACAGCGCTATGGCCGCCAGGCATAAATTGTAATCTGGAAAACTGCGACCGCCATGGAGGGCGGAAGTGCAGAAAATGCAGGAGCAATTTTCTGTTTTTGAAATAATCTTTGTAGTCTCGACCGCAAGGTCTCACACTTCTTGGGTGTTGTATGGTTAAGCCGCACGGGTCATTAGTATTGGTTAGCTCAACGCCTCGCAGCGCTTACACACCCAACCTATCAACGTCTTAGTCTAAAACGGCCCTTCAGAGGGCTTAAAGCCCTTGGGATGACTCATCTTGAGGCTCGCTTCCCGCTTAGATGCTTTCAGCGGTTATCGATTCCGAATGTAGCTACCGGGCAATGCCATTGGCATGACAACCCGAACACCAGGGATTCGTCCACTCCGGTCCTCTCGTACTAGGAGCAGCTCCTCTCAATCATCCAACGCCCACGGCAGATAGGGACCGAACTGTCTCACGACGTTCTGAACCCAGCTCGCGTACCACTTTAAATGGCGAAC
>NZ_JAGDFX010000005.1 GCF_017498065.1 Oceanisphaera pacifica | reverse complement strand
CAATAACTTACTGACAACCGCTGCTTTACGCTCTTCAGAATACAATGACATAATAACTCCCACACCGGCCCTATTGATATAAAATTAGGCTGAATTGCCAACCGGACAACTAGGGTGACAGAGGGGGTAATTGGTGAAGGTGCGGATGATAAAGCGTTTATTGAGCATATGAAAACGCGCTGTTTTGCTCGCGTGGTAGTGGTCATATCCCCTTCGGGTAGCTTTCAGCCTTAAGCCGTAAGCTGTCAGTTAGAAACTCAGCACCAAGCTTAAATATTAAGGCGTGATTAGGGAAGGGATCAGCGCCAAGCACCAAGCTTAAATATAAAAGCGTGATTAGGGCAAAAGATTCTTGCCTCGCAAGACTTGCAGCTGAAGCGCAAGACTACAGGTTATAGGCAGCGCTACCCCCCTTCGGGGAGCTGTATGTTTAACGCTGTACGCCGTACGTTAAAGAAAACAGGCAGCGCCGAGCTTACCCCTTCGGGGAGCTTTCAGCTGTCAGTAAAAGAAACACGGCGCCTAAGGCTGTATGCCGTAGGTTAAAGGTAAAACAGGTTGGATTTTTCGTTCCGCGCTCAGCGTATAGAAAGCCGGAAGCTCAGAGCTGGAAGCGCTAAGCTAGACAAAAACACTGCGGTACCTTTATTGTCGGTTTTACTTTCAGCTTCTAGCTTCTAGCTTCAAGCTTATTACTGTTTGTGAGATAGATTGCCGCGTCGCTGCGCTCCTCGCAATGACTGCCCCTTCGGGGAGCTGTCAGCCTTAAGCCGTAAGCTGTCAGTTAAAGGAACACAGCGGCTGGCGTATAGCAGCATGGCTGCTTGCTTGATATCGCTGTGCGATATTGTACAGCTGAAGCAGTGCCTACAGGTAAGCACTGCGCTTTTTCTGACAGCTTACGGCTGATAGCTGATAGCTCCCCATAGGGGCTGGGTTGGCATGCTTATTGAATGAGTAGGGTATTCCCCTTTATGTTATGTGTGCTATGTCTGTTGCTGTGTCCCCCGATTTAAATATGACTGCTTTGGTAGATGCCATGCCCAGTGGCGTGGTGTGGCTGGATGGTAAAGGGCGGGTGGCGTTGGCTAATCCGGCGGCGCAAAGTATGTTGGGAGAGCCGTTACAGGGATTGTTGTGGCCAGAGGTAATTAAGCGGGTGTTTGCGCCGCAGCCGGATGATGGGTTGCAGGTGTCACTTAAAGATGGTCGACGTGTTCAACTGGCTATTTCTCATATAGAAGGGCAGCCGGGTCAACTTATTCAACTTACCGATATGACGCCCACCCGTGAGTGGGTTGATCAGCAAAGCCATGCGCAGCGTTTGGCGGCCCTTGGGCAAATGGCGGCGACCTTGGCGCATCAAATTCGCACTCCGTTATCGGCTGCTATGTTATATGGCGCTAATTTGGCGGCGCCTCATCTTAACAACAGCCAGCGTGAACAGTTTCAGCAGCGCTTGGTGGCGCGATTACAAGATATTGAGCGTCAAATAAGTGACGTTTTATTGTTCGCGCGGCCCGAGCAAGCGGCCTTGGCCGATAATATTGACGTAAATACGCTGTTGGCAGACTGTGCAGAAGCCGCCAGCCCTTTGTTGGCAATGAAAGGGGCCAGCATTACTACTGATGATTACCATAATGTTGAGCCTTGTTACGTGCTGGGTAATGCCCATGCGTTAAAAGGTATTATGTTGAACTTGCTAGAGAACGGGGCGCAAGCGGGGGCGAATGAGTTGAATATGAGCCTGCGGTGTTTAAGTAATGAAGTAGAAATTCGAGTGCAAGATAATGGTAAGGGCATGGATGATGCCGTGCTAAACAAAGTATTTACGCCATTTTTTACCACGCGCAGCCAAGGCACTGGCTTAGGGTTAGCGGCCGTAATGGCGGTAATGCGGGCGCATCAAGGGCGGGTGTCGGTACAGTCTGAATTAGGTAAAGGTAGTTGTTTTAGTTTGTTTTTTCCTTGCAGCGCACAGCACCAAGCGCCCAATACCCGGTAAACACCGTAGAGGCCGCTTCAGCTGGCCGGTGGCGCGTAGCAGCACTTGTTTTAAAGGCAATGTTGAATTGTGAATGTTGGATTTTGAATGAAGTTCAAAAGATAAAGCTTGGATTGCCGCGCTTCGCTCGCAAAGACGACAAAACGGTACTGCGCACTTAGAAAAAAACGTAATTGCTCTTATGGGGGTGGCCTTTACCATTAAACGTTTCGTTCTTATATTGATCTTTTCGTGGGTTCCGTGGATTTCGTGGCAAAGAGGTTTTAGGTTTGGTGTTAGACATTAAGGACACTTTATGAGCAATAATGTAGCGCCCAATGTGGTTGATATATTAATTGTTGAAGACGATGCCGGTTTGCAAGAGGCGTTGCAAGATACGCTGTTGTTGGCAGGCTACTCGTGTGCCACCGCCAGTAGTGCAGAAGATGCCATTGTCTATTTGCAACAAAGTGCCGCTAAGTTAGTGATTACTGATGTGCAAATGACCGGCATGGACGGCTTGGGGCTATTGGCGTGGATTAATCGGCGCATTCCGGGGTTGCCAGTATTGGTGATTACCGCCTATGCCCAAGTGTCGGGAGCGGTGGCGGCTATTCGGGCGGGGGCGGTTGATTACTTGGCTAAGCCGTTTACACCGGATGCCTTGCAGGCAGTGGTGGCGCGTTATTTAACCCAAGGTAGTGACGGCGGAGATGACCCTATAGTGGGCGATGCCAGCAGTATTCAATTATTACAATTGGCGACTAAGGTGGCGGAGTCGGGTGCTAGCGTGATGATCAGTGGCCCTAGCGGTACGGGTAAAGAGGTGCTGGCACGCTTTATTCATCAAAAGTCGGCACGGGCTAACGGGGCCTTTGTGGCTATTAACTGCGCGGCTATTCCCGATAATATGTTAGAGGCCACGCTATTTGGTTACGAAAAGGGCGCTTTTACCGGTGCTGTGCAGGCAAATCCAGGTAAGTTTGAGCAAGCCAATGGCGGCACCATTTTGTTAGATGAAATTACCGAAATGGATTTAAACCTGCAGGCTAAGTTATTACGGGTGTTGCAAGAGCGTGAAGTCGAGCGCTTAGGCGGGCGTAAAACTATGGTGTTAGATGTGCGGGTGCTGGCCACCAGCAACCGAGATTTGCGCCAAGCGGTGACCGAGGGACATTTTCGAGAAGACTTATATTACCGATTAAATGTGTTTCCACTGCATTGGCCTGCGCTTGCAGAGCGCCCCGGTGATATTGTGCCGTTAGCGGAGTATTTGCTGCAGCGCCATGCTAAAGAATTAGGCCGCGGCCCATTACAATTAAGTGAGCAAGCCAAGGCGCGTTTGCAGGCGTGGCTCTGGCCGGGCAATGTGCGTGAGTTGGGTAATGTGATGCAACGCGCGCTAATTTTAGCCCAAGGGCACGACATTGCCGCCGCCGATATATTGCTAGATGATGCTGGTGTGCCGCTTGCTGCGCCCAGCAAGTCGGAACCACAGCCACAAGTACAGCCGAATATTCAACCGCGACAGGACTCGCCTGTATTTGATGACAAAGCATTAAAGACAGGCACAGAGGAAGTTAGCTTAGGGAGTGAGTTAGTAAGCCAAGAGCAGCAAATTATTTTAAATGCGCTGCAAACCTATGGCGGCAGTCGTCAAGAAGTAGCAGACAAGTTAGGCATTAGCCCCCGAACCTTGCGTTATAAACTGGCACGCATGCGTGAAGCTGGGGTTGAGGTTTGACTTCAGCGCCGAGCTTACCCCTTCGGGGAGCTGTACGTTTAACGCTGTACGCCGTACGTTAAAGAAAACGGGCAGCGCCGAGCTTACCTCTTTGGGTAGCTTTTAGCCGTCAGCTATCAGCTGTCAGTTAAAGAAATACAGCGGTTGGCGTAAAACGTATAGGAAGCGCTAAGCTAAAAAACACTGCGGTACCTTTAATTGTCGGTTTTACTTCTAGCTTCTAGCTTCTAGCTTCTAGCTTCTAGCTTCAAGCTTCAAGCTTCAAGCTTATTACTGTCTGTTAGATGGATTGCCGCGTCGCTGCGCTCCTCGCAATGACTGCCCCATCGGGGAGCTTTTAGCCGTCAGCTATCAGCTGTCAGTTAAAGAATACAGCGGTTGGCGCCAGGTTTAAATGTTAAGGCGTGATTAGGGATTGGTGAATAGGGATTAGGGGGCAGAACAAGAAAAAATCGTAAAGAGTGAGGAGCAAAGGGGACGAGACAACCCCTATGACGAATTCAGTGTCGTCCGCCTTACTATTCACCGGTTTATCTTAGCCAGTTCACTTTACCTTCTTCGTAGTCATTGCGAGGCACGAAGCAATCCATTTCACAAGAGAATGGAACATCTGCCGCTGTACGCCTGACGTTAAAGGTAAAACTGGTTTGATTTTTCGTACAGCGCTCAGCGTACCGCTGCCTGCTTGGCGCTAAATTTTCTTCACTATTTATTTTACTCGGTTGTATATATACTGGCCTATTGTTTGCATTAACTCTATTGCGATTATACTTTTGCCTAATTTTAAGGGGATTTTTAACCATGGATGTAAAAGCTTCGGCCTTAATATCTGAAATGCAGGCGATGCAAAGCGAGCTGCAACCCTTAGCGCCGGCCAATGATATAGCACAAAAGCAAGACTTTTCTGCGGTATTATCTCAGGCGGTGAATAATGTGAATGCCTTACAAGAAACCACGGGTGATTTGCGTAACCGCTTTGAAATGGGTGACGAAAGTGTGAGCTTAGAAAATGTAATGATTGCCGGCCAAAAATCGAGCTTGGCGTTTGACGCGACTGTGCAAGTGCGTAACAAGGTCGTAGAAGCGTATAAAACTATTATGAATATGCCGGTATAAGGATGTGATTGGTGGCTGATAACACCTTGGTTAATACCGACAAAAATGCAGTGTCTACCAGCGAGGCCAACTCGCTGGAGGCAGAAGAGCAAAAAAGCACGCCATTGGCGTTACTGAGTAACACAGATGTGTTACGCCAAGTTATTATTGTGCTGGCGCTGGCGATTTGTTTGGCGCTGGCGGTTTTTCTATTGATGTGGGGCAAAGAGCCCGAAATGCGCCCGTTAGGGGTGTATAACAATCAAGAACTGATTGAAACCCTCGATTTTTTAGATGCACAAAAAGTCGAGTATCAAATTGATGGCAACACTGTGCTGGTGCGGGCCGACAAGTTTTCTGATATTCAACTTAATTTACGCCGTTCGGGTCTAGATCAAGCTCCGCCCGAAGGCGACTCTATCTTATTATCTGACCCCGGTTTTGGTATTAGCCAGCGCCTTGAGCGTGAACGGCTTAATTTAAGTCGCGAGCGCCAATTATCCCGCGTAATTGAGCAATATAACAGTGTAAGTAAGGCGCAAGTCTTGTTGGCGATTCCTCGCGAAAATGTATTTGTGCGTGATAAACGCAAGCCCAGCGCCACTGTGTTATTAAACTTGCGCCGTGGCAGTATGCTACGCCAAGAAGAAGTGGATTCCATTGTAGATACTGTGGCCTCTGCGGTGGCCGAAATGTCACCCGATAAAGTGACGGTGACCGATCAAAATGGGCGACTATTAAATTCGGGTTCACAAGATCCACTCTCGGCCCGTACCCGTCGAGAATTTGAACTACAGCAACAGCAAGAACGAGAATACCGACAAAAAATTGACTCTATTTTAAGCCCAGTGCTTGGCCTAGGGAATTATACTGCCGAGGTCGACTTACGGCTCGACTTTACCCGTAAAGAACAAACTGTAAAAACCTATAACCCAGACCTACCTGCAGTGCGCTCAGAAATGGTGATGGAAGATAACACTTCGGGCTTAGGGGCCATTGGTATTCCGGGGGCGCTCACCAATCAGCCGCCGGGTGAGTCGGATATTCCGGAAGATGCCACAGGGTTAACGGCGCAAGAAAAGCGCCGTAACGAGCGCTCGCGTAAAGAGGCGACCCGTAACTTTGAACTAGATACCACCATTAGCCATAGCCAAAGTTCTACCGGTGATATTCGTCGGTTAACAGTGTCGGTGGCGGTGGATCATAAAACCATTACCAATGAAGATGGCACCACAGAGCGGGTAGCGTTAAGCGAAGAAGAGCTAACGCGTATTGACCGTTTGTTACGCGGTGGTTTGGGTTTTGATGTTAGCCGAGGCGACGCCATAGAAGTGGTGGCTGTGCCCTTTAATCGCCCAGTGATGGATGATATTGCAGGTGTGCCATTCTATGAAAAAGCGTGGTTCTTGCATCTGTTGCGTATTTTAGGTGCGGTTATTGTATTAGTGGTGCTGCTGTTAACCTTAGTGCGACCCATGGTGAAGCGTCTGTTAGGCACAGAAGAGCTGCCTGAAGATGTGGATTTAGATGGGCAAAATGCGCTAATGGGCAGTGATGACTTAACATTGCTGGCGCAACAAGCTGAACAAGATGAAGGCATGTTTGGGGTACGTGAAGGCCGTTTGCAGCTGCCTGATTTAAATAAAGATGAAGATGTACTGTCGGCCATTCGTGCCTTGGTGGCCAACGAGCCCGATTTAGCGGCACAAGTGGTAAGAGATTGGGTGAAAACGGATGAGTGATACCGAACAGCTAATGGTGACCGAAGATCAGCGCAAGCTGCTCGATAAAATGACCGGCACCGAAAAAGCAGCTTTGTTAATGCTGAGTTTGCGCGAAGAAGATGCCGCGCAAATTTTTCGCCACCTTGATCCTAAGCAAGTGCAACGCTTAGGGATGAAAATGGCGGCGGTGGGCGATTTTGGCCCCGACAGAGTGGGGGCAGTTCATCGCTTATTTATTGAAGATATTCAGCGTTTTACCAAAATTGGTGTGGGCAGCCAAGACTTTGTGCGCAATGCCTTGGTGGCGGCGCTGGGTGAAGATAAAGCCGGCCGTTTGGTCGACCAAATTTCAGCCGGGGCAGGCTCGCGCGGCCTAGACTCGTTAAAGTGGATGGACGCACGACAAGTGGCGGGCATTATTTTAAACGAGCACCCACAAATTCAAACCATAGTGTTGTCTTATCTAGACCCCGAACAAGCCGCAGAAATATTGCAATTATTTGCCGAGCCAGTACGCCTAGACTTGGTGATGCGTATTGCTGAGCTTGAAGAAGTGCAACCGGCGGCCTTGCAAGAGCTTAACGACATTATGGAAAAACAATTTGCCGGCCAAAGTGGTGCCAAGGCGGCGAAAATGGGCGGCCTAAAAGCGGCGGCCAATATTATGAACTACTTGGATACCTCGGTAGAGGGGGTGCTAATGGAGTCGATTCGTGATGAAGACGAAGAGATGAGCATGAAGATCCAAGACTTAATGTTTGTATTTGAAAATCTGATTGATGTTGATGACAGGGGCATACAGCTGTTGCTGCGTGAAGTGGGTGGCGAGCTGTTACAACGCGCACTGAAGGGCGCCGATGATCAACTGAAAGATAAGTTCTTAAACAATATGTCTAAGCGAGCGGCAGAATTGTTGCAAGATGACTTAGAAGCCATGGGACCGGTGCGAGTGAGTGATGTTGAGCTGGCGCAAAAAGAGATTTTGGCGGTGGCGCGTCGTTTAGCCGACAGTGGTGAGTTAATGTTGGCTAAAGGCGGCGGAGACGACTTTGTATGAGTCGTTATACTTATGGCCCTAAACCTGGGCGGGTATTGGCAGGCCCAGATGCGGGCTCTGAGTCAGAAAATTGGCCTTGGCCTGATATGTCTTCTACTAAGCCAGACACGCCAGAGCCGCAGGCACTTAATATTAAGCGGGCAGCAGCTTTGCCTGAACCCGAGCCTGAACAATTTGAGCCCGAGCCAGAACCCCTTACCGCTGAAGCGCTAGAAGAAATTCGCCAAGCGGCGTATGAAGAAGGCTTTGTTGAAGGTAAACAAGAAGGTATTGCTGCCGGGCAAGAAGAAGGGCGCTTAACGGGCTTGCAACAAGGCCACGAGGCGGGCTTAGAGCAAGGTAAAGCCGAGGGGTTGGCTGAAGGCAAAGCTAGCATAGAGCAGCAAAGTGAGCAGTGGCAGGCCTTACTTGAGCAGTTGCAAGCACCGCTGGCTAAGGTTGATAAAGTGGTGGAGCAAAGCTTAGTCACCATAGCGTTAGAGCTTGCGCGTAATTTATTAAAAGCCGAATCTACCACCTCGCCCCAGCTGTTGCTTGCCACAGTACAAGAAGCCATGTCGGCACTGCCCGAGAGCGACAGCGAGATAACCTTATACTTACACCCAGACGATGTGGCAATTATAGAAGAACACTTTGATGATGCCAGCCGGGAGCAGCGGCATTGGCGATTAATGAGTGAGCCTAGTCAAGCCCGAGGCGATGTGCGAATAAAAACGGCTTTGTCTGAATTAGATGTTAGCTTGGCGCGGCGCGTTGACGATTTAATGGCAAACTTTATGAAAGCCAATTGGGCCCGTTTCCATGACGCTCCTTAAACGCTTAACGGCTTATAACACTCAAGGGCTCGCACCGGCTATGTCGGCCAGTGGCAAGTTAACCCGAGTAGTGGGCTTAACCCTAGAAGCCGTGGGCTGCACGGCGGCAGTGGGCAGTTTGTGTAAAATTCAAACCCAGTTTGGCGATATGGACGCTGAAGTGGTGGGGTTTTCTGACGATAAACTGTTTTTAATGCCCAGTGAATCGCTAAAAGGGGTGATCCCGGGCGCGCGCGTGACCCCTATCGGCCAAAGCGCCGGTATTCCGGTGGGCATGGAGTTATTAGGCCGAGTGATTGACGGTATCGGTCAGCCCTTAGATGGCCTTGGCCCGTTAGTGACCAGTAAAAATGCCAGCTTTAGTGCCGAACGTATTAACCCTATGTCGCGTAAACCCATTAGAGAGCCAATGGACGTGGGCGTGCGCGCCATTAATGCCCTTATTACCGTAGGCCAAGGCCAGCGTATGGGGCTATTTGCCGGCTCTGGGGTAGGTAAAAGTGTGCTGTTAGGCATGATGACCCGGGGTGCCAAAGCCGATGTAGTCATAGTGGGCCTAATTGGTGAACGTGGCCGAGAGGTGAAAGAGTTTATTGATGAAATTTTAGGGGATGAAGGGCGTGCCCGCTCAGTGGTGGTGGCCGCCCCTGCTGACTCCTCGCCGTTAATGCGCTTAAAAGGCTGTGAAACGGCACTCACCTTAGCTGAGTACTTTAGAGATCAAGGTTTAAATGTTTTGCTGCTAATGGATTCTTTAACCCGTTATGCCCAAGCACAACGTGAAATTGCCTTGGCCGTGGGCGAGCCTCCTGCCAGTAAAGGCTACCCGCCCTCGGTGTTTGCCCGTTTACCGGCCCTAGTGGAGCGCGCCGGTAACGGTAATGAGAGTGCCGGCCAAGGTGGCATTACCGCCTTTTTTACCGTGTTAACCGAAGGCGATGATTTACAAGACCCGATAGCCGATGCGTCACGGGCAATTTTAGATGGACATATTGTATTGTCGCGCCAACTGGCCGACAGCGGGCATTATCCGGCCATTGATATTGAAAAATCCATTAGTCGAGTGATGACTTCAGTGACGACGAATGAGCATCAAAAACAGGCCCGAGCGGTTAAGCAAAGCTATGCCTTGTATCAACAAAATCACGACTTAATTAACCTTGGGGCCTATCAGTCGGGCGCCGACCCGCGTATTGATATGTCTATTTTAATGCGACCACGCCTAGATAGCTTTTTAACGCAAAGCATGACAGATATTGTAGAAATGCCGATGTGCTTAACTGACTTAGCCACGGTAAGTGCGCCATTATTGCAGGCACAGCAATAGCTTTTAGCTATCAGCTATCAGCTATCAGCTATCAGCTATCAGCTATCAGCTATCAGCTATCAGCTTACGGCTTACGGCTTATAGCTTTGTTTAAGGTTAACTTATGAGTAAAGCATTACATTTGTTGCTTGATCAGCTTGATGATAAAGAGCGTAAAGCCGTGGCTGATTTGGGCGCGGCTCAGTTGCAGTTACAGCAATTAGAGCAACAGCAACAAATGTTAAGTCAGTATCAGCGTAACTACAGTGAGCAGTTTCAACAGCGCGGCCGAGAGGGGTTATCTTCTCATGAGTTTGGGCATTTTCAGGGGTTTATTAATAAGCTGGAATTAGCCCAAGAGCAGCAGCAAGACGGGCTAAAACAAGCGCGAGAGCAGCTAGAGAAAACTCGCACCGACTGGATGGCCGTGCGGGCGCGTAAACAAGCGATAGAAAAACTATTAGAACGCGAAGCCGAGCGTAAACAAGTTGAAAGTAATCGCCAAGAGCAAAAAATGATGGATAACATGGCGATTTATCGCTTTTATCAGCAAAAAAAGCGTTAAAAGAAAGCTAGATTAAACATAAAAGCGTAATTGGAGAATAGGGTCCAGCGCCACTTCATCTCACAGACAATAATAAGCTTGAAGCCGGAAGTAAAAACAAAATGCCTCTGTGTTTTTGTTTAGCTTACCGCTTCCAGCTCTCAGCTTCAGGCTTTCTTTATGCGGTACGAAAAATCCAACCCGTTTTACCTTTAGCGTATGGTGTGCAGCCTTAGGCGCAGCGCTTTCTTGTGAAATGGATTGCTTCGTACCTCGCAATGACCCAAGTTCAGGTTTGTTTTCTTTAAGCTTGGTGCCGGGCGAACGGGACTATTTTTAATTTCTGGTTCAATTCTTGCATTGATTTAGGGAGCGGGCGAAATGGGTAGGCTAAGTTGCCAATTGGCTAACGGCTAAGCCGCGGAATTTATGGGGTGGTTTTATTATGACAATGAACATCATGTCGGTACAGACTCAGGCTGGCCAAGAAAAAAGTGGCAAAGCGGCAGATGCTCCGGCAGGTAAAGATGCAGGCCTATTTGCTGAGCTATTTACTCAAGAGGCGGCATCGCAGCAAGCTGCTGTTGCAGATGTTTCATCCACATCCCCTAAGCTTGAGGCAAGCAACGCCGAGCTAAAGTCTGATATACAGGCGATAACTGACGATGCAGAGGCTTCAGATGCAGAGGAGGCAGAAGCTGATGAACACAAAGCTGATGCTAAAGCCTCGAATACCGACACTGCCGCTCAACAGGGCAATGATGATCAGCTAGAGTCAGCTTCCTCTACTGCACCCACTCAGGCTGCGATTGCAGGTGAATTAGCAGCCGATGCCAACGCTCCCCAGGAAACGGCTCAGCGCACTCTAAATGCCTCGCCGGAACAGGGCGGCAACTCTTTGCCGTTAGCCAGTAACGCCAACGCTCAAACTAACAGTGATGATAGTTCTGTTAGCGAAAAGCCAGCCACGGATTTAGCTCAAGTCTCTTCAGATAAACAAGCATCAGGGGACAAGCAAGCCGCAGGTAGTGCTCAGTCCATTGAGCACCAAGCCAATAAACAAACTGCCAGTGATGCCGCTAAGCTAGAGCAAAAAAGCGAGAGCGGCAGTAAAGGTAGCGAGCAGGCTACAAAAAACACAAGTGAAACGGTTAAGGCCGATCCGCTAGCATCTGCACTAGGTTCAAATAAAGCTGAGACAGACTCAGAGAGGGGGGCCGCTCGCTTTCAAACTCAAGCGGCGAGCTTACAAGGCCAAAGTGTGGGGGTTGGCTCGCAAGTTACTCAAGACTCTGCATCTAATAGCCATGCCACAACCCGCAAAGAAAAAGCCCCTGAAGCCGGTTTTCAAACCACACGTTTAGCCCAAGCGGTAGCGGGAGCAACCCAGCCAGCCGCTGAAGCGACGCAGGGCACCAGTCATGCCAATAACCAAAAAGCGGTAAGTGGTGCCACCGCAGATGCGGCACAAATTTTGGCCGATGCAAAAATATCAGTTAATGAACAAGCCAATAGTGATAAAGCGGCCATGCAGGCTCAAGCCAAAGTGGCGGCCGAGGTTACCAGTGGTACATCGTCTGCTCAAATACGGGCGCCTGAGTGGTTGGCACAAATAGAACATGGTCGGCGTTGGACACAGTCACCAGAAGGCGAAAGTGTAAAACGAGGTACCGATGGCAAGTTTGTGATGCTAGGTGAAAAAGCGGCCTCGGATGTCAAGGACACGGCTGCTGTAACTGAAGAGGTTAAAGCGCAATTAAGTCATAAAGCCTCCTCGCAAACGCTGGAGTTATCTTCACCTGAGTCGGCCAGTGGTCGTTTTGCAGAGGCTACGGCTCAGGGACAAACCATCACGACACCAGACGCGAGCCTAATGGCAACAGCTCGTGAGGTTACCCCTCAGTCTACATTGCCAGAACGTGTGCCAACGCTTGATAAGGCGGTGTCTTTGCAAGGTTCAGCAGAACAAACCGCAAAGCAGATGGCACAGCAAGCTCAAGTGGTGGTTAGTCAAAACTTGCAAGAAGCAGACATTAAACTCAATCCTTCTGAGTTTGGTGCCATGCGCATTCAAGTAAAGGTAGAGCAGGGTGAAGTACAAGTGCAGTTTGTGGCCAGTCAACCTCAAGCCCGAGAGTTGATGGAGCAGGCAATGCCGCGCTTGCGTGAAATGTTAAGTCAGCAAGGTATGCACCTAAACCAAGGCCAACAGCAAGGTCAGCAAGGTCAGCAGGGCCAGCAGGGGCAAAGTCAGCAAAATCAGTTTACTGGGCAAACGCTGAGCCAAAATGGGCAACAAGCACAGCAAGGTTCTCAACAACAGTCTCAGCAAGGCCAACAAAGAGATGATATGAGCAACCAAGGTGGCACCTATACCGCGGTGGGGGCAAGAGAGGGAGAAAATGGACACATTGATGTGGCCGATAGCGCGCTGGCACAACGCATAGGGCAAGATACCAGTAGAATAGATTATTTTGCATAGAAAAAACGGGTAAACTAGGCACTTTGGTGAAGGCCTATGACTTATAAGATAAAGGAATCGCATGGCTGACGATCTCATCATGCCCAAAGTGGCGTGGTATAAACGTAAAATTATTTTAATTTTAATTGCAGTGTTATTGCTGGGCATAGGCGGCGCTGGTGTATGGTTTTTAAAGCCGTCGGGTAATACGACAGAAGAGCAGCCGGTGGTGGATAATAAGGCGCTATATATTGGGTTAAATCAGCCTTTTATTTTTCCTGTGGTGGCAGGGCGGCGCGAACGTTTAGTGCAAGTAGAGGTGCAGTTAATGGTGCGTGGTGATAAAAACCAAGCCGAGGCAAGGCGCCATTTACCTTTGCTTGAAAGCACCTTGCTTGAGGTATTTAGCCGACAAAGCGCGGATAATTATATTACCGCCGACGGTAAACAAACGGTACGTAACGAGGCCGTTAATGAACTTAACGCTGTGCTAACCGAAGAGCTGGGCACTTCTTTAATCGAAAAAGTGCTGTTTACCAGTATCGTAATGCAATAGGTGAATCGTGAGCGATCTATTATCTCAGGATGAAATTGATGCCCTGTTACACGGGGTAGATGATGTAGAAGAAGAAACAGAGGACAACGCGGGCGGCGTTGCCATGTTTGATTTTTCTTCTCAAGATCGCATTGTGCGCGGGCGCATGCCAACGCTTGAAATGGTAAATGAACGTTTTGCACGCCACATGCGTATTAGTTTGTTTAATATGATGCGCCGCACCGCTGAAGTGTCGGTTAATGGCGTGCAAATGATCAAATTTGGCGAGTATGTTCACTCCCTGTTTTTACCGACCAGTTTAAATATGGTGCGCTTTCGACCGTTAAAAGGCATTGGTCTGGTCACCATGGAAGCACGCTTAGTGTTTATTTTGGTGGATAACTTTTTTGGTGGCGATGGCCGCCACGCCAAAATTGAAGGGCGGGAGTTTACGCCTACCGAGCGACGCGTTATTCAACTGCTGCTAAAGCTCGTATTTGAAGATTACAAAGAAGCTTGGGCCCCGGTTATGGATGTGGAGTTTGAATATTTAGACTCTGAAGTGAATCCAACCATGGCTAATATTGTAAGCCCCACCGAAGTGGTGGTGGTGAGCTCGTTTCATATTGAGTTAGATGGTGGCGGTGGTGATTTTCACGTGGCCTTGCCTTATGGCATGTTGGAGCCCATTCGTGAATTGCTGGATGCGGGCGTACAAAGTGATAAAGGCGAAAATGATTTGCGCTGGGGTAAGGCGCTGCGCGACGAAATTCTTGATGTAAAAGTCGATATGTCGGTACGTTTGCTCGAAAAAGATTTATCGTTGCAGCACATAATGGACATGCAGGCAGGAGATATTATTCCTATCGATATGCCTGAGCACCTGTTGGTGTCGGTTGAAGAGCTACCCAGCTTTCGTGGGCAATTAGGCCGAGCCAGCGAGAAAATGGCGATACGTATTACCGAAAAAATTAAAAAGCCTGAAACCGTTAAAACTGAGCTAAATGAGGTAACCCGTCGCGGGGTACGCATTGACGGTGAAGCAGAATTAGAAGAGTTAGAAAGAACCATTGAGGATGCACCATGAGTGATGAGCAAAACGAGATAGATGATGTTTGGGGCGAAGCCATGGCTGAACAAGAAACCCAAGAAGCCCAAGCAGAAAAAGAGAGTGAGCAAGGTGCTAAGCCCGTTGAGTTAGATGACTTTAATGCTACTGAAGACAATCCGTTGTCGGGTGAAGAGCGGCGTAAGCTGGATGCGATTTTAGATATTCCGGTGACCATTTCAATGGAAGTGGGGCGTACGCAAATTAGCATTCGTAACTTATTACAGCTAAACCAAGGCTCTGTGGTTGAGCTGGATCGTTTAGCCGGTGAACCATTAGATGTGATGGTTAACGGTACCCTAATTGCTCATGGTGAAGTAGTAGTGGTGAATGACAAGTTTGGTATTCGACTGACCGATGTGATCAGCCAAACTGAACGTATTAAAAAGTTAAAATAATGCCGCTATTATTTGTGTTACTACTGCTGCCCAGTATCGCGCTTGCTCAAGGGCCAGAGGTAAATTGGAGCTCGTGGGCGCTGTCCTCTTTGCTGGTTATTGCTCTTATTTTAGTGCTGGGCTGGTTACTGCGCCGATTGCGTGGTGCCGCTTTGTTAGGCGGCAGCCGACAGCTTAAAGTGGTGTCGTCGCTGGCGTTGGGCCAACGTGAACGGCTAATGGTAGTACAAGTGGGGGAAGAGCAGTGGTTGTTAGGTGTTACGCCGCAGCAGATCTCGAGTTTAGGTAAGTTAGACACGCCCTTAGCTCCTGAGCAGGCCAGTCGCTTAGTTCGCCAACGCAATAAGGGGGTGCTTGATGAAGCGCCTTAATGGCTTGGCCCCAGTTATAGCTTATGCACTCCCCTTACTGTTGGTGATGGCGGCGGGGCTGTTATGGTCATCTTCGGCCATGGCTCAGCAGGGAATGTCGGCGGTAACGGTCACCACTAATGCCGATGGCAGTGAAGAATATAGCTTAACGCTGCAAGTGTTAGCCCTAATGACAGCGCTGTCTTTTTTGCCAGCCATCGTCATTATGATGACCTCGTTTACGCGTATTATTATTGTACTGTCAATTTTGCGACAGGCCATGGGCTTGCAACAAAGCCCTAATAACCAAGTGCTGATTGGTATTAGTCTATTTTTATCGTTTTTTATTATGTCGCCTGTGCTCGATAGGGTGAATGTAGACGCCTTACAACCTTATCTATCAGAAGAAATCACCTCTAAAGAAGCTTTGGCACGAGCAGAGTTGCCGGTGCGCGACTTTATGCTGGCGCAAACGCGAGTAAAAGATCTCGATACTTTTCTTAATATTGCCGATATACAGGTGGATAATGAGGCCGAGGTGCCGTTAAGGGTACTAATACCGGCTTTTGTGACCAGTGAGCTAAAAACGGCTTTTCAAATTGGCTTTATGCTGTTTTTACCTTTTTTGGTGATTGACTTGGTGGTGGCCAGTATTTTGATGGCCATGGGGATGATGATGTTATCGCCGATGATTATTTCACTCCCCTTTAAGTTAATGCTCTTTGTGTTAGTTGATGGTTGGAACCTGATTATGGGGACATTAGCCAATAGCTTTGGCTTAGGAGGCGGATAATGAGCCCAGAAGTCTTTGTTGATATTTTTCGTAGTGCACTTTGGTTGGTGACCGTTTTGGTGTCGGCGGTGATCTTGCCGAGTCTGACTATCGGCCTAGTGGTGGCGGTGTTTCAGGCGGCCACTTCCATTAACGAGCAAACCTTGAGCTTTTTACCCCGCTTATTAGTGACCTTGGGCGCATTAGCCGTAGGGGCGCATTGGGGATTTAGTATGCTCATGGACTTTTTCTTTGAACAAGTTGCACAAATACAGCAGGTTATAGGTTAAAACAAAGCTTGAAGCGGTAAGCTATAAGTTGGAAGTTAAAGAAAAACATTAAACCTACAAAAGACGGTTAAAAAAGCTGTACGTTATACGCCGTACGCTTTACGGCTAAAACCTAATGCTAATCCAGTGAGGTGTTGTTCTTTGGCTGGGTGTTTTTAAGGCGTCTCCCTGACGCACGTCAGGATCTTGTTTTGGTAGGCGAACGCTTGCTCTCGCATTTCGCCGCAGGCGGAACGATTTAAACCTTTAATATCAGCACCGCGAGAATAAGTATTCAGCTACAACAGCACAAACAGCAAATTACATAATCAGCGCTTGGCGCTATGTTAACTTCCAGCTTTAAGCTGCCCACTTCCAGCTGCTAAAGGAGTTGCGTGAACTTTTCTACTGATCAAATATTATTGTGGGTTGCTAGTTATATTTGGCCGTTATGTCGTATTGCCGGCATGATGATGACCATGGTGATGTTTGGTGCCAATTTAACGCCTATGTTTACGCGCTTGCTGCTGGCGGTGGCGATAACTATTGCCGTCGCCCCCGTGTTGCCAGTTATGCCGGATGTGGCGCTGTTTTCGGCAGGGGGCTTTTTGATCACCGGCCAACAAGTATTAATTGGCGCTGCGGTGGGACTATTGTCGCAATTTTTATTGCAAACCTTTGTGACCGCCGGTCAAGTGGTGGCCATGCAAACCAGTTTGGGATTTGCCTCTATGGTCGATCCACTTAATGGTCAGTCTACCCCAGTTGTCGGTCAGCTCTATTTAATGCTGGGTACCTTATTGTTTTTGGCGTTAAATGGCCACTTAGTCATGATTGAAGCTATTGTTATGAGCTTTACTACATTACCGGTGTCGATGAGCGGTATTTCGGTGTCGAGTTGGCAAAACTTAGCCGGTTTATTAAGCCTGATATTTTACGCTGCTGTGGCCATGTCGTTATCTGCCATTGTGGCTATGCTACTGATTAACTTTACCTTTGGTATTATGACCCGTGCTGCTCCTCAGCTAAACGTATTCAGTATTGGTTTTGCGGTGAGCATGGTATGTGGTTTATTTATTTTATGGCTAACACTGGGCGGCTTTTTAGGACATTTTGAAAATCAGTGGGTACGCTTACAATTAGTGATGTGCGATACCTTATTATTAACCTGTGAAGGGGGCTAAATGGCAGAGTCAGAAGACGGTCAAGAAAAATCCGAGCTCCCCACAGAGCAACGCCTTCGCCAGGCTCGAGAAAAAGGCCAAATTGCCCGCTCTAAAGAGCTAGGTACAGCCGCAGTGTTACTGAGTGGCGCTTTGGGCTTAATTTTAGTGGGTGGCTCGCTCAGTGAGGCCATGTCTAAGGTATTTAAAAGTAGTTTTACCGTAGAGCGCGCCGCCTTATTTGATCCCGAGTCTATGATGCCTGCTTTAGGCAGTGCCATATTAGGCGTGAGTTGGCCCCTAATGGGATTATTTTTAATTGTATTAGTAGCGGCATTGGTGGGTAATAGTTTGTTAGGCGGGGTTAACTTTAGTAGCCAAGCCATGATGCCAAAGCTTAATAAAATGAGCCCTATCAAAGGGTTGAAGCGCATGTTTGGCGTGCAATCTATGGTAGAGTTATTGAAGTCGGTAGCTAAGGTGGTATTTATAGCGGCCTTATCTATTTCGATACTGATGGGGCAAATTGAAAATATTTTAAGTTTAAGTGGCGAAACGCTGCATGCAGCCATGGTGGAGGCCACTGAGCTGGTGATGTACATGGGGCTTTTGCTGTGTATGGCACTGCTACCCATAGTGGCCATTGATGTGCCGTTTCAAATTTGGAACCACACTCGCCAGCTAAAAATGACCTTACAAGAGATTAAAGATGAATATAAAAATACCGAAGGTAAGCCTGAGGTAAAAGGGCGTATTCGTCGTATGCAGCAAGAAATGGCGAACCGACGCATGATGGCCGATGTACCCGAGGCCGATGTAGTGGTCGTCAACCCTACGCATTTTTCGGTTGCGCTACGTTACGATCAATCGGCCCCCGGCGCTGCTCCTAAAGTGGTGGCCAAGGGTATGGATGAAGTGGCGCTTAAAATTCGTGAAATTGCGCGAGAGTACGAAATTCCTGTTATTTCATCCCCGCCATTAACCCGTGCCATTTATTTTTCTACTAAAATTGGCGGCGAAATTCCCGATGGCCTGTTTGTGGCTGTCGCACAAGTGTTGGCTTACGTTTTTCAGTTAAATAACTGGCGTAAAGGCAAAGGTAATAGACCCACCCCACTAAAAGAAGACCTACCGATACCAGATGAGTTGAAGGTTTAACAACCCTTCGGGGAGCTATCAGCTGTCAGTTAAAGAAAACCCCAAAACGTCGGTCATTGCGAGGTACGAAGCAATCCATTTAACAAAAAAGCGCTGCGTCTAAGGCTATACATCATACGTTAAAGATAAAGCAGGTTGGCTTTTTCGTACCGCATAAAGAAAGCCGGAAGCTGAGAGCTGGAAGCGGTAAGCTAAACAAAAACACAGAGGCATTTTTGTTTTTACTTCCGGCTTCAAGCTTCAAGCTTATTACTGTCTGTTAAATGGATTGCCGCGTCGTTGCACTCCTCGCAATGACCGGCGAATAATTGCGTCTAGCGTATCGCGTGTGACTGTCTGGCTTGATTTTTGCATGGTGTCGGCTATCAGTTATTAGAGCAATGTAGTGTAAATGGCATTTAAGGATCAAATTCAACGGTTTGGGCCGTGGAACTCGTGGTTTAGTAAGGGGTTGGGTACGCCTTTGCTGGTGCTGGCGGCGCTGGGCATGGTGGTATTACCCATTCCGGCTTTTCTGCTCGATATTTTATTCTCATTTAATATCTCACTGGCGCTGGTCATTTTAATGGTGGCGGTATATAGCAAACGTCCGCTGGACTTTGCGGCGTTTCCGACCGTGCTGTTAGTTGCTACTTTATTGCGTTTGGCACTGAATGTGGCCTCTACCCGAGTGGTGCTGTTAGAAGGGCACGAAGGCGGTGGGGCGGCCGGTAATGTGATTGAAGCCTTTGGTAATGTGGTGATCGGCGGTAACTATGCCGTGGGCTTAATTGTGTTTTTGATTTTGATGATCATTAACTTTGCCGTGGTGACTAAAGGTGCAGGGCGTATTGCCGAGGTGAGCGCTCGCTTTACCCTAGATGCCATGCCCGGTAAGCAAATGGCCATTGATGCCGACTTAAATGCCGGACTCATTAACCAAGATGAGGCACGCGCCCGGCGTGCCGATGTCACCCAAGAAGCCGACTTTTATGGTTCTATGGATGGTGCATCTAAGTTTGTTAAAGGGGATGCCATTGCCGGTATTATGATCCTCTTTATCAATATTATTGGCGGTTTTATTATTGGTATGGCTCAACATGGGTTGTCGTTTTCAGAAGCCGCCAAAATTTATACCTTGCTCACCATTGGTGATGGTTTAGTGGCACAAATACCCTCGCTTATGCTGTCGATTGCTGCCGCCATTATTGTGACCCGCCAAAATAACAGCGAAGACATGGGTGAAGCCATGTTGGGCCAGCTGTTTGATAACCCCAAGTCACTCTCTATTGCTGCTGGTATTTTGATTACCATGGGCTTGGTGCCCGGTATGCCGCATTTTGCGTTTTTGTTATTAGGGGGCTTATCGGGGTTTGCCGCTTGGTGGACCATTAAACGTAATCATCGTTTAGAACAAGAACTCGTTGAGGTAGCGGATGCCCCCGAGCAGGCGAGCACCGAGGTGAAAGAGCTTGGTTGGGATGATGTCGCGCAAGTAGACACCATTGGCCTTGAAGTGGGCTATCGCTTGATTAGCTTAGTTGATCAAGCACAAGGTGGTGAATTGCTTAGCCGCATTAAAGGGGTGCGAAAAAAGCTTTCTCAAGAATTGGGCTTTTTAATACCAGCGGTACATATTCGAGATAACTTAGATCTTGGGCCGAATCAGTACCAAATTACCATGATGGGCGTGAGTTCGGGCACGGCAGAGATATACCCTGAACGGGAGCTTGCTATTAACCCAGGGCAAGTGTTTGGCCCAATACAAGGTATAGATACCCGAGACCCTGCTTTTGACTTAGAAGCCACTTGGGTCACTAAAGATCAAATAGAGCAAGCGCAAAGCTTGGGCTATACGGTGGTGGATGCGGCCACTGTGGTGGCCACCCACTTAAGCCAATTGCTCACTAATCAGGCATCGGTATTGTTGGGGCATGAAGAGGTACAAAGCTTAATTGATCAGGTAGGGCGTAGTCAGCCGAAGTTAGTAGAAGGCTTAGTGCCTAATACCATGAGCTTGGCCTTGGTGACTAAAGTGTTGCAAAGCTTGCTGCACGAAGGGGTAACCATTCGAGACATGCGCACTATTTTACAAACCCTTACCGAATATGCGGGCAAGAGCCAAGATCCGGAAGTGTTAACGGCGGCCTGTCGTATTGCACTGCGCCGCTTTATGGTGCAAGAAATTGCAGGTACCGAACGAGAACTGCCGGTGATTACGCTTGCACCAGAGTTGGAACAAATATTGCAGAACTCTTTACAAGCAGGTGGCGCTCAGGGCAGTGGCATAGAGCCTGGTTTAGCAGAGCGCATGCAACAATCGCTCGCTCAAGCAGCGGCGAATCAAGAAATGGAAGGGCAAGCGGCCATCTTATTAACCTCAGGTATGTTGC
This sequence comes from Oceanisphaera pacifica, assembly GCF_017498065.1. Classification (GTDB taxonomy): domain Bacteria; phylum Pseudomonadota; class Gammaproteobacteria; order Enterobacterales; family Aeromonadaceae; genus Oceanimonas; species Oceanimonas pacifica. The sequence continues at coordinate 180,761 of NZ_JAGDFX010000005.1, read as the reverse complement.
GAACAACCTTGGCACGCTTTGTAAAACATACCATTCCAAGTTTGCGGGTGCTGTCTTATCAAGAAGTGCCTGATGACCGCCAAATCCGCATAGTGGCATCGGTTGGGCAGCAGTAGCAGGGTGATAGTTAAATGAAGATAAAACGTTTTTTTGCCAAAGATATGCGAGCTGCACTGGCCGAGGTCAAAGAAGTGCTGGGGGCTGATGCCGTTATTATGTCGAACAAGAAGGTGTCTGGCGGCATTGAAATTGTGGCGGCAGTGGATGATGACGATGAACCCGTAGCGCCAGTGCAACGGCCCTTGCATGATGACAGTGTCAAGATATCGTCGCAGGCGCGTCAGTTTGTTGCCCCTTTAGATGACAAACAGCAGGCTGAAACCTTGCAGTCGTTGTTAATGCGTGGGCGCCAACAGGCGCCGGCGCAATTATCTCCTCAAACATTAGCCGAGCAGTCTAGCTGGCCAGAGCCGCCAGAGCCTATACCTGAGCCGCGCTCTGAACGCCGAGAGCGACGTCAAGAACCGACTCTGAGTCAGCCAAGAGCCACGGCCACTGTGCCGCTACATGATGCCCGCGAATATAAACGCAGAGACAGCGCCAAAGAAAAAGAATTGAATGCGATGCGCTCAGAAATTGCCAGCATACGCCGCTTACTGGAACACCAAGTAAGCGGCTTGATGTGGCAAGAGGTTGAGCGCCGCGAGCCAGTACGCGCCTTGGTGATTAAGCACCTTAATGAATTAGGGTTTAGTGATGGCTTTGCCGATCAGCTCGCCATGCGGGTTAACGACGGTGCGCCCCCCCATGAAGCTTGGCAACAAATTGAAAAAGCATTAAGCCAGCAACTGTTAACTGGCGAAGATGAAATATTGCGCCAAGGCGGTGCGGTTGCTTTATTAGGACCCACGGGCGTGGGTAAAACCACCACCATTGCTAAGTTAGCAGCCCGATTTGCCGCCCGTTACGGGGCCGATCAAATTGCGCTTATTACCACAGACCATTATCGCATTGGTGCCCACGAGCAGTTACAAACCTACGGGCGCATTATGGGGGTAGTGGTTAAGCAAGCGCGTACTTATCAAGAGCTGGCGCAAGCGCTTTATCAGCTGCGTCATCGCCGTTTAGTATTAATTGATACGGCGGGCATGGGGCAGCGTGATCTTAGATTGAATGAACAGTTAGACACCTTAGTGGGTGATAAACAAATTAAGATCCGTAATTATTTAGTGCTGCCTGCCACGGCGCAGCGACGGGTATTACAAGAGGCAGTGGATCACTTTCGCCGTATTCCGCTGGCTGGGTGTATTTTAACGAAATTAGATGAAAGCTTGTCGTTGGGGGATGTGTTGGATATTAGTATTCAAAATAGCCTTCCCATTAGTTATATCACCGACGGGCAGCGGGTGCCGGAAGACATACGGTTAGCTGATGGAATTGAGCTGGTCAAGCAGGCGTTAGGAAGTTTAGAGCAGCGTCGAGAAGACCCCTACTACTGGGAATCTTCGGAATCCGATGAAGAGGATGGGCGTTTTTATGAATAATTTGTTTCAGGACCAGGCGAGTGGGCTGCGACTTATGCAAAAATCGAGCAAAGTACAGGTTATTTCGGTTACTGGCGGTAAAGGTGGTGTGGGTAAAACCAACATCACGTTGAATATGGCAGCAGCCATGGCGGCCATGGGTAAGCGCGTGATGGTACTGGATGCCGACTTGGGGCTGGCTAATGTAGACGTATTATTGGGGATTCGGGTTAAACGTAACCTTTCTCATGTACTGCGCGGCGAATGCACCCTTGATGAAGCCTTAGTTGAGGGGCCCCAAGGGGTGAAAATTATTCCGGCAACGTCGGGTAATCAGTCGATGACTGAATTGTCTCCGCTAGAGCATGTTAGCCTTATTCGTGCTTTTAGTGAGATGAAAACCCCGATTGATATTTTATTAGTTGATACCGCCGCAGGTATTTCAGATATGGTGCTGAGTTTCTCGCGTGCCGCCCAAGAAGTCATGGTAGTGGTCTGTGATGAACCTACTTCTATTACCGATGCCTATGCACTAATTAAGATATTATCGCGTGATTATGGGGTATTTCGCTTTAAAATAATCGCCAATATGGTGCGCAGTCAGCGAGAAGGACGAGAGTTGTTTGCCAAGCTTACCCGAGTGACCGATCGCTTTTTAGATGCGGCATTAGAGCTGGTTGCCTGTGTGCCGTTTGATGGTAATTTACGCTTAGCGGTACGTCGACAAACTTTAGTGGTTAACCAATATCCTAAATCACCTTCGGCAATGGCTATTAAAATGTTGGCCGATAAAGCAATAAGCTGGCCTGCTCCTGAGCGTGCAGGTGGTCATTTACAATTTTTTATCGAAAACTTACTGAATCCGCCGGTGGCAGAGACTGATGTCTGGAGTAAATAAAGCAAATGTGTACGCTCGCCAACAGCACTCGCAACTCATTGAACGTCATGCGGGTTTGGTACGTCGTATTGCGTACCATTTATTAGCGCGGCTGCCAGATAATGTATTAGTAGACGACTTAATTCAGTCGGGCATGGTGGGCTTATTAGAAGCCACTCGTAATTTTGATGCCAGTAAAGGGGCCAGTTTTGAAACCTTTGCCGGTATTCGTATTCGCGGCGCCATGTTGGATGAAATGCGTCGAGGTGATTGGGTGCCGCGTTCGGTGCACAAACATAGCCGCCAAGTTGCCGATGCGATTGCCCAGGTGCAAGCGCGAGAAGGGCGCAATGCCACCGATCGGGAAGTGGCTGATGAGCTTAAGGTGAGCCTAGAGGTGTATTACGCTATGTTGCGTGATACCAGTAATGGTAAAATCCTTGATATGGATGAGTTTGAGGCGGGTATTGATGCCCATGTAGAGGTGGGGCATCATAGCGATAACCCCTTTGATGACATGGCTAAGCAGCGCTTTCAAACGTCTTTATCGCAGCACATTAAAACCTTGCCTGAGCGAGAAGCCATGGTGTTATCTTTATATTATGATGAAGAGCTGAATTTAAAAGAGATTGGTCAAGTGCTGGATGTTAGTGAGTCACGCGTTAGCCAAATTCACAGTCAAGCTATGCACCGATTACGCGCAAAACTAAAAGAATGGAACGGCTAATTTTTGCACCGCGTTGCTTGATTCGGGTTCTACTATTCATACCTGTATGTTAAATGACCAATTTAAGCGGCTTGGTATGTTTTATTGTGCTAATTGCCCGATATACGATTTAAGTTAAGGTTTTGTGGGTCGATATAGTTAAAATACTTGTTGTGTTCAGCCGCCATTGATTTAGCTGATAGGAGATATTGCTTGGACAAAAATATGAAAATCCTGATTGTGGATGACTTTTCCACTATGCGCAGAATCATAAAAAACTTATTAAGGGATCTTGGGTTTAATAATACCTTAGAGGCTGATGATGGTTTGACTGCATTACCCATGCTAAAAAACAGCGATTTCGATTTTGTTGTGACTGACTGGAATATGCCAGGTATGCAGGGGATTGATCTATTAAAGGCAATTCGGGCGGACGAAAAGCTCAAACACCTGCCGGTATTAATGGTGACGGCTGAAGCTAAACGCGAGCAAATTATTGCTGCTGCCCAGGCTGGGGTAAACGGTTATGTGGTTAAACCTTTTACAGCGGGTACCTTAAAAGAAAAGCTTGAAAAAGTGTTCGAGCGAATTGGATAAAAAGGCAGCATAATGGCATTTCACAAAGGAACGATCAGCTTAGATCAGGCTCGCATACTGGTAGCGATGTTAGAGCGTGGCGATCAGGAAGGAGCAGACCGTTATTTGACTGACGTGTGCATGCCCCAAGCGAAAGATTTGGTTGATCAGGTAGGGCAGCTTACGCGTCAATTACACGACTCTTTACAGGAGTTTCGTAATGATCCGCGTTTACCTGAGATCACAGAAAATGAAATTCCTGATGCTCGTGAACGCTTAAGTTATGTTATTGATATGACAGATAAAGCGGCTAACCGTACTATGGATGCGGTAGAAACCAGCTTGCCGATTGTTGATCGCCTTACAGACAATATTCAACAAATTATGCCAAGTTGGCGTGAGCTGATGGAGCGTCAGTTAGAGCTGGGACAGTTTAAAGAGTTATGTTTTAAACTGGATGGCTTTTTACTGAGCTCTAATCAAGATGCCGATCAGTTAAAAGAATTGTTAACCGAAATTTTAATGGCACAAGATTATCAGGATTTAACTGGCCAGATGATCCGTCGGGTTATTAATCTGGTGCAAGAAGTAGAAGCCAAGTTGGTTGCTATTTTGTCTGTATTCGGCCGCTTGCCGGATATGGAAGAAGCCCAGTCTACGCCAAAAAATGATCCGGCCTCGGATATTACTGCCGAAGGCCCCATTATGCATAAAGAACATCGCCAAGATGTCATTTCAGACCAAGACGGTGTGGATGATTTACTGTCTAGTTTGGGATTCTAAGGAGAGAACATGGGCTTTGATGTAGATGAAGATATTCTACAGGATTTTATGATTGAAGCATCAGAGATCCTAGAGCAGTTGTCGGAGCAGTTAGTAACCCTAGAGCAACAGCCAGATGATAAAGATCTACTAAATGCTATTTTCCGTGGCTTTCACACCGTTAAAGGTGGGGCTGGCTTTTTGTCGTTGACTGCGCTGGTTGATACCTGCCACAAAGCCGAAAACGTGTTCGATATCTTGCGCAACGGCCAACGACAAGTTACCCCAGAGCTAATGGACGTTATTTTGCGCGCCTTGGATACAGTAAACGTCATGTTTGCTGAAATTCAAAACCGTGAAGAGCCGACTCCAGCCGAGCCCGACTTATTAGCCGCATTAGAGGGCTATTGTCGTCCTGAAACCGAAGATGAGGCTGTTGAAGACAGTCTTACTGAGGTGACAGCCGCGGCACCGGCTGAGCCGGGCCTGGCCGGGCTAGACGACAGTCAATATCAGCAAATGCTGACTGAGCTGGGGCCCGAATCAAAAGCCTCTACAAGTGCGGCAGCATCAGACTCAGATTCAGACGATATTACCGATGATGAATTTGAGGCATTGTTAGACCAGCTACACGGTGCGGGTAAGCACGGTGGTGCGCCTGAAGTAGCGGCACCAGAGTCAGAGCCGACAGCTTTAGACGATGATTTAATTGACGATCTGGAGTTTGAAAACTTACTGGATGAATTACATGGTTCAGGTAAGGGGCCAACGGTGACCGCGAGTGCTTCGTCTGAACCTGCACCAGCTCCTAAAGCCGAGCCGGCTCCTGCACCTGCTCCTGCACCTGCAACATCAGCTGCTAAAGCGGCAGACAAAGCTCCGGCTAAGGCAACAACCCATAGTGCCCCCGCAGATACTTCAGTGCGCGTTGATACTAAAATACTCGATAACATCATGAATATGGTGGGTGAGCTGGTATTAGTGCGTAACCGTTTGCTTAGCCTTGATGCTAACCATGAGAACGAAGATATCTCTAAAACCGTGGCTAACTTAGATGCGGTAACCGGTGATTTACAGGGTGCGGTAATGAAAACCCGCATGCAGCCCATTAAGAAAGTGTTTGGCCGTTTTCCGCGGGTGGTGCGTGATATTGCGCGCACTATGAAAAAAGAAATTAATCTGGAAATGGTGGGTGAAGATACCGATTTAGATAAAAACTTAGTGGAGGCCTTGGCCGATCCCTTAGTGCATTTGGTGCGCAACTCGTGTGATCACGGTATAGAAATGCCAGAGGAGCGTGAAGCAGCGGGCAAACCCAGAGCGGGTGTAATACGGCTTACGGCTTCTCAAGAGGGCGATCATATTTTGCTGGGCATTGAAGATGACGGTGCCGGCATGGATGCACAAAAGCTTAAAGAGATTGCGATGAGTCGTGGCATCTTAGATGCGGATGCAGCGGCGCGCATGACCAATAATGAAGCTTATAATCTGATTTTTGCACCGGGCTTTTCAACCAAAGTAGAAATTACTGATGTGTCTGGCCGTGGTGTGGGCATGGACGTGGTGAAAACCGGTATTACTTCGGTTAATGGCTCTATTCATATTGACTCAGAAAAGGGAGTCGGTACCAAGCTGCAAATTAAAGTACCGCTGACCTTGGCTATTTTGCCGACCTTGATGGTATTGGTGGGCAAACAGACTTTTGCGCTGCCACTGACCAATGTGGATGAAATTTTCCACCTTGATTTAACCCGCACCAGTATGGTGGACGGGCAGTTAACTGTGGTGGTTCGTAACCATGCTATTCCGCTATTTTATTTGCAAGACTGGCTATTAAAAGGTGAGCCACGAGCGCGCCAGCAGCAAGGTCATGTGGTGATTGTGGCGGTAGGTAATCAGCAAGTCGGCTTTGTGGTGGATGGCTTAATTGGCCAAGAAGAGGTGGTGATTAAACCGCTAGATCAACTTCTGCACGGTACGCCAGGTATGGCCGGGGCGACCATTACCAGTGACGGCGGCATTGCGTTGATCTTAGACTTGGCAGGCTTAATTAAAGCTTACGCAAGACGTTACGTCTAAATAAAAGAAGTGCGAGGATATTAATGTCTATTCGGGTACTAGTGGTTGATGACTCTAGCTTTTTTAGGCGTCGAGTGAGTGAGATCCTCAATCAGGATCCCATGCTTACTGTGGTTGATACTGCGGCTAATGGTCAAGAGGCTATCGAAAAAACGCGGCTAGTACGCCCCGATGTCATTACCATGGATATTGAAATGCCGGTAATGGATGGGATTACTGCAGTGCGTAGAATTATGCAAGACGTACCCACGCCGGTATTAATGTTTTCTTCGCTTACTCACGATGGCGCCCAAGCAACGTTAGATGCGTTGGATGCCGGTGCGGTCGATTTTTTACCCAAAAAATTTGAAGATATTGCGCGCAGTCGCGAAGACGCAATTTTATTGTTACAACAACGAGTGAAGGCCATTGCGCGTCGTCGTCGTTTTGTCTCGCCGAAAACGCCACCTTCTACCGCGACCACAACAGGGCCCACCGCAAGCAGCATACCAGCACGCCCTGCATTGGGTCGCCAGCCGAGAGCGGCTGTTGAGCCCAGAACAAGGCCTAACCCCAGCTCTGTGCTTGGGGCATCACGCGCGCGAGTTGCGCCCATAGAGCCTGCGGTGACCAAGGTGCCAGAGCCACGTCGTAGTGCACCCAAGCGCAGCGGCAAAAGCTATCAATTGCTGGCTATTGGTACCTCAACCGGTGGTCCTGTGGCCTTACAAGATGTATTAACCAAATTGCCGGCAGATTTTGCGCATCCCATAGTATTAATACAACATATGCCCGGTACTTTTACCTCGGCGTTTGCTGCTCGGCTTAATACCCTATGTAAAATTAACGTAAAAGAAGCACAAGATGGCGACCCAGTGCGCCCTGGGCATGCTTATCTCGCCCCCGGTGGTAAGCAGATGATGTTTGAAGGGCGAGCGGGGGCGACACGCCTGCGCATTATTGATGGCAATGACAAAGTCAATTACAAACCCTGCGTTGATATTACCTTTGCCTCTGCCGCTAAAGTGTATGGAGGTAAGGTACTGGCAGTGGTGCTAACCGGCATGGGCGCCGATGGGCGAGAAGGGGCGCGCTTACTAAAAGCGCAAGGTGCCAGTGTGTGGGCCCAAGATGAAGAAACCTGTGTGGTATACGGCATGCCGCAAGCCGTTGCCAAAGCGGGGATTGCCACAGAGTCTTTACCCTTACCCATTATTGGCGAAGCCATCGTCAATGAGATGAGCAGCTAGTATGGCGTTAAGTGGGCTGATATTAGCGCTTGGCTGCATTGTGGTTGCACAATGGTGGCATGGCGGTAGCTTATGGGGGCTGCTAGATGGGCCCGCACTATTAATTGTGCTGGGCGGCACCTTAGGCGCAGTATTACTACAAACGCCATGGCGACAGTTTAGCGCTGCTGTAAAAGCGGCAGGTCAATTATTTAGCTTGCCCAGATGGGATTTTAGTGAACAAGCGTCTCGTTTGTTACACTGGTCTCACTTGGCACGCCAAGAAGGCTTCTTAGCTCTTGAGTCTAAGGGTGAACAGTCGAGTGTTGATGCTTTTACTCGTCAAGGCTTGCAATGGGTGGTAGATGGCACTGAGCTGATGGCCTTAGAGCAGCTGTTTGATAATGAGTTAAACCGTATTGAAGAGCAAAAAGAATTAGAGGCACAAGTATTTGAAGCCATGGGGGGCTATAGCCCTACCATTGGTATTATAGGTGCCGTATTGGGGCTTATTCAGGCAATGTCTAATCTAGAAGACCCCAGTCAGCTAGGAGCCGGTATTGCGGTGGCATTTGTGGCCACATTATACGGTGTGGGGTTAGCTAACTTATTGTTATTACCTTTAGCTAATCGGTTACGGGCGATTTATCGATTGGAGCTACGTTATAGAGAGTTAACAACTATCGGTTTAGTCGCCATTGCCCGAGGTGACAGTAGCTTGTCGATGAGCCGTCAGTTAGCGCAATATCAAGGGCTGCGCCATTGAGACGCCGTTCTTTCGTCTCTCGTCATCAAAAGGCCAGTGGTACCTCTGGCCCAGAGCGTTGGTTAGTGTCGTATGCCGACTATATGACATTAGTGTTTGCCTTGTTCGTGGTGCTATATGCCATTAACGCCAGCAAAACAGAGCATAAGCAGCCTATGTTAGACGGCATAGAGCAAGCGTTAGTCCGATTAAATGGTAAGCCTGAGCCCACTGACGCTGATAGTTTAATGATCATGCAGTCTGAGAATAAAGAGGCGCTTAACATTAACAGACAGCTTAAAGATATAGAGGCCCCATTATCTGATATAAAAGCGCAACTCGCTTTAGCCTTGCCGGGATTATTACAACAAGAATCGGTTGTGTTAGAAGAAAAGGGTGATTGGTTAATTGTAAGTTTTGACGGTAAATTATTATTTGCCAGTGGCAGTGCTTTGCTGGGGGCGAATGCTAAGCCACTGTTGAGTCGCATTATACCGGCATTAACCGTGGGAACACATTTTATACGGGTACGAGGTTATGCCGATAATTTGCCCGTAAATAACGAATTATATGCTTCTAATTGGCAGTTATCTGCCGAGCGAGCGCGTGCGGTATTAGAATGGCTGCTGCATGAAGGCATTAATGCCCCGCGGCTAGCTTTAGAAGCCTATGGTGAGTTTCAAGCACCAGACAGCCAGTTAGCGGTGTCTAGTCGTGCACAAAGTCGGCGAGTGGATATTGCGATATCTTCTCAGCAGTGGCAGGCGCCTGCCGCACTACCATCTCGGCCTTTGGCCACAGAAAAAAATCCGGATTTACGTGTATATGAGCTGCCCAATGGTGGCATTCGTATCGGCACAACACAGGAATAAGCATTGATAGTTTGGACAGTAGCAAATCAAAAAGGTGGCGTAGGAAAAACAACCACTGTCGTCGCACTGGCAGGCTTATTATCTCAGCATAATAAGCGTGTTTTGTTGATCGATACCGACCCTCATGGTTCGCTGACCTCTTATTTTGACTATGATATGGATGGCCTACAACATAGTCTGTTTGATTTGTTTAAAGCGCCTCAGCCAACACGAGCACTATTTGAGCAAGTGTCATTAAAAACGCGCTTTAATGGTATTACCTTATTGCCTGCCTCTATTTCACTGGCCACCTTAGAGCGTACTTCAAGTAGCCGAGAGGGCATGGGGCTGGTACTCAAACGTTTACTCAGTGAAGTAGAGCAAGATTTTGATGTGGTGATTATTGACTGCCCACCTGTGTTGGGGGTGATGATGGTCAATGCCTTGGCGGCCTGCGACCGTATTTTAGTGCCAGTGCAAACCGAGTTTTTAGCCATTAAAGGGCTAGAGCGTATGGTTAGTACCTTTAAATTAATGCACAGAGCGAAAAAAGAAGGCTTTAACTATACGATAGTCCCAACCATGTTTGATCAGCGCACGCGTGCCTCGGTACAAAGCTTAAATAGTTTAGAGCAAGAATATGAGGGTAACTTGTGGCCGTCGGTTATTCCGGTGGATACCAAGTTTCGTGATGCCAGTTTGCGCCATGAACCGCCTTCTTATTTTGCTAAAGGTAGCCGAGGCGTGTTTGCCTACCACTCTTTGTTACGGTATTTATGGCAACAAGAAGGGGCGGAGACGGCGCTATGAATCAACACCATTCAGATGCATTAGATGATTATTTTGGTGCCTTATTAACAGAAACTGAGCCAGATACAGCGCCCAGCGCTGATCCTCAACCTCAGGTTAATCCTGCGCCAAGTACCATCACAGCCAAGCCCTTTGCTGAACCCAAAGAAGCCGAGCGCCACCAAACCTTAGAAGCCTTATTGGCACAAGTGGCAGAGCTTAAAGAAGAAGAACAACTTGCTACGCCTGCGCCTATTGAGCAGCCAGAAATTAAGGAGGCTCCCGTTGCGCCTGCACCTGTTATTGAGCCTGAACCCGTTGTGGCTAAGCCACCGCCTGAGATCATTACAGAAGTTAAAACTGCGCCTGAGCCAATAAGTGCACCGCCGCGTGATGAATGGCGCAATATGGACACTGAAGCTAGTTTTCAGGTGCTATATTTTGAAGTGGCCGGCATGACCTTTGCTGTTCCTCTGACTCACTTAGGCGGCATTTATCAAATGTCTAAGCTAACCAGTTTGTTTGGTAAGCCCGACTGGTTTGCCGGTATGCTGACCGAGCGAGATCGCCAACTGTATGTGGTGGATACCGCGCGTTGGGCCATGCCCAGTCATCAAAATGAAAAAGAATATGAATACTTGGTTACCTTAGGTGACAGTAACTGGGGGCTGAGCTGTCATCAGTTAAAGGGCACAGCGTTATTAACGCGAGAACAAGTAAAATGGCGTGTGACGCCAGGGGCTCGGCCTTGGTTGGCGGGCATGGTTAAAGAAAAAATGTGTGCCTTACTTCATGTAGACGCCTTGATTAGTCTACTGGAGCAAGGTAAGAATATAGATGGACAACAAGTCTGAGCAGGTAATAAGGGTAATCTATGAACAGTCATCGAAATGTAGCTGAAAATCTTCCCGAGGGTGAGGTATTGCAGTGGGTCACCTTCTGCTTAGATAATGAAACCTATGGCATTAATGTAATGCAGGTACAAGAAGTCTTGCGTTATAGCGAGATTGCGCCTGTGCCGGGTGCACCGGATTATGTACTGGGAATTGTTAACTTACGCGGTAATGTGGTGACGGTACTGGATACCCGTTTACGGTTTGGTCTTGCATCTTCTGAAGTCACCGACAATACGCGTATTGTGATTATTGAGGCTGAAAAGCAAGTGATCGGCATTATGGTCGACAGTGTTGCTGAAGTGGTGTATCTCAAGTCTTCAGAAATTGAGACCGCGCCCAATGTCGGCACCAGCGAAAGTGCTAAGTTTATTCAGGGCGTTTGTAATCGTGACGATCAATTATTGATTTTAGTGGATCTGGATAAGCTATTATCTGATGAAGAGTGGGATGAGTTGGGTCAATTGTAATGTGGTTTGAGCCTGCTTTTATTTTAGCCTGTGTCGCGCTATTAGTCGGGAGTGTATCCTTATTTGTAGCCTGGTCTATGTGGCGCCAAAGCCAACGTAAGCTTGAGGCCATGAGCCGGCTTATGCGAGAGCTAACGCGCACCCGTGACAGTTATCGCAAGCAAATTGATGAGTTGCAGGCGGCCAACATTGGCATGGGTAATAAAGTGGGTGAATTATATCGCAAGCACGATAAATTGACCGAGCAACAGCAAGAGCTGGCGCTGAAAGATCCCCAAGGTCGACTCTATAGCCGCGCCACTCGCATGGTGCAATTAGGCGCGGGTATAGATGAAATTATGGCTGAATGTGAAATGCCCAGAGCCGAAGCCGAGTTATTGATCTCTTTGCATCGTAAATAGTGGGCGTAAAGAAGATCACCTTATAATTTACGCGTTATTCTTTTTTAGGGTCGACCTTTGCGCACAACATGGGTCGACTTATTTTCAATAAAATCTATTCAAGCTCATATCAAACCTTGATTTATATCAAGGTTATTCGTCAATCATTACTTAAAACCTATTCAATGAGCCTTATTATAAGTAAACTAAATACCAGTTTACTAAGGCTTGAATATCAAAGATTTTTATCTGACAGGGATAAGTGTCTTCGACAAGGAATGCAGTGATGTCAGACTCTCAAGTTAATCTTTCACGACGCCAGTTTTTTACGCGGCGAGACACCCTAGATAAACCCGCATTGCCTTGGTTAAAAGAGGCGCACTTTACCGATTTATGTACCCAGTGTGGTGACTGTATTAAGCAGTGTCCAACGCAAATTATTCGCCCCGGTGATGGCGGTTTTCCGCGGGTCGACTTTCATATTGATGAATGTACTTTTTGCTATCAATGCGCCCAAGCCTGCCCTGAACCATTATTTTTACCCCAAAGCGAGCCCGCGTGGCAGACAAAAGCCATAATTAAAGACAGTTGTTTGGCCTATCAAAACGTAGATTGTCGCAGTTGTGGTGATAGCTGTGAGCCCTTTGCTATTCGCTTTAAATTGGCGGTGGGTAAGGTGGCGCAACCTCACATAGACTTATCCAGCTGCACCGGTTGTGGTGCCTGTGTCTCAGTCTGCCCCACCTCCGCCATTGTCGTCACATATTCTGAACAAGAGGGTGCTAATGTCACTGAATGAAGTTCATATTTCTAGCCTAGTGGTGCATGCCGTGCCTGAACATTTAGCGATCATTAAGCAGCAGATTACGTCTTTTGCTGGCGCTGAAATATACGGTGAAAGTGCGGCAGGTAAGCTGGTGGTGGTCATAGAAACCCAAAACCAAGGCTATATAACCGACACCATTGAAGCCATTAATCGACTTGACCATGTGTTGAGTGTGGCCTTGGTGTTTCACCAAATTGAATACGAACAAGATGATGAATTAATCGGGGAGCTTGCGGTAAAAAATGCCGATGAGCGCAAAGCGGCCACCGCCTGCCCCGAACACATAATACTAAAAAATGCTGAACGCTAACTCTGAGGGCAATCTGTATGAAGATAACAAGACGTGCATTTGTAAAAGCCAATGCGGCCGCCTCTGCGGCGGCCGTGGCGGGCATAACCTTACCCGCTTCAGCGACCAATTTAATTGTTAGCTCCGATGAAACTGCCATTAAGTGGGATAAAGCGCCGTGTCGCTTTTGTGGTACCGGGTGTTCTGTGCTGGTGGGCACCCAAAAAGGTCGTGTGGTGGCCACCCAAGGTGATCCAGAAGCGCCGGTAAATAAAGGGCTTAACTGCATTAAGGGCTACTTTTTATCGAAAATTATGTATGGCAAAGACAGGTTAACCACGCCTTTGCTGCGCATGAAAAATGGTCAATATGATAAAGACGGCGACTTTGCGCCTGTGTCATGGGACACCGCCTTTGATGTCATGGCAGAGAAGTTTAAAAAAGCACTAAAAGAAAAAGGCCCCACCAGCGTTGGTATGTTCGGCTCTGGTCAGTGGACCATTATGGAAGGCTATGCTGCATCTAAACTGATGAAAGCGGGCTTTCGCTCTAATAATATTGACCCTAACGCCCGCCATTGTATGGCCTCTGCCGTGGTGGGCTTTATGCGCACCTTTGGTATTGATGAGCCTATGGGCTGTTACGACGATTTTGAACATGCCGACTCCTTTGTGCTGTGGGGCTCCAATATGGCGGAGATGCACCCAGTGTTGTGGACGCGCATTACCGATCGTCGCTTGAGCCATGAGCATGTAAAGGTGAATGTGCTCTCAACCTATTATCACCGTAGCTTTGAGCTAGCAGATAAGGGCATGATCTTTCATCCGCAGTCAGACTTAGCCATTGCCAACTTTATTGCTAACTACATTATTGAAAACGAGGCGGTAAACTGGGACTTTGTTACCCAGCACACCCACTTTAAACAGGCCACGACCGATATTGGCTATGGGTTGCGTGATGACGATCCCTTACAGGTTAAGGCTGAAAACCCCAACTCAGGCGCTATGTCTGATATTTCATTTGAGGAATACAAAGCCTCAGTGGCGCCTTATACGGTAGAAAAAGCTGCTGAAATGTCGGGGGTATTACCCGAAGACTTAATTGCGCTCGCCAAGCAATATGCCGATCCCAATACCAAGGTGATGTCGTTGTGGACCATGGGCATGAACCAGCATACCCGTGGGGTCTGGATGCAAAGTTTGGTGTATAACCTGCATTTATTAACCGGTAAAATTTCTGAGCCCGGCAATAGCCCCTTTTCGCTGACCGGTCAGCCTTCTGCGTGTGGTACCGCCCGAGAAGTGGGCACTTTTTCGCATCGTTTACCTGCCGATTTGGTGGTGGCTAACCCTGAGCACCGTAAAACAGCAGAAAAGATTTGGCAGCTCCCCGCTGGCACCATTCCGGCTAAACCGGGTTTTCATGCGGTGCAGCAAGACCGCATGTTAAAAGACGGTGTGCTGAATGCCTATTGGGTGATGTGTAATAACAATATGCAGGCGGGCCCCAATATTAATACCGAGCGTTTACCGGGTTATCGTCATCCCGATAATTTTGTGGTTTGCTCAGACCCATACCCAACCGTGACCGCTCAAGCCTCAGACTTAATTTTGCCCACCGCCATGTGGGTTGAAAAAGAGGGGGGCTATGGTAATGCCGAGCGTCGGACCCAAGTTTGGTATCAACAGGTGTCGCCGGTAGAGGGAGCCAAATCTGATTTATGGCAAATTATGGAATTCGCTAAGCGCTTTAATATTGAAGAAGTGTGGGGTGAAGACTTGATGAGCCAAGCGCCAGAATTACGTGGCAAAACCCTATATGACATTTTATTTGCCAATGGCAAGGTAGATAAATACCCGCTATCTGAAGCGCAAGCGCTAAATGACGATGCCAAGGCTGCTGGTTTTTACGTACAAAAAGGCTTGTTTGAAGAATATGCCGAGTTTGGCCGCGGCCATGGCCACGATTTAGCCCCCTATGATACTTATCATCAGGTGCGTGGCTTACGTTGGCCTGTGGTTGACGGTAAAGAAACCTTATGGCGCTTTAATCCTGAGTATGACCCTTATGCTAAGCGCGAGGGCCGTGATTTTTACGGTCAGCCCGATGGTAAAGCCCTAATTATTTCAGCGCCTTATGAAGCGCCCCCCGAAGTGCCGAATGACGAGTACGATATGTGGCTTTGTACCGGTCGTGTGCTTGAGCACTGGCACACCGGCACCATGACCCGTCGCGTGCCTGAGCTTTATAAGGCGGTGCCTGATGCGCATTGCTACATCCACCCTGATGATGCGATATCACGTAATTTACGCCGTGGAGACGAAGTATTAATTGAATCGCCACGGGGTGAAATTCGCGTGCGGGTAGAAACCCGTGGTCGTAACCGGCCACCCAAAGGCTTGGTGTTTGTGCCTTTCTTTGATGCCCGCATTTTAGTCAATAAGTTGATTTTGGATGCTACAGATCCGCTATCTAAACAAACTGACTATAAAAAATGTCCGGTAAAAATAACCAAGTTAGCGAGCGTATAGCGCAGCAAACCAACTGGATTAGGGCTAAGGCCAACACTAAGAATGCAAGGTGTTGGCCGCAACAGAACCGGAGCAAATGATGAAAAAAATAATAATGGCATTACTTTTGGTTAGTCACGCGCTGTTGGGTGCCGCCTCACTGGCGACAGCAGAAGAGGGAGTGCAGACTAACCCTGCGGGTATTGGTGGCGTGGCGTCGTTACGGGGCTTGAGTGAGCTTGAAGCTACACGCGCGGCAGACAGCTTTAAGCGCTTTCCGCGGGATCACTATTTAGAAAGTAGCTATGTGTATCAGCCACCTTTGGTGCCTCATACCATTCGTAATTATGAAGTGTCGTTAAATGCGAATAAGTGCTTGTCTTGTCATAGTTGGAAGAATGCCAAAGAAATGGGCGCCACCAAAATTAGTGTTACCCATTATGTTAATCGCCAAGATCAGGTGTTATCTGATGTGTCGCCGCGTCGTTACTTTTGCTTGCAGTGTCATGTGCCCCAAGCCGACGCTAAGCCTTTGGTTGAAAACCGCTTTTTGAGCGTCGACTCGTTACGATAATGGGTGATTGCCCATGCAACTAAAGAGTATGCAAGATGATTAAACTATTAAAAAGATTTTGGCAACGCTTATCCAGACCCAGTAAAGCCGCCGCAGGCCTAGTGTTATTAATGGGTTTTTTGGGAGGCTTATTGTTTTGGGGGGCATTTAACACTGGCATGGAGGCGACCAATACCGAAGCCTTTTGTTCTAGCTGTCATGAGCCCATAGTTAAAGAAATTCGCGAAACCATTCACTATGCCAACCGCTCCGGGGTGCGCGCTATTTGCTCGGACTGTCATGTGCCTCATGATTGGACCGATAAAATTGTGCGCAAGGTGCAAGCATCAAAAGAGCTGGTGTTTCACTTTTTAGGAACCATTGATACCGAAGAGAAGTTTAAGGCTCGCCGTGGGCATTTAGCGCATCGAGAATGGCAGCGCATGAAGGAAAACAACTCACAAGAGTGTCGTAATTGTCATCAATTTGACTATATGGACTTCTCAGAACAAGGGCCAAGGGCTGTGCGTTTACATTCTACTGCGCTTGCCTCGGGTGATAAAACTTGCGTTGACTGCCATAAAGGCATTGCCCATAAGCTACCCGATATGAGCAATATTGAAGGTTGGCACTAAGGCGCAGATAAGGAGAGCACAATGAGCACATTAGAGTATGTTATTTGGCATGTGTTGGGTTATATGGCGATGCCTGTGATTATTTTAGCGGGCTTTCTTGGGGTCGCTGTGGTGTGTATTGGTATATTGTCGGTGACCAAAGACAAGCAGATTGATTAATTAAGCGCTGAAGTTAGCGCAATATGCAAGCAAGCAGCGATAAGGATAACCTTATCGCTGCTTTTTGTTATGTGGCTTGTGCGCTGCCAAGACTATTTTGTATATCTGTTATGCTTGCAACGTTAATGTTGCTTTATTCTTGATAAGCTTGAGCTTGCGATGTGCTTGCTAATATGAGGGCCTGATCATGAGTCATACTGTTGATATTAAACACCATGGTGCCGTACTGGGGGTGACAGGCTCGTGTCACGAAGTACGGGTAGGGGACGCTGGCATACTCATTGATTGTGGCTTGTTTCAGGGGACAGATTTTCGCGAAGACTTAGATATCGACTTTGAAATAGCGCATATTCGCGCCTTGGTGGTGACCCATGTGCATGTAGACCACGTGGGGCGCATTCCCTATTTATTGCTGGCCGGCTTTACAGGGCCTATTTTTTGCACCGAGCCTTCTGCCATCTTATTGCCGGCCATGTTAGAAGACGCGCTTAAGTTTAGTGCCAAGCACAGTAAGTCGGTGGCAAAGCAAGTACTTAAACAAATGCAGCGCCAAATTCGCCCGCTGCCGTTTGATCAGTGGCAAGCCTTACTGGGCACCGAGATTAAATTTAGATTTCAGCAGGCGGGGCATATTTTAGGCTCGGCCTATGTGGAGTGCGACGCCGCGGGTAAGCGCGTTATCTTTAGCGGTGACCTAGGTGCCGAAGACTCTCCGCTGATCGTTAATACAACCCCACCCAGCCCTTGTGATGTATTGATATTAGAAAGCACCTATGGCGATCGGGAGCACCCCAGCCGAGTTGATAGGCGGTTGCGCTTAAAGTCAGAAATAGAGCAGAGCTTTGTTGATCAAGGTTTAGTGTTAATTCCGGCCTTTAGTTTAGGGCGCACCCAAGACTTATTGTATGAATTAGAAAGCATTATTCACGACTTTGGGCAAGATAAAGTAGCCGAGCACCTGCCATGGCATGAACTTGAGATTATTGTGGACTCGCCGCTGGCGGCTAACATAACCCGCCTATACGGTGATTTAAAATACCACTGGAACCAAGATGCGCAAGACTTGCTCAAACAAGGTCGTCATCCGCTGATATTTCCTCAGTTAACCGTGATTGATGGCCATGAAGATCACCTACTTTGTCTTGAAAATGTGCTGAAATCAGATAAACCGGCGGTGGTTATTGCCGGCTCTGGCATGTGTGCAGGGGGGCGGGTGGTCAATTACTTAAAAGAATTGCTGCCCGATGCTCGCCATCATATTTTATTTGTCGGTTTTCAGGCAGAAGACACACCAGGGCGGGTGATCGTTGAAAACGGCCCCCGTTTTGATGGGGTGGAGCTATTAACTGATGGCAAAGATGACTATGCTTGGGTTGAGTTAGACGGTGAGCGCATAGCCATTAATGCATTGATCCACAACATTGAGGGCTATTCGGCCCATGGCGATCAAAGTGATTTACTCCAGTTTGCCCAAGCCATTAGCCCCGCTCCTCAGCAAATTCGTTTAGTACACGGCGATCTTGAGGCCAAGCTGGCATTAAAAGCAAAACTCACCGCGCTTTTACCCGATGTTGAGGTGGTGATCCCCCTGATTGAAGATGCAGGGTGATAGCTAAACGGTGCTAATGGGCTTTGCCGGCACACCCGCGACCACAGTGTTGGCGGGTACGTTGGTGGTTACTACCGCGCCGGCGGCGACCACGGCGTTTTCTCCGATTGTCACACCGGGCAATATGGTGGCAGCAGCCCCTAACCACGCATTGTTTTTAATGACAATGGCACTGAGTTTAAGGTCTCGTCTTTGCGAGGGAGTAAGCGGATGATCTTCGGTAATTAAGCTGACTTTAGGGCCAATTTGTACATTATCTTCAATGGTAATGCCGCCCATATCTAAAAAGCTACAATCGTGGTTAATAAACACATTGTGACCAAGAGTAATGTGCTGGCCAAAGTTGCTATGAAAGGGCACCAATACTATAGTGCTGGCCGCAATGTGACTGTTAATTATCTCACTTAAGCGGCCACGGCTTTGATTGATACTGGTTGAGTTATTGAGATCAACAGAGAGCTTTCTGGTTCTGGCGATGTGTGCCCACACCTTTTTCATCTCCGGATCGTCGTTTTTAATTAGGCCACCGGCTAGCATGCGTTTGAAAATGTCTGTGCTTGGCTGTTCCATCAAGGGGTACTCACTGATAAAGGTATATGCTCTGTTATACCAAACTTATCCATGATCTGCTTATGGAGATTAGGCTTGGTAGCTAGTTCACCGTTAGGGTTGAGTGAGTGTTAGATGCAGACATTAGGCGAACAATAAAGAAGAAAAAGGGCTAGTTAAACTAGCCCTTACTAATATGTAAAGCATCTTGAGAGTGAATGTCGGTTAGATGGGGTAGCGGGCAATTACCGCGAGATCATGCCCACCAGGAATATCTTGCTTGCGTACTGCCATTACTTTGGCGCCGGTACGTAACGCACGGCAAGTGATTTCATCAACAATGCCATAGTTCATAGCATCACTTTCGTTATCAAACAGCACTTCACCGGTTTCGTCATCAACAAAACCATTAATCACGCCGTCAATATCCACTAATAACTGTTCAATACCGCCAAAGGTAGCCAGCCTAGCCGCACTTGAAATATCGGTAGTGGTACGGCTTTGACCAGTACGCGAGTCAAATAGTTGATGAAAGTCAGCAATTATTTGCGCGTAGTGTGCATCGAGTAGCGGCCGAGCTGCCGTGGCTAACTGGGTTTCGCTTAAGTGTTCAGGGTTGCCGGCAATAATGTCGGGCAACACCGCGGTTGAGCTTAATGAGCGAAACAGTGCTGCTAAGGGTTGGGTTGCTGCTAATAACAACGGCTGATGGCTGTGCATCAATACTGGGCGTAGCGCGGCATTCACTTTGCGCGCATAGTTGGCTAAATAGGCTTTATGGTTCTGCCCGCTAGGGCGATGGCCACTGCCTTTAAAGTCTTTATCAACCAGCTTATTGGTGGCGTCTGCCGCATCGCTAGGTAAGTTAGGTACCTCAACCACACGAGGAGGCACATCGGGAGATAACTCAATTAGCCGTACTGCATTTTCTGATAGCGCTAAAATATGGGCGCTATGACTAAAGGTAATGGCTCGTAGTAGCGGCTTTAAATGAAAGCGATCTGACACTTCAACAATATCGGTTAGCTTGTTTGCTAAACGGTAGGTGCGCAATGATTCAGGTGTCGCTAAAATTGCTAAACTGTTGGCTTGATGCTCCCAAAATTCATCATCGGCTAGCAAGTCAGCAAACTGGTCTTGCAAAGCTTGAATATGCTGGCGTTTATCGTAACCGGTTTTTTCAAGGTGGCTAATGGCCTGCTTGAATAGCGTGTTAAGGTGAGTTCGGCTCTGCTTGCTCTCGCGACCAAGCGGCGTTGTGGGTAGGTAGATTGAGATGCAGGCATCTGAGCGCATCAGGTTGAGAGTACCGATTTCGTCGGCATTAGGCATGTCCACGTAATACATTTAAAGCCCCTTGTCAGTCCAAGTTCTCGACTATCCAACATAGCACAAGGGGCAGGGGAGTAAATACCCTCAGCATTTAGATTTTAATGCTGTTACCAAATAAGCAGTCAACACTGCGCATCGTTAATGAGAGGGTGTCCCCTCTATTGCCGCCAAGCGTGCGGTTTCTTTGCGTACCGCAGTGGGCGCGCCTATCGCCAGTAAAGTCGCCCCTAATGAACAGGCTGCCATCAGTAATACAATGGGCAACAATGATGCTGAGCTAAGGGTGGTTGAAAAGGCACTAATGCCGCCGGCCACGGTAAATTGGGTGGCGCCTAACAAGGCCGCTGCCGTGCCACCTAAGTGTGGGAAAAACTCCAACGCATTAGCCATATTATTAGGCACAATCGAGCCCATAAAGCCGACCGCAATCACAATGCTTGGGGCAATAATCCAATAAGGTGCCCCTCCCCATGCCAGTGCAACCAACACTAATAACGCAATAAACTGCAGCACCACAGAAACCCGTAAAATAGTAACGGCCTCAAAGTGTCTTAATAAGTAGCGATTAAAAATATTTAAGCTGGCCATGGCCACAATATTGGCGGCAAACAGCAGAGAAAATAAGCTATTCGATAAGCCAAACCATTCTTGATAGATAAAAGACGCATTGGTGACAAACACCAACATGGCGCTAAAGCACAGGGCTTGCAGGCCAATAAAGCGCATGGTCACTTTATGGCGTAAAACTAAGGCGTAATTAGTGATAAGAGTAGGCAGTGGCGTGCGCACCCGCTGATTAGCAGGTAACTGTTTAAATAAGGTTAATCGCAAGACAATGGCCAGAAACACCGCATAACCGGCTAGCATAAGATAAATGCTTGACCAATCACCAATGGCGAGCATTAAGGCACCTAAACTGGGAGCCGCTGCAGGGGCAATAAACATCACCAAGCCAATGAGGCCAAATAAGCGCGCCGCTTCTATGCCGTGGCACTGGTCTCGTACTATGGCCGGCACAGACACCGCACAAAAAGCGCCACCAATGCCTTGCAGTAAACGCCAGATTAGCATGTCATTAAGGTTGCTGGTTTGGGCGACCATAAGCGCGGCTAGGGTGAATATAAGCAAGCCACTCATCAGCACCACTTGGCGGCCATAGCGGTCAGAAAGGGGGCCCCCGACTAATTGTGCCAAGCCCAAAGCCCCCACATAAATACTCAGTGTTAATCCCACATCATGGTGGCTGATCCCTAGATCTAGGGCGATATCAGGAAACGCCGGCAGGTAGGCATCCAGCGCCAAAGGCCCCAGCGCGACTGTCATGCCGAGCAAAATAGCGAGTTTTAATTGTGACACAGCTCGTCTCCCTAGCAGCCTTTATGTAGGCGAAAAACCTGTATGTAGGCTAAAAAACAGTTAACCAGCATAACAGGAACGCAAGCTTGCTTCATCAAGCACCACTTTCCGCTACAATAACAGTTCGTTTTTTTAGCTTAGCCAGCATTCGTTGTTACTTTGACGGTCTGTGGCTTTGCTCAGTATTTTGCTAGATGTTTAACAGAGTATTTCAATATGATCGGATTTGACTACGGTACCTCAAATTGTGCGGTGGGGGTGATGCAAGACAAGAGCCCGCAGCTACTGTCGCTGGGCGAGCATGGTCGCTATATTGCCTCTACCTTATATGCGCCGAGTCGAGATGTGATTGTGAACTGGTTGCACAAGCAACTGCCTAGCGCTGAGCAAGCTGCTTTTCAGCGCCTACGCGCACAGCAACTGCAAAAAGGGCAGGGGGCATTGCGAGAATTAGTGCTAGATGGCTGCCCCACCGAATTATCATTTGGCCAACAAGCGTTAGACGATTACCTGCAAGAGCCGGATGAAGGCTATTACATTAAGTCCCCCAAGTCGTTTTTGGGCGCCACCGGTTTGTTGCCACAACAAATAGCGCTATTTGAAGACATAGTGGCGGCCATGATGAGCAATGTAAAAACACTGACCGAAGCGCAATTGGGGCGCAGTGTAAGCCAAACCGTAATTGGGCGGCCCATTAACTTTCAAGGGCTGCGTGGTGATGAAAGCAATCGTCAAGCGATAGAGATTTTAACGAAAGCGGCTAAGCGGGTGGGCTTTAAAGAAGTGGAGTTTCAGTTTGAACCTGTGGCGGCGGGTTTTGAATATGAAGCCAGCTTAACCCAAGAGACGCGAGTGCTAGTGGTGGATATTGGCGGCGGCACCACCGACTGCTCTATGTTGTTAATGGGACCTAAACAAGCCAGCTCACTCGATAGAAGCGCTGATTTATTGAGCCACAGTGGTGAACGAGTCGGTGGCAATGATTTTGATATTGCCTTTGCGCTAAAAGGCATGATGCCAAGCTTTGGCCTATACAGTTTATTAAAATCAGGTAAGCCCATTCCTGCCAATAGTTTCTGGCAGGCAATGTCGATTAATAATATTCAAAACCAAACTGATTTCTACAGTGGCGCCAATACGCGCTTATTAGAGCAACTGATCCGCGAGGGGGAACAGCCTGAATTATTAACGCGCTTATTGACGGTGCAAAAAAGAAGGTTGAGTTATCGGGTGGTTAACGCCGCTGAGCAAAGCAAAATCGCCTTAACCGACACTACTGAGCAGCGGGTCGACTTATCGGATATTGAGCAAGAGTTAAGTATCAACCTCGACCGAGACGGTTTTGCTAAAGCCTGTTATCGTGAGCTGTCTGCCATTACCGCACTGATGACAGATGCGGTTGTGCAAGCGGGATGCGAGCCAGATGTGGTATTTGTGACCGGGGGGACGGCTAAATCACCGGTATTAAATGCCTTTTTACGCCAGCAATTTAGTGACACGCCCATTGTGATTGGCGATCACTTTGGCAGTGTCACCGCCGGGTTAACCCGCTGGGCGAGTCAAATTTATGGCTAATACACACTCGAATAGCTGAGGGGTTGTGCGTTAGGCAGCTATTTTATTTTTACGCCGCTCTTAACCTTTTGGTTGTTATTAATTTTTATACGTTTCGTGGTATGGTTTAGAGCTATTAGATAACCCCTTATCGAACAATATGGATAGAAAAATAAATGACCATTGTTGTAACGTTGCACTTTATTTTGGTGATGACATTTACTGCACGTATTTTACTGCGAGATGATTTATCACCGCCTGGGCGCTTGGCGTGGTTTATCGTGTTAAACGTGCTGCCTTACTTTGGTGTTGCCACTTACTTTTTGTTTGGTGAAATTGACATTGGCAATCGTGCGATTAAACGCCACGACGAAATTTTTGATGAAATTAAAGCTAAAGCATCCGCTTTTATGGGGGAGAAGCACAATACTGATACATTAATTGATCCGCTTTATCGTCCTGGGTTTCATTATGCCGGCTCCATTAACGGTTTTCATACTTTAGGGGGAAATCGCGCTGAGTTGATGGCCGATGGTGATGAAACCCGAGAACGACTGGTAGCCGATATCGACGGGGCTTGCGATCATGTTCATGTGCTTTATTACATTTGGTTGAATGACGAAATGGGGAACGGTGTTGCACAAGCCTTGATCCGTGCCGCACGTAGAGGAGTAACCTGCCGTGCGATGGCGGATGGGCTAGGGTCTCGTGCTTTAATTAAGTCTCCACTGTGGCAAGAAATGAAAGATGCTGGGGTAGAGCTTGCGGTAGCACTATCATTTCGCAACCTCATTAAGACTATTTTACTGAGCCGTTTCGATTTACGAAACCACCGTAAAATTACCGTGATTGACGCCAGTATTACTTATTGTGGTAGCCGAAACTCGGCTGATCCTGAGTTTTTACCCAAAGCTAAATATGGTCCTTGGGTCGATATAATGTTGCGTTTTGAAGGGCCAGTGGTTGCGCAAAACCAACTATTGTTTGCCAGTGATTGGATGCAAGCAACCGATGAGTCATTGGATCAGTTTAAACTGCACATTGAACCTAATAACAGTCTCGCAACCGAGTCGCAGGCCTTATCTGTGCCAACGGGGTTTCCTGCACAGGTAATGGGAGTGGGGCCCACCGAGCGTCGCGGTGCCACACCACAGTTGTTTGCTAACTTAATTGCCAGTGCGCAAAGAGAGCTGATTATATCAACGCCTTATTTTGTGCCCGACGCCACTTTGCTAGAGTCGTTATGTGCGGCGGCACACAGAGGCGTGGCAGTCACGCTTATTTACCCCAAAGTGAATGATAGCTGGGTTGTATCGGCGGCCAGTCGCAGTTATTACCATCAGTTACTGGATGCAGGTTGTGTGATTTATGAGTTTAAAGGCGGTCTTTTGCACGCCAAAACCTTAACCATTGATGGGCGCATTAGTTTGATTGGCTCGTCAAATTTAGACTTACGTAGCTTCGATTTAAATTATGAAAATAATATTTTGTTACAAGATATTGCCATTACTCAGGCTATTTATGAGCGCCAGCAAGTTTATATATCTCAATCTGAAGTCGTTGAGCTTGCTACCGTATTGGCTTGGCCTTATCACAGACGAATTTGGAACAACGTAATTGCCACCATAGGACCAGTGTTATAGGGCTGGGCTTATGGTTGAGTATATTGCTATTTTCTGATGTTATCAGTTAACCACCCATGGATATTGAAGGAGTGATGATGAGTGATCTGATTATTCCACGTCATTATAAAATAAAGCGTTCGACTCACTTTTTTACCAAAGATAATATTCCTAAGGCCTTGTTAACACATCACAACACCGCCGAGGGCGTATATGGCCAAATTTGTGTGATGCAAGGGGCAGTCACTTTTTACGGCTTTGCTAACGAGGCAGCGACTGCGCCAGAAAAAACAGTGATCATTGAGGCGGGGCAGTTTGCTGTGAGCCCGCCGCAATATTGGCACCGTGTAGAGCTAAGTGATGATGCGCAGTTTAATATCAACTTTTGGGCCGAAGCCGATGCCGGCAATAAAGCCATGTTTAAAGCCTCACGCATTCATAACCAGCCGATAGAAGAAATATTCGATAACCCCACGGATAAATAAGCCCTGTATTGATTTGAGAGCTCGTACCGATAAAATCTTTTATCGGTCTTACCTTAGCTTAATTTTTCCGTGGGTTTCGTGTATTCCGTGGCAGAAATAGTCTTTTTAGTGGTCTTTAGGTTTTGTTTGCAAAGCTTGGGTAGCACTTGCTACCCCATATTTAACGCCAGTGCTATTGGGTAGCCTCGCTCTTTGGCGAGTTTGACCGCAGTGGCTTCTACTTGTTTGGCGCTTTGCTGGCTGGTGATGGCCAATTGTGGAGACAACCGAGGGGGGAGCTCTGGGCAGTTCCACTTCAACCAGCCTAAGCTTGCCAGTTGCGCGACTATGCGATTGGCAGCGGTGAGTGCTGAGCTGGCTTTTACGATTTCTACCCGAGCATAGTGTGAACCTTCAAAAGTGACATCGGCGGCGCGCAGTGACGGATCTGAGCCGGGTATTTGTTGGGCGCCAAAAAGTGGTTTACCTGCCACTGTCGCATCGGCAAAGGCGGGCAGTAAGCGTGCCATGTGGGTGATGGCTTCTTGAGTGCGCGCGTAAATATCAGCGTCTTGCCAGCCGTGGTTAAGCTGGGTTTGATAAGCGAGCGGCAATTGTGGCTGAGCGCTGTGAATGCTACTGGCGGCTAAGCCATTTTTAAACAAGGTAATCGACTCCGTCATGCCATGTAACTGAAACACGCCATTGGGATAGGGTGTTAATTGTGCCATGCCTTTAGGTGTGCCTCGTGGCCCGTGAAAAATTACTTCTGGCCAATTACCGCTGGTGTGCCAGTGGGTGACATAAGCGGCTTTATACTCTACCAGTCGCTTACGTGCATAGCCGGCCATATCATCCACCACACCGGTGCGAAAGCCGCAGGCATTAATTAAAAAATCCACTTTATAGCTGCGCGCCGCCTCTGTGCCTTCTGCGCTTGTAGCCGCACTAATTAACCAGCCATCGGGTTGTTTTAATAGTTCAGTGGCGCGGGTATTTAACAGCAATTGACAATAAGGGGAGTCTTGCAATGCCAGGGTGGCGGTGGCCGCCATACGAAATAAGCTCCAGCCATATTCTTGTACCAAAATTAGCGGGAACTTCAGTTTATCGGCCTCTACATGATGAGCTAAGGGGATCAGCCAGTCATCATGCGATTGCGCTTTAGCCGGCATGGGCCGCTTGGCCAACGCCTCAAACTGCTCGCGCGTGTAGCAGCGGTAATAATCATCAGGCTCACCCAGCACTTTATTGGCGGGATCTTCCGCCACTAAACGCCGATATTCTTGGGTGACCTGCTTTAAGCGTGGCAAAAGCGCATTGGCATCTCCTGCATCAGAAACCGGAATGGCGATAACAGTCGGTCGGCGGTTGATGCTGTGCGGATAAGCGCGCACCGAGTCAATAGACTGGCGTAATAATGTCAAACATTGCTGGTCGCTTATCTCACGATACAGGTTGCCACCGGCATGCAAATGGCAAATAGGGGGGCCATTAAGCAAACCGTCGCTTGCCTCAAACAATTGAGTGTTAATACCTAAATCGGCTAAACGTAGTGCGACTGTGGCACCCGCCACGCCACCCCCCAAAACGCCCACGGTAAGTGGGCGCTGAGCTGAAACATGGCAAAAATGTGTATTCATGTATTCTCTAAACGTAAAGTGCGAAGCGTAAAGGGTTAAGGGATAAAGCTAATCTAATACAAGATCTTAAAGACTTATTCGCCACGGAGTCCACGAAACCCATGGAAAAATAAAGACAAGGCTTGAAAAGTTGACTGGCTTGTTTCGACCTTGTCTCTGCTCATTTTCCGCGAGTTCCGTGTTCTTCCGTTGCAAAGATCACTCAACATTGCGCTTACGATATTTGGTGTTTGCTAAGCTCGGTGAGCAAGTCATCGATGAGTGCCAAGCGAGCGGAAGCATCTTGAGTAGGAATGGCAAAGCGCAGCTTGGTTGGCCCCTCCATTTTGTAGATGCGTGGCTGGCTTTGTAATAGTCCCACTAAAAACGTCGGATCTATTTTAGCATCAGGGCTAAAGGTGATACTGCCCCCGCTCGCGCTTGCATCTATTTTATCTATGCCGAGTTGATTGGCTTTTAACTTAAGCTCAGACAATGCGATCAAGTTTTTGCTGGGCTCTGGCAGCAAACCAAAACGGTCAATTAGCTCAACCTGCAGCTCACGCAGTGCTCCTTTATCTTCTGCGGTAGCAATGCGCTTGTACATAGATAACCGCATATTCACATCCGGAATATAATCGTCGGGCAGCAGAGCGGGCAGGCGCAGCTCTATCTCAGTTTGAGTGCGCAGCAGCTGATCTAGTGCTGGCTCTTTACCCGATTGCAATGCGGTGACCGCCTGCTCTAGCATTTCCATATAAAGGCTAAAGCCGATGGCGGTGATCTGGCCACTTTGTTCATCGCCTAATAGCTCACCGGCACCGCGAATTTCAAGATCGTGGGTGGCCAGTGCAAAGCCTGCGCCTAAATCTTCTAGGGCGGCAATGGCTTCTAGCCGTTTTTTCGCATCCGTGGTCATACGGTTAGGATGAGGCGTCATTAAATACGCATAGGCCTGATGATGAGAGCGCCCCACACGACCCCGTAACTGATGTAACTGCGCCAAGCCTAATCGGTCGGCTCTGTCCATAATAATGGTGTTAGCGGTAGGTACATCAATGCCGGTTTCGATAATGGTCGAGCACAGCAGCACATTATAACGCTGGTGATAAAAGTCGGTCATTACTCGCTCAAGCTCACGCTCGCGCATTTGGCCATGAGCAATACCAATGCGCGCTTCGGGCACTAGCGTGGTTAACATTTCAGCGGTGTTTTCTATGGTTTGCACTTCATTATGCAAGTAATAGACTTGTCCACCACGTTTTAGCTCACGCAAGATGGCTTCGCGAATGCTGGCGGGATCTGATTCGCGCACAAAGGTTTTTACTGCTAAACGCTTGGCCGGCGGCGTGGCAATAATGGATAAATCACGCATGCCGCCCATGGCCATATTTAGGGTACGCGGAATAGGGGTGGCGGTCAGTGTCAAAATATCTACATCGGCGCGCAGCGCTTTTATTTTGTCTTTTTGACGTACCCCAAAACGGTGCTCTTCATCAACAATTAACAGGCCTAAGTCTTTAAAACGTACATCTTGGCTAAGCAGTTTATGGGTGCCAATCACAATATCGATACTGCCATCGCTAATATGTTCTAATACTTTGTCTTGCTCTTTACCGGTTTTAAAACGGCTGAGCATATCAATGCGCACCGGTAAGTTGGCAAAGCGGTCTCTAAAATTATCGTAATGCTGCTGTGCCAGCAAAGTAGTGGGTACTAACACCGCTACTTGTTTACTGTCGTGTACCGCCACAAAAGCGGCGCGCATGGCCACTTCGGTTTTACCAAAGCCCACATCACCACACACTAATCGGTCCATGGCTTTGGGTTGGGTCATGTCGGTGAGCACGGCATTAATGGCGTTGAGCTGATCATCGGTTTCTTCAAACGGAAAAGCGTCAGAAAACTGCCGGTATGCGGCTTTGTCATGCACCATGGCTTGACCCGGTTGGGCGGCGCGGCGTGCATACACATCCAATAATTCAGCGGCCACATCTCGTACTTTTTCCGCAGCCTTTTGTTTGGCTTTGCTCCAGGTCTCGTTACCCAGTTTATTTAACTTAGGATCATCTGCACCACTGTAGCGCCCCACTAAATGCAAAGCGGTCACGGGCACATAAAGCTTGTCGCCCGCAGCGTATTCTAGGGTTAAGTATTCTGATTTTAAGCCACCGGCATCTAACGTTTGTAACCCCGTATAACGACCCACACCGTGATCAAGGTGCACCACCGGCTGGCCAATAGACAGCTCGGCTAAATTACGGATCAGCGTGTCTGGGTTTAAACTTTTCGATTTTTCACGACGGCGGCGTTGAATAACCCGCCCGCCTAATAAGTCGCCTTCGCAGATCAAGGCAAAGGCATCATCAAGAATAAAGCCCTGAGACAGCGGGCCTACCAGCAAGCCGATATTGTCACTGCCTGCTAAAAACTCGCTTACGCTGTTATAAGGCCAAGGTTTAATGAGCGATCCTGCAAGCAGCTCTATTAAGGCTTCGCGCCGGCCCGCACTTTCAACCGAAAATAACACCCGCCCTTTAAACTGTTCACAAAATGCCAGTAAGCGAGCCAGAGGAGCGGCTTTTTGGTGCTCGACCTCAAGCTCTGGTAAGGGGCTAATGAGCGCATTTTGCCGATCGCCTTTTTCCAATACTGGCGTGTGGCTTAATTGCAGCTGCGGCCAGCCTTTTAGTTGTTGCAATACGGCATTAGGCTGCAAGTAGAGCTCATCAGGTGGCAACAAAGGGCGCAGCATGTCGTGGCGTCTGTCTTCGTAACGCGCTTGTACGTCTTTCCAGAAAGTGTCGGCGGCCTCGGTTAGATCACCAACTGTTAACACCCATACCGACTCGGGTAGTGAGTCGAACAGGGTTTGAGTCTGGTCAAAAAACAGCGGAAAGTAATGCTCGATACCAGCCGGAAACTGGCTTTGACTGACCCTGTGATATAAAGACTCGGGCTCGTTGCGCAGTGTAAAGCGCTCGCGATAATGGCCACGAAAACGCTCAATAGCCTGACTGTCGGTGGGAAACTCCCGTGCGGGTAATAAGCGCACCTGGTCCACCGTATCTCGTGAGCGTTGGGTGTCGGGATCAAAGGGACGCAGGGTATCAATTTCATCATCAAAAAAATCAATACGATAAGGTGCATCGGCGCCCATCGGATATAAATCTAGCAGGGCACCGCGAGCGGCGTATTCGCCATGGGTTAATACTTGATCAACGGCCCGATAACCGGCGCTTTCTAGGCGGGTGCGCAGGGCGTGCATGTCAAGCTTGTCGCCGGTTTTAAGCAGTAGGCTATTTTTATCTAGCCAGTCTCTGGGCGGTGTGCGCAGCATTAAGGTGGTAATGGGGACAATTAATAAGCCCCGTTGCAAGGCCGGTATGCCGTATAAGGTTTCTAGACGCTGCGAGATAATATCTTGGTGCGGTGAAAACTGATCGTAGGGCAAGGTTTCCCAGTCAGGAAATAGCTGCACCGGTAAGTGCTCATTAACGCTGGCATCTTGTTGTAACAAATGCCGAACCTCTTGCTCTAAGCGCAGTGCTGTTGGGGTGTCGGGTACTAGCAGTAACACTAACTGTTGCTGTTGTTTAACCTGTTCGGCAATGGCCAGACTTAAGCTGCTGCCAATTAGCTGCCCAAGACTGGCTTTTGGGCGAGGCGTGGGGCTGTTAATTTGAATCATTATTTATAGCATCGTCTTGTTGGGCGCGGCGTTCGGCGCGGGCTTTAAGTTGTTTGGCTTGCAGTTGCAGGCTGGCGCGAATGAGGGCGTCGCGGTCTTGCTCGCGCAGGGCGCTAAATTGGCAATGATAGAGTGCGCCCTCCTGTTCTTGCTGTATTTGGCCATAACCATACACCGCCACCGACAGTTCGGGCAAAAACAGTTTAAAACGCACCTCATCCCCTTCAGCAAAGGGGGTGCTAGACAGAAAACGAAAGCCACCTCCGCCCAAGCTTTGGGTATAATAACGTTGGTCTGGGCTATCTTCTCCGGCCAATACATAACTGAGCACTAAATCGATTTTTTGTGATTGTAAATTGATGATCTCGACTAAATCTGCCGCATGCTCATCTAAGTTACGCAATAGGCGAGCATTATTAGTATCGATGCGGGTCACTTCACTGATAAGCTTGAATGGCGCCGGAATTTGGGCCTCCAAGGTGTCGGCATCGGGCACGGTTTCGCCATCTGCCAATAAACACAGGTTAACCTGTGCGCGGTAGTCGATGCTGAAATACGGTTCTGCCATTATTTGCTGCTCTTGTTGCGCCATTCACATACCTTTATTATTCCGTAACTTGCGGACGAGGTAAAACCCTTTAAAAAACGGACGATTAGATCATGTTTCAACCCCTAACACTGATGTTGGGCTTACGTTATGCCGGGGCTCGGGGCCAGCGTAGCTTTGCATCTTTTGTTTCTGGCTTTTCAACCATGGGTATTCTACTGGGCGTGGCGGCATTGATTGTCGTCTCGTCAGTAATGAATGGTTTTGAACAACAGCTAAAAGATCGCATGTTAAGCGTTGTGCCCCACGCCATGGTAACAGAGCCGCAAGGCCGATTGGCAGATCCTGAGCAATATCAAAGCCTATTTGCCCATCAAGCAGGGGTGCTGGCCAGTGCGCCTTTTATTCGTGCCGAGGCCATGGTGCAAGGGCCGGGTCATATTACGGGTGTTGAACTTTATGGCGTTGAGCCAAATAAAAAACAAGACCCAATATTACAGGCCCTAGATAAACGTACCTTAGGTTACTTTGAAGATTTACCTTATGGGTTATTGATGGGCTGGCAAGTGGCGCGTTCATTAGGGGTAGAGCCGGGCGATAAAGTGCGGGTAACGGTTACCGAGGGCAGCCGCTTTACGCCTTTGGGGCGGGTGCCTAGCCAGCGGGTGTTTACCTTAGTGGGCACCTTTAGTACCGGTACCGATGTGGATCGCCAACTGATTATGGCACGATTAGAGGATGCCGCTCGCTTATTGCGGTATGCCCCCGAACAGGCCTCGGGCTTGCGGCTATGGATGGACGATCCTTTTGCATTAAGTGCGCTACCTACACTGCCCGCACCGCTGAAATATGAAACCTGGCAGCATACGCGAGGCGAGCTATTTCAGGCGGTAGCCATGGAAAAGCGACTGATGAGCTTTATGCTGGCGCTGATTGTATTAGTGGCGGCCTTTAATATTTTGTCGGCCATGGTGATGGTGGTGACCGATAAAGAAGCTGAAATTGCCATGCTAAAAACCTTAGGCTTGAGCCGAGGACGAATTATGACGGTGTTTATGATCCAAGGCGGCTTTAGTGGCGTGCTGGGTTGTATTTTAGGCTTTGGCTTGGGGGTAATACTCAGCCTTAACCTAGATGCGGTGCTTAATGTGTTGGGCATTAATATGTATGCCGCGGCTGGGGGCAGTCAGTTACCGGTTTTATTGTTGCCGACGCAATTAGCCGTCGTATTATTTTCTACTTTATTACTGTGTGTGTTGGCCAGCCTATATCCGGCATGGCGAGCATCGCGCGTTCATCCTGCCGAGGCGTTGCGCTATGAATAATCCATTATTAGTGGTTGAAAACCTAACTAAAACTCACCTCGATGGGGCCGCGCCTGTCACTATTTTAGACGGTGTTAGCTTGCAACTGGCGGTCGGGGAAAGCTTGGCCGTAGTGGGCAGCTCGGGCTCGGGTAAGAGTACCTTGTTGCACTTGCTTGGCAGTCTGGATGCACCTACACAGGGGCGGGTGCTCATTGAGGGCGAAGATTTACACCAAATGCGGGATCGGGCTCAGGCACGTTTTCGTAATCAGCATATGGGCTTTGTGTATCAGTTTCATCATTTGTTAGGGGAGTTTAGTGCCCTTGAAAATGCCGCCATGCCGTTATTAATTGCCGGTTGTGCGGTAGATGAAGCCAAAGCCCAAGCCGAGGCACTGCTACAGCGTGTAGGCTTAGGGCACCGCCTTGATCATAGACCCTCAGCCTTGTCTGGCGGTGAGCGCCAGCGCGTGGCCATTGCCCGAGCATTAGTGAATAAGCCGCGTTTAGTGTTAGCCGATGAGCCAACGGGCAATCTAGATGCACACAGTGCTGGGGAAATATTTTCCTTACTTGCTGAGCTGCAAAGTGAGCTGGGAACAGGCCTGGTGGTGGTTACCCATGACTTAGACTTGGCAGCTCGGTTAAATAAGCAATGTCAGTTGGTAGAAGGACGGCTAGTGGAAGGGGAGCTGGTTGATGGTCGCTGGGTCAATGGGCCTGTTAACAAGGCGCCAGTGTGCGCCAGCTTATTAGTGCAGGAGCAAGCTTAATGTTTCGTCCGTTAAGTGTGTTTTGGGGCTGGCGCTTTAGTCGCGCTAAACGCCGTAACCGTTTTATTTCGTTTATTTCGGTGGCCTCTATAGCAGGCATTGCCATTGGTGTTGGGGCGTTAATTTTGGGCTTGTCGGCCATGAATGGCTTTGAGCGCGAGTTAGAAAACCGTATTTTGTCGGTGTTGCCTCATGGGCAGTTGACCACGGCCAAAGGTCCTGCAACCCAGTGGCCGTCGCTGGCCAGTCAGTTGGCGTCTGAGCCTGGCATAGTGGCGGTGTCTCCTGTGGTGCCATTAGAAGGTTTGTTAAGCCGAGGGGCCAAGTTAAAAGCGGTGCAGCTGCAAGGCATTATTCCGAGTGACGAGGCGAAAGTGTCTCACTTAGCGCCTTATTTAGCCGGTGCTAGCTTAGCGCAACTTCGCCCAGGGGAGCGCGGGCTTATTTTAGGTAAAGCCATTACCGAGCAATTAGGCTTGTCGGTAGGAGATAGCGTGTCGCTACTTTTACCGGCACCGGGCAGCAATGGCTTTGGCTCACCTAAGCGCCATCGCTTTACCTTGGTGGGTATTATTAGCTTGGGTGGGCAGCTAGATAGCGTGTTGGGATACACCCATTTACAAGATGCCCAAGAGTTGAGTGCGATTGGTGATGCGGTCTTGGGATTTCATTTACGAGTTGATGAGGTTCTAGCGGCAGAACAATTAACCATGCAAGCGGCCACAGGCATGCCGATTGGGTTTTATGTAAGCAGTTGGATGGAAAGCCAAGGCAATATTTATCACGATATTCAGTTGGTGCGCACCCTTATGATAGTGGTGCTGTTATTAGTGATGGCGGTGGCCAGTTTTAATATCGTATCGACCTTGGTGATGGCGGTGAATGAAAAGAAGGCAGATATTGCCATTCTTAAAACCATGGGAGCAGGGCCTTGGCAAATTCGCGGCGCTTTTGTGGTACAGGGCATGCTAAATGGGATTACCGGCGTTGTGTTAGGGGGCCTGGTGGGCACTTTGTTAGCCACTCAGCTGTCGGAGTTGGTCGCTGCCATTGAGCGGGTTACTGGGCATCGCTTTTTAAATCCTGATATTTATTTTATTGATTTTATTCCCACCGAGTTTCACTGGGCAGATTTATGGCTAGTAACCGGCTCCGCCTTGGTACTGATATTATTAGCCACTGTATATCCTGCATGGCGCGCCGGTCAGTTACTGCCAAGACAACTGCTTGGGGAAGGCTAACTTATAGCTGTACGCCTTACGACGAGCGCTGTACGTAAAAACTACACCAGTGTTTTTTAACATATAGCGTACAGCGTTAAACGTATGGCTTTCTTTTGGCTCGGCGCTGTTATTTAACGCCGCCTCGCTTTCCAGGCCTTCTGTATTTTCCAGCGCCAGTAAAGGTGGGTCAGTAGCCAGCCGCACAGGGCGCAGGCAAGGCCGAGTAACAGTGCGCCTGTGAGTAGCGGCCAAATGATGCTGGTAAGATCATGCTCTAAAGCGTGGCTAAATTCCAACACAGGTAACCCCAGTAATCGCACACCTAAGTGATAGGCGACATAAAACATGGGCGCTATGGTCAGGGGGTTATTTACCCACACCATGGCGATGGCTAAGGGAAGATAGCCGCGCAATAAAATGGCTAAACCAATGGCAACTAGCGAATGCAAAGGTAAGGGAAGCCAAGCGGCAAATAGCCCACACGCAATGGCAGTGGCAACCGAGTGGCGGTTATAGCGCCAATAATCGGGATCTAACCAACGTTTACCAAACAATCGCAATAGCTTATGTTGATGCAAGCTCGCTTGGTTGGGAATTTTTGAACGTAACCAACGTTGTACCATTATGAGTGACGCCGCCGTTGTTTCCAACGGCGTGCGACTGTCCAGCGCCATAAACCGTGGATCACCATAAAGCCAGTCGCAGAGCACACCACAGCCATCACTAAACAGCCTAATAAAAAAGGTGGTGCGGCTGTGCTCATGGCACTACTAATGCCTGATAGGCTCATTTCAAAGTGCTTGTAATGGTGCGGTCTGTCTAATAAAAAAGAGCCCAAACGATAGGCGAAATAAAACATGGGCGGAATGGTAAATGGATTGGTCAGCCAAACTAATGCCGCCGACAGCGGTAAGTTAACCCTAAATGTCATGGCTAATAAGGCGGCTAATAACATTTGAAAAGGCAGTGGCATCCAGGCGCAAAATAGCCCCACAGCAAAAGCCCCTGCGGCTGAGTGACGGTTTAAGTACCATAAATTATTGTCATGTAACCGACTGCCTAACACCTTTAAATAACGGCTATTTTTAATGGTGCCGGGATCAGGCATTAGGCGTTTTAACATTTTCTTTGGCATTTATACTAAATCCGCAATACTTAGCAAATGGACAAGCGGCTTTTTTCTGTTTGCTGCGGCATCGCAAGTATTATTATCTGGCCCTGGTTACCCAGCTGGGACTGGTGGATACCGTTAGCCTGTTTAATGGGCATAAGCTGGCAAAAAAGGCCGGCTACAGCTTGCTTATTACTCGGTATTATTTGGTCATTATGTTATAGCCACTGGCAGTTACAATGGCTACACACTCCTATGCTATTTCAGCGCGGCCAGCTTATTGCCGGCACCGTCGATAGCGTAAAAGTGCAAGAACATAATAAGAGTAGCTTGATTGTCAGCCTGAAGCGCCTAAATGGTCAAGCTCTTTCCCCTACACCGCGTGTTTTGTTGTCTTGGTATAGTGAACAAGCGCCCCCGAAAACCGGTGAATTCTTCCAATCGATTACTCAGCTGCGCCTACCTCATAGCTTGCATAACCCGGGGTCCTTTAATAGTGCGCGTTGGTTATTAGGGCAAGGTATTAGTGCGCGTGGCAGCCTAACTGGTACCTTGTCACATCAAGTTAGGGCTGAATCTTTGCGCACTCAAATGGTGGCGCATATTAAAGAAGAAACCGCGAGCTTATCTGCTCAGCCATGGCTACTGGCGTTAAGTGTGGGGGAGCGCACTGGGCTTAGCACTCAAGATTGGGCTATGTTACGCGGCTTAGGCATTAGTCATTTATTTGCGATTTCTGGCTTGCATATCGGTTTGGTCGCCGGGCTGGGGTTATTAGTGGGGCGGCTCACTGGCAACCCTTGGGTTGCGGCAATGCTGGCGGCCAGTTTAGCCCTTGCGTATGCTTGGCTGGCGGGCTTTTCGGTACCCACGCAGCGTGCCTTATTAATGTTGTTGCTGTGGTTAGGTGTGTATTGTTGGGGGCGCTTTTGGAGTGGCCGGCGCATTTTGTTACTCACCATGACCTTACTGCTAGTGATGCGGCCTTGGTTGGCGCTTGACCAGGGTTTTTGGTTATCGGTATTAGCGGTAGCAGCTTTGTTGGTGACCACGCACTGGTTGGGCGGGCGGAAAATTTGGCGCCTACAGTTTGGCATGACGTTATTGTTGCTTCCCTTAGTGATGTTAATTTTTGGTGGCGTTAGCGGGGTGTCATTACCGATTAATTTAGTGCTTATTCCACTATTTTCGTTGTTATTCATTCCGTTATTATTAGTTGCCGCCTTATTTATGTTGCCAGCTCCTGCATTCGCGAGTGCTATATTTAATATATTAGACGCCTTATTTATGCCCATGATAAAGGCGCTGCACTGGCTAAACGACACGCTTTCGCCTTGGGTCTGGTTATCGACTTATGCGCAAGGAGTGGGCTTTTTTATTTTATTATTGCCATTGCTCCTGTTACCCAAAGCGCGTTGGTTAATGGTACTGCCTGTGTGTGTAGTCTTATTGCAATGGGGGGCACAACCCCATTGGCAGGTGCGAGTTTTAGATGTGGGGCAGGGCTTGTCTGTGTTGGTGACGCAGGGGCAGCGAGGGCTGCTATTTGATACCGGTAATCGTTTTAATTCGGGCTTTAATATGGCCGATGGCGTAATTTTACCACTGTTAAGACGCTTGGGTATTCAGCAGCTTGATCACTTGGTAATAAGCCATAATGATCAAGACCACAGCGGTAATCGTGATTACTTAGCTCGAACTTTGCCTATTGAACAACGCTGGGGAGCTTGGCCTGATGGTCAACAGTGTCGGGCTGGGCAACAAGCACGCTGGGGGGCGCTTAGCTTAAAGGTTTTATGGCCGAAAACGATCACTGGCCACAGTAATAATGATTCTTGCGTGATACATATCAGTGATGGCGTACTGTCGCTCTTGTTAACCGGGGACATTGAGGCCAAAGCGGAGCAAGCTTTATTAGCCAGCCGTACTTTTACACAAGCTCCAGCGTCTTTATCGGCACAATTATTAGTGAGCCCCCACCATGGCAGTAAAAGCTCATCTTCTAAAGCCTTTATTGAAGCCGTTAGCCCGAAGTGGGTGGTGCATACGGCAGGCTTTAATAATCGTTGGGGCTTTCCTGCTCCTGAGGTGGTCACCCGTTTTCGCGAACAAGGCGCGCAACAGCTAATTACCGGTGAGTTAGGCATGGTGCATTGGGTGGCAAAGGGAGAAGAGTGGCATTTAGTGCAAACAAAACGCGCTGGCGCTTGGTATAACAGCCTCAATACTTGGTTGAATGGCGCTAAGCCGTTAGAATAGCCTCTCGTTTTTCAAGGTAGAGACCTTATGTCCCAAGATGCACACACTTCATCCTGGCCGATACTTAAGCGGTTATTGCGTTATGTGAAGGAGCGTAAGCTCGGTTTAGTGGCGGCAATTATTGGTATGGCCGGCTATGCCGCTGTTGATACCACCTTTGTTTATTCTATTAAACCGCTTATTGATGATGGCTTAACCGGACAAGATCCGGCGGTATTAACCTGGATGCCGGTATTTGTGATGGGCATTGTCTTTTTACGTGGGGTTTGTACCTTTTTATCCGGCTTTTGCATGGCTTGGGTCGGTAATCACGTAGTGATGGCGTTACAGCAAGAAGTATTTAGCAAATTAATGACCATGCCGGTGGCCTTTTTTGACCGTCATAACAGTGGCAACTTATTATCTAAAGTGACCTACGATGCGTCTCAGGTGTCATCTGCTGCTAGCTCTACCTTAGTGACCTTAGTACGCGAAGGGGCAACAGTTATTGGTTTGTTGGGCTTAATGTTTTATCACTCTTGGCAGCTTTCATTAATTTTCTTTGTGGTGGGGCCTGTGGTTGGGGTGATGATTGCGGTGATCAGTCGTCGTTTTCGTCGTTTAAGCCGTGGCATGCAAGATGCCATGGGCAATATTACTAGCAGTACCGAGCAAATGCTAAAAGGCCATAAAGAAGTACTCATGTTTAATGGCCAAAAAGTGGAGGCGGGGCGCTTTCATAATGTGAGTAATGCGGTGCGCCAGCAAAATATGAAAATGGTGGCCGCCGATGCTATTGGTACACCTTTGGTGCAAGTGATTGCCTCCAGTGCTTTGGCGATTTTGCTTTATGTGTCTACCTTTGACGATATTCAAGACCAGTTAACCCCCGGTACTTTTACCGTGATCGTCACCTCAATGATGATGTTAATGCGCCCCCTTAAAAGCCTCACCCAAGTGAACGCCTCTTATCAGCGGGGTATTTCTGCTTGCCAAAGTTTATTTTCTTTACTCGACAGTGAAGGCGAGCGTGATACCGGCACCCAGAAGTTAGTGCGGGCTAAGGGTGAGTTAGAGTTTGATGGTGTGAGCTTTACTTATCCCACCAAAGAAACGGTGGCGCTAAAAGACGTCAGCTTTTCACTGGCCCCGGGTAAAACTATTGCGCTAGTGGGGCGTTCGGGCTCAGGTAAAAGTACTATTGCCAGCCTGCTCACGCGTTTTTACGATATTAATGAAGGTGAAATTCGCCTTGATGGGGTGGATATTCGTGAATATAAATTAAGTGATCTGCGCCGCCAATTTGCTTTAGTGTCGCAACAGGTTCACTTATTTAATGACACCATTGCCAATAATATTGCCTATGCAGCGGCAGGCGAATATAGCCGAGAGCAAGTAATAGCTGCAGCTAAAGTTGCCTATGCCGATGAGTTTATTAATAAACTAGATCAAGGCTACGACACCATTATTGGTGAAAATGGCGCCAGCTTATCAGGCGGGCAACGCCAGAGAATTGCCATTGCTCGTGCTTTGCTGCGTGATGCGCCTTTGCTTATTTTAGATGAAGCCACCTCGGCACTTGATACTGAGTCGGAGCGCCATATTCAAGCCGCGTTAGATGCGCTACGAGAAAACCGCACCGTGCTCGTCATTGCACATCGATTATCGACCATTGAAAGTGCCGATGAAATATTGGTGATTGATGAGGGCCAAGTGGTGGAGCGCGGCTCGCATCAAGAGTTATTGGCCCGTCAAGGTGTATATGCACAGCTGAGACATATTCAATATGGCGAACAGTAATGCAAGCTTGGTATAAAGGCGCCATTTGGCTGTGGTTGCTGGCCCCTTTTAGTGCACTGTTTGCGCTGATAAGCGGTGGGCGGCGAGCCTTATTTGCTTGGGGGCTTAAAGCGCAACATAAAACACCGGTGCCTGTTATTGTGGTCGGCAATCTGACGGTGGGTGGCAATGGCAAAACCCCTGTGGTGGTGTGGTTGGTAGAGTGGCTACGCGAGCAAGGCTATCATCCTGGGGTGATCAGTCGTGGCTATGGTGGGAAAAGTGCTCATTATCCGCTGTTATTAACCCCAGAGACGCAAGCCGAGCAAGCTGGTGATGAGCCGGTATTAATTTATCGACGCACCGGCTGCCCGGTGGTGGTGGGCCCCAAGCGCGCAGAAGCTGCTGCACTATTAGCCAGTGTGGGGGCGGATATTATTGTCAGTGATGATGGCTTGCAGCATTATGCGCTGGCGCGAGATATTGAACTGGTGGTGGTGGACGGTAAACGCCGCTTTGGTAATGGTCATTTATTGCCCATGGGGCCATTGCGTGAAGGATTATGGCGATTAAACACAGTGGATGCAGTCATTAATAACGGAGGGCCGGCGCAGGCGGGGGAGTTTTTAATGACCTTAACGCCGGGTGCATTAACCTCTATCGACGCCCCTCCCACCGAACCTGCGCCCTGTGCGCCCCAAACCGTACATGCGTTGGCCGGCATTGGTCATCCGCCACGTTTTTTTGCCACCTTAGAGCAACTTGGCTTTGTGTTAGAGCAACAAGTGGCCTTGGCCGATCATAAGGCGGTGGCCAGCGAGCAGCTTAATCATTTACAATCACGACCTTTATTGATCACCGAAAAAGATGCGGTTAAATGGCCTGGTGGTCATGCTAATACGTGGTATTTGCCCGTTGATGCGCAATTACCCTCGGCATTTGAACAAATGCTGCTAACCCGACTGAAGGAGCGAGAGAATGGCGATTGACGCTAAATTGGTGGACATTATTGCCTGCCCAGTATGCAAAGGAAGACTACAGTTAGATCGTACTCATAACGAACTTGTGTGCCGATTTGACCGCTTAGCCTACCCTATTACCGAAAATATTCCGGTTTTGCTAGAAAGCAGTGCACGCAAGCTTAGTTCAGACGAGTTGCCAGCATGAGTTTTGTTGTTGTTATTCCAGCCCGGTTTAGCTCAACGCGACTACCTGGCAAGCCCTTGGCTGATATTCACGGTAAGCCCATGATATTATGGGTGGCTGAGCAGGCACAAAAAAGTGGGGCGCATCGGGTAGTAGTGGCGACCGATGACGCGCGAATTGCAGAGGCTTTGCAGCACAGCGGCGTTGAAGTGGTGATGACCCGTAGCGATCATGAGTCGGGCACCGAGCGTTTAGCAGAAGTGGTTGAGCTGCTTGAATTGGCAGCAGATGAAATTGTGGTTAATGTGCAAGGTGATGAGCCTTTATTGCCCTCGGCATTAGTGGATCAAGTCGCCAATTTATTGGCGAGCAGTGATGCGCCCATGGCAACCTTAGCAACGCCATTAGAGCAGCTTGAACAGCTAGATGATCCTAATGTGGTTAAAGTGGTGAGCAATGCTCAAGGCTATGCGCTGTATTTTAGCCGTGTCGGTGTGCCGTTTGACCGAGAGGGCATGGCAGCTGCCACCCCTGATTTAACACACTGCCGACGCCATATTGGCCTTTATGCCTATCGAGCCGGCTTTATTCGCCATTATTTGGCTCTACCGGTCAGCCCACTTGAACAATTAGAAAAATTAGAGCAGTTGCGGGTGTTATGGCATGGCGAGTCTATTGCCTTAGCTGACGCCTGTGAAGTACCGCCACCGGGAGTAGACACGCCGGCTGATTTGGCCGCGGTACGCCAGCAATTAGCGTAATACACAGTTTTAAATTTAACATGAACGGGGTATCTTGCCCCGCAATTATGGCGGCTAACGTCTCAAGAAACCTTCGAGGAAGTTTATGATTACCCTGGGTGAATACATCATTAAAAACCAAGCTGAATACCCCAGCGCCAGTGGCGAGTTATCTTCGCTGTTATCTTCTATCCGCCGTGCGGCCAAAGTGGTTAACCGAGAAATTAACCGTGCCGGTTTAGTCACTGATATTATTGGCGGTAGTGCAGGCAGCGAAAATATACAGGGTGAAGCACAGCAAAAGCTTGATGTGTTTGCCAATGACGTCTTTAAAGCCGCCTTAGAAGCCCGTGGAGAGGTCTGTGGTATTGCCTCTGAAGAAGAAGATTACTTTGTGGGCTTTGCTGATGAGCGCCAGTCGAATGCAAAATACATTGTATTAATGGACCCTTTAGATGGTTCTTCTAATATTGATGTGAATGTATCAGTAGGCACGATTTTCTCGATTTATCGCCGTGTTAGTCAGCCAGGCGAACCAGTCAGCATGGAAGACTTTTTACAGCCAGGTGTAAACCAAGTGGCGGCCGGTTATGTGGTGTATGGCTCATCCACCATGTTGGTGTATACCACGGGTAATGGGGTACACGGCTTTACCTATGACTCTACCTTGGGATCATTTTGCTTGTCTCATGAGAATATCCGCATTCCAGAAATGGGCAATATTTACTCTATTAACGAAGGTAACTATATTCGTTTCCCTGAAGGGGTGAAGCAGTACCTGAAGTTTTGCCAAGAAAAAGATGATGCAAGTAACCGCCCGTATACCTCACGTTATATCGGCTCTTTAGTGTCAGATTTTCATCGTAATATGCTTAAAG
Source organism: Oceanisphaera pacifica (assembly GCF_017498065.1). Taxonomy (GTDB): domain Bacteria; phylum Pseudomonadota; class Gammaproteobacteria; order Enterobacterales; family Aeromonadaceae; genus Oceanimonas; species Oceanimonas pacifica. The sequence continues at coordinate 138,390 of NZ_JAGDFX010000005.1, read as the reverse complement.
GCGGCATTTATATTTATCCGTCGGGTACCAATTCTCCCAACGGTAAGCTGCGTCTATTGTATGAGTGCAACCCACTTGCCTTTATGGCCGAGCAAGCCGGTGGTAAGGCAACTGATGGTTTCCGTCGTATTATGGAAATTAAGCCCACCGAGCTACACCAGCGTACGCCTTATTTTATTGGCTCTAGCAAAATGGTGGATAAGGCCTGTGCCTTAATGACAGAGTTTTCGGCCGAATAAATCAGCGCCAAGCACTCAGCTAACAATAAAACACCGAGCCCATAATAGGCTCGGTGTTTTTGTTTGGGAGTCTTGGATCAATTGAAATCGACCCAAGACTTTAGACTTCCGATGAGTTTGAAATTTTTGTAGATATTCTGTTGGGCGTCAAGGCTTTGCACTATATTGTTATGCGCCCTTATTTCGTTTTTGCGAGCGTAGCGCGGCAATCCATCTAACAAGCAGCCGTACGCTTTACGCTGAGCGCCTGACGAAAAAACAAAACCGCAGTTTTCTTTAACGTAACGCGGTCAGCGTTAGACGTAGCGCTTTCTTTTGAAATGGATTGCCGCGTCGTTGCACTCCTCGCAATGACCAAAGGGAGTCGCTCTGGCTTTTCGTAGGGGCGAATTTATTCGCACAAAACGATGGCACGGCTTAACATTCAATATAAAATCTTTGGTCGATTGAAATCGATCCTACATACTACATAAAAAAGGCCGACATTTTCATGTCGGCCTTATCACGATATTACAGCGGGACTGGCGTTATCTTTCTACCTGAGAGGTAAAATCACGCTCAGCGGCACCGGTATAAAGCTGGCGCGGACGACCGATCTTCTGCTTAGGATCAGACATCATTTCATTCCAGTGTGACATCCAGCCTACAGTACGAGATAGCGCGAAAATCACGGTAAACATACTAGTAGGAATGCCTACCGCTTTTAGCACTATGCCCGAGTAGAAATCGACGTTCGGATATAGCTTGCGCTCAACAAAGTAAGGGTCAGACAGCGCAATGCGCTCTAGTTCCATGGCTACATCGAGCAGTGGATCTTCAATCTTAAGATCGTCTAACACTTCGTGACAGGTTTCACGCATCACAGTGGCTCTTGGGTCAAAGTTTTTGTAAACCCTATGACCAAAGCCCATTAAGCGGAACGGATCATCTTTGTCTTTTGCACGGGCAATAAACTCAGGAATATTTTCCACTGAACCGATTTCTTCTAGCATGTTCAAGCAGGCTTCGTTGGCACCACCGTGAGCAGGCCCCCATAGCGATGCAATGCCAGCAGCAATACAAGCGAATGGGTTAGCACCACTTGAACCGGCTAAACGCACGGTTGAGGTTGACGCGTTTTGCTCATGATCGGCATGCAAAGTAAAAATGCGATCCATGGCGCGCTCAACAATGGGGTTAACCTTATATTCTTCGCAGGGCACGGCAAACATCATTTGCAAGAAGTTAGCCGCATAGCTTAAATCGTTACGCGGATAGACAAATGGCTGACCAATTGAATATTTATAAGCCATAGCCGCAATGGTTGGCAACTTAGCGATCATACGGTGCGCAGAGGTCTCGCGATGCGTTTGATCGGTAATATCCATAGGGTCATGATAGAAGGCAGATAAGCCGGCGATCACACCACATACAATCGACATTGGGTGCGCATCACGGCGGTAACCCTTGAAGAAAGAAGACAGCTGCTCGTGCACCATAGTGTGGCGCATAATGCAGTGCTGAAACTTCTCAAATTGCTTGGCAGTAGGGGCTTCTCCGTACAGCAGCAAATAACACACTTCCAGATAATTAGCTTTTTCTGCTAATTGGTCGATAGGGTAGCCGCGGTACAACAAAATACCTTTACCACCGTCGATATAAGTAATATCAGACTGGCAAGAGGCTGTTGCCATAAAACCTGGATCGTACGTAAAGTATCCATGTGAACCTAGAGTACTGATATCAATTACATCGTAACCCGCAGTGCCAGAAGAAATCGGTAATTCAACTGGCTCCTGGCCGGGTAAATGCAGGGTGGCCTTGTTGTCAGCCATAGCACGTCTCCTTTGCTTTTTTATAATAGGTCCGTAAGTAGACATTTTTACATAGTTTAAATGAATGTTTAACTATTAATGCATCCCACGGTGCGGGCATATTGAAAACAGAACAGGGGGGTGATGTCAATTTTCCTGATGGTTTTGTGCCACTATAGCGCTCGTTGTGCGATCAAGTTTACAATTTTGGCAAATGGTTCAAGCACTTCGTTGTAATTAAAAAGTCCCCTTCATATACTGAGAGCGAAGGTATATGAGGCTGTAGTGGGGGCAATGTTAAACATATGTTTCCATTTCGTATACTTGGGCTATGTCTATATAAAACAATAACTAACGTGCTCTTTTGAGCCAAGTGGGCAAGACCGTGACTAAAAAACAGAGACCTGTAAACCTCGATCTACGGACTATTCGCCAACCTGTCGCTGCAATTTCTTCAATCCTGCACCGGGTTTCCGGCGTGATCACATTGTTCGCACTCGCCATCCTACTGTGGCTGTTAAGCTACTCTCTTTCGTCAGAAAAAGGGTTTTTAGCAGTTGTTGATATACTCGACGGTTTTATCGTCTGGTTTATTATGTGGGGTATTCTAACTGCACTAGCTTACCACATAGTCGGTGGCATCCGTCATCTCATTATGGACTTAGGCTACTGTGAAGAGTTGGAGTCGGGAGCGCTTAGTGCCAAGGTTGCATTGGGGATCACTGCAGTATTATCACTGCTAGCGGGGATAATGGTATGGTAACAAATTCTGCAAGCTTTGGCCGCAGCGGTGTACACGACTTTATGTTGTTGCGCGTTACCGCGGTTATTATGACTCTATATACCCTGTACTTGGTGGGTTTTATTGCCTTTAACGACATTACTTATGACGTGTGGGTAGGCTTTTTTGCCAAAACCTTTACCAAGGTGTTTACGCTACTGGCGCTATTAAGTGTGTTAGTTCACGCTTGGATTGGCGCTTGGCAGGTACTCTCCGACTACGTGAAGTGCGCCATGCTACGTGGTGCTGCACAGTTTGGGGTAGTGGTGTTACTGCTGGTTTATGTGATGACCGGTATCGTCGTACTGTGGGGTGTATAAGGTGACTATTAGTATTCGCGAATTTGACGCCGTGGTTATCGGCGCCGGTGGTGCAGGCATGCGTGCTGCGCTACAAATAGCAGAGTCGGGCAAAAGCTGTGCGCTCTTGTCTAAAGTATTTCCAACCCGTTCTCATACTGTATCGGCGCAAGGAGGCATTACCGTTGCATTAGGTAATACCCATGAAGATAACTGGGAATGGCACATGTACGATACCGTTAAAGGCTCCGATTATATTGGTGACCAAGACGCGATTGAGTTTATGTGTCAAACCGGGCCTGAATCGGTACTTGAGCTTGAGAAAATGGGCTTACCATTTTCAAGGCTCGATAACGGTAAAATCTACCAGCGCCCCTTTGGTGGCCAATCGCTTAACTTTGGTGGCGAGCAAGCAGCACGTACCGCTGCGGCGTCTGACCGAACCGGCCATGCGCTACTGCACACCTTGTATCAGCAAAACGTTAAGCATAAAACCACTGTGTTCTCGGAGTGGTATGCGCTTGATTTGGTGAAAAACGCCGACGGTGATGTGGTGGGTTGTACTGCCATTGATATTGAAACCGGCGACTTGGTGTACTTTAAAGCCAAGGCGACCATTTTAGCCACCGGCGGTGCGGGTCGTATTTATCAGTCGACCACCAACGCACACATTAATACCGGGGACGGCGTGGGCATGGCTTTACGTGCTGGTGTACCTGTACAAGACATGGAAATGTGGCAGTTTCACCCGACCGGTATTGCGGGCGCAGGCACCCTGGTAACGGAAGGGTGCCGTGGCGAAGGCGGCTATCTATTAAATAAAGATGGCGAGCGCTTTATGGAGCGTTATGCCCCGAATGCAAAAGACTTGGCCAGCCGCGACGTAGTGGCGCGCTCTATGATGATTGAAATTCGTGAAGGCCGCGGATGTGACGGACCTTGGGGGCCACACCTTAAGCTGAAGCTCGATCATCTTGGTAAAGACGTACTAGAGTCACGCTTGCCAGGTATTTGTGAGTTATCTCGCACCTTTGCTCACGTAGACCCTGTGGTAGAGCCAATTCCGGTTATTCCTACCTGTCACTATATGATGGGCGGCGTGCCGACCAATGTGAATGGTCAAGCGCTAACCACAGATGCTGACGGTAAAGATATCCCTGTTAAGGGCTTGTTTGCAGTGGGTGAAATTGCCTGTGTATCGGTACACGGTGCTAACCGCTTGGGCGGTAACTCGCTGCTTGACCTAGTGGTATTTGGCCGTGCTGTGGGTCGCCACTTAGTGGAAGCTTTGCAAGAGCTGAGTGACGTGAAAGACGCCACAGAAGCAGATATTGACGCAGCCATGGCGCGTTATAACCGTTGGGAAAATAACCGCGACGGTGAAGATCCGGTGCAAATTAAGAAAGACTTGCAAGAGTGCATGCAGCATAACTTTTCGGTATTCCGTGAAGGGGATGCCATGGCCGAAGGTCTGGCTGAGCTGAAGAAAATTCGCGAGCGCCTGAAAAATGCCCGCCTAGATGACACCAGCTCCGACTTTAATACTCAGCGTATTGAGTGTTTAGAGTTAGATAACCTAATGGAAACTGCCTATGCCACTGCGGTAGCGGCAAACTTCCGTACCGAAAGTCGTGGCGCTCACTCTCGATTTGACTATCCCGATCGTGATGATGAAAACTGGTTATGCCACTCCTTATACAGCCCTAACACTGAGTCTATGAGCACGCGGCCTGTGAATTTGTCACCGAATCATCGTGACGCCTTCGAGCCAAAAGCGCGGACTTACTAAGGGAAGGGGATAAAGATGCAAGTTACAATTTCAGTTTATCGTTATAACCCAGAAACCGATGCCAAGCCGTATATGAAAGACTATCAGCTTGAGGTAGCCGAAGGCTCCGACATGATGGTACTGGATGCATTGTTGGCATTAAAAGAGCAAGAGCCGAGCTTATCGTTTCGTCGCTCATGCCGCGAAGGGGTTTGTGGCTCCGATGGCATGAACATGAATGGTAAGAATGGTTTGGCCTGTATCACGCCATTATCTGATCTGCTTAAGCAGAGCAAGGATAATACGGTGGTGATCCGCCCCTTGCCTGGTTTGCCTGTAGTACGCGACTTGGTCATTGATATGACTCAGTTCTATACGCAATGGGAAAAAGTGAAGCCGTTCTTAATTGCTGATGAAAAAGTGCCACCGGCACGGGAACATCTGCAATCACCAGAGGAGCGTGCTAAGTTAGACGGGCTTTATGAGTGCATATTATGTGCTTGTTGCTCAACGGCGTGTCCTTCTTTTTGGTGGAACCCAGATAAGTTTATTGGCCCTGCAGGTTTGCTGGCTGCTTACCGCTGGTTAGCTGATAGTCGTGATACTGGTAATAATGAACGCTTGTCTGAGATGGAAGATGCTTTTAGTGTATTCCGTTGCCATGGCATTATGAACTGCGTGGATGTGTGTCCGAAAGGGCTCAACCCCACAAAAGCAATTGGTAGTATTAAGTCAATGTTATTAAAGCGGTCAGTTTAGTAGAGCCGTAGTATGAATCGCCGCCCATATTGGGCGGCGTTTACACAATGACCCAACGACAGTAGCCCTGTCGAGACGTAATAAAGGGATAAAAATGCACAATGGCGTTATGCAAGCCTGGCTGGAATCCTCTTACCTGGCCGGTGCCAATGCGACCTATGTAGAAGATTTGTACGAGGATTATCTTGCCGATCCTGAGTCGGTTCCTGAGCAGTGGCAAACCGTGTTTAACGAGTTGCCTATTCCTCAGGATGGCGTACCCGACCAGCCTCATTCACAAGTCAGAGATTACTTTCGCCGCCTTGCTAAAGACACCTCACGCTACGCCACACCGGTAAGCGACCCGCATACGGATTCGAAGCAGGTTAAAGTGCTGCAGCTGATTAACGCTTATCGTTTTCGTGGTCATCAAAATGCCACTCTAGATCCACTTAACTTGTGGGCACGTAAAGAAGTGGCCGAACTCGATCCCGCGTTTCATAACTTAACGGGCTCAGATTTAGACGCCACCTTTAACGTGGGCTCTTATGCGATTGGTCAAGAGACCATGAAGCTCAGCGACTTGGTTTCAGCGCTGAAAAAGACCTACTGTGGCTCTGTGGGTGCAGAGTATATGCACATCACCAGCACCCGCGAAAAGCGTTGGATTCAAAGCCAGCTTGAAACCGTGGTTGGCAACCCACAATTTAGCCAAGAAGATAAACTGCGCTTTTTAGATAGCCTAAGCGCGGCTGAAGGGCTAGAGAAATATTTAGGCGCAAAATTCCCAGGCGCCAAACGCTTCTCGCTTGAAGGCGGCGATGCACTCGTGCCCATGACCAAAGAGCTGATCCGACGCTTTGGTGAAAATGGCGGTAAAGAAGTGGTGATTGGCATGGCCCACCGTGGTCGTTTAAATATGCTGGTTAACGTGCTGGGTAAACGACCACAAGATTTATTTGATGCCTTTGCCGGTAAATACGACACCGAAAGTTCAGGCGACGTAAAATACCACATGGGTTTTAGCTCCGACTTTGCTACCCCAGGCGGTAACGTTCACTTAGCACTGGCCTTTAACCCCTCTCACCTAGAAATTGTAAACCCTGTGGTGATTGGCTCAGTACGAGCGCGTATGGACCGTTTATCTAACCCCGATGGTCGCCAAGTACTGCCGATTACCATTCATGGTGACTCGGCTTTTGGTGGTCAAGGTGTGGTCGCCGAAACCTTTAATATGTCGCTTACCCGTGGTTACGGGGTCGGCGGTACCGTGCGTATCGTAATTAATAACCAAGTAGGCTTTACCACCTCTAATCCGAAAGATATGCGCTCCACTGAATACTGTACCGATATTGCCAAAATGGTACAGGCGCCTATTTTCCACGTTAATGCCGATGATCCAGAAGCCGTGGTGCAAGTGACGCAATTGGCGCTAGACTATCGTAATGAATTTGGCCGTGATGTGGTGATTGACTTGGTTTGTTACCGTCGCCATGGCCACAACGAAGCTGACGAGCCCAGCGCGACTCAGCCGTTGATGTATAAAAAAATTAAACAACACCCCACGCCACGTAAAATTTACGCCGATAAGCTGATTGCCAATGGCACTATTTCAGCCGAAGACACCACAGTGATGATCAATGAATATCGTGATGCATTAGACTGTGGTGAGTGCGTGGTGAAAGAGTGGCGCTCTATGGATAAGACCACAGTAAACTGGGCTCCTTATTTGAACCATGAGTGGGACATGGAGTATGACGACAGCTACGACCTCGATAAGTTAAAATCGCTGGCCGAGCGGGTAACAAGCTACCCAGAAAGTCATACCTTGCAGCGCCAAGTTAGCCGTATTTATGATGACCGTAAATTAATGGCCCAAGGCGAAAAACTGGCGGACTGGGGCTTTGCTGAAGTGTTAGCTTATGCCACCTTGTGTGAAGATAAGTACGAAGTGCGCTTAACGGGTCAAGACTCTGGCCGAGGCACTTTCTTCCACCGTCATGCGGTATTGCATAATCAAGATGATGCCAGTACCTATACGCCACTGTGTCACTTATCTGAAGGCCAAGGTCAATTTCAGGTGTTTGACTCGGTATTAAGTGAAATGTCGGTAATGGCTTTTGAGTATGGCTATGCCACGGCTGAGCCTGACGGCTTAACCATTTGGGAAGCTCAGTTTGGTGACTTTGCCAACGGCGCCCAAGTGGTCATTGACCAGTTTGTTAGCTCAGGTGAGCAAAAGTGGGGGCGCATGTGTGGCTTAACATTGCTACTACCTCACGGTTATGAAGGTCAAGGCCCAGAGCACTCCAGTGCCCGTTTAGAGCGTTATTTGCAGTTGTGTGCTGAGCACAATATGCAAGTTGTCGCGCCTACCACACCGGCCCAGGTATTTCACATGTTGCGTCGTCAGGTCATTAGACCGATGCGTCGCCCGTTAGTGGTGATGTCACCTAAGTCATTGTTACGTCATCCGTTGGCGGTATCTGACTTAGAGACCATGGCCAGCGGCACTTTCTTGAACGCAATTGGTGAAATAGATGATCTAGATCCCAAAGGCGTGACACGAGTAGTGCTGTGCTCAGGTAAGGTGTATTACGATTTATTAGAAACAAGACGTAAGAATGAACAAACCGATGTGGCGATTGTTCGCATTGAGCAGTTATACCCTTTCCCACAAAAAGAGGTTGGTGCGATTCTTGAAGATTATCAGCATGTAACTGATTTTGTATGGTGTCAGGAAGAGCCACAAAACCAAGGCGCTTGGTATTGTAGCCAACACCATTTCCGTGCGGCTATTCCCGCAGGGGCACGTTTACGTTATGCCGGTCGAGAAGCTTCTGCTTCACCGGCTGTAGGTTATACCTCGGTACATTTACAACAACAAAAAGCACTGGTCGAAGACGCACTGACGCCGACACAAGCTTAACGCACTAAGGACATATTGATGACCATCGAAATCAAGGTTCCAGACTTACCAGAGTCCGTCGCCGATGCCACTATCGCGACTTGGCACAAACAACCTGGTGATCAGGTTGAACGTGATGAAATTATTGTTGATATTGAAACCGACAAGGTGGTACTGGAAGTACCGGCTCCAGAAGCAGGAACGCTCGAAGCGATTGTTGAAGATGAAGGGGCGACGGTTCTTAGCCAGCAATTGATTGGTAAACTAAAAGCCGGTGCGGTTGCAGGTGAAGCAACCAAAGAAAAAACCAGCTCGAACAATGACAGCAAATCGGCAGAAGACACAGAGCAAAAAGCCGATGAAAGTAACGATAATCTAAGCCCTGCGGTACGCCGTTTAGTGGCTGAGCATAATGTGGATGTGGCTAAGTTATCAGGTTCAGGTAAAGGCGGGCGCATCACTAAAGAAGATGTAGAAGCCTTTATTAAAGACGGCGGCAAAAAAGACAGCACGCCGGCACCGGTTGACCCCATTATTGCCTCGCCAGAAGAGCGCACCGAAAAGCGTGTGCCTATGAGCCGCTTGCGCAAACGTGTGGCAGAGCGCTTGTTGGAAGCGAAAAACACCACCGCTATGTTAACCACCTTTAACGAGGTGAACATGGGGCCGATTATGGCGTTGCGCAAGCAATACCAAGAGCAGTTTGAAAAACGCCACGATGTTCGTTTAGGCTTTATGTCGTTTTATGTGAAAGCGGTTGTAGAATCACTGAAGCGCTTTCCAGAAGTTAATGCTTCACTAGACGGCGATGATATTGTGTATCACAACTACTTTGATGTGAGTATTGCCGTATCCACCCCACGTGGTTTGGTGACGCCTGTGTTGCGTGACTGTGATCGCCTAAGCTTGGCTGATATTGAAAAAACCATTAAAGAGCTAGCCATTAAGGGCCGTGACGGTAAGTTGACGGTTGATGATATGACGGGCGGTAACTTTACTATCACCAATGGTGGCGTATTTGGCTCGCTGATGTCGACGCCTATTATTAACCCGCCACAAAGTGCAATTTTGGGGATGCACAAAATTGAAGACAGACCCATGGCGGTGAATGGTGAAGTAGTGATACAGCCGATGATGTATTTGGCATTGTCTTATGATCACCGTATGATTGATGGTCGAGAATCAGTGGGTTTCTTAGTCTCTATTAAAGAGCTGCTTGAAGACCCAACACGCTTGCTGTTGGATGTATAACCCATAATAATGAGGTCGAACTAAGGTTCGGCCTTTTTTTCCTCTGAACCCCAACAAAATGGAAACACAACATGAATTTGCATGAATATCAGGCAAAGAAACTGTTTGCTGACTACGGTTTGCCCGTATCAGAAGGCTATGCATGTGACAATCCACAGGAAGCAGTGGAAGCCGCCAGCAAACTTGGCGGAAGTATGTGGGTAGTTAAATGCCAGGTTCATGCCGGCGGCCGAGGTAAGGCGGGCGGTGTTAAGCTGGCAAAAACAAAAGACGAGATAAGAGAGTTTGCCGAGTTTTGGCTAGGTAAACATCTTGTGACCTATCAAACCGATGCCAAAGGGCAGCCGGTGGCTAAAATTTTGGTAGAAGCTTGTAGCAGCATAGATAAAGAGCTCTACTTAGGGGCTGTGGTCGATCGCGCTAGCCGCCGTGTCGTCTTTATGGCATCCACCGAAGGCGGGGTAGAAATAGAAAAAGTAGCACAAGAAACCCCAGAGCTTATTCACAAGGCTGCCATAGATCCATTAGTAGGACCACAGGCATATCAGGGCCGTGAATTAGCCTTTAAATTGGGGCTTGAAGGTAAGCAAATTAAACAGTTTACCCAGATTTATTTAGGCTTGGCACAGATGTTTCTAGACCGAGACTTTGCTTTGCTAGAAGTGAACCCTTTGGTGATCACCAAAGAAGGCGATTTATTATGCCTAGACGGCAAAGTGAATGTGGACTCTAATGCCATGTATCGCCAAGCCGAGCTGCAAGACATGCACGATGCCTCTCAAGACGATGCCCGCGAAGCCCATGCTGCCAAATGGGAGCTTAACTATGTGGCGCTAGACGGTAATATTGGATGCATGGTTAATGGCGCAGGTCTGGCCATGGGCACCATGGACATTGTTAACCTTAATGGCGGTGAGCCGGCTAACTTCTTAGATGTCGGTGGCGGTGCCACTAAAGAGCGTGTAACCGAAGCCTTTAAAATTATTCTCTCTGACGATAACGTAAAAGCCGTGTTGGTCAATATTTTTGGCGGCATTGTGCGTTGCGACATGATTGCCGACGGTATTATTGGTGCGGTAAAAGAAGTCGGCGTAACAGTACCCGTGGTGGTACGCCTTGAAGGCAATAATGCCGAAGCAGGCACGGCCAAGCTGGCTGAGTCTGGCCTGAATATTATTGCTGCTACTAGCTTGAGTGATGCCGCCAAGCGCGTGGTTAACGCCGCACAGGAGAAATAATTGCATGAGCATTTTGATTAATAAAGACACCAAAGTGATTTGCCAAGGCTTTACTGGCGGTCAGGGCACCTTTCATTCTGAGCAAGCCATTGAATATGGCACGCAAATGGTGGGCGGCGTTTCACCCGGCAAAGGCGGCACTACTCATTTAGGCTTGCCAGTCTTTAATACCGTGCGCGAAGCGGTAGAGGCCACCGGTGCCACCGCCACTGTGATTTATGTGCCGGCGCCTTTTTGTAAAGATGCGATTTTAGAAGCCATAGATGCCGGCATCGAGCTGATTGTGACCATTACCGAGGGCATTCCAACACTGGATATGCTGGAGGTCAAAGTGAAGCTAGAGCAAACCGGCGTGCGCATGATTGGCCCAAACTGCCCTGGGGTGATCACGCCCGGTGAGTGCAAAATTGGTATTATGCCCGGTGACATTCACCGCAAAGGGCGAGTGGGCATTATCTCGCGCTCTGGCACCTTGACCTATGAAGCGGTAAAGCAAACTACAGATGAAGGCTTTGGCCAATCGAGCTGTATCGGTATTGGTGGCGACCCTATTCCCGGTGCTAACTTTATCGATATTCTTGAGTTGTTCGAAAAAGATCCCGGCACCGAAGCCATTGTAATGATCGGGGAAATTGGTGGCACCGCCGAAGAAGAAGCCGCGGCGTACATTAAAGAACATGTCACTAAACCTGTGGTGTCTTATATTGCCGGTGTAACGGCGCCTGCAGGTAAGCGCATGGGCCATGCCGGCGCTATTATCTCGGGTGGTAAAGGCACAGCAGATGAAAAGTTTGCGGCATTAGAAGATGCCGGTGTTAAAACCGTGCGTTCACTGGCCGATATTGGCAGTGCACTGCGTGAAGTGACCGGCTGGTAAGTACAGGTTTTCGACTGTACTAAGTTTTTAGCTGCCAGTTAATGTTAACGCCCCATACTGTTAAACAGTATGGGGCGTTTCTCTTTTGTCGGGATGCCTTTAAAAAAGTTCGCTTTATCGCATGATCTAGATCAATTAATCTAATTATTGATGTTTATTAACATTTTGTTTATTTTAGAATGACTTACTGTAATGTTATCTGAGATTAAAAATAATGCGCAACCTTTCTTTAAACTGGAAGATTATTATTCCGCTTCTAGTGACATTTATTTTGGTATTTATCTTGTGCTTTATTGTATCTACCAAATTGCAACGTACCTTGGTGTTAACATTAGCAGAAGAGAAAATAGAAACGACCGCTAATCTGTATATGGATCAGCTCAATGTGCTTATGGAAAACGGCGTGATCCATAAGCGGAAAATAGTACAAGATAAAGTGCAAGAAGAGCTGGGCATTCAACAAGCTCGGGTCATACGTGCGCCGGCTGTGAGTAATATCTTTGGCCCAGGTGCTGCGGATCAGGGCATAGAGGACGATCTTGACCGACGAGCCATTGAACAAGGCGAAACCGTATTAGATTTACACTTAGATGATAAAATCCCCAGCCTTACTTTAGTTAAACCTTATAAAGCATTTAAAGAATATAGAGGCACGGCCTGTTTACAATGTCATGTGGTGGATGAAGGCACGGTAATGGGCGCGGTGCGTATTAGTTATGACTTAAGTGATACCTTTGGCCAAATTCATAATAATAACTTGCGTCTTGGCGGCGTATTATTAGTGGTGATGTTATTAGCCGGTATTTTATTATGGTTAATTCAAAATCATTATCTTAAAAATCCGATTTTGAATATTAGTCAGCGCCTACAAGAGTTTTCCAAAAATCGCGATTTAACATCACGCCTAGTACCCATGGGTAACGATGAACTGGGTGGCTTGGTGGTGTCGGTTAATGGCATGCTCAGCAGCTTTCAACATAGCTTGCGGGAAGTACAAGAAGTAACCGGGCGAATTTATAGTGCGGCGGATCAAATTCAACAAGGGGCGGAACAAACAGACAGTTCGGTAAAAGCCCAAGATCAAGAAACCGCACTCATTGCCACAGCCGTTAATGAAATGGAAGCTTCAGCGCAAGAAGTGCGAGAAAATGCGCGACTCACTGCCGAAACTTCTGAACAAAGTAATACCTTTGCCATGACCGCCAATGAGCAAGCGCAAGTGGCCGTGGCGGGCATAGAAGAGCTGAGTGGTGAAATTGGCCGTATTGACCGTGTGGTGCGTACCTTAGATGATCGCTGTAACCAAGTAGACCATGTTATGGATATGATCAAAGGCATTGCTGAGCAAACCAATTTGCTGGCGCTTAACGCCGCCATTGAAGCGGCACGGGCGGGAGAGTCAGGCCGAGGCTTTGCAGTGGTGGCCGATGAAGTGCGTACGCTATCATTGCGCACTCAGCAATCGGCACAAGAAATTACCGACATGATCCACTTACTACAAAGCGAAGCTAAAGAAGCGGTATTGGCCATTGAAAAGGCAGAAGGGCAAGCGGTGAGCAGTGTGTCTAGCACCCAAGCCGCCATGGCGTCTTTACAAGACATAGTAGAGCAGGTGCAGCGCATTAATGAGTTAAATGCGTTAGTGGCTACCTCGTCTAACGAGCAAAGCTCTGTGTGTGCTGAGGTAAGTTACAATATTACGCGGGTGCGTGACTCTTCAGGTGAGACCTTAATGCAATCCACTGCGGCGGCCAAAGCCAGCTTGCAGTTAGTGGAAGAATGTAAGGTGTTAGAGGACATGATCAATCACTACCGCTTGCAAAACTAAGCCTAAACAAGCACCTGTGTCCGGTGCTAAGCATTAGCTAACATAAAAACACCGAGCCTAATAAGCTCGGTGTTTTTATGTTGAAAGACGGTAAAGGGCAATAAGCTTGAAGCTGAAAGCGAGAAGAAATACATGTGTTTTATTTTTCAGGCTTCTAGCTTATCGCTGACAGCTATTTTTAAGGCTTACTCTTTCCCTAAATAGTTAGCACGAACATCAGCCCAGCTGTCTGCTTCAGTTACCCTTAATACTTGCTGAGATATTTGCGCTCTAATCGGGCTACCATCGGGCAGCGCCAAGGCATAAAGCTGTTTATCAAACACCCCCGGCAGTACTGTTAATGGGCTGTTTTGCTGCATATTTCGATACAGCATCAAGGCACGGTCATACACAATGGCGTCGGTTTCGCCTTTACTTACCGACTCTATAGCAGCAGTTAAATTGGGGTAAAGCTGATAGCGAATCCGCTCTTCTTCTAAATAACGCTGGCTGGCAGTCTCATTAATGGTGGCCACTAACTTACCTGGTAAGTCATTTGCACTTTGAATTCCTACTCGCAAATTATTAACCGTTAACGAGCTGGTTATTGCCGCGGTAAAACTGGCCACCACTATCATGCCGGCAAACATCCATACCAAACCAATTACACGGCCAGCGAATGAGGTGGGTGCTTTGTCACCGTAGCCGACTGTGGTCATAGTAACGGCGGCCCACCAAAAGCTGGCGCCAATGCCTTGTGCCGCAGAGCCACCAAATTGCTCTGGGTTATGGCGACGCTCGGCCAGCCATAATAAAAAGCCTGCACCTAATAATAAGGCGGCAAGACCTAATACCACGCTTAAAAACTGCCAGCTTAAAAAAGCTTTTATACTGCTAAAAATGGTATTTTCTGGCACTTTAGGAATCGCGATAGAGAGTCCGGTTTGATAAAAAGGATGCGTAAAGTCAAATCGAGCATCGCGATCGGCGGTCATGGTTAACGCCCCCACCGCCACATCAATATCTCCGGCTTCTACCGCATCTAATAGCTCGCCAAAGGCCATGGGCTGCCATTCATACTCGCGTTCCATGCCTTGTGCTATGTCTTCCCATAACTCAATGCTAATGCCCTCCCAACGGCCGTCTTCGGTTTTCATAACAAAGGGGGGCACTTCAGTAATACCAATTTTTAGTGGCGCTTGCGCCTGAACCTGACTACTTAATCCAGCAATCAGCAATAAGGTATAAAAGGTGATTTTTTTTAGCATAGTTTGGCCTTAGTGTTGGCTTGTTTCAGTGGTAATAATAGTTAAAAATACCCACTTTTCGATGTGGAATAGGTAAATTTATAATTCAGTTTGAATTATAAAGGGCAACCAATATGGCTCTTAATGGCGGTTATTTACTCAACGCGGCTAATTAGCTCACCATCGGCAAGGCGTGTGGTAATAGTATCGCCGCTATTCACTTGCTTGGTGCTGGTTAATACGCTTTCTTGATGCAATGTAATGCTATAGCCTCGCGAAAGAGTGGCAAGTGGGCTCATGGCATTAAGGCGTGTGCTGGCAATTGCTAATTGATGAGCCCGCTCATCCATTTTAGTTTTTAATTGCGCGCTTAGGCGTTGCTGTAACTCTGCCAGTTGAGTGCGGCGCTGTTGTAATTGTGTGGCAGGGTGCTGGTGTTGCAAACGTAGCTTATTATGGCCTAGGCGCTGTTGTGCATGGGCTAGGCGTTGCATAACAGCGCGCTGCAAGCGGGCTTGTAGCTGATCTAATTGTTGCGTCTGCTGTTGCAGCTGCTGGCGTGGGTTTTGTAATTGTAACCGCGCATTTAGGCGAGCAAGCTGTTGGCTGAGCTGTGTGAGGTAACGGCGCTTAGCCTGTTGCAGGCGCTGTTGCCATTCCTGATATTGCATTTGCTGGGCTTGTGCATCGCGACTAATCAGCTCTGCTGCGGCAGAAGGGGTGGGCGCACGCAAATCGGCCACAAAATCCGTTAAGGTAAAGTCGACCTCATGGCCGACGGCGCTGACTACTGGTAACTGCGAGGCGCTAATGGCGCGCACTAACTGCTCGTTATTAAAGCCCCATAAATCTTCTAATGCGCCGCCACCGCGCGCTACAATTAAGAGATCGGTTTCATTGCGCCGATTAGCCACGGCTAAGGCCGATATTAACTGATTAGGCGCCTGCTCACCTTGTACTTGGCTTGGGTAAATAATGACCTGTATATGCGGAGCACGGCGTGCCAGCACAGTTAAAATATCTTGTAGAGCCGCGCCGGTAGGGGAGCTAATAATGCCCACCCGTGTTGGGTGGGGCGGTAAGGGTTGTTTGCGCTCAGTATCAAATAGCCCCTCAGCCGTTAATTGCTGCTTAAGGGCTTCATATTGTTGTTTAAGTAGGCCATCGCCAGCCGCTGTCATGGTACTGGCCACTAGCTGATAATCACCTCTTGGTTCATAAAGGGTGATTTTGCCAACAATCAGTACCTGATCGCCGTTTTTCGGACGAAATGCCACGCGTTGGTTATTACCACGAAACATGGCACAACGCAGCTGAGACTGATTATCTTTAACAGAAAAGTACCAATGCCCTGAACTGGGGGTGGCTAAGTTAGAAATTTCTCCACTTAATGCCACCTTATTCATTTCACCTTCAAGCAATAAGCGAGCCTGTCGGTTTAGCCGAGTGACGGTATAGACGTTTGTTGACTTATCTTGCTGCAAAATGGCCTCTGATGAGTACTTTTGTGTAAAGGGTAAGCGTTTTAGCGCTATTTTGCGCTTAATTCAACAAAATAACAAAAATAGCTTTACCCCAAGGGCCAACATGCCTAAAATTCTACTGCAATATTTTTACCCCCCAACTATGGTGAATATTGCAATGCTTAGGATTAAACAAGACGCCTTAACTTTCGACGATGTACTGCTAGTTCCTGCCCATTCTTCTGTACTGCCGAACACGGCTGATTTACGCACCCGCTTAACAAAAGACATTACGCTTAATATCCCCATTGTTTCTGCTGCCATGGACACCATTACCGAAGCTGGCTTAGCTATCGCCTTAGCCCAAGAGGGCGGCATTGGTTTTATCCATAAAAACATGTCTATAGAAGCCCAAGCGGCGCAAGTACGCAAAGTGAAAAAATTTGAAAGCGGCATGGTGTCTGATCCCATTACCGTTCGTCCAGACATGACCATTGGTGAAGTGCGTGAACAAACTCGCATTAACGGCTTTGCCGGTTATCCGGTTGTGACTGCTAATGGCGATTTAGTGGGCATTATTACCAGCCGAGATATGCGCTTTGTGCAAGACATGAGCAAGCGTGTTGAACAAGTGATGACCCAAAAAGATCGCTTAGTTACCGTTGGTAGCGGTGCTTCACGAGACAATGTACAAGCGCTGATGCAGCAACACCGCATAGAAAAAGTGCTAGTGGTGAACAATCAAGGCCAGCTGACCGGCATGATCAGTGCCAAAGACTTCCAAAAAGCGGAAAGTAAACCCGACGCCTGTAAAGATTCCCAAGGTCGCTTACGTGTTGGTGCCGCTGTAGGTGCCGCACCAGGTAACGAAGAGCGCATTCAAGCCTTAGTGGATGCTGGGTTAGATGTTTTGCTTATCGACTCTTCACATGGACACTCAGAAGGCGTACTCGAGCGCATTCGTGAAACCCGTCAAGCCTTTCCTGACTTAGCCATTGTGGGTGGTAACGTTGCCACGGCGGCTGGGGCGCTAGCGTTAGCTAAAGCAGGCGCCAGTGCCGTTAAAGTGGGCATTGGCCCCGGCTCTATTTGTACCACCCGTATTGTCACCGGTTGTGGTGTGCCGCAAATTACGGCGGTGGCCGATGCCGTTGAAGCGCTTAAAGACTTAGATGTGCCTGTGATTGCCGATGGTGGCATTCGCTTTTCTGGTGATATTTCTAAAGCCTTAGCCGCCGGCGCAAACTGCGTCATGATGGGCTCTATGTTTGCCGGAACCGAAGAATCTCCCGGTGAAATAGAATTATTCCAAGGTCGCTCTTTTAAGTCGTACCGTGGTATGGGATCCTTAGGCGCCATGAGTAAAGGTTCAAGCGACCGTTACTTTCAAACGGACAATGCCGCCGATAAATTAGTACCGGAAGGCATTGAAGGTCGCGTTCCTTACAAAGGTAAGTTAAAAGAAGTAATCCATCAGCAAATGGGCGGTTTACGCAGTGCCATGGGCTTAACAGGCAGCGCAACCATAGATTGTCTGCGCACCAAAGCAGAATTTGTTAAGATATCTGGCGCAGGTATTCAAGAGTCACACGTGCACGATGTTACTATCACCAAGGAAGCCCCTAACTACCGGTTAGGTTAATCCAAAAAATGCAGTCAACGGGGGAGCCTTCCCCCGTTTTCTATTGCCGCCGTTTTTAGGTGGCCTTGTACTAAGACAAGACGCAATGAGTAGGAAAACGATGACCAATAATATTCATGATAACCGGATCCTGATCCTAGATTTCGGTTCACAATACACGCAACTGGTTGCCCGCCGCGTTCGGGAGTTGGGTGTTTATTGTGAGCTGTGGGCATGGGACGTAACGGAAGAAAAAATTCGCGACTTTAAGCCCAATGGCATTATTTTGTCTGGTGGTCCCGAGTCCGTTACCGAGCCTAATAGCCCTAGAGCGCCACAGTATGTATTTGAAGCAGGCGTGCCGGTATTGGGTATTTGCTATGGTATGCAGACCATGGCAGAGCAACTGGGTGGGTCGGTTGCTGGGTCTAAACAGCGCGAATTTGGGTATGCCCAAGTACAACGCGTGGCTAACAGTGGCTTGCTAACCAATATTGAAGATGCCATTGATAATAGCGGCCAACCATTGCTAGACGTATGGATGAGTCATGGCGACAAGGTTGTGGCCTTGCCAGACGGGTTTGAAAAAACAGCTCAAACCGCCAGCTGCCCCTTTGCCGCGATGGCTGATGAAGAGCGTAAGTTTTATGGCTTACAGTTTCACCCAGAAGTCACCCACACGCGCCAAGGCTCACGCATGTTAGAGCACTTTGTTCGTGATGCTTGTGGTTGTGAAGCACTGTGGACGCCCGCGACCATTATTGATGACGCGGTTGAGCGCATTCGTGAGCAAGTCGGCAACGACAAAGTGTTACTAGGTTTGTCGGGCGGCGTTGACTCGTCTGTGACCGCTATGCTGTTGCACCGAGCAATTGGCTCACAGCTGACTTGTGTCTTCGTTGATAACGGATTATTGCGTTTAAACGAAGCCGATCAAGTGATGGAAATGTTTGGTGATAAATTTGGCCTAAACATTATTCACGTTCCCGCAGAAGACCGTTTCTTATCGGCTCTAGCCGGTGAAGATGAGCCAGAAGCTAAGCGTAAGATCATTGGCCGTGTGTTTATTGAAGTATTTGACGGCGAAGCCAGCAAGATCAAAGACGTGAAATGGTTAGCTCAGGGAACTATTTACCCAGACATTATTGAGTCTGCTGGCGCCGGTACGGGTAAAGCACACGTAATTAAATCTCACCACAACGTTGGTGGCCTACCAGAAGACATGGAAATGGGTCTGGTTGAACCGCTAAAAGAGTTGTTTAAAGACGAAGTGCGCCGCATTGGTCTAGAACTTGGCCTGCCATACGACATGCTCTATCGCCATCCTTTCCCAGGGCCTGGCTTAGGTGTGCGCGTATTGGGTGAGGTGAAAAAAGAGTATTGTGATCTGCTGCGCCGTGCCGATGCTATCTTTATTGAAGAGCTGCACAAGCACGACTTGTATAACAAAGTCAGCCAAGCTTTCACTGTATTCTTGCCAGTACGCTCTGTGGGTGTAATGGGCGATGCTCGTAAATACGACTGGGTAGTATCACTACGCGCCGTAGAAACCATCGACTTTATGACTGCACACTGGGCACACTTGCCTTACGACTTCTTAGGTCATGTCTCTAATCGTATTATCAACGAAATTGAAGGCATTTCTCGCGTCGTTTACGATATCTCAGGCAAGCCACCTGCGACTATCGAGTGGGAATAATCAGCAAGCCTGAATAAGGCAAGCTGTAAATGACAAAGGGGCGCTTAGGCGCCCCTTTTTGTGCTTAACGATTGTTCTATGCTATGACGGTGTCTGATGGTAAAGATAGTCGCTGCCTCGATCAGTAAAGAAGTAGGGCGATTGTACGTAGATGACTGTCACGTAACAGACCGACTCTTGTTTTTACCAACCTTGACGCATAACGATGTTGTGCATAAAATAAGTAAAAAGTGATTAGGCACTATGGCAATTGAATTTAAAGACACATGGCTAGAAGCCTTTTACGAAGACGATCAGAGTTACAAAAAGATACCCAGCACCATCGAAAGTGCGCTCTTTAGGAAGCTACAGATCCTGGATGCAGCCACACAGGAATCCGACTTGAGGGTTCCGCCAGGTAATCGGTTTGAGCATTTGCAGGGTAACTTGTCCGGATGGTGCTCCATCCGCGTCACCAAGCAATATCGACTGATTTTTCGTTGGCAAGAAGGCGTCGCCCAGGATACGT
Organism: Oceanisphaera pacifica; assembly: GCF_017498065.1. Classification (GTDB taxonomy): domain Bacteria; phylum Pseudomonadota; class Gammaproteobacteria; order Enterobacterales; family Aeromonadaceae; genus Oceanimonas; species Oceanimonas pacifica. The sequence continues at coordinate 118,153 of NZ_JAGDFX010000005.1, read as the reverse complement.
ACTTAGACCCACATGCGTACAAGGGCTAGTTAAGCGTGTGTTGGAGCATGTTTGGAGGTATGAAATTATGAGAAATACAAAACGTCGGCCAGTAACCGTTGGTCAAATGCTGGTGATGGAATTTCTGGAACCCATGAACATCGAAATCAGCGAGCTGGCAGACGCCATGGGCGTGCACAGAAATACCTTGAGTCGCATTGTGCACGACAAAGGCACACTTACTGCACCTATGGCTATCAAGCTTGCTGCAGCATTGGGCAATACCCCAGAGTTTTGGCTCAACATTCAGCATGCCGTAGAAATCTGGGACGTAAGGCACAGGGCCTATGAACAAGAAGCCAAGAATGTGCGCCGAGTAAAGCCGCACCTAGAAGATGGAAGCACTGCCGCTGGTTAAGACCTAATAGTTGACCTTCACATGCTGATAGATAAAAGGCAACATCGTGCTCCACGACTCTCTACTGTTTCTTTTGTGTTCATATTGTAACGCCTTACTTTTAGCCCTACCTAGTTCCCTCTGTGATGCTTACTTTCTATTTTTTGGGCCAGAGGCTGCACAACACCGGACACGGCCCGAGGATAAAAGCCATTGCCGACAAAATGGAGGTATTTCAAAACAGGCTGGCCGCTTCAAGCACGATTGGTTTTACGTCGTTTACTGTCTGCTTTGGCTTTGGCCTTTTCTAGCTTGGCTTCTGTTGGTGCGTGGTATAAATCGACACAATAATGATTCACGTAAAAATCAGATCCAGTGCCGCCATTAAGCTTATGATCAGTATCAAATCTCAAGCCGTCTTCACGCTTGTTATTGATTGCAATGCCTTTAGCTTCCAAGCCTTGATGCCATTCTTCCATTGCATAAGATGCACCACTAGCAATCTGAGAGTAGAAAATCATACCGCCCTTGCAGTTATTTATACCACCAACGGCATAACTACCGAGCAATTGCTTATCTAAGCCACCGTAGACATAGTCAAAGCCTTTCCAAAGCTTGGCTTCCATAATCCACTTGTACAGACTTCCATCGGAACCTTTGGTTTCGATGTAAATATCGCAGTGACCACCGTGTTGTGCATCGTGATGAACAGATGAGTAATCACGCTTTAACTGAACAATGATATGTTCTGTAATCGCATCCTCACCCTTTTCTAAGTGATGCTGTCTACCCGACTCTGTTACACTGATGATGTTGTTAAGATCTTTGTCGATTTGCTTTACAAACACATCATAAGACGCTGGTGTTCTGCGATTAAGCACATCCGCCAACTCTGCTGAAATGGACAGCAAATCTTTCATGCTGTTACCAGCAGGAACTAGCGCATTCATAAGGTCAGACATTAATACTGCCTCATCGAAGCTTGAACTCGCACCTCTTCATCCTGCCTAGAGAGGTTAATGAAGTATGGGAAAATTCGGGCATTAAGGTCATCAATGGCAATGTCATTACCATCATCATCAATAAAGTGCTGTACTGATACGGCTTGCATGTATGTCGAATGGTCTAATTCTTCTAGAACATCTTCAATCTGTTCGTCGTAAAGCTTATAACGTACTTCAAGAGCTTGGAATGGGTGACCTACTAACGTAAATGCACTCTGTATTAGCACATTGTCCTCTTGAGCTGAACGCTTCAATGCAGCTCGTAAGCCACCAATGGTTAAATTGCGTTGCTGTGGATGATGCTTTAGGTACGAAACTATTTGTTCGCATACAGCATAGACTGGTGAGTCTGTTGACCTCACCAGTTCCTCTAACAATTCTTTCACTTGAGCTGCATTATTCATATTCTTTAGCCGAGTTATTACGGATTCGGGACGTGGGATAATACTTTATCAATCGCAAAGCTCAAGTCTTCGAGTCTTTTTGATTTGTTGATCGAAAAATCTGTCAATGGTTGAGCAGTGTCTAGCATTTTAGGCTGCCCCATTAGTCCAATTTCGATGTCAACGGTACGAGTAGTATCGTCGACCTTAAACTCCCATTTCTTAGCTACAGCAAACTTCGCGTGGACGTGACCGCCACCCTCACCTGCTTGGTGGTAGTGGTCTTCCTTAAGGCACTTTTGCTTGCTCTTAAGTGGGATACGTACAGGGTTACCGTCTGTGGTCACATGACCAAGCTTTGTGACATAGCCATCAGCTGCGTTGTATAGTGGCTCGATAGCACCAAACACGTTAGTTGCGTTACCCGAGTCAACACCTTTTGTCATTAAAAACTGTCTCAAAGCAAATAGCTGATCTTGAGTGGCAGTTAAAGACAATACGTTTCGATCTACAGATAAGATTAGCTGAGAAAGATCGGAACACCAGTAAACCACATGAAATAGCTGCGTACGGATCTTGCGCTTCATCGTGTATGTGATGTCATCATTCTGGCATTGCTGACCTGTTTGCGAAAGGTGAGCTGCCGGAACTGGTTCTTCGACTTCTTTATCAACGACAGTACACACAACTAGTCGATTGTATAGGTCAGTTCCCATAGTCACAGTATCTGCCAACACTGGGTAGACCGTTCCTGTTCTTAGGGCTGTTAGCCTAGATTTATTCTCGATAGGAAATGGAAATGCGTCATTAATCAAAGCTTCTGTTGTGAGTTGAACTGTTGTAAACAGTGAGTCTAAAGCTGCTTTAGTAGCATCAACATTGATGTTGAATACTTCAACTTGTCTAGTGTCCAACTGTAAGGCCAATAACCCTAGCTCATTAATTTTGTTTTTTAAGTCTTGATTACCGGCAATACCAGTCAACACATCATTCTTGAAGTCATCTTTTGACCGAGATTTCGTCGCCATCACCTGCTTTATCTGACTTTTGGTAAAGTGAAAGTTGAATCTCTCTAGCAGAGTGTCAAGTTGATGTCCGTATGATGTTGGCATATAAGTCCTTCTGGTTACTACCGATAATAACAGTCGAAGCTATCACGTTTAGCCAAAGCTAACTAGACACCCATGTTAGTTGGTTAGCTTTTGGCTTAGCACCTACACTTGAAAGGTGTGTTTTTGTAGAGTGAGGAGGCTCTGATGCCTAGACCACGTTCTGCACAAGTGAGCTTGGAAGATACGCCCTTTTATCATTGTGTCAGTCGCACGGTGAGGAGGGCTTTTTTGTGTGGTATTGATCACTACTTTCTCCTCATCAATATGGGTCAATCCTTTGAGCATCGCCGAGGTTGGGTAGAGCAACGCTTGCTGCGGCTATCTCGGGTGTTTGCCATTGATATCGCCGCTTATGCCGTCATGTCCAATCACTTGCATGTAGTGTTGAGAATTGATGCGGAGACGGCACAAGCCTGGTCAAGTAATGAGGTGGTTCATCAATGGCATCAGTTGTTTAAAGGCACCTTGCTGACCCAAAAGTTCGCTAAAGGTGAGCCTATTGCAGGTTATGAGCTCGATAGTCTTAACGACACCATTGCCGAGTATCGCCGTCGGTTGCTAGATATCAGCTGGTTTATGCGAGCCTTGAACGAGCCTATCGCCCGCCAAGCCAACAAGGAAGATAACTGCACCGGGCCATTACTTTATGAAATAGCGGGAAGGGCGCTTTAAGTCCCAAGCATTACTGGACGAAGCGGCCGTGCTGGCGTGCATGACCTACGTCGACTTGAATCCTGTTCGCGCCAAAATGGCGACTACCCCAGAGCAATCACACTTCACCAGTATTCAGCGTCGTATAAAAGCCGCGATGCGTGGCAAGCAACCCGAGAGGCTGTTACCTTTTGTGGGTAATGAGCATCAAGCAATGCCCAAAGGATTAACGTTTGACGTAACAGACTACCTGGCACTGGTGGATGATACCGGTCGGAGCCTGCGTAGTGACAAGCGCGGTGCTATTGCATCGGGTACTGCCAACATACTGAACCGGCTTAATATTCCGCTTGAAAGCTGGCTTAAAATCACCCATGAGTTTAAGACCCTTTTTACAGGCCCAGTCGGCACACTCGAAGACTTAACCCGATATTGTGCGCATTTAGGTAAGAAGCGTATTGCGCATGCTAGCAGCTGCCGACATTGGCATAACTGACGACTTGTTGAGAGTTAAGCCGCGGCTTAAATCGCAAGCATACTTTGTTACGCTCCTGCTGGCGTGCACGAATGCTGCCAGAATGAGGCTCATTTCTCGTGTGCGGCATCAAAACCAGTACCAAGCCCTCATTTGTTTAGTTATTCCTCGTTATTCACCTTGCTGATGATGATCGTCAACTCAGGTTGTTGGTTCTTCAGGGCGCTTGTCGGTCGAACTTTTTACATGGGTGTCTTGTTAGTTTTTTAGTTTTGTTAGTTTGGGCAGTTACACAATTTGGTTTGCAGGCTCCCTCAGGCTCAAGGTGGGTTGGCCCAGAAGAAGCGCAGGCATTTCTTATCTGGCTCGACTCCACAGGCCAGATAAAATGACGGCTCTTGACTTGTGGGTCATTCATTATGGACGAAGCAGTACTTTACCCTTGCGCGATGACTGCAGGCTTGCGGTTAGCGCACTCTTTACATCATTCATCGGGTAAATCGCATCCACTGGCAACTTCAGTTTCCCGGTTTCTGCCAAGCCGATCAGTTTCGCCATCATTGACTTCCTCTTTTCCACGGCCATGGACTGATTGATCTTCTTCTGCCAAAAGCCTTTGACCGTAATCTGCTTGAAAGCAATGTCAGCAGCAGGAATATGCATCGGCTCCCCTGACATGGACCCAAAGGAAACCAGCAGGCCATTTTCTCCTAATAATCCAGTCAGCGCTTCAGTTGCAGCACCTCCTACAGAATCAAGGGCATAACTGATAGAGGCGCCACCGGTCAGCTCATGAACACGTTGTTGCCAGTCTTGATTGCCGGTCGAAACGACATGCTCAATGCCTTGCGCTGTCAACTCTTTTTCATTGTCACTATTACGAACGAGACTGATGGTGTTCACACCCTGCTCCCTTGCAAGGATCGATACTGTTTTGCCAATCGCTCCACCTGCCGCATTTTGAATGATCCATTGCCCTGCTTCCGCATTCAGAAACTCAAGTAATAACAGCGCACTAAATGGCATAGAAGCAAGCTGCGCACCAAGCTCATCACTGACGGTGTTGGGAACGACCGTTAATAATTCTGCTGGGGCCAAGAAATATTCGGCCCATACCCCCATAATGGGTGACCCCACAACACGCTGGCCCGGTGAGAGTTCTTTGACCCCATCACCGACCGCATCGATGATCCCCAAGGCCTCGCTACCACCAATGGCTGGCAAAGTAGGCTTGTGGCCATAGGTTCCACGGAGTGTCCATAGGTCGTGGTTATGAATAGGGGATAGAATCGTCTTGACTCTGACCTGATTAAAGCCGGGTGCTGGCAGAGCTGTTTCTTCTTCATTAATGACCTCGGAAGGCTCACCAAATTGATGATAAATCGATGCTCGCATAAAGCCCGCTCCTCATAGTGGTATTGTTCAGTTAATCTTTTGTGATGCGCTTTATTAAATCGCTGTCTGGTTCTGTAAAAAGAGAGGTGAGTATTTCAAAGTGGTTTGCACCACCCACCTCTGTCACAGTCATACGGTAATCGTGTTCTTGTAATTTACCAGCATAGTTGAGAGTTTGCTCTTTGAGCTCTGGTTGCTCATCACCCCCATAGTAAATATAAATAGGTAGTGAGCTCTTGTTTGCTGGGTGAATGTTGTTGATTGGGCTTAGCTTGACAATTTCATTGTCACTCAGTTGTAAGGCGGCACCTATCTTCTTTGTCGCAGCAATAGGCGATAGATTAAACAGGCCACTGATAGGCAATACGGCTGAGTTGACAACCGGGTGATCTTTCCAGAGGGCGGCAAGATGACCACCTGCAGAGTGTCCAGACAAATAAGTTGGCAGTCCAGACATATTATTATCTTGCATATACGCCTGTAGGGTATCAAGAGCCCGGCCAACCTGATTAACCAAGGCTGTCATGCTCACTCGTGGAATAGTTTTCCCATCGACCACATTTTCTTTTGTGAGGTCGTACTCAATTAACATAACATCAATATTCTTTGCTAGCAGCTGCTCTGCGATAAAAGCATAAGACTCTTTAACTTCACCTTGCCAATAACCACCATGAATAAAAATAAATACACCACGGGTGTCTTTGTGGTTGAATGTTGGATTATGGAAATGATCAAAGGTTTCTCTAGGGCCAAGACCATAAGGAACATTTTTTTTATAAAGGTATTTATCGTAAACACCCTTGCTTTTGTCTTGAAATACACTCAGTTGCTGCTTGGCTTTGTCTAAGCCAATGTAATTCAAGGTGTCGTAATCCTCAACATCTGGTTTATTACCGATATGCGAACTATGCATTCTTGTTTTTTCTTGAGTGACGGGTTCACTCGCTTGTATCGACGCAGCAAAGACGAGGCTCAACGCAACAATCAGACTCACAGGTTGAAGGCTCACAGGTGCTCCAGTAGCTTGTTTGTAATAGGTTTTAAAGATAACAGAAGCTGTTGATGAATAAACGCAGTATTATTGCATCCAGCTAATGCAAAAATGCATCATGACAGGCAGCTAAGATGAATTGGGACGACGCCAAAATTTTTCTGGCCCTCTATCGCGAAGGCACCCTGAGGGGCGCAGCCCGCAGAGTGGGGGTTGATCAGGCCACGATCGGTAGACGTATCGCCGCTATGGAGCACGCGTTATCAGCCACGTTATTCCTACGTACCTCAAAAGGTTATCGTCTGACCCAGGTCGGTGAGGTGGTGCTCGCCAGCGCCCAGCAGATGGAGTTGGCAGCGACTGATTTCGTTCGCGCCGCACAAGGTGTCGATAACCGATTGGTAGGAGAAGTGAATGTGGCAACAACAGACACCCTGGGCACGGATTTCCTGCTACCAGCCTTAGCGGCTTTGCATCGCGACCATCCTGATATAAGAGTGATCCTCAAGACTTCCACGCAGGTGGTTAACCTGCCCCTTCGTGAGGCCGACATAGCCATTCGCACGGTGAGGCCGTCCAACCTCGACTTGATCATCCGCAAGCTGGCCTCTTGGCCGATCGGTCTCTATGCTTCCCAGGACTATCTGGCTTGGCATGGTCTGCCGAAGATGGGTAGCGGCTTTAATGGTCACTCCTTGGTCGTTTACGAGCCCCATTGGCAGAGCTCCCGCGTCGCCACTCTACTGGATGAGCCTGCTGATGGCGCTAAGATAGTTGCAGGGGTAGATACCAGCCTGATGTTACGCCAAGCGCTTTTGATGGGGCTGGGGCTTGGCGAGATGGTTGTACCGCTGGCAGAGCGAGCGGGATTGGTGCGGATCTGGCCAGAGCGGCAACGCCCCAACCCCCCAACCCCTACGAAATATGGCTGGTCACCCATCAGGATGTGCAGCAAGCTGCACGAGTCAGGGCAGTTATTCATGCCATCGAAACGGTATTCGAGGCGGTGTTGTAAACCTTGGCTGAAATGGGTATCGAGGGTTGCATGATATCCATCGATTGGCATTTGCCTTTGAACGAGGCCGCTTAGCAGACTGTCACTTTATACTCTGGCGGCATAGAGCGTTTCCAGGTTCTTCACCACGGTTCCCGGGATCTGCTTTTCCGTTACCAGGCACCAAGAGATGCCTTTCTGTTTCCAGTACCGGCGCTCAAGCTCCAGCTTCTCGATGGTTCTTGAATCTTTTAGATCGGATGAGCTTTTAACCTGAATGGCTATTCGCTGTGCCCCGGAGGAGGCCGAGAAATCAACAACGAAATCGGTGGACATGACTTGTGTATATCCACCGATTTCCGGGTGCCGTATGTTGGCTTCTTCAGCTAGGCGGAGCGTGTCTTCTACGTGAAGGGGAAATTGCTCCCAGATGTCACTGACCGTTGAGTTCCATTCAAGCAAAAAGAAAGTCGCCAGGTCCAGGTCAGAGAGAAAGTGATGGGTACGTTGCGTCAGGTGGCCCATTACTCGGTGTGAACGGCCTTGGGAGGGTAAATCTCTGACAGTGAGCCAGGGGCGGTAGTCCTTACCATTTCCCTTGCCCTTCTTTGACCCACTTCTTGGCACGGTTGTCGAGCTTATAGTCGGTCATTCCCTAGATTCCTGAGAAGAATGCCCCGACTTTGCCACAACGTTCGGTAGTTACCAACTTTATTATGATCCCACAACTACTGCCCGGGCCCATTCTCACACCAGTAGGCAAGTGAGGCCGGAAAGCGTGACGTTCTTCGTCATGGCCTACAGCTTGGCCAATGCGGTTTGTGCATTCTTCTTCGGCGTGTTGTCGGATCGGTCGGGAACAATGAAGATTCTCATCCCGGCGTCAATTATCTTCGCTGAGGCCAAAGCCGGGTGGCGAACCTACCGTGCGCCGCTTGACCCCGGATGAGCTAGCTGGGCTACGGCGAGAGATGGCGGAAGCGTCAGCTTGGGCGCGTACTGAATTGAAACGGCGGAGAGCCGCTGTACAATCACAGGCAAATATTTCTGAAAATGGTATTTATAATGGTATTGTTAGCTAGTCTGTTTTTATGTGTTTGATTTTAAATGAAAATTATCTTCTATCTACAATAGAGTGGAATCAGCAAGCCTGAATAAGGCAAGCTGTAAATGACAAAGGGGCGCTTAGGCGCCCCTTTTTGTTTTCAAGAAAAGATCTTTTGCCACGACTTTTTGTATGTGAGTCACGGAAGAACACGGAAAAGTTAATAGCTAGTATCTAGACAGGCATAGCTGGGTGCAAAGAGTCAGTAGGACTGCCTCCATGCGACGCTCGGTAAATGCCGTCCATAGGCATTTCATGGCAAGCTCTATGAATCGTTTAGCCATAAACGGCTAATTCTCAATTATTAGCCAAAAGTGGCTAAATTGATATCTAGATGCAAGAAGGAGCTTAATGGGGAAGATGTTTCCTGGCGTTTTGTTATCACGTTGACGTTGATTTGGCTTGTCTGTTGAATCGGCTATTGGCTTTGGTCTTGGTTTAAAACTTATTATTTTATCCTTGTCTTTACTAAGTACATCCATCGTTATTGGATAACGGTTGCGAAAATTTACTGGATGTTGGTGCTATTTTCCCTTTACTCGGCTGCTACAGGTGCGCTGAATATAAGCATGACTTTTTCAGCTTGATACAAAGCGGTTAAAAAGTGGTGAAAAAGGAGAGATATCGCACAAAGCATTACTTTGTTGGTGGGTAACAGCATATTTAGATTGAATCGTTGCTGGTTTGTTAATAACCTGTAGGTCAATCAGGCCATCCGGGAGAGAGCGTTGACTTATCTTGGTTAAGATAATCGCGCCGCCGAAGGAGCAACGACCCCGTAAACTCTCAGGCAAAAGGACCGGTGGCTGTAGGCATATCCGAAGAGTAGTCTGTGCACTTTAGACTCGCCGAAGGAGCAAGCCGCTTTACACAGGTGTAAAGTTGGTGAATCTCTCAGGCACCCAGACGGATGGGGAGGTCAGGCAAATACAGTTGCGCTGTTTATTACATGCAACCGCCTGCAAAAATAAGAGTGCTTTGCTATGTCTAAAATGCAAACAATTGCTGTATTAGGTGCTGGAATTACCGGTATTACCACTGCTGCTAAATTAGCCGAGCAGGGATTTGATGTAACTGTAATTGATCGCCAACGTTATGCGGCCATGGAAACCAGCTTTGCGAACGGCGGCCAGTTGTCTGCCTCTAACGCGGAAGTATGGAATACGTGGGGAACGGTATTAAAAGGCATTAAGTGGATGCTGCAAGCCGATGCGCCGCTGCTGGTTAACCCTAAACCGAGCTGGCACAAGATAAGCTGGATGCTCGAGTTTATGAGCAATATTCCTCATTACGAACGTAATACCATTGAAACGACTCGCTTGGCCATTGCTGCTCGTCAACATTTGATTGACTTAGGGCAGAAATGGGGCGTGAAGTTTGATTATTCTGAATGCGGTATTATGCATGTTTATTCAGATCAGAAAGAGCTTGAGCATGCGCGCAATGTCACTCAGTTATTAGCAAAAGGGGGCCTAGAGCGCTCTGAGCTAACAGCGGAGGATATTAAGCTAAAAGAGCCGACCTTACAGGGTAACTACATTGGCGGCTTTTGGACGCCCAGTGATAGTACGGGTGATATTCATAGCTTTACCTTTGGCCTAGCTGAAGCTGTTCGCAAAGCCGGCGTTCAGTTTATGATGGAAACTGAATTGTCTGATGTCAGCATTGAAGGCAAGGGCGTGCGGGTAACAGACGATAAAGGTCAGTCTCACTACTTTGATGGCGTGGTGGTGTGTGCGGGTGTAGGCAGCCGTGCGTTGGCGAAAAAGCTAGGGGACAGAGTGAATATCTACCCCGTCAAAGGCTACTCGATTACGGTGAATTTGCGTGATGAATTAAGCCGCAACAGTGCGCCGCAGGTATCTTTGTTAGATGAAGAAGTGAAGATTGTTACCAGTCGCTTGGGGCCAGATCGTTTCCGTATTGCAGGGACTGCCGAGTATAACGGCGATAACCGTAATATTCGTCAAGACCGTATCGACCCACTGATCAAATGGTGTAATCGACACTTCCCTGATGTGTCTACCGAGAGCGTAGTGCCGTGGGCTGGCTTAAGACCTATGATGCCAGACATGATGCCTAAAGTAGGGCGCGGGCGTCATCCGCAGGTGTTTTATAACACAGGCCATGGTCACTTAGGCTGGACCTTAAGTGGTATTACCGCTGATACGGTTGCCGGTGTGGTGGCAGCAGAGCGTGATAAACAGCGCTAATTGACACAACGACCGCTTTTAAAAAATGCCAGTCAGTTAACTGACTGGCATTTTTTTGGCTTGATGTTTACCCCTTATAGGTTCTGATAGCGGTTCATATCTAATAGCCCTGCTTCTATGGGGGTGGTTTCTTTCATGTAGCTGTGCATATCGTGAAAGTAAAACCAAAAGTCGGGATGCGTCCGCCTAATACCATATTGGTCGGCGATTGCATGTAGCCCTTCAGGATCCCTTAAGCTGGTGAGGGCACTAATAAAGTTAGCAAGCTCGGTTTGTTTGACGTTAAAGATAAAGTTGGGATAACTACTGATCACGCCGGGTAAAATGCTCAGGGTGTCGTTTTCTGGGCGTAGGCGTAAACCTTCCCCCATCATAAAGGCGACGTTACTGTGGTCGCGGTTATGCAATAGGCTAAATACTTGCCTCTCGCCACTGTGCTCGTCTTCAATGCGCAACAACGTTACTTCGGGCAGCCATTTAATAACGGGTAATAAACGAGCACTAAAGCCGGTTAAACGCCTGAGTTGGTCATTAATACGCGCTTGTTGACTCTCTAATTTATCGCTGTTGTCTGGGTTACAGTCAATTTGCTGACACCGGTTAATAAGATCGGTGGGGCCTGCCACGGCTGCGAGCTTGTGCAATACCTGTTGGCTAAAGTCAGCTAAGGGTCGCTTGGCATCGGTGTAAATACGACTTGGGGTGGTTTCATCAACATCGGCATAGCTGGTAAACAATTTAATACGCCCGCTGTTATCGTACCACTGATGTAATAAGGGATTACGTTGCGCTGGTGGTAAAAAGCGCAACAAGTTAGCTTCGGCTCCGTTGCGGATCAGGTCAAAGTAGAGCCGCGTTTGTGCTTGATGAGACACACTGCCATACACATCAAAGTTGGCCACCAGTGAGTAATAAGAACGTTCTAGCAATGGATAATCCATCACCCACATGGTTTTAGGGGTATCGCCTTGCCAGCCTTTTACTACACTGGCGCTGTCGTGGTGACGAAACACTGTGAGTAAGGCTTGGTCGTTATACTGGTCACCATTCCATAGGTGGCTAAGGCTTGGGCCTTGGGGATAGTGATCAGCATAAGCGAGCTTTCGTTGCTGTAAATAATTATTACGGTCGGCTTTATAAGAAGCCCAGTCCGCGCCTAGGCTAAGCAGGTTGGTATCTAGGCCGGGTACGCCCAACCAAGGTCTAACTTGAGTCTGGTGGCTGGCATCGGTAATAAAAATATCATGCTCGGGGGCTTGAAACGCCACCCAAAACTGATCGCGGATCACATCGGTGGCTATTTGGCCACGACACACAGGGCCACGAATAAAAGAGCGTACAAAGTATTCCGCATTATCGAGTAAAAATTGATAGCGCGCTTTTACAGGAATGGCGTTGTAAGTAAAAAAGGGATTGGCAGCATAATCTTTGTTATAGCGCGGCATTTTTTTAATATGCCAGTCGGTGCTAAAAAACAACGTATTAAGACGCTGCATTTTCTGATCACTAAGAGGATAAGTGATATGAGTTTTGTGGATACGACTTTCTAACTGTGGCCGCAGACGGTAATAAACAGGCCCATTAGGGTTATCGGTAGGGCGAGTGGTGGCGATAATATCAATGGGCTCGCCGGGGGGCGTATAAGAGCGGACGAGCTCAAAGAAAATATCCTGTTCGCTTTCATCTTGATCGCTAAAATATAGCTGTGCTAAAAACCAGTGCTCGTATAAATAGCGCGCCACCAGCTGGTAACGATGACTCCTTCGATTTAGCCAGTCTTCCCATTTTTTAACCATGGCGGTTTGTGCCAGAGATAAGGTGACAACCTGCTCGGGGACGTCGGCACCCTGTGCCATCCAACGACTCACAGTTAAATATTCTTGATCGGTTAAGCCTGTCACCGCAAACGGCATACCCATTTGTGGGTGTTTACGCGTAAACTGGTCAAACTCATTGGGGTTGCTGCATTGGTTGGTACGATTAATTGACAAATCTAGCGCTTCGGGCAGGCGTTGATTATTGCCCCAATTTGACTGTTTCCCTAGTGCTAGGCTGCGTAGCATCACCGCCGCTTGGCCATCTTTACTGTCGAGTACACTAAAAAAATTACGTTTACGCCACGCTTGTTCGCCTTGGGCATCAACATATAGTCGAGAGGGGGAGGCATTTTTAGCGCGCGCGCCATTGTAAACCACATCTTTGCTGGCGCCACGCAGTACGCCTTCGTTACTGGAAAGTTTAAGCTGACAGGGGGCATCGTAGCAGGCATGGCAGGCAATACACTTTTTTTCAAAAATAGGCTTAATATCTTGTTGATAATCAACAAGTTGGTTGTTTGAATTAGCCGCTGCAATATCGCTGTGTTGTGCCGCTTTGGCGGTGGCAAAAGAAAATGTGGCGCTGAGAGCGAGTACTAGCAGTAGCCAATATCGTTTGGTCATTGTTAAGCCTTATTCTATGTTCTAGGGTGTTACTATGTATTTATATTAAGCGAAAGGGAAGGGTATCATGATGAAGGTCTTAGTTTTTTTTCTACTCATTATTTCAGCATCGGTAGCTGCTAATACAGTTAGCACACAGCCTTCGTTAGAGCTAAACGTAAACTCTGGGCTAGAGCGAGTATGCTTTTATGCTAATCAACGCTACTCCAAAGGTGCGGTTATTGAGGTTGGAACACAGCTGTTTGTGTGTGAGCGGGAAAAGTCGTATGAGCAAAACGGTCGGTTAGGCTGGCTCCCTTTTCCTGCTGCTTCTGCAGATAGTACTAAGCGTAATTAAGTGCGCTGCTAATTTTTAAGTGTTAAATATATAGCAGCTTAATTAGTTGTATTTTATATGCCAAATAAATTTTATATTATAAAAATTATTAATCCGTTATAAGACTTATGTTGGGTTATTCTTCATTAACTCATTTAACGACTCTTAATTAACTGTTCCCCTGTTATTTGAACAATATAATAGTCAGTGTGATTTTAAATTTTCTAAGCAATACCTTCTATTGCTCAGTCACCAAAAATTGCTTGAGTGTTCAGCGATACGGTGTGATTATACATAAAATTCAATGAGCAAAATGCCTAGGAGATTATATGTTAAAACTAAAACAGCGATACATGAAAACGCTTTTGTTAGCTTTATCGATGGCTTTTGGTTTAACCGCCTGTTCTACTCCTTCAGCTACATTATCAACCGGTGCCCAGCTCGCTTACACGGATAGCTGGTGGTATGACGATTACTGGTATTATCAATATCACATGTACCCCAATTGCTGTGATAGTGATGGTGATTTTAAAGATGCCGTTAATAGTTGGTGGAATACGTTAGACGCAGATAAGCAAGCTGAGATTAAAGATAAAGTTGATAACTGGCGGGGTGATGGACCAGACTTGTCTGCACTCAAGACAGATTTTAATAAAAAATGGCAAGCCTTACCCGCAGATAAAAAACAAGAGGTAACGCAAAAACGTCAGCAAATTCAAGATAAAATGAGTGGGAATAGCCTTTCTGTTGAACAGAAACAAGCAGTAAGACAACAATGGCAAAGCAAGCAGCGGCCAACACTGCAAAGAGCCCCTCAGCGGCGAATGAGTATGCCAAGCGCACGCCCTCAAATTAGAAGCCATATTCCACGTGCAAGATTGGGTGGCGGTAGAAGACATTAATTTTTCAGGTGTCATTAAACGTGAATTTAATTGGTAATAAAAGGAGGCTGTTATGGACTTATTACGCATTATTATTGCAATTTTACTCCCACCGTTAGGGGTGTTTTTGCAAGTAGGACTCGGCAAGCACTTTTGGATAAATATTATACTGACCTTGCTAGGTTACATTCCGGGCATTGTGCATGCGGTATGGGTGATTGCTAAAAAGTGAATGATAATGCGTTGCTTCGCAACGCAGCAGTTAAGCGACGCATAGAGCGTTTAGCTTGGTTGTTGGATGCTGGGATTAGATTACCTGGCGGCTTTCGAATTGGTTTAGATGGCATTATCGGACTAATTCCCGGCATAGGTGATCTGGTTGGCGCTGTTTTGTCATCTTATATCGTTGTTGAAGCTGCGCGATTAAAAGTGCCGCTTAGAATACGCGCACGTATGGTGCTTAACATACTCATTGAGCTGGTGGTGGGAGTGCTCCCCATAGCTGGTGATCTATTTGATTTTGCGTTTAAAGCGAACTTGCGTAATGTAGGTTTACTAAATGCGTATTTAAGTAAAGGCGAGTAGAAGCTATCGGCGTGAAGTGAAAAGCCGGAAGAAAGACCCAATATATTGCTCTAATATTTAGGTGTCATCCCTTCCGACTATCTTTAAGCGTGTTGTTTGATTTGCACCATATCAATATCTAATTCCACTTCGCCTTTGGGGTGGCAGCAACAAGGCAGTACTTCGCCTGCGCTAACAAATGCGAGTGGGGGAGTGATGTAGCTGACCTCACCGGAAATAAGCGTGGTGCGACAAGAGCCACAGTAGCCACCACGACATTGGTATTCTACATGGTGACCGGTGCGCTCAAGACCATCAAGCAGGGTTTCCCCTGCTCTTAGTTCAAAGTGGGTGGCTTGGGTGCACACTTTGCTCACAGTTCAAAGTCACCTAGGTCGTCTTGATCCATTTGCGAGTCAATTTGCCCAATCAGGTAGGAGCTAATTTCCACCTCTTGTGGCGCAACTTGTACATTATCTGACGATAACCAAGCGTTAATCCAAGGGATCGGATTTTGTTTCGCGCTGTCAAACGCTGGCTCTAAGCCCACCGCTTGCATGCGCAAGTTAGTAATGTATTCCACATATTGGCATAAAATATCTTTGTTTAAACCAATCATAGAGCCATCTTTAAACAGATATTCAGCCCACTCTTTTTCTTGAATGGCAGCATCGCGAAAGATGTCAAAGCATTGCTGTTCACACTCTTTAGCAATTTGTGCCATTTCAGGGTCGTCTTCACCGGCGCGCAAAATATTAATCATGTGCTGGGTGCCGGTTAAGTGTAGGGCTTCGTCACGGGCAATCAGCTTAATAATTTTGGCGTTACCTTCCATCAGCTCACGCTCGGCAAAGGCAAACGAACAGGCAAAGCTGACATAAAAGCGAATGGCTTCTAACACGTTGACACTCATTAAGCATAAGTAAAGCTTTTTCTTTAGCTCGTAGCGGCTAATGTTGAGCGGCTTGCCTTTATGCTCAAGTGAGCCTTCACCATGTAAATGATACAGGCTGGTGTAGCGGATCAGCTCATCATAGTAGTGAGCAATATCGCCGGCACGTTTAAGAATTTCTTCATTGGCCACAATGTCATCAAACACCACGCCGGGATCATGCACTATATTACGAATAATATGGGTATAAGAGCGTGAGTGAATGGTTTCAGAAAAGGCCCAGGTTTCTACCCAAGTTTCTAACTCAGGAATAGACACTAACGGCAGTAACGCCACGTTAGGGCTGCGACCTTGAATGGAATCCAGCAAGGTTTGATATTTTAAGTTGCTGATAAAAATATGCTTTTCATGATCAGGCAGCGCTTGATAATCAATGCGGTCTTGAGACACGTCCACTTCTTCTGGACGCCAGAAAAAGGACAGCTGCTTTTCAATCAGCTTTTCAAATACATCGTATTTTTGTTGATCATAACGCGCCACGTTAACGTGATTACCGAGAAACATCGGCTCTTTCGTATGATCGTTTTGTAATTGACTAAAAGTAGTATAAGACATAATACAATCTCACTTAACATGGCGAGGGAATCCCTCGCCATTCATATTAAATTTTGCAGGCGCCACCGGCACAATCATCTTCTTGCATGTCGTTTTGGGCGTCGGCTGCACCATCGCGAGTATTGTGGTAATACAGCGTTTTAAGGCCAAACTTATACGCAGTCAGTAAGTCTTTTAATAGCTGCTTCATGGGCACGCGGCCTGCGTCAAATCGGCTTGGGTCGTAACTGGTATTGGCAGAAATAGCTTGGTCAACAAACTTCTGCATCACACCTACCAAGTGTAAATAGCCATCGTTAGACGGCATTTGCCATAACAGTTCATATTGATTTTTTAGCTCAACATAATCCGGCACCACTTGCTTTAAGATACCGTCTTTAGATGCCTTCACCGATACCAAGCCCCGTGGTGGTTCAATACCATTGGTGGCGTTAGAAATTTGGCTCGAGGTTTCTGATGGCATTAAGGCTGTTAGGGTACTGTTACGTAGCCCCTTGGTTTTAATTTGTTCACGCAAGCTTTCCCAATCTAGGTGCAAGGGCTCTTGGCAGATCGCATCTAAATCTTTCTTATAGGTATCAATCGGTAAAATACCTTGCGCGTAAGTGGTCTCGCCAAAAGAAGGGCAGGGGCCAAACTCTTCGGCAAGTTTAGAAGATGCTTTCAATAAATAATATTGAATGGCTTCAAAGGTTTTATGGGTTAGTCCTAATGCACTGCCATCGGAATACTTCACCCCGTGCTTGGCCAAGTAATAGGCATAGTTAATGACGCCTATGCCTAAGGTACGGCGATTCATTGAGCCATTTTGCGCAGCCAACAGCGGATAGTCTTGATAATCAAGCAAGGCATCTAGGGCACGCACGGCTAAGTCTGCCAAACCTTCTAGCTCACTTAAATCGTTAATGGCACCTAAATTAAAGGCTGACAGCGTACAAAGGGCAATTTCTCCCTCAGCGTCATTCACATCCGTTAGAGGCTTAGTCGGCAAGGCAATTTCTAAGCACAGGTTACTTTGGCGAATAGGTGCAACGCTTGAATCAAACGGGCTGTGAGTATTGCAGTGATCCACGTTTTGAATATAGATACGACCCGTGCCCGCGCGCTCTTGCATCATTAATGAAAACAGTTCTAAGGCTTTAATGGTGCGCTTGCGAATGCTGGCATCTTGTTCGTACTGTAAATACAGGGCTTCAAACTTAGCCTGATCTTCAAAGAAGGCATCATATAGACCTGGCACATCTGAGGGCGAGAACAAGGTAATATCGCCGCCTTTAATTAAGCGCTGATACATTAAGCGGTTAATTTGCACGCCATAATCCATGTGGCGTACACGGTTTTCTTCTACGCCCCGGTTATTTTTTAACACTAACAGTGATTCTACTTCTAGGTGCCACATAGGGTAGAATAAGGTGGCCGCCCCTCCGCGTACACCGCCTTGCGAGCAGCATTTAACCGCCGTTTGAAAATGCTTATAAAAGGGAATACAGCCAGTGTGAAAGGCTTCGCCATTACGAATAGGGCTACCCAAAGCACGAATACGGCCCGCATTTACCCCAATGCCTGCGCGTTGCGATACGTAACGCACAATGGCGCTAGAGGTGGCATTAATAGAGTCTAGGCTGTCGCCACACTCAATAAGTACACATGAGCTAAATTGGCGAGTAGGAGTGCGCACACCGGCCATAATGGGCGTTGGCAATGACACCTTAAACTGTGAAATGGCATCATAAAAACGGCAAATATAATCAATACGCGTGTCAGCAGGATACTTTGAAAATAAGCAAGCAGCCACCAACATATATAAAAACTGTGGGCTTTCGTAAATATCGCCATTGATGCGATTTTGCACCAAGTACTTACCTTCTAACTGCTTGACTGCAGCATAAGAGAAGTTAAGGTCGCGGTCATGATCGATATAATTATTTAAGGTGTCGAGCTCTTCACGGCTGTAGTCGGCCAAAATATGCAGATCGTACTTACCTAGCTCGGTTAAGCGTGCAACATGATCATACAAGTGTGGTGGGGTAAAGCGACCATAGGCTTTTTTACGTAAATGAAACACCGCTAAACGCGCCGCTAAATATTGGTAATCTGGGGTCTCTTCCGAGATCAGATCTGCGGCAGCCTTAATAATGGTTTCATGAATATCTTCGGTACGAATACCTTCATAAAATTGGATATGTGAGCGCAACTCAACTTGAGACACAGACACATTATCTAATCCTTCTGCTGCCCAATCGAGTACACGATGGATTTTGTCCAGATCAAGGTGTTCTTTGACACCAGAGCGCTTGGTGACCAGCAGATTTTTATTCATGAAACAGCCCTTTTAGTCGTAAATGTCGTTGTTCTGTATGAGGTGCATTTGTCAATGCATTTCACTATATAGTGTGTTTAGTTAACAAAGTTAACACAATATATAGTTGTTGAAGTCGTTGTGCGTGCACAATATAGAACCTAGTGAGAAAATTCTCAAGTCGGGTAAGTGGTGCAAAAGAGGCTTGATGAAGCAAAAGGTTTGCACTTGCTAACGGCTACCCCTTTGGGGGGCTGGTGTTGGCGAAAGGTTGCTGTTTTTCTGCACGGTGAGAAAGATTTAAAAAAATATTTGGCTTGCAAAAATGCCGAATTAACGATCTTGTTTGATCTTTCAGCGCTTGGCTTCAAGTGCGTCTTTTTACGCGGCATACGATGACAAATGACCATGGTCTTATCACGGCTGAGATATTAGCCTAGGTGCCATGCAAATGACACTGCATGGCCTGACATATTATACGCGCGCTAGGTAGTGTATTTTAAATTACTGTGGTGGGATGAGGTTTAATCGCATGCACCATATAGTTAACGTCGGCGTCATGACTGAGCTTAAACTGGCCACTTAACGGTTGATAAACGGTGCCGCTAATATCTTGCACCACTAAGCCGGCCGCCTCTATATACTGGCAAAGTTCAGCGGGAGTAATAAACTTTTTATGATCATGGGTGCCTTTAGGTACCATGTTAAATACATACTCAGCCCCAGCAATCATCATTAACCAGGCCTTAGGGTTGCGGTTAATAGTGGAAAACACCAAGGTGGCGCCCGGGGTGGCTAAATCGGCACAGGCCTGCACAACGGATGCAGGGTTGGGCACATGCTCAAGCATTTCCATGCAGGTGACCACCTCAAATTGCTCGGCATGTTCTGTGGCTACTTGCTCGGCTGTGCCTTGGCGGTAGTCGACACTGACACCGGCTTCTAGGGCGTGTAGGCGCGCCACGGCTAATGGCTCTTGGCCCATATCAACACCGGTCACGTGTGCGCCTTCTTGGGCCATACTTTCGCTTAAAATGCCGCCGCCGCAGCCAATATCAATCACTTTTTTATCAAACAAACCGCCTGCTTTGTCACTGATCCAGCCCAAACGCACGGGGTTCAGTTTATGCAGTGGCTTAAAGTCGCCGTCTAAGTCCCACCAGCGGGAGGCCATGGCGGCAAATTTCTCGATTTCCTGTTGGTCTACATTCATGAACGGCGCCTTTATGACAAATAAAATGACAAGAGAGAGCCACTATTATAACTAAGCAGACTTTCACTGCCAGCATCAGTGCTCTTTGTGTGCATTTGTATGGTAGAATGGTGCGTTTTTTATTGCGATATCAACAATAAACTGGGGACAAGACTAGCTATGACCGATCTGGCCCGAGAAATCATGCCGATAAACATCGAAGATGAGCTGAAAAGTTCCTACTTAGATTACGCCATGAGTGTAATAGTAGGGCGTGCGCTACCCGATGTACGAGATGGTTTGAAGCCAGTGCACCGCCGCGTGCTGTTTGCCATGAACGAACTAGGCAACGACTGGAACAAACCTTATAAGAAGTCGGCCCGTGTGGTGGGTGACGTAATAGGTAAATATCACCCCCACGGTGATAGTGCCGTGTATGACACCATTGTGCGTATGGCACAAGAATTTTCAATGCGTTATACCTTGGTGGATGGCCAAGGTAACTTCGGTTCTGTCGACGGCGACTCTGCCGCTGCCATGCGTTATACCGAAATTCGTATGGATAAAGTGTCTCACGAACTACTGGCCGATCTCGATAAAGAAACCGTTGACTGGGTGCCCAACTATGATGGCACCGAGATGATACCTGCGGTGATGCCCACTAAAGTGCCTAACCTATTGGTGAATGGCTCGTCGGGTATTGCGGTGGGGATGGCGACCAATATACCGCCTCATAACCTTAATGAAGTGATTGATGGTTGCTTGGCGATTATTGACGATGAAGACGTGAGTATCGATCGCCTGATTGAACTGATCCCAGGCCCTGACTTCCCAACCGGCGGTATTATTAACGGTAAGTCTGGCATTATTGATGCCTACCGTACTGGGCGCGGAAAAATTTATGTGCGCGCCTTGGCTGAAGTACAAGAAGACGAAAAAACCGGTCGCGAAACCATTATAGTGTCTGAATTACCGTATCAGGTAAACAAGGCGCGCTTAATTGAAAAAATTGCCGAGCTGGTTAAAGAAAAACGCATTGAAGGCATTACGGCACTGCGTGATGAGTCTGATAAAGACGGCATGCGTATTGTGATTGAAGTGCGTCGCGGCGAAGTGGGTGAGGTTATTTTGAATAACCTGTATTCACAAACCCAAATGCAAAATGTGTTCGGCATTAACATGGTGGCGCTAGATAACAACCAGCCGCGCATCTTTAACTTAAAAGACATGCTGAAATGCTTTATTCAGCATCGCCGTGAAGTAGTAACGCGCCGTACCATCTTTGAACTGCGCAAAGCCCGTGACCGTGCGCATATCTTGGAAGGTTTGGCCATTGCCTTGGCTAATATCGACCCCATTATTGAGCTTATTCGTGCGTCATCGACCGCCGCCGAAGCCAAAGCCGGCTTAATCAGCCAAGGCTGGGAGCTGGGTAACGTGGCCAGCATGCTAGAGCAAGCGGGGGATGATGCGGCGCGCCCTGAGTGGTTAGAGCCAGAATTTGGTATTCGTGATGGTTTATATCACTTAACCGAGCAACAAGCTCAAGCGATTCTTGATTTGCGTTTGCACCGATTAACCGGTCTTGAGCATGAAAAAATTCTGGAAGAATATAAAAATCTGCTGACTTTAATCGCCGAGCTGCTTTATATTCTGAATAGCCCAGAGCGCTTAATGGAAGTGATCACCGAGGAGTTAGAGTTGATAAAAACTCAGTATGGCGATGCTCGCCGTACCGAAATTACCAACTCCAGCTCTGAGATTAACATTGAAGACTTGATTAACCGTGAAGATGTCGTGGTTACCTTGTCTCATCAAGGTTATGTGAAGTATCAGCCGTTAACCGATTATGAAGCGCAACGTCGTGGTGGTCGGGGTAAATCTGCCACCAAGATGAAAGAAGAAGATTTTGTTGAACGCTTATTAGTGGCCAACACGCACGATACTATTTTGTGCTTCTCTACCGCAGGTAAAGTGTACTGGCTTAAAGTGTATCAACTGCCAGAAGCCAGTCGTGCTGCCCGTGGGCGTCCTATTGTTAACTTATTGCCATTGGATGCCGATGAGCGCATTACCGCGATTTTGCCGGTACAAGAATACTGTGATGATAAGTATGTGTTTTTTGCCACCGCCGACGGCACGGTGAAAAAGACCAGCTTATCTGCTTTTGCTCGCCCATTAGCCTCGGGTATTCGTGCCATCAACTTACGCGAAGGCGATGAGTTAATTGGGGTGGATATTACCGATGGCAGCAACGAGATCATGTTGTTCTCGGATGCAGGTAAAGTAGTGCGTTTTGCTGAAGGCAATGGCCATGCTGAGGTTGAAGCTGGCCAAGTTGCTGAAGGCGAAGAAGTGGAAGAAGCCACAGACAGTGACGCCGGTGAGAATAGGCCCTTTAAAGGGGTGCGCCCTATGGGCCGTACGGCGGCCGGGGTGCGCGGTATTCGCTTAGGTGATAATGACAAAGTGGTGTCGTTAATTGTACCGCGCGGTGAAGGCCCTATCTTAACCGTGACCGAAAACGGCTATGGTAAGCGAACAGCCTTAGAAGAGTATCCAACGCGCAGCCGTGGCACTATGGGTGTATTGTCCATTAAAGTGGGCGAGCGTAATGGTGCTGTTGTGGGGGCCACACAAGTTGATGACGGCCACGAAATTATGCTGATCACCAATGGCGGCATTTTAGTACGTACTCGCGTATTAGAAGTGAGCCTGATTGGCCGTAACACGGCAGGGGTTCGTTTAATTCGTACCGGAGAAGATGAACTTGTGGTTGGGTTACAACGCATTGAAGAGCCAGAAGAAGACGAGTTATTGGACGGTGATGCTGTCGCAGAGGGAGAAAACAATGAGCTTGATGAGCAAGCTCAAGACACCCTCGATGAGAGCGGCGATGCAGGTGAAGGTACCTCACCTGACGCGTCCAGCCAGCAACAATAAACGCTTAGTATAAGAAGGGGCCCTTGATGGCCCCTTTCATTTATCTCATTAGCCACAGACAAAACTGCTTTAACTTAACCGCATTGCGCTATAAAGCCATGCAAATAGGCACATTTTCATGACAGCATTGTGCTTGCAGTGCGTACATTAAGATTAAGTTAGATGTGGTATTTCTTTATTATTTAGCCAATAGGGTAGTGTAGGAAATGGAAAACACGGTTTATAACTTCAGTGCAGGTCCGGCTATGTTGCCAGTTGACGTTATGCAACAGGCACAGGCTGAGTTTTGTAACTTTAATAACTTGGGCGTGTCTGTGATGGAGTTAAGCCATCGCAGCCAAGACTTTATTAGTGTGGCCACTCAAGCAGAGCAAGACTTGCGTGATTTAATGCACATTCCAGACAACTATAAAGTGTTGTTTTTACAAGGCGGTGGTCGTGGGCAGTTTGCCGCCCTTGCTCTTAACCTGATGGGAAAGAATGCCAAGGCCGATTACATTGTGACCGGCCAGTGGTCTAAGTCTGCCATTGCTGAAGCAGAAAAAGTAGGGCAAGTACGCGCCCTAGACGGTTTTGTAAAAGCAGAAAATGAACAGGGGCCGCGCGCATTGGCTACTGAGTGGGATCTCGACCCGAATGCGGCCTTTGTGCATTACTGCATTAATGAAACTGTAGACGGCATTGAATATCCCTTTATCCCCGAGACTGGTGATGTGCCATTGGTTGCTGATATGTCATCAACCATTTTATCGCGCCCTGTGGATGTGACTAAATTTGGTCTTATTTATGCGGGTGCACAAAAAAATATTGGCCCCTCTGGCTTAGCCGTAGTGATTGTTCGCGACGACTTGCTGGATCAGGCTTTTCCTAATACGCCGGCCATTATGGATTATGCTGCGTTAGCCAAAGCCGACTCTATGCTGAATACGCCCCCTACTTATGCGTGGTACTTAGCCGGTTTGGTGTTTAAGTGGTTAAAGCGCCAAGGTGGTTTAACTGTGATGGGTGAGCGCAATAAGGCCAAAGCCGACTTGCTGTATAACTATGTTGATGCCAGTGATTTTTATAGCAACTCAGTTCATCCTGAGGCGCGCTCTTGGATGAATATTCCGTTTCAGCTAAAAGACGACAGCTTAAATGAGGCTTTTTTGGCGCAAGCGAAAGCGGCGGGCTTAGTGGCATTAAAAGGCCATCGTTTAGTGGGTGGCATGCGTGCCAGTGTGTACAACGCTATGCCCATTGAAGGCGTACAGGCATTAGTGGACTTTATGGATAAATTCGCCAAGCAACAGGGTTAACACACAGCGGTAAGCTATCAGCTATCAGCTATCAGCTGACAGCTATTAGTTATATAAGGATTTTTTGTGAGTATTGATTATTTAGCCTTGGCGAATGCGGGGGTGGAGACATTGCACCCTTATCAACCGGGTAAGCCGGTTGAAGAATTAGAACGAGAGTTGGGGATTAGCCACAGTGTTAAACTGGCGTCTAATGAAAACCCACTGGGACTCAGCCCTAAAGCAAAGACGGCCATTGAACGCGCCTTGCCTGAGCTGGCGCGCTATCCCGATGCCAATGGCTTTGCACTAAAAACGGCGCTGGCCAATAAACTGGGGGTAGATACCCAGCAGTTAATATTGGGCAATGGCTCAAATGAATTGATTGATTTAGTGTTTCACACCTTTGTGGGTGCCAAGCAGCAGGTGGTATTTTCGCAGTACACCTTTATTGTGTATGCCATGGCCACTCAAGCCCACGGCGCACAAGCCGTAGTGGTGCCCGCAAAAGACTTAGGTCACGACTTAGATGCCATGGCCGCTGCCATTACTGAGCAAACTAAGTTGGTCTGTATTACTAACCCTAATAACCCTACGGGTACCTTTTTAAGTAAGGCGGCCTTGGCGGCGTTTTTAGCCAAAGTACCTGAGCATGTGTTGGTGATATTGGATGAAGCCTACACCGAGTATGTGACTGAGGAAGAGCGTCACCCTTCTATAGACTGGTTGGCACAATACCCTAACCTGATAGTGTCGCGTACTTTCTCTAAGGCCTATGGCTTGGCTGGGTTGCGAGTTGGTTATATGGTGGCGCATCCTGAGTTAATTGGCGTGCTTAATCGGGTACGAGAGCCGTTTAACTGCAACAGCCTGGCTTTGGCTGCGGCCGAGGCAGCCTTGGGTGATGAGGCGTACTTATCTGAAGCTGTGGCACTTAATAGTCGGGAAATGGCGCGGTATGAGGCTTTCTTTGACAGCCAAAACTTGCGTTATGTGCCTTCGCGCGGCAACTTTATTACCCTCGACTTACAGCGCGATGCCATGCCTGTGTATGAAGCCTTATTGCGTGAGGGCGTGATAGTGCGTCCTATTGCCGGTTATGGCTTGCCGCACTGTTTGCGCATTAGTATTGGTCTTGAGCATGAAAACCAACGCTGTATCGAAGCCCTAACCAAGGTGCTTGCTTAAGCTGTGTATTAAGGTGCCTTGCCTAGGCGCCTTAGTCTTGCTAACGTTAAGCGCTTATATGCCAGCTGTGATGCGTGTTAATGCGCAATAATAGCTGGCGCTAAGTTGCCCCATTTTATTTAGCCTTACTTTAGGAATGTTATGGAAAGCCTCAAACTGTCTCCTATTGCCCACGTTGCGGGCACGGTGAATTTACCCGGCTCTAAGTCGCTCTCTAATCGTGCTTTGTTGCTGGCCGCTCAGGCTCATGGGGTGACCCGACTAACCAACCTGCTTGATAGCGATGATATTCGTTATATGCTGGATGCGTTAAAAACCTTGGGCGTGCAATATGAACTGTCCGATGATAAAACCGAGTGTGTGGTGCACGGGCTTGGACGCGCCTTTAGTGTTAGTGAGCCGGTCTCCTTATTTTTGGGTAATGCAGGAACGGCCATGCGTCCTTTGTGTGCCGCTCTGGCACTGGGTACGGGTGAGTTTACGTTAACCGGCGAGCCGCGCATGTGGGAGCGCCCCATTGAGCATTTAGTGGATGCGCTGCGCGAAGCCGGTGCCGATATTAGCTACCTTAAAAATGACGGTTATCCGCCGGTATTTATTAATGGTAAAGGCTTGTGGGGAGGAGATGTTCATATTGATGGCTCTGTTTCTAGCCAGTTTTTAACCGCGCTGTTAATGGCCGCGCCCATGGCTTCTGGCGATACGCGAGTGCACATTAAAGGCGACCTAGTCTCTAAGCCCTATATTGATATTACCTTGCACACCATGAGTCAGTTTGGCATAGAGTTAGAGCACGATAACTACCAAACGTTTTATATTAAGGGTAATCAAAGCTATGTGTCGCCAGGAGATTTCTTGGTGGAAGGGGATGCGTCTTCGGCATCGTACTTTTTAGCAGCAGGTGCCATTAAAGGTAAGGTTAGAGTGACCGGCATTGGCCGCAATAGTGTACAAGGCGATATTCGCTTTGCTGATGTGTTAGAAGCCATGGGGGCAAAAATAACTTGGGGTGATGACTTTATTGAAGCCGAGCATGTGGCCCCTTTACAAGCGGTGGATATGGATATGAACCATATTCCCGATGCGGCCATGACCATTGCTACCGCGGCTTTGTTTGCCACCGGCACCACTCGTCTTCGTAATATTTATAACTGGCGAGTAAAAGAAACTGATCGCTTATACGCCATGGCCACCGAGTTAAAAAAGTTGGGGGTTGAGGTTGAAGAGGGGGAAGATTATTTAGTGGTTACCCCAGCGGCGCAGTTACAAGAAGCAGAAATTGCGACCTATAATGATCATCGCATTGCCATGTGCTTTTCATTGGTGGCGTTAAGTAATACGCCTGTGATTATTCTAGACCCTAAGTGCACCTCTAAAACCTTCCCTGATTACTTCGACAAGCTCGCCAGTATCAGCGGTTAACGACAGCGCCCGGAGCTGGGCGCTATGTTTAATGATGTTTCATTTTCTCTAGGGTATCACGGGCTTTAATGTCGGCGGCATCCAGCTCTGCCAGTACTTTTTCTATATCTTCTTGTTGCTGGCGTAGGCTGGCGCGCTTTTCTTCTATCATGGCGACCATAGAGTATAGCTGTGGGCGGGTGCGATGCTCGGCATCATAGAGTTCGAAGAGTTCACGCATTTCTGCCAAACTAAAGCCTAAACGTTTACCTTTAATGGTGAGCGCTAATCTAAACTTATCTTTATGACTGTAAAGGCGTGTATTCCCTTTACGTTTAGGGGTGAGTAGCCCTAGCTCTTCGTAATGGCGCAGGGTGCGGGGAGTGATCTCAAACTCATGAGCCAATTCAGAAATACGGTAGGTCACTTCCTTGTTGGACATGACAAACACTCCTTACATTTAGTAATCAAATTAGCAGCCAACTTTACACTCATAAGTGAAAACTGTGAAGCGAGGTTTTAATTCTGATGACGATTACAGCCTAAGGGAGCAGCTTGGGAAGTTTGCATGACGTGGTGGTTCGTTTTTGCTCATAATAACGGAGTTATGGTGTGTTTATTTTTAAAGTGCGAGGCGCCAGAGGCGGCCAAGCCGAAATTCGGTTGCAGGCGCTCGATTGGGGAGAGCAGGGGAGCACGACCTTTATTTGCGATAGCGATGCCTTGGCTGTGCACTTACTGACTCAATGTCGGTCTGGGCAAGGCTATTTTGAGCTATTAGCCGGCACTAAGCCTATGTATGTAGAGCAGTGGTTAGAATACTTACAAGAGGCGGGGGTGTTGTCTGAGGTTACGGTAAATATTTACACCCCTCTAGATGAGGGCTATGGCGCCCTGTGTGGTTTAGATGAAGAGCAGATTAGTCATTTGCTGAGTTTAGTTTATAAAGTAGGGGGCTTTAACCGCTTACAAATTATGCGCTACCTTAAGCATCGGCATAACCCCACCCAAATGTCGACTCGCTATAACCCAGATGAGCTAGCGCGTTATCGACATTTAGGGGAGTTAATTAATTTATTGCTACGCTTTAAAGCGCCTTCGGCATAGTGACCTAGGCTCGCTTGCCCTACATGACTAAGCCTTTAAAGTGACTCATATCGCAGGGTTTGGCAATTAAGTAGCCCTGTACGCCGTCAATGTGCATTGATTCAAGCAGGTCTTTTTGTTGTTCTGTTTCTACCCCTTCGGCAATAACGAAGCAGCCTAAGCGCTGAGATAAATCCACTATCATGCGTATAAATTGTAGTGTGGTCCCGTCCTCTTGAATTTGTCGGACTAATAAACCGTCTAATTTCACATAGTCAGGCTTAATGTCTTTTAATAAACGAAATGAACCATAACCATGACCAAATTGACTGACGGCAAAGCGCGCACCAGAGCGGCGGATCATGGCGAGCAGACGTTTAGCCGCCACTAATTGATGTTGTAAGACCTGCTCGTCTAGCTCAAAAACCAGTTTTGATGCAATATCGCGATCTCGCATCAGTATGCGTTCTAACCAAATAAGAAACGAACTCTGCTGTAAGCTTGCGGGGGTAAGATTAATCGCCCAACGTTGCTGGGGCAGTGCGTGGCTGTGTATTTGCGCAAGTATCATCTCAATAATTTTTTGCTCAAATAGCATCGACATATTAAGACGTTGTAGCATGGCAAACACAGTGCCCGCCTGATAAACGCCACCATCCTCATTAGGAAAGCGCGTATAAATCTCGTTATAGCCCAGCATTTCTTGCTTATATACTTTAACAGGCTGAACTTGTAATAAGATTCTATTATCTGTCAGCATGGTTTGTAAGCGTTGGCGCCACTGACTTTCACCCATGTTTTCATTTTTATTTTGCTTAAGCACCATACTCCAGGTGTTGGGCTCGCCACCTTGTGCTTGTGCCAGAGCTAAATCGGCCCGGATCAATACCTGCTCTGCTGCTTGGCCTGGTAATATCTGAGTAAAGCCCATATAGGCCGCACAGCTAAGGTGGTGTATATGCTGGTAGTGATGTAACTCTTGGTTTAATAGGGTGCCCAGTTGCTTAGCCAATGGCTCACACTGCCCTTTGGTGAGTACTGCAAATTCGCTGCCGCCGACTCGGTAGGCGGTGGCACCCACCTCAGACTGAATGGTTTTGCGTATGAGTGCCACCATATCTTGTAGGTATTGGTCGCCGGCCTGAAACCCTTGCTCGGTGTTAATTTCTTGCAAGGCACTGGCTCGTACCATCATTAAGGTGGCGGTAGCCAGTTGATTTTCATCATCCAAAATTAGGTTAAGATCACGACGAAAAGCAAAGCGATTACCTAAGCCAGTTAAACTGTCTTGATAGCTTTGTTGCTCTGCTCGCTCAAGTTGTTGCTGTAAGTTGTCTAATTGATCATGATGATGGCGATGAAACGCCACTATGCCTTGCTCTATTGGAGATTGGCTGTTGGGTTTAGCCTGTTCAGGTGAGTGCAGTAATGTTTGAAAGTAGCTATCTTGTTTGTACTGAACTTTGCGCCAGCTACGATATAAAAATGTGAAAATGAGCAGCGTTAGTAAAATCAAAGGCAACGAGATTTGTACCCATTGGCGTGTGGCAGTCTCAATGTCGAGCTGATAGAAAACGGGTGTTTTATCTACAGTATATTGATGATTAGCTGCAACTTGACCAAACCACCATGCTTGATTTTGGCTTTCAAGGGGGCGTCCACGAGAGAGCGCGGCAATATTGAACAGCGACAAAGATGAAGAGGGAGCCTCAACTATGTAAGCAAGGTGGTTATTAACCTTGTCTACTTGTTGCTGCAGCGAGTGATGGCTGGCCCACCAAGGTAGTAACGTGCTGAGTAATAGTGCAATAAATCCTGACAACAGCAAAGTCTGACCAAAGGGACGAGTTACCCGCATAGCCACAATCCTTGTTAAACGAGATATTTAAAAGATAGTACACTTCTGAAAGGATTCAGACGAGTTATTATAGTGGAGTACTTATAGCTGGATTTTTTAGATAAGACAAGAAATTGGCTCCCCTTGCTGGACTTGAACCAGCGACATACGGATTAACAGTCCGGCGTTCTACCAACTGAACTAAAGGGGAACAACTTAAAACGATGACTAGATTTTAATAGATGTATTAAATCTAGGTATTGAAATTGGCTCCCCTTGCTGGACTTGAACCAGCGACATACGGATTAACAGTCCGGCGTTCTACCAACTGAACTAAAGGGGAACAAAAACTAACGACTTACTTAACTTTCTTACTACTTAAAAGTGGCTCCCCTTGCTGGACTTGAACCAGCGACATACGGATTAACAGTCCGGCGTTCTACCAACTGAACTAAAGGGGAACAAAAACTAACGACTTACTTAACTTTCTTACTGCTTAAAATTGGCTCCCCTTGCTGGACTTGAACCAGCGACATACGGATTAACAGTCCGGCGTTCTACCAACTGAACTAAAGGGGAACAGGCATTGCTTGAATGCGAGGCGAATGTTAAATGGTGCACAGTGAGCTGTCAACACTCAAAAGCGCATAACTTACTAAATACGCGCGTTTGTTGAAAGTATGTGCAGTAATGGCATAAATATACACCAACTTGCATTATTTAAGTGGGGCGGCGTGACGGATGCTTATCGAGTTAGCGGATTTATGTCGCGGTAGATGAAAAAATAGCCGACTCCAAAATACGAGGGTTTAGGTGGTCTTTTTTGAAAGTTTATTCGGTGTGAGCTCTTGAGCCGCAGGCGTAGATAGTGGATCATAGTATTTTTGAGAATGCCATTCCCACGTTCGAGGTGTATGAATGAGTCAGGTGGACCCGAGTCCTAGTAATTTTATTCGTCAAATCATTAATGATGATTTAGCCAGCGGTAAGCATCAGTCGGTACAGACCCGTTTTCCGCCAGAGCCAAACGGTTATCTTCATATTGGTCACGCCAAATCCATCTGTCTAAACTTTGGTATTGCTGAGCATTACCAAGGGAAGTGTAATTTACGCTTTGATGATACGAACCCAGAAAAAGAAAATGTTGAGTATGTTGCATCTATTCAGCAAGACGTGCGCTGGTTGGGTTTTGAGTGGAGTGGTGATATTCGCTACTCTTCCGATTATTTTGAGCAGCTATATGGGTATGCGGTTGAGCTTATCGAAAAAGGGTTGGCCTATATAGATGAGCAAACACCAGAGCAAATCCGTGAACATCGTGGCACCTTGACCTCGCCAGGAACGAATAGCCCTTATCGAGATCGCCCCGTGGCAGAGAGTTTAGACTTATTTGCGCGTATGCGTAATGGTGAGTTTGAAGAAGGTGTGATTTGTCTGCGTGCTAAAATCGACATGGCATCGTCGTTTATGGTGATGCGTGATCCTGTGTTGTATCGAGTGCGTTTTGCTCATCACCATCAAACCGGTGATAAATGGTGCATCTATCCGATGTATGATTTTACGCATTGTATTTCTGATGCACTGGAGGGGATCAGCCACTCGCTATGTACGTTAGAGTTTCAGGATAACCGCCGATTATACGACTGGGTGTTAGATAACATTAGTATCGATTGTCATCCGCGCCAGTACGAGTTTTCTCGCCTTAACCTTGAATATACCATGATGTCTAAGCGCAAGCTTAACCAGTTGGTTGTAGAGGGTCATGTTGAAGGCTGGAATGACCCGAGAATGCCAACTATTTCGGGCTTGCGCCGTCGTGGTTATACTCCTGCTGCTATTCGTGAGTTTTGTTTGCGCATTGGGGTAACTAAGCAAGACAACACCATTGAAATGGGCATGTTAGAAGCCTGTATTCGTGAAGATCTCAATGAAAATGCGCCGCGTGCTATGGCGGTGTTAAATCCCGTACGCGTAGTGATTGAGAATATGCCGGCGGATCACGAAGAAACCCTGCAAGCGCCGCTGCATCCTAATAAGCCGGAAATGGGGACACGTGCTTTACCTTTTACGCGTGAAGTTTTTATTGATGCGGCTGACTTTCGTGAAGAAGCCAACAAAAAGTATAAGCGCTTGGTATTAGGCAAAGAAGTTCGCTTGCGTAATGCTTATGTAATTAAAGCAGAGCGTATTGAAAAAGACGCAGACGGTAACATCACCACTATTTTCTGTACCTATGATGCTGACACCTTAGGTAAATCGCCAGCCGATGGCCGTAAAGTAAAAGGTGTGATCCATTGGGTATCGGCGAGTCATGGGGTACCGGCTGAAGTACGTTTATATGATCGCCTGTTCAATGTGCCAAACCCAGGCGCGATTGAGTCATTAGAAGAGACACTCAACCCCACTTCTTTACAAGTATTAACGGGCGCGATTGTTGAACCATCACTGTGTGATGCTAAGCCCGAGCATGCCTATCAGTTTGAACGAGAAGGCTATTTCTGCCGCGATAATCAAAGTGAGGGAATGGTGTTCAACCTAACAGTGGCTTTACGTGACTCTTGGGGTAAAGAAGAAGGCGCCTAACTCATGTTTAAATATGGTGGTGTTAGCCGCCCATAAAAAAAAGCCGCACAATTGTGCGGCTTTTTTATTTAGAACACGTTAACACTTACTCTTGTGCATCATTATGCTGACAAGGTGTGTCGTGACAATGTCCATACAGATATAAACTGTGGTTGGTCAGTTTAATATTAAACTGATTAGCAATGATCTGTTGGCGCTCTTCAATGATTTCGTCATGGAACTCAATGACCTTGCCACAATCTAGGCACACTAAATGGTCATGGTGTTCTTGAGTCGCCAATTCAAATACTGACTTGCCACCTTCAAAGTGATGGCGGGCGACGATGCCGGCATCATCAAATTGGTTAAGTACACGATAAACGGTAGCCAAACCAATTTCTTCACCCTGATCAATCAGCATTTTGTAAAGATCTTCAGCACTTACATGCTCAGTGTCGGGGTGTTGTAGCAGTTCAAGGATTTTTACGCGAGGAAGCGTCACCTTGAGACCTGCTTTCTTCAACGCTTGATTGTTGTCAGCCATAAGAATAAAGTTTCGCAATTTGTGAGGTTATTGCTTTCATTGTGCGTGTTCTGCTCTTTAAAGGCAACCTTCAATCGGCTTTTGTACACACTTGCCATGATCTAGAGCAATAACTCTGATTATGACACCTTATTTTGTTAGTATTGCTTTTTCTTTAGCCTGGTCAGATGAGATGATGAGATATTTATTTGCTCGCCCACGTTTACTCAAATGGCTTATGAATTGCTGGCCGCCTTTTTGGGGGGCGGGTATTCGTATAGAAAAGTTGGGTCAAGACTATCGATATTGTCGAGTGGGACTAAAGCTCAGGTGGTGGAATAAAAATGCCAACCGCACGCAATATGGTGGTAGTTTGTTCTCTATGACAGATCCTGTCTATTCGATGTTATTAATGGGAATTCTCGGAGAAGACTATTATATATGGGATAGAGGGGCCAATATTACCTTTATTAAGCCGGGGCGAGGCCGTGTTTATGCTGATATTCATTTGAGCCAAGAGCGGCTTAATGAGATACTCAGTGCGACCCTAGATGGTCATAAGCATTTTCCTCGTTTTCGTATTAATATCTTAGATGAGGAAGGGGCGCTAATAGCTGAGGTAGAACGAACACTCTATGTGCGCAAAAAAACAAATAAGTAATATAAGAGAAGAGCAGAAATTTTTTCTTATGTTATAAATTGTAAAATTATTTGCGATTACTAGGGAACTTCGTCCATACTTAAGCTGCCTAAGAGGTCTTTTTGACTATCATAGAAACCAAGGAGCATATAATGCGCAATAAAATGATGTTAACTGCAGGTATCGTTGGTACTTTGATGCTAGCTGGTTGTAGCTCAAACACTGGCGTTGAAACTAAGCTGGACGGTCTGTCACAAGACATCCAAGCTGTTCAGCAAGGTCAGCAAATGAACTCTGCTAAAATTGATCGTTTGGCTGCTGATGTTGCTGAAGCTCGTGCTTCTGCAGATCGCGCTAATTCTCGTCTTGATCAGATGGGTCGTTACACTAAATAATATTAGTGAAACGGAAAAGCCTGGCTTCGGCCAGGCTTTTTTTTGTCTAAAATTTAGCAGTGTTATGTCGATATTCTGTTGGACATCAAGGTTTGGCACTATATTGTGATGCGCCCTTATTTCGTCTTTGCGAGCGTAGCGCGGCAATCAATTTCGAAAGAAAGCGCTACATCTAACGCTAACCGCTTTACATTAAAGAGAAACTGCGGTTTTGTTTTTTCGTCAGGCGCTTAGTGTAAAGAGTACGGCTGCTAAATCGCGTGTTAAGGCAGTTGACCGACCACTTGTGGCATGCCTTGGCGATGGCCAATAATTTGCTCAATCAGTTCTTGATTAGCACCTCGTTCTATCAAGGGCGTTAAGGTACTCATATCTAGTGGCGTTTCATCTGCTAAGCCCTCGGGCGTTAAGGGCTCATGAGACTCAATAAAGGTCTGCCCATACTCATCGGTACTCACTTTAAGGGCTTGATTAACAATTTGTACCTGTACGCCACGAGCCACCTGTGCAAATAACCATTCAACATGCTCAGGGTACATACGAATGCAGCCCGCACTGGAGCGCAAGCCGACATCTAATGGCGCATTGGTGCCGTGAATAAGATACTCGCCACGGCCATAGGCTAAACGCATGGCATACTCACCAAGCGGATTATCAGGTCCTGCAGGTACAACCGCAGGCAAAGGTTTGCCCATTTCTTCGTATTCGCGGCGGGTAGTGGTAGTGGGGGTCCAGGTCGGATCTTTACGCATTTGGCTAATGCTGGTGGTCATCTCAGGGGTTGAACGCCCGACACGACCAATACCAATAGGGAATACATAAACATCGCTGCCATCTTCAGGGTAGTAATAAAGACGCAGCTCAGCGAGGTTGATCACTATACCTTTAGTATCTGCGTTAGGCAGTAACAACTGATTAGGAATAATGACCTCTTGCCCTGGCTTTAATAATAATAAGTCTTGGTCTGGGTTGGCTGCCATCAACAAGATAGGACTCACTCCATAATACCGTGCTAGGCTGGCTAAGGTGTCTCCTTCTTGTGTGGTATGCAGTAATATTTGACCAACAGGCTGTCCTTTAGTTTTGGGCAGCGGCAGGGGAGTAATGTTAGCTAATACAGACGTGCTAGGTAGTAGCAGAAAGAGCAGTAAAATCGTTAATTTTTTCATAATAAAATTCTCGTCACCTGATCGTCGTATGGACTCTATTATATTAGTGCATCATTGCAGGTTAACTTTGAAGATACAAAAAAAAGGGACGCAGCTTTGCATCCCTTATTAGGCTAAAAAAGCGGATTAAGACTCTAGCTCTTTCAAGCACATTTCTTCATATACTTGTTTACACCAGTCTTTAACACGTTTTTGTGTTAGCTCTGGCTGGCGATCTTCATCAATGCCTAAACCAATAAAGTGAGCATCATCTACCAACCCTTGAGAGGCTTCAAACTCGTAGCCTTCAGTTGGCCAGTGACCGACTATAATGGCTCCTTTAGGCTCAATGATGTCACGCAGTGTACCCATGGCATCTAGGAAATACTCTGCATAATCTTCTTGGTCACCACAGCCAAAAATAGCCACTAACTTATCGTTAAAGTCGATGGTTTCTAGTTCAGGGAAAAAATCATCCCAATCGGCTTGAGATTCGCCGTAATACCAAGTTGGAATACCCAGTAGCAATAGATCGAAGCCAGCAATATCTTCTTTCGTACTCTTTGCAATATCATGTACGTCAATCAGATTTTTGCCCAGTTCTTTCTGGATCATTTTGGCAACGGCTTCGGTATTACCGGTATCACTTCCAAAAAATAGACCTACACTTGCCATAATAAAGTTGCACCTATCGAAAATGTGAATAATCAGGCCATGGGCCTATTGGCTGTCCTGTAGTTCAAGCTGTTGCAACAGCAAGACTTGGATCAAATCGGCTCGACTAAGCTGTTGCTCGGCGGCCAGTAAATTCAATCTAGTTAATAATGCCTGATCGACCTTTAGTTCTATGCGACTGAGGCCGCGTTCGCGATCACGCTTAAGTTGGTTACGCTTATTGAACTTAAGCTGCACTTCTCGTGGCAGAGGGTTGGTTTTAGGTCGACCTCGCCTGCGTTCATCAGCAAATAAATCCAGCGTTGTTCTATCGGTATCTTGCTTTGCCATGAGTTAACCTACACCGGATCCTTCCCATAACGCTTCTATAATGCCTTTTGCAATAAAGCCAGAGCAGCCTAAAAATAAGACGAGCCATACTACGTAACGGCCAAATTTAGGCACATTACCTCTCTTGAGTACATCTTGAATTGCGAGCCCAATCAACAGAAAAATAGCTACAAAAAAAAGCTTTAGGCCCCAAGTTTCTAGTAGCTCAATTTGTTCTAAAGACATCATATCGTCCGACCACTGTAAATTAGCGTTACTATAACATAAAGGATTTAAGGCTGTTAACTGACCTGAGCAAGGAAATCTTCTACTAGGCGATTAAATAACTGAGGTTTTTCTGCGTGTAACCAGTGCCCGGTGCCTGCTATTACCTTGGCTTTTGCTTTTGGAAACTGGCGTATCACCTCAGCTTGATACTCGGGGGTTAAATAATCCGACTCGCCGCCTTTAATAAAAAGAACTGGGCCTGAGTAGGGGGACTCAAAGCCTGGCCAGCCCATAATATTGGGGTAATGCTCCAGTAAAGCGGGCACGTTAAAACGCCAAGGCTTAGTGGGGCTATTGGGGATAAATGATTTTAATAAAAATTGGCGCACTCCCATCATCTGTACATGCTGGCCCAGTACTTCATCGGCTGATTTTCTATCTTGAGGCTCAGCCTTGATGACTGCTTGTAAACCGGCAAAGACTGCATTATGACGAGCTTGGGTATAGGCGACTGGCGCCATATCCGCAACTATAATGGCGCGGATCAGTTCAGGTGCCAGGCCGGCTGCCATCATGGCCACTTTTCCGCCCATAGAGTGGCCGATTAATATCGGCTTGCTTAATGCCAGCTGCTCGATAAGTGCGATAATATCCTTGGCCATTGTGGGATAGTCTAAGTGTGCACTGCGTGGTGAGAGCCCATGATTGCGCAAATCAACACTAATAACGTCATAATTTACGGCTAATGCCTTGCTCAAGCCATTTAAGTTATCCAAACTGCCAAATAAGCCGTGGATCACAATTACCGCTTGGCCTTGGCCTTGGCGACGAAAATTTAATTGCATGAGAGCTCCCTAGCGAGAATTTAAAGCAGATATTGTTGCTTGAACGTGCATTAGGCGCAACCCGCTTGGGCTCAACCCAAGCTCCATGTATAATCAGGCTCCGTCATTGGGAGTGGACATGCCAAACAACATGATGAAAAGCATAGAGATCGATGAAGATCTATATCGTTATATTGCCAGTAATACCCGCCATATTGGGGAGAGTGCGTCAGACATTCTTAGGCGTTTGTTACAGCTTGAGTCAGTTGAGGCTCAAGCTAAAGAGCCTGCAGCCAATGTAGCCAAAACTGCCGCCCCCGAGGTTGCAGTCGGCCAACGTGTTCAAGAAATGCTAAAAAGTAATGTATTAGTCGAGCAAGAATCGGCTATTGATCGCTTTATGCATATATTATCGGTTTTATATCAAGACAACCCCAGCGCTTTTGCTCAAGCGAGTGATATTAAAGGCCGTAAACGTATTTATTTTGCCGACGATGAAGCCGCTTTGTTAGCCAGTGGCAATACTACTAAGCCTAAAGCCATTGCAGGTAGTCCTTATTGGGTGATTACCAATACCAATACTGGACGTAAGCGCAATATAGTGGCGCAGCTAATGGCTGCCATGGGGTATTCGCATAGCTTGATTGAGCGAGTGTGTCATAGCATTTAATTTAAGTTAAACAGCTGAACGCTGATATAAGGAAGGACATGAGTAGACACCCCAGAGCCGGTATGCGTGCTAATGCCACTGAGCTGGTCAATGTTGCGCGATTAATATCTGCGTACTATCAATACATACCCGATGCATCTCAAGTAGAGCAACAGGTGTCTTTTGGTACCTCGGGGCATCGGGGATGCGCTTTGGATTTAAGCTTTAATGAAATGCATATCCATGCCATCTGTCAGGCAATTGCTGAATATCGCCACACACAACAGATAACGGGGCCTTTGTATTTAGGGATGGATACTCATGCTTTATCAGAAGCGGCTTGGGGCTCAGCGCTTGAAGTATTAACCGCCCACAACATTGAAGTAAGAATACAGCCTGAGCGAGGCTATACACCAACGCCTGTGGTGTCTCATGCCATCCTTAATCATAATCGGGTTCACCCTGCTGCATTAGCCGATGGCATCGTCATTACGCCTTCCCATAACCCGCCTCGTGATGGAGGCATCAAGTATAACGGCCCCGATGGTGGACCTGCTTCTAGCATTACCACAGGTTGGATCCAAGACAGAGCAAATCA
The DNA here is from genome assembly GCF_017498065.1 of Oceanisphaera pacifica. Lineage (GTDB taxonomy): Bacteria > Pseudomonadota > Gammaproteobacteria > Enterobacterales > Aeromonadaceae > Oceanimonas > Oceanimonas pacifica. The sequence continues at coordinate 79,971 of NZ_JAGDFX010000005.1, read as the reverse complement.
CCTTATTGCACAGCGAGGTAAAGGCATTAATAAACAGCCACTGGCTGAGGCACTAACCCAAGCCGTACCCTTTGACTATATTGACAATTACGTTAGTGAGTTAGGTGAAGTGATCGACATGGAGGCGATTCGTAAAGCTCAATTGCGAATAGGTGTCGATCCCCTAGGCGGTGCAGGTTTAGCTTACTGGCCGCATATTGCCAAACGCTATGGCCTTGATATTACCGTGGTTAACTCGAGCCAAGATCCAACTTTTTCATTTATGACGCTAGATCATGACGGAAAAATTCGCATGGACTGCTCAAGCCCCGATTGCATGGCTAACTTGCTAGGCATGAAAGACGACTTTGATATTGCTTGTGCTAATGATCCTGATTACGACCGCCATGGTATTGTAGATAGTGAAGGCTTAATGAATCCTAACCATTATTTAGCGGTATGCATTCATTATCTCTTTACCCATAGACCGGCTTGGTCTAATGATCTCGCAGTAGGAAAAACATTAGTTTCATCATCCATGATCGACCGCGTAGCGGCACAGTTAGGGCGGCGCTTAATGGAAGTGCCAGTGGGCTTTAAGTGGTATGTTAATGACTTACTTGAAGGTCATTTAGGATTTGGCGGAGAAGAAAGCGCTGGCGCTTCGTTTTTACGGATGAATGGTCAAGTATGGAGCACTGATAAAGACGGTTTTATCCCTTCTTTATTGGCCGCTGAAATATTAGCGGTCACAGGTCTTACACCGCATCAATATTACGCACAGCTGGTTGAGCAATTAGGCGATCCTGTGTATGCCCGTGTTGATGCCCCCGCCACTTTTGAACAAAAACAGATATTAGCCAAATTAGAGGCCGATGCGATAAAAGCTGAGACCTTGGCCGGTGACCCTATTATTGCACGGCTCACGCAGGCCCCTGGCAATAATGCCGCAATTGGCGGCCTTAAAGTGGTGACCGATCATGGCTGGTTTGCCGCGCGCCCTAGTGGTACCGAGCAGGTATATAAAATTTATGCTGAAAGCTTTCGGGGAGCTGAGCATCTAACGCGTCTTATTCAAGAGGCGCAATCGCTAGTAAACGCCACCTTTACTAAATCCGGTGTCTAGTTAACTGTTGTGAGGGGGAGGTGTGATGCGCTTAGCCTCCCTAACCCCTCACATTTTTAGGTGAGGTACCTATGAACGCCAGTCGACTTAATGATTTTCTCGCCCTCAGTTGTGCTCATCCGCACTACCTTGCACCCTTTAATGAAACCTTGCCTGATGGCACACAAATACAGGTGTGGAATACCGGTGTGGTGTGTATTGAACCCCCAGCACCTGCCAATCTCGATCTGGTGTTATCTTGTGGTATTCATGGTAATGAAACTGCGCCCATTGAGCTGTGTACTCGGTTACTGAATGATATTGTGAACGGTCGGCTGCGTTGCCAACAGCGATTACTACTGATCTTTGGCAATCTCTCAGCCATTAACTTAAATGTTCGCGAAGTGAAGACTAACCTCAATCGATTGTTTTCAGGAGCACACGGTTTAAAAGAGCATATAAAGGTGCAAGTACAGGCGGGCAGGGCGGCTGACGGGCAAGATACAGAGTCAGACAGAGCTGCGTGGCTGGAGCATTATGTGACTCGTTTTTATCAAAAGCGTAAGCATCATAATATTGAGCGGCGACATTACGACTTACATACCGCTATTCGTGCTTCACAATACCCCCAATTTGCTATCTACCCTTTTACTCATGGCGCCCCATATCACACCCGCGAGTTGGCATTTTTATGCCACTCAGATGTTAATACTATTTTGCTCGCGCACGGGCCTACTACCACCTTTAGCTATTTTAGTGCCCATCACTTTGGCGCCCATGCCTTTACTGTTGAGCTGGGTAAAGTACACCCCTTTGGTGAAAATGATGCCAGTCAAGTTGCGGCACTTGAACACAATTTAGCGCAACTGCTGCAAAAGCCAGACTGGCAGCCTCCTCAACTTAATGTTGCGCACATGCGTGTATTCCAAGTGTGCCAAGAAGTAATAAAACAAAGTGAACAGTTTTGTTTTCATTTTTCTGATGATGTGGCCAATTTTAGTACTTTTTCTCCTGGCACTTTGCTGGCAGAAGATGGTGATTGGCAATGGCGAGTCGGCGAAAAGCCGCAAGCTATAGTGTTTCCCAATGCCAAGGTCGCCTTACAGCAACGAGCAGCATTAATGGTAGAAGTAACTGAATTAAAAGGAAATATGTTGGTTTAAACACTAAAATTAGCGATGAGTTATTGTTAACAAAAGTTGCGTTAGATCACACTAGCACCTTTAAGTTTAATTACTTGATTTATTTTGTGAACAAAATGTAGATTTTTGGTGTCGATGTGTGTAATTTATTACTCATCAACATCCAGTCGATAGTATACAAGTAACGCTATGTCTTATATTAGCTGGTGCGTTATATTTTAATAAGTGAAGGAATCACAAATGAAGCAAATGAGTAAGCGCATTTTAACTGTTTCTGCATTGGCTATGGCCGTAGCCGCCCCTCACGTTAGCGCCGCTAACTGGTCTGATACCTCTGTCGGTTATCGTTATGGATCGGATTTTACGGAACCTTTTAATCCGAATGATGTGGAAAAGCATATACTAAGCCTGACCCACGCTAGCGGTTATGATTACGGACAAAACTTCTTCAACGTTGATTTGTTACAATCAGACAATCAAGATCCAGCGAATGGTGACGCACGAGGTGAGGGTGACGGTGCATTTGAAGCTTATGTGACTTATCGCCATCAGTTGCACTTAGGTAAAATATTTGATAAAGACTTAAGTTTCGGCCCAGTTAAAGAAGTTGGTCTAACTGCTGGTTTTGATCTGAATACCAAAAATACTGAAGTCGCTCCTCGCAAGCAAATGTTGGTAGTGGGCCCTACTTTAAAGTTTGATGTACCTAAAGGTTTCTTAGATTTTAGCGTGTTATACGCTCATGAGCGTAATCATAATGGAAAAAATAGCACCCTTCTTACTCCAAAACCTAATGATGTAACGTTTAATGACTACACAATCTATAACTTAACTTGGGGACTGCCTTTCCAAGTAGGTTCAGTACCCATGAAGTTCCAGGGCTTTGGTAACTACAATACGGCTAAAGGTAAGGGCACTACCGATGAGCAACTAGTACGTACCTCTTTAATGGTTGATGTAGGTCAGTTGGCTTTCAATAAGAACAACACTGTTTGGGCGGGTGTAGGTTACGAATATTGGAATAATAAGTTCGGTATTACTGGTGCTCCCGGTGTAGATACACATGCGCCAACCTTCAATTTAGAATGGCACTTCTAAGTATATTTAACGGTTAGCATATAGCCATTACAGATAAAAAGAGCGCCCAATGTGGCGCTCTTTTTATTGGTGGTACTAGCTAAACTGCCCTTTGGTCATTGCGAGTCGCGAAGCGACGCGGCAATCCATTTCAAAAGAAAGCGCTATGCCTAACGCTGAGCGCTTTACGTTAAAGAAAAACTACAGTTTTGTTTTTCATCAGGCACTCAGCGTAAAGCGTACGGCTGCTTGTTAGCGGTGACAGCCGTATTGGCTATACCGTCTTTTTTTCTGCTTTCGCCACCTTAGGGCCAAAAGGGTAGCGTCTATGGGTAAAAATATAATGATAGATGCTGGCAAAGCCAATCATAAACAAGGTGCCAAACAGAGTGGGTAAAATAAAGTCTAATGCGGCCAGTTCAGGATCAGCTAAGTAAATAAGAATCGGATTGGCACCGGCGGGTGGGTGTAAGGTATCGGTTAACACCATTAAGGTAAAACTTAAGCCAAAGCAAATTGCCAGTCCTATCATGGGGTCAGGTATGAACTTTAGGCCTATAATAGAAAGAATAGTGGTGAGTAAATGGCCCAAAATAACATGTTTAGGGCGAGATAAAGGGGCCGAGGGCAGCAGTAATAACAATACTAACGTTGCCCCTAATGGCGCACTCAAGATCATAAAGTGAGTCCAGTTCTTTAGATAACTCAATACAATGACGGCAGTAAAAGCGGCGAGTCCTGCGAGAGTGGCGTCGCGCAGTCGATGTTTTAAGTGCATATAACCTCAGTGTAAAAGGGTGAAGTGGATCTCAGGAAATTAAAAGTGTATTCAAAGTACATATCAATTTAAAGGTAAATGTAAAACGCGAATGTAATAACTTAGTACTGGAGGCGATATGAGTGAACATGAATCGTTACGTAAAGCCATAGCCTGGATCGTCGAGCATACGACGATTGACGAACATTTAGTGAATGAAGCCAGTCGGCGCTTTGACCTTTCTCCTTTAGATGATGCCTTTTTGCAGCAATACTTTGTTGAATTACAGCAGCCCAAGTCTCAAACTTCACCTGATAATACCGACCGTAAGCCAGAAAACGATCAAAGTGATTAATTAGTCAGCAATCAAACAATTAGCTGTTTACAGCAGGGCTAACTATCAGTACTATTCATCTCGTTCGGAGGGGTGGCAGAGTGGTTGAATGCACCGGTCTTGAAAACCGGCATGGGTTTATAGCCCATCCAGGGTTCAAATCCCTGCTCCTCCGCCATAAGAAAACAAAAAAGGCCTTGCTATATAGCAAGGCCTTTTTTGTGCCTGACATTTATCATTATTGTTTAAACCTTAACGCCTCTGTGCCATCGTCGGTGTTCTTTTGTAGATACTCTGTTGGATGTCAAGGCTTTGTACTATATTGTTATGCGCTCTTATTTCGTCTTTGCGGGCGTAGCGCGGCAATCCATTTCAAAGAAAGTGCTACGTCTAACGCTGACCGCTTTAGGTTAAAGAAAAACTGCGGTTTTGTTTTTTCGTCAGGCGCTCAACGTAAAGCGTATAGAAAGCCGGAAGCTCAGAGCTGGAAGCGGTAAGCTAAACAAAAACACTAAGGCATTTTTATTTTTGGTTTTACTTCCGGCTTCTAGCTTCAAGCTTATTACTGTCTGTTAGATGGATTGCCGCGTCGTTGCACTCCTCGCAATGACCAAAGGGGGGCTCTGGCTTTTTGTAAGGGCGAACTTATTCGCACAAGAAGCACAGCGCCAAGCTAATAAAAACGCCGCTTAGCTACATTAGCTAGGCGGCGTTTTTATTATTTCAGCTACAGCTTTAAAGCTAGCGCGCTGCTATGGCACTAATCATGCGATCTAGCGCTTGCTCTAGCATGGCGCGAGGGCAACCGAAGTTGATGCGAATAAAGTCGCTACCACCAAACTGACCTCCCGGAGAAACGCCCACACCAGCTTGCTCAAAAAAGCCCACCGGATCATCAAGCTTAAGAGCACTAATATCTACCCATGCCAAATACGTTGCCTCAGGGGATAACACCCTAACCCCCGATACTTGATTTAAGCGGGTGACCAATAAGTCGCGATTCTCGCGCAGGTACACTAGCTGTGCGGCCAGCCAGTCGTCGCCGTCTTGGTAAGCGGCTTCGGCAGCCACAAAACCTAATAAGTTTACATCAGCCATAATACCGCGTGCGGCACGGGTAAACTGCTGGCGTAACTTAGGGTTAGGAATAATGGCAAAAGAGCAGCATAAACCGGCAATATTAAAGGTCTTACTGGGGGCCATTAAGATCACACTGCGGTTAGCGGCGTCGTCACTCACGGCGGCATAAGGAATATGCGGCTTGCCTTCATCGAGCAATAGGTCACAGTGAATTTCGTCGGAGCAGACAATCACATTATGACGTTCGGCAATGTCATTAATGGCTTGTAGCTCTGCTTGGGTATAAATAGTGCCACCAGGGTTGTGTGGGTTACACAATAAGAAAAGATCACTGTGTTTGGCTTGCTCTTCAAGTTGTGTCAAATCGAGTAACCAGCGGCCGTCTTGTTCAACCATATCCACATAAGCCGCTTTACGACCATGAAAACCTGGAGCGTGTAAAAATGGATAATAGATAGGCTTAGCAGTAATAATATTGCTATTGGGCTCGGTAAAAGTATCACACGCAAGGTTGAGTGCAGGCACCACACCCGGCATATATACCAGCCAATCGGCGTCTATGTGCCAGTCATACAAATCGGCCATGCGCTTGATAATAAGCTCAGTGAGTTGTGGGCTGGGGCGACTATAGCCAAAAATACCGTGCTCAACACGCTCAGATAACGCCTTAATGACTGCGGGTGGCGCTTTAAATTCCGTATCGGCTACCCACATAGGTAAAATATCGGTGCCTTCGTATTTAAGCCATTTAAGGGCACGGGTAGGGCGTCTGTCTATCCACTGATCAAAATCAAACATTAGGGATCCTTGTCAACTGTTAAGGGGCTAGCATAAGGAAGGCGTTGGCCACTGGCAAGATCAAGCCTAGGTTGTGTTCTTGTCAGGCAAGCCGTAATGATGGCGAATAAGGGTTAATAGTAAACTAGCAGCCGGGCCGGGCGGGGTGCTTTGGGGTAATATTAAATGGGTAAATCGCTTACGTTGTACTTGGTTGGTCATGGTAAGGCGAGTCAATATATTGGCCTGAATAAGCGGTGCCACTACATCTTGCGGTAGCCAAGCAAAGCCAACGCCTCGGCGTAATAAAGACAAAGTGTCATGTAGGTGGTTAATCACCCAAGGTTGCTCTGTTCCTTCCCAACCTTCTTCTGATTCATTACCATCGGCCAATATTAATTCTAACTCTTGCTCTAGATCGTGAGAGCTAACCTCTGCCAGTGTTGCAAGCCGGTGTGTTGATGAGCATACCGGTAAATAAGCGGTCGTAATCAGCGGTAAGCTGGTGACACCACTAAATGCTTTGCTGGCAAAGACTAAGTCTGCTGCCTGTTGCTTGATAACAGCGGCACAGCCGCTGGGCTGGGCTTCTGCTAAGTGGATGCGACACCCTCGCGAGCGAGCAGAAAAATCAGCTAATGCTTGATATAAAGGCTGGCGTGGTAGAGATGCTTCTACCACAATTCGCAAAACCGGCTCCCAGCCACTGGCGAGCACATCAGCCAACAACTCCAGCTCTTCAATTCCTTGAGTTAGCTTACGAGAGCGCCGCAAAAAAACTTCTCCCTCAGGAGTAAGAAAGGCCTTGCGACCTTTCACTTCTAGCAGGGAAACCTCTAATCCTTGTTGTAATTTTGCTACGGCATGGTTGAGAGATGACTGGCTTTTATTCAGTATTTTAGCGGCTTGGGCATAACCTCCGTGGTCTACCACTGCCTGAAATATTCGCCACTGCTCTACCGTACTTTTGGGACGATACATGGCTTGTTATATCCTTGTCACAAGCGCTCAGTCTATCAATCTGAGCTAAGAGCTAATAATAAAAATACCGTGCTTAGATGCTGTTATGGCTTAAGATGTGCTGCCTGAGCGAACTTTATCTGGTTGAGCATCCAGAGATTGACCACGAACATCACGGCTATCTGCCCCCATTAAATACAGATAAAGGGGCATAATTTGTTCTGGAGTCCGTAATGTTGCGGGATCTTCTCCTGGGTAAGCCCGTGAGCGCATATCGGTACGAGTTGCGCCGGGGTTAATGCAGTTTACCCGCACTTGAGTATTACTCAGTTCATCGGCCAATACTTGCATCATGCCTTCGGTGGCAAACTTTGAAATAGCATAAGGCCCCCAATAAGCGCGCCCTTGTTTGCCAACCCCTGAGCTGGTGTAAACGATAGATGCGTGCTCAGTCGCTTTTAATAATGGCAGCAGTGCTTGAGTCAGTAAAAATTGCGAGCGAAGGTTAATTTGCATGACCTTGTCCCACTCATCTTCACCAATCATTTCAAACGGGCCCAGTACACTTAAGTGACTGGCATTAAACAATACTCCGTTAAGTTGTCCAAATTGTTGTTTTAAAGTTTCGGCCATCTGTTGATAATGATCTTTGGTAGCGCCCTCTAAATCGAGGGGAATAATGGCCGGCTCTGGGCTACCTTGGGCTAATAGCTCATCGTATACCGCTTCTAACTTACTGACGGTTTTTCCTAACAGCACTACGGTGGCACCATGAGCACCGTAGTGCAGTGCGGCTTGGCGGCCGATACCGTCGCCGGCGCCGGTAATTAAAATCACTTTGTTGTTAAGTAAGTCAGCAGCTGCTTGATAGTTATGCATATCGGCTTGGGTCTCTTTAAACATTAATATAGAGCGATCAAACCAGACTATGAGCAGGGATGCCAGTACTTAACAACAAAATCAATATAAAAAGGGCATTGGTGTTCGTGCTTAAGGCTTTTACAATGAGGTAAGTAGTTAAATTTTAGTAATCACTTCTTGCCATTTTGATAATTAAAGGAAATATCATGTTGGAATTTTTATATGAGTATGGCTTGTTTGCCGCCAAAGTGTTGACGGCTGTGGTCGCCATTGGCGTTGTAGTGGCGCTGATAGCGGGTACGGCATCGCGACAAAATCGCAGCGGCGATAAGCTGGAGGTGGACGATCTGAGCGCAGATTTACGCCGCCAGCAGCGCCAGCTACAAATGGCCACCGCCACCAAGGATAGCGAGCGTAAAGCGCTAAAGCAGCAATTTAAACAAGCAGCCAAGGCCGAAAAAAAGCAAGCAGGCACCACTGAACGTCTCTATGTTTTAGACTTTAAGGGTAGTATGGATGCCAATGAGGTGAGCGGGCTAAGCCGTGAAATTACAGGGTTACTGCAGCTGGCCAAGGCCGGTGATGAAGTTTTGTTGCGTTTAGAGTCAGGCGGCGGTGTGGTGCACGGTTATGGGTTAGGGGCGGCAGAGCTTGCACGGCTTAAAGACAAAGGGCTACATCTGACGGTGGCGGTTGATAAAGTGGCCGCCAGCGGCGGATATATGATGGCGTGTGTGGCTGAGCGTATTATTGCCGCGCCCTTTGCCATTGTGGGCTCCATTGGCGTAGTGGCACAAATGCCAAACTTTAATAAGTTTTTAAAAGGCAAAGACATAGACGTCGAATTACACACAGCCGGTGCCTATAAGCGTACCTTAACCCTGTTTGGCGAAAACGATGATGAAGGGCGCGCTAAGTTTCGTGAAGAGTTAGAAGTGATTCACCATCGCTTTAAAGATTTTATTGCACAAAACCGTCCGGCATTGGCGCTAGATGAGGTGGCCACCGGCGAACATTGGCTGGCCACCGATGCCAAAAAATTAGGTTTGGTTGATGAATTATCGACCAGTAGCGAATATTTGTTGGCGCAAAGTGAGCATAAACGGATAATCCGCTTACATTTTGCTCCTAAACAAAGTCTAAAGCACAAACTAGGGAAAGCTGCAGAAATGGGCGTCAGCCGCGCCGTCACCAAACTCATAGAAGCCGGCCAGCGACCGTTTTATTAATGAAAAAAGACTCATAACCCTTCGCAACGCAATCCACGGGCCCACGAAAGAAGAGCCAGTTTAAAGACGAAAAGCTTATTACTTGTAAGCTCTTACACCTTAAAAAGAGTTTTTCGATCTTATCTCATCTTAATTTTTCCGTGGATTTTGTGGCAGAAATAGGTTTAGCTTTTAAGGTTTATACCGTCCATCACCCTTTAGGTGTTAACGCTGAAACGGATACACGCCACCTAGCTGGAGTATTTGTGTTAGCTCATCGAGCGCGGTGCGCGACTCTTGTAATAAGGCGGGGTCGCGCAAATCATTGAGTGTGAGCCGATCACGATAATGTTGATCAATCCAACGATTAAGGCGGTTAAATAAGGTCTGACTCATCAAACAGGCAGGGTTGGTCGCGGCTAACTCTGCTTTATTTAAAGCCACCCTTAATCGTAAGCAAGCCGGGCCGCCCCCGTTTTGCATGCTCTGTTTAACATCAATATAGTGCACCTCTTTTATCGGAGTATTTAAAGACGGCAACTGCTCTAAATAGGCGTTGACTGAACTTATTTCAGCGCACTCTGTAGGAGCGATAAGCGCCATGTGTCCAGACTTAAGGGTGACTAATTGGGTGTTAAACAAATAGCTGCGAATGGCATCAGACAGGGGCACCTGATTTGGCGCTACCTCAATAAAATGTAGCTGTGTATCGGGCATCTTTTGACGGATCTGCTGCAACACGCTTTGTGTGTCTAAAAAAGCAGATTGATGATAAAAAAGGACGTTTTGATTACCCACCGCAATCACATCGTTGTGAAATACCCCTTGATCAATTACCGCCGGATTTTGGGCAATAAAGAGTGTATTAGACTCATTTAAACCATGCAGTCGCGCCACAGCCTGAGACCCTTCTAGGGTTTGGCGAGCAGGGTAGCGTTTGGGCGCAGCTTGGCTGCTATCAAAGGCACTGCGACCATAAACAAATAGCTCGAGCCCGGGTCTATCGTAGCGAGCGCACAGGCGAGTATGATTGGCAGCACCTTCATCACCCAAGGCTTCGTGGCTTGGTAGGGCGCTATGATGGCAAAAGTAGGTCTCATCAGGAAATACGCGGCGCAAAATACGCCCCGTTACTTCATGTTCAATGGCGCGGTGAAACTTATTGACCAAGTTTGCGGGTGTGAAATGTACACGACCATCTTGGGTATCAGCACTAGGAGAGACAGTGGCGGCGTTGGCCGTCCACATACTTGAGGCTGAGTAACAGGCTGCCAGCAAGGCGGGACTGTCGCGATACGCTTTTTCTAATACTTGAGCATCATTGCCGCTAAAGCCTAATTGACGTAGCGTAGCCATATCGGGGCGCTCTTGAGGAGCCAGTACGCCTTGCACCAGTCCTAACTCGCTTAGCCGGTGCATTTTTTGTAAGCCTTGCTTCGCAGCTTGCTTTGGGTTGGAATGTACATGGGCGTGTTGGTGTGAGGCGACATTGCCATAAGATAAACCGGCATAATTGTGTGTGGGCCCCACAAGGCCATCAAAGTTCACTTCGTGTGTGATACTGGTGTTGGTTTTTTTTATTGTAGATGTCATTACCCTACCTTCTAAAATACGCGCGGCGAGTCAGCCAGCTAATATGAGTCAGTGTAGTGAAACTTTGTCTGTACTTGTAACCTAACATTAACAACAGCTATCATCTTTGTGTTAACAATGCATAAAAAGCGCTCGAACAAACAGTCTAATCAAAAAAGCGGTTGATTCTTGTGAGTATCAAGGTGTTAATAAGTACAGAGATATACCATTAAATTATTTCCGGCACTAGCTTGGCAAATTTGCATTTTACGGCGTTTTCACTTATACAGCCGTCATTACCTTGCCGCCGGACCCCGAATGTGGGCCAGACTTTAAGGATTTAAACGCGCTTTATGAGTAAATCGCTGGTTATAGTGGAATCGCCTGCTAAGGCAAAAACCATCAACAAATATCTGGGTAAAGACTATATCGTCAAATCCAGTGTCGGCCATGTGCGTGATTTGCCTACCGCAGGCTCGTCCGTTGTTAAAAAAGCGCCGGCTAAAAAAACAGATACTAAATCGTTGAGCCCAGAGCAAAAAGCCAAGCTTAAACGCGAGAAGGATCAAAAAGCCTTAATTGCTCGCATGGGTATCGATCCTAACAAGGGTTGGAAAGCCAACTACCAAGTGTTGCCGGGCAAAGAAAAAGTAGTGACAGAGTTACAAGCCTTGGCCGAAAAAGCAGACATTGTTTATCTGGCAACGGATTTGGACCGCGAAGGGGAAGCCATTGCATGGCACTTAAAAGAGCTGATCGGTGGTGACGATGCACGCTTTAAGCGGGTGGTATTTAATGAAATCACCAAATCAGCCATTCAAGATGCTTTTAGTGAGCCATCGGAGCTCAACCAAAACCGTGTTAATGCACAACAAGCCCGTCGATTTTTAGACCGCGTTGTGGGTTATATGGTGTCGCCGCTATTGTGGAAAAAAGTGGCTCGCGGCTTGTCTGCCGGTCGTGTGCAATCGGTGGCGGTACGCTTGCTGGTTGAAAAAGAGCGCGAAATTAAAGCTTTTGTTCCTGAAGAGTTTTGGGATATTCAAGCCCAGTTAAGTAATGATAAAAAGCTGGCGCTGTCGATGGCGGTGGCTAAGTACCAAGGGAAAGAGTTTAGGCCCAACAACGAAGCAGACACCATGGCGGCGGTGAATACGCTCAATGCGAGCCGCTTTGAAGTGGTGTCTCGAGATGACAAGCCTACGCAAAGCAAAGCGCCTGCGCCTTTTATTACCTCTACGTTACAGCAAGCGGCCAGTACCCGATTAAGCTTTGGGGTTAAGCGCACCATGATGCTGGCGCAGCGCTTGTATGAAGCCGGTTATATTACCTATATGCGTACCGACTCCACCAACTTAAGCCAAGAGGCGGTGGGCAGTGCCCGAGAATATATTGCACAAGAATACGGTGCTAATTATTTGCCCGACAACCCCAATGTGTATAGCGCTAAAGCTAATGCTCAGGAAGCCCACGAGGCGATTCGTCCCTCAGACGTGGCGTTAAGTGTTGATAAGTTGCAAGGCATGGAGGCGGATGCTAAGCGGTTATACGACCTGATTTGGCGCCAGTTTGTGGCCTGCCAAATGGTGCCAGCTTTATACGATAGCACCACTATTAAAGTGCAGGCAGACGATTATGAGTTAAGAGCCCGTGGTCGTATTTTACGCTTTGCCGGTTGGACCAAGGTACAAGAAGCCACGACCGGTCGTAAGGGCGAAAATACCGAGCTACCGGCCGTTCAAGAGGGGGAAATATTAACCCTTAACCAACTTGATCCTAAGCAACACTTTACCAAGCCACCGGCACGTTTTAGTGAAGCCTCTTTGGTCAGAGAGTTAGAAAAACGCGGTATTGGCCGACCTTCAACTTATGCGTCTATTATCTCGACCATTCAAGATAGAGGTTACGTTAAAGTAGAAAGTCGTCGTTTTTATGCAGAGAAAATGGGTGAAATCGTCGCCGACCGACTGCAAGAAAGCTTTGCTGAGCTGATGAATTATGACTTTACCGCCCAAATGGAAAGCAAGCTCGATGAAATTGCCGACGGTGAGCTGAATTGGACCCAAGTGTTAGATGCTTTTTATGCTGAATTTAGTGAAGAGCTAACCAAAGCAGAGCAACCAGCCGATGATGGCGGTATGCGTACTAATGACATGGTGTTTACTGACATTGAATGCCCCACCTGTGGTCGAGAAATGGGTATTCGTACTGCCAGCACAGGGGTATTTTTAGGCTGCTCGGGTTACGCACTGCCCCCTAAAGAGCGCTGTAAGCAAACCATTAACCTGATCCCAGGTGATGAGTTTGTATTAGCCAATGATGACGAAGCCGAAACAGAAGCACTGCGGGCTAAGCATCGTTGTCATAAGTGCGGCACCGCCATGGATGCTTACTTAATTGATGAACAGCGCAAACTGCATGTTTGTGGCCAAAACCCCGACTGTGAAGGTTATGAGCTAGAAGAAGGGCAGTTTAAGCTTAAAGGCTATGAAGGCCCTGTGATTGACTGCGAGCGCTGTGAGTCAGAAATGCAGTTGAAAACTGGGCGTTTTGGTAAATACATGGCCTGCACCAATGAAGAGTGTAAAAACACCCGTAAGATCTTAAAAAATGGTGAGGTTGCACCGCCTAAAGAAGATCCAGTACATTTGCCTGAGTTACCTTGTACGCAGTCAGATGCCTACTTTGTGTTACGCGACGGGGCAGCGGGTATTTTTATGGCCGCCAGTAACTTCCCTAAATCTCGGGAGACGCGTGCTCCTTTGGTGGAAGAGCTAGTACGCTTTAAAGACAGATTGTCACCTAAGTTTGCCTATTTAACCGAAGCACCGGTAAAAGATCCCGATGGTAATAAGTCGGTAGTGCGCTTTAGTCGTAAGAATAAAGAACAATATGTGATGACTGAAATTGATAAAAAAGCCACTGGCTGGACGGCTCACTATGTAGATGGTAAGTGGGAACAACGCCAAAAAGGTAAAAAGTAGTATACTAAGGCCAACGCAATGCGTTGGCCTTTTCATTTATAGTACTAAATTACGGTGTAAATGAGGGATGAATATGGACATTCATGATGTGCGACCCGGTATGATTTGCTATACCTCTGACAGTTCAGGTTATGTATTAGAAGTGGATACGCAAAGCCAATTAGTATTATTACAAAACGACCAAGCCATTCCTTTTCAAGTACATGTGAGTGAGCTAACAGACGAACCCCAACCTTCCGGACTGCTTTAAGCTGTCAGTTAAAGACTAATAGCAGCTATACGCCTTACGCTGTACGCCGTAAGATAAAGGTCAACAGCGATATGGGTCTTTGGCTTACGGCGTATGGCTATTTTTACGAAGGTAATAACTCGGTATGCAAGTCGTTGAGTACCTGGTTGGCATCGTCTTCAGGCACTAAAAAGCATAAGTTATGTGCGCTAGCGCCATAGCAGATCATGCGAATATTGATCTCAGATAACGCCTTAAACACCTGAGTACCCACGCCGTTAACTTCACTCATCCGATTACCAATTAGCGCGACTAAGGTTAGATTTTCTTCTACTTGCAGATGACAGTGTTTATCTAACTCAGCACGTACTTCATCGGTGAGTGACTCTGCACCTGAATCAAGCGTCAGTGATACACTGATCACCGACGTAGTGATTAAATCGACCGAAATTTTATGCTTGGCCAAAATACCAAATACTTCTGCCAGAAAACCGTGTACCTGAAACATACTTTGGTTAGTCAGGGTCAGTAATACCTGATTACGGCGTAATGCTAAGGCGCGAAACAGTGGCTGGCTGTTGGTGTGATTACGGATCCAAGTACCACCGGCGGCAGGGTCTTTACTTGAGCCAACAAACACCGGAATTTGCTGGCGAACAGCAGGTTGTAATGTAGCAGGGTGCAAGACTTTCGCGCCAAAGGTAGCCATTTCTGAGGCTTCGCTAAAGGTAATTTCACTAATCGGGCGTGCCTCACTGACTAATCGAGGATCTGTAGTGTAAATGCCTGGCACATCAGTCCAAATTTGGATGGCCTTTGCCCCTAGCGCTTCGCCCAGTAAGGCTGCAGAAAAGTCGCTTCCCCCACGCCCCAAGGTAGTGGTGCGGCCATCTTGGGCGCTGCCAATAAAGCCTTGGGTTACCACTAACTCATTGGCGAACAAGGGCTGAAGTTCTTTTTCCACCTCGGCTTGTAGTCTTGCTAAGTCGGGGGTGGCCCGACTAAATTTATCGTCGGTACGCATCACTTTGCGCACATCAAACCACACGGCAGGAGTACCACGGCGGCGCAGTAGCTCCACAAATAGTCGGGTCGACATTAGCTCACCTTGCGCCACTATTTCATCGTGCAGCGCGTGGGTTGGGCTAATGGCAGCGCTGTCAGCCAACTCTTTAATATATACTAATATATCTTCTATATGGCGGGTGAGCGTTTCTGGTTTCTCTAGACTATTAAGAATACCTTGTTGGATCTCGGTTAACTGTTGCAGTAGTGTCGCACGGGCATCGGGCTGATGTTCGCCAGACGCCAGCGCCACTAATATATTAGTGACGCCAGAGCTGGCACTTAATACGGCTAAGCGCGTATCTGGATTTTGTTCAAGAATGGCAGCGCAGCGCTCCATAGCATGCGCGTCTGCCACGCTGGTACCACCAAATTTAGCAACGGTTAACTGACTCACGTACAGCTCCTTGATAGGGACAAGTAATAAATATAGGTAAGGCAAAGCACTGTGCCTTACCTTTTAAGCTCAGATATTGAATGGTGTTTGCTGCACCGTAGAAGACATTTTGCTAAATGTCTGATGTAAATAAGGGTTAAATTACATCTTTCATCATGATTTTAGAACGACGCTGGTAATTATATAGCGCCTGCTTGCTCATCGGTAAAGCACTAACATCAACCGGTTCAAAACCCCGTTCTCTAAACCAATGGATAGAGCGAGTGGTCAGAATGAATAATCGACTCATGCCCCGTTTTTTTGCTTGCTCTTCGACTTTTTGTAATAGCATATCGCCTCGGCTACCGCGGCGATAGTCGGGATGAATCGCCACACATGCCATTTCGGCCATTAATTCATCAGGAAAAGGGTACAAGGCCGCACAACCAATAATAGTGCCGTCTTTTTCAATAATCGTAAATTGATCCACCTCCATTTCAAGTTGCTCGCGAGAACGACGTACTAATATGCCGTCTTCTTCTAATGGCCGTATTAAGTCTAAAATGCCGCCAATATCATCAATGCGTGCCACGCGTGCTTGCTCGGCACTTTGGTTAACCAGCTGTGTGCCTAAACCGTCACGGGTGAACAACTCTTGAATAAGTGCGCCGTCTTCTTTGTAGCTCACCAAGTGGCTGCGTGATACGCCACCGCGACAACTGGCTATTGCCGCACGCAAATAACGAGCTGTGCCCGATAAGGTATCTCCTTCGGCTATTAAGCGCTGTAAGTGCTGTTCTGCTTCGGCAGGGAAAAGCTCAGGAATGGCTTGGCCGTCTTCATCGGTTACGCCGTGCTGAGAGCAAAAGCCGATGAGCTTGGTGGCTTTGAGCTCAATAGCTAACCTGCGAGCCAGCTCTTCTGATGAGAGGTTGAAGCTTTCACCGGTTACTGAAAAGCCAATGGGTGAGATCAATACGGTTGCGTCATTGGCAAGTTGATGATTAATGGTATCGGTATGAATACGGCGTACACGGCCCGAGTGCTGATAGTCTACGCCATCATCAATGCCTAGCGGTTGGGCGGTCACAAAGTTACCAGTTACCACATTAATACGGGCATTTTGCATGGGGGTGTTAATCAGCCCCATTGATAGTCGCGCCATAATATCCATTTGTAAGCCACCGCATACATCTTTAATAATGCGAAAGCTATGTTCGTCTGTGACTCGAGTGTGTTTGTGAAACACACTCTCAAGGTGAGCCTCAGCTAAGCTTTTATCAATTTGTGGACGAGCACCAAACACAATCACTAGCCGAATACCTAGGCTGGTGAGCAGCGCGATATCGCTAACAATATTAGGAAAGTTGTCTTGTTCGATGGCTTCGCCGCCTATCATTACCACAAACGTTGAGCCTCGGTGAAGGTTGACATAAGGGCTAGACTGACGAAATGCTTTGACCAAGGCTGCATCGGTATCACGCACGGAAAATCCTTTTAAATAACTGATATCAAAGAAGCATAATCGTGAAAATTAATGCAAAAAACAAGACTAAATATGTGAATTTTTCACGGTGACTTTACTTGTTATTTTTAAATATAGAGAAGATGACTAAGCGCAAGTAATGATTAGGGAATATAGCGTAATTTAACGTTAAAAGTGCGAGCGGCTCCGAGTAATGTCATCTGCCTCGCCTCAAGCTTTATGGTAACCTGCTTACGAGGGGATGCATAGAATAACCCCCAACATAACTATAGCTAAAATAACAAGAAGAGAGACAAATATAATGCGAAGCAAACTGTGCTTATCCACACTCGGAGGGCTGTCTGTATTGTTCAGCTCGTCAGTACTGGCAGCTGATGCACCGCTAGATTTAACCACGACTTGGGTCGGTGTTTTTGCGGTCATCACCTTTATAGTGGCCTACTTATTGGTGATGGGTGAAGAGTATTTAGGCCTGCGTAAATCTAAACCCGTATTGGTGGCTGCGGGTATTATCTGGGTGGCCATTGGTTGGACTTATGTTAACCATGACTTTGGCGACTTACCTCAAGAAGCGTTTCGCCATAACTTGCTAGAGTATGCCGAATTACTGCTCTTTTTATTGGTTGCCATGACCTATATTAATGCTATGGAAGACAGAGGCTTGTTTGATGCCTTACGTAGCTGGATGATCCGTCGCGGATTTAGCTATAAATCTTTGTTTTGGCTGACCGGTATTATGGCTTTCTTTATTTCTCCGGTTGCCGATAACTTAACCACGGCCCTCTTAATGTGTGCTGTGGTGATAAAAGTGGCAGAGGGCGATAAAAAGTTTATCAACTTATGCTGTATTAATATTGTGATTGCGGCTAATGCTGGAGGAGTGTTTAGTCCTTTTGGCGATATAACCACCCTAATGGTATGGCAGTCAGGCCTTGTGGAGTTTAATGAGTTTTTTGTACTCTTTATCCCTTCTGTGCTTAATTACCTTGTACCGGCTGTGTTAATGAGTTTTGTGATTGAAAACCGCTGCCCAGTGGCTGTGTATGAGCAAGCGGTGCTCAAGCGTGGCGCTTTTAGAATTGTCTTTTTGTTTTTACTCACGGTGGCTACCGCGGTTGCCTGCCATAGTTTATTGGGGCTCCCCCCGGTGCTAGGTATGATGACCGGTTTAGGTTACTTGCAGTTCTTTGGTTACTTTTTGCGCAAGACATTGCCGCAATCTGTGGCGCGTCAAAAAGTAATGGCGGCAAAACGGGGTGATGAGGCAGCTCTAAAACGTTTAGGAAGTGTGGTGCCCTTTGATGTGTTTAGTCGTGTGGCGCGCGCAGAATGGGATACTTTGCTGTTTTTCTATGGGGTGGTGATGTGTGTGGGTGGCCTTGGTTTTATGGGCTATTTAGCACTAATGTCAGAAGCACTTTATGGCGGTTGGAATGCCACTTATGCCAATATTGCGCTAGGGGTTATATCGGCGGTAATTGATAATATTCCGGTAATGTTTGCGGTATTAACCATGGAGCCTGAGATGTCTCATGGTAACTGGTTGTTGGTGACGTTAACGGCAGGTGTGGGCGGTAGTTTACTGTCTGTTGGATCGGCTGCAGGGGTTGCCTTAATGGGGCAGGCTCGGGGCATGTATACCTTTTTTGGCCATTTAAAGTGGGCACCCGCTATCTTTTTAGGGTATGCGGTCAGTATTTTGGCCCACCTATGGCTAAACGCCGACAGCTTTAACGTGTTTGGTTAAGCACTCGTTGTTGCTTAATGTCACGCGATAAAAAGCCCCTATACTTGACATTCCGGCACCTAGTTTTTGATTTGTTTTTCTTGATACGGCTCCGCCAGTTTGATTTATTACTTCTATTTGGCGGCCGTATCATGACTACTCCTTTTTATCGCCTCAAGGATCACGACCATCTAAGCCTAGTGGCGGGCATGTGCTGTGAACTCGGCCTAGCACGGATTGTGGGTGGATGCTGCCTTACCGAAGCATCATGTTACTCAGTTAGGCTTAAATAGTAGCGCCGTTACTACCTAACTATTTATTCTTAAATCAGGTGTGGAATGTCGGTTATAAAGCTTATATATGAATTTAGTGTCTAAATAAGAGGTGGATGATGAGTATTCAAACCCTAGAGCCAAGGCTGGCCGATGTCGGCGGTATTCCGATTGCCCGTTTATTACCCAATAGGGGGAAACAGCCTATCGGTGCATGGTGCTTTTTAGACCACGCTGGCCCCGCTGACTTTGATGAAGATGATTTAGGCATGCAAGTTGGTCGTCATCCCCATACCAACCTGCAAACCTTTAGCTGGATGTTAAATGGTGAAGTGCTGCATAAAGATAGCTTAGGTAATGAGCTATCTTTACTAAGAATCAAGTCAATGTCATGACCGCAGGTACGGGGCTGGGCCAAGGTATCAGCCATACTGAGCAAAGTGTCTTTCCAGAAACTGGTGGCTCATCCGATGCGGCGCGTGCTATCAGTATGGTACAGCTCTGGATTGCGCTACCAACAGATCAAAAAATTGAGCGTAGCTTCCATCATTATCCAGAGCTACCAACGTGGACGGAAGAGGGTGTTGAGATGATCCTGACCACCGGTAGCTATACCAATGCATCAGGTCAGCACTTTCAAGCGCCTACTATCCAATACTCTAGGTTGGTCGGCATCGACGTGTACTTTACCCAAGATGGCGAGGCGACACTGACTTTAGAGCCAGGCTTTGAATACGGCGTCTTAGTTTCAGAGGGTGAGATAGAATCTGAAGGAAAGGTATGTAAGCAGGATCAACTGTTTCGTTTCCACGATAGCGATGTTGCTAATAACGAAAGCATCAAATTATTTGCTAAAAAAGGCACACGGGTGATGTTTATTGGCGGTGAACCATTAAATAACCAAGTCTTACTCTGGTGGAACTTCGCTGCTGATAATAAGGAAGAGCTCGAACAGTCAATTACCGATTGGAATAACGGCCATGAGCGTTTTGGTGATGTGGACTCTAATACGCAACGTTTACTAGCGCCTGATTTACCTCAAGGCTTTAAAGGTTGATTACCATTTCGCTTTATAACTTAGCTTTTAATCACTTAAACTCATAAATTATATCATAGACACCAGAGCACCCCGTAAGTCGAGCACTTTCAGTAGCGTTGGAATGATAGTGATTTCGTTGCTTTTACTGTCTACCTGCTCTAGTGCCATCTTATTTGCTGAGTAATATGCATTGACCATCTATATAGTCGCGTTACGATCTTTTCTAGTGGCTTTGCTACGGCTACACCGCCGGCAAGTATAGTTACGATTAGAGGCGAAAGCTTAGGCCACATGACTAAGTTATTGGGATTTGCTTGGGCTTGATTTGGGTGCTGGAAAGCACCATCATAGCTTATTACTTAACTGGTCACTGGAGTTATGCGGCCGATGGCCACCAGTCGTCCTTTCTATTACGACTTAACTTCCATGACATGGGTGCAGCTAAACTCAACGGTAGTAAGTCTTACACTCTGTTAATGACTTGAAGTTGCTATGTATTCTGTAGTTTTAGACTTTATTAGCAGCATTAAGTTTACTAAAGGAAACCATCATGTCCGATGAAATATTGAACAAAGGCAAATGTCCAGTAACACATCTGACAACCGCTTTTGGTGCTCCGGTTGTTGACAACCAGAACTCGATGACCGCTGGGAAGCGTGGGCCTGTATTAGTTCAGGATGTCTGGCTCAACGAAAAACTTGCAAACTTTGTGCGTGAGGTTATCCCTGAGCGCCGCATGCACGCCAAAGGCTCTGGTGCGTTCGGCACGTTTACCGTAACTCATGATATCACACGCTATACGCGAGCTAGTATTTTTAGTGAAGTAGGTAAAAAGACCGAAATGTTTGCCCGTTTTAGCACTGTGGCGGGGGAGCGTGGCGCAGCCGATGCTGAACGTGATATTCGCGGCTTCGCACTCAAGTTCTACACTGAACAAGGCAACTGGGACATGGTGGGTAACAACACGCCTGTGTTCTTTATGCGGGATGCTAAGAAGTTTCCAGATCTGAATAAAGCGGTAAAGCGTGATCCGAAAACTAATATGCGCTCGCCGACGAACAACTGGGATTTTTGGACGCTTTTGCCAGAAGCTCTGCACCAAGTGACTGTGGTGATGTCGGACCGTGGCATTCCCAAGAGCTACCGACACATGCATGGTTTTGGTAGTCATACCTACAGTTTCTGGAACGAGGCAGGTGAGCGTTATTGGGTGAAATTCCACTTTAGAACCCAGCAGGGAATTGAGAATTTGACTGATGCCGAGGCTGCAGCAGTTGTTGCTGATGATCGTGAAAGCAATCAGCGGGACCTGTATGAAGCGATTGAGCGTGACGAGTTCCCACGTTGGAAAATGTATATACAAGTGATGCCTGAAACCGACGCTGAAACCTACCATGTGCATCCATTTGATCTGACCAAGGTTTGGCCAAAAGGGGACTACCCGCTCATTGAGGTTGGTGAATTTGAGTTGAACCGAAATCCAGAAAACTACCATATGGATGTAGAGCAGGCGGCCTTTTCGCCCTCGAATCTTGTCCCTGGCATCAGCGTCTCCCCAGACAAGATGCTTCAGACGCGGCTCATCAATTATCCCGATTCGCAAAGATACCGCTTGGGCGTAAACTATCAGCAGGTACCGGTTAATGCAGCTAAATGTCCGGTTATGAGCAATCATCGGGATGGCTCTAGCAGGGCTGATGATAATTATGGCAGCTTGCCGCATTATCAGCCAAATAGCTTCGGCCAATGGAAAGATCAGCCGGAATATGCCGAGCCACCATTTAAGATTGACGGGGATGCGGCCATGTTCGATTTCCGTGAGGATGATGACGATTATTACAGCCAGCCGCGCAAGCTGTTTCAACTAATGACTTCTGAGCAGCAACAGGTATTGTTTGAAAATACGGCACGAAATATGGGCGATGCTCCAGACTTCATTAAACAACGCCATATTGATAACTGTACCCGCTGCGATCCTGACTATGGCGCCGGAGTTGCCAAGGCGCTGGGCATGTCGGTTAAGTCTCTAGGTACGCTGTCTTCCAAACCTGAGTTGGCAGAGTAACGCTAGCCGCATAATAGGAGCCCTTCGCAAAGGTGACATGGCTCCTAATCTCAGCTCTTAATAGGAAAAGGGTAGCTAAACAGTTGCCCTAGCCTTGAGCTTTAGGTAGTTCTGAGCTGAGCTCGATAACACAAAAAAGGAACTCTAGCGGTATTGATGCTTTCTATAAAAGACACCATCAAGGGTGTTATTAATATCCTTGATGGTGTCTGGGCTTCGAGGGAATTGAAACTGCTACTTGTTTAGCTTAGCGGCAATTTGCGCCACATGAGCACCTTGGTGACGAGCAATAGTCAACTCTCGAGCATCGGGTTGGCGAGAGCCATCACCGCCGGCAATGGTTGATGCGCCATAAGGGGTGCCACCACTCACTTGAGAAATATCAAACAGCTCTGGTGTGGTATAACCAATTGGCACTATGACCATGCCGTGATGGGCCAGCGTGGTCCAAGTGGAAGTAATGGTCATTTCTTGGCCACCGCCAGTGCCGGTTGAAGTGAATACGCTAGCCACTTTTCCAGCCAGTGCACCTTTGGCCCATAGGCCACCGGTTTGGTCGAAAAAGTTACGCATCTGAGCCGACATATTACCAAAGCGTGTTGGCGTGCCCACGATAATGGCATCGTATTCCGCTAACTCTGCCGGGGTGGCCACAGGGGCGGCTTGTTCAGTTTTACCGCCGGCATTTTTGAATACGTCCGTATCCATGGTTTCAGGAACTCGCTTAACGGTCACTTCTACTCCAGCAACGCTACCTGCCCCCTCGGCAACGGCATTGGCCATGGTTTCGATATGCCCGTACATTGAGTGATATAGCACTAATACGTTTGCCATGTTTGTATCCTTCTTAGATAGGTTTTGCTGGTTGGATTCATTTATCCTACTGTAAGTCGCGTGGTTTATGCCACCTCTACCAGTACAATTTCGCTGTCTTGTTGTGCAATAACGTGCAATAACGGCTCGTCATGAATGGCAACGCCATCGCCGGCAGTGACGAGTACGCCGTTAATTTCAATCTGACCACTGGCCGGAACAAGATATGCTTTGCGCCCTTTAGCAAGCGAGTAGCGAGTACTTTGTCCCGTTTTTAGGGTTGCTGCTACCAAGCGGGCGTCGGCACGAATGGGTAGCGCCTCGGTATCAATAGCGAAACCACTGGCAAGGGTAACAAAGTCACCACTTAGCTCCCCTTTGGGAAAAGGCTTGGTGCCCCATTTGGGTGGCAAGCCTTTTTCGTTGGGCATAATCCATATTTGAAAGATCTGCGAGGTCTCATTTTCGGTATTCATCTCACTATGAGCAATGCCGGTGCCAGCACTCATCACCTGCACATTACCAGCGGCAGTGCGGCCGCTATTGCCCAAGTTGTCTTGATGCGTGATAGCCCCCTTGCGCACGTAAGTGATAATTTCCATATCGCGATGAGGGTGCGGCGGAAAACCTGAATGTGCAGCAATAGTGTCATCGTTCCACACTCTTAGCTGCCCCCAACCCATACGCTGGGGGTGGTAATAATCGGCAAATGAAAAATGGTGGCGAGTATCTAGCCAGCCATGCTGCGCGCCGCCCAATTCGCGATAGGGTCTTAATTCAATCATGCAAAACCTCCTGCTATATGTTGGTGGTGGCGGTCAGTGAGTTATGGGATCAGTACTATCTTCTGTGAACTGCCTTGGCTGATTTGCTGATAGGCATCCACCGCCTCAGACAGTGGACGTTCGATAAAATCGTTAATCAGAGGGACGCCATCGGGAAAAGCAGCGCCTATTTTTGTAAGCATGGCCGCGCAATCTTCTAGGCTATAAAGCAGAGAGTTAATGCCAATAATAGAGCCTCCACGGCGGTATAAATTTAAAGGGGATAACATGATCTGGTCATCTGTTGGGGCGGCAATAACTGCAATGCGGCCAAATACGTCTAGGCTAGTTACGGCTGCTGTTAGCCAGTAGCCTGTGGTGTCAACGATCACTTGTGGTGCTTGCTGGTGAAAGTGCTCCCTTGCTTGGTCGGCTAGCTGTGCTGCTTCCGTTAACTTAAACGCCTTGATATTTTGAGCTTGTAGGGTGTGCACCACATCACTACGACGTGCAGCCATTACTACCTCGGCGCCTCTGGCTCGGGCGAGGTGTTGTGCTGCGCGTGCCACCGCACCTGCTCCAATAATCAGCAAACGTGTTTTTTCCTGAACTTGGCTACGCTCAAGAGCATCCCAAGCAGTGATTAATGGCACGCCACAGCTGGCCGCTTGAGCAAAGCTTAGAGAGGCGGGTAAAGGGGCGACGGCATCGGCTGGCAACACAACATATTGCGCATGACAGCCATCCCGATAAAAGCCAAAGCCTTTGCCAGTTCCACCCCACACCGCCTTGCCTTTTAGCTCTGCAGGCCCACTGATCACCACACCGGCAAAATCTCGGCCGGGAATACGTGGCGTGCTAGTGTAAGGAAACAGTCCCAGTAGGTTTTTGATGTCGCTTGGGTTGATGCCCGTTGCCCGTATCTCGACCAATACTTCACCGTCTTTAGGTTGGGGAGTGGGCAACTCACGCAACTGTAATGCGTCTACCGTACCGGTTGTTGAAAACTGTAATGCTTGCATCATGTACCTCAATCACTGAATGGGAACTGAAGCTGAGCAATAAACTAAGACATCGCTCAGCTCGCTTAGCTGTTAATGGCGCAGTGTTTATCCGCGCCCGTGGGGTGCATCGAGATTTAGCTCAGGGCCAATAGGTACCACGCCTGTGGGGTTAATGGTGTTATGGCTGCGGTAATAATGTGCTTTGATATGTTTCATATTGACCGTGTCGGCCACACCAGGCCATTGATAGAGCTCGCGTAAATAACTGCTTAAATGCGGGTAGTCGGCAATTTGCTTGATATTGCACTTAAAGTGACAGTGGTACACAGCATCAAAACGCACCAGCGTGGTGAATAAGCGCCAATCTGCTTCGGTAATGGTGTCGCCTAGTAAATAGCGATGTGTTGATAGTCGCTGCTCTAACTCATCTAAAGTAGCGAACAAAGGGGCCACCGCCTCTTCATAGGCGTGTTGCGTGGTGGCAAATCCCGCTTTATAGACACCGTTGTTCACCCTGTTGTAGATTTGTTCATTCAGGCTATCAATATCTGCGCGCAGCGCTTCTGGATAGTAATCACTAGGCTTGGCCCCAACCTCGTCAAAAGCCGAGTTAAACATGCGAATAATCTCAGATGACTCGTTGCTCACCATGACATTTTGCTGTTTATCCCACAGGACAGGGATGGTCACCCGACCGCTGTATTTAGGATCTGCCTGGGTATAAATCTGGTGCATATACTTGGCTTGAAACAGCGGATCAGCGACGACGCCTGTATCTTCGATAAAGGTCCAGTCATGTTCACGCATATAGGGGTTGACCACTGACACTGAAATCATCGACTCCAGTCCTTTGAGTTTACGGAAGATCAGCGTGCGATGTGCCCACGGGCAGGCTAAAGACACGTATAAATGATAACGCCCCGCCTCAGCTTTAAAGCCTGCTTCGCCGCTCGGGCCAACACTACCGTCAGCCGTCACCCAGTTGCGAAACTGTGACTCACTGCGCTCGAATTTACCGCCAGTGGAGTCAGTGTCGTACCATTGGTCATGCCATTGACCGTCTACTAATAAGCCCATAATGGAGCCTCCATTTGTTTTCTTGATACATTGAGGAAACTAGATTTTCTCAATGACTTTTCTATGTGTGTTGTCGTTATCCACTTAATTTATAAAGAAACAGAGTATTCTTAACGTATAAGGTGACTCAGCTGACGATCCAGTGAAAATTTACCACCTCCACTAAAGAGTAAGGCGATAGAAATTGCGAGTAACGCAAGGCCAAACTCGTAGCCGTTATTGCTTATAAATAGTCCATTAGGTAAATGCACTGTGATAATGGCAACCAGCATGGCCACTGTTAACGCCAAGGCCGCAGGGCGGGTAAGCAAACCGAGTAGTAAGGCGATGCCGCCAAAAAACTCTGCACTGCCTGCAGCTAGTGCCATTAGATAGCCAGGCTCAAGTCCAATGGATGCCATCCACTGCCCTGTCCCTGCTAAGCCACCCCCTCCGAAGCTACCAAAGAGCTTTTGTGCTCCATGGGCGATAAAAATAATGCCACCCGCAATACGTAACACTAGGCTGCTTATACTATTGTTTGTGGCCAGCATGCGCTGAATAACTGCTTTGTTCATCATCACTCCCCTAGTAATATCAATTTTATTGTTCTATATAGATACAGTAACAATGGAGCTAACTTATAAAAAACGGAAAGATTTGATGTTAATGGTCAGTTTATTTGAACTATAGGCTTACTTATTACGTTAGCATCGCTCCAGACGTTGGACGCCATCGAGCGTCGTCAGAGTTTTGCCGCCTAAGAGTTGCACCGCGTTCCCTCAGCCATTTCTTACACTATTAACAAACTCGAAGAGGATTTAGGTGTAGAGCTGTTTGAGCGCAGCCGTCATAAAGCTGAACTCACCGCTATTGGTCATTTAGTTCTAGAGCAAGGTCGGAAAATCCTAACGGCGGCAGAAGAGCTGACCACCCAGGCTCGCCAAGCCGCAGATGGGTGGGAAGTACAGCTGCGTATTTGTATTGAGAGCATACTTAGCTGCGATGCAATTTATGACTTAATAGAAGAGTTTCAGAAAATTCAGCCCAAGACTGAAATACGCCTTAGTGAAAAATGATAGTGCAGCTTTCAACTTTATACACTTATCTTAACAAGCCTTTTATTATCAGTACTTTGTGCAAAGCTCGATGTTTTCGCCGGAAGTACCATCCTTTAGGTGACGCGAAAGTAAAGCCTCGGAGCCAGTGTTGGTACCTTTTGTCCGCCACTCTAAAGCCTCTCCAACATAACGCGAGCCACTGCCAGAAACCGCAATTTGCATTTTGTAGGCGTTATTCTGATATTGAATCATAGCAACGTCGCTAGCGGGGTAGTTTACAATGATTTGCTCGCCGCTTACGCACTGATAGTTATGTGTAAGTGAGGATGTATTTGTCTGCTCAGCTAGGTTATTTGACGAAACGCTTTCACAGGCAGAAAGAAAAAAGATAGAAGAAATAATCAAAGGTGCAACTGTTTTCATGTCAGACTCAAATTTAATAGTGTGTTATGTGAGGTTACTTGATTGCCCAAGCTTTCAGCCAAATTTAATTACTTCATCGGCATCGTTGTCAAGGTAAAGGCCTTCTTTTGGGAGCAGCTCTACAAAAAGACTCATCGACACGGCGTCTCGCTGCCGTAACCTATTAAAAACTGAGCCAAGCTGACACCTTTTTAAACTTTTCATCACAGTCGTGCTTACTTAGTAGCCACTACTTTTAATGTAGTGGCTTAAGTCAAGCTGAACATCATAAGTGGTCAAGTAAGCTTATCTTGCTGGCTTTATAAAAAACGAAAGGACTAACCCGCTAGCTGCCAGTCCAATCCCCAGAATAAAAGCCGTTTGTACGCCTGCAGTTAATGAAGTACTTGCGATAGAGGGGGCTGATGGATCTGTAATATTCTCCAAGTAGGTAGCTTGAGACGCAGACATTATTGTGATCGCCAAGGCTGTTCCTACAGAGCCTGATACTTGCATTAAAGTATTGATCAAGGCTGTTCCATCTGGGTAAAGACTTCTGGGTAACTGGTTTAACCCATTAGTCTGTGCCGGCATCATGACCAAAGACACACCAATCATGAGGCCTGAATGCAAAAAGATCACCATCAGGCTAGATGTTTCAGTTGTGACATTCGATAAGTTCCACAACATAACCAACATCATGATAAATCCAGGCGTAATAAGCCATTTGGGACCATATGCATCAAAGGCACGTCCTACGAAGAGAGATAAAGCGCCATTTAATGCGCCCCCAGGCATGAGTACCAAGCCCGCAGCAAGAGCAGATATTCCGATCCCAATTTGTAAGTATAAAGGCAAAAGAATCATGGTTGATAGAATAATCATAAACGTGGCGACCACACAAAGTATACCTAAGGTAAACATGGGGTATTTAAAGACACGTAAGTCTAACATTGGGCTATCAAGCTTTAGCTGTCTGAATGAAAATATAACGAGAGAGCTTAAAGAAATTAAAATGGCACTAATAACAAAGATATTTCCCCAGCCTTTATCACCTGCAATACTAAAACCGTACACTAGCCCACCAAAACCTAAAGTTGATAGAAAAATGGAAAGAAAGTCTATTTTAGGCTTAGTCAGTACCGAAACATTCTGCATAAAAACTAAGCCGTAGATTAATGAGAAAACGAGAAACGGAACGATCAGCCAAAGAATCCAGTTCCAGCTCAACATTTCAATGATAAGCCCTGATGTGGCTGGGCCAACAGCGGGTGCTGACATCATAACAAGGCCAATCAGTCCCATTACAGTACCTCGTCTATAGATAGGGAAAATGATTAGTGCAGTGTTAAACATCAATGGTATTAATAAACCGGTTCCCACGGCCTGAATGACACGACCTAAAAGCAGCACACCAAAGGAAGGTGCCACACCTGAAACTATCGCGCCAGCAATGGAAAAGAGTAACGAGGCGACAAATAATTGCCGAGTACTAAACCATTGTATTAACAGTGCGGAAACAGGGATGAGTATCCCCATCGTCAGTAAATAACCGGTGGTTATCCATTGTACTGTTGAAGATGTGACGTCTAATTCAATCATTAAACGACCAAGGGCCATGTTTAAGGCTGTTTCACTAAATAGTCCGATAAACCCTGCTATTAAAAAGGAGATTAATATTGGGTACGGTTTTATAGCACTTTGATCATGCTCACTTATAGCTGTAGACATTAAAAATCTCTTTGTTAGTAAACTGAATTGTTTTGTATCTAGATAACCTTCTACTTACTTTTTTATAAGTAAAAATGGGATCTGTTCGGCTATTACTTCAAGTGGCTTACCGCTTTTCGTCGTTAAAGCTAAAAGAATCCCGCCTTCGGTAAGCGCATGAAAAACGACGGCTAAGCTTGCAGATTGCTGCTCGCTGTAGCCTGCCTCAATGAACTTATCTACATAAATGGATTGCCAGTCCTTAAACGTCGCTTCACATGCCAGTCGTATTGGTTCGCTCGTAGAGTGCTTTTCTCCAGCAATGGTTCCAATAGGAGAGCCTATGGGATCGCCACCTTCCCCGAATACTCTAGATAATTCATATACATAAGCTTGAAAAGCATCCATTGGATTGGCGGTGCTAGCAAAAACGCCCTTAATGTCCTCCATGACAAGTTCTTTTGTATTATTAATCGCTGCAGTTGCGAGCTGCTCTTTACCTTTTGGAAAGTAATGATACAAGGAGCCTTTAGGGATCCCACTTGCCTCAATGATGTCATTCAAGCCCACCGCACAGTATCCTCGAGCTTTAAAAAGGCGTGATGCCGTGGCAATTAGCACGTCTTTTGGCTTTGTTTTTTCGCTCACTATTAATCCCTCGCATCAGAATTATATCAACTGGTCTATTATTATGGTGTGGGATAGTTTACTCTCTGTCAATGCTAACTTCCTTACAATCACTTTTTTGCAGCTCGAGAGTATTCACTTGTCAGTGATTAATAGGCCCTTATTTTGTAGAAAGGCAATTAATTTGGAGATGCACAATGAGTAATGTTGAAACCATAAAAGCTGAACATGCCTCGTCTACAACAATGAATCCTGAGTCTATTGTTACGACGAATTGGCTTGCGGTGACTATGGTGGTTGCCGCTTTTATACTGATTTTAAATAGATCAATTATTTAGTGTGTTTGGTATTAGTACTACCTAAAGTACTACCGTGCATAATGTGCAATAAAAAGCCCCAGCACATGGGCTGAGGCTTTGTATTTATGTCGCTACTAATACGCCTTATATTACTGAGGCTTTGTTAGCGGTGCTTGCTTGTCTTCTGCGGGGCGGCGTCGGCGTTGTAGCCAAACCACCAGTGCGAGTACTAAGAAGCCTGGGATCCACATTAGTTCTTTTAGCCAGCGCTCTGTAGGAGCCTTAACCAAGAGTATTTCTTGATCAAAGTCTAACCCTAAGTCGGCAGCAGGGCTATTAAAGGCCACGCTATCGACCAATACCTTGCCATCATCTTCATACAGCATTAAGCCCAGCTTTTGCATGCGCTCTTCACCGGTTTCACCTGCTGGCACGGGGAGTAGCATACTAAACTCTTGGTACTCGCCCACTGCATCTAAGCCGCCTACGCGCAGGCGAAGCTGACTTTCAGCATCTACGCTGCCCATCACCTGCTCAAGCTGAGTGGGCGCAATATCACGATAAGGGTCGTGTAGCATATCGGTCCAAAAGCCTGGGCGGAACAAGGTAAAGGCAACCAGTAGTAAGAGCACGCCTTCATACCAGCGGCTGCGTACTAAAAAGAAGCCTTGGGTACCGGCGGCAAATATCAGCATGGCGGCGGTTGAAATAATAAAGATCAATACCCCGTGCCAAAAGCTCACATCAATTAATAGTAGGTCAGTATTAAAGATGAATAAAAAGGGCAGGGCAGCGGTACGCAGGCTGTAATAGAATGCCGTTAGGCCAGTTTTGATGGGAGCCCCTTTAGACACGGCAGCAGCAGCAAAAGATGCCAAGCCCACTGGCGGTGTCACATCCGCCATAATGCCAAAGTAGAATACAAACAAATGCACGGCCACCAGTGGCACAATTAAGCCGTTTTGCTGGCCTAAAGTCACGACCACAGGCGCCAGCAGGCTAGAAACCACAATATAGTTGGCGGTGGTGGGTAAGCCCATGCCTAAGATCAGGCTAAATACCGCAATTAGCATCAGCATCAGCAGCAGGTTACCCATAGATAGCAGCTCAACTAAATCTGCTAATACTAAGCCCACCCCTGTTTGTGATACTGCACCAACAATAAGGCCCGCAGCCGCAGTGGCAATACCAATGCCAATCATATTACGGGCGCCGGCCAGTAAGCCTTCGCGCAAATCAATAAGGCCATCTACAAAGTTGCCATGATCGTGCAGGCCATCGGTGCGCATCCAGCTAAGCAGCGGGCGCTGGGTCAGCAGAATAAACACCAACATCATGCTGCCCCAAAAAGCCGATAAACCTGGCGATAACCGCTCCACCATCAAGCACCATACTAATACCACCACCGGCAGTAAGAAGTGTAAGCCCGATAGTAGTACAGCACGGGTTTGTGGGAGTGAGTCTAGGGGCGCATTGGGATCTTCTGGGGCCAGCGGAGCGACACTGGCAGCAATTTTTAATAAGCCCAAGTAGGCAATGGCCAGTAATACCCCCACGCCTTCGAGTAAATAGTTACCTAATACCGGCTTTAACCAGCCAAGGCCATAATAAACCGCCAGCGATAATCCGCTGATTAAAGCAGCACCAAAGGCAAAGCCCGTTAAACGGCGTAACCAAGGCTTAGGCTGATAGCCTTCAATGGGTTGCAGCCCCAGTTTTAACGACTCTAGATGCACAATATAGAGCAGTGCAATATAAGAAATCGCCGCGGGTAAAAAAGCATGCTTGATGATTTCAACATAAGGCATGCCAATGTATTCCACCATCAAAAACGCGGCAGCCCCCATTACGGGTGGCATTATTTGCCCATTCACCGAAGACGCCACCTCAACTGCCCCGGCTTTTTCAGCAGAAAAGCCAGTGCGCTTCATCATGGGAATGGTAAAGGTGCCCGTGGTTACCACGTTAGCAATGGATGAGCCTGAGATCATGCCGGTTAAGCCTGATGCTACCACGGCGGCTTTTGCTGGGCCGCCACGCAAATGGCCTAACAAACTAAAGGCTAATTGGATAAAGTAGTTACCTGCCCCTGCGCGCTCTAATAATGCACCAAAGAGCACAAACAAAAATACAAAACTGGTGGACACCCCAAGCGCAATGCCAAATACCCCCTCTGTGGTGATCCATTGGTGGTTGGCTAGGGCATGAAAGCTAACACCACGGTGGGCTAATAAGCTCGGCATATAAGGGCCGGCTAAGCTATAAGCTAAAAAGACCAGTGCAATAATCGCCAAAGGTGGCCCTAATGCGCGGCGCGTCGCTTCTAGCAATAATACGATGCCCACACAGGCGGTAACCAGATCTGGTGTGGTTAAATTGCCGGGGCGTTGTGATAAATCCTGATAAAAAATAAATAAATACGCGGCACTGGCAGCAGCTACCAAGCCAATGGCGAGATCAATAATAGGCACGCGATTTCGCGGGGAAGATTTAAACGCAGGAAACACTAAAAAGGTCAGTAACAACGCAAAAGCGAGGTGAATGGAGCGTGTTTCTGTGCTGTTAAAGACGCCAAAACCCACCATGAACGGCAGTGGCGAGGCGATCCAGAGCTGAAATAAAGACCAGAACAATGCCAAGCTGGCAATTACTTTAGCCATGATCCCACCGGGATTACGGGCGCCCACATCTTGGGCTATCAGCTCCTCTACGGAGAGTTTTTTATCTGACATAGGGTGGTTACCTATTAAGGTGTTGCAATAGAGAGTAACAAACCTCTTCTGATAGCACAGAAGAGGTTTGGTTTATGATAAGAATACATCAGTTAGGCATAAAGCCTGAAAAAATTATCTTATGGTCTCTATTGTTAATAAGAGACTTATAGCCAGCCTTTTTCTTGGTAGTAACGCTTGGCACCTTCATGCAGTGGTGCGGTAATACCGGCACTGATCATATCTTCTGCTTTTAAATCAGCAAAAGCGGGGTGTAAGCGCTTGAAACGGTCTAGGTTATCAAACACGGACTTAACCAATTCATACACGACATCAGCATCGGCTTCGGCTGTGGTGGCCAGTATGGCTTTACCACCAATAGAGGGAATAGGCTCGTCTACGCCTGGGTATAAACCGGCAGGAATATCCGCTTGAGTAAAGTAGCTGGCGGTATCCAATAGTTTATCAACTCCTTCCCCCGTTACTGGCAGTAACTTAGCATCCGCCGTGGTTAATGCTTCTTGAATAGCACCACTTGGGTGGCCAACAACATAGGTAATGGCGTCTAGGTTGTTATCCCCTAATGCGGCGGCCATTTCGGCAGGCTTAAGCTCTGCGGCTAATGAGAAGGTATCTTTATCCCAGCCATTAGACTGCATTAGCTCATCAAAGGTATCGCGGCTACCAGAGCCTGGTACACCAATGTTAACGCGCTTGCCTTCTAAGTCACTTAGATTATTGATATTACTATCGTTACGTACCACTACTGTTAAAATTTCACTTTGCAGTGAGAACACAGCGCGTAGGTTATCAACTGGCTTCTTGTCAAAAGGAGCTTGGCCTTCAATCGCTTTGTACTGGTGATCAGACTGAATAAAGCCAAAGTCATAATCGCTATTTTGCAACGCAACAATGTTGCTCACACTGCCCGCCGATGAAGGCGCATTACACTTAATATCGTGCTCATCTGCACCACGGTTAAGAAAGCGGCATACTGATTGCCCTGCGGTATAATACACGCCGGTTTGTCCGCCTGTGCCTATGGTGACATATTGAGGTGCAGCATAGACTTGCGTGCTAAGCAAAAGGGCAGTCATGGTACCTGTAGCTATCTTCATCATATTGTGACTCTCCGTTCTCGTTGTCTTAAACGATGTTCCCAATGACATCTGCATTTCCTGTACGATCAATACATTAGTCTATGTATTGTCGTGTAAGTTAGCTACGTTAATGTAATCTTTATCTATTTGCTAATAAAATGTTGTTAAGCGAGAAGATACGCATAAAAATAATCAGAAAATATTGATTTTTTAATGATAAGGGGCAGATAAATGCCCCAGCTTGGCTTTAAAGCGCTACCTTTGTAACCCTGTTAAGGCGATAGCGGTGGGCTCATTATCAATCAGCTGTGCTAAGCAATCGGCACTGCCACAGGCAAGGGTAAAGCCTAAGCTGCCGTGACCTAAGTTTAGCCACAGGTTGTTGACGCCACTACGACCGAGCAAAGGAGTGCCTTGTGGGGTAGCAGGGCGCAATCCGGCCCAAGCGGTAGCCTCTTGATAATCGCCGGCATGGGGGAAGCTCAGCTTGGCTTGCTGGCGCAGTGAGGCAATTCGCCCTGCATCTAGCGCTGTGGTGGTCTGGCCAATGTCCACCATGGCCGCCACCCGTAATTGATCTTTTAACCGTGCATAAACAATTTTGCGGTCATAATCGGTGACATTGGTGTGGGGCACTGTGCTGTTATCGGTGACGGGCAAAGTTAAGCTGTAGCCCTTAAGGGGATATAAAGGCACCTTTATTCCTACAGAATTGAGTATCTCTTTACTGCCCATACCAGCCGCAACTACAAGGTGCTCAACGTCAACCTGATGCGTCTGTGAGTCTTGTGTATGAGTGACCTTAAGCCCACGAACTTTTCCTTGCTCTAGCATTAGCTTATCCACTGTGTGTGAGCTATGGAGGGTGAAATTAGGGTGAGCATTCAGTTGTTGTAATAACTGCTGACAAAATAAGTAGCAATCACCCACTTCGTCTCCCGGAGAGAAAATCCCCCCTTGTAACTGTGGCGCTAAGTGAGCCAGCGAGGGTTCGGCAGCCACACATTCTTGTGCACTCAGCACTTGCTGAGGGGATGAGGCCGTTATCTTACTGGCGGCGTGTTTAAAAGCTTGCTGTTGGCGATAGATCACCATTTTGCCATTAGCACGCCAGCCAAAATCATTTAGCCCACCTTGGGCTTGCCAGTGGTGTAGTACCGATTGACTGTGTAGTGCAAGGCGCAATAAATGAGCGGTATTGGCTTGATTGACAGCAGTACGACAGGCTTGTAAAAACTGCCAACACCAGTGCCATTGTTCTAGGCTCATGCGTGGGCGAAAACGCAAGGGGGAGTCTTTTTTCATCATCCAGCCAAGTGCTTGCCACGGTACCCCAGCGTCTGCCAGCGGGGTAACATAGCGATAACTGAGCTGCCCGCCATTGGCAAAGCTGGTGGCCATGCCGACGTCGTCGTTTTGTTCATATACATCGACCTGATGGCCTTTATTAATTAAGGCATAGGCAGTGGTTAGGCCAATCACTCCCCCGCCAATAATGGCTACGCGCATGCCGGTTTCCTCTTTAATCAATTAGATTTTTGGTGAATGCTTAATCCCTAATCCCTAATCCCTAATCCCTAATCCCTAATCCCTAATCCCTAATCCCTAATCCTTAATCCCTAATCCCTAATCCCTAATCCCTAATCCCTAATCCCTAATTTATTTATCACGCTGCGTTAACCACAACAGCAATTCTTGTTCTGGCATAGGGCGAGCGCGTAAGAATCCCTGATAAGAGGGGCACTTGAGCTCGTTAAGGGTGGCCAGTTGTTGTTCTGTTTCAATGCCTTCGGCGACCACGTCCATATTGAGTGTGCGCGCTAAATCGAGCAAGCAGGCAATAATGGCTTTGTCTTGTGGTCGTTTATCGATATATTGCACAAAGGAGCGATCAAGCTTGAGCTCATCTGCAGGTAGTTCGCGCAAATACGCAAAAGAGGAATAGCCGGTGCCAAAGTCATCAATCGAGATCTTGACGCCTAAAGCTTTAATCTGTGCCATGCGGCTGCGACTATCGGTCAGGTTTTCAAGAAATACTCCCTCTGTGACCTCGAGCATTAAACGGTGACGGCAGCTTGGGTACTGGTGCAACAGTTGTGATAATTGAGTAAGAAACTGCGGGCTGTGAAACTGTCGTGCACTAATATTGACCGATAAGCAATCAACCGCGACCGATGCTTCTTGCCAACGCTGAAAATGAGCACATGCGGTGTGCAACACCCAAGCGCCAATATCACAAATTAATGAGGTTTCCTCCGCTATCGGGATAAATATGCCCGGCGAAATAGGGCTTTTCCCTTCGGGTTGCCAGCGCAGTAGGGCTTCCACTCCCACAGTTTGGTTATCACTGACCCTTTGTTGAGGCTGAAAATGCAGGGAGAACTCTTGATTGGTGAGCGCTTGTTGTAAGTCATTAGAAATGCGCAGTCTGTCTTGTATTTCATCCGCCATTTCTTGACTAAAAAATACATGACTACCCGGTGCCACTTGTTTGGCAATATGGTTAGCGGTATCGGCTTGGCGTAGGTATTCATCATGCTCAAGTTGAGCATTAGGAAATAAGCTAATGCCGATGCTGGCACTTAAATGCAGGCGTAATTTATCGTGCTCAAAGGGCAATGAAAATTGCTCTAACAAGCCATGGGCGATTTGTTCGGCGCGGGTTTTAGCATGGGTATAGCCATGGCCTAACTCTGATACTATGAGCACAAACTCGTCACTGGCAATGCGCGCTAAGCTTGCCCCCTCAATATGGGCAATAAAAAGACGTAACCGCTCGGCCACCTGAATGAGCAATTGATCGCCAATGGCATAACCAAGCGAGTCATTAATATTTTTAAAATCATCCAAATCCAGTAATAGCAGGGCACCTCGGGTGGCGTCACTTTCAGCTTGCGCCACCGTTAGGTTGATATGATCCACCATATACCGACGGTTATGTAATCCGGTTAATTCATCAAAATAGGCCATGGTTTCAATGCGCAAATGCGCCGCTTTATGCGCTGACAGATCTTCTAGGGCACAAATATGATGGATCACACCTAACTTATCTTTGACTTGCGAAATGCGTAAGTTTACTGGCAAAGACTCACCGTTATAACGTAATAAGGTTTGCTCTCCTTGCCAACGTTGGTGCTGCGCCAAGCTATGGGTAATGGCTTCTCTGCTGGCATGCTCGGGATTATCTATGCGTAAACTGAGGGCAGAGCGACCGAGCAGGGTATCAGAAAAGTAGCCACTCATTTGCATAAAGGCGTGATTAGCCTGCTGAATGCGCATTTGATGATCAGTGATAAATAAACTTTCTTGGGTTTCAAAGGCGACGGCGGCCACTTTTAACGCTTCTTGATCTTGGCGGCGTAATAACTCGGCACTCATTCTGTGCTCGAGTTGTTCAAGTAACAGCTGTATTTGACTGGCATCTTGTAAAGGTTGCTTAAACAGCAAGGCAAGAATACCAATCGGCTCTTTATTTTGATCGGTAATGGTTAAGCCAATATAGCCTTGCATGCCATGTTCTGTCAGCATCCGATCACAAGGAAATGACTCAGCAACGCTATGATGATAAATCAGAATGCTTTGTGCTTGGTGCAAACAGCGATAACAAGGAGTACCACTTAGGTGATAGCTAAAGGGGGGTTGTAACTCGCCCTCCATTGCACAAGCAACTACGTGTACCTCTTGCTGCTGGCGCGAAAGCAAGCCCACTAAGACGCCTTCTGCCTGACACAAGGTAGCCAGCTGCATGCATAGCTGATTAAAAAAGTCTTGGCCGGTGTGGCGCAGTAATAAAGGGGTGAACTGCGCAATATCTATCGCTAGGCTGTGTTGTGGATTATCTGGTTTAGTTTGTGTAATCAGCTCGGCTAAGCGTTCTGCAATGGCGGCCACAAATTGCATATCTGAGGGGGTAACGGGCGTTCGTGCTTGAACATACTCTAGGCTTATCACGCCCTCTAGTTGTTGCTCAATCAATAAGGGAATATCTAGGCGGTGCACAATGCCGTCTGTGGCCAGATAAGTAAAAGCACTCAGCAGTGGTTGATGAGCACAATGGCTATAACTTAAGCCGCCTCTTTGTTGCAGGGTGCGTAAATAGCGCCGCTGTGCTTTTACGGGCTCAAGATCAAAGGTCAGGCCTTGGCTATATAGCGGACGTAATATTTCCTCGGCGCCATAATGGCGCCACAATACGACCCGATTGGCCTTTTGCTCTGTCATTAGCAGATCCATCAAGGCAGGTAAGCAGGCGGCTAATGAAGGAGAGCTTGCTTGCGCCCATGCTTGTTGTAGCTGCCACTCGCTGATCCCCAATGTATCTTGTACTTGATGCTGCGCGATATCAGCGCTCACCAGCCAGTGATTATTTTCAACAGGCGCAAGGTGGCATTGCCAGCGACGCCCTTGAATAGAGAGTGCAATACTTGCGGGAGCCTGCTCGGCACAAAGTTGCGCTAGTTGCTGCCGATCTGTCTCATTTAATTGACTTAATAACGACAGTTGTGCATCTGGCAGTAAAATGTTGTCAGCGGGAAGCGTGGTTAACAGCGTAAGATGAAACTGGGAATCTAGCCTAAAAAAGCATAAATGATGTTGCGGACGGTGTAATGCAGGTAACTGCATATTAATGCTATTCCTTTATTGAGCAAACGCTTAAGTCTCTATAGTGAATGCTTAGCGCTAAATTGTAAATAATGGCCATACAATTGTGAGCTGTCAGTCGCATTTAAAATAAGAGCTTGCTAATGTAGTGCTGGCTTGTATCATTAGGTAATACTAATATAAGAGAGCATAATCATGACCATTATTAATTTTACTCCGTGGACGGCCTTAATCGGGGGCGCATGCATTGGCGCTGGGGCCTTATTATTAATGCTAGTCGCCGGCAAAACAGCCGGTATTAGCGGCATTGTATCGGGCATTGCCACTCAAGCCGATAAAAGCTGGCGCCTCGCCTTTGTTGTGGGGCTCGTCTTGGTGCCCGCTGTGCTGTTTGCCACAGATCAGGTGGCGGTACCGGAGTTGGCATCACAGTCTGTGGTTAAGTTAGTGCTAGCCGGCTTATTGGTGGGCATAGGCACACGTTTAGGGAATGGCTGTACCAGCGGGCATGGTATTTGTGGCATTGGGCGTTTTTCTTGGCGCTCTTTGGTGGCCACTGGGATCTTTATGGCAGCCGGCATTGCCACTGTGAGTGCATTAGGATGGGGGGCATAAAATGTTGGGTATTATTTCATTATTATCGGGGGCGTTATTTGGCTTAGGCATTGCGGTGTCGGGCATGATTAACCCAGTAAAAGTACAAGGTTTTTTGAATGTTTTTGGTGAGTGGGATCCCAGCTTAGCGCTAGTGATGGGGGCGGCATTATTGGTATTTACGCCCGGTTATTGGTTATGGCGTCGAGCAGGGCGCACGCAATCTGTGTTGGGGAGTGCTCTGCCTAAGGTGCCGGCGCCTGTGATTGATAAACGCTTAGTGTTCGGAGCGCTTATTTTTGGCATCGGCTGGGGGTTAGTGGGGATCTGCCCCGGCCCGGCATTAGGGTTGTTAGGTAGTTTACAGTGGCAAGCGGGTGCCTTTGTGCTGGCCATGCTTGGCGGTTTTTGGTTGGTAGGAAAAATACAACGCTAAGCTAATAAAGCGCTAACCCTATTTTTGCCACGGAACACACGGAAAAGTGCATCAAAAACGTTATTCGTCAGTGCTTTTCTGTGTATTCCGTGGCGAGTAGGTCTGTAATCTTACTTTTAGCTGAGTGCTAGGCGCTTGGTGTTTGTGCTTCAGTTAAATAATCGATGACGACTTGGTGATGATCTTTGGTTTTAAACTTGTCGAACACATGGGCGACTGTGCCTGTTTCATCAATTAAAAAGCTGATGCGGTGAATACCATCGTATTCTTTCCCCATAAACTTCTTCAATCCCCATACGCCAAATGCGTCGGCAATGGCGTGATCTTCATCAGATAGCAGTGTGAAGTTAAGTTCGTCTTTTTCTTCAAACTTCTTTAAGCGGGCAACGGGGTCTGGGCTAATGCCTAACACCACCACATTGTGGGCGGCCAACTCAGCTTGGCTGTCACGCAAACTACAGGCTTGTACTTTACAGCCTGGCGTCATGGCCTTGGGGTAAAAATATACCAAGACTTTTTTGCCACTAAAATCATGCAAACTAACGGAGTTACCGTTTTGGTCAAGCAGCGTAAAAGCCGGGGCAGGGCTACCAGCAGGTAAATATGTCATTGTGAGTCTGTCCAAATAAAAAGTGGAAGAAGACTGTGATG
Organism: Oceanisphaera pacifica; assembly: GCF_017498065.1. Taxonomy (GTDB): domain Bacteria; phylum Pseudomonadota; class Gammaproteobacteria; order Enterobacterales; family Aeromonadaceae; genus Oceanimonas; species Oceanimonas pacifica. Next base: position 40,047 of record NZ_JAGDFX010000005.1, on the reverse strand, counting down.
TTAGCACAAATTGTATTGGCCTCCAGTGGCTCTCTTGTATTCAGTATCCGCCCCCACTACCATAAGCCGTCGTTTTTCAGTAGTCGCCACCTTGTGTGTGAGCGGCTTTTTCGTAGATAATGTAAAACACTCGGTTGCGGATGGAACTTATATTTATGATGGACCTCCAACACACCATTCAATCTTCTGAGCTACTCAGACGTATATATATCTAAAGGCCGCGTTTACCTGTGTTTGTAATTATCAAGATAGACAAGGTAGGGGAAGCATTTATTAAAGCGGAGTTAAAGGCGTGGATAAATCGTTGAACACACAAAAAATGATCATGGGTGTGCTGGCATTAAGTGTGCTTGCAGGCTGTAGTAACCCTGAAACCCGTGCCCAAGCCAATCGTGGTTTTGAGTATCAGGATGCGACATTAAGAACAACGCCCTTGTTGATCCCGGCAGGTCTTGAAGCACCGCGTTTTAATAATGAATTTGTGATCCCTCCCGCTACCAGTACAAACGCTAACGCTGTGGTTGGAAAAGAGGTAGATGTACGCCCACCAACTCAGGTGTTGCCCTTGATCCGCGGTACTGAAGTGTTAGATAACGGCAGTGGCTTATGGTTTTACCAGCAACGCTTAGAGCAGCCATTAGAGCAGGAGCTAAACCAAGCGTTATCAGACTTCTTTAGTGAGCAAAAAGCGCAATATAGCCAAACCGAACAAGGTTGGCAGAGCGACGGCCAAGCGATTGGCAGCCCCGAGCAAGAGTTTAGCTGGAAGTTAGCCCCCAACAGCGTGCGTCGTGCTGTATCGGTAGAAGTGATGATGAATAATGACGATGCCACCCTAGCACAAAATGCTCAGCGGGCAGAAGCGGCGATGTTGAATGCTTTTTCCTTATCTTATCAGCGCACACTTACTCAACAGCAAAACTTACTAGACAGCAGCCCCATCAAGTTAACGCTAGACTCAGCCCAAGGACGTTTATTAGTGGCGCAAGGCTATGACAGAAGCTGGAAGCGTTTAATTACGGTATTACCTAAGCTTGGCTTTGATCTTACTAACCGTCAGCAAGCCTTGGGTTATGTGGATGTAGAGTTTGATGGCTTAAGCAATAGTCAGTGGCGTGATTTGGCGATAACCAAACTGGATATTCCTGAGCAAAAGTACCGTATTCAGTTAGGTGATTTAGGGGAGCAAAGTAGTATCACCTTAAGTGATAAAGATAAAACGCCAGTCTCTGCTGAGCTATTAAGCAAGGTCGCCACCACTTTTGCTGAAGCTTTTCAACGCCCCGACTTATTGCGCTAAGCTACAACAGTTTATAAGTTTAGACATGGTGATAAAAGCTCCGTTTATCGGAGCTTTTTTATGTGTGCTTTTCAACCACTGATAACAAAACCCTAGTTAGACCGTGGTGCTGATATAATGACATCATGAAACATATCGAGCAGGGGTTTATTTTAACCCGTCATAGTCGCGACCGGCAGGGTCGTTGTGAAATCGTCTACTGGCTGATAACCGAGCAAGGGCCGGTACGCTTGGTGCTAAATGGCGAGCGGCCTTTATTTATGGTGCCTCACGCTCAGTATCTTAAAGCACAAACATTACTGTCACAGGCCAATATAGCGGCGCAGTGGAGTATGCCAGGGCTACAAACCTTAGAGCACCAAAGCGTAGGGGTTTGGTACTTTACCAGCATAGCCGCGCATAAAATGGCGGCAGATATTTTGCGCCGTGAGGGCATTTCAGTCTTTGAAGATGATATTCGCCTGCATGAGCGGTTTTTATTTAGCCGCTTTATTCGCGCAGGTGTGACCTTTATGGTGGAAGGGGTAGGCTCATCGAGTATGCAAAGCCCCCGCTTTCGTCAATTTACGCAAGCGCGATTAAAAGCTGCGGATTACAGCCCTAAATTTAAGGTGCTATCGCTTGATATTGAATGCTCGGGCCAAGGTGAGCTGTACTCCATCGGGCTTTATGGTGATGGGCTGGCGCGAGTATTAATGATAGGTAAACCAGAGCCTGCAGATATCGATATTCAGTGGCAGGCCAATGAGTCGGCATTATTAAAAGCATTAATAGATGTTTTTAACGACTATGATCCCGATATTATTATTGGCTGGAATGTGGTGGGTTTTGACTTTCGCTTATTGTTAAAGCGAGCAGCCTTATATGGCATTAAACTGCGCTTAGGTCGAGCAGGAGAAACGGCTTATCTACGGGAGTCAGCCTATACCGGACAGGCATTTATCACCTTGCCCGGCAGAGTCGTCATAGACGGTATTGCCGCCCTTAAAACCGCTTGTTATCAGTTTGATAGCTTTAGCTTAGAGTCAGTAGCTCAGCAGTTATTAGGTCGGGGTAAGCAAACCGAAGATGTAGCCAACCGACTAGCGGCCATTACCCGCGATTTTTATCAAAACAAGCCCAAGCTTGCCACCTATAACTTAGCAGACTGCCGTTTGGTGTGGGATATTTTTACGCACACCCGTTTGCTGGACTTTTTACGACTACGCAGCCAACTAACGGGGCTAGAGTTAGAGCGCATTGGTGGCTCGGTGGCCGCCTTTACTCAAGTGTATTTACCCCACTTACATCGCGCAGGTTTTGTGGCCCCTAACTTGCCCGCAAACGGTGGCTTAGCAAGCCCAGGTGGTTATGTGATGGACTCACGCCCAGGTTTATATCGCCATGTTTTGGTATTAGATTTTAAAAGTTTGTATCCCGCCATTATTCGCACTTTTAACATAGATCCACTGGGGCTAGCGGTGGGGTTAAAAGAAGAAGATGCGATTGCGGGATTTCGCGGCGCACGCTTTTCTCGCCACCAGCACTTTTTACCCGCTATTATTGCCCATTTATGGCAGGCGCGAGATCAAGCCAAACACGAGCAAGACGCGCCTCGCTCTCAAGCCATTAAAATATTAATGAATTCTTTTTATGGCGTATTAGGCTCTGGTGGCTGTCGTTTTTATGATACGCGACTGGCCTCATCCATTACGCTGCGCGGTCACGATATCATGCAGCAAACGGCGCGCTGGATAGCAGATCAACACCATGAGGTGATTTACGGTGATACTGACTCTGTATTTGTATTGCTCAGTGGCGAGCATAATGAACACAGTGCCAGTACAGAAGGGCGGCGACTCGCGCAATTAGTCACGCAGCAATGGAAGTTTCATTTAAGGCAAACGCTGCAATTAGACAGTCAGCTAGAGCTGCAATTTGAGTGTTATTATGCCCGCTTTTTAATGCCCACCATTCGTGGTCAAGAACAAGGCTCTAAAAAACGTTATGCCGGTTTAAGCTTAACCAAAGGAGAGCAGCAATTAGTCTTTAAGGGGTTAGAAACCGTGCGCTCCGACTGGACGCCTCTGGCCAAGCAGTTTCAAACGCAGTTATATCGTTTAGTGTTTGATGATCTCGACCCCAGCGCCTTGATACGCGATACCTTAGCACAAACCTTAGCAGGCGAGCGCGATGCCGACTTAGTCTATCGCAAACGCTTACGCCGACCTTTAGCGCAATACACTAAATCGCAGCCGCCTCAGGTGCGAGCCGCTCGGCTAGCCGATGAGCATAATGCACGGCTTGGCTTAGCGTTGCGCTATCAGCAACAAGGTACGGTGGATTATGTGATCACCGTTAATGGCCCAGAGCCGGTGGAGTATATGCAATCGATTATTGACTATCAGCATTATGTGGATCGTCAAATTAAGCCGGTAGCCGATGCCATATTACCCTTTATCGGCCTCAGCTTTGACGCCATTTGTGGCCAACAACTGGGACTATTCTAAACCCTATAAGAAGAAATTAGGCTCTGCCATGATGTTCGTTTAAATCTGTATATATATACGGATCAGACAAACTCTCTGATTTATTAGCTGAATAAAGAATTAATAGTTACTATATGTTTAACGTGCCTCTATATCGTACTTTATGCGAGCTTAGTTCTCTGTATAAAAGAGTGGGTGGCACGCAACTTACCTTTTTTATCAAAAAGAAATGATTACAAGCTTTGTATACTGATATTTGAAGAGCAGAAATAGACTACTCTTATCTAGATCTAGAGCTACAATTAGACGCACTACATGATTAGAGTTAGCGCTACCATCGTTTTTGATGAGATTGCGTATACCGCTAACCAGTGTCATGCATAGAATGGTGAACCTATTGAGTCACGCTGTAAAAAATACCATTATGCTGCTACACAACATAATAGTAATTACTGATTGTACTTATGGCTCATAATGTGTAAAAACAAGACTAACGCATATAATGCGTAGTGCTAACAATAAGGATATTGGGAAATCAAGATGGATAAAAACGTAGAATTAGTAGAAAGATTAGTGACTAAGAGCTTGATGGATACATTAATTCGGTTTGCCTTTATAGGTACACTGGTGTGGCTATGTTTTCAAATCTTTAATCCATTCGCCAGCTTGATAATTTGGGCTCTGGTATTAGCGGTAACTTTATATCCGCTTCATCAAGCCATTGCAGCTCGTTTAGGTGGAAATCAGGGCCGAGCTTCAACAATAATAGTGGTGGTAGGTTTATTGTTACTGGGCGTACCTATCTTTTTTCTTTCGTTATCTTTTGTCGATCATATCACCAATATCTATGCTTCTTGGCAGGCAGGCTCTCTTATGTTGCCGTCACCTAATCCAGCGGTTGCAAACTGGCCCATTGTTGGTGAGCGGATCCATTCATTATGGGCTGATGCTGCTAATAATATGGACGCTTTTTTGGCGACTTATAAAGAGTCTATTGAACACTTCGCACGCAGTACGTTGGCTTATTTAGGTAAAACGGTAGTTGCAGTATTATTTTTTCTTGCGGCCTATGTTATTGCTGGCGTTATGATGGCTTATGGTGCCGATGGTCATGCAAGCATATCGCGAATTGTAGGCCGCATCGCAGGGCCAGAAGCAGGGCCAGAATTACATTCATTGAGTATACGTACAACCCGTTCGGTGGCCGTCGGTGTATTAGGTGTTGCTCTTATTCAAGCGGTAATACTTGGAGTCGGCTTTTTGTTTGCAGGCCTTCCTGCTGCAGGTGTACTGGCGTTGCTGGTTTTATTTTTAGGGATTTTACAGCTACCAACGTTATTGGTTTCTCTCCCTGCTATTGGTTACTTATGGTGGGTTGGAGATGCGTCAACAGTCAGCAATGTTATTTGGACCCTCTATCTATTAGCAGGTGGGCTTGCTGATAATGTTCTTAAGCCTATTTTGTTGGGGCGTGGCGCTGTTAATACGCCGATGCTGGTCATACTATTAGGTGCCATGGGCGGTATGATTTTTGCCGGTATTATAGGGCTATTTTTAGGTGCAGTATTGCTTGCAGTCGGCTACCAAGTCTTTATTAAGTGGGTAAATGAATATGCCGAGCCCAATGTCACCACCGTGAATGAAAATGTAACGGATTCTAACGTTTGAAAACAGTGACCTATCGGATAATGCTATTGTTTGCAGTCACCATGGTGACTGCATGCACTACTTTGGGGCCTGACTATAGTGAACCTAAGGTTGACTGGTTAGCGGACTGGGAGTCTAGTTTATATGGGCAAATACATCCCCCCGTTTCTGGCATGTCTGAACGTAATCAAGAGCTAGAGTTTTGGTGGTTATCCTTTGCCGATCCGGTATTAAATGAGTTGCTAAAAACCGCTCGCGCTGAAAATTCCAGTTTGCGCATCGCCGGCTTACGTATTTTGGAAAGTCGTGCAGTGCTCGGCATCGCTCAAGGTAATCGTTATCCGCAAGCACAACGAGCAACAGGCGCAGTGATGCACTCTGACAGCTGGAGTACTGGCAGCAATGCCAGTCACTCTAATCTAACAAGCTACGATGTAGGCGTTAATCTTGGTTGGGAGTTAGACTTTTGGGGGCGCTTTCAACGTGGTATTGAATCTGCTGATGCAGCATTTTTTTCATCCATCAGCAATGAAAAAAATGCCCAAGTCTTGTTAAATGCTTTAGTCGCGCAAACTTACTTTTCTTATCGAACTACCGCGCGGCAGATATATATAGCCAAACAGAATGCTGCCTTACAAAAACGCAGCCTTGAAATTACTGAAAAACTGTATACCAGTGGTCAATCTGGCGAGCTTGATGTGCAACAAGCCAAAAACCAGTATCTGGTCACCTTATCCACCATTCCTAAACTGGAAATAGGCCAACAACAATTAAGTAATGCTTTGGGCGTGTTATTAGGTCGGCCACCGGGCAATATGCCGGAGCTGTCAGCATTACCCAACACCTTACCTGCACTCAGTAAAACCATGATCCAAGACCTACCAGCACGGTTATTGATGCGCCGACCGGATGTTCGCACCTCTGCTTGGCAAGTAGCAGCACAGTCTGCGCAAATAGGGCTTGCTGAAGCACAGCTGTATCCCTCTATATCACTGCTTGGCAATATAGGCTGGTCGGGAAGCTCATTGGGAGGCAACACAAATACTTTAAGCACTGCGGTTGGCCCCAGCTTTACTTGGAATCTTTTTAATTATGGACGTATCAAAAATAACATCCGTGTACAGGATGTGCGACTACAGCAAGCAATTGAGAGTTACCAAAATACGGTATTACAAGCAGCCCGTGAGATTGATGATGCTGCCATTGTGGTCGTTAAAACATTAGAGCAAGACGCTATTTTGCAGCAATCATTGGCGGCAGCTGAGCGTTCTCTAACCTTGTCTACTTCGCGCTATCAAGAAGGCTACTCTGATTTTCAGCGGGTTTTAGATGCGCAGCGATCGTTGGCGACTCAGTCCAATAAGTTAGTGGTAAACCAAGGTGAACATATTAATGCAGTGATTGCGCTGTACAAAGCGCTGGGTGGAGGTTGGCAGCCAACGTCGGTTGAGCAAATCGTACCAAAGAAACTGCGCCAGCAGATGGAGCAACGGACTGACTGGGGTGATCAGCTAGAGCAACCATTACCCACGTTGCAAGAATAGATAAGAGGCTGAAAGTCATGAGTCATACCGAAAAAAAACATAACCATTCTGCTCCAACAGAGCAGGCTAATCACTCGGCACTAAAAGTGGTCAAAAAAAGCGGCCTACTGCTCATAGGGCTAATTGTGCTCAGTTTAGCCTTGTATATATTGGCAGATCGCTACACTCCTTATACTGACCAAGCTCGAGTTCAAGGTTATGTTATAGGGGTCGCTCCCCAAGTATCTGGGGTGGTGCTTGAAGTTTGGGTAGAGAACAACCAAACCGTAGAAAAAGGCGATCGATTGTTTCGTATCGACCCTAGCCAATACGAAATAGCACTTGCTAAGGCCCGTTCTGATCTCGATAACACCTTGCGCCAAGTACAAGCTGGAGATGCCGCCGTTATTTCCGCTCGAGCCAACCTGCGTGCCGCTCAAGCCAACTTATTAAAATCTGAACAAGACACCCATAGACTAGAACGTTTACGAGCCAATGATCCTGGCACAATCTCAATGCGGCGATTAGAAATTTCTCGCGCAACATTAGATCAAGCTAAGGCTGGAGTGGCGGCTGCAAAAGCCGATATTCAACGTGCAATTGAACAAAAAGGCGGCGATAACGGAGCGCAGAATACTTTAGTACAAATTGCTGAAAAAGCAGTAGAAAAGGCAGAACTCGATCTAGAACGCACCACAGTAACAGCCTCATCACGGGGGGTGATAACCGATTTGCATACCGATATTGGCTTGTTCGCTGGAGCAGGAACGCCCATGATGACGCTGGTGGCAGTGCGAGATGTATGGGTGCGGGCAGAATATACAGAGAACAATTTAAGTTTGATGCGTGCAGGCACGCCGGTAGAGCTGGCTTTCGACATATTGCCTGGACAGATATTTCAGGGCAAAGTGAGTAGTATTGGTTTAGGGGTTAGCGCAGGAAAAGCGTCCAGCCCAGGCACGTTACCCACTATTGATAATAGTCGTGATTGGTTACGTCAATCGCAACGTTTTCCTGTTAATGTGACTTTTGATGTAACTCAAGATCCTGAGCTACAGAAAAGTTTACGCATTGGCGGCCAAGCCGCCGTTATCGCCTACAATGAACAAGGTGGCTTGTTAGCTTGGTTAGGTAAAGCATATATTCGCTTTAAGAGCCTAATATCCTATGCGTATTAGGGCTGTTCACAGCAATATTATGCCATTAAAAGCGCGGCGAGTTTTTCGACTGGCTCTGACCATTGCTCTGTCTTTAATGCTGGCTTATGCACTAGGGGTAGATATGCCATTTTTGGCACCCTTATTTGTGTTTATACTGGGTGCAGCCCCCAAGCCGCCGATAGCGCTAAAAGGGTTGTTAGGCCTATTATTAGTGTTCAGCCTTATACTGAGTATTGGGCTGCTGCTCTTGCCATTTTTAATGCATTACCCCATAACGGGATTACTGTTAGTATTTGTTGGCCTTTTTGTTAGCAACTTTATTAGTATTAACTTGGGTAAGGCTGCTGCTGCAACACTATTGACGGTTGGTATTACTATGATTAGTGCAGCGGGAACGGTGAGCTTTGAAGCTGCAAGAGCCGTTATTGATGCTCTTCTTGTTGGTGTGGCCGTGGGAGTCGTGTGCCAGTGGTTAGTGTATCCGCTGTTTCCTGAGGATGAGCAACAAGCTTCGGGTATGCCAGAAAAAAAGGCGGACGTCGTGCAATCCAATTGGCTTGCTCTACGTGCAACGCTTATTGTCTTTCCCTGTTATTTGGTGCTGTTAATTAACCCCGCAGCTTTTATGCCCATAATAATGAAAGCTGTTATGTTAGGTCAGCAAACTTCTATTATGAATGCGCGCCATGCCGGTAGAGAGTTGTTAGGGTCTACATTAATGGCGGGATTATTTGCGCTATTAATTTGGTTTGGCTTGAGTATTGCTCCTAATCTATGGATGTATTTTTTGTGGATGCTTTTGGCTGCTTTATTTATTAGCGGCAAATTTTATACCGTTATCTTAAGCCAGTACTCGCCATCGTTTTGGCAAAATGTACTGATCACCATGCTGATACTGTTGGGGCCTGCGGTTGAAGATAGCGCCAACGGAAAAGACGTTTATCAAGCATTTGCCGTGCGTATGGGGTTATTCATTGTTATTACACTCTATGCTTGGCTGGCTTTGTGGGGGCTGGAGTGGTTGCGGTGTCGTACTAGCTCCAGTAGCGCAGAGTCGATTGCACTGAGAGCACCTTAATGCTCTAAGTTTGATAATGGGGTTATACGCTAGGTTTTTGTAGTAAAGCGCTGATAAGTGAATTTACCCAAGCGACATAATAAAAGAACATAAAATTGCTTGCCCAAAGATAACCTCTGTCACTTTAACCTTAACTGCTCAGCTTATACCAACCTAGAAAGCTCACTAAGCGATTTTTATTTGTATAACAGCTGAGTAAAAAGTCGCTCCATTTATCCGTTCCTAGACTGCAACATCGCCTGCCTAGAAACTGACTCTGTTGTCTCTCGTGTCCAATTTTAAGCTAGGCCACATTTTTATTTAGATGGGTATTATCCATCAAACAACATCAAGATGGCGCCAAGATCTGGCTGCCATTGATGCTTAGTCATAGCAACGCAGGCACCAGTAATGGCATTCCCTTTAAAGGTTACCCCTTCACTGATTAAGCGCTGTCGTTGTTCGTTTAAGGCGGGGCTGCCTTTAGGTAAGCTTAATCGACCATTAGCCGCCACAACTCTGTGCCAAGGCAGCTGTTCGGTATTATGCACGCGCAACGTGCGCCCCACTAATCGGGCGCGCCCCGGTAGGCCTGCTAAATCAGCCAGTTGACCATAACTGACCACGCAGCCGTAAGGCACCAAGGAAACGAGGTGCAAAATTTTGTGTGAGTGATCAGTTCGCAAGCGCTTCATAAATGACTAATATTTAAGAAAAAGTCCGAGTTAAGTCGTTTAGCCCCTGAGATTGCTCCAGTAGTTGTTTACTTGAGCTTTCTACCTGCTCAATTTTAGTTAAGTTAGCAGAGGAGGTTTCAGAAATATGATGCACATTATGACTAATTTCCTCGGCCACTAATTGCTGCTGTTCGGCAGCAGACGATATTTGTACCGTAATCCCTGCAATATGATCAATTTCACTCACAACCTGCTGTAAGCTATCGCTGCCTGCTTGAGTTGCCTGTACGCAGTCTTGGCTGTGCTCCATATTGGTATCCATCATGGTGCGCCATTGTGCCAAAGTTTGCTGAATATTATTAATACTGCCTTGAATATGCTCAGTTGCCCCGTGGGTGCGAGTCGATAATGCGCGAACTTCCTCGGCTACCACAGCAAAACCGCGACCATGCTCACCTGCCCGAGCCGCTTCAATAGCGGCGTTTAATGCCAGTAGGTTGGTTTGATCGGCAATTCCTTGGATCTCCCCCATAAGCGTGCCAATACGATCAGACTCTTCAGTAAGAGCCAGTGTAGCGGCAGCAGCTTGTTGAGCATCCTCCGCAAGACTGACAATTTTAATACGGGTTTGCTCAAGTTGTTGTTGGCTAATATGACATTGCTGCTGTGCTTGTTCGGCATTAGTAGCGGCTTGCTGAGTATTGCGCGTTATCTCATTGGCGGTGGCCGACATTTCATTAATGGCTGCGGCAATTTGATGGGTTTCACTGTCTTGTTGGCTTAGCTCGACCCGTGCCCCTGTCATGGCTTGCCCCATAGATTTAGACAGCTCTTTAAGCGAGTCGGTGGCGTCATCCACACGACCTAAAATAGTGCGGGTACGGGCTTGCCACATTTTAAGGTGATAGTCGGCAATAGCATGTGTGGCGTCCCCCGAGTAAACCAGTCGCGAAATACTGTCATATTCTTGACCAAGGCCGCGCAAGTAGCGCCGAGTGCCTAATAAAGGCTTTTGATAACACAGGGCTAACCAAACTAAAGGCAACAAGCTCCACAGTAGTTGGCTGGCGCCACCAGTGAAAAAGGCTGCAACCAATAACGCAAATAGCCCAGCTAGGGGGAGGGCGGTAATCATTGGCTTGAGCCAAGTGTTTGGGTGGCGCTTTTGTTGTTCTTGTTTTAGCAGTTGTTGATAAGCTTTGCTGGCAATATCGCGTGTTTTATCATCTAACTTAGTGCGTACCGACTGGTAGCCAATTATTTTACTGTCTTGATAAATAGGCGTGACATAGGCATCAACCCAGTAGTAACGGCCATCTTTACAGCGGTTTTTAACGGCACCACGCCAAGGGCGACCGGCTTTGGCGTGTGTCCAAAGATCTTTAAATGCCGCTTTGGGCATATCGGGATGGCGAATGATATTATGACTTTTTCCATCTAATTCCCCGGGCTCATAGCCTGCAACCCGACAAAAAATATCGTTAGTATAAGTAATAACGCCACGTAAATCTGTGGTTGAAACCAATTGTTCATGGCGCCCGTAGGTGACTTCCTCGTCAATAATATGCTGGTTTCTTCTATTCATTGATTGTGATGCCCGACATTAAAAGACAATTATTGTCGTAATTATATCTGTATTAACAACAAGAAACTTCTCAGCACCGCATTATTTTTTAAATATCTTAATCAGCCGCCAGTGCTACGCCTTCGCGTCTAGGGTCAGCCGCACCAGTAATGCCTTCATCGGTTAGCATAATGGCGTGTAGCCCAGAATTAAGCTCGGTAAATTTAACAGTAAATCCGAGTGCCGACATCGCGGATTGTAAGGCAATATTTCTCCCACTTGCTTCCATTTCTAATACCTTACCTCTGTGTATGATATGCGGTTGATGAAGAGCTTGTGCGGGCGTCATTCCCCAGTCAAGAATATTAATGATGCTATGTAATACATAGCCAATAATGCTACTGCCACCCGGTGAGCCTACAATTAATAATGGCTGATTGTCTTGCATAACAATAGTGGGCGCCATAGAGGAACGTGGGCGTTTGCCAGGCTCAAGCCGATTAGCCACAGGCTCACCTTCAATCACGGGGCTAAATGCAAAATCCGTTAGCTCATTATTGAGTAAAAAACCCTGTACCATGAGTCGTGAGCCAAAGCCGTTTTCTATGGTGCTGGTCATAGAGAGGGCATTACCCTTGTTATCAACAATGCTTAAGTGGGTGGTGGAGGGAAACTCTGGTGAACTATCAGAACCTTGACGGTTGAGATTAGCTAAAGGTTGACCAGGGCTCACACTGAGCAAGGCTTGATTCGATTGATTTAGTAAGGCTGCGCGCTTAGCAAGATAGGCGGGGGCTAATAATGCTTCAGTGGGAACCTGAACAAAGTCGTTGTCGGCCACATAGCGATTACGATCGGCAAAGGCGAGGCGAGAGGCATCCGCAATTAAACGCCAGCTTTGAGGCGAATTAGGGCCAAGCGCGGCCAAGTTAGAGTGAGCCAACATACCTAAAATTTGCCCTAATGCGAGCGTGCCCGAGCTGGGTGGCCCCATACCGCAAATCTGATATTGGCGATAGGGTGCGCACAAAGCTGGGCGCTCTTTTACTTGATACTCACTGAGATCTGATAAGCGTAAATATCCTGGATGCTCCGCCTGAGCGACCTTGTTCACTATCTTCTCTGCCAAGGCTCCTTGATAAAAAGCATCGGGCCCATGTTGGCTAATTTGGCGCAACACCTTGGCCAGTTGAGGGTTTGTTTTATGGCTGCCTGCGGCCAGAGGGTTACCTTGTGAGTCAAAAAAGTAATCTCTACTGTCGGGATCTTTTACTAAATGATGTTTATCTTTTGCAATAAGCCGAGCGAGGCGGGGTGAGACAGTAAAACCTTCCGTGGCGAGGCGAATAGCAGGGGTAAAAAGCACAGACCAGTCAAGCTCACCAAAGCGTTGGTGAGCGTGCCACATTAATCTAACTGTGCCGGGCGTTCCCACAGAGCGCCCACCTACCACGGCATCATAAAAGGCGAGCGGCGCTTGGTTATCATCTAAAAACAAGTCACTGGGTGCCGCCATAGGAGCGGTTTCTCGCCCATCTAAGGTGGTTAACATGGCGTTTTCTTGTTGCCAATACACCATAAAACCACCGCCACCTAAACCTGAGGATTGAGGCTCTACCAAGGTGAGAACGGCTTGTGCGGCTATCATGGCATCTACCGCGCTGCCGCCAAGTTGCAACATTTGTTGCGCGGCTTTGCTTGCATAAGGGTTGGCCGTGACCACCATAGCATGGTGTGCGTCCACCAGTGGTTTCTCATTCCAGCCAGTTGCGGCTTCAGGAGCAGGTAAACGAGAGTCTGCAAGCGTAGAAAAGCTGAATAGGGCCCAAGTTAATAGCAATAAATGAAAGCGCATGCCTTTGCTCCTAAATGAAAACGAATAATGAGTTTAGCCTCTTGTTGTTAAGGGCAACACTGTTATTTTTATCTATCATAAAACAATGAATACACTCGCTTAATGTAGTAAGTATGTATTAAAAAACAACAAGTTGATTAAAATAAAGCCACTTAGCAGTAATGTTTATTAAAGTACTTGTATTGCGCAACGCTATGTTTATAATGCGCAACCATTGAAAGGCGAGATAGCGCCGAGCTCAATAGTATTGAACAAGGTCGCCGCGACCTAAAAGCGGATATAATTTATTATGCGGGAATAGCTCAGCTGGTAGAGCACAACCTTGCCAAGGTTGGGGTCGCGAGTTCGAATCTCGTTTCCCGCTCCAAATTTAGTAATATATTGTTAGGCGCGTTAGCAAAGCGGCTATGCAGCGGATTGCAAATCCGTTTAGTCCGGTTCGACTCCGGAACGCGCCTCCAGTGTAAAAAGTTGTCTGCCCGGATGGTGAAATCGGTAGACACAAGGGATTTAAAATCCCTCGCTCGCAAGGGCGTGCCGGTTCAATTCCGGCTCCGGGCACCATAAGTAAAACAAAAAAGCCACTCTTATGAGTGGCTTTTTTGTATCTAAATTTCATTCCCCATTCCTTATCCTTTAGCCATGTTTAACCAGTCTTGATCGACTTGCACATACCAATTGCCGCATGCGTCTCTATAACTTTGTTTTTTCTCCCGGGTTTTACTATCGCGTCCGCCTGTTAGCCAGCCTAGTTTTTGTTGTGCTACAAACGCAGTCGAAGGGGACTCAACTCCCCAAGTACCTCTTTCTCCCTGTGCATCCAAAAAGCACTGGCAGCCATTGGGATAATATAAACGCCCTTTTAAAATCAAGCGTGTGTGTTGAGGGAGTAAGCCTTGCGCTAATAGTTTTAAATGCACCTTGGGTTGTTGACTCAGCATTAGCTGGTGATTGAGCATGTGCTCATGCTTGCGACGTAACTTGTCGCGCGTGTTAATGCCTAAGGCACTATCAAACGGCTGCTCTGGTCGGCTAATCAGATAAAACTTAGCGGCTAACTCCCAATGTTCTATGCGCTTTAGTCTTTGATCCCAAACAATAAAATCAAATGCGCCTAGCGTGGTACCATCAATTACTTGCTGCCAGTTATGCGCCAGCACTTGAAAACGAGCGTGATCGAGCAAAAAGAAGTGCCAAAGCGATTCAAAATAGAAACCAAGGTGGCGTTGTGACTGGCAGTGGTGATGTAATAATGTGGGATTATCGTCAAGTTCCAGCAAGCGATCTTGATATTCGCCGACAAGCCGTTCATACCATGTATTCTCTGGTGCTAAAGAAGACGCTCGCAACAGGTTTGGGCTCGCAATTGCCCATGCCAAATCGCGTACGATAGGATCGGTAAGTTGCGATAATAGCGCAGTAAGAGTTTGACTCATTCAAGTCACCTTTATCAATGACAGCATGCGATGTACAAAGATCGCCTTATGCCAAATACATATGGAGTTAGCATGAATAATTTAGAACTTGAGCAGCGATTGAATGCGCAGCTTAATGTGGCTGCCATTAAAGATTACTGCCCCAATGGCCTGCAAGTTGAAGGCAAGCCTGAGATTAACAAAATCATTACCGGTGTAACAGCCAGCCAAGCCCTGATTGACCAAGCGATTTTGGCAAATGCCGATGCTGTACTGGTGCACCATGGCTATTTCTGGAAAGGCGAAAACGAGCAAGTGCGCGGTATGAAACGCCAGCGTTTAAAGGCGCTATTGGCTCATGATATTAATCTATATGCCTATCATCTGCCGCTGGATATTGCTCCTGAACTTGGCAATAACGCGCAGTTAGCCGCCTTGCTTAATATTGTGAATACGGGACCATTAGAGCCAGGTAATGCTTTATCGGTAGCACGATATGGTGAGCTGAGTACGCCTGTGAGTGGTGAGCAGTTGAGTGAACGACTACAGTCAGTGCTTGGACGACCTATATTACATGTTGGCGATAATGCCCCCGTGCAGATCCGTCGAGTGGGTTTTTGTACCGGTGGTGGCCAAGGTTTTATTGATTTAGCTGCCGAACAAGGCATGGATGCCTTTATTACGGGGGAGGTTTCTGAAAAAACAGTCCATGTAGCACGAGAGTGTGGTGTCCACTTTTTTGCCGCCGGCCATCATGCAACCGAGCGCTATGGGGTAAAAGCATTGGGTGAGTGGTTAGCTACAGAGCATGACTTACAAGTGTGCTTTATTGATGTTGATAACCCAGCCTAGTGCATCTGAATATCAGCAATAAATAAAAAAGACCAAGGTATATCAATACCTTGGTTTCGCAGCAGCCACAGGGCTAAAATGGAAGTTGCAACAAGAGCGAAAAGACTCAATATAAAAAGGTAAATGCACATCGCAGTGAACAACAAATGGGTCATTTTGAGTGCTCAATGAATGTTTACATAAAGTTAATTTACTGTAAAGGCTTTTTACACTAGCGTGTTAAAGTGCTGTATGCGAAAACCAACCTAATGGTTAAGGGTGAGATAAATACATGAGTGATGAGAGACTAAATGTCTTATTGGTAGAAGATACTGCTTCTTTGGCAGCCCTCTACCAGGCTTATCTTCAAGATGAACCATTGTTATTAACAGTAGTGAGTAATGGCCAAGAAGCGCTTGAACATATTCGACAACAACCGCCAGATATTTTACTACTCGACTTAATGCTACCAGATATGCCAGGCATGGACATTCTGCAGTGGCTACATGATGAGCATCCTAATATCACCACCATAGTGATCACCGCCCATGGCTCTATAGATGTAGCCGTAGATGCAATGCGCTTGGGAGCACACGATTTTATTAACAAGCCGATAGAAGTTGAGCGCTTAAAAGTTACGTTACACAATACCATGAAATTTCGACGTCTAAATCAGCTGGTTGATCGTTATCGACATGATATTGAAAAGGAACCGTTTCAAGGCTTTATTGGCACCAGCTTGCCGATGCAAAAAGTATATCGACTGATTGAAAATGCGGCACCAAGTAGTGCAACAGTATTGATTACCGGCGAAAGTGGTACCGGTAAAGAAGTGTGCGCCGAAGCCATACATCAGCTCAGTGGGGTGAATGATGGCCCTTTTATTGCTCTTAATTGTGCAGCCATTCCAAAAGAGCTAATGGAAAGTGAGCTGTTCGGCCATATTAAAGGCGCTTTTACCGGTGCATTACAAGATCGAGAAGGCGCCGTGACACGCGCTAATGGCGGCACGCTCTTTATGGATGAGATCTGCGAAATGGATCTTGAGCTGCAAAGTAAGCTACTGCGCTTTTTACAAAGTGGGCAAATACAGCCTGTGGGCAGCTCTCAACAAGTAACAGTCAATGTGCGCATTGTGTGTGCGACTAACCGCGATCCCTTACTAGAAGTAGAGCAAGGGCGGTTTCGTGAAGACTTGTATTACCGCCTGCATGTGATCCCTATTAACCTCCCCCCATTACGCGAGCGTGGTGGAGATGTCATTAGCATTGCCACCGCCTTGGTTCGCCAAGCATCGCGCGAAGAAGGTAAATCTTTTGTTGGTTTATCTGAGGCCACTAAAGATCGTTTGCAAGCCTATCACTGGCCGGGCAATGTGCGACAACTGCAAAACGTGATCCGCAATGCCGTAGTATTGCATCAAGGTGAGTGGATTGAACTCGATATGTTACCTGCACCACTGGATCAACCATTAAGCGGAGCTGCATCTTATGAAGTGGTCGCTGATGCCTTGCCAACGCCCATAGTGCCACTTGCTGTATTAGAGCGCCAAGCGATAGAAAGGGCCATTGGGCATTGCCAAGGTAACGTCTCGCGAGCGGCAGCTTTACTGGAAGTGAGTCCTTCTACTATTTATAGAAAATTACAAAGCTGGGAACTCTCTCATGATTAACTGGCAGGTATTGCAAGCGCAGTTACCTGTGTTAGATGAGTATCAGTTACAGCGTATGGATCAAACATTAGGAACGGTAGTGATAGAGCGGTTGCTTCGTTTGTTTATTGAAGACAGTCAGCAGTTGGATGATCGTTTACAACAGGCTTATCAACAGAGTGACTTTATGGGTATGGCGGCACACTGCCATAGCTTAAAGTCAGCGTGTGGCAGTTATGGAGCCTTACGCTGTCAGTATGTGAGTGAAAAACTAGAAGAGTCTTGCCAGTTACAAGATGAGGAAGTGATAACTTTGCAGATTAGTGTATGGCAAACAGCCTTAGCTGCTACGTTAGAGGCAGTTAAAGAAAGACTTACTAAGTAGCCCAATATCTAATCGTGATTTTATAGCAACTTGGTTGCCTGTTGGTCAGCAAAGAGGGGCAAGCAGGCATTATTAGTACCAGTAAACTCAAAAAAGTAAAAAAATGGCCAACCCAAATGGGTTGGCCGAACTTCAGCAAAAAGCTGAAGAGAGCACGGGATAAAAACAACTGCTTTTTTGTATGAAATAATCGTGCCAACTTAGCAAAGCCAGTATAGACGGCAGGGCGTTCAAAAAGCAGTCATAAAAAGTGCAGTCATATTGCGAATTGCTCGCTTTTTGCTAAGGGTTATTGTTGCAATATGGATGAGGCATTGTGTTGTCTTCATTCGGTCTGTACAGTGCACATTAAGTAGGTTTCTCTACTTAAAACTATATCTATTTAGGCAAATTGCTATTAAGCTTAAATCTGAATAGAACAATATCATTGGTTAAAAACTCCGAGTCGGGTAAGCCTAAGTTGTTATGTTAGTAGAACAATAAGGTTGTCAGACCGTTCAGCCTAGCGCTGTAAGGGTTGCGAGAGAAATGTCGTAGCCTCCCGCATTGGAAAGGTGTTTTATGTTTGAATTACAAGACGCTTTCGCGCGTAAGTTCCAATATCTGCGACTGTCAGTCACAGATGTATGCAACTTTAAATGTCAATACTGCCTGCCTGATGGCTATATGCCCGATGGTCGAAAAACATTTCTTACTCTCGATGAAATTCGTCGTATCACTCATGCCTTTGCCGCTATGGGTACCAGCAAGGTGCGTATTACCGGTGGCGAGCCCTCTTTACGCAAAGACTTTACGCAAATTATTGAAACTGTGGCTGATACGCCCGGTATCGAAAAAGTCGCCATGACCACCAACGGCTATCGCATGGCAAAGTTTGCCCATGAATGGCGACAAGCCGGGTTAACCGCCATTAATGTGAGCGTGGACAGCCTAGACCCTCGCATGTTTCATCAAATTACTGGTCAAAACCGGTTTCACGAAGTGATGGCGGGAATTGATGCAGCGTTTGTGGCGGGTTTTGAGCAGGTAAAAGTGAATGCGGTATTAATGCGTGGCTTAAATGATGGCGATTTAGACCGTTTCTTGGCTTGGATCAAAGACAACCCCATTCAATTACGCTTTATTGAGCTAATGCAAACCGGCGAAATGGATACCTTATTTGAACGCCATCATGTGCGCGGCGCATTAATTAAAGATATTTTGCTGCAACAAGGTTGGTCACAAAAAGTAAAAGCCCATAATGATGGTCCTGCTGAAGTGTTTTTTCATCCTGATTATCAAGGTGAAATTGGCTTGATCATGCCTTATTCCAAAGACTTTTGTGCCAGTTGTAACCGCTTGCGCGTGTCGTCCTTAGGCAAACTACATTTGTGTTTATTTGGCGATTATGGCGTGGATTTACGAGACTTACTCAGCGACGATCAAGATCAAGCGGCACTACAGCGACGCCTAAGAGAAGCGCTGGCTGATAAAAAAGCCACCCACTTTTTACATCAAGGTCACGCAGGTATGACGCCAAATTTAGCATCCATTGGTGGCTAATATGATACCAGGCTAACTGCTTCATGTTGACTTTTGGGTAAAAGCCGGTTGCTTTGTAAGCCCTTATTGGCGCTGATGGCCACTCGTGTGTAGTCAGCGCCAAATAATAATCAAGATAACGAATAAGTGAGGATATGATGAGTCATGCCGCCGTTGCGTTTATTCCCCTTAATATTGCTGTATTAACCGTCTCAGATACCCGCAATGAAGAAACCGATAGCTCGGGTAAATACCTGGTTAATGCCATCAAGGACGCTGGTCATCAGTTGGCAGAAAAAGTCATTCTTAAAGATGATAAATATCAAATGCGTGCGCTCGTGTCCCGTTGGATAGCTAGCCCAGAGGTACAAGTAGTACTGATCACCGGCGGTACCGGCTTTACGGGTCGCGATACCACCCCTGAAGCCATTATGCCGTTATTAGATACGCAAATTGATGGCTTTGGTGAGCTGTTTCGCCATATCACCTATCAAGAATTAGGCACCTCTACCGTACAAAGTCGCGCCTTGGGTGGACTGGCCAATCACACCGCCATCTTTTGTCTGCCCGGTTCAACGGGCGCTTGCCGTACCGGATGGACGGGAATTTTGGCGGAGCAACTGGACGCAGGTCATAAACCTTGTAACTTTGTGCAACATTTGGTGAGTCAATGAGCGAATTAACCCATATTAATGCCTCGGGTGAAGCCAATATGGTGGATGTAAGCAGCAAGGCCATGACAGTGCGCGAAGCCCGTGCTGAGGCGTGGGTCTTGATGGCTGAGTCGACGTTAGCGCTAATTGTAAATGGCCAACATCACAAAGGCGATGTGTTTGCCACTGCGCGTATTGCCGGCATTATGGCTGCGAAAAAAACCGCCGACTTGATCCCACTATGCCACCCTTTAGCCCTTTCTAAAGTAGAAGTTCAGTTAACGCCCAACACAGAGCAAGGTGGTGTGCATATTCAAAGTTATTGCAAACTCTCGGGGCAAACTGGCGTAGAAATGGAAGCGCTAACGGCAGCTTCGGTGGCGGCATTAACTATTTATGATATGTGCAAGGCGGTGCAAAAAGACATGCGCATTGAAGGACTTCGCTTGTTAGAAAAGCGAGGTGGTAAATCGGGAGACTTTACAGTATGACAATTACAGTGATGTTTTTTGCCAATATTCGTGAGCAAGTCGGTCAAGACAGCCTAACCTTAACCGGAGAGTTTGCCAGCGTTAGTGCTTTGCGCCAGCATTTAGTAGCCAAAGGGGAGCCTTGGGCCAGCGCCTTGGGCCAGCCGACGCTGTTAGCCGCCGTTAACCACGAAATAGTGCCACTGAGTACGGCCGTATCGAGCCAAGATGAAGTGGCGTTCTTTCCGCCGGTAACGGGAGGCTAAGATGATCCGAGTACAAACAGAAGACTTTGATCTTGCCAGTGAATATGCAGAATTAAGTGAATCTCATCAAACCGGTGCCGTGGTGACTTTTGTTGGTAAAGTGCGTGATATGAACCAAGGGGATACGGTTACGCGCTTGACACTTGAGCACTACCCGCAAATGACTGAAAAAGCACTTGAGCGTATCGTCGAGCAGGCCAATGCGCGCTGGCCGCTACTTGCTTGCACCCTGATTCACAGAGTGGGGCAGCTAGAGCTGAGTGATCAAATTGTATTGGTGGGGGTGGCCAGTCAGCACCGAGAAGCCGCATTTAGTGCCTGCCAATTTATTATGGACTACTTAAAAACTCAGGCCCCGTTTTGGAAAAAAGAACAAACCCCAGCGGGCACGCGTTGGGTCGATGCAAAAGACAGCGATACCCAAGCCGCTCACCGGTGGGAGTCATAGCACATGACGGTGGTATGTAAGCAGTGGGATTTTACTTATCATAATCGAAAGCTCGCGGTAATGGAGTGGGGGCCTGAGCAGGGAGTACCTGTAATTGCTTTGCATGGTTGGTTAGATAATGCAGCCAGTTTTACCTTGTTGGCCAAGTTGCTGCCCCATGTTCGCCTGATCGCCCTCGATTTGGCCGGCCACGGTTTATCGGATCATCGTCCCTTTGGTCAGCCTTATTATATTTGGGATAATGTGGCCGATGTACAGGCATTGGTCACCCACTTAGGCCTAAATAAAGTGACTTTATTGGGGCATTCTTTAGGGGCGGGTGTTGCCACCTTGTTTGCTGGCGCCTTTCCTGAGCAAGTCAGCCGTATGATGTTACTCGATGGCCTAATACCGCTGGACTATCCCGCCGAGCAGCTACCTGAGTTAATGGGTAAAGCCTTGCGCCGAGGGTCAAGGTTAGCGCGTCGCTCACTTAAACCTTATGCAAGCTTCGAGCAAGCCTTGGCTACCCGCATCAACAGTCGCTGGCCGGTAAGCCGCGAAGCCGGCACTTGGTTATTAGAACGTGGCATGAAACAAACGGCACAAGGCTGGGTATGGCGCAGCGATATGGCGCTGACGCAGCCTTCTATTGTGCGTTTGTGCGAGTCACAAATTGCCGCTTTTGTGCGCCGCTTAACCATGCCAGTGCAGTTAGTCATGGCAGAGCGCGGGGAGGAGTTATCTTTAATTGAGTCTATGTTGCCACTCATCCCTGATCTGGAGTTTAAAACTTTGGTCGGCAGTCATCACTTTCACCTTGAGCCAGCCCCAGCACAGCAAGTGGCGGACTGGTTTTGGCACGGGTTACAACAAGCAAATACCCAACAGAAAAAGTAACGCAGTGGCAGGTTGGCCCCGACGAAAAGCCACTCCCTTTGGTCATTGCGAGGAGTGCAACGACGCGGCAATCCATCTAACAGACAGTAATAAGCTTGAAGCTAGAAGCCGGAAGTAAAACCAAAAATAAAAATGCCTCAGTGTTTTTGTTTAGCTTACCGCTTCTAGCTCTGAGCTTCAGGCTTTCTATACGCTGTACGCTTTATTTAGGTAAAGAACACTCGACCGAATTGGTTGGGGCTTTTTCTTTAGCTTGGTGCCGGGCGCTAGGCACTATTCTTTTGAATCTAACTTCAGGGTGTTTTGTGGCTCTGGCGCGGGTTCTAATAACAGCTCTCTTTGCTTTTTGCGCGCCGCGGCCAGTACACGGCGTTTTCTGTCTTGGCACAAGCGAATAACCTCACGCTGTTGCGCTGGGCTAAGTTGTAGCCAGTTAAAACGCTCGTCACGTCGACGAAAGCAGCCTTTGCAATACCCTTTATTATTGACCTGACAGACCCCAATACAGGGGCTGAGTAAATCAAAAAATTCGAGTTGCTCCATGCTGCTGCCTCCATCTGTGCCTGATTATCAGCAGTTACTTATCTTTACTCTCTTTATCACTCTCTTTATCTGGATGGTAGCTGCCGCGAGGGGCGGGCGGAACCCCCCAATTATCTTCTCGTTCTTTATTTTTTCTTTCTTCTTGATCCCAGTCTTTTAGCTGCATTTTATCGCGATTTCGCTTAACCGAGCGCTCGACTCGCTTAGTGTCTTTAAGGGCGCTAACAAATAACCCCACAATAAACAGTAGGGGAAGCGCAATCCACAGTAATGTGCTCATTATTTAATCCTCTTTAATATAGTGGACAAAAATACGGTCCAATTGATTAAGAATATGCGTTTTTCCATCAATTTGCTGCTCTTTTAGTACTTGCGCTATTAATTGGGGGCTAAGTTGAGCCGCGCACGGCGCAGACAAAGGCCGATAACTCAGGTGCCATGGCTCAACCGCAACGCCGCCATTTGGCTGTGCAAAAGGCAGATAAAAATCAAACCGGGCCATATTGTTTGCAAGCCATTGGCTGAGGGGATAAAAATAGCCTTCTTTTTCATATTCCCAAGGCTCCAGTTTTAGGTTGGCGCCTGGGGGTAATAAGCTGGGGTCATAAATATCAATATCTGTGCCCCAATGATGACGGCTGGTACCGGGCAGTGCACTCCAACGTAAAATAGCGTTAACGCGCTCAGCTTCACTTAACTCTTGGCTGTTTAATGGCAGGCTATGGGCATCGAGTAATGGGCGGGTGCCATCAAACTTACCATTCCAAATGGCCAGCTGGCGCTCAAAGCTGCGAAAACTAGACGCCGGCATCAGCTGAAAGCCATCAAGTGCCGCTGCCGCTTGCATGGCCATAAACGCCTGCTTAGCCTCGGCTTGCAGGCGGTGCCCAGGCTCTGCTAACGGCACGAGATGATTATCTTTTAAGCCCACTAAACACAAAGGATCCATGGCTGACTCCTTATTATCGATAATTGAACCCTGATGCCCATCAGCCAAATGAAGGTATTAGGTTTGTTTTAATGAAGCAGCGTACTACTGCTTGAATAAGGCCGCATATTGCTCGGCTTTAAAGCCCACAGACAGCTCGCCTTGGTTATCTAGCAAGGGACGCTTAATTAAGGTGGGGTTCGCTTTTAGTAAAGCATAGGCGGTGTTTGGGCCTAAGTTAGCTTTCTCTGACTCTGATAAAGCTCTATAGGTGGTACTGCGTTTATTGACCAGCTGCTCCCAACCTAATTCCTCAAGCCAGTGGTGAAGAGAGTCTGGGTCTAGCCCATCGGCTCTGTGGTCCACAAACACATAATTAACCTGATGTTGATCTAACCATTTGCGCGCTTTTTTAACCGTATCGCAGTTTTTAATGCCATAAAGTGTAATAGACAAGGTATTTTCCTATCAATAAAAGAGAAGCGGGTATTGATGCTTAAGCACATCACATTGCAGTGAGAAATTCTGTCACTTAAGCTGCTCGCCTGCAACATAAGCGAGCCGCCATAAATAACAGCCTGATCCAGCATTATTTTTAATGAGTGCCATTATACACTGGCGCCCATTATAGACTTTAGTTATTGTTAGCCTTTTGTCGTGCAGTCAAGCCAAGGTAGCGATTGAATAACCTAATAAGGGGAGTGAGATGGGGTTAAAAGAATACTGGAGTGATCGATCTCATTCTCAGGACTTTAAGCTAATTCGTATCGGCTTTGTGGCAGTGCGTTTTCGTTGGTTAGTGAGTTTGTTATTAATCGGCATTGCCGGCTGGATTGCCGTTGATTGGTGGGTATTAGACAGTGCGCATTTTCACCTGTTATGGAAAGTGCGCCTAATGGCAGGTGTGATGCTTACCCCACTGTTGCCGCTCAGTTATTTATGCAAATTAAACCGCCGCTGGATGGTGCTCTCGCTGTTTGCCTTGTTAGTGATATTACTGTTATTTAATGCAGTGAGCTTATGGAGCTTTAGAGACGTGGCTGCCATGCCTACCGGTTATATGGCGTTTCCTTATTTTTTACTGGCGTTACTTGCCGTGTTACCACTGCCGATTCGCTCGGGGGTAAGAGTCGCGGTTACCATTATTGCGGCCGTGTTAGCGACCGATTATTGGTTAGACTCGCACACATTAAGCAATGGCAAGTTGATTGAGCGAGTTTGGTTATTATTGTGCTTTAGTTTGGCCATGTTATGGGTGCAAACAGGACAGTTGCGCATGTTATTGGATTTATACCGAGAGTCGACCCGTGACCCCCTAACGCGGTTAATGAATCGCCGCTTATTTATGGAGCAATTTAAAGCCGTGCGCCATAACAGCAAACTGGGCGAAATGTGCAGCGTGATCTTGTTTGATTTGGATAAGTTTAAACGCATTAATGATGAGCACGGCCACTTAATTGGTGACGAAGTGCTGGTGAATGTGAGCACGACTTTGGTCGATATTTTTGGACAAGATGCCACAGTGGCGCGTTACGGCGGCGAAGAGTTTGTGGTGTTACTCCCCAACACTGAGCTTGAGCAAGGCGTTCGCCAAGCAGAAACCCTACGCCTAGCGGTAGAGTCACAACCCATAGAAAGCCCATTAGATGAAAGCGAAATCTCAGTTACAGTAAGTGCCGGTGTGGCTGCCGGTGATAACACCCATACCATTAGTGAGCTGTTACAGCGGGCAGATGAAGCACTTTATCAAGCAAAAAGCCGTGGTCGTAACTGCGTTATTGCTTATGAATAGCAGAACAAATGCATAAGGGCTCAGCTGGCGGTGGTTTGATGAGGTGGCTTGGCTTATACTAGCGTCGAGCCCCCACATATTCGAAATCAGCTCCCCTGCGGGACTATAACTTAAGCGAGATGTTTTATGCCCAAAGAGCATCATGATAAACGTGCCCTCTATGTACCTTATGCTGGCCCAGCCCTACTTGAAACGCCGCTGCTAAACAAAGGCGGTGCTTTTTCTAAAGACGAGCGTATTGCTTTTAACCTAGATGGTTTAGTACCACACTGTATTGAAACCATTGATGAGCAAGCCGCCCGCGCTTACCAGCAATATACCTCTTTTCAAAACGATCTTGATAAGCATATTTATCTGCGCAACATTCAAGATACTAACGAAACGCTGTTTTATCGTTTGGTGCACGATAATTTAAGCACAATGATGCCCATTATTTATACTCCGACCGTGGGCAAGGCATGTGAAGAGTTCTCTAATATTTACCGCCGTGCTCGTGGTTTATTTATTTCTTACCCCGATCGTGATCGCATCGATGATATTTTACAAAACGCCACTAAGCGTAATGTAAAAGTGATAGTGGTTACCGATGGTGAGCGTATCTTAGGCCTGGGTGATCAAGGGATTGGTGGCATGGGGATCCCTATTGGTAAGCTGTCTTTGTATACTGCCTGTGGTGGTATTTCCCCCGCTTATACTTTGCCTGTGGTACTGGATGCTGGTACTAACAATCAGCAGTTGCTTAACGATCCTGTATATATGGGCTGGCGTAACCCTCGCATTACTGGCGAAGAGTACGAAGAGTTTGTTGATGCCTTTATTCAGGCAGTGAAGCGCCGCTGGCCAAACGTGCTGTTGCAATTTGAAGATTTTGCACAAAAAAATGCCATGCCAGTCCTTAACCGTTACAAAGACGAACTGTGCTGCTTTAATGATGACATTCAAGGGACCGCAGCGGTTACCTTGGGCTCGTTAATTGCGGCCTGCCAAGCCAGTGGCAGCAAGTTGTCTGAGAAGCGTGTTGCGTTCTTAGGTTCAGGCTCTGCCGGTTGTGGTATTGCTGAGCAAATTATTGCCCAAATGAAAGCCGAAGGCTTAAGCGATGAAAAAGCCCGCCAGCGCGTGTTTATGGTGGATCGCTTTGGGTTAATCACCGACAACATGCCTAATTTGGTTGATTTCCAGCGCCCTCTAGCCCAGTCACCGGCTGATTTAGCTGATTGGCAGACCTCGGGCGATAATATTTCGCTGTTAGAAGTGATGCAAAATGGCAAGCCCGATATTCTGATTGGGGTATCAGGCCAGCCTGGTTTGTTCACCAAAGAAGTGATCCAAACCATGCATTCTCACTGTGAGCGCCCAATTGTGTTCCCGTTGTCGAACCCAACCTCACGTGTAGAAGCCACGCCAGAAGATATTTTAAACTGGACCAATGGCCAAGCTCTGGTTGCGACTGGTAGCCCGTTTTCTCCGGTGGACTATAAAGGCAAGCGCTTTGAAATTGTCCAGTGCAACAACTCTTATATCTTCCCTGGTATTGGGTTGGGTGTATTAGCTTGTGGCGCTAAGCGTGTGACCGATGCCATGTTGATGTCGGCCAGCCGTGCATTAGCAGCTTGCTCTCCTATGGTGGATGATGCAGATGGTGCATTACTGCCGCCATTGGAAGACATTCAGCATGTAAGCCGCCAAATTGCGAAAGCCGTTGCTAAAACGGCGCAGCTACAAGGTCAAGCACTGCAAATTTCAGATGCCGCTCTTGATGCTGCCATTGAGGCAAACTTCTGGGAACCTGAATACCGCCAATACCGTCGCGTTTCTTTCTAAACGTTAGGCGAGTGATAAAAAGGGCATGCTGAGCATGCCCTTTTTATTAAAATGCATTTTATATTGGTTTTTTGGTTGAAAAACACAAATTTAGCCTCATATAGCTTAACCTGAGCCTTAGTGATGCTCGACGCTGCCCACATGCCTCGCTATAATGCGGCGTCTAATTTGCCAATAGGGCACTTGATGGTTAGCCCTTTGCTGCTATTAAGTTTGTCTCTATCAATATTCAAGAAAGCAGCCCAGGCTGTTTTATATTAACCACAAGGTCAGCACCATAGTGCTGAATAACATTGAGGTAAAAGAATGCAAGTTTCAGTTGAAACGACCCAAGGCCTGGAGCGCCGCCTGACCATCACAGTACCTGCCGAGCAGGTTGATAGCGAAATGACGAATCGTCTTCGTCAGCTGGCTAAAACACGTCGCATCGACGGTTTTCGTCCTGGTAAAGCACCTATGTCTGTTATTAAAAAGATGTTTGGTGCCTCAGTAGAAGAAGACGTAGCAGGCGACTTGATGCAACGTAACTTCTTTGAAGCTGTGATCAGCGAAAAGTTGAACCCAGCAGGCATGCCTACCATGGCACCAGAAGCCATTAAAGCCGGTGAAGACTTTACCTTTGCCGCAACTTTTGAAGTTTATCCTGAAGTCGAAGTTAAAGGCTTAGAAGACGTCACTATTGAAAAGCCACAGGCTGAAGTGCAAGACGCCGATCTGGATAAAATGATTGAAACCTTGCAAAAGCAGCATGCTGATTGGGTAGCCGTTGAGCGCGAAGCGGGCACAGATGATCGTGTAACCATGAACTTTGTGGGCTCCATCGACGGTGAAGAGTTTGAAGGCGGTGCCGCTGAAGACTTCGCACTGGTATTAGGTTCTGGCCGTATGATCCCAGGCTTTGAAGAAGGCTTAATGGGTAAGAAAGCCGGTGATGACTTTACACTAGACATCACTTTCCCTGACGATTACCAAGCAGAAAACTTAAAAGGTAAACAAGCTCAGTTTGCTGTTAAGGTAACCAAAGTTGAAGCACAAGAGTTGCCAGAACTAACCGAAGAGTTTGTTAAGCGCTTTGGTATTGCTGACGGCGCGTTAGATGGCTTAAAAGCAGAAGTGCGTAAAAATATGGATCGCGAACTCGCCCAAGCCCTAAAAGCCTCGGTAAAAGAGCAAGTGATTGACGGCTTGCTAGAGCAAAACCCGGTTGAAGTACCACAATCTTTAGTTGATAACGAGATTGAAACATTGCGCAAGCAAGCACTACAGCGCTTTGGTGGTGCCGATCAAGCGAACATGCCACAACTGCCAGCTGAATTGTTCCAAGAGCAAGCTGAGCGTCGTGTACGTGTCGGTCTTTTGTTGGGTGAAGTGATCAAGAAGAACGACATTAAAGCCGATGATGCTAAAGTACAAAGCATTATTGCAGATATGTCTTCTGCCTACGAAGATCCCTCTGAAGTGGTGGCTTATTACAACGAAAACCAAGAAATGTTGGAAAACGTGCGTAATCTGGCCATTGAAGATCAAGCGATTGAACTGGTACTAAGCCAAGCCAAAGTGACTGATAAACAAGTTAGCTTTGACGAACTAATGAACAAGTCTGCTGCTAACGCTTAATAAGCGGTTGACTTAGTCGTTAAGCTCTTGCGTATAATGGCCCCAGTGTAAGTACACTCGGGCCATTTTGTTTTAAGGACACTATTTTATGTCAAATATACATGATTCAATGACGGACGGGCCCCTAGCCGCGCTAATTCCCATGGTAGTGGAGCAAACGGCCAAGGGTGAACGTTCTTACGATATCTACTCTCGCTTATTAAAAGAGCGAGTGATTTTTCTGACTGGCCAAGTAGAAGATCACATGGCTAACCTGATTTGTGCGCAATTATTGTACTTAGAATCAGAAAACCCAGAAAAAGACATTTATTTGTATATTAACTCTCCCGGTGGCTCAGTAACCGCAGGTATGTCAATTTATGACACCATGCAGTTTATTAAGCCCAACGTGAGTACAGTGTGCATGGGTCAAGCCGCGTCTATGGGTGCTTTCTTATTAGCCGGTGGCGAAAAGGGCAAGCGCTTTGCTCTGCCTAATAGCCGAGTGATGATCCACCAACCATTAGGTGGGTTTCAGGGGCAGGCATCAGATATACAAATACACGCCAAAGAAATTCTCTATATTAAAGAAAAGCTCAACCGCCTATTAGCCGAACACACTGGCCAAGAGTTGGCGATTGTTGAGCGCGATACCGACCGCGACAATTTTATGTCTGCAGAAACAGCCAAAGAATATGGCTTGGTCGATGAAGTATTATTCAAACGCGATTGAGTAAAACGGCATGGGGTGCGGTACACTCTTAATCGAGTGCACTAAGCACATCCTGCGCCGTACGCATACGAGGTGACTGAATGACAGATAAACGCAAGGGCGAAGAGGACGGCGGCAAGCTGCTGTACTGTTCTTTTTGTGGTAAAAGCCAACACGAAGTGCGCAAGCTCATTGCCGGCCCTTCCGTCTATATTTGTGACGAATGTGTCGAGCTGTGCGAAGACATCATTCAAGAAGAAATTAAAGACATTTCGCCCCAGCCCGAAAATAACGAGCTGCCTACGCCCCATAAAATTCGTGCCAGCCTAGATGATTACGTCATTGGTCAAGAGCATGCGAAAAAAGTGTTGGCCGTGGCGGTGTACAACCACTACAAACGCTTACGTAATGCCGGCAGCACTGAGGGTGTTGAGTTAGGTAAGTCTAATATTTTGCTGATTGGTCCTACCGGTTGCGGTAAAACCTTGCTAGCAGAAACCTTAGCGCGCTTACTTGATGTGCCTTTTACCATGGCCGACGCAACCACATTAACCGAAGCCGGTTATGTTGGGGAAGACGTTGAAAACATCATTCAAAAGCTGCTGCAAAAGTGTGATTACGATGTAGAAAAAGCCCAGCGTGGCATTGTTTACATCGATGAAATCGATAAGATTTCTCGTAAATCTGATAACCCTTCTATCACCCGTGATGTGTCGGGTGAAGGGGTGCAGCAAGCCTTATTGAAGCTTATTGAAGGCACAGTGGCTTCTATTCCGCCTCAAGGCGGTCGTAAGCACCCACAACAAGAGTTTTTACAGGTAGACACCTCTAAAATTCTCTTTATCTGTGGTGGCGCCTTTGCTGGCTTAAATGGCGTGATTGAGCAGCGTCTAGACAAAGGCACCGGCATTGGTTTTGGTGCCGATGTGAAGTCGAAAGATGACAGCTCATCATTAAGTGAAGTTATTACTCAGGTAGAACCAGAAGACTTAGTTAAATATGGGTTAATTCCTGAGTTTATCGGTCGTTTGCCCGTGGTAGCTACCTTAACTGAGTTAGATGAAGCAGCCTTAGTACAGATCTTATCTGAACCTAAGAACGCGCTCACTAAACAATATGGTGCGCTGTTTGAGCTAGAAGATGTAGAGCTTGAGTTTCGTGAAGATGCGCTGCGTGCCATTGCACACAAAGCCATGGAGCGCAAAACCGGTGCGCGTGGCTTGCGCTCTATTGTAGAAGCGGTACTGCTCGATACCATGTATGACTTACCCGCCCAAAATGGTGTGGCTAAGGTTGTGGTTGATGAAACCGTGATCAAAGGCGAGTCAGCTCCTTTACTGATTTATCAGAAAGAGGACACTCAGGCAGTGTCGGGTGACTAAAAACAAAAATAATGCATTACTGGGGAAGGCATCACTGATAGCTTTTGTGAGCCCACACACTAAAGTGCGCTATTTTTGAGCAATAAAAGGGGCCTTATGCCCCTTTTTTCGTTTTTATGGACTCAATGATTGAATCTTTGAATCCTGCCCCCATATACTTCTCAATCGCTATACATTGCACTCAAGCCGAGAGGACACTATGACCCTAGAGCGTTGTGAACGCATCGATACCCCCGTTCTGCCTCTCCGTGACGTGGTGGTATACCCTCACATGGTGATACCCCTATTTGTGGGACGGGAGAAGTCCATCCGCTGTTTAGAAGCAGCCATGGACCAAGATAAAAAAATCTTTCTGGTGGCACAGAAAGAAGCATCAACGGATGAGCCCCTTACTGATGATCTTTATCAGATAGGAACCGTGGCCAATATATTGCAGTTGCTGAAGCTCCCCGACGGCACCGTTAAGGTGTTAGTTGAGGGTGGCCAGCGCGCGCGTATGGAAGAGCTACGTGAGCAAGACGGTTACTTTGTGGCTCAAACACAATACTTAGAAACTGAAGCGCTAGATGAGCGAGAGCAAGAAGTGTTAATTCGCTCATCTATTACGCAGTTTGAAAACTACATTAAGCTCAATAAAAAGATCCCGCCCGAAGTACTGACTTCGTTGTCGGCGATTGAAGATGCAGCTCGCTTAGCCGATACCATGGCTGCCCACATGCCCTTAAAGCTGGAAGATAAGCAAAAAGTGCTAGAGGTGGTGCAGGTAGGGGAACGTCTAGAATATCTGATGGCCATGATGGAATCAGAAATGGATGTACTGCAAGTGGAGCGCCGTATTCGCGCCCGCGTGAAAAAGCAGATGGAAAAAAGCCAGCGTGAGTACTATCTCAATGAGCAAATGAAAGCGATTCAAAAAGAATTGGGTGACATGGACGATGTGCCTGATGAGCTGGAAGCGCTACAGCAAAAAATTGAAGATGCGGGGATGAGCGAAGAAGCTCGAACCAAAACTGATGCGGAAATGGCTAAGCTGAAAATGATGTCCGCCATGTCGGCAGAAGCCACAGTCGTGCGCGGTTATATCGACTGGATGGTAGCAGTACCTTGGAAGAAAAAATCCAAGGTGAAAAAAGACCTCGCTAAAGCCGAAGAAACGCTTGATGCAGATCACTATGGCTTAGAGAAAGTTAAAGAGCGCATCATTGAGTACTTAGCGGTGCAAAGTCGTACCAAAAAGCTAAAAGGGCCTATCTTGTGCTTAGTTGGGCCGCCTGGGGTGGGTAAAACCTCCCTTGGGCAATCCATTGCTAAAGCCACAGGCCGTAAATATGTGCGTATGGCGCTGGGTGGCGTGCGCGACGAAGCGGAAATTCGTGGTCATCGTCGTACCTATATTGGCTCTTTGCCCGGTAAGTTGATTCAAAAAATGGCGAAAGTAGGGGTGCGTAACCCATTATTCTTGCTTGATGAAATCGACAAAATGGCATCAGATATGCGTGGTGATCCCGCGTCTGCGTTACTAGAGGTGTTGGACCCTGAGCAAAACCACAGCTTTAACGATCACTACCTAGAAGTTGACTACGACTTATCAGATGTGATGTTTGTGGCTACTTCTAACACCATGCATATTCCTGGCCCCTTGCTAGACCGTATGGAAGTGATCCGTCTTGCGGGTTACACCGAAGATGAAAAGCTCAATATTGCCAAAAATCACTTGCTGGCTAAGCAAGTGGATCGCAATGGCCTAAAAGCCAGTGAAGTGACCATTGAAGACTCCGCCATTATTGGCATTATTCGTTATTACACCCGTGAAGCGGGGGTGCGAAGCCTTGAGCGAGAGATTTCTAAACTATGCCGTAAGGTGGTTAAAGAAATCTTGCTGAACAAAGACATTAAGCAAGTGACCATTAACCAAGACAACCTTAAAGACTACTTGGGTGTGCAGCGCTTTGACTACGGTAAAGCCGAAGAGCATAACCAAGTAGGTCAGGTAACGGGCTTGGCATGGACTGAAGTGGGCGGCGAATTGCTGACCATTGAAGTGGCTAATGTGATGGGTAAGGGCAAGCTGGCTTACACAGGCTCCTTGGGCGATGTGATGAAAGAGTCGGTACAAGCGGCCATGACAGTGGTGCGCTCTCGCGCCGACAAATGGCGCATTAATAGTGACTTTCACGAAAAACGTGATATTCATGTACATGTGCCAGAAGGAGCAACGCCCAAAGATGGCCCAAGTGCCGGGGTGGCTATGTGTACCGCACTGGTGTCGAGTTTAACCGGTAACCCGGTTTGTGCCGATGTGGCCATGACAGGTGAAATTACCTTACGGGGCGAAGTACTCCCTATTGGTGGCTTAAAAGAGAAGTTGCTTGCTGCCCGTCGTGGTGGTATTAAACGCGTTATGATCCCGAAAGAAAATGAGCGCGATCTTGAAGATATTCCAGAGAACGTAAAACAAGATCTAACCATTTATCCGGTGCGTTGGATAGAAGAAGTGCTAGAACTCGCACTTGAACAGCCACCAGAGGGCTTTTCTGGCGTATCAGTGTAAGCTTTTTCGCCATACTTGGGGTTTCTGACTTGTCAGCAGCCCCAAGTCGCAGTAGCCTTAAACACAATAATTTGGTTACGCCTTTAATGGGTAGTCATTTACGTGAGTCACCGGCATGGATCCCCGTTTGGGAGCAAGCCATTCATTTACTGTATTAATAACAAAATCGACGGGTTGCTGCTAGGCAGTAACGTATCAACGACAAGGGGAATGACTTTGAATAAATCTCAACTGATCGACAAGATTGCCGATGGCGCCGACATTAGTAAAGCAGCAGCTGGCCGAGCCTTGGATGCCTTTGTTGACTCTATTACCGAGACACTAAAAGAAGGCGATACCGTTTCTTTAGTGGGCTTTGGTACCTTCTCTGTGCGCGAACGTGCAGCGCGTACCGGTCGTAATCCACAAACCGGTGCCGCTATTGAAATTGCCGCTGCTAAAACACCTGGCTTTAAAGCGGGTAAAGGCTTAAAAGACGCAGTGAACTAAAACGTGTGTGCAGGACCTTGAGTCCGCTAGCGAGCATGTTAGAAGGCGCATCACATTGGTGCGCTTTTTTTGATTATCATCCCATATCCCATCTGCGGGAGTAAAAACACATTATGTTTTTTGACAAATTAAGAGCGGGCGCTCAAGGCACAGTGTCTAAAGTCATCCTAGTATTAATTATTTTATCTTTTGCCCTAGCTGGGGTTGGCAGTTATGTCACTCAGCCTAAAGAAGAAGTGGCGGCCGTAGTTAATGGCGAAGATATTACGGCCCAGATGCTTGAAAATGCCTATCGTAATGAGCGCACTCGGTTAGAGGGACAGCTGGGCCCACAATTTAGTGAATTATTGGGCGATCCTTTATATGTAGAGCAGCTACGTCGTTCGGTACTTGAGCAGTTAATAGAGCAGCGCTTAATTGATCAAAAAGTGCAAGAGCTTAATTTATATGCCAGTGACAACCAAGTGCGTAATGCCATTCGCGCATTACCTGAATTTCAGCAAGGTAATCAATTTAATAACGATCGTTATCAACAGTTATTAGCGCGCAGTGGCATTAGCGCTGAGCAGCTGCGTGATAATGTGCGCCAAGACTTAAGCCGTCAGATGTTATTAAATGCTGTTATTGGCTCAAGCTTTACCTTAGAAGCCGAAGCCGGCCTGCTTGATAGACTCAGCCGCCAGCAGCGTGATGCAGAGCTGGTACGTTTACCGCTTACAAACTTTAGTGACGACCTAACTTTAACTGATGCACAGGCCAAAGCATATTACGAGCAAAATGCCAGCCAGTTTCAGCGCCCAGAGCAGGTAAAAATTAACTACGTATTGCTTGATGCAAGTACACAGGCTGATATCGCTGTGGATGAAGCAGATATAGCAGCAGAATACCAAGCCAACTTATCAGCCTATACCCAGCCAGAGCAGCGTCAAGTAGCTCATATCATGTTAAACAAAAGTGATGACGCACAAGAAAAGCTAGCAGCGATTCGTGCGCGTTTAATGGCCGGCGAATCATTTAGCGAGCTGGCGCAAGCCGAGTCAGACGATGTGTTCTCGGGATCAAAGGGCGGTGAGTTAGAGTGGATGGAGCAGGGCACGTTAGACCCCGCTTTTGATGAGGCCGCCTTTGCATTAACGGATATTAATGAGGTGTCTGAGGTAGTAGAAAGTGAATTTGGCTTTCACCTGATCACTTTATTAGATAAGCGAGACGCAAAAACCAAACCACTGGCTGAAGTACGTGATGCCATTCGTAGCCATTTAGCACAAGAACAAGCTGCGAATGCGTTTTATGAACAAGAGCAGCGTTTAGCTGAGCTGGCGTTTGAGTTTCCTGACTCGCTAGACATGGTTTCAGATGAGCTAGGTTTGCCCATTGTCAGTACTGAGTTTTTCTCGGCACAAACAGCACCTGAGGTAATTAACGATACGCGCGTACTCACCCAAGCTTTTTCTGAAGATTTTCGTCAGCAAGCCATGAACTCAGATATTATTGAGTTAGGTGATAATAAAGCCGTGGTTATTCACTTAGTTGAACACAGAAGCGCGGCAGTACGTGACTTTGCAGAGGTGAGTGAACAGGTGCGTGAGCTGGCATTGGCAGAAAAAGCACGTCAATTAGCAACAACGGCGGCCACTGAGTTACAACAAGCTTGGATTAACGGTGAGCAAGCTGCTTGGTTAGCTGAGCACAACCTAACCGTGAGCGAGCTCAATAAGGTTACGCGCGAAAGCGAACAAGATGGCGCAGTATTAAGTGCATTATTTGCCATGCCTGCACCCACAGAGCAAACGCCTAGTGTGCGTACCTTAGGCCTAACGGATGGCAGCCAAGCGGTACTAAAACTGAATGCGGTAACAACGCCGGCCGAGCCTTCCGATTCATTAGCTCAAATTCAAGAAGGCCAAACTGGCATTCAAGGGCAACGTGAATACGAAAGCCTGCTTGCAGCGCTTAAAGCCTCGGCGAGTATTAAATATCGCCAGCTGACGGCAACAGATGATAACTTTTAATTATCATTAACGAATAAAAGGCGCTACGGCGCCTTTTTTAATGACCATATAAAACCTAAAGGAGACGAGCCGTTATTGCGAGGAGCGCAGCGACGTTTTTAGGTTGAGAGCCCCATGCTTGTTACTGGTTTATCTCAGCCCGTTCATCTTCTTTTTTGTAACTGAGCGTTTACAGCTCTGGGCTTACGACTTTCAGTCCCCAGTGTTTCCTTTTCGCTGTTATCTTCGCTATGATGCCAGCATAGGTCTTGTAATATAACGAGTTAATTAATACAGTCGGAGAGCATCTTTTGATTAACGTATTCCTGGTTGATGACCATGAGTTAGTGCGCACAGGGATCCGACGCATACTAGAAGACGTCAAGGGAATGAAAGTACAGGGCGAGGCCAGTAGCGGTGAAGAAGCCGTACAATGGTGTCGTGAACAACATCCAGACGTGGTGTTAATGGACATGAATATGCCCGGAATTGGTGGGCTAGAGGCAACTCGAAAAATACTGCGTTTTAACCCCGAAATAAAAATAATTGTATTGACCATTAATACTGAAAACCCTTTTCCTACTAAAGTGATGCAAGCAGGTGCTTGTGGCTACTTAACCAAAGGAGCAGGGCCAGAAGAAATGATTAATGCAATTCGTTTGGTACACAGTGGCCAGCGTTATATTTCACCCGATATTGCCCAGCGTATGGCTTTGAGTCAGTTCTCTAATGACGAAAACCCTTTTAAGCATTTATCAGAGCGAGAGCTACAAATAATGCTAATGATCACCAAAGGTCAGCGGGTTACCGATATTTCTGAGCAGTTAAGTTTAAGTCCTAAAACCGTGAACAGTTACCGCTATCGTTTATTCAGCAAGCTGGATATTAACGGGGATGTTGAGCTCACACACCTTGCCATCCGTTATGGAATCTTGGATGCAGATAAAATATAGCCGTATTGATGAATGACTCTTTTGATGCTGCCGCTTTTTTAAAGGTGGTCACCGAGCAGCCTGGCGTCTACCTGATGTATGACGACGCTGGGGCGATTATTTATGTTGGTAAAGCCAAAAACTTAAAAAAGCGCCTCGCTTCTTATTTTCGTACTCACGTCAGTAGTGAGAAAACGCGGGCGTTAGTGCGTCATATTCGCGATGTGCAAGTAACGGTGACTCACACCGAAACCGAAGCATTAATCCTTGAGCACAATCTGATCAAGCAGCATCTGCCACGCTATAACGTCTTGCTGCGTGATGATAAATCCTACCCCTATATTATTATTACCGAGCATCAACATCCGCGTATTGGGCTACACAGAGGTGCGCGTAAAAAAAAGGGCGAATACTTTGGCCCTTACCCCAATGGGGTAGCAGTGCGCGAAAGTCTGCATTTAATGCAAAAGCTGTTTCCGGTGCGCCAATGTGAAGACAGTGTCTATGCCAATCGTTCTCGGCCTTGCTTGCTCTATCAAATTAAGCGTTGCTCTGGCCCCTGTGTGTCAGGTTTAGTCAGTGATGAAGAGTATAATCATCAATTACAATTAGCGCGCTTGTTTTTGCAAGGTAAAAACCAACAGGTGGTGCAAGATGTGGCCAATAGCATGGAGCTTGCCAGCCAGGAGTTGCGCTTTGAAGATGCCGCTAAATATCGTGATCAGCTTCATGCGCTACGCCGGGTACAAGAGCAGCAGTTTGTAAGCGGTAATGTGCTTGATGAGCTAGATGTGATTGGTTTGGCGCAATCTAACCATCAAGCTTGTGTGCAGGTGCTGTTTATTCGCCAAGGTAATGTGCTAGGAAGTCGCAGTTACTTTCCGAAAATGCCCGCCGGTACCGAGGCCGAAGAGATATTAGAAAGTTTTGTGCTGCAGTTTTATTTAGCCGGCATTGGCGGGCGAGAAGCCCCGTCAGAAATTTTATTAGATCATACCTTGGCCGACGAAGACGCCTTAAGTGAGGCATTAAGCGAGCACTTTAATCGGCGTATTAAGTTGCGCAGCCGCACGCGTGCCGAACGAGCGCGTTTTATTAAGTTGGCCCATACTAATGCCGAAACGGCACTGGCCAGTCATTTGGCGCATAAAAGTACCCAGCGTCAGCGCTTACTTCAGCTAGAAGAGGTACTGGCTTGCCCGCCGATTTCTCGTATGGAGTGCTTTGATATCTCCCATACCATGGGAGAAAAAACCGTGGCCTCGTGTGTGGTCTTTAATCAAGAAGGCCCGCAAAAAAGTGAATATCGGCGTTTTAATATTACCGGCATTACTGGTGGCGATGATTACGCCGCCATGGAGCAAGCCCTTAGCCGACGTTTTCATCAGGCGGAGCTGGATAAACTGCCCGATATTTTATTTATTGATGGTGGGCTTGGCCAATTGGCGAGAGCCGAAGAAGTGGTGGCCCGTGAGTTAGCCGATAGCCCACGCCAACCACTGCTTATTGGTATTGCTAAAGGGGTGACCCGTAAAGCGGGGCTAGAAACCTTAATTATGGGCGGCAGCCATGAAGAACGTCATTTGCCCGCCGATTTACCGGCATTACACCTTATTCAGCATATACGTGACGAGTCGCACCGTTTTGCTATTACTGGCCACAGAGCCCAAAGAGGCAAAGCACGTACCACCAGTACCTTAGAAAGCATTGCCGGAGTGGGCAGCAAACGGCGCCAAGCTCTGTTAAAATACTTGGGTGGCATTCAAGAAGTAAAACGTGCCAGCGTTGATGAGCTAGCTAAAGTGCCGGGTATCAGCCAAGCACTGGCAGAAAAAATTCACGATGCACTGCATCACTAAACGCCGCCATACAGCTGTGCATCTTTATGTGCATTACTGTGGCTTTGACTAATGGTCTTAAAATAATGATAAATATACCTAATTCTCTTACTTTGTTTCGGTTACTGTTAGTCCCCATTTTTATTGTATTGTTTTATATACCAATAGAAGGGGCCTATATGTGGGCGGCGGTTGTGTTTACCTTTGCGGCTGCTACCGATTGGTTGGATGGTTTTTTAGCGCGCACCTTAAAGCAGAGCACGCCGTTTGGGGCTTTTCTTGACCCCGTAGCTGATAAGGTGATGGTGGCCGCTGCGCTGATTATTATTGTTGAAGAGTACAGTAACCCCTTGGTTACCCTGCCAGCCATGATTATGATCAGTCGAGAAATTGTTATTTCTGCCTTGCGTGAGTGGATGGCTGAAATAGGCCAACGTGCTCAAGTGGCGGTAAGTTGGATTGGCAAGTGGAAAACCACCATTCAAATGGTGGCGTTAATCGCATTAATTTGGCAAGACAACCTATACATGATCTGGACAGGGTACGGGTTACTTTACATTGCAACCGGCTTAACCCTCTATTCTGCGTATGATTATTTAAAAGCGGCCTGGGGCGATCTTACGGGAACAGCTTAAGCTTGCCCATTGATAAAAGAAGATAGCCACTGCTGTCTCAGGCAGTGAAAGATGGTTTAATAGTCAAAAATAAGCGTTAGTGAATAAAAAATGTTCGAATGAACCAGAAAGAACAAATTAGTGTTGCAGTCTGTGCGGTAATCATTAAAATGCCTAGCAAGTCAGTGAGGCAGCTCATTAAGGCGCGTTAGCAAAGCGGCTATGCAGCGGATTGCAAATCCGTTTAGTCCGGTTCGACTCCGGAACGCGCCTCCAAGCCTACACTAACAGTCTGCCCGGATGGTGAAATCGGTAGACACAAGGGATTTAAAATCCCTCGCTCGCAAGGGCGTGCCGGTTCAATTCCGGCTCCGGGCACCATAAGTACAACAAAAAAGCCACTCGCAAGAGTGGCTTTTTTGTGCCTAAAATTTAACAATACTAAAAAAAGGCAGCACCAAGCGCCTAGCTAAGAAAAAAACAACCAATTAGTACGAGGCTTTTTTCGTAGGGGCGAATTTATTCGCACAAAAAGGGTAGCGCCTAGCACCAAGCGCCTAGCCAGGAAAATACCAACCAATTAGTACGGGGCTTTTTTCGTAGATACTCTGTTGGGCGTCAAGGTTTTGCACTACATTGTTATGCGCCCTTATTTCGTCTTTGCGAGCGTAGCGCGGCAATCCATTTCGGAAGAAAGCGCTACATCCAACGCTGACCACTTTATGTTAAAGAAAAACTACGATTTTGTTTTTTTCGTCAGGCGCTCAGCGTAAAGCGTATAGAAAGCCGGAAGCTCAGAGCTGGAAGCAGTAAGCTAAACAAAAACACTGAGGCATTTTTATTTTTGGTTTTACTTCCGGCTTCTAGCTTCAAGCTTATTACTGTCTGTTAGATGGATTGCCGCGTCGCTGCGCTCCTCGCAATGACCAAAGGACGTCGCTCTGGCTTTTCGTAGGGGCGGTGATTTTCAACCCAGTTGTCCAAATAAGACTGTCTAAGCAGCCATTTTATTTCGCTCCATTTCCTCGAGTTTACAGGGATTGAGCGAGACAGCTCCCGTCACTTCCCAGTTTCGGGTATTACCC
>NZ_JAGDFX010000004.1 GCF_017498065.1 Oceanisphaera pacifica | reverse complement strand
GCCAGCAAAATACCACCACTCGACTGTGGGCTAGAACAGGCACACGTCCCCGAGTAGTCCGTCAGCAGCAGTTTGAATATGCCTATCTCTTCGGCTCCGTCTGTCCAGGCAGAGGAATAGGCCAA
This sequence comes from Oceanisphaera pacifica, assembly GCF_017498065.1. GTDB lineage: Bacteria > Pseudomonadota > Gammaproteobacteria > Enterobacterales > Aeromonadaceae > Oceanimonas > Oceanimonas pacifica. Next base: position 225,907 of record NZ_JAGDFX010000004.1, on the reverse strand, counting down.
GCCATTGTGGTTCCATGGACGAACAAAGAAGCCATGCGGCTCCATCTACAACAGATCGCTGACATTACTGAGCCAGACCGGCATGCGGTAGTGATAATGGATGGTGCAGGCTGGCATACCGATGACATTGCAGCCGAATTTGAGAATGTCAGTATCATTAAATTGCCACCGTATTCACCTGAATTAAACGCGATAGAACAAGTGTGGAGTTGGATGCGTCAGCACTGTCTTGCCAATCGCGTTTTTAAAAATTATGAAGACATCATGAGCAGCGTCTGCGAGGCCTGGAACACCTTTATTGAAAGTGCCGAACGCGTGACACAAATGTGCTCCAGAGAGTGGATAAATCTGACCAGTTAATTTTACAGAATGGTATCACAGGCAGAGGTTAAGCCTAACTACATGAAAAACAGACAACTTGTTCAATCTAATTTATTGGTTATCTGTAAATTTTAAAAGCGAAGCTTGTGAATCAATACTGTAAACTAACCAATTTGAGTACTGTTTGTGATGATATCTAAATTAATTAATCCCTTTATTCTGGCCTGCAGCCTCTTGCTGGGCACGGCTATTAGTCATGCTTATGCTGCGGATGTACCGGTGAAACAGCCCAGTGTTGAGCAAAGCTTGGCCGCTGGCAGTGCACTTTTGGTGGACTTAGAAACCAATGAGGTGCTGTATGCTGATAATGCAGATTTTGTTGCGCCCGTTGCTTCGATTACTAAGTTGCTCACGGCTATGGTGGTGTTAGACGCAGAGCAATCTCTTAAAGAGCAGTTAGCGATTGTGATCAGTGATAATGCAGATATGGATGGCGTGTTTTCTCGGGTGCGTTTGGGCAGTACCTTAAGCCGTCATGATCTATTGCTGATCACCTTAATGGCATCCGAAAACAGAGCGGCGACCAGTTTGGCACACCATTATCAGGGGGGCTATCAGGCGTTTATTAAAGCGATGAATGAAAAAGCCCAAGCTTTGGGCATGCTAGACAGTGCTTTTATTGAGCCAACGGGACTGTCTGAACATAATGTGTCTAGCGCGCAAGACTTGGTATTATTGCTGAGTGCGGCTAACGATTATCCGCTTATCCGCAAGTTTAGCACCCTAGGCAAGCAGACTATGGTGTTTAGCAAGCCTCGTTATAGCCTGAACTTTCGCAATACCAATTATTTAGTGCGTAAGGATAATTGGCAGATTGAGCTCAGTAAAACCGGATTTACCAATAAAGCGGGGCATTGTTTGGTGATGGTCACCGAAATGAATGCGCGCCCGGTGGCATTTGTGGTGTTGGATGCCTTTGGTAAGTATACCCATATTGCCGATGCCAATCGGTTAAAGAAGTGGTTAGAAACAGGGGCGATAACGCCGGTGCCGGTTGCGGCGCTGAATTATAAAAAAGCCAAACAGCAAGAGCGTAAAGAGCAGGCTTCATTGCTCAGCCAGCAATAAGGTGTGGCGGATATTTTATTGTTAAATTAGAAATGTTTATTAGGCGCCGTATAACAGCGCCTAATAATAAGTGTTAGGGGCTAAGCCCTTAAGCCACTGGCGCGTGTTACTCGGCTATGTAGTGCTTGCTGTAACACGGCGTCTTTGCTGTGTATTAAGGTGAATTTTTCTTTAGAGCGAGTAATGCCGGTATAAATTAACTCTTTCGTTAATACCGGATTGCCATAGTCGGGCAAGACGAGGGCGGTGTGAGTAAACTCTGAGCCTTGAGACTTGTGTACTGTCATGGCAAACACGGTTTCTACCCCTTGTAGCCGGCTGGGTAGCACCCAGCGAATGCCTTGTTCGCCATCAGGAAAGGCCACTCTTAAGCCAACGTCTGGCCAGTATAAACAAATACCAATATCGCCATTCATTAACTTTAAGCTGTAGTCGTTGCGCGTCACTAATAAAGGGCGACCGGCATACCAGATGGCGTCGCCTTGAGGAAGTAAGTTTTTCTGTTGCAATGCCTTGGCAATTTCTTGATTTAAGTTATCAATGCCTACCGTGCCTTGGCGCACGGCGCTAAGCAGTTGAAATTGATTATGTTCGGCAAATACCTCCAGTGCCCACGCGTTTAAGGCGCCTAGGTTGGCATCGGGATCCTTGGTGAGTTGAGGAGGCTGTTTGGCCTTAGTTAAATAAGCCTGATAACCGCTCACCGCCAGTCGTGTTAGGGGAGTGAGATCCATAAAAAACTGATTATTGGCCGCCGACAGCGTTAGGCTATTTAAGCTTTGAGGTGCTTGTTTTACCGTATTGTTGAGGGATGAAGGCGTTGCTTGTCCGGAGTTAACTAAGGTGGCCAGCTGGCCGATGCCAGGATGAGCACTAAAACGATAACTGTGGCGTAGCATACAGGTGGCCTGTTGTAAGGCGCTGCCTTGAGGGTCAATAAACGACTCGGCGATATCTTCGTTGCTCAGCTGTTTTATCCAAGCTTGGGTCTTGGGGGTATAGTGAGCGGCATCGGCGGTTTGGCATAAGTCGCCTAAAATAGAGCCGGCTTCTACTGAGGCTAATTGATCTTTATCGCCCAATAAAATGAGTCGGGCGTGCTCGGGAAGTGCATCGACTAAATTGGCCATCATTTCTACGTCCATCATGGAAGCCTCATCCACCACTACCAGATCGGTGATTAAGGGGTTGCTGGCATGATGACGAAAATGACGAGTGTTGGGTAAACTGCCTAGCAGGCGATGCAAAGTGGTCACCTCAGTGGGAATATGGCTGCGCACCGATTCTGCCAGCTCGTGAGGTAATGGCAGTTTGGCCACGCTGCCGGCAATGGACTCACTGAGTCTGGCCGCCGCTTTACCCGTTGGCGCGGCTAGGTGAATGTGCAAGGGTGATTCTTGATTGGTGATACGCAGGCCTTGCAGTAACGCCAATAGCTTAACCACTGTGGTGGTTTTACCGGTGCCGGGGCCTCCGGTAATGATGGAAAAATGACTGCGGGCGGCTAATAAACAGGCCACTTTTTGCCAGTCGGTGGCGCGCGCTGTGGTATTGTCAGCCGATGTGCTGGGTGCAAACAGGGCGGCCAGTAAAGTTTGGGTCGCCGCATGAGGCAGTATGACTTGCTTAGCTAAGCGCTGGCTAAGGGAGTGCTTAATGCGTTGTTCATAAAGCCAGTAGCGACGCAAATACAGTAAGGGTCGCTCGGGGCTGCCAGCTAAAACCAGTGGCGTGTTATTGTGCTCGCTGTGTGGCGAAGCGCGGTCTTTGAGTTGGTTTTCTACCACATTGCTGGCGCTTAACTCGGCCAGCCAATGCTTGATATCAAGGTGGGCCAAATGGGCGCTCAGCTCTTCGCGCGCTTGGTGCTCGCTTACCCCATCGGCCATATTATGGATTGTGGATAATAATAATGCAGGCTGAGCCAGCGCTGCTGTTAAGTCTAAGCAAACATGGCCGTGGGCGTTACGCTCACTGACTAAGGCGACTGATAATAGAAGCAACTCACTGCTATTGGGCGCTTGCTGGTCAATAAAGCGGGTAAGTGCTAAATCTAAGCTGCGTAGTGCCCCAAGTTCTACCCAGGTGGCTAGCTGACTCAGCATTGCGGGTATGGGCAATGGGGTTGAGGTTGTGGTCATAAGCTCACTCCTTTTGTGGTATGGCTAAGCTCGGGGCTGTTACTTAGCTCAGGGCTGTTTACCTGCTCAGGGCTGTGACTAAACAAAGAATCTAGGGCTTCAATTAAGGCTTTGGGCGGTTTGTCGTGAAATATGCCTTGGTTAGGGGCCTGCCAACCTCGTAAAAATACATATAAAGCGCCGCCTACATGCTGGTCGTAGTCGTAATCGGGTAAGCGAGCCGTTAGTTGTCGGTGTAGGGCCAAAATATACAGCAGATATTGCAGATCGTATCTGTGTTCGAGAATGGCTTTTTGCAGGGCATCTTGGCTGTAGTCTTGGTCGTTGGGGCCTAAGTAATTCGACTTCCAGTCAATCACATAATATTGGCCATCTTGTTCGGCCACCAAGTCAATAAAACCTTTAAGCATGCCATTTAGCTGGTTGCCTTTTGCCTGTGGCGCAGTGGCCCCTTTAACGGTGTAAGGACGCACTAAGTTATCAAGGCTAATGGCATTGACGCCATGCACTTCAATTAAAAACTCTAATTCTACGGCTATATGCTTAGGGGTTAAGTCGCTGAGCGCAAAGCCGGTACAGGACCAAGATTGCAGTAAAAAGTCTTTTAGCCAGGCACTTAACGGTGCGGCTAGCTCTTCAATATTACGCAGTTTGCAGCGACTGGCGATCAGCGCCTCTCGGCCTGCATTATCTTCTATGGCCGCGATAAAACCGGTTAAGTGTTGGGTGTCGGGCTGAGTGCCCCGCGCCACGGCGGCCCATTCTAATAAGCCATGCAAAAAGGTCCCCCACTTAGGGCCCCGAGGAAATTGATGCATAAAGTCATTGCTGGCAGCGTGCTCTTGAATGGCTGAATATAAAGGCGTTGTTAAATGCAATGCGTGGGCGTCATCGACTTTGGGCTGACTTAATTCAAGTAATTGATCTTCTTGAGCGCTGGTGGGCTCATCTGGCTGTAAGCTGTGCGCTGATACAAGCGAGGCATCTGGTGACTGTCCTGTAAATTGCAGCGCTGAATAACTGGCTATCCACCAATTATTTAAATTGCCTAATGTAGGGGCAGCAAGGGCGTCTTCTAAAGGTTGCTCGTTAAGCTTGGGCGCTACTAAGTCGTGTGCCTTGGGGGCGGAGATTAAGCAAATCGCCGGATGCTCGGCTAGCTCTTTTAGCGCTTGCCATACCGCTTCAACATCGTTAAATTTCTGGCCGCCATTCAGTACATGGCCCAGTGCGGATCGTTCTAGTTGCACGTTTTTAGTGGTGCCTAAAGGAGCGATACCTAACCAGAGTGCGTGGCTGGCGCGGGTGAGCGCTACATATAACAGGCGTAAGTCTTCGTTAATGCGCTCGCTGTTGGCGATCGTCCACGCTTTTGGGAAGCGTTTTGTATCGGAGACTTCCGTATAAATACCAGCCTCTAGTTGGTAGGGCACCTGTTTTTGCTTGCCATCAATATTTTTCCAAGTGCTAATAAACGGCAATAACACCAAGGGAAACTCTAAGCCTTTAGACTTATGAATGGTGATAATTTTAACCCGATGCGCATCACTTTCTAGGCGCAATAAAAGTTGTTGATCGTCTTCGCCTAAGTGTTCGTAGAGGTGGCGAATTAAAGCCTGTTCGCCGTCTATTTGGCTGGCAGTTTGTTGTAACCACTCGCCCAAATGCAACAAGTTAGTGAGGCTACGTTCGCCTTTGGCTTGGGCTAACAAGCGTGCGGGTAGCTGGTAATGGGCCATTAGGCGTTGCAGCATCACCAAAATACCTTGTTGGCGCCAAATGCGTTGCCAGCGGCTAAACTGCTGCATTTGTGCCTCCCACGCTAATTCATCTTCTTGCCAGTGCGCCAGTTGGTGAAGTGATAAGCCTAAGGTGTAGGTGCCTAAGGCGGCTTTTACTAATTGTTCGTCGTTAGGCTCGGCACAAGCGCGTAACCAATGTAATACATCAGCAGCTTCTGGGCTGGCTAATAAGGCTTCGCGATCCGATAAAAAGACGCTGGGAATATTGCGCTGGTTAAGCGCTTCTGTGATCAAAGTGGCTTCTTTACTGGTTCTCACTAATATCGCAATATCACCTGGGGCCAGCGCGCGTTCTATATCTTGCTCACCAAAACCGGCTTTATTGGTAGCGGCGCTGTTTAGCCATTCGCTGATCTGACTGGCCGCGACCTTGGCGGCATGTTCACGAAACACTCCCATACTCAGGGGCGTGTTTTCTTCCTCATTGCTAAAGTACCAAAGAGTCATGGGAGCGGCGGCTTTTTGATCGAGAAACAGCTGCTCATTTCGGCCTTGGGCGTCTACCGGAATAAAGGGAATGGGATTTTCTGTGGCTTCATCATTTTGATAACGAAAAGCCGCCTGAGGTTGTTGTTCGGCATGGTTAAAGAACGCATTACAGGCATCCACCACGCCTTGGGTAGAGCGAAAGTTTTTCTTTAGGGTGTAATGACGACCTGCAGTGGCGTCACGCACTTGTAAATAAGTATGAATATCCGCACCGCGAAAGCCATAGATCGACTGCTTAGGATCGCCGATCATAAAAATGCCTTGCTCATCAGGGGTGTTGGCTACCTGATAAATGCGGTCAAATATTGAAAACTGAATGGGATCCGTGTCTTGAAACTCATCGATCATGGCAACCGGAAAGTTGCGCCCTAAAGTAGCGGCTAACGACAAAGCATGCTCACCAGAATGGTTGGGATCGAGCGCTTGTTCAAGCTGTATTAAAAGATCGTCAAAGCCCATTTGTGCATCTTGGTGCATGCGCTTTTGAAACTCGGTTTTAACCCATAAGGCGGCGTCAGCTAAAATAGCGACATTTATCGGCAATTCAGGCTGTTCTGCGTTGCGCAGTGCGTTTAATTCACTTACCCGATCAAATGCAGGCCAAGGTGCTAATTGCTTGATAGCGGCTTTTTTATTAATTTTTAACGCATCGGGAGCAAAGTGGTGCAGCTTGGCAGGCTCTGGCCCTTGGCCGTTGAGCCAGGCGGCAATGTCTGCTAAGACGTCAGGAAATTGCTCGGGCTTAAAAGATGTTTTATTCAGCCCAGGTTGCAAGGCGATTAAATGCTCACGTATCTCTTGCCAGCGCTCTGCCCATGCGGCGCGCACCTCGGCCAACTTTTGTTCTACCTGAGCTTGGTGATCTGCCCATTGCTGTAAAGTGCTATCAACTAACTGGGGTTGCGCCTTGAGTGGCTGGCCTATAAAGCTAATACCTTGGCTGGTGGGTTTAATAAGGTCAGTTAATGCCGCCTCTAGTTTGCTTGGCGAGGTAAACGCATCCAGCACGGCGCTGGCCTCCCCTCGGCTGAGCCCGTAAAAATGCACGCGCCAATAGTCTTCTACTACTTCAGTTAAGCGTTCACTGCTGTCGGTAACTAACTCTCGATTAAACAAGCCTCGAGTATCAAAGGTATGCTCCACTAACATACGGTTACACCAGCTATGAATGGTGGATACACTGGCTTCGTCCATGCTTTCGGCGGCCATTTGTAAACGCCAAGCGCAACGTGGCCATTCTGGTTCGGGGTAATCTTGGCGCAGCGCGACTAACAAGGGGTCTTGGGCAAGCTCGGGCTGTTTAAAGTAATCGGCGGCATCAACTAATCGTGCGCGAATGCGATCCCGCAACTCGCCCGCAGCTAGTTCGGTAAAGGTCACCACTAAAATTTCTTTAGGAATAAGCGGGCGCTGAAAGCCACATTGATTATTGCTTTGGCCTAAAATGAGCCGCACATATAACAGTGCCAAGGTAAAGGTTTTACCTGTGCCGGCACTGGCCTCAATTAAACGGCTACCAAATAACGGAAAGGTTAATGGATCAAGCTGTGCCACCTTAGGTGTCGTTGCTGTGGTTTGCGCTGAGCTCATAATGTGGTCTCCACTAAAGGCTGATAGAGTAAACGGGCAAAGTCCATAAAACGCATATCCTGAGTGAGGCTGTGATAATCGGGCCATGTTTGTTGTAAGGGGGGGATATCGGCCAGCTCGCCACGGTTTTCATAATCTGACGTGCTGTATCCGCCTTCATAGACCTCTTGCGGCTTTGCCGAAGCCACTAGGGAGGCAAACGCCGTTTTGCAGGGCAGGGGCAGCAATTGATCCATGCCGGCTTGATAAGCCGATAACATATCTAACAACAGTGTTTGAGCTGCCTCAGATGTCATGGATGGCAAAATAATATGGGTGTTGGGGCCGAATAAATGGGTTTCTACGCCTTGGCATAATTGCGCAAATACATGGGCGGGCCACTGGCGTATTAAGTGCTCATATTTATAGCTTTGACCTGAGTGTAAGTTGCTGGCTTGCATGATCAGGCGCACGAATTTTCCCTCGCCATTATGACGAATATCTGCCAATCCATCATTAAGCGTTAACGCTCCCATGCTGAGCTGTTGTACTGCTAGGGGTAATCGCTGTGAGTAGTCGGCCAGCCCTTGTTGGTATTCAGTGAGGGGCGGCGTTAATTCATCGCTTAGTGCCGTTTGTACTAGCGCGGCAAATGGCATCATGGGCAAGCTGCCGGCGCGCTGTAAACGCGCTAAGTTCTGATTTAGGCTATCAGTAATAGCAAGCTCGGGCTGCTGGATAAGCTCTGCGGTTACGCGTTCTATCAGTTGTTGTCTTAACTTCCAACTGTCGAGGCCGCTGGTGCTGAATAGCTCGTTATCTTCAATTTCTTGATTATTATCAAACCACTGAATACCTAAACGATGCTGATAAAAGTACATGGATGGGTGACGTAAAAAACGGCTGAGATCGCGCAGTGTAATGGTAGCTTGAGGTTGCCAAGGGGCTAACTCTTTGGGAGCCGCTGGTTGTTGTGGCTGGGTATGCAAGGCGCGCCACTCTTTAGCATAGGTAAACAGGCGTGGATCACGGTCTTGTTCAAAATAGCGCTGACTAAAAGGCTGCAATGGGTGCGCTGTGGTGAGAGCACTTAATACGTCGTTTTCGGAAGACGTTGCGGCCTCGGGGGCTAATTGCCAACCGGCGTGAATGTGGTCCCTAAGTTGGTTAACGATAACCGACGGCGGGCGTTCGGTATTATCGCGAATATCTCGGCCCACCCAACTGATGACTAACCGCTGACGAGTAGAGAGCAGGGCTTCTAAAAATAAATAACGATCGTCTTCACGGCGTGAGCGATCGCCGGGGCGATAATCTAGCGCCATTAAATCGAAGTCGGCGGGGCGCACATTGCGCGGATAATCGCCATCGTTCATGCCCAGCAGCCATAGCTGCTGAAAGGGAATGGCGCGCATTGGCATTAGGGTGGCAAAGTTAATGGAGCCGCCCAAGAATTTTTGGGTGAGCGTGGGGGCATCTAGGCCATTGAGTAATTCTTCTCGCACCACCTCAATGGGCAATAATTGCTCGCTCAAGCCGCCTTCTTGCCAGCTGGTTTGCAAACTTTCTAGCTGCATCTCTAAGTTAGTGATAGCCCAGCTGTCGGCTTGGCTGGTTTCCACAAAAAAATCTGCCACTAAACGCTCGATGATCTCAAGCCAAGCGGTGGGGGTGTGCTCGGCTAGCAGTTGCTGCTGCGCCTGTTGTAAGGCATCTAATAATAAGGCGAGCGGACCTACTAATGCAGCGTCTAGACCTGCAACTTCTTCGTAAGGTTCAATGCCTTGCCAGCTGGCATGATTGCCCACCGCAAAACCTAGCAACATGCGCTGTAAACCAAATAGCCAGGTGTTTTGCTCTAAAGGAGGGAGCTGTAATTGCTGGCGCTGAGCGGCGTTGAGTCCCCAGCGAATATTGGCTCCGTGGATCCAATGGCGCAAAGTGGGTAAGTCGGCTTCATTAATACCAAAGCGCGCGCGTAATGCTGGCGTATCCAGCAGATCAGATAACTCGCTAACGGTAAAACGCGATTGAGGTAAGTGCAGCAACTTTTCAAGGGCAATTAAGAGGGTATTTTGGCCGCGCTGGCTTTGATCAGAAATATGAAATGGCAAATATCGTGGATCCCGAGGCGAGTTAGCGTCATCGTTACTGGATAAATAGCGACCAAACACTGCCTGAATATGCGGGGCATAGATATTGATATCTGGCACCATCACCAGAATATCCCGTGGATTGAGTACCTCGCCTTTTGCCTTTGCTTTGGCAAAGCTGGCTAGCAGTTGATCGTGTAAGATCTCAACTTCGCGCTGGGCGCTATGTGCCACCATAAATTGCAGGCTGTTATCTTGCTCAGGGTTAATTGTTGTGTGCTGCGCTTGACGCTCGGTGAGTGGGCATAAATTGAGAATATCGGATTGCAACTGATGTAATAGGCAGCCGTCACCGGGTTCGCTAAACAAGTCTATTTTTTGTTGATTAAAGTGTTGGCGATAGCTGTCGGGCTGATCGTGCTCATCAAGCAGGTGTAAAAAGTCGCGGCCTTGTTTACCCCAAGAAGCTAATAATGGATGACCATAGGCATGCAAATCTTCCAAGTTTAAATTGGCAGGCGTTTTACGCTCAGCAATGCGTTTATATTCTTGCTTAAGCAGCGACTTGCCTTCAATTAAATCTCCCCAGTAATGTTGGCTGGGATTAGTGGCAAACACCATTACTTGGGTAAACTGAGCGATAGCTTGTAATAACTCCAGCGTTTGGCGGGGCAAAGAGGCAATGCTAAACACTATCACGCGACGTGGTAAATCGGCGGGGCGCTGCTCTGGGCTATATTGTTGGCATTCTTTAATAAATTGCTGATGCACCAAAGCACGGCTGGCGGTCGCCCAAGGACTGTCGGTTTGCGTGGCCAGTTCACTATGAATATCTTGACTGAGTACCCGCCATAAACAGGCTTGCCAACGCTGCTCTGGGGCTAATGGTTGGCGCTGGCCGGTGGCGGTAATAATAATATCTTGATCGGCTTCCCACGCAGTTAACCAATCGGCACGGTACAACTGATATTGATCGTAGAGATCCGACAAATTGGCCGCTAATTGATAGCGCCGACGAGGGTCTTGATCGGCGGTTAAAAATCCGGCCAACGGACCTAACGCCTCGGCCTGATCGCCAAGGCTTGCTTGTAGGCTTGGCCAATCTCCCAATAAGCGATAGATGCGCCAAGTTAAGGGCGTTTTATCAAAGGGCGAGCTGGTGGGGAGCTCGGCAAACACCGACCGATAAGCTTGCCAAATAAAGCGCCCCGGCAGTTGTACATTGAGTGCCGCGGCTATGCCTTTACCTTGCGAGTTAGTGGCTAAGGCCATTTTTAGCCATTGGGCCATGCCGTTACTTTGCACCAAGATACATTCATCTTCTAATGGGCCCAAAGGGTGCTGGGCCAGCCAATGTACGGCCACTTCTCGCAAGTCTTCTAAGCGGTTGCCTTGCAATACCATAAAGCCTGGAGATAAAGGCGAAAGCATAAGAAATTCCTCATTTATAAAGGTCAAGAGCGGGATAAAGCAACGATAGCCGTCAGTAATAATTGATAAGCTAAGACAAATTTCAGACTAATAGCAGCTGCAACCGCTGGCCGATGGTGTATGTATTTGTTGTTAAGTGGCATTAAAGCCAGGCGCTATGGCCATAGACGCTAGGGTTAATAATTCATGGCGATTAGCCAGATAAAGCGGATATTCAATCGGCGATAACACCCCTTGTAAAGAAGCATCGACTCGCAAAGAACGCAGGGAAAATCCGGCTAATGCTTTGCGCGTGCTGATATTACACACGGGTTTATCAACCAAACCTAAATCCATTTTTAGCGCTGCTGGATGAGTGTGCTTAGGATGCGGCATCAACGTTAGGGTCACGTATTGCTGCCAGTCTTTATCGGGGGGCACCATAACACTAAGCTTGGTCTGCTTGGCTGATAAGACGCGACTAAAACGAAATATTCGAAAGTCGGCTTTATCTACGTCATAACCGCGAAAATACCAAGTGCCTGTGGCTTCAAAAATGGCCAAGGGATAGACGCACCGTACCTTAGACTCAGAACTGGCCGAGTAATAATGAATATCAAGCGGGGTGGCTAAGGTAAGTGCTTTGGTAATCTGACTAATAGTGGTTAGGCTTTGGGCTTGATTGAGTGCTAAGTGACTCGACAAGGTGGGCAGTGTGGATAAATCGGCTTTTTGCAGCTCACCTATAAAGCGTTCTATGGTTCCATGAGCGATCACATTAAGTGCATCTTGTGCGCTGTGGCTAAATGCGGGTACAAAATCATCGGCTGCAAAATAGGTTTTTAAACGAGCATCGTAATTGATGCTATCAGGAAACTGCTCACGATATTCAGACAAGGCCCGAGACGCGGTTGCCACACTCATTTCGCCATGCAGCATTAAATCAGCCCGACGTAAGCGACCAAAAAAGGTGAGATAAAAGTCGATTATAGTGAGGTGTTTTTCCATGTGGCTCAATGCTGCCTCTGGTGAGCTTGCTGTGTATTAATGGCCGGTTACCCCTTGGTTTAGCTAACGCCCTTAATAAAATATGCCATTACTATGACCTATTAAGTATTAAAAACCAACCAAATTAATATCAATTGTTGATTTTAACTTTTATTATTAGAATCAAATGATTTGCATCTTTAGGGTTAAACGTAAGAATGTGGCATGTGAAAACTAAGAATGCGTCAGTCATGACGTCATGAATGGCTTTTAAATGATGAAAACCATACTCTGTTATTATATTAGTTATGAATATTACTCATTGTATTGAGTGTTAAAAAGCGAGAGTTGTGATGTTAGAGCGGTTTCATCTTGAAGTATTGGCGGCAATAAAAGAGCAGGGCACCTTAACGCAGGCGGCAGAAACGCTAAACTTATCTCAGTCGGCATTAAGCCATAGCATTAAAAAGCTAGAAGGCTTACTTAAAACGCCGGTGTGGAAAAAAGAGGGGCGAAGCTTGCGCCTGACCCATGCCGGTGAGCAAATTTTAACGTTGGCCAATCGGGTGTTGCCGCAGTTTAAACACACCGAATTGTTATTATCACAAATGGCAAAAGGTGAGATGGGATCATTGCGGGTGGGCATGGAGTGCCACCCTTGTTATCAGTGGTTATTAAAAGTCATTGAGCCCTATCTTGAAAAGTGGCCCAGTGTTGATATTGACGTTAAGCAAGAGTTTCAATTTGGCGGGTTGGGGGCTTTGCATAACTATGAGATAGATATGTTGGTGACACCGGATCCCTTATATAAGCCGAATTTAATATTTATACCCGTGTTTGATTATGAGCACCGGCTGGTGGTCTCGTCATCTCACCCTTTAGCTGCGCAAGATCATGTCATGCCTGAACAACTCAGTGATGAGGTGCTATTTAGCTACCCTGTTGAGCCGGAGCGGTTAGATATTTACAGCCAGTTTTTAAACCCAGCGAAGTGCACGGTTAAGCAGCATAAGACCATAGAAACCACAGAGATTATGTTGCAGATGGTGGCGGCGGGTCGAGGGGTGAGCGCCTTGCCGGGCTGGCTGGTGGATGAGTTTGCCAGCACCATGAACATTAAAAGCCTGCGCTTTGGTGAAAGTGGCATTAATAAACAGATCTTTTTAGGCGTACGCAAGGGCGAGGAGCAAGTTAGCTATTTGCAAGATTTTGTCACTTTAGCGCAAACCATTAGGTAACCAAGGCCGCGCCCATCCCTTTGGGAAGCGGCACGTGTAACGCTGTACGCCTTATATTAAAACAGACGCTCGTTGCTTTACGTATCGTGCTTGGCGGATAACGGAACTGGCTATTGATGAGACTTACTCATGTATTGATGAAATTAAATCATTTTTGTTCATGCAATGGGCGCGATATAACATACTCATAGCTTAGCTCTAGACATCTGGACTTCTCGTTAATCAAGGTCATCAAGCCCAGAAGAGCTACAACAAATTTAGATTTAACCTTAGCCGATGGGATACCCGATACGATGAGTAACAACTTTCAATTTACGATCAGCAGCATTGCCTTTGATGAAAACTACCACCCGTCAGACAACAGCCGTGCCACCACTAACTTTGCCAACTTGGCCAGAGGGGAAAGCCGTCAAGAGAACTTGCGCAATACCCTAAGAACCATTAACAATCGGTTTAATGCCTTGGCGCAGTGGGATAACCCTAAAGGGGATCGTTATTCAGTTGAGCTAGAAATTGTATCGGTCGATATGGATGTAGAGGGCAATGGCGATGCTTTTCCGACCATAGAAATATTAAAAACCTACATTGTTGATCATAAAACCAATCAGCGTATTGAAGGCATGGTTGGCAATAACTTTTCATCTTATGTGCGCGATTACGATTTTAGTGTGTTGTTGCTAGAGCATAATAAAAACCAAGCCAATTTTAGTATCCCAGAAGGCTTTGGTGACTTGCATGGCAAGATGTTTAAATACTTTGTTGATTCAAATAGTTACAAACAAAACTTTAACAAACCACCGGTTATTTGCTTAAGTGTATCGGATAACAAAACCTATCATAAAACTGAAAATGAGCACCCTATATTAGGAGTAGAGTATCAGCCCAACGAGTCTTCTTTAACGGAACAATATTTCAAGAAAATGGGCTTAGATGTACGTTATTTTATGCCGCCTAATAGTGTTGCGCCCTTGGCTTTTTACTTTTTTGGTGACTTGTTAAACGATTACACTAACCTTGAGCTGATCAGTAACATTAGTACCATGGAAACGTTCCAGAAAATTTATCGTCCCGAAATTTATAATGCTAATGCGCCAGCAGGCCAGTGCTATAAACCAAGCATTAATAACCCAGATCACTCTTTAACAAAAATTGTTTATGACCGAGAAGAGCGCGGTAAGTTAGCGATTAAACAGGGTAAATTTACCGAAGAGTACTTTATTAAGCCCTATCTAGCGACGCTTGAGAAATGGTCAGCAAATTACGCTGTATAATTAATTTGGATTAAATGGTATTTACAATGACAAAATTATTACCCACTTCAACGGCAGGTAGCCTGCCTAAACCGTCTTGGTTAGCAGAGCCAGAGAAACTGTGGTCACCTTGGAAGTTAGAAGGCGAAGCACTGATTGCCGGCAAACAAGATGCATTGCGAGTGTCGTTGCAAGAGCAAGCGAATGCCGATATTGACATTGTGAGTGACGGTGAACAAACCCGCCAACACTTTGTTACTACCTTTATTGAGCATCTTAATGGGGTCGATTTTGAGAACCGTAAAACCGTTAAAATTCGCGATCGTTATGATGCGAGCGTGCCAACAGTTGTGGGGCCGGTGAGTCGTCAAAAGTCGGTATTTGTGGAAGATGCAAGGTTTTTACGCCAGCAAACTGACAAGCCAATTAAGTGGGCATTGCCAGGCCCCATGACCATGATTGATACCCTGTATGATGATCATTATAAAAGTCGCGAACAGCTGGCTTGGGAATTTGCCAAAATACTTAATGAAGAGGCAAAAGAGCTAGAAGCGGCAGGGGTCGACATTATTCAGTTTGATGAGCCGGCCTTTAATGTATTTTTTGATGATGTGAATGCTTGGGGTATTGCCACGCTAGAGCGTGCCATTGAAGGACTTAAGTGTGAAACCGCGGTACATATTTGCTACGGCTACGGCATTAAAGCGAATACCGATTGGAAAAAGACCTTGGGCTCGGAGTGGAGACAATACGAAGAGGCATTTCCTAAGTTACAGCAATCTAAAATTGATATTATTTCCTTAGAGTGCCACAACTCTCATGTGCCTATGGATTTATTGGAGCTGATCCGCGGTAAAAAGGTCATGGTTGGGGCGATAGATGTGGCTGATAATCGCATTGAAACGCCAGAGGAAGTCGCTGATACGCTGCGCAAAGCCTTGCAGTTTGTTGATGCGGATAAGCTTTATCCCTGCACTAACTGCGGCATGGCTCCTTTATCTCGTGAAGTGGCCAGAGGCAAGCTAAATGCACTGAGTGCGGGTGCGGCTATTATTAGAAAAGAATTATCCGCTTAAAACTTTAAAGCCTTATCAAGCATGTAAGCGCTCACTTAGTGGGCGCTTTTTTCGTTAATAAGCCAATGCTTCTTGGTAAGGAGTTTAGGGCTATTTTTGATAGTGTCCGTGGTTAATATCAGTCAGCTCAGTATTAATATCAAAAATATTGGCTTTAATATCAGTTGCGCCCATGGCCGCTACACGCTCGGTATGCATACTTGCGTAGCGCTGAGCCAGTGCTTGGGTGGTAAAAATATAGATACCTCCGGCCCGCGCGGTGTGGGTATTTTCCGTCCAAATTTTAGAAATAAAGCCCGGTTCTTCGTTAATGGAGTGCGCAAGCTGTTGTGCGCCTTGGGTTAGCGCCTCACCCATCATGTGAACGGGAAAAGTAAAGTCAATTTGCAATACAACGGCCATAAAGACGTTTCCTTTAATATTAAGCAGCAGCTAGATATGAATGGTATTTAGCCGTCTATTACACCCTATACTCGCTGTTTAAAATGGGAGCTATCTGGAAGTTTTTCAAATGAACAGGCACTATTTACCTTAACTGTTCCTTAAATGAGTCAGCATCATGACCCCAACGCTCAAAATCTCTGCCTGCTTGCTGGCGACACTGTTGCTTAGCAGCTGTGCAGCTTCACCGCCGCGTAATCCTGAAAATATTTGCGCCATTTTTAAAGAGCATAAAAGTTGGCATAAGTCGGCGAAAAAAGCCCGTGAGAAGTGGGGGGCGCCCGTGCATGTCACCATGGCGATGATGTATCAAGAAAGCAGCTTTAAACATGATGCTCAGCCGCCGATGCGCTACTTTTTATTTATCCCTTATGGCCGCGCATCAGATGCTTATGGCTATGCGCAAGCTAAAAAAATGACCTGGGCTGATTATCAGCGGGAAAGCGGTAATGGCTGGGCCAGCCGCAGTAACTTTGACGATGCCATGGACTTTATGGGCTGGTATATGAGTAAAACCAGTAAAATTAATGGCGTGTCTAAGTGGGATGCCAATGGTCAGTATTTGAATTACCACGATGGCTGGGGTGGCTATCGCCGAGGCACCCATAAGCGCAAGGGTTGGTTATTAAAAGTGGCGCGCAAAGTGGATGCTCGCGCCAAACGTTATGCTAATCAATATTGGCAGTGCAAAGATGACTTAAACAAAGGCTGGTTTTGGTAAAGCTCCGTGAAGAGTGAAGTGTAATGGGTGAAGAGGACGAGATAACTCGAGAACTAAAGAAAACACTGCGCCTTAAGCCTGTTTCCTTACCCTTTTACTCTTCACTAGCCAGAGCAGCGGCTTGCGCTAAATATTGTTGCATTTCTTTTTCTGGCACCATGCCGCCGCCAGTGGCCCATACTAAGTGATGAGCATTAGCCAGCCTCTCTGGGCTAAGCCCTAAGCGCTGTAAATAATCGTTATCTTGAATAACTCGCCATGGGCCGGGCATACCGGCTAGAGCTGAGGGCTCTAACTGAATATGCTCTTGCTCATTTAGCTGGCCTAACAAAGTGAGCATGTCATTATCACTTAGGGTGTAAAAGCCATCTAGCATAGGAGACATAGTGCGCCCCACAAAACCAGAGGCGCGGCCTACGGCTAGCCCATCGGCGGTAGTGATATTATCTAGGCCGATATCTTGTACTGATATGCGCTCGTGTAACCCACTGTAAACGCCCAATAACATGCAAGGGGAGTGGGTGGGCTCGGCAAAGATACAGTGTACCGCATCGCCAAACGCCAGCTTTAACCCAAAGGCTACACCGCCAGGGCCGCCGCCTACGCCACAGGGTAAGTAGACGAATAAGGGGTGATTGCGATCCACCTTAATTTTTTGCTGCTCTAATTGTGTTTTAAGACGAAGGCCGGCAACGGCATAACCTAAAAAGAGCTGTATTGAGTGTTCATCATCCACAAAGTGACAGTAAGGATCGCCTTTGGCCTGCTCTCGGCCTTGGGCCACGGCAACTGAGTAATCACTTTCATACTCCACCACAGTCACGCCCTGTTCGCGTAGTTTATCTTTTTTCCACTGGCGAGCATCAGCTGACATATGCACGCTGGTATTAAAACCAAGTTTAGCGCTTATCATACCAATCGATAAACCGAGGTTACCGGTAGAGCCAACAGCAATGCTATATTGACTAAAAAACGTCTTAAAGGACTCGCTGTGTAGTTTCGCGTAATCATCTGTGCGTTGCAGTAAGCCGGCTTTTAACGCCAGCTTTTCGGCATGCTGTAACACTTCATAAATACCGCCTCTGGCTTTAATGGATCCCGAAATAGGCAGCTGGTTATCCAGCTTTATCCAAAGTTGTCCCGTTAATGTTTGCTGATATTGGCGATTCAGAGTGCGCTGCATAGCAGGAATCGCCTGCAAAGGGGATTCTAATAAACCCTGGCTAGAGACTGTTTCGGGAAAGGCGGCCTGAAAGTAGTTGGCAAAACGCGCTAAGCGTCGGCTAGCTGCATCGACGTCGTCGGCGGTTAACCCGACCACAGCCAGTGCCTGCTCTGCGGGCTGGCGCTCGGGATTAAACCAGCTGACAGGTTTGAGTGCTATTAATTCATTAACTAGGGGCTTGTTAAGGCAAAGCTCACTAATGGCCTGTTTATTGTAGTGCGGATAAGTTGGTATCATGCTTAACCCCGAATGATGAGCAGATTATGCAATGAGTATATCAGGTTCTCGCGTGAAAAAAGATCATAAAAAGGGAGTAAGCTTGAGCTTACTCCCTTTTTATTTAGGTGTGACTCTGAATCACTTTGTCATATTGACTTGTTAGATTAAGACTTTGCTTGGGCTTGCTTGGCAAAGTATTCCTTGGTTAAGCGAAACACTACTGGGCTTAATAAGGCTAATGCAATCAAGTTTGGAATGGCCATCATGGCGTTAAGCGTATCTGCTAGTAGCCAGATAAATTCCAGTGATTGAGTGGCACCAATTGGCAGAGCCAGTACCCAAGCTACACGAAATGGCACTATGGCTTTTACACCAAATAAGAACTGTACACATTTCTCGCCATAGAAACTCCAACCCAAGATAGTGGTAAAAGCAAACACGGCTAACGCCAAAGATACGATGTATTCGCCTCCTGGAATCGCCATAGAAAAGGCGAGGGCGGTTAACGAGGCTCCCGTTTCACCACTGCTCCAGCTACCGGTAACCACAATAGCCAAGCCGGTAATTGAACACACCACTATGGTATCTATAAAGGTCCCTAGCATGGCTATTAAGCCTTGGCGTACCGGGTCATCAGTTTTGGCAGCAGCATGAGCAATAGGCGCACTACCCAGACCGGCCTCATTTGAGAAAACCCCTCGTGCCACACCAAAGCGAATTGCCATCCATACCGCTGCACCAGCAAAACCACCTTGGGCGGCAACCGGTGTAAAGGCGTGCTCAAAAATTAATGCTAACGCGCTGGGCAGCTCAGGGGCATTCATCCCCAATACCACTATGCCAGATACAAAATAGGCCACTGTCATTAACGGCACTAATTTACCGGCTACCTCAGAGATCCAGCGAATACCGCCAATTAACACTAAGCCGACTAACACCATTAATACTAAGCCGGTCACACCGTGCGAAAAGCCAAAAGAGGATTCTAGCGCGTCGGCCACTGAGTTGGCCTGTACTGTGTTACCAATACCAAAGCCAGCAATACCGCCAAATAGCGCAAATGCCACCCCTAGCCAAGCCCATTTTTTACTCAGGCCATTTTTGATGTAGTACATAGGCCCACCAACGTGGTTGCCTTTTTCGTCGGTTTCACGAAAGTTAACTGCACACACGGCTTCGGCATACTTAGTCGCCATGCCCACCAATGCGGTCATCCACATCCAAAACAACGCACCCGGACCACCTAAGAAGATGGCGGTGGCGACCCCTGCAATATTACCGGTACCTATGGTGGCGGCGAGCGAGGTCATCAGTGCGTTAAAAGGAGAGATTTCCCCTTTTCCTGCTTCTGCCTTACTAAATAATAATTTAAAACCTGTACCCAGTTTGCGGATAGGCATTAACCCCATACCTAGTTGTAGGTAGAGCCCTAGGCCCAAAATACCCACCAACATAGGAACTCCCCAAACTACCCCATTAATCGAGGTTAACGCATTAGTAAGCCATTCCATATGCCATACTCCTAACCAAACTAGTATTAAGTGATACGTGCTTTACGCTGTTAGCCTAGCTGACTTTATATGTAAATAACAAGTGAATTATGGTTCAGATGGAGCTTTAAAGAAATGTTGCATTATGTTGCGCGATTGTGATATTGCCGTTTTGTAACCAGAGAGGCCATAGTGCGTGGCTACTTGGCTAGGGTTGGCTCCTGGCGTGAGCAGCGCTGTTAATATATTTTGTTGGTTAATTGTTAATTTATTTGGCCAAGGTTGCCTTTTAATAAAACGTAACAGTGCTGGCTGATCGCAGAGTAAGTCTCTGTGAAAGAAGGCAAAATCATGGGCGATTAGACGGTCTTGTTGAGCTGAATAGGTGGCTGGCGCTAAGCTGAGTTGCTGATAAATGGGCGTTAATGCCCGAGGCCAGATACCTTGACGATAAGCCTGCAGGTTAGCACTAAACTGTCCTTGCCAATCAAAGAGTATCTGTTGTGCCGAGGCCGAGCAGGGCCAGAGCATCATAATGGCATGCAAGCCGCTGACGCCGTCGCGACTTTGGCCTAAGCGCAGTGCTTTAAAACCATTATTTTGCCAAAAAGTGAGCAGCGAGGGACTGGCGCCAAAGCTGGTACCGATAAAGTCGCAGTGTGTTTTTTGCGGCAAATGCTGTTGTAGCCAAGCTAATAGCTGACTACCCAGACCCTGTTGCTGGCTATGAGGGTGCACCACAATGCGCATAATGCGATAATAACTATATTGTGTGGCCGTTGCTAAGCCACCGTGAAACGCCAAAGATTGCGGCAGCAAATGGCCTCGGGGGCGACGCTGTCCACGCCAAACGCCTTGGCTAAGCGCTGCTGATAATGGCCCTTCGGCACACAGCAGCGCCACGGCAATCGGCAGATTTCCTTGAAAGGTCACAGCTAGCAATAAGTTGGGGGCATCTAATAAGTGGCGTAAATCGCTGGGGCGCGTTTGATAATGTGCCAAGGTCAGCAAGCCAAACAACTGCTGTAATAAGGCATCGTTATCCAGCAAAGTTGCGCGGCTTATCCACTGGGTTTTGAGCCCCGATTTTGTTAATCCTCTAGGAGATTGCGGCTCGGCATTTAGAGCCAGTAAGTTAAAGATCAGTGGCTCTAGTGAGTCTTGTGGGCTCCAACGTGCCGGTGTATGTAAGTGCACTTTTCGCCAATGGGGCGATAGCTCATTGAGCTTTGGCTGAAACTTAAGTTGAAATCCCAAACCGGTTCCCTCATAGCCGTGCTCTGTGCTGGCAAAAATACAACAATAACGTTGAGCAAGAGTGACGAGCATGGGCACAGGAATGGCGGCTGCTTCGTCAATGAGTAAGATATCGGCAGTAGGCTGCTCAGATAACAGCGCATCAGGCGCCATAAAACGCAGTGGACTGGCACAGTGTTTAAATGCCTGTGCGGGGGCATCTTGATTGGATGCACTGAGCAACACCGTTAACCCAGACTGCAGTAAACGCTGAGCCGCTAACCCTAAAAGACTGGATTTACCTCGGCCACGATCGGCTGTTAATACCATATGTGTGCGGGTACGGGCACAGTGCAATATATTGGCTAAAGCGTGACGCTGCTGGCGATTTAGGCATCCTTTTGTATCGCGCACTGGTTGCCAAGCCTGTTGTGAGCAGCCTTGTGGTGAGTTAAGTGGTTGTAACAGAGCGGGCAGGGCAGGAAAGGGCTGGCCTTGATGCCAGATAATAACCTGCTTGTTGTGTTGTAACTCGCGTATAAAACGTCGTAAAAAACGGCTGTCTAGCGCTAACGCTTGTTCGGCTTGTGCCACATAGCGCGTTAAATCAGGGTCAGCATAGTCGGGCCATTGGGCTAGCGGTGGGCATAATAGCAACATGACGCCGCCTGCCTTTAAGGTGCCGGCTGTGGCGCCTAACGCGTCTGGGTGTAAGCCACTAAAGGCATTAAATATCAGGCTGTCGTATTCTTGGCCAAGGGCATTTTTAAACTTATTCGTCGCCAGTGCTTTGGAGTGTGTCGCTGGTGCTTGTTCGCCAAGCCACAGTTGGCAAGAGCCTGAATGGGGCATTAAATGATGCGCTTGCTCTATGGCCCACTCTTGGGTGCCAGCTAATACCAGTAAACGCCGTTGGCCATTGTATTGTAATTGTTGGCGCCAAGTGCGCCAGTTAGTCAAAGAGGCGAGCGCCATTTTCGTCAATAACGCGCTTAGCTTTATCTATCATTAAGCTAGCAGCGAGCTCTGCGCTAGGCAACAGATCGGAACGGATCAGGCGATACTCTTGTTGTTCGCCATTATGTTGTTGGGTTATGCGGCCATGTAAACGAAACTGGCCATGTTCTGCCAAAGGCTCGGGATAAATAGTAAAGCCTTGGTACGATTCTGGCTCAAACTGAGCGGGGTTATCCACTTTGGGTTGAGCTAAGCGTTTGAACCAATTAAACATGATGTAACCTAGATAGAAGTAAATTGCAGCGCTATTATTTTTTGACGCTAAGTATGATGTCTTCCGAGACGTTAACGGCACCGGTGTGTTTAGTGAGCTCTTTTATTTCATCCATATTAGAAATAACAATGGGAGTGAGTGTCGATTTGGTATTGGCTTCAAGAAAGGCTAAATCAAACTCAATAATAGTATCCCCCGCTTTTACCTGCTGACCTTCTACGGCAATGCGAGTAAAGCCTTCTCCCTTTAGCTCAACGGTATCAATACCAAAGTGTACAAATAGCTCTATGCCCGAATCAGACTCAATAGAAAAAGCATGATTGGTTTCAAAAATTTTACCAATAGTTCCATCGCACGGAGCCACCATTATGTTGCCGCTGGGCTTAATAGCTATACCATCACCGACTATCTTTTCGGCAAACACTACATCGGGTACATCTTCTATTGCAACCAACTCCCCTGAAAGCGGGGCAAAAATAGTGATGTTGCTGATATCTGCGACGTCGTCAGATACCATTCTCTTCAATTTATTGAACAATCCCATTATATTTGCTCCTCGCATTAGTTAATGCTGATGATACCAGCGCCACGCCATTAGCGCCAAACTTAGCCTTGTTTTACCAAGAGCAGATGACAAAAGCGCAGGCGGTAATAATACCGTCTGCGCTTTTATTGTGTACAAGCTCGTTAGCCTAGCTTGCTATGCGTTAAGCTCTTGCTCAGTAAACACACCTTGAAACAAAGCAGTGCTTAAATAGCGCTCACCAGAGCTTGGCAAGATGACCACAATGGTTTTGTTGGCAAACTCAGGTAGCTCGGCTAGTTGGTTAGCGGCCACAACAGCTGCGCCAGAGCTAATACCGGCTAAAATACCTTCTTCTTTCATCAAGCGACGCGCCATCTCAATGGCATCGTCACTGGTGACTTGTTCAACTCGGTCTACAAGAGACAGCTCTAAGTTGCCAGGTATAAAGCCAGCGCCAATGCCCTGAATTTTATGTGGCCCCGGCGTTAATGACTCGCCGGCCAACGCTTGGGCGATAACAGGAGACTCCACCGGCTCAACGGCAACGGTGGTAATGGCTTTACCTTGAGTATTTTTAATGTAGCGAGACACGCCGGTTAAGGTACCGCCTGTGCCCACGCCTGATACAAACACGTCAATGTCACCGTCTGTATCTTCCCACAGCTCTGGGCCTGTGGTTTTTTCGTGGATTTCTGGGTTAGCAGGGTTATTAAACTGCTGTAGTAATACAAATTTTTCAGGGGCAGAGTCTCTTAACTCTGTGGCTTTATCGATTGCGCCTTTCATGCCTTTAGCCCCTTCAGTAAGGACTAAATTAGCACCCAGTGCTTTTAATAACTTACGGCGCTCTATACTCATGGTGTTAGGCATGGTGAGAGTAATGGGATAGCCGCGAGAGGCTGCTACAAACGCCAACGCAATACCTGTGTTCCCACTGGTGGGTTCAATAAGCTCTTTACCAGGAACAAGTTCGCCGCGCTTTTCGGCATCCCAAATCATATTGGCACCAATACGGCACTTTATGCTAAAGCTTGGGTTACGGCTTTCTATTTTTGCTAGTACGCGACCCTTACTAACTCGGTTTAATTTGACCAGAGGTGTGCGTCCAATGGTTAAAGAGTTATCTTCAAATATCTTGCTCATCGTGACTATCCCTACCGTTTATTAATGCTGTGAGTATTGAATATATAAACAGCTTACTCATTCTTTTTTAAATGAGAAGTGACAATTTGTTATAACTATATGTTATTAAATGATTAAGTGATATTCCTTTTGTGCTTTTGAAGGCGCTGTTTTTAGGGGCTGAGGGTAAGTTTGCTATCAAGAGCCTAGTAAGCAGGGTATTCTATTAATAAGATACAAGGATGTAGTTTAAGGGATGAGGCGGCATTAAATGATAAATAACAAATGGATAAAACAATGTCGAGCCATAAGCGGACTCTGGATCTTGCTGTATTTAGGTGTCGGGAATGCCCTCGCCAGTAACTGGCAGGATGAGCCTGAAGCGCGGCAAAAATTGCATCAAGTAGGGTTAGAGCTCGCATTAGCCGACGTACATCCTAAGCTGACTTTGTGGTGGCAGCAGGCCGTAGGAGCAGAAACAGCTTCTGATGTGGCGGACGATAGACTTTTGCTGGGTATACAAAGTTTTTGGCGTTACTGGGCCAGTTTATCTTTTATTGAGCGCCAGCATTTACGTACGCGCCAAGCTGACTTGTCTTATACAGACAGTGATCAGGATAATTTACGATTGGCAAGTCAGTTACAGCGGCGTTTTAAATTAGTGGAAGGCATAACGCCAAACTTTGCCAATTATGCGCAATTACAGCAACAGCTGGCCCATTTACTCGCACAAAAACAAACCGCTTGGCCAGCACTGCACAGTGCAACCGTGCGCCCTGGTGACAGGCGGCCTGTGGTTGAGCAGATTAGAGGACGGTTGCGTATATTGGGCGATATGCCTGAAGTTGTCGAAATAGACACACCTTTAGTGCCTGATGTTGATACTGTGCCTGATATTGAGGTTGAACTGAATACTGCGGGAGCGCTACAACAGCCAGCACAAAGCCAAGGCACTCAACCTTCAGTGGCTTCGGTTCGTGACTCTTTGCAAGGAGAGGTCAACACCGCTTACGTCAGTAGCTCCCCAGTTACCAGTGAATTTGTTGACCCTTTGTTGTACGACGCTAAGTTAGAAAAGGCTGTGCGCAGCTTTCAGCAGCGCCATGGGTTAACGGTTGATGGCGTGATAGGGCCCAACACATATGAATGGTTGGATGCGACTCCTCTCGCTCGGGCGCAATTACTGATGCGTAGTATGATGCGAACGCTTATCAGTGATGAGCTACCTTCCTCTTACTTACTGGTGAATATCCCTGAGTATCACATGCGCTTGTATCAAGATCAGGTGATGGTATTAGAGAGCAGCATTATAGTAGGACGTGATAAGCGCAGAACGCCCATTATGGCTAGCAAAATCACTAATGTGGTGTTTAATCCACCTTGGAATGTACCGCGTTCTATTATCAATAAAGACATAGTGCCTAAGTTATATCGCGACCCCAGTTACCTACAAAGACAAGGGTTTGATGTACTGGAGGGAGGCAATAAAGTACCCAGAGAAGTGTGGCAAACGCGGTTAGAAGAAGGAGGCGGGTTTCCTTATCACCTGCGTCAGCGTCCGGGGCGGGGTAATGCACTGGGTGCTTATAAGTTTCATTTGCCCACGACGAATGCCATTTATTTACATGATACGCCTTCTCGTGGTTTATTCGCCCGCGACAGTCGTGCTTTAAGTTCGGGGTGTGTACGAGTAGAAGGGGCTGAGCAGCTAGCTAACTGGCTGGTAGAAGAGCGATTAGGCAGCCGTAGATTAGCCGCGTTAAAGGCTAAACCGACCACTAGCTGGGTGAAAGTGAGCGATCCTTTGCCGCTATTTATGGTGTATTGGCCTGGTTGGCTAAGCGCTGACGGTGTTGCGCATTATCGAACAGATATTTATAAGTACGATAAACGCTTAAATAGCCCTTTCTAACAGTCGATCCATACCAGTCTTTTTAGCCCGCGCCGCTGTCTTCTTTTTTATCAGGCGCGGGTTGATAACAGCAGTCTGAATGACCTATAAGTTAGCTTGGTGTCGTTATTGGGTGCCAAGCGCATCTGTATCTATTTTTTACTAATCCAATGGTGGTTTTTTAGTCTATTGTAGGGTATTTTCTCTGCTGTTTAGCGTGTGCATATCTGACAATAGTCAAAAATAACTGCCTAATAGATGCCAATCATTTGGGGCGGCAAGTACTGTGAGTGCTTGTTTATGCCATAGAGGGGGTTGAGATGATGCACCGATATTATTTTTGAAAAATGAGTTTGTTATTATGTTTAACTTTATGAAAACAGGGCAAGACGCGCAAAACAACAGTCAGCAGACGAGTCGCCGTCGCTTTTTATTGGGTGCCGGTGGCCTAGGGTTAGCTGCTATGTTGCCCTTATCGGCGCAGGCCAGTTTATCGGCTCCGGTACGTAAATTGCGTTTGCATAATTTGCACACCGGCGAGCAGGTCAGTGCTGATTTTTGGGAAAATGGGCGTTACTTAAAAGATGGACTCAGTACCCTTAATCATATTATGCGTGATTTTCGTGAAAACGAAGAGTTCGATATTGATCCTAAACTGTTCGATCAACTGTATTTGTTACAACACCGTTTAGGTAAACCTGGTGAAATCCAAATTATTTCTGGTTATCGCTCGCCTACCACCAATGCTATGTTGCGTCGTAAGAGCCGAGGCGTGGCCAAAAAAAGCTACCATATGAAAGGACAAGCCATTGATTTACGCCTGCCTAATGTGGAGCTATCACAGTTACGTAGAGCGGCTCTTGATTTAAAAGTTGGCGGTGTGGGCTATTATCCTAAATCTAATTTTGTGCACTTAGACACAGGTCCGGTACGTAGCTGGGCATAATGATCAACCCATAAGGCGGTTGCGCCACATACGGCCACAGGCATCACGAGTAAGTTGATAAAGGGCACGCCAGAACACACAGTAACAGATGCACCAAACCCCCAGTTAAGTGCGCGCTTATTGGCCAAGGAACGGCGCATTAAATCAAAGTCTACTTTGTGATTATCAAACGGATAATCACAATATTGGATGGCCATCATCCAAGCGCTAAAGGCAAACCAGACTAACGGAGCCAGTGTTTGCCCTATCACTGGCACTAAAAAGAGCAATAAGCAGGCGAGTGCGCGGGGTAAGTAATAGCCCATTTTGTGTATTTCACGACTGAGCATGCGAGGTGTGTCTTTGATTAAATCTAGCCAGCCCTCATCATTGATCTCTGAACCCGTGAGTTTTAGCTCGACCCGCTCAGCTAACAAACCATTAAAGGGGGCAGCAATAAAGTTAGCCACACTGGTAAAGATAAATGAAAACAACACCACTATAGTCAGCACGGCGATGGGCCATAAAATGTAACTAAGCCACTGAAGAAAGCTAGGAATTTGGCTTTCAAACCAAGTAAACAGCTGATCTAATTGCAAATAAAGCCAATAAAAAGCCCCGCCAAATAGTAATAGATTAATCGCAAGCGGGATCAGCACAAACAATCGTAAATCTCGCTCTGTAATAAGAGAAAGGCCCCTTAGCAAATAATGGGGTCCTCTAAGCTGATGAAAAGAAGCGGACATAACGGGCATCCTTGAATATCAATAAAGTAAAAGCAGACCGTAAGTGGTCTATTGGCTAAAGGCTCATTGGTTGTGAGAGTTTAACGGGCTAGCGCGAAGCCATTTGTCGTAATCAATCTTTATCAGTCATTCAGTAAGAAACTGCTCACATTTACGACAACATAGCGCCATTAACAGCAATCATGGCGGCTATTCTAGATAAAAATACAGAAAATGTTGATTTTTATTGCATCCTCGCCTGTCTGACTCTTGTCAAACCTTGATGGTAAACATACCCTTGTATTATCTTCAGTGATATTCCGGCTTAAGCCATGTTATTTATGCTGGTGTTAGCAATGGCCTAACATAAGCAAAAATTTAGAGATACGATAATGCAGGATTTGCGAATTATCTTGATCATTCTGGGAGCAGTGGCGATTGCCGCTTTACTTATCCACGGATTGTGGACGAGTCAGAAAGGACGTCAAAAGAATATAGGTGACAAGCCAATTAATAAAGTGGCTAACCAGACGGAGGATCAGGTCGAAAACGATCCTGATGGTTTCGATAGTGACGGTATTGGCTCGGTACGAGTAGTGAGTAGCAATCATCAAGCAGCCTCTTTGGTTGATGATGCTAATGCCATTGATGATTGGCACGAAACTCCTCATTTTTCGGCGGTAAATGAGGATGAAGATGATGAACCCCAATTAGGTTTGCCTCCTCGCCTGTCTAAAAGTACCTTTTCGGGCGCAGAAAAATCAGTTTTACCGGAAAGCACTGATACAGATAAAGCACCAGCACCCGAGAAAAAAGCATCTGATGCGGCATTAAGTCAAGATGCAGTGATAACAGACACGACACAAAGTCGCGAAACTGACGCAGAACAACGGGTACGCCGCTACCAAGAGGGAGAAATAGATCCCTTGTTTGATGAGCCCAAACAAACAACGTCAGAGGCTGATGAACCATATCCGGAGCCGCCCCAATCCGAGCCTGAAGCGCCTCTTGCCACAAGTATGAAAGACAGTGCACTTTTAGATGCAGAACAGGCAGAGCCTGAAGAAGTTCATACAGCTACACCACAAGATGACGTTGAAAGTAAACCTGAGCCAATGCCTGAGCCTGCGAAGCCGCTACGTGAAGTGCCTAAAACCTGGCAAGATGTGTATGTGATAAACCTAGTTGCGCGTCCTAATAAGCAATTACAAGGACAGGATTTGATTCGAGCGTTAACTCAGGCTGACTTTAGCTTTGGTGAAATGGATATCTTTCATCGTTATCAAAATGCTAACGCTCAGGGAGAACCACTATTTAGTTTAATTAATATGGTGCAGCCAGGCACGTTCAACCCTAACGCTATGGCCGAATTTAGTACTCCTGGGGTGTCAGTGTTTATGCAACTGCCACAACCTGGTATGGCTAAAAACCAGTTTAACTTAATGATACAAGCGGCAGAGAATATGGCAGAAACGCTAGATGCTATCCTGTTGGATGGGCAACGACGCCCGCTCAGTCCTGATTATTTGGCGCAATGCCGAGAGCAACTTAGAGACTTCGACAGTCAGGTGCAGTAAGCATTATAATCAACGTTAAGTGCGACCATAGGTCGCACTTTTTATTCGTGCTGTAGTAAAGCATTAAAGATATCATCTAACCCCACAAGACGCTTATATAATGGCGCCTAAAGCAAAAATGAGCTGGGCGTTTTTGCTTATCATTTCTTTACTCTTTTTAACCTAACTATTTAGTGGACCTCTCTCAATGATTGATGCCAAAGCTCAAGTGTTAGCCTTACGTGAGCAACTCGAACGTTATAACGAACAATATTATGTTGCCGATGCGCCCACTGTGCCGGATGCAGAATACGACAGAGTGATGCGTGAGCTTATCGCATTAGAGCAGGCTCACCCTGAGCTATTAGATGCCAGCTCACCCAGTCAAAAAGTGGGGGGCGCGCCTGTTTCGGCGTTTCCTGAAGTACGTCATGCGCTGCCTATGTTGTCACTGGATAATGTGTTTAGTGATCAAGAATTAGCCGCCTTTGAAAAGCGACTCATGTCACGATTAGACAGCACTACTGAGGTGACCTTTTGCTGCGAGCCCAAGCTAGACGGGTTAGCCGTTAGCTTGCTTTATGAGCAAGGGCAATTAGTACAAGCCGCCACCCGAGGCGATGGCACCACGGGTGAGGGAATTTTAGAAAATGTGCGCACCATTAAAGCCATTCCGCTGAAACTAAAAGGTCATGATTGGCCTGCACGGTTAGAAGTGCGCGGTGAAGTTTTTATGCCCAGTGCCGGTTTTGCTGCCATGAATGCTAAGGCCTTGACTAAGGGCGATAAAGTGTTTGCTAATCCGCGTAATGCGGCGGCGGGGAGCTTACGTCAGCTCGACTCTCGCATTACTGCTAAGCGACCCTTGTCATTTTATAGCTATGGCGTAGGGCTAGTAGAGGGGGAGCCACTTGCCGATAGCCACTTTGCTACTTTGCAACGCCTTAAAGACTGGGGCATGCCCATTAGCCCAGAAGTTAAACGCATGCCAGGGCGTGCGGGTTGTGAGCAATATTATGCCGATATTTTAAGTCGCCGAGATCAATTGCCTTATGAAATTGATGGTGTGGTGTACAAGGTGGACGATTTGGCTTTGCAAGCCGAGCTTGGCTTTGTTGCGCGCGCACCGCGTTGGGCCACCGCTCATAAATTTCCGGCACAAGAAGAGCTGACCAAGCTGCTTAATGTGGAGTTTCAAGTGGGGCGTACTGGCGCGATAACACCGGTGGCCAAGCTTGAGCCAGTGCAAGTGGCAGGTGTGGTGGTTTCTAATGCGACCTTACACAATGCCGATGAAATTGCCCGACTTGGCGTTATGGTGGGCGACACTGTGATTATTCGCCGTGCGGGTGATGTGATCCCCCAAGTGGTGGCGGTGGTGTTAGAAAGGCGCCCAGCTGATGCCACTGTGGTTACATTTCCGCAGTTGTGTCCGGTGTGCGATGCTGACATTGAGCGGTTAGAAGGCGAGGCAGTGGCCCGTTGTACCGGTGGCCTGTTTTGTGCGGCACAACGTAAAGAAGCCATTAAGCACTTCTCTTCGCGTAAGGCGCTCGATATTGAAGGCCTAGGCACTAAGGTGATTGAGCAACTAGTTGATTTAGAACTGGTAAAAACGCCTGCAGATTTATTTACCTTAGAACACGCCACCTTATTACAGCTAGAGCGTATGGGAGATAAGTCAGCCAGTAAGCTCTTGCAAGCCATCGATAAGGCACGAACCACCACTTTAGCGCGTTTTTTATATGCCCTGGGCATTCGTGAAGTTGGGGAGGCAACCGCCAATAATCTCGCGCAGCACTTTTTAACCCTAGAAGCAGTCATGCAGGCCGAAGTAGATAGCCTGTTAGCCGTGTCTGATATTGGGGATATTGTTGCTAAACATATTTATTACTTTTTTCGACAGCCTGACAATCAAAATGTGGTGCAAACACTGGTGGCAGGCGTGGAGCAAGGCGGCTGTGGATTAAGCTGGCCTGATATAGCAAAGCCCACCAGTGGTGGTCAGCCACTAGCGGGGCAAACCTTTGTGCTAACCGGCACCTTAACGCAGTTGTCTCGTAGCGATGCCAAAGCGGCATTACAAGCGCTGGGGGCTAAAGTGGCGGGCTCGGTATCTGCTAAAACCAGCTGTGTGGTGGCCGGAGAAGCCGCGGGATCTAAGCTAGTTAAAGCCCAAGAGTTAGGCATTGCTATTTTAGATGAAGAAGGCCTGTTGGCACTGCTGGCTGAACAATCTTAAATTGCCTGAGGGTTGGATAATCCAGCCCTCATTTTTAGGGGGTAGTAACTAGGCTAAACTCTTGCCCCATGCGGCGAAACGCATTTAATAGGCGCCCGTGATCATTCACTTCTAAATAATGCAGCTCCCCCTTTGCGTTAATAACCGCGGTAATATCTTGGCCTGCTTTTAGGTTACTCAGTGGTTGGTAAGATGGCTCAGCGCGGATCAGGGCAATAAGATCTCGACTGGGTAACTGCCATTGGCGAAAGAGTGCAGCTAGGGTCTCGCCCTGAGTCAGAGTATGATCAAGGCGTTGCCCGCCGTTTGGCACGGGTATCTCTCGCGTTTCGTTAGCAGCAACCGATAAGGTTAAGCGACCACTTATTTGTGCTTCGGGGGTCTTAGCCGCGGGCTGCCAAGCAAGTAATCCAAGCCATAAAGGCGTGAGTAATAATAAGCCCAGCTTATGCAGTGTGGGCACGCGCTGCCATGCCCGTAGCCCTCGGCCTATACCTTTACGAGCGGGAAGGGTAATGGCATTTATTTTGCTAAGTAAAGACTGGGGTTGATTACGTTTCATTGTTTTTCTTTTTGACATGAGTTAAGCACCTCGCTAAACATCAGTGTATCTAGGGGATGGCGACTCGACAAGCCATTAGCGTGCGCTATGGGCGGGCAGATAGGTGTATCGGCGCGTATATTGCTATCTTATCGGCAAAAAGAGACAAAGCGTTTAACCCTATGGCTGCCAGTGCTAAAATGAACGACACTTTTTGATCCCAGTCCATTTGGGCTTTATTTATTAGCAAAGGCAGAATGATGACAGTTAAAACGCGGTTTGCTCCTAGCCCTACCGGCTTTCTTCATGTTGGCGGTGCTCGTACGGCTTTATATTCTTGGCTTTATGCTCGCCATCTCAAGGGTGAGTTTGTATTGCGCATTGAAGATACCGATCTTGAACGCTCAACCCAAGAAGCCATAGATGCCATTTTAGAAGGTATGCAGTGGTTGGGTTTGAATTGGGAAGAGGGCCCTTATTATCAAACTGAACGTTTTGATCGTTACCATTCATTAATAGATCAACTGCTAAAAGAAGATAAAGCCTACAAATGTTATTGCTCTCGCGAGCGCCTTGATGGCCTTCGTGAGCAGCAAATGAATGATGGCGTTAAGCCTCGTTACGACGGTCATTGTCGTCATAGCGATCATCAACACGCCGCTGACGCCCCTTATGTGATCCGTTTTAAAAACCCAACGGAAGGGACAGTGGTGTTTGACGATCATGTGCGCGGGCGAATTGAAACCGGTAATGATCAGTTGGACGATCTCATTATTCGTCGTACCGATGGTGCCCCTACCTATAATTTTTGTGTGGTTGTTGATGACTGGGACATGGAAATTACCCATGTGGTGCGCGGTGAAGATCATATTAATAACACCCCACGCCAGATTAATATTTATCAAGCCTTAGGCGCGCCCGTGCCCGAGTTTGCCCATGTCTCTATGATCTTGGGTGACGATGGTGCCAAGCTGTCTAAACGCCATGGTGCAGTTAGCGTGATGCAATATCGTGATGACGGTTACCTGCCGCAAGCGCTGCTGAACTATTTAGTACGCTTGGGCTGGTCGCATGGCGATCAAGAAGTGTTCTCGGTTGAAGAAATGATCGAGCTGTTCTCGCTCGATGCCATTGGCAAGTCGGCCTCGGCGTTTAATACCGATAAGTTATTATGGCTAAACCAGCACTATATTAAGACGTTGCCTGCCACTGAGGTGGCTGAATATTTAGTGTGGCACATGCAAGCGCAAGGCATTGCATTTGAGCAAGGCCCAAGCTTGGCTGACATTGTGACGTTATATGGCGAGCGTTGTCATACATTAAAAGAAATGGCTGAACAAAGCCGTTATCTATTTGAAGATATTAGCGAGTTTGATGCCACTGCCGCTAAAAAACACTTACGTCCGGTGGCTGCCGCGCCATTAACCTTAGTACGCGAAAAGTTAGCAGTCTTAACAGAGTGGCAAGCCGCTGCCATTCATGAGCAGATTAACGCCGCCGCCGCCGAGTTAGAGTTAGGTATGGGTAAAGTGGGTATGCCATTGCGAGTGGCTGTTACGGGTGCGGGTCAGTCTCCGGCTATTGATGGCGTGATTGCGCTATTAAGCCAAGCACAAACCCTAGCCCGCATTGATATGGCGCTGGCCTTTATTGCCGAGCGAGCCAAAGGGTAAAAAAGCCGTAAGCCATAAGCTAAAAGCCAAAAGCGTGGATTGCCGCGCTACGCCCGCAATGACCCACACGCTTGTCATTGCGAGGAGTGAAACGACGCGGCAATCTATCGCACAGGCGGCGGTACACCGAGCGCTTTACGTAAAATCCAAGTGGTTTTATCTGTAACGTACGGTTTGGTTTTAAATTGCTGATAATTTCAGCAAGGCGCTTAAAAAGTGATTGTTTAATGGTTGTTTGTGAGTTTTTGGTTGACAGAAAAAGTCTGTCTGCCTATGATGCGCATCGCATTATAGGACTTGTCCTTAATGTTTGATAAGCGGGGCTATAGCTCAGCTGGGAGAGCGCTTGCATGGCATGCAAGAGGTCCGCGGTTCGATCCCGCGTAGCTCCACCACTTATCGAAGGTACAAAAGCTAGTTAGTATTTGCCTAATGGGGCTATAGCTCAGCTGGGAGAGCGCTTGCATGGCATGCAAGAGGTCCACGGTTCGATCCCGTGTAGCTCCACCAAATGGCAATATACTTAGAATGAGTACGACCAGCACCACCAATATGTTTTGGGGCTATAGCTCAGCTGGGAGAGCGCTTGCATGGCATGCAAGAGGTCCGCGGTTCGATCCCGCGTAGCTCCACCAAAACATATCACCCAATTTCGGGGCTATAGCTCAGCTGGGAGAGCGCTTGCATGGCATGCAAGAGGTCCGCGGTTCGATCCCGCGTAGCTCCACCACTTATTGTGGAATAGAAAAAGCCGCTGCATTATTGCAGCGGCTTTTTTGCGTTTGAGTTAAACACTTATCTGCAACGGAGCCCACGGAAGAACGCAGAACAGAGTGATCAGCTCTGAAAGGAAACTTGGTGCTCAGTGCACTTTATCGTCTGGGGTTGGGGGCTTTTGCTTGGTGTTGGGTGCATGGCGCTAGGCGCGGTACTATATGCTTATCAGAACATGAGGATGAAGCGGTTTTATGGAACATTTTAACGACATCTATCAACGGGCCTGTGAACGTCATGGTGGTGAGGCGATACTTAAAACATTAATTGCCTCGCCATTGGCCAGTGATGCTGAACTGGCGGCCATTACAGATGATCGTTGGTTGTCTTCTTTTACCATGAGCTTATTTCAGTCGGGCTTTGTGTGGCGGGTGATCCGAAATAAATGGCCCGAGTTTGAACGGGCGTTTTTTGGCTTCGATCCCGAAAAAATGCTGATGTTAGATGAGTCCCATTTTGAACGGCTCAATAACGACACCGGCATTGTGCGTCACGCTAAAAAAATTGCTGCCGTGCCAGCCAATGCGCGTATGATTTTAGACTTAGGCCAGCCGTATGGTGGTTTTGGCGCTTTTGTTGCCCAGTGGCCAAAAGAGGACATGACCGGCTTGTGGATGATGATTAAAAAACACGGGCAGTTATTGGGCGGTAATATTGGTCCTTATGGGTTACGCCGTTTAGGGGTCGATACCTTTGCCTTTACGCATGATGTGAGCGCCTATTTACGCCATCACAATATCGTAGGCGCAGGCTTGGGCAGTAAAAAGGGCATGCAACAAGCCCAAGCCGCTTTTAATGAGTGGCATCAACAAAGTGGTGCCAGCCTCACTGAAATCAGTAAAACCATCGCCCTTTCTATTGGTTGAAATATAGCGATCAGCTGACAGCTTTTAGCGATCAGCCGTCAGCTGTCAGTTTAAACAGCTTATAGCTTGTGGCTGTCCTTTAAATGGGGGGTTAAAAAGGCATGAACTTGTTGCACTATTTTGGGTTGTGCGTCGGCGGTGGGGTGCAGGCCGTCGTCCATCATCATGCCGTTTTGTTCAACTAAGGGAGCCACAAAAAAGGGCAGTAGCGCTAACTCATGTGTCTTGGCTACTTTAGGGTAAATACCCTCAAATTGCTGTAAATAACGACGGCCATAATTGGGGGGTAATTGGATTTGGGTTAGTACCACCTTAGTGCCGGCTTGTTGCGCTAGGCCTATCATCTTCTCTAAATTTTGCTCAATGGAGGCGGGGGGTAAGCCTCGCAGGCCGTCATTGGCCCCAAGCTCCAATAACATTAAGCTCGGCTTATGTTTTGTCAATAATGAGGGCAGGCGTTGTAAACCACCTTGAGTGGTGTCGCCACTGACGCTGGCATTAATCACCTCTACTTTCCTTCCTTCTTGTTGCCACTGCTTTTCTAACAAGGGCGGCCATGCTTGCTCGGCATTCATGCGATAGCCCGCGCTTAAACTGTCCCCTAAGATCAAGACAGTGTTAGCATGGGTAACAAACGACACTAATAACATCAGTAGCAAAAGGATACGAGGCATGGCAGTTTCTCCAATAATTAAGGTAGCTGAGTTAAGCCAGCAGGTTGCACTTGGCGAGCAGGTACTGACTATCCTTGAGGGGATAAGTTTTGAAGTCAAGTCTGGGCAAAGTGTCGCTTTAGTGGGCGCGTCTGGCTCGGGCAAGTCGACTTTATTGGGCTTGCTGGCAGGACTCGATAGCGCCAGTGAGGGGGATATTGCTATTCATGATCAATGGTTGTCGCAACTCACTGAAGAAGAGCGTGCCCAGTTGCGTGGCCAGCATATTGGCTTTGTCTTTCAATCTTTTTTGTTACTGCCCACCTTAACAGCATTAGAAAATGTGATGCTGCCCGCCGAGCTACAAGGGCAAAAGCATAATGCCGAGCGCGCGCGTACCCTGCTTGAACAAGTGGGGTTAGGGGCGCGTCTTCAGCATTTTCCTAGCCAACTCTCGGGAGGAGAGCAACAAAGGGTGGCCATTGCCCGGGCTTTTATGACTCAACCCGATATTTTATTGGCTGACGAGCCGACCGGCAATTTAGATAGCCGCACCGGCGCGCAGATTATTGAGCTATTATTTGAGCTTAATCGCCATCATGGCACCACCTTGGTCATGGTGACCCATGATGAGGCCTTGGCTAAGCGTTGCGAACGACGCTTAGTAATGACGGCTGGTTGTTTGGAGGAGCAAGATGCGTAGTTTAGCGCGGCCTACTTTAGGCTGGGGCTTAGTATGGCGAGAAATAGGCCGTGGCCCTCTGCGATTATTTATGCTGGCGCTGGCATTGAGTGTGGCCAGCATCTTGAGTGTTACTCTGGTTGCGGATCGTTTGACGCAAGCGTTAAATATGTCGGGGCGAGATTATATTGCCGCCGACCAAGTTTTGTCTGGTAGCCGAGCGGCAGAGCCGACCTGGCTAGATGAAGCTAAGCGCCAAGGCTTGGCGGTGTCTCGTACGCAGTCGTTTCAAAGCGTGCTATTTGCCGATGACAAACTGCAATTAGCCAGTGTGCGCGCGGTAGATGCGTCTTTTCCATTTTATGGTGAATTAGTATTAGCCCCCAGCGCGCCAGTGACACCGGGCCACATTTGGTTGTCCTCTCGGCTATTGGCGTTATTAGCACTTGAAGTTGGTGACACGCTTGAGCTTGGAAACACTGAGCTGAGTGTGGCAGGGGAGTTAATTAAAGAGCCCGATCAAGGGCTAAGCCCTGCATTACTGGCTCCTCGAGCCTTAATACATTTAGATGATGTGGCCGCCAGTGGTATTCAAATGGCGGGCAGCCGAGTGAGTTATCGCTATTTATTTAAAGGGGAAGCTCAGCCACTGGCGCAATATGCAGCCTGGTTAACCCCCAAGTTAAAACAAGGGCAGACATGGCAAGGGCCCGATAATACCGATAGTCCAGTGGCGCGGCCGCTGGCGCAAGCCGAGCAGTTTTTTCGTTTAGCGTCACTGATTGGTGTTTTGCTGGGAATTGTCGCCATGGCCATTGCGTTGGGGTACTTCTCTTATAAAGAGCAAGATCGCATGGCGCTGCTTAAAACCTTAGGTGCAAGCCGCCGTCAGTTATTTAGCTGGCTGGCACGGTTATTAGTGAGCTTGTTGTGTGTGGGCTTCTTGCTGGGCGCTGTGGTGGGGTATGGCGTGCATAAGCTGATTTTGTTGAGCTTAGGCGACGCCTTGGCCATTCCCCTTGCTGCCCCCTCTGTGACTCCCTTTGCCATAGCCATCGGCATGGCGTTGCTGACCACCTTAATGTTGTCGTTGGTGCCCATGGCACGTTTATTAAAAGTGCCGCCGTTGCGCGTGTTGCGCCATCAAGCGAGCGCCTCTATTTCTATATTTTGGACTGCTGCTATCTTGCTGGGGGGCACTTTTGTGTTAAGTGGGCTCTTTGCTCAGTCTTGGTCTTTGGCTGCGGGGCTATTACTGGGCTTGCTGGTGTTAATAGTAATATTAGGCACTGCTTGCTGGCTGATGCTGACCTTATTGCGCCGTTTTAATGGCAGTATTGGTTTTCGACTGGCGTTAAGTCGCTTGCAGCGGGCGCGCTGGGCAACCTTAATGCAGTTTGGTGGTGTGGCGCTGGCGCTCTTTTTAGGCAGTTTATTATGGGTAGTGCGGGGGGAGCTAGTGGGCGGCTTTTTAGCCAATTTACCGCCTGATACCCCAAACCGTTTTTTAATTAACATTGCCAGCGAACAACGTGAACCACTGCGCGCCCGGCTTGATCAAGCAGAGATAGCGCGCTCGCAATTTTATCCGATTGTGCGTGGGCGTTTAACCCAGATTAATGAGCAGGCGGTAGCGGCCAATGTAGATGCCAGTGATCAGCAAAATGCCGGCACTGGCCGAGAGCTTAACTTAACTTATAGTGAGCAATTACCCTATGGTAACCGCTTAATAGCAGGCCAGTGGAGCAGAGCGGCGAATAGTGTCTCTGTCGAGTCGGGATTAGCTGAGCGATTAGCCTTAACCTTAGGGGATACCATTACCCTAGATTTAGCGGGCCAGCAGATTTCTGCCACTGTGCGCAATGTGCGTGAAGTGGATTGGAACAGCATGAGGCCTAATTTTTATTTTATTTTTAGCCCAGATGTATTGGCTGATTATCCTGCGACTTGGCTGGCCAGTTTTTATCTTCCCCCCGAGCAAAAAGCGTTAGAAGTTGAGCTAATCCGCGCTTTTCCTACTATGACCTTATTAGACGTAGAGGCTTTATTACAGCAATTACGCCAAGTATTGGCTCAAGTGAGCCAAGCATTATTGGTTATTATGGCGTTAGTGACCGGAGCCAGCATATTGGTTTTATTGGCGCAATTAGAGACCACCTTGGCCAGCCGCCGCCGCGAGTTACTGCTACTGCGCACCCTAGGCGCAAGCCTTGGTTTAATTAAATCGTCATTACATTGGGAATGGCTGGCAGCAGGGCTGGTCTCCGGCCTAGCGGCCGCCGTGGCTGTTGAGTTGTGTGTGGCGATATTGTTGCCGTATTGGTTGGGGTTAAGCTGGCAGCCGCACCCGTTATTGTGGGTGGGCCTACCCTTATTAGGCGCGGTATTATTGCTATTAACCGGACGATTAGGCGGCATGACCAGTAATACCTTGATGAGTCGATTACGCCAGTGGTAATTGGGCTGTGAAGACGAATTAAAGTTTATTTAAAGGCGGTTTGTTTATATTTACATTATTGGCCCGTTTGGGCTAATAATGTCGACTACTTGAGTTAACAAAGTTAATCTCCTCACGCCTAACTCGTGGCTGAGCCATTTTGGCAGATGGTTGCAATGGCGTCGGCTGCGCGTTGTAAAGCGGGCAGAAATGAAAGGGCTTGCTCGCGTGTTACTCTCATTATTGGAGCCTGCATAGCCACCCCTATATTGGACACACCGCTCGGGTTAGAGGCCAATACCGCAATACATAGCAACCCAGGCAAAAACTCTTCGTCGTCAAACGCATAGCCTTGCTGTTTTACCGTCTCAATCTCCACCTCAAGCGCGTTAAAATCAGTGAGTGTGTTATGAGTAAATTTCTTCAATGGCATATCAGCAAGCAAGCGTTTGCGTTGTGCTGGCGCCATTTGGGCTAGAAACAGCTTACCACTGGCAGAACAGTGTACGGGCACGCGTGAACCAGGCTGCAAATAAAAACGCAGTGGGGCGGGTGTCTCAACGCGATCCAAATACAATACCTCACCACCAGACAGTGCAGTGATATTACAGCTTTCGCCTATTTCTTCCCCTAGCGAGGCCAGAATGGCATGCCGTGCTCCGCCTACGGTATCGTTCAATAGTAGGTTTTCTGCCAGTCGGCGTAAGCGTGCACCACGGCTGTAGTGCCGCCCATCAGCCTCTCGCTGTAACATGCCGGAGCTTTCTAATTGCTGCAGCATGCGGTGCAGCGTTGGTTTAGGGATACCGGTTTCTTCTACTAGTCCTTGTAGTGTAACAAATTGATCTTTTTCAGATATTACTTCTAATAGCGCAAGCAGGCGCTGGGTAGGAGTGCCGCCTTCTAGGCGGTGTTTGCCAGCTTTAGTGTTGATCATAGTGTCATCCTCTTTGTCATAATGATTATGTTTTATTTCAAAAAACAAATCAATTTGTATTAAATTGTGAAATCTATGTTGACGTTAGGTTTGGATAAGGTTAACTTTGAATCGCGTTCCGATTTTAGGGATGAAATTAATCGAAAAGTGAAACTTAGACCGATTGGCTTTGAGGCTACCCTGGAGAAAACTCATGAGCACTAACAATACAGAAATCCGTCAAGAAACAGATACGCGCCAAGTTGTTGAAGGCATGAAAAAAATGACACCTTCTGAGGCGTTTGTAGAAACGCTGGTGGCTAATGGCGTGACCGACATGTTCGGTATCATGGGCTCGGCTTTTATGGATGCGATGGATATTTTCGCTCCAGCCGGTATTCGCTTGATTCCGGTGGTACATGAGCAAGGGTCGGCACACATGGCCGATGGTTATGCTCGCGTATCTGGCCGTCACGGTGTTCTTATTGGTCAAAATGGACCTGGTGTATCTAACAGTGTAACCGGTGTTGCTGCAGCTTTTTGGGCGCACAGCCCTGTCGTTATCATCACGCCAGAAACAGGAACAACAGGCATTGGCTTAGGGGGATTCCAAGAGTGTAACCAACTGCCAATGTTCCAAGAGTTCGTTAAATATCAAGGTCACGTGACTCATCCATCGCGGATGGCTGAATATACAGGTCGTTGTTTTGACCGTGCAATGTCAGAGATAGGGCCTACTCAGCTTAATATTCCTCGTGATTATTTCTATGGTGAAATTGAAGCTGAAATTCCTCGGCCTGCACGCTTAGATCGCGGTCCTGGCGGTGCTAAAAGTTTGAATGAGGCGGCAGAGCTATTAGCTAACGCTAAGTTCCCGGTTATTATATCCGGTGGTGGCGTTGTTATGGCTGATGGTGTAGAAGAATGTAAGGCATTAGCTGAGCGTTTGGGTGCTCCAGTAGTGAATAGTTATCAACATAATGATTCTTTCCCCGCTAGCCATCCATTGTGGGCTGGACCTCTAGGCTACCAAGGCTCTAAGGCTGGTATGAAATTGATGGCTAAGGCCGATGTCGTTTTAGCCTTAGGTACTCGTCTTGGGCCTTTTGGTACCTTACCGCAGCATGGCATGGATTATTGGCCGAAAGATGCAAAAATCATCCAAATTGATGCCGATAATAAGATGCTTGGTCTAGTGAAAAAGATTGCTGTCGGTATTTGTGGGGATGCGAAAGACGCAGCACTAGCGCTAACTGAACGTCTGGCTGAGCGCGAGCTGGTGTGTGATGCGAGCCGTAGTGAACGTGCCGATCTTATTGCTAACGAGAAGGCAGCTTGGGAGAAAGAGTTAGATGAGTGGACGCACGAAACCGACGCATTCAGCCTTGATGCTATTGAAGAAGCAAAGGATGAGACTCCTTTCTCTGGCGGCTCTTATTTGCACCCACGCCAAGTGTTGCGTGAGCTTGAAAAAGCAATGCCAGAAGATGTGATGGTGTCTACTGACATCGGTAACATTAACGCTGTCGCTCATAGCTACCTGCGTTTTGAAAAACCACGCAGCTTCTTTGCACCAATGAGCTTTGGTAACTGTGGTTATGCCTTCCCAACGATTATGGGAGCTAAAGTCGCTGCCCCTGAGCGCCCAGCGATTGCTTATACCGGTGACGGTGCTTGGGGCATGAGTTTAATGGAAACAATGACAGCTGTACGTCATGATATTCCAGTCACAGTGGTTGTGTTCCATAACCGCCAATGGGGTGCAGAGAAGAAGAACCAGGTTGAATTTTATAACCGTCGTTTTGTCGCCGGTGAATTAGACAACCAGAGCTTTGCTGAAATTGCACGCGCTATGGGTGCAGAAGGTATCACTGTTGACCGCTTGGAAGATGTGGGAACCGCACTGAAAAAAGCCGTTAGCATGCAGATGAACGAAGGTAAGACGACCATTATCGAAGTGATGTGTACGCGTGAGCTAGGTGACCCGTTCCGCCGTGACGCACTGAAGAAACCCGTTCGCTTGCTTGAAAAATATCAAGACTATGTATAATACTTAGTTGTTGAATAAACGATAGCTCTTTTTACCCTCGGCATGCCGAGGGTTTTTTGTTATCTGGACGTAAACCAATACGCTACAGTACTCGGCAATCGTCGTGCTCTATCGGAGTGAATAATATTGATAAACTTCATTATTGAAGCGCCTTGGTTATTTCTAATTATTGCAGGCGTTGCTGGGTACTTTCAGACCGTGACCGGTTTTGGTTTAGGGATGATAGTGATGGGGCTCGCGGGTGGGTTAGCCATTGCTCCAATGACATCGGTTGCTGCCGTGGTCAGTATCATGACACTGATTAATTGTATGGTTGCGTTACCTGGGCGCTTGCATTATGTCCATTGGCCATCAGTAGGCATGGTTGCACTGGGTATTATTCCTACTATTACCGTTGGGGTGCTATTGCTAAATTATCTGAGTGGTAGTGCTGCAAATATCGTGAAAGCCCTGCTGGGATTAGTGATTGTATATGCCGCCGCGGGGCTATTACTTAAACCTAGCCTTCAGCAACAAGTCGCCAGTCGCATCAGTTTTGTGTGGTTTGGTGGCTTGTCGGGTTTTTTGGGAGGCTTGTTCGGTATTGCAGGGCCGCCACTTATTTATCATTACTACCGTCAACCATTAGATCTTATTCGTATTAGAACGACCTTAATTCTGTTGTTTGCTGTCTCATCTGGGGTACGAACGCTATTCGTAGTGGGGCAGGGGCAAATGAATATTGAAATCCTAACGCTCACGGCTTGGACTGTCCCTATCATAGCAATGGCAACTTGGGTAGGAAGGCATTGGCCACCGCCATTTTCTGCACAAACAATGTTGCGTTTGGTATTTTTTGTATTGATGCTGATTGGCGTATCACTGATTGTTGCGGGCTTATTTAGCTGATATACAGCAGGTGTTTATAGGGCGGAATAGCTCCGCCCTGTCGTGCTGTAACATTAATTGGAGTCAGTGCAAGAGGGGCGATGAGGGGTGTTATTCGCTATTGGATGGCGATAGTTTCCATGCACCCGCTTTAATCGGCAAAAATGCGGCGACCGCTGCGTTGGCAATAACATGGGTATTGTTGTTATCAGGGTCATGAACATTCAGACCCCCGTGTACCGCGGTGACTTCAGCACGGCCACGGGGCAGGGTAGCGGCAACGGTGGCGCAATTTACTTGATCGGGGCGTTGCACGCCAATGGTGACTTGCACTCGCATTTGACTGTGTTCGTAGCCCAATGATTTAAAAAGCACAATTGATGAGTGGCGTAAGGCGTCTTGTACCGCACGACAAGCGGCTTCAGTATAGTCTTCTCGGTACAGCGAATTACCACTTCCCATTTCTAAAATTATGCGTTGTTCAGTCATGATTGGGCTCCATATCGAAGGAAACAATAACCGCAGCATTAGCGATTACGCAGGTGCCACTGCCGTCGGGCTTGTCGATGTCTAGCCCGCCTTTAGTCACTGATATTTGGGGGCTGCCATAGGGAAAAATGCCCAATAGCGCCTGAGTATCTACTTGTTCAGGTTGTTGTACGCCAAGCTCAACGTCAATCAACATGGCGTCACGAGGAAAATCAAACGCATCAGCGACATTCAGGGAGTTATGCCATAATGCATCGCGAATGGCCCGATCGCAGGCCTGTGTGTAATCAAGGCTGCGAATGGAAGTTCCCATACCAAATTGATGCACTAAACGAGTTTTTGCCATTATATGGTTCCTCTAGTAAGTCAGTGTGACTGTTTTATATGAAGCATAAGCTAGAGCTGATTGTTAACGACGCTTCTGGTGGCCAATCAAGCGCACGATTTCATCAAATAGATGACTATCTAGTGCTTGTGACATATCAGTGGCTAGACAGTGACGGTAAAATGGACTCAAATCTAGGCCTACGCCTAGCCCAAAAATATCTACTTCGTTTTGCCGTTCGCGGCGGGCGAGCACTTCTTTTAAATGATTATCAAGATAATAAGCGTCGTTGGTTAGGTTAGTCGCACTGTCTGCTGGGCTGCCATCAGAAATAACGATAAGAATTTTTCTATTTTCACTGCAGGTAAGTAAACGGTTACAGGCCCAATCTAGTGCCTCGCCATCGACTCCTTCACGAAACAGATCGCCTTTGAGTAGGGCGGCAATATCACGGCGAGAGCGACGCCATCCACAATTTGCTTCCTTAAACACCAGGTGGCATGTTTCATTAAGCCGGCCGGGGTAGGGGGGGCGACCTTGTCGCAT
The DNA here is from genome assembly GCF_017498065.1 of Oceanisphaera pacifica. Classification (GTDB taxonomy): domain Bacteria; phylum Pseudomonadota; class Gammaproteobacteria; order Enterobacterales; family Aeromonadaceae; genus Oceanimonas; species Oceanimonas pacifica. Next base: position 182,034 of record NZ_JAGDFX010000004.1, on the reverse strand, counting down.
CCACTCTTTATGCGGTTTACCGCCATTCCAAGTATTAGTGGTAAACCCTAATAGCTCGCTGCTGGCTCCTATCATATCTAGGGCGCGGATCAGACAATCAGCTAGCATGGCAATAGGTTCAATTTGATGGCGCATGGATCCTGAGCAGTCAATCAAGATACTGACCACGCAATCGGCCACGGGTCGTTGACGCTCCTGATAAAATAGACGCCGTTCAGTCGGCGAGCTTACCAGTTGCGCCAAGCGTCTACCATCAATGCGCCCCTCTTCCTCGCCATATGACCAACCATCAGACTGGGGGCGTGCCAGCGTTGCTGTAAGCTGGCGCGCTAGCCGTTGGATATTTATCCCCTGTTCGCTAATGCCTTTATCTAAGCGTTCTCGATATTCTTCCAGTTGCGCCGCGCGTACCAAATTACTGGCTTTTACTTCTCGGTCGTAAGCGTTGCTATATACCTGATAACCCTGTTGGTTCTCGCCATAAGCTCTACTGGCACCACTGCGTGCAGTGGCAAAGCCGTCGCTGTCGTCACCGTCTTGATCAAAGTCTAATAGCAGAGCGAAGCTTGATTGGGCGTCTTGGTCTTGATCCTGACCCTGGTCTTCGTCTGCGTCCTGCTCAGCACGTTGTGCTTCTATAATACCGTCCACCAGCTCGGCTATTGCCAGCGCGTGGGGAATAAATGCTGCTTGTTGATGTCGAGTGCGGCGCAGTCCCGACAGCGAAGCTCCCATTGACGAAGCCAGCGAAAAGCGGGTACTTTCGATAAAATCTTCCGTTTCCTCTAATACTTGGCAGGCATTAAGCCGTGACCAACACATTTGTGCGACTGTATATAAAAGAATACCACTGCTGTTTTCGGTGTGGCCAGAGCGGTGAAAATCTTGGGACCAGCGTACAAAACGTTCTTCCACGTTAGTGGCGATACCGGTGAGATGTGCAGGTACTAATGCTTCAACGCGCAATTGCTCTAGCAACTCGAACACGAGCCGTGCAATGGGTTTTTGCGGGCAATGCATTTGATGTAATTTAGCATTGCTGTACATCAAGCGTAAGGCCATGCCGTCTGCTGCGGCACGGCAGTCGGTAAAAGAGGCGGTGGCGGTATCGATGCGGTGATGAGGCGCGTGCATGGGGAGACTGCGCTCGCCCTGATATAACACTTTGCCACGAAAGTGCAGATCGGGTTTGCCACTAAGGGCTCGTATGGAGGCGGCGCACAGCTCTTCAACCCGTTGCTGGCGGCGGGCCTGTTGCTGGGCTAGGTTGCTCATAGACTAAGTGACTCCTTAGACCAAGACTCGTCTAATTCTTCATCAAAGCAGCGTTGATAATATTCGGCCACAATTTGGCGTTCGGCATCGTCACATTTATTTAAGAATGACAGCCTAAAGGCCACTGCAGAGTCACGGAAAATCTCACAGTTTTCGGCCCAAGTAATCACGGTGCGAGGCGACATTAGGGTCGAAATATCGCCAGCGGCAAAGCCTTTACGTGTTAAGTCAGCCACACTCACCATCCTATCAATCAGCTTGCGGCCTTGTTCGGTATTTTTCTCCGGTACCCGAGCCAATATGATCGCGGCTTCTTCTTTAGCGCTCAGATAATCCAGCTTCGCCACAATATTCCAGCGGTCAATTTGGGCATGGTTTAGCACCTGAGTTCCTTGGTACATACCTGACATATTGCCCAAACCGACGGTGTTCGCTGTGGCGAATAAGCGAAAATGGGGGTGTGGCTGAATGACACGGTTTTGATCCAGTAAGGAGAAGTTGCCATCGCGCTCGAGAATACGTTGTATAACAAACATTACATCGGGTCGGCCAGCATCGTACTCGTCAAAAATTAATGCAATTGGGCGTTGCAGTGACCAAGGCACAATGCCTTCTTGAAACTCAGTAACCTGAACGCCATCCCTGATCACAATTGCATCTTTGCCAACCAGATCAAGACGACTAATGTGTCCGTCTAGATTGACCCTCAAGCAAGGCCAGTTTAAGCGCGCCGCGACTTGTTCTATATGAGTAGATTTACCCGTGCCGTGTAGCCCTTGAATCATCACTCTGCGATTACGGGTAAAACCGGCAAGAATGGCCAGGGTCACGTCTGGATTAAAGCGATAAGCCTCATCAATATCAGGAACATACTCGTTGCGCTCGCTGAAAGCTGGCACCTCTAAGTCACTGTCTATACCGAAGAGCTCACGTACCGAACGTAGGGTGTCGGGCTGCTGGCTACCTAGCAAATCTGTCATGTGTTGCTCCTTTGGACGCGTACAAAGTTATATTTTAATCACTTCAGCTTAACTTATCAGAATAATAGTTCAAAGTGGAACGTTATGTTTCACTTTTTGCTTGTTTTCTGATGTTGCATTGGTTGTTGCTCTTGGTTGCCAGTTTGTTATTTTTTGGCCCAAACAATGTGTTGTAACTGGCACTAATGAATAAAAAAACGGTGGCGTAGACTTATTCGTACTCGATTTTCACGTCATGGGACGAGAAAGTTATTACCCAATTATTTTAAATGGAGTTAATTATGAGCCAACCTACTGTTGCTTTTCTTCAAGCCTTTGGCGATGCACTTAACCGTCACGATATTGATGCGTTATTAGAGATGATGACCGAGGATTGCGTGTTTAATGGCGTGGCCGGTAAAGAATTACAAGGTACCAGCTTTGTAGGGCCTGCAGCGGTACGTGAAGGCCTTTCTAATGCGTGGAAAAATGCGCCGGATGCCTGTTGGGTAGATGGTGAATTCTATGTGGTTGGTGATAAAGGCTTTATGGAAACGACCTATAAAGGGACCACAGCTGACGGCCTGCGGACCGAAGCTCGTATGATTGATGTATTAACATTTCGCGATGGAAAAATAGCCATTAAAAATGCTTTCCGTAAGAATCGCCCGCCTGTTAACGCTTGAGATATTTACTCTAAAGCCTAGCAACTCGATCAAGGGAAACGGTCATGGAAACTGTAGATTTGAACAATCAAGCCGGTGTAGATACTGAACAGCGCACCGCGCCGCTGAAGTCTTATGATCCCACTTACGATCCGCTGACCAGCGAGACTCCGGGGCAGGGGCGAGACTATGCACCAACTTATTGGATTGGCACTGCGGGTGAACCTCCTGCAGATGACGGTCCGGTGCAAGGTGATATGGACGCTGATGTCGTGATTGTTGGCGCCGGTTTTACGGGGCTGACTGCTGCTATTTTTTTAGCAGAAAAGTACGGTATTAAAGCGACGGTATTGGAGGCGAATCGTACTAGTTGGGGGTGCTCTACTCGTAACGGTGGGCAGGCGCAGTGTGCAACAGGTCGGTTAAAACGTTCACAGTGGATTGACCGTTATGGTTTGGATATTGCACATAAATTACATCAAGAGTGTCTTGATGGCATGGCAACGTTTAAAGATTTGATCAAAGATATTGATTGTGATCCACAACCTGGTGGGCACCTATATATAGCGCATCGTGATCGACAAATGCCCGTTTTGGAAAAAGAAGCAAAACTGCTGCGTGAAACCTTCAATTACGATGCGCAAATGATGGGAGCGGAGGAAGTTAAACGAGATTGGTTTGGTGATCAAGAAGCTGCTGGTGCCATGCACGAACCTGAGGGGATCGGTATTCATGCTGGCAAGCTGGCCTTTGGCTATCATCGTAAAGCGCGGGCTTTAGGGGTGAAAATTCATCCCGCTAGTCCGGTACAAAGTTGGGAAACACGCAGTGGAGTACATTATTTAACTACACCTGGAGGTGTGGTTAAAGCACGTTCAGTGGGGATGGCAACCGGCGGTTATACGTCTCAAGGTTTGCACTCGCAGTTAAAAAATCGTCTGCTGCCTGTGTTATCTAATTCTATTGTGACACGGCCCCTGACCGATGAAGAGGTTGCAGCTTGTAATATGCACACGCGACAGGTGATCACTGATACCCGTATCTTGCGCCATTACTATCGTTTGCTCCCCGATAATCGATTGCAAATTGGCAGTCGCAGCGCGATTACCGGTCGCGATGCTCCGCAAGAAAAGTATAAGAATATGCTGATCAGGGACATGTATCGCAAATTTCCGCTACTGCAGGGGATAAAGATAGACTACTCGTGGTGGGGATGGGTGGATGTCAGTCACGATATGATGCCTCGAATTTTCCAACCTGATCCGAGAGAAACAGTATATTACGCACTGGGTTATGGTGGTAACGGCGTTATGTATTCGGCACAGGCTGGAAAACGTTTAGCACAGCTGATAGCAGGTGAAAAAATAGACATGAGTATGCCTATTTTTAACTCTAAACTCCCCTTCCCTAATGTGAAAGAAATGGTCGAATCACAGGTCTTTGCACCGTTTCGCCGCTTGGGGCAGAGTGTTTTGTATCGATGGTATAGCCATAAAGATGAGCGACCATAAGCTGAATTAGCGTTCACGCATAGCCTGCGGTACTAATCGAGCCAAGAGCTTTAAGCCTGGCTCGATTTTTTCTGTCTGTATCGCAGAGAAACCAAGTCGCAAATGCTCATTACATGACCGATCAAAATGGTGAATATCGCCACATTCAATCAAGATACTCTGCTTTCTAGCTAAGGCTTGCAGCTTACGAAAATCGAGATCTGCTGGGGCTTTTAGCCAAAAACTAGTACCTCCGATATTAGAATGCGTACTAAACTGAGGCAGGTGAGTTTGCAGTGCTTTACTCATACACTCCCACCGTTGTTTAAGTGCACGATGGATTTGTCGTAATAATACATCGTGATATCCACGCTCAATAAATAATGCCAGTGTACGCTGATTATTCGTCGGCGGATGACGCAACATGAGTCGTCGTATTGCGCGGACTTCATTGATCAATTTTGGATGTGCCACCATATAGCCTAGTCGCAGCCCTGGTGCGAGAGTCTTGGACAAACTACCTATATAAATCACCCGTTCATGACGGTCCAAGCTTTTAAGTGCAGGGGTGGGGTTACTTTCGTAGTTTATTTCGCTGTTATAGTCGTCTTCAATGATCAAAAAGTTGTCTTTTTCTGACAAATCCAAGAGTTGCCTGCGACGTTCTAGCGGCATAGTCACCGTCGTTGGGCTTTGGTGACTGGGTGTGACATAAACAAGCTGGCATTCAGACAAAGAATCATCAATTTGCATTCCTTGGTCGTCCACGGGCTGCAATTGAATATCTTCAGTCAACAGACTTGCAATATTATACATATCGACATAACCCGGGTTTTCCATGGCAAAGCGTCGGTCTGCTTTGAGTAATAGCTGAGCTATCATCCACAGTGCTTGTTGGGTGCCAACGGTAATTAGAATTTGTTCTGGCTTGGCCCATACCCCACGTCTTGGTAGTAGCCGAGTACGGATCTGTTCAATAAGTAAGGGGTCATCTTCATCAAAATGATCCACTGACCAACTGCGTATTGCCTGCACATTCATTGAATCTCGGCTGCACTCGCGCCAGTGCTGGGTTGGAAATAATGCAGGATCAAGCTGCCCATAAAGAAAAGGGTAATCGTAATTGTACCAGTCTTTGGGCTTGCGAATATTGTGCTGTAAAGAAGGGCGAACTGTTAATAGTGTTTCCCATGATGTGGGCTTAGCATCAATATCGTTAAGTCGTATTTGTTTTTCAGCGTGACCTTGCAAAATATCAGCATTGACGAAATAACCACTACGACTTTTTGCAATCAAATAGCCATCATCAAGTAACTGCTCATAGGCCAGAACGACTGTGTTGCGCGCAATGTTTAATTCATTAGCGAGTTTGCGACTGGAAGGTAGTGCTTTATCCAATGGGATCTGCCCGTCGAGAATAGCATTAGCTATTTTTTCGCGTAACTGACGCTGTAGGGTTTCGTTCAGATTAGGGTCGAGATGAAAAAGGAGCATGGCGCTTGGCTCTATTTTTGTTGAATGTGATAGTCCCCAAGTATGACACAGTGATCAAGGTCGATAAAAAATAAGTATCTGGGATTAAAGGGATAAATTTATGCAACAGTATACGTCTGGCCCAATACATGGTTGCTGGTTGGCTCTATGGATTAAGCGCCAGAATGAGTAAAAAGGAAGTGTTAACGCCAGTTAACACCAGTTAAACATTTAGGGTTGATTTGTTAACATGAGTTTCGTAAGCGAGCTAAGGAAAGAGTAGGTGAGATAGTAGTAGAGCTACTCTCCCACATCAACAACAAGAACAGGATTTATCACTATGCGTACATATAAATTAGCACTCCCAGCCATGATATCAGCGGCCTGCTTGGCACTCAGTGCCAATACGATGGCTGAAACTTGGAAAATGGCTATTGGTGATGCTGCGGGCGGCACCCAGTATGAACTTGGAGAACGTTTTGCTGAGGAGTTTAAAAAGCGTACTGACGGTAAGATAGACGTTAATTTATTTCCTAATGGCCAACTTGGTAGTGAACAAGATACCCTCAATAATGCAAGCATGGGTATGCTTGATTTATCTATTTTGGCTATCAATAATATCACTCCATTTTCACCGACTGTAGGCGTATTGACACTGCCTTATGTTATTCAAGACGCCGAAGAAGCTAAACTACTCACCCAAGGTGACGTGGGTAAAGAGCTAACAGAAAATACGATTCGTGATGCGGGTGTGCGTATTGTGGGGTGGGCTTACTCAGGCTGTCGCAGGTTAACCAACTCGGTTAGGCCAGTGTCATCTCCAGAAGATCTCGAAGGTATGGTTATTCGAGTACCTAAAAACGAAATCATGATTGCGTCTTATCAGGCATGGGATATCAACCCTAACCCAATGGCTTGGTCTGAAACCTTTACTGCATTACAGCAAGGTGTAGTACATGGCCAAGATAACCCTTATGTAACCATTGATGCCATGAAGTTCTATGAGGTTCAAAAATATATTACCAATAGCTGTTATGTGTTTTCTTTAGAGCCATTGGTAATAGGTGAGGGGAAGTTTCAGAGTCTGAGTCCAGAAATGCAGGCCACTGTGCTTGAAGCCGGTCAGGCTGCGACAGATCACAGTTATGATTATCTAATAGATCAAGAAGAAGTGATCAAAAAGCGTTTGGTAGAAGAGCATGGTATGACAATTACCGAGCCTGCCAATAATGAAAGTGAATGGATTGCCAAAGCATCTACTATTTGGCCAAAATTTTATAAAAGCATTGGTGGTAAAGACAAGCTTGATAATGTGCTAAAAGTTCTAGGTCGTGAGCCGGCACCAGAAAAGTAATTACAAAAATTCACCAAGTATCGTTTCAATTTTCCAAGCTGGTCTATCTGATTGGCTTGGAAATTGTTACGAGAGTCTTTTCTTTAGGTGGTCGCAGGTATGAAAAGTAATCTGTTTAAGTTTATCAATAATATTGAGAGCTACCTTTGTCAGTTGCTCTTAGTACTTTTTGTTGTTTTATTATTTCTTCAAATTGTACTAAGGAATATATTCAGCTATTCGATACCATGGGGGGATGAACTGGCGACCTATGCTTTTGTTTGGTTCGCTTATTTAGGTGCAGTATATGCTGCAAAAATGTCCGCCCACAATCGAGTTACTTTCCAGTTTAAGTTTTTACCACCTTGGGTAGAAGTATTTTGCTCGATACTGACAGATATTATTTGGATCGGGTTTAATGCGTTTTTTGTCTATCTAAGTTACGACTTCGTTTTCAATAAAATGAATTTATTTTGGAAGTCCCAAACTATGGGTGTTCCAATGAAATATTTTTATTTAATCCTACCTATTGCCTTTGCTGCAATGACATTACGTATTATTCAAAATAACTATCTTCGTTTTGTTAAAAAGGTAGATCTTATTGATCCTGAAGCCAAAGCCCTTGATGAAATAACTAAAAGTCAAAGCACAGACACTAATAATCAGGGCATGGGAGAAAAATAATCATGGAAAATACACTCATACCCGTTCTTTTCGGGGCCTTCTTTTTGTTGTTAGTGCTGGGTGCACCTATTGCTGTATCCTTGGCAGTCGCAGCCTTGGCAACCTATCTAACTTTGGGTGAGAATCCATTAGCTTTTGTACAAATGGCTTTTACATCAGTGGGTGCTTTTCCACTTATGGCACTGCCCGCGTTTATTCTCGCTGGGGCGCTAATGGAGGCGGCTGGTATTTCGAAACGGCTGGTGGATATCGCAGAGGCGTTTGCGGGACCTATGACCGGCGGCTTGGGAGCGGCAACTATATTTGCATGTATGTTCTTCGGTGCTATTTCTGGCTCAGGTCCAGCCACAACAGCTGCTGTAGGCATGCTGATGATCCCCGCTATGGCACAGCGCGGATACAACAAAGGCTATGCGTCTGCGGTGACGGCGTCTTCTGGGGGGTTAGGGGTTGTGATACCTCCATCAATCCCTATGGTCATTTTTGGTATTTCTGGAATGGGTCTACAGCCGCCATCTGAAGCTGTGGCTTTACATGGTAGTTTTCAAACACTGTCTATTCCTAAGTTATTTATTGCCGGTGTTGTACCTGGTATTGTTATGGCCAGTTTTTTACTGACCGTTAATTACGTTATTTCTCGAAAATGTGGTTATCGTGGGTTGAGTGATACTTGGTCTTTCAGTGATATTAAGACAGCATTGCGTAAAGGAATATGGTCAATGTTGGCCCCCATTATTATTTTGGGCGGTATTTATACCGGACTCTTTACACCTACCGAGTCAGCTATAGTAGCCATTGTTTACACGCTAATAGTGGGTACTTTTCTCCATAAAGAACTGCAGCTTAAGTCAGCATTACGAACGCTAGAAACGACGACTTGGATTACCGGTAGGGTGTTATTGATTTTATTTACGGCAACCGTCTTTGGTCGCTTGCTAGTAGAAAATCAAGTGCCGGCTATTATTGCAGAATCTATGCTTAGCTTTACTGATAATACTTATGCTATCTGGGCGATGATTATTTTCTTCTTGCTCTTCGTCGGCATGTTTATGGAAACCTTAGCCGCGATTATGATTTTGACTCCAGTATTGTTACCTATTATGTACATGCTGGGTATGGATCCGGTACATGTGGGCATAGTCGTAGTGTGCTCGTTAGCCATTGGCTTTCAAACTCCGCCATTGGGTGAGAATTTATTTGTTGCCTCGGGAATCGGGGGAGCTTCGATAGAAGAAATATCAGTGAAAGCGCTTCCGTTCGCAGCTGCATCTATTACTGCGGTATTTGTTATTGCTTACTTCCCGCAATTATCACTGTGGTTACCTGCTCTTATGGGCTATTGATTTATTAGCACCTTTAATTACACGGTTAGCGGTATCAGCCAGTACAGAATATCGCTTAGGAGATGAATATGACGAAGAAAATTAACCGTATTTTATGCAGTATCGGTATGCGGGGTAATTGTGACAACGTGATTGAGCAAAGCATTAATCTCGCTTTGGCTACGGGGTCTAGCCTGAATATTTTACACGTAGTTAAATCATTGACAGAAGATGTAATGAATACCCTGAAAGTGAATATACGAGATCGTGACGTGCTTGGCTCACTCATGGAACAGCGTATCGAGCAATCTCATGAAAAGTTAGCTGCGGAGTTGGAGGCTTTTTGGGTTCGTCACCCTCAATTGCGCGAAGCTACGAAAGATCGTGAGATAACCTTGACGGTCTTAGAAGGTGATCCCGCGTCAGTTATCACTCATTTTGCCAATATTGGTAAATTTAATTTGATTGTGATGGCGGCCAATAAACGCAGTTATATTGCAACTCATGCCGGTAGGGTCACTAAAGATGTGATCAAACGGGCTAAAGTCCCTGTCGTGGTTGTTCCTGTTGCACGGCCATAGGAGGCAAAGAATATGTCTATGATTGAAACGCCAAAGTCTTCATTTAAACGATTAATTGAACCAGGCCAGCGCTTGATGCCTGGTGTCATCATCTGTATCACTATTGCTTTGGCAACCACCTTTATTGCGGATCATTATGGTGGGCCTACATTACTGTATGCGCTGTTATTTGGTATGACATTGCACTTTCTTACTGAAGAAGGGCGCTGTTTAGCCGGTGTTGAATTTACCTCACGCACTATATTGCGCCTTGGCGTGGCCTTGTTAGGGGTACGGATCACGCTAGATGAGGTGGCCGCGTTGGGGGTTGCGCCAATATTTATGGTGATCGCAGGCGTGACCTTAACCATTGCCGTGGGAGCACTGTTAGCACGCATTCTAGGTTTGAGTCGTGATATGGGACTACTAACTGGAGGTTCAGTGGCTATTTGTGGAGCGTCAGCGGCATTGGCTCTGTCTGCTGTGATGCCACGCCATGAAACCCACGAGCGTAATACAATTATGACGGTAGTGGCGGTGACGACCTTGTCCACTGTGGCGATGATTGTCTATCCATTACTCGTTAGTCTACTGGGGTTAAGTGATAACGAAGCGGGCGTTTTTTTAGGGGGAACGATTCACGATGTTGCTCAGGTAGTGGGTGCTGGCTATATGATTTCTGAAGATACGGGATCTGTTGCTACCTTAGTTAAACTATTGCGGGTTGCTATGCTGGTGCCGGCAGTCGTGATGTTTATATTTTTATTCCGTAAGAGTCGTGCAGAAGGAAGTAATGGTAAAGTTCCAATGTTACCAGGTTTTCTTGTTGCTTTTATCGTGATAGTGCTGATCAACAGCCTAGGCTGGATCCCGACTATGGCAACCGAAATGGCGACTGATTTATCCCGCTGGTGTCTGGTCGCTGCCATTGCAGGACTGGGTATTAAAACTTCGTTTCAAAAGTTAGCTGTGGTGGGCTGGAAACCGGTCATTTTAATGGTCGCTGAAACCATATTCTTACTCTTGTTTGTACTCGGTTTTATTTACTTTGGGTTAGGAGAGCTATAACAACTAAGGTGCAAGTACACTTTTAAGATCTATTATCTTAATGTATAAATATAAACTTAATTTTTAAGTAAAGTTGTATTTATTGGTGTGCTTGCACTCTTTTATGGTGTGTGAATAAAAGTAGTTTATGTTATTAAAGCGTGGCTTTTAGGGCTTTTTCGAGAGTAGGGTAGCGAAAGTGAAAACCGGCTTTTTGCAGACGTACGGGCATGACTCTTTGCCCGGTTAGCAGTAAGTCGGCCATTTCGCCAAATAATAAGCGCATGGTCCAAGCGGGAATGCGGGCAAAATGGGGTTTGTTTAATACTCGAGCTAATGTGCGGCTAAATTGCTGATTGGTTAGCGGCTCTGGGGCACTTGCATTAAAAGGGCCTTGGCATTCGTCATGCTCTAATAAAAACAACAACAGGCTTATCACATCATCAATATGGATCCATGACATATACTGTTGCCCATGACCAATAGGGCCACCTAAACCTAAGCGGTAAGCGGGCAGCATTTTTTTTAAGGCTCCACCTTCACTTCCTATTACCACCGCCAATCGCACGTGACATACCCGGGTGTGTTCACTGGCAGCACCATCAGCCAGTTGCTCCCATTTAGCGCAAACCTCATGGCTAAACTCTGCATGAGGGTGGGAGTCTTCATCTACTAAAGCTTCGCCTTGGCGCCCATAAAAACCAACGGCCGATCCGCTGATCAATACTTTGGGTGGTGTATGTCCAGCATTAAGCTTATTAACAAGCTGTTCGGTAATATGCCAACGACTATGACAAATCCGCTCTTTTTGGGCCGGGCTCCAGCGTTTATCGGCAATGGGTTCGCCTGCTAAGTTAATCACGGCATCAAACTGGTTGAGGTTATCGAGTTCATCAAGTGAAGCTAACGCTTTAATATCGTGGCCTAAGCGCTGGTGTACTTTATTAGGCGTACGGCTGAGTACAGTGACGCTATGATGGGGTCGTAAATGGTTCATGAGACGCTGACCAATAAAACCCGTCCCACCTGTAATGAGTATGTTCATGATCCAATCCTCTTTCTACCCAGTGGTCATTTATTCAATGTCACCACTCACTGTTGAGCAATATGCGAAGCCACAGGGTTGACATCGACAGTATGTATTGAGGTTAACAGAAAAGCGCGAACAATAGGAAAACAGCTGAGGGTTAACAGAAAGAAGTACAGAAGGGAGAAAAGCCGAGGTTATCCACATAAACTGTGAGTAAGTCTGTAGATTACCTCGGACATTAAAGCTAGCTTATTGATATCACATCAAAAAACCTAACTGAGCAGGGATCCATCAGGATCATGAAAGTGCTGCAATAGCCGCATCGTATGCAGGTTCGTCTGTGATTTCAGAAACCAGCTCGCTGTAGCTGACTTGGCCTTGTTCGTCGATGCAAACCACGGCACGGGCCGCAAGGCCACGCAAAGGACCGTCACTTAGCGCAACGCCATAAGCATTCAAGAATGCAGCATGACGAAAAGCAGAGGCGGCTTGTACGTTTTCAATGCCTTCTGCGCCACAAAAGCGACCAAAAGCAAAAGGTAAGTCCATAGAAACACACAGTACTTTAGTATTTGAAAGAGCGGCGGCTTTTTCGTTAAAAGTGCGCACACTGGTGGCACAGACGCCGGTATCAACGCTTGGAAAAATGTTTAGCAATACTTTTTGACCTTTAAAATCAGCCAGACGAACATCGTTCAACTCGCCATCAGTCAGTGTGAAGTCAGCCGCCGCCTGGCCTGCTTGTGGAAACTGGCCTGAAACAGCAACAGAATTTCCCTGAAAAGTAACGGTAGACATGTATGACTCTCCTTGTTGTAAACCACGGTTACTAACAGTGTGGTTATTGATAGGTTGTGTGAAAAAAGTATATCGAGAGTGTTACGTTACCAGTTTTCACCATAAGGAAAAGGCTTTTATTTTTATAAAGGGATTTACTTGTGCCAAGTTTGCACCAATAGCGCGGTAATAACGGCGATTAAAGCGCAACAAAAACACCCAATGTGCACATTGGGTGTTTTTGTTGAGAGCAGAGAAGCTAAGCGCGCTTGATAATTAAGCTAGTTGTTAGCCGCGGTCATTTGCGCACTCTGAATGGCGGTGAGCGCTATGGTGTAAACAATATCGTCGACTAGTGCACCACGAGATAAGTCATTAACGGGCTTGCGCATGCCTTGTAGCATGGGACCAATAGAGACTAACTGTGCTGAGCGTTGTACCGCTTTATAGGTGGTATTGCCGGTGTTGAGATCAGGGAAAATAAACACAGTAGCCTTGCCTGCGACCGGTGAGTCGGGGGCTTTAGACTTGGCGACATTTTCCATAATGGCGGCATCATATTGCAGTGGGCCATCAATCACTAAGTCTGGGCGCTTTTCTTGTGCCAGACGGGTGGCCTCTCGTACTTTAACCACTTCAGCCCCTGCGCCTGATGTGCCGGTAGAGTAAGAGATCATCGCCACTCTAGGCTCTATGCCAAAGGCGATGGCAGACTCTGCAGACTGAATGGCTATGTCGGCTAATTGCTCAGCACTTGGATCGGGGTTAATGGCGCAGTCACCATAAACCAATACCTGATCGGGCAGTAGCATAAAGAAAATGGAGGAAACTAAAGATGATCCCGGTGCTGTTTTAATCAGTTGCAACGGAGGGCGTATGGTATTGGCGGTGGTATTAATGGCGCCCGATACTAGGCCGTCCACTTCATCACGCTCTAGCATCATAGTGCCTAGCACCACATTATCTTTTAACTGCTCTCGGGCCACAATATCGGTGAGGCCTTTGCCTTTTCGCAACTCAACTAAGCGTTCCACATACTGCTCGCGCACATTATCAGGCTCAATAATGTCGACCCGCTCATCCAGCACCACTCCTTGCTGTGCGGCAACGCGAGTAATTTCCTCTCTATTACCCAGTAGTACAGGGTAAGCTATATTGCGCTCTACACAAATAATGGCGGCTTTAATGGTGCGCGGCTCTTCCCCTTCAGGAAGTATAATGCGCTTATTAGCGCGTCGCGCCAGCTCCGTTAACTGATAACGGAACGCCGGTGGGCTCAAGCGACGGCTGCGGGTTGAGGTGGCGCTCAGCGACTCAATCCAGTTTTGATCAATATGGCTGGCCATATAATCTTGCACCACCCCAATGCGCTGACGATCATCGGTGGGAATTTCGATATTAAAGTGTTGTAAGTTCACCGCGGTTTGCCAAGTGTTGGTTTCTACCATTAAAATAGGCAAGCCGGTCTCCATGGCGCGTTGGCACAAGTTCATCACCTCAGGCCCAGGGCGATAGCCGCCATTCAGCAACAAGGCGCCTATTTTAACGCCATTCATGGCCGCTAAACACACGGCTACGATCACATCACTGCGATCGCCTGAGGCAACTAAGAGGCTGTCGGCTCTAAATAGCTGCGTCATATTTTTTAAGTCACGGGCACAAAAGGTCACGCTTTGTAAGCGACGGGTACTTATTTCCCCTTCATTGAGTACGCTGGCATTTAAGTGGCGCGCTAAATCAATGGCGCGCGGGGCAACGAGCTCGGTATTCCAGGGAACATAGCCTAAAATGCGCAGCGGGGTTTTGCCAAATACTTGCAATACTTCTAAATTAGGTGTGTGTGGCTCAATTTTGTTATTGGGGTTAAACATTTCGGACAAGTCGGGGCGGGTATTGCCTTGCTCGTCCATAGGTGCGCCCACTTTATTAATAATGCAGCCAACAATCTGCTTATTTGTCAGACCACCAAAATTTGAGCAAGCCAGCTCAATACGCTCTTTTAGTTGCTGGCTGCTGTCGTTGCCGGGCTGGGCAATAAACACCATATCGGCATCTAAGGCTTTGGCTACATCATAGTTGATACGATTAGCAAAATGATGTTTATCGGTGGGAGTCAAGCCTTCTACTACCACGACTTCGGCGTCACTGTCGGTTACGTGTTTTTCAACACAAGCCACAATTTCCTCAAGCAATACATCCAGCTCACCCCGTGAGATCATCCCTTCTGCATAGCTAAGAGTAAAGGGCTCTGGTGAGTGAATACTGGAGCCAATGGCAATCACAGCGGTGGAGTGATCGTTTATTTTATAAGGGGTTCTTGGTTGAGACACAGGCTTAAAAAAGCTGACATTTACGCCATTACGTTCCATGGCATGAACCATGCCTAAACTAATTGATGTGGCACCCGCACCGCTGCTAACGGGAATAAGCATGATTATTCTAGCCATAAAGTCCTCTTTTATTACGCTGTGAGAGTGTGGGCGCTTTGTGCAAGGCGTTGGGCGTCTTGCGCAATGACCCACTCTTCGTTGGTGGGAATTACCCACGCGGGTATACTGCTTGGTATGCTAACACAAGCCGCTTTACCAAAGCGCGCGTTTTTGTTTGCTTCTTGATCTAGTTCAAAGCCTAATAAACTAAGCTTTTTTAAGGTTAAAGCGCGCACTAATATGGAGTTTTCACCAATGCCGCCAGTAAAGACGATAGCATCTAATCGACCATCTAGAGTACAGGTGTAACCAGCAATATATTTTGCTAAACGATGACAGAAGATATCCATAGCACGCTTGGCTTCAGGCTCAGTGTCGTAATGCTCAGCAATGTAGCGACAGTCATTGGTATGGCCGGTAAGACCTAATAAGCCAGATTTTTTGGTTAGCATAGTGTTAATGCTGTCTAAGCTGTAACCCAAATTATCGTGTAAATGAAAAATAATGGCCGGGTCAATATCACCACAGCGAGTGCCCATAATGAGGCCTTCCAAAGGGGTGAGTCCCATTGAGGTATCAACTGATTTGCCGTTTTTAATAGCACACACAGAGGCGCCATTGCCTAAGTGACAGCTAATAATATTGAGTTTGTCGAGTGGCTTATCAAGGTACTTAGCGGCTTGTTGCGCAATAAAGAAGTGACTGGTGCCATGCATACCGTAGCGGCGAATATCATGATCTTGGTATAGCTTATAAGGAAGGGCATACAGATAAGCCGATTCCGGCATGCTCTGATGATAAGCGGTATCAAACACGGCCACCTGCGGTAAATCTGGAAAGGATTTGCGGGCTGAGGCAATGCCGATTAAATGTGCTGGATTGTGTAAAGGCGCTAAACTCGCACAGTCTTTAATTCCTTTTATAACGGCATCATCTATAATCACGGAGTGCGTAAATTTCTCACCACCGTGTACTACTCTGTGGCCAACGGCCGTTAAGTGCTGCATTAATTCGGGGTGAGAGATAAGTAAATTATTGACGATAAAATCAAGCGCTTCTTGGTGTGCCTTATTGGCACCTAAAAATGCACTGTCTTTTTGACCATTTAAGGTCCAGCTAATGCGGGTATCTGGCTGATAAAAGCATTCAGCAAGACCTGATAGTTTTTCCTCACCGGTATCGGCATTGAGAATGGCAAATTTAAGCGACGAGCTGCCGCAGTTAAGCACTAAAACCAGTTTGCTAATCATCTGTAAACCTTGCTGTTAAATAAAAGATAAAGTAACCCTTCTAAGTCGCTTCCTGCTTACAGGCCGTTGCCTGAACACACAGAAGTGCAAACCTTATAAAGATAATAACAGTGGGATAATCTCCGTCTAGTGGCGTAAAATATTATTAACAAGGCGATTTTTTTATGTTAAGGGATCACTCGTTATCAAGCGGATAAACGCTTTCAAGGAGTCATAATGGGGATATTAATAAGCAAGTTACACAGAGGGGGTGCCTATTTGGCGGTATGGCCTAAAGAGCGGCAGTTGGCAGCGTTATTTCCTGAATATCGCATTGTTAATGCCACTCGATTAGGGATACGAGTGATGCCAGCCCTCATTGTTTTGTGCGTACTGATGCAGTTTCAGTTTGGTGACCCGCGCTTTTGGCCGGGAGTGATAGCCTCCATATTGTTTTTAGCCAGTTTACCTATGCAAGGTTTGTATTGGTTAGGCCAGCGTGCAGATACACGGTTGCCACCCACATTAGTCACCTGGTATCGCAGGCTATATGAGCAAATCGCCACCGCGGGCATTGCGATTGCCGAGCCCGTTGCTCGACCTTGTTATTTTCAACTTGGCGAAACGCTTAATGTGGCGTTTAAGCAGCTCGATAAATCCTTTATTCGCGATCTATAGCGCTAATTCAGTGGCTTTTTCTTGCAAATAGACGTTATGTTAATGAGGCTAACACCGACTTCTTAACATGCTTTATGGTATTTTTTTATTGTGAGATAGGGCGAAAATATGAATTTTTTATCTCAGGCTATTGTGCAAGCTCCCGCACCGGATTGGACGGCAGTGCTAGCCCTACCCATCATCGACAATCAAGACTCGCTAGTATCCTTGGGGTTAGTTAAAGCCCCGTTACGGTCTTATCCTGCTTACTTTCATCAAGGCATACCTAATGCGCTTAGTGATTGTTATGTTCGCCGTAGTGTGTTGTTTCGTTTATACAAAGCAGCACGCCTTTTGCCCATAGGGGTAGAATTGGTAGTGTTAGATGGCTGGCGCCCCTTATCCGTGCAGCAATATTTATTTGATAGTTTATTTGCCGCGATAAATGCTCATTCTGTGCACCACAGTGAGTCTGAGTTACTTAACCGTACCCGTCATATTATTGCTCCGCCCAGCACAGACTCCCTTGCGCCTAGCTCACACTTAACCGGTGGTGCGGTTGACGTTACTTTATGTGATGCAGAAGGGCTGTTTTTAGACATGGGAACGGAGTTTGATGAGATTAGTCCTTTGTCTTATAGTGGTGCTTTTGAAGTCATCGACAAGCCGAGTGCGCGACAAGCTGAGGTAATTGAAAATCGTCGCTTACTACATAGTGTGATGCGACAAGCTGGTTTTACCAATTTACCCAGTGCGTGGTGGCATTTTGACTACGGTAATCAGTCTTGGGCGTGGTGTGCTAACAAGCCAGAGGCTAAGTTTGGTCTTATAGAGTTGCTCTCCTTAAGACAGCGCTGGCTTAACAATGTCAGGGACGAAGGCGAGTTTCGTTAAGCGTCATATGATGCGCGTTAAAGGCTTATGATTTGATATTGCTTTTAGTCGATAGCTTATGGCGTCAATTTTTTAAAAGGAGAAGCTCAGTGGATAACGCACATTTTTTATGGCAAACCGGCTGGTACTGTGATGGCCAGTGGCGTGATAGTAAACAACAGTATGAAGTGAATAATCCAGCGAGCGGCCAATTACTTGCCAAGGTGGCAGTATGCGGCACTCAAGAAACCCAAGCGGCCATTGATGCGGCAAAGCGAGCTTTTGGCTCTTGGCGTAATAAAACAGCCAAAGAGCGAGCGGCCATATTGCGCCGCTGGTATGAATTGATGATGGAGCATCAAGATGCCTTAGCTGAATTGATGGTATTAGAGCAAGGTAAGCCGCTAAATGAAGCCAAAGGTGAGGTGGCTTATGGGGCTAGCTTTTTAGAGTGGTTTGCCGAGCAAGCTAAGCGCGCTAACGGGGAGACGATTCCCAGCCCCACTGTTGATAATCGCTTGTGGGTGATTAAGCAGCCCGTGGGCGTGGTGGCCGCAATTACACCGTGGAACTTTCCGATGGCGATGTTAACCCGCAAGGTAGGGCCGGCACTGGCGGCGGGCTGCACCGCTGTGGTGAAGGCGTCGAGTGACACTCCTTTGTGTGCGAATGCCTTGGCTGTATTAGCGGAGCAAGCCGGATTACCTGCGGGGGTGCTTAATTTAGTCTCGGGTGATACCGCCGCAATTAGTGACACTCTGATGGCAAGCCCTGACGTGCGTAAACTGTCTTTTACCGGCTCGACTAGAGTGGGTAAGTTATTGATGAGCAAAGCCGCTGACACGGTTAAAAAGCTCTCCCTAGAACTGGGAGGCAATGCGCCTTTTATTGTATTTGATGATGCTGATTTAGACGCGGCCGTGGCGGGCGCCATGGCGTCGAAATTTAGAAATACCGGTCAAACTTGTGTGTGTGTTAATCGTTTTTTTGTACAAGAGGGCATTTATGATGCCTTTGTAGAAAAATTAGCTGCCGCAGCCAGCAGGCTTACGGTCGCGGACGGAATGACTGAGGGAGCCGAGCAGGGACCCCTCATTAATTCAGTAGGGCTAGAAAAAGTAGAGCAACATGTGAGTGATGCCTTAGCGAAGGGGGCTCACTTAGTTTGTGGTGGCAAACGTCATGCTTTGGGGGGGACTTTTTATCAACCCACAGTACTAAGTGACGCTAACGAACAGATGCTGTTAGCCGCTGAGGAAACCTTTGGGCCTGTGGCTGCGTGTTTTCGTTTCACTAGTGAGTCTGAGGTAATTAAGCGCGCTAATGATACGCCTTTTGGCTTAGCCGCTTATTTTTACACCCAGGATCTCAACCGCGTCTTTCGCGTCTCCGAAGCATTAGAGTCGGGCATGGTGGGGGTCAACACCGGCATGATCTCCAATGAAATGGCCCCTTTTGGGGGAGTCAAAGAGTCAGGCTTAGGCCGTGAAGGCTCGAGCATGGGCTTGGATGAGTTTTTAGAGACCAAATACGTCAACTTAGGCCAAGTGAACTAATTATTACGTTTTTCATTGAGTGCTTGTTACCTACTTTTTAGCCGCTGTTTACAGCGGCTTTTTAATGAGCCATTGCTGGCTATTCTAGTGCTGCATCATCTAATTGATTTTTAAAAGTTTTGTGCAGATATATGCCAAATACTTGAAGCGACCAGCATTTTTCAACTGAATCCTGTTTATGATAAAAAATGGCCGTCTTTTACGTTAGACTGGTTAAGAGTACGTGACATTTATATAACGAAACATAATACAGGAGTGCGATTTATGGCTTCAGAAAAGGTGAGTGCGGATAAATCACCTCCTTCCTCTACCATTTTAGTGCCGGTTTTCATTCCGGCCGTCATTGTTATTGCGCTTATGGTGATTGGTACCATGAGTAACCCAGAACTGGCGGGAGACATCTTTTCAGATATTTTGGCCTACTTTACTCAAAGTTTTGGCTGGTTCTATATGTTATCGGTCGCCATATTTTTGGTGTTTATTGTGGCTGTCGCGTTTAGTAAGTGGGGCAATATTAAGCTTGGGCCCGATCACGCTGAACCTGAATACAGCTTTGTAGCTTGGTTTGCCATGTTATTTTCGGCCGGTTATGGCATCGCCTTGCTGTTCTTTGGCGTGGCAGAGCCGGTATTACATTACGCCTCTCCCCCTGCAGGACCTGCGATGACAGTGGATGCTGCCAAGCAGGCCATGCAAATTTCATTTTTCCACTGGGGTTTTCATATTTGGGCCATTTATGGCTTGGTGGGCCTATCGCTGGCCTATTTTGCTTTTCGCCATGGCTTGCCGCTGTCGATGCGCTCAACCTTGTATCCCTTAATTGGTGAGCGAATCCACGGTCCTATGGGGCATATCGTGGATGTATTCGCAATTTTGGGTACCTTGTTTGGTATTGCTACCACTCTTGGGTTGTCGGTGGCACAAATTAATGCGGGTCTTAATTATCTTTGGCCCAGTATTCCGCTAAGCACTACGGTACAAATTACCGCCATTGTGGCGATTACCGCCTTGGCGACCTTGTCGGTGGTGGCGGGCATGGACAAAGGCGTAAAGCGACTGTCGATGCTGAATATGGTATTGGCCATCTCGCTGATGATCTTCGTGTTTGCCGTAGGGCCGACGGTATTTATTCTTAATACCTTTATGCAAAATACCGGCAGTTACTTAAGCAATATCGTTGAGCGTACCTTTAATTTGCAGGCCTATACCGCTAGTGATTGGATTGGTAACTGGACGCTGTTTATTTTCGGCTGGACCATTGCGTGGGCGCCCTTTGTAGGCTTATTTATTGCAAAAATTAGCCGAGGCCGCACCATTCGCCAATTTGTAGTGGGGGTGATGGTGGTGCCAACCGTGTTTACCTTTTTATGGTTTTCGGTATTTGGTGATACTGCCCTGCACCTGATTATGGTGGACGGTTACACCTCACTCATTGACGAAGTACAAAACGATCAGGCCATTGCTTTGTTTAAGCTATTTGAACAGTTGCCACTGACCTCGATTGTGTCTTTTATTACCGTGTTTTTGATTATTACCTTTTTTGTTACCTCATCTGACTCCGGCTCTTTAGTGATTGATTCACTGGCATCCGGTGGTGTGGCGCAAACACCGGTATGGCAGCGGGTATTTTGGGCGTCAACCGAAGGTGTGGTGGCCGCGGCGCTATTGTTAGCGGGGGGCTTGGGCGCATTGCAAACCGCGACCATTGTTAGTGCCTTACCGTTCGCCATTATTATGCTGATTGCCATGGTGGGTATGTGGCGCGCGCTGGTTATTGAAGGTCACCATGAGGTGAGCTTGCAACAGCATATGCAGTCACCACAAGGGGGCGTTAAATCAGGCCCTGGGTTTTGGAAAAAACGATTGGCAAATTTGGTGGACTTTCCGCCGCGAGAAGCGGTTGAAAAGTTCTTACGCACCATTGCTTTTCAAGCCATGCACAAGGTTGAGGTAGAGCTTGAGCAACAAGGCTGGGAAGCTGAAGTCAACTTTGATGAGCAAAACTGCCGCGCGCAATTTCAGGTGTTTCAAGAGGGAAAACTGGAATTTATTTATGAGGTGCGCCTGCGAGGTTACGCCATGCCAGACTTTGCATTTCCCGAAACAGAAGAGGTGGACAGTGATGATCACTACTACCGTGCAGAGGTGTTTTTACGCCGGGGTGGTCAGGCCTACGACGTGTACGGTTACGATCAGCAAGACATTATTAGTGATATTCTCGACCAGTTTGAGAAGTACTTACACTTCTTACATATTTCACCAGGTATCTTGCCGTGGAAGATGGAAGAGCACGATGATGACTTAGTCAACGAAAGTGATGAGCAGCCAGAAGAGACCTACTTGGCTGATAAGCCCCTGTAATAGACAAAAAGCACAAAGTAAGACACAAGCACCGAATTTGAGAGGATTCGGTGCTTTTTTAACGGGTTATTCCTGTTCTAGCATGGCTTTTAACTTTGCCTCTGCAGCCTCCAGCTTCTTTTGCGCGGCTGCCAGCTCTTGCTGCAACTCACGCCTCTCTTGTTCGGATAAAGCGGCTTTATCTGCTTTATTTGTGCTCGGCCGAGTGTCCGCCGCTGTAGCTTTTGAAGACGCCCCCCTAGACTGCTGCTGGCCAGTGGGCGTTTCTATAGGCGCCACACAACCACCAAGTAAAAGGCTAAACAACAAAAGTGAGGACAGGCAAATCTTGTTATTCATGGTGAGGCTCTTAGGCAGTTAATTGGTTTAAGGGAGCTGAATTCAGATAATAACCAAGACTGTAACATGCAAAAAACAAGAGACAGGACAGGCAAATCTTGCAAAAAAGGCAAGACAGGCAAACCTTACTATATATCAGTTATGATAACTAACGCTTATACACTCCTTAAGTTGATGCTTTTACTGACTTTTAGCATGTCCAGCGTCGCTATATCTATATGCGGTTAAATGTACTGAGTAACATGATATTGGCGTCAAATTCTGGCATTCTTGGGGTGTTTATCACTATTAAGGAACATCATGCAGCGACTGGCTAAAATAGCGCTATTGGTCTCTGGCTTGTTATTAGCCGCTTGCTCAGAGCCTTCAAAAGATATTCACTTATTAACGGGGGCAGACGCCGCGGAGCTTGCGCGAACGCACTTAGCGAAAGCGGTATTAGAGCAGCAAGGCTTTAGCGTTACAGTGAGTGAAGTGCGGTTAGGCCAAATTTGGCAGCGCCTATGGGCGGGTAAAGCCGATGCCAGTGTGACAGTGTGGTTGCCACAAGCCTCGGCGCCTTTTGTTGCCCGTTTTTTTGATAGGCTTGATGATATGGGCCCCAAGGGCCAACAGTTAGCCCAAGAAACCTGGCCAAGCCATGATAAGCCGCACACCATCATTCGGCGCAGTTTGGCGCAAGAATCGCCTAAGGCGAGAGCGCTATTGCGCGATTTGCAGTGGCAGCCGCAAGATTTAGAGCAGATTATGGCGCACTGGCAGCAAAACCAAAATTGGAACTTAGCGGCAGAAAACTGGTTGGCTAAGCAAAATAGTGCTGTTATTGAGTATGATATGGACTCTCTCTTAGAGCATTAACAGCAAGTCTAGATGGCATTTTAGCCCCGTATTTAGCATATTATTCTATTGTTGCCGCTGAGCGCGGTGTATTTTTTATAGGGACAATATTGATGACAACCATTGGAACGCCGCTCTCGGCAAGTGCAACGCGAGTATTACTGTGTGGTGGAGGCGAATTAGGAAAAGAGGTGGCCATTGAGCTGCAACGCCTAGGGGTAGAAGTGATAGTGGTTGATCGCTATGCCAACTCTCCGGCCATGCAAGTGGCGCACCGTGCCCATGTTATTTCCATGCTCGATGGGCCGGCACTTAGGGCGGTAATTGAGCAAGAGCAACCGCATCTTATTGTGCCCGAAATAGAAGCCATTGCGACCGACACCTTGGCCGAGTTAGAGCAAGAAGGTTTTACTGTGGTGCCAACGGCGAGAGCCACACAGTTGACCATGAATCGAGAAGGCATTCGCAGTTTAGCCGCCGAAGAGCTGGGCTTGGCAACCTCGCCGTATCGTTTTGCTGGTACTTTAAGTGAGTTTCAAGCTGCTGTGGCAGAAATAGGGCTACCTTGTGTGGTGAAGCCTATTATGAGCTCATCTGGCAAAGGCCAAAGCACCTTACGCCATCAAGATGATATTAAAGCCGCGTGGGATTATGCCCAAGAAGGAGGGCGTGCCGGGGGCGGCCGAGTCATTATTGAAGGCTTTGTTGAGTTTGATTATGAAATTACCTTGCTTACGGTACGTCACGCCAAGGGAACCAGTTTTTGTGAGCCCATAGGGCACTTACAAGAAGACGGTGATTATCGTACTTCTTGGCAACCTCAAGCCATGAGTGCTGCCGCCTTAGCGGCCTCGCAACAAATGGCAGAGCAAGTTACAAGCGCGTTAGGCGGCTATGGTGTTTTTGGGGTTGAGCTGTTTATTCGTGGTGACGAGGTGTTGTTTAGTGAAGTCTCGCCGCGCCCTCACGATACCGGCTTGGTCACACTCATCTCACAAAACCTATCGGAGTTTGCTTTGCATGCTCGCGCTATTTTAGGTTTGCCGGTGCCGCTTATTCGCCAGTATGGCCCCGCCGCCTCGGCGGTGATTTTGCCAGAAGGTCAGTCTAGCCAAACTCAATTTGGGAATTTAGCTGGCGCTTTGGCCGAACCCGATACCGAGCTGCGTTTATTTGGTAAGCCCGAGATCAGCGGCCGCCGCCGCATGGGGGTTGCCTTAGCGTTGGCTGATGATATTGACGCCGCTAAAGCCAAAGCTTGTGACTGTGCCGCCAAGGTAAGAGTCGAGTTTTAGGACATATTTAAACGTTTAAAGGCTTGCTTGCCACGGCATACCCGGAAGAATTAATGACTAAGATTTTATCTTTCGTACTTGTCTTATTTTGTGTATTCCGTGGCCAAACAGCGCTAGATTTGCGATTAAGGTAAAAGTATATGTCTCGTACTATTTATGTATTGCGCCACGGCCAAACTCAATTTAATGCCGAGCAGCGGTTGCAAGGGCACTGTAATTCAGATTTAACCGAGCTAGGTTTGCAGCAGGCTAACGCCATGGCGAATACCTTATCGGGGCTTATTGCGGATCCTAAAGACTGGGCGATATATTCAAGCCCGCTAGGGCGCGCCCAACAAACGGCACACATTATTTGTGAGCATCTGCAGCTACCGGCTGATCATATACAGCTCGATAAGCGATTGATGGAAGTGGGGCTAGGAGAGTGGGAACAGCTGCGAGCACCGGATTTACAGTTAAAATTTCCGCATATTTCACAAGCGGTTTTAGATTGGTATTTACAAGCACCTAAGGCTGAGCGCTTTGTTGATGCTAAGCAACGTCTGAATAACTGGCTACAAGATCCCAAGCTTCCTCAGCAGGTTATTGTTATTGGCCATGGTTTATCTGGTGCCATCTTACGTGGCTTATATGCAGGGTTGGAATACCATGAGATTTGGCAGCAATCGATTCCACAAAATGCCTTTTTTAAGCTGCATCATGGTCAGGTTACACGCATCACCTGCTAAAGATATTAAAAGCTAAATGCAGAGTTTATCTGCATTTAGCACTATTTATTACAGATTTATGCACTAAAAGATCTGACTGTCCCACCTTTATTACGTATTTATGTATCAAAAGATGTGACTGTCCTATCTTTTCTTTTGAGCTATAAGCTTTGACTGTCCCATCCTGATAGATTTGGCAGTTTGTGTCGTGGTGGCGCTGTTTGCTGGGGGTAAGATCTTACTTTTTGTTATGGTTCGCGCATTTAGATGAAAAAATCGTTACAGTGATCAAGTTGTTACTTTCACGTTAGCTTGCAAGCGGATTTGCATTATTGCTCAGGGATAATAGAGCCTAATTATTTGAGGTGTATTGATGAATCGACTCTCTGTTTTTGCATTAACGTCTGTGGCCGCCATTACGGCATTAAGCGGCTGTGCTGCACATAATGATATAAGCCAACAGCAAGAGGTGACGGGCTCTTTGTCTTATTTGTCCCGTATTATGCTGGCGCCTAATAGTGTTGCTGAAGTGACAGTGCGCGATACAAGTGTGGCTGATGGCGACATTGTGGCGAAGCAGCGTATAGATTTGAATAAGCAAACATTGCCGATTCCGTTTAATGTGATGCTGAATACGCAAGAGTTAAACTCCGGTGCTTACAGTCTCAGTGCCGTGATTAAAGAGCAAGACCAAGTGAGCTGGCGTACTGCTCCCAAAGGGATTTCAGTTGAGCCAGGTGTGACTGAGGTAGGAGATCTAGTCTTACAGCAAGTAACCGAGGGCGAGACAGTTACGCAACTAGAGGGAGTGGAGTGGCGCGTAACCCACTTAAACGGTGAGGGGGTGTCGGTGCCCGCTGAGGCGGAAGTTGAAGCCAGCATTCAATTTGGCGACGATGGTCGAATGTTTGGCCGTGCGTTTTGTAACAGCTTTAATGGCAGTTATCAGCTACAAGGCGATATGTTAAGTACGTCTCAGCTGGCGGGCACCATGATGATGTGCGATGAGGCTCAAATGAAGCACGAGCGTACCATGCTAGACATCTTGGGACAGGCACAACGTGTCGAGCGCACCGATAATGGCAGTGTGATTGTCTTTGCTAACGACGGCCGCAGCTTAACCGTTCAGCAGTAAGCCTTTTAGTTGTCATACATGAGCACTAGATTACGCTTATATTTAAACGGCCAGCCGATGCTGGCCGTTTTTTATTTGACCGCTGCTAAATTCACATTAAAAACTTGAGCTAAATAGGCCATGTAGCCCTCGTCGTCACTCATGGCTTTGCCCGGGCTGTCGGATAATTTGGCGACCGCTTGGCCATTACAACGGGTCATTTTAAGCACTATATTAATGGGGGAATGGCTCATTATATCATTGGTTAAATGAGTCCCTATGCCAAAAGCAGGTTTACATTGATCTTTAAACTTTTGATATAAATTGAGTGCGCTGTGCATGGTTAAGCCGTCACTATAGACCAAGGTTTTGCTGCGCGGGTCTATATTGAGTCGCCGATAATGCGCGAGTGCCTTTTCAGTCCACTCCACGGGATCACCGGAATCTTGGCGTAATCCATCAAATAATTTCGCAAAATAGAGATCAAAATCCCGTAAAAATGCGTCCATTCCCACCACATCCGTTAGGGCTATGCCTAACTGACCGCGATATTCATGTACCCAAGCTTCTAGCGCCATCTTCTGGCTATCAATGAGTCGAGGGCCTAATGCCTGAAAAGCTTGCATAAATTCATGAGCAAGGGTGCCCACCGGCTTAAGGTTAAGCCGGCGTGCTAAGTCTAAGTTACTGGTACCGCTAAATTGTTGTGGTAGCTGTTGCGCAAGCTCTATCACCACTTCTTGTTGCCAAGCGCGAGAGTAACGACGGCGAGTACCAAAGTCAGAAAAGCGAAAGTCGCCATGAGTAAGGTCGCTTTTCACCAAATCAATTTTATCTTGTAGGCGGCTACGGGCGCCTTGCCAATCGGGCTTGGGATGATGACGACGACAATAGACTTCACTAATAATAGAGAGTAAAGGAACTTCAAATAGAATAGTGTGCAGCCAAGGGCCGCGTATTTTGAGATCTAAGGTTCCTTGATGGCAGCTAAGGTGAATAAAGCGTTGATCGAGACGAAATAGCCGTAAAAAATGAATAAAATCAGGTTTGATATAGTCTAGTGTCCCCAAGTAAGCCAGTTCATCCTCGGTGAGTTTTAGCTGGCAAAGGTGAGCTATTTCTGCGGCTATATCATCAATGCAATCACTAAAGTCTAAATCCAGATTACGGCTGCGAAAGTGATACTCTACCTCGGCCGCCGGGTGTTGATGCAATACGGTCTGCATCATAGTGAACTTATATAAATCAGTATCAAGCAACGACTCTATTACATATTCATCTTGAGGTTGATGCTGAATGTGGCTGTTAATCATGGCTAGGCTCCAGCTCAGCGCTGTGTTGTATAAAATGGGCACCTTGTTTGAGCATATTGCTGATGGCAGCTTGGCTCGTTTCTTGAGCTACCCCTCGGGTGGCGGCGCGATTAACGATAACGCTAAACCCAGCTTTTAATAACTGCAACACTGTATGGTGAACACAATAGTCGGTGGCTAAGCCCCCAACAATCACAGTGTTGACGGCGTTTGCGGTTAAATATTCAATAATGCCGGTGCTCATGCGTTCAGCTAAATCGTGATAACAGGCCCCGTAAGGGTGCATATCTAGCTCCACGCCTTTCCAGACAAAAAAATCATAGTCAGCAGGCTTTGGTAAGCCGTCTAGCAGCTCAAACCCTTTGGTGCCTGGCACGGCATGGCTTGGCCAGCGAATATCGACATTCCCGCCTTCTACCTTACTAAAAGCGGGGTGCTGATCGTCACTTACCCACAATGCCTGCGGAGAATGAGCATCTTTAGACCCCAGTCGATACCTCGCAAACTGCGCTTGGCTATTTAATTCATCGGCAATGGTATCTCCCTCCACCACAGGAAGCTCGTTAGGGCAGACGGGAGTAAAGGTATATTGGGCATCAACATCTAAGCTTGCCACAAATTGTTTGGCGGGTAATTTCATTACTCCAGCTCCTATTATTTAATATGGGCATGCTGCCCTTGTATGGCGCGGTATCTGTTAGTATTGTTTTAATTGAGTCTAGGGGAGATTTGGTTCAGTATCGCCCCATTATAGGGGTATCTTCCCCATTACCAGCCCAAAGGTGAACAACATGAGCGACAGTCATCAACAAAGTTACCAGCGTTTTCTTGACGAGGTTACCCAAAACCGTGTGATGTGGGGACTACGCTTCGGGGAAGATTGGGTCGTTTGTGACTCATCCGAGTTTGAAGATACCGAAGTTATGCCGGTATGGTCTAGCGAAAGTGACGCAAAAGTGCAATGTATTGACGAATGGGCTGAGTATGAGCCTTTTGAAATTACTTTACCTGAGTTTTTAGAGGTATGGGTAGAAGATATGTCCGAAGACGGTGTGCGCATTGGTCCAAACTGGGACGCCGAACTAGACGGGGTTGAACTGGATGTGCTCGATGTGGTGAAAGATTTAGCTTAATCACACGGGATTAGCTGGCGGCCTGTTCTATTGATAGAGCAGGCCGTTTCTGTTTAGTCCAACACGCCTCAGCGATCAGAATTAACTACAGAGTGAGGACAGGCACAACATAGCTCACATGCAACGCTATAACAGCTAATTCCTGATGAATAACTGAAAGTCAGGACAGGCAAAACTTATGCGCAGTTAACTGCAAACTAGGCGTTATGGGGCGGCATTTTAATCAACGGGGGACAAATGTCTGAGAATTCTCCTTACTTTGCCTATCAACAAGCATTGCACGCAGGCTTTAAAGAAGAGGCCTCTCAACGCGCTGCCGTTACGCACCTAGAGCATTGTTATCAGCAGCTAAAAGCCGGTAACACCAAAATATCGGGTGTGTATTTGTGGGGGCCAGTTGGGCGGGGTAAAACTTGGCTAATGGATTGCTTTTATCGCAGTCTCACCACTGAGTTGGCTATTAACTCCCAGCGAATGCACTTTCATCATTTTATGCGCTGGGTTCATCAGCGTTTGTTTCAGCTTACCGGACAAGCAGACCCGCTGCTGTTATTAGCACAAGAGCTGGCGAGCAAAACCCAAGTACTATGTTTAGATGAGCTGTTTATTAGTGATATTGGCGATGTGATGTTACTAAGCCGTTTATTGCAGCAGCTGTTTGAACAGGGGTTGATTTTGGTTGTGACCTCTAATCAGCCACCAGAAAAGCTGTATGAAAATGGTTTTAATCGTGAACGCTTACTCCCGGCGATTGATGCGATAAATCGCCACATGCAGGTGCTAAGTATGAATGGAAAAGAAGATCATAGATTACACCCAGGTCAGCCGGTATGCCGTTTCTGGGTGAATGATCCTCAGTCATTAGCCTCTGCTTTTTCAGCATTAGCAGCGAACTCTGCGCACAAACAAACATTATTGTTAGGGCACAAAAATATTCGAGTAATACAGCGTACAGAGCAGATGTTGTGGTGTCGTTATACCGATCTCTGTGAGCAACCTTTGGCAGCTTCTGACTTTATCGAGCTATGTAATTCATTTTCAAGTATTTTTCTTAGTGAAGTGCCTAAATTAACAGGGAGCGATCAGCAAAAAGCAATTGCCAGAGGGACTGAAGATGGCGTGACTCAAGTGATAGCCGGTGATAGAGAGTTGCCAGCATTATCTCGCCAAGACGATGGTGTACGCCGTTTTATTGCCTTGGTTGATGAGTGCTACGATCGTAAGATACCTCTGTATCTGAGTGCAGAGGTGCCATTACATGAGCTTTATACCCAAGGTGCATTAGCCTTTCCATTTCGACGTACGTTAAGTCGATTGCAAGAGATGCAACTGCAACGATTTGGTCAGTAACCTAGCGTTTACTTTGTTACACAACTGCGAAAGTACTTTATAGGACAGTCATAGGTTTCCCACACCTGCTTAGTGTTTGCTATTTATTGGGCTATTTCACGTTTAATGACTAAGCTTGATGTTATTGGACAGTGATTAGGAATGATTATGACTACCGCTCGCCGTCATTTGATTGATGTAAATAGTACGCCCTATTATCATGTCATCCATCGTTGTGTGCGTCGTGCTTACCTTTGTGGCGAAGACGAAAACACAGGTCGCAGTTATGAGCACCGCAGAGCCTGGATTATTGATAGGGCTAAGCGACTCGCGAGTATTTTTTGTATTGATATTTGTGCCTATGCGGTGATGTCTAATCACTACCACTTGGTGTTAAAAATCGATGTGCAGACTCACCAATCTCTCTCACATCAAGATGTTGTGTTTCGTTGGCTACAAGTATATTCGGGTAGTTTAGTGGCCAAAAAGTTCTTAAATGATGAGGTGTTAACTGACGCTGAGCAGCTGTTATTAGATACTGATATTGCAAACTGGCACGAGCGTTTAGGTAGCATTAGTTGGTTTATGAGTAGCTTAAATCAATATATTTCCCACAAGGCGAATCAAGAGGATGATTGTAAAGGCGCTTTTTGGGATGGGCGCTTTCGATCCCAAGCATTAATTGGCGAGCAAGCGCTGTTAGCCTGCATGATGTATGTCGACTTAAATCCCATCCGAGCGGGAGTGGCCAACTCACTGCAAGACTCTGATTACACCTCTATTCAACAACGGATTGGTGAAGCATCTAAACCGACACTGTCTGGCTCTCAGCCTAGTTCTCAATCTAGCCCAGATGCTAAAAAGTTACCTTTGAAGCCTTTATTAGCTTTTGCTGGAACTATACAAGGCTCGATTCTCGCAGGGATCCCGTTTCACTTTATTGATTATCTCGATTTGATCGATTGGACGGGAAGAGCCATACGCAATGATAAACCAGGTTTTATTCCGTCTTCGCAACCCAGTTTACTGGCTAGGCTCAATATCAGCACTGAATCTTGGATAATCTCTGCGAAAGAATTTAATCGTCAATACAGCGGTATATGTGGGCGCTGGAGCGACATGTGCGCCATGAAGCAAAAATATGGCGGTAAATGGTGCCGAGGAAAAGCACAAAGTGAAGCCCTGCACCCGAACGGCTAAAGGGTATTTTTAATATGACTGATTTTTATGATAAGTAGCCTACTGCTTATTGATGATTTATCCTGTTTTAATCCCACCAAAATCAGGCATGCATCATTTTTACGTTAATACTCTCGTCTTGGCCACTATTTTTCGCTATTTTACTGATTAAAAATTGCCTGTCTTAGCTTTTCCTAAATGTTAAAAGACTTGCCTGTCCTAGGTTAGCCCTTTATTTAAAAGATCTGCCTGTCCTATCTTTTGATCTTTTCTCTGGGGGGGGGCAATTGGACTCTTTGTGATCTGTATGAGCGAATGCTGTGCCGCTTGCGCCCAGGGCTACTAAATATTGTATGCTGGCTTCTGTAGAAGCGGTGAGATCCGTCGTAGCTTTAGGAGTCACCTTAAGCATGCCGTGGTCATTACGGGTAACATAGCCTAAGGCTTCTAATTTATTCACTTTACGACGTACTGTTTCGCGTGCAATGCCACTGCACTCAGCAACAGATTGGATATTAATGGGCTGGCTGATAATGCTCTTGTTATCATCAGTAATAAATTCATCGTATGTCATGGCCTTAGTGTGCCTTGCTGGTAAAGTTCGCGAGCCAATAATGGCTAAAATCAACATTAAATCGAGGTCCCCAGAAAATTGTTTACGTAAAATAATCAGTAGTTCGCATAATTCTTCTATATGGGTCGGAAAAATATGGCCAAAATGGGTGGTAATCTTTTCATAACTAAATGGCATAGTAAGTTCTTATTGTAAAGGATAGTTAACATGCTAGGTCGCCCATTTTGGGCATAGGGTGCGTTGTCTGCAAGCGCTGTTTGACTCACACTAGTCTGTTATCCCTCTATACTGGGATAACAGACTAGTGTGATAGTTGGCTGCAATCACTTTTTAAAGCGGGAGTATCAGGTTGAATAAATATATTGGCTGGCTGGTAGCAAGTTTGCTACTGGGGGTATTGAGTGGTTGTGGTGAAAAAGAAGTTACAGAGGAGCCAGTTGAAATCTCGCGACCGGTGACAATGCTTACCGTGGATCCTGATGAGACAAGGTTAGACTTACGCTTTCCTGGTCGTGTACGAGCAGTAGAGCGAGCTGAGCTGGCTTTTAACATACCGGGGCGTTTAATTGAACTACCGGTCAAAGAAGGTCAGCGAGTGGCGAAAGGAGATTTGGTGGCAACCTTAGATGGTGAAAGCTATCAGATTGTACTGGCGTCAGCTAAGGCCGAGTACAACAAAGCTCGCACTGACTATAACCGTGTTCTAAAAATTTGGAAGCAAAGCCAAGCCATTGCTAAAGCGGAAGTGGATCAACAAAGAACCGCGATGGAAGTAGCCCGTGCGCGTTATTTATCCGCTAAAAAAGACGTGGATGATACGCGCTTAACCGCTCCTTTTGCTGGGGTAATTACTAAGCGGCGGGTAGAGAATTTTAGTAATGTGCAGGCCAAAGAGCCCATTGTGAGTTTGCAAGATCTTAGTCAGTTAGAAATTGTGATTAACGTGCCCGAGCGCATTGTGCGTAATCGACCTAAGCAAGTGGTGGGCTATGCGGTTTTCTCTGGGCAAGAAGAGCATCGTCTGCCTGTTAGCCTTAAATCATTTTCTTCAGAAAGTAATAGTCAAACGCAAACTTATGAAGTGGTGCTAGCGCTAGAGCCAGATAATGAAATAACAATATTACCGGGTATGTCCGTGGATATATTCCCAACTAATGCATTATCAACAGACACTGCTCGCTCAATTCAAGTGCCGTTACAAGCCATCTATGCCAATGGCGATGGAACCACTGGGGTATGGGTCGTCAACCCAGATACCGATCGCGTGTCGCTGCGCGCCTTGGAATTGGGAGAAGTCATGGGAAGCAATGTAGTTGTGAAAAGTGGCTTAAAGAGTGGTGAAAAAATTGTGACTGCTGGTGTTAGCCAACTGCGAGAAGACATGCTAGTAAGACCCCTATAAGGGGGTGTTATTGCACTTAAGGCGTAAAGGTAACGATTTAAATATAAGGCGCATAACGTGAATATTGCTGAACAAACATTAGCAAAACGTACTATCGCTTGGATGGCGTGTGTGTTGGTGCTGATTGGCGGGTACATTAGTTATCAGAAGCTGGGGCGTTTTGAGGATCCTGAATTTGTGATCCGCCAAGCGGCCATTACCACTCCCTATCCGGGGGCTCTGCCTGCACAGGTGGCGGAAGAGGTCACAGAGGTTATTGAAGAGGCGGTACAGCAGCTACAAGAATTAAAAGAAGTTACCTCAGTATCGCGAATGGGGAGCTCGTTGGTTAAAGTTGAAATTGAGATGAAGTTTGCCCATAGCCGAGCCGAGCTTGAGCAAGTATGGGATAAGCTCAGACGTAAAATTAATGATGCACAAAATAACCTGCCCCCGGGGGCAGGGCCTTCTCATGTTAATGATGATTTTGGCGATGTGTATGCGCTGTTTTATGCGGTAACCGGTGAAGGTTATAGCTTGCAGCAAATTAAAGATTACCTTGATGATTTAGAGCGAGAGCTATTACAAGTGCCGGGTGTGGCACGAATTGCCACCTTAGGGGCGCCTCAAGAGGCCATATTTTTGGAGATAGCCTCAGCCAAAGCAGCGCAGCTGGGCATTTCACAAAACCAAATTTATGAGTCGTTACGTCAGCAAAATGTGATCAGCGAGTCAGGCAATCTTAAAATTGGCCCACAACGAGTACATCTTAGCCCCAAAGGACAAGTCGATTCAGTCGCAGCCCTAGGCAATATTGCCTTGGCATCGCCTGCTGGCGATCAAGTGATCTTCTTAAAAGATATCGCCACCATTACGCGCTCTACCATAGAGCCACCTCGTGCTTTAATGAGCTACGATGGTAAGCCTGCCATTGGCTTAGGTATCTCTCAAGTTGCCGGCGGAAACGTGGTGGATATGGGGGATGCGGTGCGTGCTCGCCTTCATGAGCTAGATGGGCAACGCCCGCTGGGAATGGATCTAAACATAGTATCCTATCAATCCGACTCGGTCCGCGATGCCGTTAATGGCTTTGTGGCTAACCTTGCCGCTGCTGTTGCCATAGTAGTGTTAGTGTTGATTATCTTTATGGGTTGGCGCAGTGGTGTGATTGTGGGCAGCGTCTTGCTACTCACAGTGGCCGGCACCTTAATTGCCATGTATATGGATAATATCGCCATGCAGCGGGTCTCGCTGGGGGCATTGATTATCGCCCTTGGCATGCTGGTGGATAATGCGATAGTGGTGACCGACGGTATTTTGGTGCGCATGCAAAAGGGTGAGCAAGCCGAACAGGCAGCGGCCGCGGTAGTTAGAGATACTCAATGGCCGCTATTGGGCGGTACTTTAGTGGGTATTTTAGCTTTTAGTGCTATTGGTCTATCACCGACTGACATGGGCGAGTACGCGGGCTCCTTATTTTGGGTGATCATGTATTCCATGCTGCTCAGTTGGCTATTTGCGGTCACTTTAACGCCCTTGTTGTGTGTTAGTTTACTGAAAGTCAAAGTGGGCGCTAAACATGACGATGATCAGCCTACTGGTATTTTAGCGCGCTATCGTAGCTTGCTTAACAGTGCACTGCGCCGTCGAATGATCACCGGCGGAGTTTTGCTGGCGCTTTTAGCGGGGGCTATTTTTGGTTTTGGTTGGGTACAGCCAGGCTTTATGCCAGAGTCGGCACGTCCCCAGTTTGTGGTAGACATGTACTTACCTCAAGGCTCTGATATTAAAGAGACTGCCGCTGAGCTTGCAGAAATGGCCGACTACGTTGAGCAACAAGAAGGCGTCACCCATGTCACCAGTTTTGTAGGGCAGGGCGGACTGCGCTTTATGCTAACCTACAGCCCTGAAGATCCGAACAGCAGTTATGGCCAATTATTGGTGGACGTGGACGATCCGACCATCATTGCGCAACTCGTTGAAGACTTACAAGCACAGTTATCTGAACGCCATCCATTAGCGGCAATTAAAGCCTGGAAGTTTATGCTGGGCCGTGGCGGCGGTAAAAAAATAGAAGCCGCCTTTATGGGGCCGGATCCCGCAGTGTTACGTCAATTAGCTGAACAAGCGAAAACGATTATGGCGGATGATGGTGATGCGATTGCTATTCAAGATAACTGGCGAGAAAAAACGCCCGTGTTACGCCCTGTGGTTGATGAAGTCGCAGCCCGTCGAGCAGGGGTTGATATTACTCAAATTAGCCAAGCGATTAATCGCGCCTTTACCGGAGAGCGAGTGGGTGTCTATCGAGAAAGTGATAAGTTAATTCCCATTATTGCTCGTGCGCCCGAGGCTGAGCGTGCGGTAGCGCAAGATATCGACAGCGTACAAGTGTATAGCCCGACTGCCCAACAATACCTGCCGGTGAGTCAGCTTATTACTGGTGTGGATGTGGAGTGGGTTGATTCTATCTTACGTCGAATTGACCGCTTTCCTACCATAATCGCACAAGCCGATCCGCCCCCTGGGGAGCAAGCTAATCCCTTGCTAGCAAGGTTAATGCCTAAGATTGAAGCCATGGAACTACCTCCAGGCTATCGTCTTGAATGGCACGGTGAGTATAAGGCGTCTAATGAGTCAAACGAAGGTCTAGCTATTTCTGCACCTTATGGTTTTAGCGCCATGATCTTAGCAGTGGTGGTGATGTTTAACGGCCTGCGTCAACCCTTGGTTATTTGGCTTACGGCTCCATTGGCGATTGTGGGTGTGACTGTTGGTTTGGTTATTTTCCAAGTGCCGTTTGAATTTATGGCGATCTTGGGTTGCTTAAGCTTAGTGGGGATGTTGGTGAAAAACTCCATTGTATTGGTGGATCAAGCCGATGCGGAAATTCGTGGTGGTAAGTCTGGCTTTACTGCTGTGTTAGATGCCGCAGTCAGTCGCGCGCGGCCGGTGTTCTTGGGGGCTTTCACCACGATTTTAGGGGTGGCGCCATTATTATTTGACCCCTTCTTTAAGAGTATGGCGGTAGTGATCATGTTTGGTCTCGCCTTTGCCACTGTTCTTACATTAGTTGTGGTTCCCTTGTTATACGTTACTGTATTTCGTTTACCGCCCGACGAGCCACAAACTCAGGGTTAATAACTAGACATATATCAACCCTTTAGTCACCTAATACAAAGCGCCCTAACCGGGCGCTTTTTGTTTATCACATAATTGCTAATCACCCTTTAACCAAGCAAAATAAGCGAGTCTCAACACTCTTTCCACATAGGCCAACCATGCTGCTAATAATCGATAACTATGATTCTTTTACCTATAACCTAGTGCAGTATTTTGGTGAGTTGGGACAAGAGGTGGTGGTGCGACGCAACGATGATATTAGCTTGGCCGAAATAGCCGCATTGCGCCCTCAAGGCTTAGTTATTTCGCCCGGGCCTTGCACCCCCAATGAAGCGGGTATTTCGTTAGCAGCCATCACCGAGTTTGCTGGTAAACTCCCCATCTTAGGCGTCTGTCTAGGGCATCAAGCTATAGCCCAAGCCTTTGGTGGTCAAGTGGTGCGAGCTCGGCAGGTGATGCACGGTAAAACCTCGGTCATTCGTCATACAGGAACGGGACTATTTTCAGTGCTGCCCGATCCTTTAACGGTCACCCGTTATCATTCTCTTGTAGTAGAAAGCAGCAGTCTGCCGCCTTGTTTTAATATAACGGCATGGAGTGAAACAGAAGAGGGAGAGCAAGATGACATTATGGGAATGCAGCACAACGAACTGCCCTTACATAGCGTACAGTTTCACCCCGAAAGCATCTTAACTGAGGGCGGACATCAACTGCTTAAAAACTTTCTTCGTCTGCTTTAATGTACAAAACTTAGCTGACCAATAAGATATGACTGTCCCGACTTTTAAAGGGGGGGGGGGTGATGTGAAAGATGTGACTGTCCCAACTTTAAACGGTAGTGATGCAAAAGATGTGACTGTCCTGACTTTTTTAATCGGTAGGGTTGTGCAAAAGATATGACTGTCCTGTATCTGTATTTAGGGGGAGATTGCTGCTCAAATAATTTTTATGCACTTTTTATGAAAGAAGTGCAAATTAACGGTTTTTGGTGATAAGTTATTCACTGTTTTTGATTTTTTATGTGTTTTTGTGGTGAGTAATAAGCACAAAGTGCTCTTTTGCCGAGACAGAACATCAATAGTTAGTAATACTAGCGCTAGCATTTACATTTATGTCACATTATTCGCACGCTAAGTTGTGATACTTAAAGGAGTAAGCATGTCTAATATGGCTGTCACCCGCGAGTCATTCGATAAGGTAATGGTTCCCAATTATGCCCCCTCAGAGGTTATTCCGGTGCGCGGCCAAGGTGCGCGAGTGTGGGATCAGCAAGATCGAGAGTATATTGATTTTGCCGGTGGCATCGCCGTGAGCTGTTTGGGGCATTGCCATCCAGCTTTGGTGGGCGCATTAACAGAGCAGGGGCAAAAGTTGTGGCATGTGAGTAATGTTATGACCAATGAGCCTGCGTTGCGCTTAGCCAGTAAAATGGTGGCGGCGACCTTTGCTGAAAAAGTGTATTTTTGTAACTCGGGAGCCGAGGCCAATGAGGCGGCGTTTAAATTAGCTCGTCGTTATGCACTTGAGCACTTTGGTGAGCAAAAATCACAGATTATTGCGTTTAACCAAGGGTTTCATGGCCGGACGTTTTTCACTGTCACCGTGGGAGGGCAAGCAGCTTATTCTGATGGTTTTGGCCCTAAACCGGCGGATGTTGAGCATGTCGATTACAACGATTTAGATGCACTGAAAGCGATTATCTCTGATAACACCTGTGCCGTGGTAATGGAGCCTTTGCAAGGCGAAGGCGGCGTGATAAGCCCAGATCCTGCATTTGTTAAGGCGGTGCGTGAACTGTGCGATCAACATAATGCGTTATTAATTTTCGATGAAGTGCAAACCGGCGTTGGGCGCACCGGTGACTTGTTTGCTTATATGGGATTAGGGATTACACCTGATATTCTCACCAGTGCTAAGTCATTGGGCGGTGGTTTTCCTATTGGCGCCATGTTAACCCGCGCAGCCATTGCTGACTCATTTAAGCCCGGTACTCATGGTTCTACTTATGGTGGTAACCCCTTAGCCTGTGCGGTGGCAGAAGCGGCTTTTGATGCGGTAAATACCGATGAAGTGTTACACGGCGTAGCAGAGCGTGAGTCTTGGTATCGTGAAGGGATCGCGGCCATTAATGCTAAATATCAGTGCTTTTCTGAAGTGCGCGGCAAAGGATTGCTGTTAGGCTGTGTGCTTAATGACCAATACCAAGGCCAAGCTAAAGCCTTTTTAGATGCCGCCATTGATGAGCAGTTAATGGTGTTGGTCGCAGGCGCGAACGTGGTGCGTTTTGCCCCCTCGTTGGTGATTAGCAAAGCAGACGTAACCGAAGGGCTGGCTCGGTTTGAACGAGCGGTGGCTAAGGTTGTTAATGGCTAACAGTGGTTAATTAAACCATATAGACCATAAATAGCGGGGCTGCTTGCCTCGCTTTGGCCACGACTTAAGTGATAAGGAGGGCTGTATGTTGGTTATTCGTCCCATCGAACAGCGGGATTTCCCCGCCCTTAAACAGTTTGCTATTGAGTCTGGTCATGGCTTTACTTCGCTGCCAGTAAATGACGAACTTCTGCAAAGCAAACTTTCTCTCTCCATCGCTTCTTTTGCTAAGCGCGCGCCAAGTAAAGGCGAGTCTTTATACTTCTTTGTGGCTGAAGATACTCACACCGGCGAGGTGATGGGCACCTGTGCGATTGATGGCGCTGTGGGCTTGTCTGCGCCTTTTTATAATTATCTGTTAGGTAAGCAAGTTCATAGCTCAACCCGCTTGGGCATTTATAATGTGGTAGAAACTCTAACCCTCACCAATGATTACACAGGTGTAAGCGAACTGTGCACGCTCTTTTTACGAGAGCCGGCGCGCCATGGCTTAAATGGGCGCTTATTATCTAAATGTCGTTTTTTATTTTTAGCTGAGTTTAGTGAGCTATTTGATCAGCGAATTTTGGCAGAAATGCGCGGCGTATCAGATGAAAAAGGCAACAGTCCTTTTTGGTGCTGGTTGCAAGAGCACTTTTTTTCCATGGATTTTTCTACCGTAGATTACCTCACCGGCATTGGTCGAAAAGGCTTTATTGCCGATCTTATGCCTAAGTTTCCAATTTATGTCAGCTTATTGTCGAAAGAAGCCAAGTCAGTGATTGGCATCACCCATGATAATACGCGCCCTGCACTGCGTATGCTGGAAGAAGAAGGATTTAGGTGGCGTGGTTATGTCGATATTTTTGATGCCGGCCCCAGTGTGGAGTGTGAGCTATCACATATTCACAGTGTACGAACGAGCCGACGGCTAACGGTGGGTATTCTTGAACAACAACAATATTCAGCCCACGCAGATAAACATACCTATTTACTCAGTAATATTGAATTTAAGCACTTTAGGGCACTGATTGCTGAGGCCGTGATCGATGAGGATAAACAACAGGTGATGCTGCATAAAGACATTGCCACTTTGCTCAAAGTAAAAGAGGGCGATACCGTTCGGTTAGTTAAATTAACTCATCCACAGTCTTAAGCTAATAAGGAGGGGATAAGATGACGGATACCTTGCACACTAATGCGCTCGGCACCGCAGAGGCCGTTCACTATATTAATGGGCAGTGGCAGGCGGGTGAGGGTTCATTATTTACTTCTCTTAACCCGGCTAATAACAAGGTGCTGTGGTCGGGGGCTGCAGCCAGTGCCGATCAGGTTAATACGGCTATATTGGCTGCGCGCGAGGCGAGCGTGTCTTGGGCCAACCGCGATGTGGAAGATCGCCTCATTATTGCCAAGCACTATGCAAGCTTATTGGTTGAACACAAGGCGCGGTTAGCCGAGTTAATTGCAGAAGAAACCGGTAAGCCTTATTGGGAAAGTCTAACCGAAGCGGCGGCCATGGCCGGAAAAATAGCCTTATCAGAACAAGCCTATTTTGAGCGCACTGGCACCACAGAAAACCCCATCGCTGCGGGGCGTGCCTTTATTCGCCATAAACCCCATGGCGTGGTGGCGGTGTTTGGCCCTTATAATTTTCCGGGACATTTACCCAATGGTCATATTGTGCCCGCACTTATTGCCGGTAATACGGTGGTATTTAAGCCCTCTGAGCTCACCCCTAGGGTAGCTCAAGAAATGGTCACCTTGTGGGAGCAAGCCGGCTTGCCGGCTGGGGTGCTAAATTTGGTGCAAGGTGAGGTTAGCACCGGCCAAGCGCTGGCCAGTCACCCCAATATCGATGGTTTGTTTTTTACAGGCTCATCTCACACGGGCAATTTATTGCATACGCAGCTTGCTGGGCAGCCCAGCAAAATTCTAGCCTTAGAGATGGGCGGCAATAATCCATTAGTGGTCAGTGAAGTGGAAAATATAGATGCCGCCGTGCATACCATAGTGCAGTCGGCGTTTATTACCACAGGGCAGCGCTGTACCTGTGCACGACGCCTGCTGCTGCCGCGTGGTGAGCTAGGTGATCGTATTTTACAGCGCCTACTTGAGGTCACTAAAGCGATAAAGGTGGGGTTATATAATGACGATCCTCAACCCTTTATGGGCTCGCTAATTTCAGCAACAGCGGCCAAAGATATGATTGCCGCCCAAGCTCACCTGCTTGCACTTGGGGGCGAGTCTTTACTGATGTTAAGCTCACTAAAAAGGGGCACCGGATTAGTTTCACCGGGCATTATAGATGTGACTCATATTACTGAATTGCCCGATGAAGAGTATTTTGGCCCACTCTTGCAGGTGATCCGCTATGGCGATTTAGCTGAAAGCTTGGCGATTGCAAATAATACCCGCTATGGCTTGTCAGCAGGCTTATTATCAGACTATCAGCAAGATTGGGAATACTTCTATCGCCATATTCGAGCCGGTATTGTTAACTGGAATAAACCCATTACCGGCGCTTCTGGGGCGGCTCCGTTTGGTGGGGTCGGAGACAGTGGTAACCACAGAGCCAGTGCTTATTATGCCGCCGACTACTGTGCATATCCGGTGGCGTCAGTAGAAGAAGACACCGTGAGTTTGCCAGACACACTGTCTCCCGGCTTGTCATTTTAACGCGCCCGTTATCACTATTATTAACCTTTAAGCCTCCTTATCTTTGATACGGAGGCTGTTCTTTTTATTTGTTAACAATGATACAAATACCGAAATTTAACCCAATAGCATTAAAATTAAGGAGTCACAGTCATGAAGTTGGCATTTATCGGTTTAGGGGTAATGGGATTCCCCATGGCGGGGCACTTACAACAAGCCGGTCATCAGGTGTGTGTTTATAATCGCAGTGAAGCCAAGGCGAAAGATTGGGCCGAACGCCATGGTGGCAGCTTCGCTCTCACCCCAGCACTGGCAGCAGAAGGTGCTGATATGGTGATGGTCTGTGTCGGTAATGACGACGATGTACGCGCTGTGGTGTATGGCGAACAAGGCGTATTGGCGGGCATAAAAGCCGGCGCTTTATTGGTTGATCACACCACTACCTCAGCAATGCTGTCTGAAGAGTTAGCGGCAGCGGCAAAAAAGCAAGGCGTACGCTTTATTGACGCCCCCGTGTCGGGTGGCCAGTTAGGAGCCGAAAACGGTGCACTGACTATTATGGTCGGCGGTGCTGAGGCCGATGTGTCTGAAGCTGCAGAAGTGTTGTCGGCATACGGCAAAAAAGTTACCCGTTTGGGGCCAGTAGGCGCGGGGCAGCGCTGTAAGATGGTAAACCAAATTTGTGTTATTGGCGCCGTGCAAGGCATTGCTGAGGGTCTGATGATTGCACAAAAAGCCGGGCTAGATATTCCCACCATGATAGATGTGTTAGGCGGTGGGGCGGCACAAAGTTGGCAGTTAGAAAACCGTGCGCAAACCATGGCCAATGGCGAGTTTGACTTTGGCTTTGCCGCCCAGTGGATGCACAAAGACTTAGGCATTTGCCTTGATGAAGCCAAGCAGCAGGGCTTAACTCTGCCGCTAACTGATCATGTGCACAAGGTATATGAAACATTGCTTGAAGAAGGCTTTGGCCGCTGTGATTCTACGGTGGTAATCAAAGATTTAGCCTCGCAAAAGAAATAGGTATGGCAGGAGTTGGCACTTCATTTTACATATCATTCAGCATCACCTTTCGGTCGATTCTTGTCGGCATAAAAGGCGTACTGTGAGACTAATTATGTTGAAAAGTGCTTGAACTCTGGAAGCGAGAGCTTGGCTCGGTTATGCTGAGTCTGTTGTTTGTTATAGCGTAGCGGCCTTGCTTGTGGTCGTTATGTGATGTTTTTCGCAGTTTTTGCACAAAACAACGGCACTTGATGCCAAGCTGTAAGACAAAGGCTTTGCTTGATGCCTAAATTTGAATAGAGTGGGTAACCACTTAATGCCAAGTGAGAAAGGATCCTTATGAATAAGACTCAGCTTGTTGATGCAATTGCCGCTAAGGCAGATTTAAATAAAGTTCAGGCTAAGGCCGCGTTAGAAGAAGTACTCGGCGGAATTACGCAAAGCCTGAAAGAAGGTGACCCAGTACAACTGGTTGGTTTTGGTACCTTTAAAGTAAACCATCGTGCTGCTCGCACTGGCCGTAACCCTCAAACTGGTGAAGAGTTACAAATTGCAGCGGCCAATGTTCCTGCTTTTGTTGCGGGTAAAGCGCTAAAAGACGCCATTAAGTAACAAAAACGCAGCAGCTGCTGTTCGTTTTTATTACTCAATACTGTATTCAAACCCGGCCTTTGCCGGGTTTTCTGTTTTTTCAAGCTTGCTTCTTTAGTGGTTAGGTTGTTATAACTTAATAGAATCAGTTCCCTCACAGGGAGGCGATGATGGAAGTTAATAGCATTCAACAAATAACCACGCCTTGGGCTGGTAGCCGAGGGTTAACCACAGGTTTAATGTTAACTGAAATCTACCAGGACGTATGGACAGGCCAACTTTTACTTTCTATGGGGATGCCTATACAAGCAGCAGTCGCGCCCCAAGTCATTTATCAGTTACAGTTTGATTATTTACTCGGTTATCGTGTGTTAGAAGGCACAGATGCGCTAGAGGAAATGGACGATGACGACTCAGGATCAGACAGCCAAATACACTTAATTACTCCTTCTCGCTTTTTAATTTGGTTTCATCAACAAAGCCAAGGTATACACTTAGACAAGGACATTCAGCACTA
Source organism: Oceanisphaera pacifica (assembly GCF_017498065.1). Taxonomy (GTDB): domain Bacteria; phylum Pseudomonadota; class Gammaproteobacteria; order Enterobacterales; family Aeromonadaceae; genus Oceanimonas; species Oceanimonas pacifica. The sequence goes on along the minus strand of NZ_JAGDFX010000004.1, from coordinate 138,864 downwards.
TCGTATTGCCAGCTGGGATTATTGTGTCGATGTACTAGCAGCACAGGAGCCGCTAGTAAAACAACATAAACAAAAGGAATAACATGAAAGGCTTTATACTGGTTGCCCATGGTAGTCGTCGCGTGGCGGCCAATGAAGAAATTGCAGCGTTTGCTCAGTCGTTATTTAGTGGCATGTCTTCACGTTTTGATCTGATGGGGCATGCCTTTTGGGAGCTGGCCGAGCCAAGCTTGGCCGACGCTATTGATCAACAAATTGTCGCCGGTGCGACTAGCATTCGGTTATTTCCGTACTTTTTAGCTCAAGGCCGTCATGTGGTTAATGATCTGCCCAGTGTGGTAGAGCAAAAGCGCGAGCAATATCCTAACGTAACTATTAGTCTCTCTCCCCACTTAGGCGCCTTGCCTAACTTTGCTCACTGGTTAGGTGAGCAACTTTAAAGTGTAAAATGCAGGCCAGCGTTAAAGCGTTAAAATCAGGGTGATTATGTATCAATTAGTCGACATTCAAGCGCAGCATAATGCCGATATTAGCCGTGTGATCAAACAAGTGGGTGCAGAGTTCGGTGCCATAGGAGACGGCTTTGGCCCAGGCGACCCTGAAGTGGCGTGCATGAGTGAGCACTACTTACTAGAAAACCGTAGCCGATATATAGTGGCGCTTGTTAATGATCAGCCCGTTGGCGGAGCAGGCATAGCGCCTTTTCAGCCGGGTAGCGATACTTGTGAGCTTAAAAAGTTATTTTTACTGCCCCAGTACCGTGGCCTTGGCATAGGTGTGGCGCTCACGAAAGCCTGTTTAGCCTTTGCCCAGCAACAGGGTTATCAACACTGTTATTTAGACACTTTAGCTAATATGACAGCCGCAATACGTTTATATGAAAGCGTTGGTTTTACACATCTCACTCAACCCATCGCTGGCTCAATACATGGCGGCTGTGATGTATGGATGCTAAAAACGCTGTCTTAAAACTATGATTTTTGGTCGATTGAAATCGACCCTACAACACATCAGTGCAAAACCATACCTTACAGATAAAACGTTTTGACTTTTTGTATAGCGGTCAGCGTAAAGCGTATGGCGTCCCGCTGTCTGTTACATTGGATGCCTAAAATGTGGGGGCGAATTTATTCGACCTCTTTAGGTATTGTGATAGTTGTTGGTTGATTGACATCACCCCTTGCGCTTGTGCTCAAACAAAAAAGCCGCCATCAAAAGCGGGCGGCTTATTATTTGTAGCAATCAATTAAGAGGCTTGATTCTCGCGCTCAATCGCACGATAGGCAATATCGTGGCGATAGAACACGCCTTGCCAATTAATTTGCTTAGTGACGGCGTACGCATTGGCTTGCGCCTCTGTTACCGTGTTACCTAATGCAGTGGCGCACAGTACACGGCCACCAGATGTCACTAAGGTGCCATCTTTTATGGTGCTGCCCGCATGAAAGGTTTTGCTAATGTCAGTTTCTGCCGGAATATTGGTGATGGCATCAAACTTGCGATAACCGTCAGCTGGGTAGCCGCCGGCAGCCAACACCACACCCACAGCGGCGCGTGGGTCAAACTCGGCGGTCACTTTATCTAACTCGCCGTTACAACCCGCTAAACACAGCTCAACCAAGTCAGACTGCAAACGCAGCAAAATGGGCTGAGTTTCTGGGTCACCAAAGCGACAGTTAAACTCAATAACCTTTGGCTGTCCTGCCTTATCGATCATTAAGCCTGCATACAAAAAGCCCTTATAAACATGGCCTTCTGCTGCCATGCCGCGCACGGTAGGCATAATCACCTGCTCCATAATACGCTTATGGATATCAGGCGTAACCACAGGAGCTGGGCTATAAGCGCCCATGCCGCCAGTGTTAGGGCCGGTATCACCGTCACCCACCCGCTTGTGATCTTGACTGGTTGCCATCGGCAACACGTTTTCGCCATCTACCATCACAATAAAGGAGGCTTCTTCACCCTCTAAAAAGTCTTCAATAACCACGCGGCTACCCGCATCGCCAAAGGCATTACCCGACAACATATCGTGCACCGCACTTTCGGCCTCAGCCAAGGTCATGGCCACAATCACCCCTTTACCTGCGGCTAACCCATCGGCTTTAACCACAATAGGTGCGCCTTTTTTGCGCAAATAGGCAATCGCGGGCTCTACTTCGGTAAAGTTTTGATACTCAGCGCTGGGGATCTGTTGGCGAGCCAAAAAGTCTTTGCTAAACGCCTTAGAACCTTCCAATTGCGCCGCCGCCGCAGAGGGACCAAAAATGGCCAAACTCTCAGCTTCAAAGGCATCCACCACACCCGCCACCAATGGTGCTTCTGGGCCAACAATCGTTAAGCCAATTTGCTCTTGCTTGGCAAAGGCTAACAAGCCTTGAATATCGGTGGCAGCAATGTCCACATTGGTCAAGTTAGACTCAAGCTCGGTGCCCGCATTACCCGGTGCGACAAACACCTGACTAACACCCGCCGACTGCGCCGCTTTCCACGCTAATGCATGCTCACGGCCACCACCACCTATGATTAATACTTTCATCAATCTTGTTCCTCTAAATGTATAAAGCAACTGATATAAACTAGAAATTCCGCTTGCAGAGCAGGGCAGGGGCAATCACTAAGCCGACCATCACATGACAGGGATGTCATGTGCTGAGCGCCGCATGGATGCGGTTTAGCGTGTTGGCGTGTGATGCGCCTGTCCTGCTCGTGCTTTAGCTTCTAGCTTATAATTAGTGGCGAAAGTGACGCATGCCGGTAAATACCATGGTCATGCCATGCTCATCCGCCGCCTTAATCACTTCATCATCACGCATAGAGCCACCAGGCTGGATCACACAGCTAATGCCCGCTGCTGCCGCCGCATCAATCCCGTCACGAAACGGGAAAAATGCATCAGAAGCCATCACAGAACCTTCAACCTGCAAATTCTCATCGGCCGCCTTAATACCGGCAATTTTGGCTGAATAAACACGGCTCATTTGACCGGCGCCCACCCCAATGGTTTGCGCATCTTTTGCATACACAATGGCGTTAGACTTAACATACTTGGCCACTTTCCAGCAAAATAATAAGTCTTGTAGCTCAGCGTCAGTGGGCTGGCGTTTACTGACTACTTGCAAGTCATCTAACCCCACCATGCCCTGATCACGGTCTTGTACTAAAATGCCACCGTTAACCCGCTTAATATCACGGCCTTGAGTTTTGCTCGTCCATTGGCCCGAGACCAACAAGCGGAGATTTTTCTTCTCAGCCACCACGGCTTTCGCCGCCTCAGACACGCTAGGCGCTATGATCACTTCCACAAACTGGCGCTCAACAATGGCCTTGGCCGTCACTTCATCTAGCTCACGGTTAAAGGCAATAATGCCGCCAAAGGCGGAGGTAGGGTCGGTTTTAAATGCACGATCGTAAGCTTCAAGCAAATTCTCGCCCAATGCCACACCACAAGGGTTGGCATGCTTTACAATCACACAAGCGGGGCCATCAAACTCTTTAACACACTCTAATGCGGCATCAGTGTCATTGATGTTATTAAAAGATAATGCCTTGCCTTGCAGCTGAGTAGCCGTGGCTACAGAGGCTTCATCAATGTTGTTCTCTACATAAAAAGCGGCACTTTGGTGGCTGTTTTCGCCATAGCGTAAATCTTGCTTTTTAGTGAACTGATAATTAATGGTGCGCGGGAAAGCCGATTGTTCGTCGGCTGCATGATAAGCCGGCACCATGGTGCCAAAGTAGTTGGCAATCATGCCGTCGTACTGAGCTGTGTGTTCAAAAGCGGCAATGGCCAAACTAAAACGAGTGGCTTGAGTGAGGCTATTATGGCCGGCATCCATTTCGCTAAGTAGACGGTCGTAGTCGCTGGCATTCACCACAATGGCGACATCATTGTGGTTTTTAGCAGCGGCACGCACCATAGTTGGCCCGCCAATATCGATGTTTTCGATCGCATCTTCGAGGCTGCAATCGGCATTGGCAACGGTATTAGCAAAAGGGTATAGGTTAACCACTACCATATCGATGGGGGCGATGGCGTGCTCGGCCATAATGGCATCATCTGTACCGCGACGGCCCAAAATACCACCGTGTACTTTTGGGTGTAGGGTTTTAACGCGGCCATCCATCATCTCAGGAAAACCGGTATAATCAGACACTTCAGTGACAGGTAAGCCTTGTTCTGCTAACAGGCGGGCGGTGCCACCGGTAGATAGGAGTTCAACACCACGGTCGTGTAGACCTTGTGCGAAGTCAACAATACCGTCTTTGTTAGATACGCTCAGTAGCGCACGGCGAATGGGGCGAGCAATTTCCATGGTTTCTCGTTCCTATAACGATCTATTGGGGGGTTTGGTAAAATCGGCGCACATCTCGTCGATTTTACCAAACCGCCTAGCACATTAAGCCGCAAGGCTAATACGCCAGAAACGCAGGGGCATATTCTACTGTATTTTGCCACGGCTTGTGTGACTATTTATGTCTATGCCCTGAATTTTTAGGGGATAAGGGGAGGATTTTTATGCGCTTGCAGGGAGAATAATTGATGTTTCGAATTGGTGAGCTAGCAAAGCATTTTGGTGTAAAGGCCGATACGCTGCGCTTTTATGAAAAAGAGGGCTTATTATCACCCAGTTCCCGTACCGATGCCGGATATCGGGTCTACAGCGAGGAAGATAAACGCCGGTTACATTTTATTTTGCGCAGTAAGCGAGTGGGTTTTACCTTAAAAGAAATTGATGAGCTGTTATCATTGCGCGTGAGCAGTTGCGAGGTGACGTGCGCGCAAGTAAAAGCGGTAGCCGACACCAAAATACAAGATGTCACAGAGCGCATTGCCGAGTTAGAGCAGTTTCGAGATTCGTTGAAGCAGTTATCTGATGCCTGTTGCGGCGGGCTAGAAAGCGCGGAACATTGCTCCATCTTAGAAGCGCTAGATGGCAAAAGAATAACCGACGATAATAATGCCCGTTAATAGAGAGCAGGAAGCTAGAAGCTGTCAGCGATCAGCTAAACCACAACCCGAAGGGCTGCTGTTGGTCTTTAACTGACCGCTTAAGGCTGACGGCTTATAGCTGCCCGAAGGGCTGTTGTTGGTTCTTTAACTGATCGCTTAAGGCTTATCGCTTATCGCTGCCCAAAGGGCTGGAGTTCTATATGTATGCACGTTTTGGCTGGGGACTGAGTGTCGGCCAATGGTTTATTTTTTTATTAGCTAATGCCTTGGCGCTGCCCATTATTTTAGGACAGGCCTTTGGTTTAGAAGGGGCCGAGGTGGCGGGCTTAATGCAACGTACCTTGCTCTTAGTTGGCTTAAGTTCGCTGGTGCAAATTTGCATTGGGCATCGTTATCCGGTGGCAGATGGGCCGGCCGGCTCTTGGGCGATTGTCTTTATTGTGATGGCCTATATCGGGCGGGCGCAAGGCCACGAAGGCGGTGAAATATTGCGCTTACTGGCCGGCGGTGTGTTAGTGGCTGGGGGCATTATGTTAGTGCTGGGGCTGGCTAAACAAACCCACCGCTTGTTGTTTTTATTTACTCCCTTGGTGACTGGCTGTTTTATGTTATTGCTGGTGATCCAGCTGTCGGGGGTGTTTTTTCGTGGCATGGTCACGGATCCACAAACCGGCTTAATGACGATGCCGGTGGCCGCCATTGGGTTATTGGTCTTTATTGGCGTCTTGCTCTGCTCTTTTAGTCGCTATGCCATAGTGCGTACTTATGCGGTACTCATGGGCATAGTGGTTGGTTGGTGTGCTTTTGCGATATTTGATTTAAGTGGCGATGCGCTGCCTAACACGGCATCGGGCATAGCCCTACCTTCATTATTTGCCTTTGGCTTGCCTAAGTTAGATTTAGGCATGTTGGTGGTGGCGGTGCTGTTTTCACTGTTATTGGTGTCTAACCAAGTGGCGGCGATTACTGCTATTTCCTCTGTGGTAAAGGGCGAGCAGCCAAGCATGAAAGATGCCTTAAATGGCAGTAGTTTAGCCTCGGGCATTAGCCATGTGATGGCGGGGGGCTTATCCACCATAGCGGTCGTGCCATTGCCAATTACCGCAGGCTTTATTCAGCTTACCAATGATCAAAGGCGCGCGCCTTTTATGGTGGCTTGTATCTTGTTGGCCGGTGTGAGTTTGTTTCCTGCAGCTGTGGGCTTTTTATCTCTGCTGCCCGCCCCTGTGGCAAACGCTGCCTTGTTGGCGGCTTTTATTAAACTGGTGATGTTAGCATTTCAGCTATTAACAAAATATCCGCTTGATCAGCGTTCTGGTACTATATTAGGCGTAACTGTATTACTGGGTGTAGGCTGTATGTTTTTACCGCCAGAGCTGTATCGTGACTGGCCAGGGCTGGCGCAATATCTATTGGGTAATGGTTTATTAACCGGTACCTTAATTGTGTTAGTTATGGAGCAGGTGTGGCGTAAAGCATAACGCTAAGCGGCCAGTTACATCTGATATGTGCATGTGTGTTGAAAAATAAATTAGATAAGGAAACGAACCATGGTTGAATTTACACTACCCGATATGACCTGTGGTCATTGCGTGGGAGCCATTAATGAGGCATTAACCACACTTGATCCCAACTGTGAAATAGAATTTGATTTACTCAATCACCTTATTACCGTTAACAGCAGTGCTACAGAGCAGCAGTTGATTAGTACCTTAACTGATGCCGGTTATCCGCCAAAACAAAGCTAAAATAGCGGCAAAGCAAAAAACAGCGCCTTTTATAGCCCGGCGCTTTAGCTGTAAGTGGTCGGGTTATATGCTGGCGTGGTTTAAGCGAAGTAGCAGACCGCTTAAGCTCTCCGTAGGAGGTAGGTAGATGAACATAGGTGAGGCGGCAAAACGTAGTGGTTTATCGGCTAAAATGATCCGCCATTATGAGCAAATAAAACTGCTTAAACCGGCCAAGCGCAGTGCGGCAGGCTATCGGCAATATAATGAGCAAAATATTGCGGTGTTGACTTTTATTCGCCAAGCCCGCCTGCTGGGGTTTTCTATTGCTCAAATAGATGACCTATTGCGTTTATGGCAAGACCCAGCTCGGCCAAGTCGAGCGGTGAAAGAAGTAGCACAGCATCACTTGCAAGAAGTGGAGCATAAAATGCATGAACTGGCCGCCATGCAAAGCACGTTACAACAAATGATCTCCGCCTGTCCCGGCGACGATAACCCCCAATGCGCCATCCTCGAGCAACTCTCTAAAAAACCATAAAGGCGAGCTCTTAAAGACTTGTTTACCACGGAATACACGGAAACAATTAAGATGCGATTAAGATCGAAAAGTGATGGGATTCATATCTTATAAATCATACTCGCTGTCGATTTTTTACCGCCTTTATGTCTGTGTATTCTGTGGCAAATAGGTTTTAGTTTTGTCTACTGATAGCTTATCGCTGACGGCTGATCGCTGCTTTTGAAGCTTGACCTTCCCCCTATGGTAAGCCTTAAGCTGCATGTATCAATGCCATGCTTAGGAGTCGACTTATGAGCGTTACCCCCTCTACAGTTGCACCTCAATCTCAGTCTCAACAACAGCTACAACTGTCAATTAGTGGCATGAGCTGCGCCTCTTGTGTGCGCCGTGTTGAAAAAGCCTTGCTAAATGTGCCGGGCGTAGCCGAGGCCAAGGTTAACTTGGCCAATGAAAAAGCCGATATTGAGATGGCGGCAGACACTCAGGTTGATGCCTTAGTGCAGGCCATTAGCAAAATAGGCTTTAACGTGCGTGACGAAACCTTTGAGCTGAGCATTATTGGCATGAGCTGCGCGTCTTGTGTGGGGCGAGTTGAAAAAGCGCTGCAACAGTTATCTGGGGTTAGGGTGGCCAATGTGAACTTAGCTACCGAAAGCGCGCATATTGAGGCATTGGCTGGTCACTTAGAAGAAGCGCAGCTAGTGGCGACCATTAACAAGGCCGGTTATACCGCAGAGCCGCTATCTAGTCAGCGTGATGACGAACAAGCGCGTAAAGCCCAAGAGCAACACAGCTTGCAGCGGGCCTTTTGGTGGGCCTTTGCCTTTACCTTGCCGGTCTTTATTTTAGAAATGGGATCACACCTAATCCCCGGCATGGCCAACTGGGTTGAGGCAACGTTAGGGCAAACCCTTAACTGGAGCCTACAACTGGTATTAACCAGCTTGGTATTATTCGGCCCAGGTCTGCGCTTTTTACGCTCAGGCATTCCGGCTTTGCTGCGAGGCGGGCCCGATATGAACTCCTTGGTGGCCTTAGGTAGCTTGTCGGCGTGGAGCTTTTCTTTGGTGGTGTTATTAGCGGGAGACTTACTGCCCGCAGGCACGCAACATGTTTACTTTGAAGCGGCGGCGGTGATTGTCACTCTTATCTTACTGGGCCGAAACCTAGAAGCCAGAGCCAAAGGGCGCACGGGTGAAGCGATTCAAAAGCTGCTGAGTTTACAGGTGAATACCGCACGAGTACGTCGTAATGGCCAACTAGAAGAAGTCGCCCTCGATCAAGTGCGAGTGGGAGATTGTGTGTTAGTGCGCCCAGGCGAGCGCATTCCGGTTGATGGCAAAGTGCACTCGGGGCACTCTTATGTGGATGAGTCTATGTTAACCGGTGAGCCGGTGCCGGTAGAAAAACAACCTGGGGATGAGGTAGTAGGTGGCACCATTAATAAAAATGGCGCGCTGGAATGTGACACCACCCATATTGGTAACGACACCTTATTGGCACAAATTATTCGCATGGTTGAACAAGCCCAAGGGGCGAAATTACCTATTCAAGCCTTAGTGGATAAAGTGACCGGCGTATTTGTGCCCGTAGTGATGGCCATGGCGGTACTCACCTTTTTATGCTGGTTATGGCTGGGCCCAAGCCCAGCTTTAAGTTTTGCCCTTATTAATGCGGTCGCGGTACTGATTATTGCCTGCCCTTGTGCCATGGGCTTGGCCACGCCTACTTCTATTATGGTGGGCACCGGACGTGCGGCTGAGTTGGGCGTGTTATTTCGCAAAGGCCAAGCATTGCAAACCTTACGCAACACTAAGGTGGTGGCGTTAGATAAAACCGGCACCCTCACTAAAGGCCAGCCAGAGCTGACCGATTTAACCGTAACAGCAGGCTTTGATAAGTCTCAGGTATTGGCACAAGTGGCAGCAGTAGAGCAACACTCAGAGCATCCCATAGCCCAAGCCATAGTGGCTGAGGCCAAGGCGCAACAGCTAAATATCATTGGGCCTCAGGCTTTTAAGTCGTTATCTGGGCTAGGGGTATGTGCTGAAGTAGGCGGTCAAAAAGTCGAAGTGGGGGCCGATCGGTATCTGGTGAAACTAGGCTATGAGCTAAGCGCTTTGAGTCAGCAAGCCGAACAGCTTGCCCAACAAGGAAAAAGCCCCTTATATGCCGCCATTGATGGCAAGTTAGCCGCCATTATTGCCGTGGCCGACCCCATTAAAGAGGGCACACCAGAGGCGATCACGGCACTGCATCAGCTTGGGCTAAAGGTGGCCATGATAACCGGTGATAACAAGCACACGGCACAAGCCATAGCTAAACAATTAGGCATAGACGAGGTCGTGGCCGAGGTGATGCCTAATGGTAAAGTGGCGGCCTTAAAAAAGCTGCGTAAACAATATGGCGCAGTGGCCTTTGTTGGCGATGGTATTAATGATGCCCCTGCGTTAGCCGAGGCAAATGTGGGCTTGGCGATTGGTACAGGCACCGATATTGCTATTGAAGCGGCAGAGGTGGTGTTAATGAGTGGTGACTTACGCGCCGTGCCGAATGCCTTGGCCATTAGTCAGGCTACCTTGCGCAATATTCGACAAAATCTATTTTGGGCTTTTGCCTATAACGCCTGCCTTATTCCGGTGGCTGCCGGCATTTTATACCCAGCATTTGGCATCTTACTGTCTCCTATGCTGGCTGCCGGTGCCATGGCGTTATCGAGTGTGTTTGTAGTGACTAATGCCCTAAGGCTAAAGCGATTTAAAACTTAACTGACAGCACCCAGCATCAAACTCAACATTTTCAAGAGCTATTTTTGCCACGGAACCCACGGAAGGACACGGAAAAATTAAGCTAAAGTAAGACCGACGAAAGAGATAATTAATGGTAACAGCTCCCCCTCGTGTAGGAGCTGTATTTGCTCTTAACCATTAAGGCTTTTATCTTAGTTTAGTCAGATTTAATCACTATTTTTCTGCGGGTTCCGTGTTCTTCCGTGGCAAATAGGGTTTAGGTTTAGCCTTTTGGCGGAGCTTGGCGCTGTATTGTGACTACAACCAAAACCCCAGCAGCATAAATACCGGGATCAGCACTAACACTGGGCAGCGTAAGGTGCGCAGAGCCAGCAAGCCAATGGCGGCCGCCGCAAGTGCAGGCGCCCCAGTCACGCTGCTCACAAACACCGGTTGATAGAGTGCCGCTAATAATAAGCCCACCACAGCGGCGTTAATGCCACGCACCGCGCCTGCCAACATTGGCTTAGACGCCAGTGCATGCCAGCTATGCTGTAAAGCCAAGACCAATAAAAAACCGGGTAAAAAGATGCCAAAGGTGGCCGCCAATGCGCCCAACACGGGGGCGTTAGGGTGAAGTTCGGCTCCTAAAAAACTGGCCATGCTAAACATGGGGCCGGGCATAGCTTGCGCGACACCGTAACCGGTTAAAAAGGTATCTTGTGACAGCGTCTCGGGCAGGGTGTTTTCCAGTAACGGCAGCACCACATGACCGCCACCAAAAACTAAGCTGCCTGCTTGATAAAAGTCGGCAAAAATAGCAGCAGTATCGGTGAGGCTTAACAAGGGCATAAGTAACAATAACCCTAAAAACAGAGCCAAAAAGGGCCAGCTAATGCCTAAGGTATGTGAGCGCTCACTGGGCTCTTCTTTTAGTAAGAATGAGCCTGCTAATGCTGCGACCAATAACACGGCAAATTGGCTAATAAAGCTTGGCAACAGCCAGAATAGGGCGGCACTGAGTATGGCAATAATAAGCGTACTTTGTTGGCGGCAAAATTGCTTAGACATCGACAATACAGCATCGGCGACAACCACCAACGCAAAGAGCTTAAGCCCAGTCACTATCGCTAAGGCGGCGGGCTGGTTAGCCCAAGCACTGCCTGCTAAGGCCAACCCTAGCATTAATAAAAAAGAGGGTAGGGTAAAGCCAACAAAAGCGGCAATGGCACCAAACAAGCCCGCACGTTGGTACCCCAAGGCAAAGCCTAGCTGGCTTGATGCAGGTCCGGGTAAAAACTGACATAAGGCGAGAGTGGAAGCGAAACGGTCTTGCGGCATCCAACCAAGCTTTTGCACAAAGTGGCGCTGAAAATAGCCAATATGTGCTGCCGGCCCGCCAAAGCTTATCCAACCTAATTTAAAAAACTGCCAAAACACCTCAAGCATGATAGTGACCTTTCGTGATTATATTCATCATAATGGAATGTATTTTACATTGTTTCATTCAGAGTAAAGCAATAATGAGTCAAGCGTATTTCTTTATGCCGTGTGTAAAGCTGGTGTGAGAGTCACGACAATATCAGGCATAAAAATGCTGGCAAGGGTCGCAAGTGAACCTAATTAAGGCTAGGCTATCATTGGTAACTCACCTAAAGGAGAATAACATCATGTTAAACAAGATAATGGCCGTGTTAATGGTGGTTGGTTTAGTTGGTGGTTTAAGCGCATGTAATACTTTTGCTGGCGCCGGTGAAGATATTCAGCGTGGTGGAGAAGCCATAGAGGGCGCGGCAAGGGATGTGCAAAACTAACGATTAGTGACACTTTTAGTAAGCAACACGCAAAAAAATACCGAGCTTAATGCTCGGTATTTTTTTGCGTGACATATAGCAGAAGCGTTTTAGTTTTCACGCTTCACTTTTTAAGCAAAGCGCTGTTCGAGATAGGCGATAATGTCATTGGACTCATACATCCAACGGGTTTCACCATTTTCTGTAATCTGTAGGCAAGGTGACTTTACACGACCGCCGCCTGCTGCTAACTCATCCCGATAAGGTGAGCCTGGGTTTACATTGCGTTTTTCTATAGGGAGGTTTAGCTTGTGCATATTACGGCGCACTTTAATGCAAAATGGGCAGCGTGGCAGTTGGTATAAGGCTAACTCTTTGCACTGCTCTTCAACCTCAAGCTGTGCTTCGGGTGTGCGCTTCATTTTAGTGGGGCGCGTTATTAAATCACCCAGCTGCCAAATGCCCCCAACCCCATTACGTAACACTTTAACTAGCATAACGACCCCTTACTTGATTGATAATTTCATCGATATTAATTGAGCAGCCTGATATGGCTGCTCAATATTTAATAACGAGTCTATCTCAAACAAGAAGCCGTGTTTAGCATCACTTACCTAAATTAGACACCAGCTCCATAATTCGCTTAGCTCTAGATATAATAGGTAAATCAACCATATTACCTCCTACCGCCACCACAGCGCCTTTTTCACGGGCTTCGGCCTCAATAATATGCTTGGCCCAAGAAATTTGAGCACTGGTGGGGGTTAAGGCTTTTTGGGCCGGTTTAACTTGGGCGGGGTGAATTAATAAAAAGCCACTAAAGCCTAAGCGCATGCCTTGACGGGCATAGTCAGTGAGTCCTTTGGCGTCATAAAGTGCGGTAAAAATACCATCAATGGGAGCGGCTAAACCATGCACTCGTGAACAAACCACCAGCTGACTGCGTGCATATAAAAATGCCGACTCATCTAAGGGTTCGCCTGCTGGTTGTGGGTAGTCCATGCCTAAATCGAGGGCTAAGTCGAGCTTGCCAAATAAAAAGCGGGCGACGCCAGAGACTGCGGCAATATCATTAAGACGATGTAAGGCGAGGGCCGATTCAATAAACGGCAATAAAGGCTTTTCGCAAGCGCGGGCCAGCTCAGCTAAGGCATCAGCATCCTCAACTTTAGGTACCACCACACCAGCCACTGCCTTAGAACGACACAGCTGTATATCTTGTTTAAACCAAGGGCTATCAATGGGGTTAATGCGGATTAATACTGAGTGGTTAGGTTGGGTGTCAAGCCAAGTGCTAAGTGCCTTACCCGCCGCTTCTTTTTCTGCGGCGGGCACTGCGTCTTCTAGGTCGATAATAATGGCATCGGCTCCACTGGCCAATGCCTTGTCAAAGCGCTCTGGTCGTGTGGCCGGAACGAATAGCAGTGTTTGTAGCGCATTAATGTCCATAGAAAACCCCTGTTGATGTGAGCGATGTGCTTAACATCGTGTGATGGAGTCTTCTGTTTAAACCAGTGCGCCAATACTGTAAACCGTCAGTATCTCATAGTGAGATCTATGTAGAATTACAGCGTCTCGTGAGGGCCAAATACTTCGTAGTGTAAGCGTTCTTCATTAATGCCCCAACCAGCTAGCACTTCTTTTACCATTGCCATAAAAGGCAAAGGACCACAGAAGTAATAATGGGCGTGAGGCATGATGATACTGTCTTTTAATGGGTTTAAATCCATGATGCCAGTAGCATTATAATGCGCTTGCTCTTGAGCGTTCGCCTCGGGCTCGCGATACCACACATGCGTAGTTAAATTATGGTTGGCTTGGCGCAGCGCTTGAATGCTGTCTTTAAACGCGTGTTGTTGACCATTTTCACAGGCATGCAACCAATGAATATCCGCTTTATGCTGATGTTGAATAAGCTTGTCAAGCATAGCGCGCATCGGCGTTTGACCCACACCGCCAGAAATTAACACCACAGGAGTGTCAGTGCTTACTTCCATAAAGAAGTCACCCGATGGCGGCAGTACTTGCAGCGTATCGCCAATGTGCACTTCATCATGCATAAAATTAGAGGCCACACCGTTAGGCTCACGCTTTACGGCAATGCGATAGTTTTTACCGTTTGCCGCTTGGCATAATGAATATTGACGATATTCATTATTAGCCAGCTTAGGGCTAACTAGATGCAAGTTAAGATATTGACCGGGTAAAAAGTCGAGCACAGCATCCCCGTCTTCTGGCGTTAACAAGAAGCTAGTGATCAGGGCACTTTCTTCGCGCTTTTCGCTCACCACAAAGTTGCGGTAACCACGCCAGCCGCCGGTTTGTTGTTCTTTTTCTTGATATAGCTGTTCTTCGCGGCCAATAAAAATGCCGGCCAAGGCGCCGTAGGCTTGGCCCCAAGCGTCAATCACTTCGGGGGTGGCGGCGTCGGGGGCCAACTCCTTAATGGTTTCTAATAGGTGATGACCCACAATATCGTATTGCTCTGGCTTAATAGAGAAACCAGTATGTTTTTGGGCAATGCGCTCAACGGCGTGGCTTAACACGGCAGGGTTATCAATATTTTTGGCATAGGCGAGTACCGCAGTAAACAAGGCAGCGGGTTGGCGACCTGAAGCTTGATTGCTTAGGTTAAACACGTCTTTAAGCTCGGGGTTATCACGAAACATCCGTTTATAGAAGTGCTCGGTCAGTGCGGTATTGGCTGATTCAAGCAAAGGGACGGTACTTTTTACAATTTCTCGGGTGCGACTATCCAACATGATTAACTGCCTTAATGTGTATTTGTAATGCAACTTAGTGGGTATGTTATAGTGTCACTTGATTTGCATCAATATAAATTTATATTTTTTGTGTTTAACCCTCCGAGCAGCGGTACGCACAGGCGCAATTCAGGTACGACAAGAGCCAACTTTGGCGTATAGCGCTTAGCGTAAGGCGCTGAGCTTAGATACAGGACGATGAAATGACCAATAACTCTCGACTACAGCAAGTATGGGCTTTAATTGATGCTGAAAATAAGCAAGATCCCAACCAAGAGCAAGTAGATGGACAAGTCTGGCCCAAAGAGTATTTATACAGTGTGCGTATGAGTGCGAAACAGGCTGAGTTTGCGCCTAATGCCAGCGAACTGCTGCAAATCGCCTGTCGTGCACAGCATATTAAGCGCTGGCATATTCCCCGTGCAGACTACCCAATGGACAGAGCCGGCTATAAACGCTGGCGCACCGACCTAGGTGCTTTTCATGGTGACTTTACCGCAGAGCTAATGGCCAAGGTGGGCTATAGCGACACTGAGCAAGCGCAAATTAAAGACTTGCTATTAAAAAAGCAGCTTAAGCGTGACTCAGAGGTGCAAACCTTAGAAGATATTATTTGCTTGGTCTTTATGGAATTTTATTTAGCAGATTTTGCCCAGCGTCATAGCGAAGCAAAGCTTATCAGCATTATTCAAAAAACCTGGGGCAAAATGTCGGCTGAAGGCCAAGCCGCAGCTTTGCAGTTGCAGCTAAATAAAGAAATCAGCGAGCTGGTCGGTAAGGCTTTGCAGTAGTAAAACTATCAGCGGTCAGCTCTAAGCTGTCAGCCGTCAGAAAACATATGGCAAAGCAAAAAAGATGCTAAAACAAGTTCAGTAAGGCGATAAAGGAGTAACCTTAAACCTAAAAAATAACACCAAAATACTTTTGCAACGGAATCCACTGAATCCACGGAAAAATAGATATAAGACTTGTAAAGGGTGATGGGTGAGGAGGACGAGATAAAGCAAACTGATTAAAGCGAGATTAGGGAGCAGCTGTTGTTTTGAGTATCGTCCCCCTCACCCCTCATCGGTTTATCTCAGCCAGTCCGCTTTACTGTTACTGGTAGAAGCCGCTTTAGCTGGCTGGTGGCGCGAAGCGGCACTTGGGTAGACCTTATCAATAGTGAGCATTTTCAGATCTGATCCCTATTTTTCCGTGTTTTCTGCGGGTTCCATTGCCAATCATCTTTAGCTTTGGTGTTTAGCTGGGCGCTATATTAATTCATCCCAAAAAATGGCGGCTGAGGGCCGCGGCAATCACGCCGGCGGCAATGGCAGGTAGTTGTTTTTTTAACACCAACATAGTGAGCGCTGTGGTCAGCAAGGCGGCGCGCGCACCTATATCGCCGTTCACCGCCATGGGGGTCAAAATGGCCACTAATACCGAACCCGACATGGCGGTAATAAACTGGTGTACCCGTTGGCTAATGGGAATAAACGACATCACAAATACGCCGCCTAAACGGGTGGCGAGTGTGACCAATGCCATCACTAAAATAATCAGTAAGGTGCCATTGCCTGCTGTTTCAAGGGTCATGATTTAGCCACCTCAGCTTTTTCCATCCACAATGCCCCCAGCACGCCACCGGATAAAGCGCCAACCACCACATGGCTATTAGTAGGTAACCACCAATACGCCAACATAGATGAACAGGCTGCTACACACCAAATAATCAGGGTGCGGCTATTTTTACGCCCACCTAAGGTCATGGCTAATAAAAAGCAACCCAGCACCATATCTAACCCCACACTCACAGGGTCTTGAATCGCACTACCAAAATAAAGGCCAATAGAGGTGCCTATCATCCAACACGACCAAATTGCTAAACCGCCGCCAAATAAAATACCCAGCGCCCGCTCGCCACGATGAAAGCGTTGCATGGCCATGGCCCAGTTAGCATCAGAAGCCAAAAGCATAATGCCATAGCGTTTAGTGGGGGTGAGATAACGTAACCAAGGGTATAAAGTTGCCCCCATTAATAAATGGCGCGCATTAATAGCGAAGGTGGTAATAATTAATGGCACCAGCGGGATTTGTGTGCCCCACATATCAAGGACGGCAAATTGTGAGGTGCCGGCAAATACAGTTGCACTCATCAACATAATGGTGCCATTGGTTAAGCCTTGTTGTGATGCGGCTAAGCCAAATGCGAGGCCAAAGGCACCGACAAAAATAGACAGTGGTAATAGCTGTTTAAAACCATGCCAAGTATCGGCGGCCTCAAGTTTGGCCTGTGCTGCATAAGTGTCCATAGCGATAATGAGGGCTCATACGTTAAAGGACCAATAAGCTTATCATTATGCGCGCTAAGGGGCGAGCTTAGCGGTGAAAGACAGTGCTGAGTGAGAATAGATAATAACACACCGCTGACGAGGGCGGTGTGTTAGAGGGTAAGCAATAATTGTTTATCGGCAACGTTTAATTAAAAACGATAAGTTGCACCGACTGAAAAGCCATCAATGGTCACATCATGCTTATCGTAGTAATTCATATATTCAATATTTAGATCAACATTGGGGTTGATACGAATATCGGTACCAAAGCCAAATGAAATATCGTTACCAGAATCGCTGTAGCCGTTAGATGATAATTTAACGTCGGTAAAACCCACTGTGGCATACGGGAAAAACACATCAGCAACAGGAATGCCGCCACGTACATAAGCACCGACAAGGTGTTTTAATTTAACTTTATTACCATAAATAGTGTCATCGTCTATACCGGTACCCAAACGCACTTCGCCAGAAAAGTTTTCAGAAAACTCGGTACCTAAACGACCATACAAGGCAACCAAATCGGCATCGCCTGCTTCAACGGCGGCAATGTTGCCCCCAACATAGTTTGCGGCCATGGCCTGACTGCCACAAGTGAGTGCTGCTAAAGCGACAGAAACAGTAGTAATTTTTTTAAACATAGTGCCTACTCTTTTTTGTTGAGATTGTATGTTTTGTTGTTATTTTTAAGACGCTGGGTCTGTTTATTGTTCGACTCTGATGCAATATCACCAAAGTGTGAAACAAGCATAACCTAGCGCCGAGTCAGTCCTTGTCGTTGTGAAGTTTTATTTGTAAAGCAGGTCTGTGTCGTGCGGAGAATAAGCGCTTAGTATTATTTTTTACGAGGATAAAAAAACACCGCCGGTGAGGGCGGTGTTTTAAGGTATATATTAAACCTACTGGCTTAAACGCAGACTTTTTACTAATCAGCTTAAGTCATTGCTTACTTAGTTACGCGCTTATATTTAATACGCTTAGGCTGTATTGATTCTGCACCGTAGGTTTTCTTTTTCCAGTCTTCGTATTCGCTAAAGTTACCTTCAAAGAACTCTACTTTGCCTTCATCTTGATAATCTAAGATATGAGTGGCAATACGGTCTAAGAACCAACGGTCGTGGGAAATGACCATGGCACAACCAGGGAACTCTAAAATGGCGTTCTCAAGGGCGCGTAGCGTTTCAATATCCAGGTCGTTGGTGGGCTCATCCAGTAATAGCACGTTGCCGCCGGTTTGCAGTAGCTTTGCCATATGCAAACGGCCACGTTCACCACCGGATAACTCACCGACGCGTTTTTGCTGATCATTGCCTCTAAAGTTAAAGCGGCCTAAGTAGGCACGGCTGTTCACTTCAAGGTTACCAATGCGCAGAATATCTTGGCCGTTGGCCACTTCTTCCCACACGGTTTTCTTATCGTCCATGTCGTCACGAAACTGATCAACCGAGGCCAATTGCACAGACTCACCCAAGGTGATGGTGCCAGAGTCGGCTTGTTCAGTGCCGGTTAACATACGGAACAGCGTTGATTTACCCGCGCCGTTGGGGCCGATAATACCCACGATGGCGCCCTTAGGAATACTAAAGGATAAATCGTCAATTAATACGCGATCGCCATAAGACTTGGTCAGATTTTCAACGTCGATTACCTGATCGCCCAAGCGGGGACCTGGCGGAATAAACAGTTCGTTGGTTTCGTTACGCTTTTGAAAATCTTGGTTTTGTAGCTCTTCAAAGCGGGCCATACGAGACTTAGATTTAGCTTGGCGACCTTTGGGGTTTTGACGCACCCACTCCAATTCTTTTTGAATGGATTTTTGGCGAGCCGCTTCAGAAGATTGCTCTTGAGATAAGCGCTCGTCTTTTTGCTCTAACCAAGACGAGTAGTTACCTTCCCACGGAATACCTTCACCACGGTCTAGCTCCAAGATCCAACCGGCTACGTTATCTAAGAAATAACGGTCGTGGGTAATGGCCACGACTGTGCCTTCGTAGTCGTGTAAGAAACGCTCTAACCAAGCAACAGATTCGGCATCCAAGTGGTTAGTGGGCTCATCAAGTAACAGCATGTCGGGCTTTTCTAGCAACAGCTGACACATGGCCACACGGCGGCGCTCACCACCAGATAGTTTATCTATGGTGGCATCCCAAGCGGGTAAGCGCAGCGCATCGGCGGCACGCTCGAGCTGGTTGTCTAGGTTATGGCCGTCGTGGGCTTGAATAATGGCTTCTAGCTCGCCTTGGCGTGTAGCTAGCTTGTCAAAATCGGCATCGGGGTCGGCATAAGCGGTATACACCTCGTCCAGCTCTTTAAGCGCGCCGGCTACTTCTGATACGGCTTCTTCAATGGCTTCGCGTACTGTTTGCTCAGGCTTTAACTTTGGCTCTTGGGGTAAGTAGCCAATGTTTATACCAGGTTGTGGGCGTGCTTCACCTTCAATTTCGGTATCTATGCCCGCCATAATGCGCAGCAAGGTCGATTTACCAGCACCATTTAAACCCAATACGCCAATTTTGGCACCGGGGAAAAATGATAAAGAAATATTCTTCAGAATATGACGCTTGGGCGGAACCACTTTGCCCACGCGGTTCATACTATAAACAAATTGAGCCATAGCTATAATTGTCCTGATCTTACAAAAAATAATAAGTAATAAAGGTGGCAACTCAGGGAGGTGAACCCCATCGCGCACCCAAAAGCATTGGCGTATATGGTACTGACCTGAGCGCGGAAAGCCAGCGTTGAGAGAATTTGAGTACCAAGCGCCCTGTGCCACCTGTGCGCTGCAGCGCTGGTGTTTTTGTCTAGCTAGGCGCTATTTTAAACCAGCACTTGATGGCCGTGGGGGCTTTGCATTAATTGTGCACGGTAGCCAAAGTATTGCTCCACATTTATAGGCGTTAGTACTTGCTCTGGGCTGCCAAGGCTGACGATGTGTCCTTTGTCTAGCAATACCAGTTGATCGGCATAGCGTGCAGCTAGGTTAAGATCATGCACAATGATTAGCACGGCGCAGCCCTGAGCGGCGAGTTGTTGCGCCTCACCAAGTAATTGGTGTTGCTGGCCTAAATCTAATGCGGAGGTGGGCTCGTCGAGCAGTAATATACGGGGTCTGGGCTCACCGGCTAACTGCGCCAAAATACGGGCAAAATGCACCCGCTGTTTTTCACCCCCAGATAAACGAGGATAAGGCGCGTCACGCAAATGCCAGACCTTAGCTTGCTCCATGGCCTGCTGAATAATGGGCAGATTGTCTCGCTCACAACTTTGGTGAGGAATACGCCCAAGGCTGACGACTTCACGAGCTAAAAAGGGAAACTGCAACGCCGATTGTTGCGGTAACACGGCTAACTGCCGTGCCAGTGCTTGGCGTGACCATTGTTCACGAGGCCGCCCAAATACCTTAAGTGTACCACTGGGGTTATGCTCACCGGCAATGCACTTAAACAAGGTACTTTTACCTGCGCCATTGGCACCAATAAGGGCAGTCACCTGACCGGCAACTAACTGTAAATTTATGTCACTGAGCAAGCTGTTACGGTTAATGGTCAGTGACAGTTGCTGTATATCTAGTAAAGGAGTGGGGGTCTTCATTATGCCAGCCCTATGCCGCGTTTTTGTTTTAACAACAGCCACAAAAAGAAGGGGGCTCCTAATAAGGCGGTAACAATACCCACCGGCATTTCTGCAGGGGCAGCCACAGTGCGCGCCATCATATCGGCCAGTAATAATAACCAAGCGCCTAATAACGCAGAGAGCGGTAACAAACGGCGATGATCGGGGCCTGCCACAAGGCGCACCAAGTGTGGCACCACTAAGCCGACAAAACCAATAATGCCCACCGCGGCCACACTGATCCCCACCGCCAAGGCCGATAACAACACCATTTTACGCTTAAGCAATTGCACATCTATACCCAAATGGCTGGCTTCGGCTTCGCCTAGCGCTAAGGCATTTAAACTGTGGGCATGGCCGCGTAATACCCAAGTTAACATGAGCGCGGTGGCACAGACTAAGGCCAGGTAAAAAGGCTCGCTTTTGGCCATAGAGCCCATTTGCCACAAGGTGAGATCTCTTAGGGTTTGGTCGTCGGCTAAGTAGTTTAACAAGCCTAAAATGCCGCCACTTAAGGCGCCGATGGCAACCCCTGCTAATAATAAAATACTCACAGACGTGCCCTGAGGAGTGCGCGCAAGTTGATACACCACCAAGGTGGTGATCAAGCCCCCAAAAAACGCCATAAGAGAGGTTAAGCTGGCACCAAGCCAAGCGGGTAATAACACCGCAAACGGGGCCAGTAACACCATAGATAACGCGGCCCCTAATGCGGCACCGCTAGAGACCCCAATAATGCCAGGATCTGCCAGAGGGTTACGAAACAGTCCCTGCATGACAGCGCCACATAAAGCCAAAGTGGCTCCCACGCCTAAACAGAGTAGGGTACGGGGCAGGCGAATATGCAGCAAAACGAGGTTTTCGGTGCTACTAAATTGTGCTGGGGTCAATAACTTAAATAAGTCTAATGACATAGGGCCTGTGGCTAAGGAGCCAAGGCCGGTGACAATGAGTAACCCCAGCAAGATAGGGTAGAGGGCGGTGCGCTTATTCATTAGTGGCTTAACCAGTTTTGATGCAAGCGTTCGGCTTCACTTAGGGTGCTTAAACCAAAGCCACCAATTAAGGCTTTACCATTAATGGGCACAATGGCGTTATGATCGGCGGCGGGCGTTTGGCGCAACAACGGAAACTGCTTAAACAGGGCGTTATCGTCTAAGGTATCGGTTAAATGGCGACGACTCACTAAAATCACTTCTGGTGCCATGGCCACTATGGTTTCCATGGCCACCGGCTTATAACCCTCTACTTGTTCGATAGCAGGGTTAGTGCCGCCAGCTGTGGCTATCATGGCATCGGCTAGGGTGTTACGTCCGGCAATTTGTACGGTAGCGCCATCACCAATCAACAGAAAAATAGTGCGCTTAGGCTGCTCAATTTTGGTGTTAAGCGCCTGGGCTCGGGTGTTAATTTGTTGGTGTAATTGCGCGGCTTGCTTGGTGCGATCAAGTAACTCACCT
Organism: Oceanisphaera pacifica; assembly: GCF_017498065.1. Classification (GTDB taxonomy): domain Bacteria; phylum Pseudomonadota; class Gammaproteobacteria; order Enterobacterales; family Aeromonadaceae; genus Oceanimonas; species Oceanimonas pacifica. Next base: position 116,986 of record NZ_JAGDFX010000004.1, on the reverse strand, counting down.
AAGTGCGTAATATTAGTTTGTAGCTCTGCAATCGACATGGCCTCGGGCAGGGATGCTACCTGTATGCCTGCTTGGCGTATCAGCTTAAGTGTGGTGGGCGGGCCCATTTCATCACTGCCAATCACTAAGGTGGGTTGAGTTGATAAGATACCCTCGGCGCTTAGCTGGCGATGATAGCCTAAACGTGGCAATTCACTGTCTTGTGGCAGTGCACTTGTGCTGTCTACTGCCACTAAATGTTGCCCGGCATCTAGGGCAAAGACTAGTTCGGTAACACTGCTACCGGCACTCAACAGTCGAGAGGCGTCGGCGTGCACAGTGCCGGTGGCTAATAAGACCAGTGGCAAAAGTAAGCGTGCGATCATTGTGAGTCCTCCATCAGTATTTGGGTGGCGGCAATTTGATGCTCTTGCAAAAAGGCCAGCAGCTTTAACATGCTATCAACGGTGACGTCTTTATCAGACGCCAACACCAGATCCGTGTCTTTTAATTGGCTGATTTGCGACTCTAAAATAACTTTAAATTGATCCCAGTTGTCATATTGTTCACCGTCCAGTGCCCAAGCGGGGGTGTCGGCCAGCATATTAATGGTCATGGATTCACTATCTTGTACGCTGGTGAGTGCTTGGCTGTCGGTGTCAGGTAAATCGACTTCTAAGGATTGCAACGGAATATTGGCCGTTAGCAGCAAAAACACCAATACAATAAAGATAATATCCAGCAGTGGCGTAATATCGGGGGTTAAGGAACGCCATCCGCCGTTGGAGCTATCGGGGCGGCCTATCATGACGGACAGCCTCCTAGTGCCACGCCATCTAGGTGTAAGTTGCACTGGTTGAGTTCATGGGTAAGCTTGTCGAGCAGTCGATCGGCCCATAAGCCAAATAGCTGGGCACCGGCAATGGCGGGCAAGGCAATCATTAAGCCGGCAGCTGTGGTGCTCATGGCAAGCCCTAAACCATCGGCAAGCAGAGCAGGAGTGACAGGGTTGCCGCTTTCGCCAATGCTGGCAAACATACTAATTAGCCCTAATACCGTACCCAGTAGCCCAAGCAGTGGGCTAATAACCCCCACTAAGGTGAGCACGCGTAACCCTGAATGCAGCTTACGTCTTTGCTGTTGTAGCCAAATGCCGGCTAAGTCTTCACGGGTGGCTTTGTCACAGTCTTTATGCTGCACCAATAAACGACAGCCTTGTAAAATTAAAGAATTAGGGTTTTCTAGTTCGACCGATGAAAATTTATTGCCAGCTAGGCGCAGCTGCTTTTTTTCTTGTTCGCCTCGTGAACTCACCCATAGCAAGGTTAAGCCTCGCTCAAGCCACAGCGCTAAGGTAAGCACAGAGCAGAGGATCAGTGGCCAGCTCATTAGGCCTAATTGCTGATGTAATTGATGTAGTAGAGTCATGATTTAATCCAATTTAAAACGAATGGGAATATGAACACGGTGAGCAATACCTTGCCCATTTTCTATATAAGGAGAAAAACGGTATTTAGCCACGCCTTTTAAGGCGGTTGAATCTAGCGCTTTCACACCAGAAGACTGCACAATAACGCGCTTGGTTTGCTCGCCGCGCTTATCTAACCACACTTCAATAACGACAGTCCCTTCTTGACCCCGGCGACGAGCTCGAGACGGATAAGAAATAGGAGCGGGACGACTACGAAAGCTAGGTCTTTCAATGCGCTTGGGGGCACTATTTTTTGCTTTAGCAGCTGGCTTTTCAGCCATCTTTTTAATTGGCTCAGGCTTAGGCTGCGCTTTGGGCGTTGGCGCGGGTGTGGGTTTTGCAGCCGGTTTAGGCTTAGGTTTTGCTACCGGTTTGGGAGTTGGCTTTGGCTTGGGCTCAGGTTTAGGTACCGGCTTAGGTTTGGGCACAGGCTTAGGTTCTGGCTTGGGCTCAGGTTTTGGCTCAGGTTTGGGCTCCACCACAGGCTCGGGCTCAGCACTGGGCTGAGTCACTGTGGGGATCATTTGCACGCTGATGGGGCCAGGCTCGGCTGGCGGGGCGGCAATGGTTAGCGCCTGATTGTCCATGGCATGTGCCAATAGGCCGTGCAATAGCAAAGAGGCCATTGCAAAAACGGCGTAGCGTTTAAAGCTCACTAGAAAACCTCAAGTTATAAATGAGAGTTATTTCGATTTCGTGATGCTATAGAATACGTATTTTTAGCGCAATGTCTATCGCTATCGATATCGGTGTTACTAATGATAATGAGTTGCATTAGATGTTATATTGTATTAGCCTGCTGCCACGTATAAAGTCCACTCGCTCGCTGCAATTGAAGAGATAAGTATGGGGGAGTGGTGAACAGCTGTGCTCTCTTAAAGTGAGAAGGCAGGCTTATTTATTACAATGCAACATGATGCAATATACCATTAAGCGTATAACAACGTTTTTCATTAGAGGATTGAATTAGCATGCCTGAGCTAACTCGCCAAGTGCTTGAATTATTAGAAAATGAGCCTAAGTTGCGCCCAGCCGCCATGGCAAAACAACTCAATGTGTCAGAGTGGGAGCTAGTCAGCCGCCTTCCTCGTGATCTTATTGTTCCTCTTGCGGGTCATCATGCCCAGGCTATTTTAGAGCAAGTTGCCACTTGGGGGCGAGTGACCACCATCATTGAAGTGGCGGGATCTATTTTTGAAGTAAAAGCGCCTGTGCCCAGTGGGCGTCTTGGGTATGGCTTTTATAACCTTCAAGCTAAATTTGGTGAGCTAGATGGTCATCTTAAGTTAGACGCAGTGGCACATATTTCACTGCAAAGTAAGCCACACCGAGGCAATGAAGCCTATGCGATCGTGTTTTACGATGGGCAAGGCAACACTATTTTTAAGATTTATTTAGGTCGAGACGAGCAGGGCGTATTGTTTCCTGAGCAAGTAGCACAATTTAAGGCGTTAAAGGAGTTAGCCAATGTTTAATAAACAAGAGCGTTTACAAGGACGATTAGAGCCAGAAATTCGTGAGTTTCGTGATGCCAGCCAAACCTTGGTATTAGCGACCGTTGATAACGAAGGCACACCTAATGTGAGTTATGCGCCTTTTGCTTTGTTAGAAGATGGTTATTACATTTTGATCAGTGAAATGGCGCGCCATACTAAAAATTTGCTCACCAATCCTAAAATTTCGTTAATGATGGTGGCGGACGAGCAAGATAGCCGCACCTTATTTGCACGCAAGCGCTTAACCTTTGATGCGCGACCTGAACGCGTGACCCGTAATAGCCCAGAGTGGCAAGCCGGTATTGATGCACTGCGCGCCCGATTTGATGACACCATAGATGGCTTAAGTAAACTGGAAGATTTTCATTTATTTCGCTTAGTGCCGCTAAAAGGCTTATTTGTAAAAGGTTTTGGTCAGGCGTTTGCGGTCAGTGGTGATGATTTGGTTGATGTATTGCACTTAACTGACGGTCATAGACCGGTTGCCAGCGCAAGCTAAACGATATATTCACTGGAATTAAAGCCCGTTAATTGAACGATTAACGGGCTTTTTTTGTTTGGCCTTTTCTAGGTCTATCACACTGTATCAAGAGAGATTATGATAGATGCTAAAATATGTATTTAATTGGCATTGTGATCAAGTAATCAATAAGGATAGGTGACCTATGGCTGCTATTTGTGTTGGCGATATAATGACGCGTAAGTTACTGACGCTCGATCAGTCTGCAACGTTAAAAGATGCGCATGACATGATGCGTGAAAAAAGTATTCGGCATATTCCCGTGGTCGATGCCTTAAGTGGCAAGCTAATGGGGGTATTAACGCAAAAACGCATGATTGCCACCATTATGGGACTGTTATCTGATTATGGTGTGAGTGCGCTAGAGCGGCGTGAGCGCCAGTGTCGTGTGGTAGAGATTATTGACGCTGATTTTGAATCTGTTGATGTTAACGCGCCCTTAACCGAGGTGGTTGAGTTTTTTCTAAATAATAAACACGGTTGTTTAACCATAGTGGATGACAATCAATGTTTGATTGGTATTGTCACCTCCTCTGACTTTGTGCGTTTGTGTGCTGAGTTATTAAATCATCGCTAACTTGGTGAGGGGCAAGAAGCCCAGTTTTACCGGAGCAATGGTATCTTGCGCCTTATGAATGGGCTGTAAAACGGGGTTATTATGTAACTTATGGCGTACAGCATAAGGCGTACCGCTGTGTTTTAAGGATGAGATATGCGCTCTGCTGTTCAGTTTTCACATCTGTCGGCCGGTTTTATTGCGGTATTAGTGGGCTATACCAGCTCGGCGGCGATTATTTTTCAGGCCGCTGCGGCGGCTGGCGCCAGTCAGGCACAAATTAGCTCTTGGATGTGGGCGCTAGGGCTAGGGATGGGCGCCACCTGCATTGGTTTTTCGCTGCGTTATCGCGAACCTATACTGACCGCTTGGTCTACCCCAGGGGCGGCGTTATTGGTGACGGCGCTGGCCGGTGTGCCCATGAGTGAGGCAATTGGGGTCTTTATTTTTAGCTCAGCCCTTATTTTTCTCTGTGGCATTACTGGTTGGTTTGACCATATTATGCAGCGAGTACCCCCAGGGCTGGCGGCGGCCATGCTGGGAGGCGTTTTACTCACCTTTGGCCTCGACTTATTCAGCTCGGCCGAGACCCAGCCTTGGTTAGTTGCAGCCATGCTTGCCACCTATTTTGCCTTACGCCACCGTTTGCCGCGTTATGTGATCCCGCTCAGTTTATGTGTTGGGCTGGCGGTGGCAGCAGTAACGGGGCTTTTGCAGTTTGAACAATTTAGCTGGCAGTTAGCCAAGCCGGTATTGATGACGCCGAGTTTTTCTCTCGCTAGTTTAATTGGCATTGGCATTCCTTTATTCGTGGTCACCATGGCCTCGCAAAATGTGCCCGGCATTGCCGTATTGCGCGCGCATGGCTATCACACCCAAGGCTCGCCTTTAATTAGCTGGACGGGCATTACCGGTTTGTTACTGGCCCCTTTTGGTGGCTTTGCCTTTAACCTTGCCGCTATTAGTGCCGCCGTATGCATGGGTAAAGAGGTGGATGCCGACCCTAAACAGCGTTATAAAGCAGGCGTTTGGGCGGGTATTTTTTATTTATTAATGGGCTTGTTTGGCGCTACTGTGGTGAGCTTATTTGCCGCCTTGCCCAACGAGTTGATTATGGCCATTGCCGGACTTGCCTTATTGGGCACCATTGGTAGCAGCTTAACGGTGGCATTGGCTGATGAAAAAGAGCGAGATGCGGCTTTATTAACTTTTATGATCACCGCCTCCGGCGTTGCTTTGTTCGGGATCGGCAGTGCCTTTTGGGGATTATTGGTAGGCGGAATTGTGCATGGGTTAAATGTAAAGCGTAGCGCTAAACTGTAAGTCGTACCGCTGCTCTTAAGCTGTCATTGCGAGCGTAGCGCGGTAATCCATTCTTCAGATCTGTGCAAGTCCCAACCTAGGCTTATCTTAAATACTTTAATACTAATTACATTAAAGAAACAGTCGTTTTACTTGCTGCAAAAGCCGAACAAAGGGGTGACTCCACCGACACGCTGCAAGCACCTCCCTGTGACGCTCAACACATGACGTCCCTGTCATGTGATGGTCGGTGGAGTTACTCCCTTTATCCGGCCATCAGCCACTGAGTTGCCTGTTAGCAGTCTCAATGACAACGCTGAGCTCAAGAAGAGGCGGCTGAGATCGCATCCCACAACCGTGAATGTCATGGGTGGATTTATGGCGTGTCGTGGGAGGTGACCCAGCTTCCTATTTTATGCTGGTTTTCAATAGAACAAATATTTAGTGTGTTTGGTATAAGAGGATGATAAAAAAGCCGACTACAGAGTAGTCGGCTTTTTTGTTTGCTGATAGCTGACGGCTTAGCGCTGATAGCTATCGGCTATCAGCTATGTTTTAACTGTCGCTACGGCGGGGTGACTTATTACTGCGCGGCGCTTTGTTATTGGCTGAACGTGGGTTTGAATTACGCCCAGCATGACCACGGCCACTATTTTGGCCTCGGCTACCACTATTGCCACGGCCGCGTTTGGCGGCGGGCTTTTCAATTGGCGGTTGCTCGCTATCGGGTAGTGGTTCAAAGCCTGGGAGTATTTCTAACTCTATACTTTGCTTGGTGACGCGCTCAATGGCTTTTAGCAGCGGCTTTTCTGCAAAGCACACCAAAGACATGGCTTCACCCTTAACACCGGCGCGACCGGTTCGGCCAATACGGTGCACATAATCCTCGGCAACATGAGGCAGCTCAAAGTTAACCACATGAGGCAGTTCGCTAATGTCGATACCACGGGCAGCAATATCGGTGGCCACTAATACGCGCAGCTTACCTGATTTAAACTGACTTAAAGCACGAGTACGTGCACCTTGGCTTTTATCACCATGAATCGCCATGGCGGGCAGGCCGTCTTTATCTAGCTGCATAGCTAAACGGTTTGCGCCGTGTTTGGTGCGGGTAAAAACCAATACTTGTTGCCAGTTATGGTGGCCAATTAAATAACTGAGCAAAGCACGCTTGCGGTTTTTATCTACGCCATAAAAACGCTGGGCTATGGTGTCGGCGGTGGCGTTACGCTTTGCGACTTCAATGTGCTCTGGGTTTGTTAATAGGCTCTCGGCCAGCTTTTTGATTTCGTTAGAAAATGTTGCTGAAAACAGCAAGTTTTGGCGCTTAGGCGGCATTTTAGCAATAATACGCTGAATATCGCGAATAAAACCCATGTCTAACATGCGATCCGCTTCGTCTAATACCAGCATTTCAATGCGTGATAAGTCAATAGAGCGCTGTGATACGTGATCGAGTAAACGTCCCGGTGTGGCCACCACCACATCTATTTTTCCGCCTAAGGCTTTCATTTGTGGGTTAATGCTTACTCCCCCAAACATGGCCAAGGTTCTTAAACCTGAATGCTTAGCGTAGGCACGAATATTTTCTTCAACTTGTGCCGCTAACTCACGGGTGGGAGTGAGCACAAGTGCACGCACAGGCGCGCGCCCGTTGCGCAGCGGTGTGGCTTTTGTTTCGCTTAAGCGTTGCAACATGGGCAAGCCAAAGCCTGCGGTTTTACCGGTACCAGTTTGGGCGCCGGCCAATAAGTCACCGCCCTTTAATACCAGCGGAATGGCTTGAGTTTGAATAGGGGTAGGTTCTGTATAACCACATTCATTGATCGCTTGAACGAGCTGGGCATTAAGGCCTAGGGAAGCAAAAGACATGAGACTCCGAACTAAAAAGGTCCTGGCGGACGGCTAAGAGGCATTGCCGAGAGGCAAACTTATAATATGATAACAGAAAAGCACAAAGGGCAATAAGTTTAAGTGTTCACTAGCGCTAAGCCGTCAGCTTTCAGCCTTCAGCGACAGGGAGCATTAGCGCCAAGTCTAGAAAGCTGAGAGCTCTGTCGTCACCGCATATATGTGGCATGACTTAGGTTGGTTTGTTCGGTACTATTTTTTGATTTTTCTGACAGCTTAAAGCTGACCGCCTGTCACTTAGTTACATCTTTTTGTTGATGTTTGGGTAAAAGTCAGGCAGAGCGCTCCGCTCGACTCGCCGCTAAATAGGCCACTCACTTTTTAGCCAACTGCGAATATTCACTGGATATTCGGTCTGGCTAAAAAGCTCATCTAGGCGAAAGAGACTCGCCCCACTGGGGCTCCGCCGCGCCATCCTTGGCGCGGAGGGTCGACGGAGCAGCCACCTTCTGCCTTCCCATTAGCATCTGAACTGACTGTTACTACAAACAGTCGCCACTAAAGCATGAAGAAGAGATAGGAGGCATTGCCGTAGCCAACCGTCAAATGCCAGGGACGGCATTTGCCGAGCGCCGCATGGATGCGGTTTAAGCGAGTTGGCGAAGGCAAGCCTGCTGGCTCTTCCTACACTATGACATTTTACAGACTTGTGATGAAGTGACAGGCTTACCGCTTTAAACAAGGTGCTGGGCGCCGGGCGCTTGTCTTAACGGATTATCGGTAAAAATCATATTGACTCCCCAACTTGCTAGGGTGTTGGCCTGGTGCTGGCTATTAACGGTGTAGCAGTTGAGCTGATACCCTGCGGTAGAGATTTCATGGGCTTTTGAGCAAGTGAGATGGCGATAATCGCAGTGCAGGGCGTGGCCATCGAGAGATTGTAATAACCGCTGCCAATTATGAGGTATGCGCTTAACCAATAAGGCGCGCTTAATCATTGGCTGCCACTGCTGCATATACGCAAGTGTAGCTATATTAAAGCTAGACAAGAGTATCTGTGTTTCTGGTATTAGTCGCTGTGCGAGCACTTGGCTTACCTGCTGCGCCAATGGCAGGGCGTCACCTTGAGCGTATAGTTTTAGCTCTATATTTACTTTTATATTGAGCTGAGCGGCACGAATAAGATAATCCGATAACAGTACTAATCTTTCATTGGCAAACTCGGCAGAAAACCAGCTTCCGGCATCAAGCTGGCTCAGCTGTTGCCAGCTATGTTGGCCGAATAGGCCGCGACTATTGGTGCAGCGGTCAAGCTGCTGATCATGAAACAGCACCACGCGATTATCTTGGGTGAGTTGCACGTCTATTTCTACCCAAGATAAGCCATATTGATGAGCGGCTTCTAACCCCGCCAAGGTGTTTTCGGGGGCGATACTGGCCAGCCCGCGATGTCCGCACTGCAACATATACCCTCCCTTATCATGCTAACAAGCGTGACTTATGTGACTTATTTATAGGTATTAAAATCGTTTTATTATACTTATTGTCTATCATCTCGCTCATATTAAGGGTAAACGTGTATTCGTACAGCAAAACTATTTATAATGCGGCCCCGCTTTCATCCTGAGAAATAGCATGCCAATAATCGATCCTCTTAGTTACGGCCAAAATCAATGGCACATTATTCTGTCTGACTATGATCAGTCGATGCGTTCTCGGATGCGAGATTTGGTGTTTGCTCACAGTTCGGAACTGACAGATAGTTTTTATCAGCAAATGATGGCCTTGCCTGAAGCGCGAGAATTTTTAGAGCATCAAGTGGTTAATCAGCGTTTAAAAGCCTCCATGATACTGTGGTTAAAACAAGCGTTTTCAATTCAAGATACCTCTGAAATAGCAGCAGCGGTTGAGCACCAACTTGAAGTGGGTAAGGTGCATGCGCGTATTAATCTGCCGATTAACTTGGTGTCTTTAGGCGCACGTTTACATAAACGACGCTTGCTTGAATTAATATCAAATCTCTGGCAGACCCCAGCTGATTGGTTACCCGCGGTGCAGTATCTACAAGATGTGATGGATGTTTCGTTAGAGCTAATGAGTTTGGCCTATGTGACTAAATCGGATCGTAAAAGTCGTGCCGATGAAGCCTATCGCTTGCATTCGCTGAGCTTAAATTTATCTGTAGAGCGAGAGCGACAACGGGCGGCACTACTGGATTGGAGTCACGAGCTGATGTTTGCTTTGCACAGCGGTGAAGCCACATTTAAAGGTTTGAGTCGCTCTGAGTTTGGGTTGTGGTTTTATCATCAAGCCATTTCGGTATTTGATGGCGCGCCAGAAATTAATCAAATTGAACAAGTGTTACAACATATTGATCTCGTCCTATTGCCTCAATTACAAGCGTCGGCTCAATCGGGCAATATGGTGGAGAAAATGGCGCAATTACAGCAAGAAGTAAAAGCCATTATTTATTTTTTAACCACATTATTTGACCGCTATATTGAGTTAGAGCAGGGGCGCGATACGCTGACTCGTTTATTAGATAGACGCTTTCTACCGGCGGTAATGAACCGCGAGGTAAAATTATCTAAACGTAATAGTGGCGTATTCTCAGTGATATTATTTGATATTGATCACTTTAAAGCCATTAATGATAACCATGGCCATGAAGGTGGCGACATGGTGTTGCAACAAGTGGCGAATTTAGTGGCAGGAGCCGTACGCAGCAGTGATTTTGTATTCCGTTATGGTGGTGAAGAGTTACTGCTGGTATTAGTGGAAGTGTCGGCAGATAAGGCATTGGTCATTGCAGATAAAATCCGAACCAAATTAATGAATAATCCCTTGAAGCTGCCAGGTAACCAAACCCAGCAAGTGACCATGAGCGGCGGGGTGGCAACTTTTGATGGCCACCCCGATTATGAGCATTTAATTAACCGCGCCGATAAAGCCTTGTATCGAGCTAAAAGCTTAGGGCGTAACCTTTGCGCTGTGGCTGAGTGAGTGACACTCAGGCTGCTCTGAGCTATAAGCTGGTAGCGGTTCACCATCTAGGCGAGTGGCGGGTAAGACTGCAACTTGCAAAGTCCATACTGGTGTCTCGGGTTGGCTTTCTGTGGCGGTAACGGGGTAAATAACGGCAACATTAAGCGCTGGGTTGCGCTGCCTTAAACGCTGTACTGTGCCCAGTCGTTCAGCAACATGAAAGCGACCCACGGTTAGCATAACCCTGCTGTTTGGATGCTGCTGTAAATACTGAGCTATGCTGTCTGCCATGGTGTCATCCCAAGTGGTTTGGGCGGCAAATTGCCGCTCAGTTGGGGCTTGGCCATGATGGCGGTTTTCCATAAAGCGCGCTTTATAAGCATCGTCGTCAAGGGTTAACTTGTCGGCTACCCAGCCACGTTCGCTAGCCGGTAGTCTCGTTAAGTAATCTGGACCTTCTTGGCTAATGCAGCGCACTATGTTGCGTGGTGCGTTAGCGGCAATAACGGCGATGTTCGCTTCTTTAGCCAAGGTTATAAGCGCACGATAGTCACTGCGATAACTGGGCCAAGCTTGGCTGTCTTTAATAAATAAGTCCTCGCCGAGCTCGTTGGCTAAATACTTGTCTACCACCGCTTGGTTGTTGCGGCTAAATTGCTCCATGGCTAAGGCGATGGGCTCTGGTTGTTTAAGCAGCTGGGCAAGTAAGTCGGCTTGAAAGCGGTGCACGCCTTGATGGCCGTGTAGCTCGCCCACCATAATCACATCGGCCTTGGCTAACTGAGCAGCACCGTCAGCGAGGGACATCATCTCTCCTGTGGGGCTGTGCAGTTGATAGTCAAATAAGTGTTCGGCAAAAAAATCTGTGTGAGTGGTGGAAGACGGTGCTTGGCAGCCGGCTAATAATAAGCCTGCCAGTAATATCAATCGTTGCATCAACTAACCTTCATAAAAAACTAATAAAAGATAAAACATAACGTATTATCATATGCATTATGGATCCACTACTTAGTGATAAAAATGTCTCCTGCTATTTGGCTTTCCGCTTTATTCGCCCTGTTTTATTTTAGCTACGGGATTTATCTTCCTTATTGGTCTTTGTGGTTAAGCCATATTGAGGTAGAAGCCGATGTTATCGGTTGGTTGCTGGGTTTGGGCATGGTGGCGAGGTGTGTAGGTAGTTTAGCCGTAATGAGCCAATTGCGCAGCGCGCATCATTTGCTGCCCGCCATTCGTTTATTAGCCGGATTAAGCGTGCTGATAGTAGCTGGGTTTTATTTAAGCCAGTCGCTATGGGCATTGGTCATACTTATGTTGGCCCTTAATCTCATTTATCCCGCACTTATGCCGGTTAATGAAGCCTTAGCCAGTCGTTTAATCCAACAAGTGCGCCTCGACTATGGCAAGTCTCGATTATGGGGCTCGTTTGCTTTTATTGTGGCCAATGTGGCGGTGGGTAGCTTAAGTAATCACTGGGGAGCACAGTGGATTTTACATGCCATGTTAATGTCTCTGGCGCTAATGTGGCTAATGAGTTTTTCCCCCATGACACCCGCCCCTGTTGAGCAACACAAGGAACGTCAAGGTAACAGCGTGTTAACGGTGTGGCGCCAACCGGAAATGAAGCGTTTTTTGCTGGTGGTCTCGCTATTACAGGGCAGCCATGCGTTTTATTATGGGTTTAGTGCCCTGCATTGGCAAAGTCAGGGCTACGCCACCACTACTATTGGCTACTTATGGGGACTGGGAGTATTGGCTGAAATTGCAGTGTTGGCGCTAAACCGACGCTGGTTTGAAGGTATGAGCGCGCAAGGGTTATTATTAGCTGGCGCGGCGTTTGCGTTAGTGCGCTGGGGAATATTAGGAAGCACCACTGAGTTGATATGGTTAGTAGTGGCGCAACTGCTGCATGCGGGCAGCTTTTGCCTTAGCCATTTAGGTGCCATGCGCTACATTAGTCGCGATCTCAAACCAGAAGCTGTGATTGGTGCCCAAGCCCTATATGGTGCACTGGCATTAGGGTTAGTGGTGGCGGTGTTATTGGTCGCTTCGGGTAAGCTATATCCGACTTTAGGCGGACAGACCTTTTGGTTAATGGCGGCGATAATACTCCCCGCTTTGGTGTTGTTACGCCGCCCCTTGCAGGGCAATGCAGCAGAAACGCCGTAACACTAAGCCCTAACCTAGAAGTGGTTGTTCAGCATAATCACTATTACTTATCACATATACAGGAGCGCTAAATGCAGGGCTGGACGGTTATTAATATTGCGCTGGCATATTTGGCGATACTCTTTTTATGTGCCTGGTTAGGGGATAGGGCGCGTATGGGGACCCGTGTTGAGAAGTTGCGTCCCCTTTTGTATAGCTTTTCATTGGCAGTGTATTGCTCGTCTTGGAGCTTTTTTGGCACTGTGGGCCAAGCCAGTACAGACTCTTGGTCTTATTTCTCGATTTATCTTGGTCCCATTATTATGTTTACGTTTGCCGGCCCGCTGATTGCGCGCCTAATTGATGTGGCAAAACGCGAACATATCACCTCTATTGCCGACTTTATTGCGGCCCGCTATGGCAAGTCACAGCGACTCGCCGTCTATGTCACCTTAATTGCTATTGTCGGCATCTTGCCCTATATCGCCTTGCAGCTTAAAGCCATTGTGATGGGACTTAACTTAATGGCCCCCGATGTAGTGGGCGGCAGCGGGCGCAGTGCCGGTGAAGTTGCCCTTATGGTAACTGTGCTGTTTGCGGTATTTATTTTATTATTTGGCACCCGCCATATTGATGCTACCGAGCACCAAAGAGGGGTGATGGTGGCTATCTCACTCGAGTCTGTGGTGAAGCTTATCGCCTTTATTGTGGTAGGGGGCTTTGCCTTATGGTTAGTCATTGCACACCCTAACCAGCAAAGAGTCATGGTCACAGAAGGCTTTATCGACAGTTTTATGCATATCACAGGGGCTAACCTGCTGGATATGGGGGTGTATACCTTGTTGTCGATGAGTGCGGTTATCTGTTTGCCCCGCCAATTTCATGTCACCGTAGTAGAGAACCATGGTCCTGCCGATTTGCGTTGGGCACGGCGATTATTCCCGATTTATTTAGTGCTAATGGGCTTGTTTGTGCTGCCTTTGGCCTTGGCGGGGCAGCAGTGGCTGGGGGCTGATATTTCGCCAGATACCTATGTGATAAGCCTCCCTCTGGCACAAGATAAGCCCGCCTTAGCAGTGTTGGCCTTTATTGGTGGTGCGTCGGCCGCCACCGGTATGATGATTATCTCTATTATTGCCTTGGCTATTATGGTGAGTAACGACTTGGTATTGCCGATGGTTTTACGTCGTCGCCAAGTGCAAGGTGCTGATTTTAATGATGTGGCCCAGCTGCTGTTAACCATCAGGCGTGCCGCTATTATTGTGACTATGGTTACCGCTTGGCTCGTGTTTTTGTGGCTGGGCGACATTGAAAGCTTGTCTCGCATTGGTTATTTAAGTTTTGCCGCCATTGCTCAGTTTATACCCGCCTTAGTCTTGGGCTTATATTGGCGAGGGGGCAACCGCCGAGGCGCCTATTGGGGACTAAGTTTGGGTATGGTGATGTGGCTGCTAAACCTGATGGCCGAAACCGGTATGTTTGCCGGTGATCCTGAAACCAACGTTTTACTATGGATCTTTACGCCGCCGCAGTGGGGGGCGCTCGGCGGTATGAGCTCGGTAACTTGGGGGATTTTGCTAAGTTTATTATTTAACTTAGCAGGCTATGTATTGGGCTCTTGGCTATCAGTGTCTACGGTCAGTGAGCGATTACATGCTGCCGCCTTTGTGGGGCGCCAGCATAAAGATGGCGGAGATGTCTATCAAGCCAAGGTGTCGGTGCAAGAGTTAGAGCAACTGGCAGCACGTTTTGTCGGAGAATCTAGAGTCAGTCGCGCGTTTTCGCTATATGTCGATGAGCACGGCACGCTAGATAAATACGTGCAAGCGCCAGCAAGCTTAATTCGCCATACAGAGAGGGTATTAGCTGGGGTGTTTGGCGCCTCGTCGGCACGATTAGTGTTAGCGTCGGTACTGCAAGGGCGCAGTATGGAGCTGGATGAGCTGGCCACCATTGTTGATGAAGCTGGAGATGTGTTTCGTTTTAACCGAGGTTTACTGCAAGGGGCAATAGAACACATTGATTTAGGCATTTCTGTGGTGGATAAAGAGCTGAATTTGGTGGCATGGAATCGACGCTATATAGAGTTGTTTGGCTACCCTAGTGGTCTTATCCAGATTGGCCGGCCCATTGGCGATATTATTCGTTATAACGCCGAGCGAGGTTTATGCGGTGTGGGTACGGTACAAGAGCATGTAGATAGGCGGGTGAATCACATGAAGGCCGGCACTGCTCATACCTCTTCTCGCACGCGCCCCGATGGTCGCGTGATTGAAATGCAGGGTAACCCTATGCCCGGTGGCGGCTTTGTGATGACTTTTAATGATATTACCACCTTTCGCCAAGCCGAGCAGTTACTCAAAGATGCCAATGTGGTGTTAGAGGCGCGGGTGGCTGAGCGTACGCAAGAGCTGTCTGCGGTTAACCAACAGCTGCTTGCGGCCACTGAGGAGGCAGAAAAGCTCAGTGCTTCTAAAAGCCGTTTTTTAGCGGCGGTGAGCCATGATCTCATGCAACCATTAAATGCCGCTAAACTATTTGCTTCTTCTTGGTTAGAAACCTCAAGTGATAATGAAAGTAAGCGCTTGGCGGGGCATATCGATCGCTCGCTTGCGGCAGCAGAAGATTTGATTAGTGATCTACTGGATATGTCGCGGCTGGAGTCGGGAAAGCTGACAGCTAAACCCTTTAACTTTGCGCTCGCTGAGGTGTTAGATACCTTGCAAGCGGAGTTTGGTGTACTGGCAGAGCAAGCCGGAGGACGCTTTGATGTGGTGAGCAGCCAGTTAGGCATACATAGCGATCCGCGATTATTACGCCGTATTTTACAAAACTTTTTAACCAATGCGATGCGTTACAACTCAGGAGGTCGCACTTTGCTTGGGGTGCGTCATCAGGGAGACGAGCTGCGCTTAGAAGTATGGGATGACGGGCCCGGTATTGCAGCCGATAAACAGCAGACTATTTTTGATGAATTTATGCGATTAGAGCATGGCCAGCGCCATCATCAGCAAGGCTTAGGGCTAGGATTAGCCATTGCCCAAGGCTTAGCCAGTATGCTGGGGCATCGCTTAGCTGTACATTCAGTAGAGGGCAAAGGGTCTATGTTTAGTGTGACTGTGCCCAGAGCTGAGCTTGCGACCACCGCCACTTCTGCCATGTCTACCGCTGAGCCCGCGCCTGTGCGCCATCAAGGTAAGCTTGCGGGCATGCGTATACTCTGTATTGATAATGATCCCGATATTTTGAGTGCTATGTCTGATTTACTTAACCGTTGGGGCTGTGAGCTGCGTTTGGCGGTTAATCACCAAGAGGCACATCAGCATTATGTAGATGGGTTTATTCCTGAGATCATTTTGTCTGATTATCACTTAGATGAGGGCGAAACTGGGCTTGATGTGGTAACCGAACTGCACAGCGCTTTTGGTGCTGTGCCCACCGTGATTATTAGTGCAGATCGCCAACCAGAGTTACAAGCTCAATTGAAACAGCGAGACTTCAACTACTTAAGCAAACCGGTTAAGCCGCTCAAGCTACGATCTTTACTGCAACATCTAGCACCCAATGCGTAACGCTTCCAAGCTTAGCGCCTTTAAGCAGCCATACGCTTTACGCCGAGCGTGGTACGAAAAAAACCAGTGTTTTCTTTAACGTAAAGCGGTCAGCGTTAAACGTAGCGCTTTGGTTTGGAATGGATTGCCACGCTGCGCTTGCAATGACTACGAAGAGGGTGAAGTGAACTGGCTAAGATAAACCGGTGAAGGGTAAGGCGGACGACACGGTTTTTCTTGTTCTGCTCCCTATTCCCCAATCCCTAATCACGCATCAATATCTAAGCTAGCCGCTGTGTTCCTTTAACTGACAGCTTACGGCTTAAGGCTGACAGCTCCCCGAAGGGGCAGTCATTGCGAGGAGTGCAACGACGCGGCAATCCATTGAACAGACAGTAATAAGCTTGAAGCTAGAAGCTTGAAGTAAAACCAAAAATAAAAGTACCGCAGTGTTTTTGTTTAGCTTACCGCTTCCAGCTTTCGGCTTTTTATACGCTTTACGCTGAACGCCTTACGAAAAACCAAACCGGTGTTCAGATTTTTCTTACGGCGTATAGCGTACCGCCTTGTTTAAGGCGGTCAGCGTTAGACGTATAGCTTTGGTTTGTGGTTTCTTTAACTGACAGCTTATAGCTGACGACTTACAGCTCCCCAAAGGGGGGGCTTGGCGCTGCCAGTTACTCTATCTGCGACAGCGCAATGACAGCTTGGGTGCGGTTTTTAACGTCTAGCTTGCGGAAAATAGCGGTCACGTGGGCTTTCACAGTGGCTTCAGATACCGTTAGCTCAAAGGCGATTTGCTTATTAAGCTTACCCTCAGACAACATGGTTAACACCTTAAATTGTTGTGGTGTTAAGCTAGCCAGTCGCTCGGCAATGTTATCTTCTGGTATGTCTTTTAAGCTAATACCGGCAGGAAACCAAGGCTCCCCTTCTAAAATAATATTAAGGGCGCTAACCAAGGTCGGCATCGGCGAAGATTTAGGAATAAACCCCATGGCGCCCAAGCGCATGGCTTGCTGTACCACTGCGGTCTCTTCGTTGGCAGAAACAATAACAACGGGTAAATCGGGGTACTGATGGCGCAGCGACGTAAGTGCCGAGAAGCCACTGGCACCAGGCATTTTTAGGTCCAGTAATAATAAATCTATATCGGTTGTTTCACTTAGTAGCTGCATTAGGCTGGTAATACAGTCCACTTCCTGTAAATCAACGCCATTAACGGCCATTTGCACAGCCTGATGCATAGCGCTGCGAAACAAGGGGTGGTCATCGGCAATAATAATGCGGTAGCCCGTATCCATGTAAATAGTCATCCTTGTATCGATAAAGGTATTGATAAGCAGCATCTATGTGATAGCCACAAAGGTAATAAGCATATTACCTTATTATGATAGAGCCTCAAGCTCAGGCTGAGAACCAGATGAACTTATTTTTCCGTGATCCAGTAAGAGGTTAAGATGAAATTTAAAAAAATAACCGTTACTAACCTAGTCGGCGCGCTCAGCACAGAAGAAGATGCAAGGCTGTGTAAAGATATTCCTGATAAAGATTGTACCGTCATTAAAGGTAATCGACGCTTATTAATCTTTGCGCAAATTGCCACCGCCCTTGCGGAGTTAATGACCAATGCCAAAACCATATTGCCTTGGCTGCTACAGGCAGTGGGGGCGCCGATATGGATTATTGGCTGGCTAGTACCCATTCGAGAAAGTGGCTCTATGCTGCCACAAATTGTGTTGGGTGCCTACGTAAGACGCTTGCCTAAACGTAAAGGCGCTTGGCTGCTAGGCGCGGGGTTACAGGCTGCTTGCTTGATATTAATGGCCATGGTGGCACTGGTGTTCTCGGGATGGCTGGCTGGTCTTTTATTGCTCTTGCTGTTAGCCATGATGAGCATCTCTCGAGGCTTATGCTCGATTGCGGCTAAAGACGTATTAGGTAAAACGGTACCTAAACGTGAGCGCGGTAAGGTAACAGGCGCAGGGGCCAGTTGGGCTGGGGGCATAGGGCTGGTCTTTGGCTTAATACTGAGCCGGTTAAATGATATTCCGCTGTGGGGCTATGCCGCTATTTTACTCGCTGGCGCAGCGGTTTGGGGGTTAGGCATCTTATGCTATTGGAATATTAAAGAGCAAGCAGGAGCAACCGAAGGCGGCGTTAATGGCTGGCAGCATGCGCTAGATAACCTTAAATTAGTACGAGAGGACAAATATTTTGCACGGTTTTTATTAGTGCGCACTTTATTGCTCTCCACGGCACTCGTAACGCCGTACTACGTATTATTAGCCCAAGAAGCAGACGCCAGTATGAAAGTGCTAGGGTTACTTGTTATTGCCCAAGGTCTCGCTCAGTTTTTAAGTAGCTGGATATGGGGGCGTATGGCGGATCACAGTGCGCGCCGAGTGATGCAATGGGCCGCTAGCATGGCCAGTGGCTTAGGGATTTTGGTGTGGCTACATTTAGAAGTGGCGCAAGGTACGCCTTGGTTAGGTTACTTTCCGCTGGTTATTTTTGTATTAAGCTTAGCCCATGCCGGTGTAAGAGTGGGGCGAAAAACCTACTTGGTCGATTTAGCGGGCGGACAGCGGCGCACCGATTATGTCGCAGTCAGTAATACATTAATGGGGATCTTATTGCTGTTAGTGGGTGCCTTAAGTATGTTATTAGCATTATTATCTAACCTTGCCGTTATTTTGGTGTTTTCTTTGTTAGGTGTAATGGGGGTATGGTTAGCGCAGACCTTGCCCAATGTTCAGGCGCAGACAGATGAGGAAAGCTAATGTTTAAAAAAATAGTATTAGGGCTTAGTGTCCTCATGGTTGCAGGCACTGCGGGGGCAAAAGACATCGATCATTTACGCGCACAATACAGCGTGTTAATGAACGGTGATAAAACCCGAGGGGTAAATACGCTTAAAATTGATCGTAATAGCGATCAGTATCAGGTGCGTTTTTCGTTAGCGCATTGGTTGCTCGATGTGGATCAAAAAGCCAGCTTTAAATGGAAAGATTGCACTGCCACGCCTGAATCTTTTAGTTATAAAACCAAGTATTTAGGTACGCGTCATGAAGAGCGCTTAGTGTTTGATAACAATACGCAAATGGTGTTGTACCAAGGCAAAGAAGGCGATGCGTTATTATCCACAGAAGAAGGGGCCTTTGATTCTGTGAGCTTCTTTTTTGAAGCGCGCTGCGATCTTATGGCCGGAAAAACCAGCTTTACCTACCCTGTGGTACGCGACGACGAAATAAAAGACGTCACCTTTAATGTGGTGGGTGAAGAGGTCATTAACACCGGCATTGGCAGCTTTAATAGTTTGATTGTGCAGCGCGATCGGGGTAACAGTAAGCGTCAAACCCGTTTTTGGGTCGCGCCCGAGTTAGATTATCAGCTCGTGCAAATTAGCCACAGAGAAAGCAGCATGCTGTCGGTAACGGTCACGCTTGATAAGCTAGATTACAGCTTAGTTGAATAAGGTGCAGCCATGCGGTAGTCCAGTGTGCAGGATTTCAAAGTACAGGATTTAAAAGTGCAGGGCTTCAAGTTTTTAAGCCGAATGTAGTATGATCTATGCCAATTTATATGCAGCGAACATCTTAAACGGTGCAAGGGGGAGCGGTGATCATACTCGGTATACTGGTGGTGATATTAGTGGCTTGGCAGGTAGATTGGCCTGACTGGCTGGCTGATAAAACCCGGCATCACCTAAGTTTTGGCTCGGCCATTGCACTGGTCCCCCTGTGGATGCTGCAAGCAGGGGTAAAAGAAGGGCTAGAGCTGCACTTTTTGGGCTTAACCACCTTGGCGCTCATGTTGGGCTGGCGAATGGGGTTACTGATGAGCTCGGTGAGCTTAGTGTTGATCACCTTATTTGGCTTTGAGTCTTGGTCAAGCTTTGGCGTGAATCATCTATTAGGGGTGATCCTGCCCATCACTTTTAGTTATTTACTGTTTGTGCTTACCTATAGCTACTTATACCGTCATTTATTTGTGTATATCTTTGTCGCAGGTTTTTTAAATGCCGCGCTGACCATTGCCTTTAAAACCCTGCTGCTTTCTGGCTTTATGGTGTGGACAGCTCAATATGACTGGCAAACTGTGTTAGATAACTACCTGAGTGTATTACCTTTATTGCTATTACCCGAAGCTTTGCTTAACGGCATGGCGGTAACGGTACTCGTAGTATTTAGGCCTAATTGGATGCGTACCTATTTAGACCGAGATTATTTAATCAATAAGTAAGGTTGGCCTTCAGGTCGTTTCTCTGGTCTGATACGCTATATCAAGACCACCTAATTTAATGTGAGAAGTAGATGAAATCCAACACCTTGAAAACATTAGCACCTTTATTGGCATTGGGACTGTTTGCAGCCACACCAGTACAGGCCGCGTTAAGCGAAGCTGATGTTAAAAAGCTAGTACGAGACACCCTGCTGGAGCAGCCTGAAATACTGCGTGAAGCCATTATTAAGTTAGAAGAAAAAGAGCAGTTGGCGCAACAAGCTGAATTTTCTAAACAATTGAAAAAGCAATCAAAGCAGCTGTTTGCTAATAAAACAGACGGCATTATGGGTAACCCTAATGGCAAGCTAGAGATGGTGTATTTCACTGACTATAACTGTCCTTATTGCCGCCGTATGAACCAAAGCTTACAAACGCTGATTAAAGATGAGCCAGAGCTTAAGGTTATTGTGAAAGACTTAGGCATCTTAGGACCAGACTCAGTGCAAGCTGCGCGTCTAGCACTGGCCGCCGCCCAAGAAGCTCCTCGTCAATACGATGAACTGCACCAAGCACTTATGAGCCAACAGCGGGTAAAAACCGCAGCGCTGGCCTCTATTACTGACAAAGCAGGGCTAGACAGCAAGGCGCTACTCAAAGCTGCCGACAGTAAGCAAGTGGCGGATAAGCTAAACCAAAACCTAAGTCTGTTTCGCAGCTTAGGCCTAAACGGTACCCCTGCGCTGGTCTTCCCAGACGGCACTTTAATTCCGGGTGCAGTTGATGTTGCAGGCTTAAAAGATATTCTAAAAAAACAAAAATCCTAAGGGTTTATGTGTAATAAAAAAAACCGGCCAAGGCCGGTTTTTTTATCTTTATTGGTAGAGGCCGCTTCAGCTGGCCGGGGGCGCGCAAAGCGGCACTACAAAAACAGCCTCAATTCTGGTTTTTCTGTAGTCCCACGCTTTAGCTGTGGGTTCTGCGAAGCAGAGTGGTTAGATTTTTCTTTAACTGACAGCTGACGGCTGACAGCTTCCAGCTCCCTGCTTTCGTTTCGCTTGTTGCAGTTTTTCGTAAGTGGCCAGTAGTGCTTGGTGAGCCGGAAAATCGCTCAAGCTTTCATCTGCGCGCGTTAGGCCATGAAAACGTGTTTGGCCTGCAATATTTGCCCAAACCTGCTCGACGGTTTGGGTACTAAACATGCTACTAAATGCGGATTTATACTGGCTAGGATCACGGTCTTCACTTAAAAATAGCTCAAGTGCGGCTTTTAAACAGCGATAATAACGATGGCGCTCATCACTAAACACAGAAGCATTAAAGCTTAAGGTCCAGTCGGCATACTCTAGCGCCACTTCAAGCTCACCTGCGGCCAAAGCCAGCATACATTTTAGCTCACCAATGCGCAGCGTATGCCAAGCACTGCCTTTACTTGAGGCAATGCCAATTAGTTCGCGCACTCGAGTAAAATCATCAAAGCCTTCTTCTTCTAACTGCTCATATAAGGCCATAAGCTGTTCGGCATCAGCATCCGACTCTGGCAGGCTTAACAAGGTAGCGCGCAAGTGGGCGCCCATATTGTTATTGGCCATGGTTAAGTCATCAACCGGATAAATATCCGACATACCCGGTGCTAAAATACGGCAAGCGTAAACACCTAAATGCTCATAGTCGGCGATATAAACTGGCTGTTCTAGCTTATTAAAAATGGCTAACAGGTGAGAGAATTCTTGCTCTGAACTGCCGCTAAAATCCCAATCGACAAACTCAAAGTCGGCAGTGTCTTGAAATAAGTCCCAGCTGATAAGGCCCGATGAGTCAATAAAGTGTGTTTCAAGGTTATGGTGATCAGCCACCTCGTCGTCGGCAAAAGAAGGCGGCACAAATACATCTAACTCTTTTAAACTACGACCTTGCAATAGCTCAGTTACAGTGCGCTCTAAAGCCACCTCAAAACGTGGGTGCGCGCCAAAAGATGCAAAACAAGTGCTGTTTGCTGGGTTAAATAACACCACGCAAATAACGGGGTATTCGCCGCCTAATGAGGCATCAAAGGCATGAATAGGAAAGCCTTCGGCTTCTAATGCAGCAATGGGAGCTTCAATATGCGGGTAGCGCGCCATTACCTTAGCGGGGATCTTAGGCAGGCTAATACGCTCGCTGATAATGCGACTTTTAATGCTGCGCTCAAATACTTCCGATAACCCCTGGGTGCGAGCTTCGGTGCGCGTATTACCGGCACTCATGCCATTAGAAACATATAAGTTTCCGACGATATTCATCGGAATATACACAGTGGCTAAATCACCTTGGCGCTCAAAGGGCAGGGCGCAAATACCGCGATTATCATTGCCCGACTGTAAGTCGATCAACATATCGGCGGTTAACTCATTCTCGGGGTTGTAAAAGCTTCGCGTGTAGTCATCCAGCATCCCCTTAGGCAGGCTGTTATCACTTGGCAGGGCAAACCATTTTTCGTTGGGGTAGTGCACAAAATCGCCGTCAGCAATCTCTTGGCCGAGGTAAAAGTCGGCAAAAAAGTAGTTAGTGGCTAAACGTTCAAAGTATTCACCTAGGGCTGAAGCAAGCGCGGCTTTTTTACTGGCGCCTTTACCATTGGTAAAGCATAAACCACAGCTTTTATCGCGAATATGTACCGACCAGACATTGGGTACCGGATTCAGCCAAGAGGCCTCCTCGATATCAAAGCCAAGCTTGATGAGCTGTTGCTGAAAGTAGCTAATGGAGTCTTCCAGCGCAGCGTCTTTGCTAGGAATGAATGTTTTCATGAGGTGGCCTCGGGTATGAACAAAAAAGGAGGCAGATCCTAACCCGAGGCGATTTTGTGAACAAGTTTTTGTTTCAGTGTGAAGGTATTTTCTCCTGAAACAGAATACACGAGAGTGGCAGGCTAATACCTGTTCTATTTGTTGGTTGCCCAGCCTGGTGACTTGGTTGTTTTATTAAAGCGGAAATAACCAAGGTACGATTAACACGGTAACGGCCATCACGACTATCGCAAAAGGCACGCCAATACGGATAAAATCCATAAAGCGGTAGTTACCGGGCCCCAGTACTAAAGTATTTACCGGTGAAGAAATGGGTGTCATAAAAGCTGTAGAAGCGGCAATGGCGACCGTGACGGCAAAGGGATAGGGTGATGCGTGCATGGCTTGGGCACTGGCTATGGCAACCGGTGCCATTAAGACGGCGGTGGCGGTATTAGATATAAATAAACTAATAAAGGCGGTCGTTACAAATAAGGTTGCCAAGATAACACTGGGCCCAGCCCCACCTAATAAGGTGAGTAGCCCCTCTACGATCAGGTTAATGCCCCCCGTTTTTTGCAGGGCTAAGGCAAAGGGCAGCATGCCCACGATAAGAATTAAACTTTGCCAATGAATACTGCGATACGCGCTATTCATGTCTACACAACGAAACAACCCCATTAATAAGCAGCCTATTAAAGCGGCCAGTACATTAGGCACCACTCCTGTCACCATCAGTAACACCATTATGGCAAGGCTTGCGATGGCATAAGGGGCTTGGCTGAGCGCGGGGGCCACTTCATCTACTTCTGCGGGTAGGCTGAGTACCACAAAATCTCGGCTATCGCTTTGTAAACGTCGTATGTCGTTCCAGTTACCTGCCACTAATAAGGTATCGCTAACTTGCAGGGGTTCATAAATAAAGGTATCGCTAAATGCCGTTAATTGCCGACGTAAACCAATAACGTTTAATTTGCGCTGGCTGCGAAAGGTGAGCTCTTGAATGGTTTTCCCTACTAAATTGGAGTGAGGAGGTAACATCACTTCAGCCACCCCAAGCTCACGATGATGATCAGCAAAATAGCTATTTCCTCGTGGCCATAAAGACAAGCCCAGCTCTTGGTAAGTATCGCTCGCCGACCGCCCTGTGCCTATCCAATCGATGAGCAAGCGATCGCCGCTGTGAATTTCGGTACTGCCGGTGGCACCCAATAAAATTTGTCGAAAACGACGTTGGCGCTCTACGGCAATCACGTTAATACCGTAGTGCTTACGCAGATGAAGTTCATTAAGCAATTGCCCCACTAAAGGGGAGTCGTCTTTTACCCTTAGGCATCGCTCTCGGTCGCTAAACGCATACTCATCAATTAGATCTCGAATATGATGGCGCTCACTTTTGGGGATGGTGCTTGCTGGGCTAGGGCTGAGCCAGCGGCGGATCAGGCGCATATAAACAATGGCCAATAGCAAAACAATCAAGCCTATTGGGGCAAAGGAAAAAAAGCTAAATCCTGTTAAGTCGGCCCGTATTAGTTCACTTTGAATCACCATATTGGGCGGCGTGGCCACCAGCGTCATCATGCCACTGATTAAACCGGCAAAACTTAATGGCATCATTAAACGGCCAACAGGAATATTAAGCCGTAGCGCTATGCTCAGTACCACAGGAATAAAAATAGCCACCACACCGGTGGAGCTCATAATGGAGCCCAAGCCTGCCACACTGAGCATCAGTAATACCAATAAGCGGGTTTCGCTTTGTCCGGCATGGCGCATTAATAACTCACCTAGCTGGTAGGCCACGCCGGTTCTTACCAGACCGTCTCCCATCACAAACAGTGCGGCAATTACAATAACGCTGGGATCACTAAAACCGGCTAAGGCTTCTTCTACGGTTAACACGCCACTTAAGGGCAAAGCGACCAAGATTATTAGTGCAACCGCATCCATTCGGGGGCGGTTACGAATGAATAAGGCAACGGCACTGGCCAGTAGTACTAAAACCCAAACAAGCTCTATATTCATGATCAGATGATTAGACACTAATTAAAAAGACTGCCGTAGCCTAATAAAAAGCGGGCTTATTAGCCCGCTTATTTTTCTTCTATTGTGTGCTGCACCTCGTTTAAGGCAGCAAATGCAGCATACGACGTAGTGGCTCGGCGGCCCCCCACAATAGCTGATCGCCTACTGAGAAGGCAGACAGGTACTCAGGGCCCATGTTTAGCTTACGTAAACGGCCAACAGGAACGTCTAGCGTGCCAGTAACAGCAGCAGGCGTCAGTTCATCCATTGAGCGTTGACGATCGTTGGGGATCACTTTTACCCAATCGTTATGCTCTGCCAATATCTTTTCAATTTCAGGAATTGAAATATCTTCTTTTAGCTTGATGGTAAACGACTGGCTATGGCAGCGCAGTGCACCTACACGCACACACAAACCATCAATAGGAATGACTTTATCTGTGCCTAAAATTTTATTGGTTTCAGCTTGGCCTTTCCATTCTTCGCGGCTTTGACCATTTTCTAACTGAGAGTCAATCCAAGGGATCAAGCTGCCGGCTAGCGGTACGCCAAAGTTATCAACGGGAAGCTCACCGCTGCGCGTTTTTTCTGTGACCTTGCGCTCAAGCTCAAGAATAGCAGATGCAGGATCGGCAAGTTCTGTTGCCACTTCATCACGCAGCATGCCCATTTGAGTAACAAGCTCACGCATATGGCGCGCACCACCACCGGAGGCGGCTTGATATGTAGAAACGGCAATCCACTCAACTAAATCTTTTTCGAGTAAGCCACCTAATGCCATTGTCATTAAGCTGACAGTGCAGTTACCACCAACAAAGGTTTTAGCGCCATTAGCCAAAGCTTGGCTAATATTATTACCGTTAACCGGATCTAACACTATCAGTGCTTCGTCATCCATACGCAGAGCAGAGGCAGCATCAATCCAATAGCCATTCCAGCCAGCTTCGCGCAACTTTGGATACACTTCATTGGTGTAATCGCCGCCCTGACAGGTTAGTACTACGTCTAACTCTTTTAGTGCATTTATGTCGAATGCATCCTGCAGGGTACCAGCGTCGGTGCCAAAATCGGGAGCGGGTTGACCTGCTTGAGAAGTGGTAAAAAAGACCGGTTTAATGCGAGAGAAATCACCTTCTTCAACCATGCGGCTCATTAATACTGAACCGACCATTCCACGCCAACCGACTAAACCTACAGTTTTCATCATTAAATGTCCTTCCTTTGGAAGTAAGTAAATCAAATTTCTTTATTTACAATACCGATTAGGCGCGCAGGTGCAAGAAATAAAGGTTTTTTAGCTCAAAAAAAGACCAGTTAGGCCTCAAAAAGCACCAAAATAAAGCGAGAAGCTGAAAGCTAGAAGAATAGGATTGCTTTAACTTCACGCCTGTTACTTAGTCACAAGTCTGTAAAATGTCATTACGCAGGAAGATACACCAGGTTTGCCTACGCCAATTCGCTTAACCCGCATCCATGCGGTTGGCTATGACAATACCTCCCGTCTCTTCTTTATGTTTCTGTGTGGACTGTTTGTAGTGACAGTCAGCTCAGATGCTAATGTGAAGGCAGAGAGTGTCTGCTCCGTCGACCCTCCGCGCTAGGGCAGAAAAATGCTCCTGCCATTTCTGTATTCCCGCCATCCTTGGCGGTCAGATAGCGCGGCGGAGCCCGTATGGGGCAGCTTGCTGCCGTGTACCTTTGCTGGGTAATGGACCAAATACCCTGTGAATATTTGCAGCTGTTGCCCAGCGAAGGTGGCTATCCCAGCGGCGAGTCGAGCGGAGTAGCGCGCTCTGCCTGACTTCTACTCAAACATCAACAAAAAGATATGATGAGCTTCTAGCTCTAGGCTTCACGCTTTATTTCTTACCCCAGCGACAGAAAAAACAGCATAAAAATAGGGGCGGCCAGGCTAAGCACAAAGCCCGATACTATGGCCACAGGAACAATGGCCACGCCGCCAGAGCGTTGTAATACCGGTAGCGTAAAGTCCATGGCTGTTGCCGCCCCGTAACCTACGGCACAAGAAGGGTGGCGGCGCATTAAGGTTGGAATCAATATAATGGCCACTAACTCGCGAGCTAAATCGTTAATAAAAGCGGCACTGCCCAATACTGGGCCTAATTGATCGCTAATTAAAATGCCCGACAACGAATACCAGCCATAACCCGACGAGAGCGCCAACCCTTGGCTTAATGGCATATTCAATATTAATGCCCCCGCCACGCCGCCAACCCAAGAGCTAACCAGCACCACCAAGGCGATAATTAGCCCCCAAGGGTTCAGTAATATTTGCCTTAATCCCATACCCGAGTTGCGCAATTGAATACCAATTAGTAGCAATAACAACATGAGTGCCCATTCGCTTAAAGCATCAACATCAAACCACTCAGGATCCAGTAGGTGTCCCAATGCCACACCAGCTAAAATCACCAAACACAGCCACACTGAATCAAGCAATAAGGCCCACTTGCTAATTGCCTGTGCCCCAGGGTGAGGATTTAAGCGCCCGCGGCGTATATCGATTAGCCATAAACCGGCTAAATTGGCGATAGCAATGCAGACAAGAAATACCAAACTAACCGTAAAAATGGTGGTTAAATGGCTAACCAAATTATCGACAAACGCCAAGCTTATCCCCATTAAAAATAAGATGAGGTAAATCATGCGTGCTACCACCACATTAAGTAGCTTTAAGATAGATTGTGAGCGACAAGGCACACAATAGCCCAAGGCAAGGGGCAACAAAACGAGCAGTAGGCCGGCGTACATAGTATTTATCTTCCATTTCTCTGTGTGTCTGCCACAAATCCCACCCGTTTTATTCTAATACAGGCGAGTTCTTGGTTATTCGTTTGTTCTGTTTAGTGATTGTGTTGTGATTACTTGAGACTGGTGATAGCTTTTAGAGACGGTTAACAAGCTATTAACCCTAAACGAGTATGCCGTCTTGTCGGCAATGGAACAAGGATTTGCACGGATGAATAAAGCTGCCCTTGAAATTTCGGGTTTGCACAAGCACTACGGTGACCTTGAAGTGCTAAAAGGCATTGATCTTAGTGCCTCAAAGGGTGATGTGATCTCTATTATTGGTTCCTCTGGTTCTGGTAAGTCGACCTTTTTACGCTGTATTAACTTACTCGAAACTCCATCTGCGGGTGAGGTGCGCTTACATGGTGAGCTTATTGAAATGCGCACCAACAAGCGTGGTAAGCGAGAGCCGGTAAGTATGCGCCAAGTTGAGCGTATTCGGTCTCGGCTAGCCATGGTCTTTCAGGGATTTAATTTATGGTCACATATGACGATATTAGAAAATATTATCGAAGTGCCGATTCATGTGCTAAAAGTGCCTAAAAAAGAGGCGATTGAAAAAGCCGAGGCGTTACTACAAAAAGTCGGCCTATACGACAAATGTGCTGCTTACCCCAATCATTTATCCGGTGGCCAACAACAAAGGGCGGCCATTGCCCGAGCGCTGGCGGTGGATCCCGAAGTGATGTTGTTTGATGAGCCCACCTCGGCACTGGATCCTGAATTAGTGGGCGAGGTGTTGGGAGTGATGCGTAATCTGGCTGAAGAAGGTCGTACTATGTTGGTAGTGACCCATGAAATGAGCTTTGCCAAAGAAGTGTCTAATCAGTTGATGTTTTTGCATCAAGGGATAGTAGAAGAGCAGGGAGATCCCAAACAGGTATTTGCCAATCCAAGCTCCGAGCGTTTTAAACAATTTATATCGTCAGTCTATTAAGCTTGGCTAATGTTATTGCTGGGCTAAACTAAGCAAGCAGTCATTATAAACGGATATTTCAAGCACAATACAAGGAGTAATGAGATGAAAAAATGGTTAGTAGCAGGGGCTATCATGGCCACCTTCGCAGCAGGCTCTGTGCAAGCTAAAGAATGGAATACGGTACGTTTTGCCATTGAAGGAGCTTACCCTCCTTTTTCTTGGACAGATAAAGAGGGGGAGTTGCAAGGCTTTGATGTTGATATGGCCAATGCCTTATGCAAACAAATGGCAGTAAAATGTGACTTGGTGGCCCAAGATTGGGATGGCATTATTCCTGGCTTATTAGCCCGTAAATACGATGCCATTCTTGCGGCTATGTCCATTACCGAGCAGCGCAAGCGTACCGTCGATTTTACCAATAAATATGCCCTTGTCCCCAATAAATTTGTGGCTAAAAAAGGCACTCCGCTTGATCTTAGCCAAGCCGGTCTTAAGGGCAAGCGAGTTGGGGTACAAATTGCGACCACTCACGATAAATACCTGACAGATAACTTTGGCAAAGACGTCAGCTTAGTGCGCTATGGCACTGCTGATGAAGCCTATCTCGATTTAAAAGCCGGCCGTGTAGACTATGTGTTTTTAGATGCTACCGCCATTGAAGAGGGGTTATTAAATAAAGAGGGCGGAGACCAATTTGAGTTTGTTGGGCCTTCGGTGACCGATCAGCAGTGGTTTGGTGATGGTTTTGGTATTGCCGTGCGTAAGCAAGATAAGGATCTTAAGAAAAAGCTAAACCAAGCGATTCAAGAGCTGCGTGATAACGGCCAATATGAAGCGGTCAATAATAAGTATTTTGAGTACGATGTTTACGGTGAATAAACCGATAGCCTCTGCCTTAGTGTGTTTAGCAGGGTAAACTTATGTGGCTAAGTCGACGCGTATCGGCTTAGCCACTTTTACCATAAGGATGGGGAAAAGAGGATAATAACAGCCAACAACATAGGACGTGGTTATGCTGGGTTTGCAAGGATACGAAGGCGCCTTGTTAGAAGGCGCAGGGCTAACGATACAGGTGGCGCTGTTTTCATTATTACTGGCAGTCACGCTGGGCCTGCTAGGTGCCCTTGCCAAATTATCTGCTTTTTTGCCGCTACGCTGGCTTGCCACCGCTTACACCACCATTATTCGCGGTATTCCCGATTTAGTCTTGATGATGCTGATCTTTTTTGGTGGTCAGGTGTTACTAAATAACACTTTGTATTCACTGAATGAACGCCTTAACGACTGGTTAGGTGGGCAGGCTCCGGCTCATGAATGGGTAAGCTATCTGCCTGATTATATAGAAATAAGCCCTTTTATTGCCGGCATTTTAACCATAGGCTTTATTTTTGGTGCCTATATGACAGAAACCTTTCGCGGCGCTATTTTAGCGGTTGATAAAGGGGAGTTAGAAGCGGCGCATGCTTACGGTATGAACCGCATTATGGTACTGCGTCGGGTATTATTTCCGCAGATGATGCGCCATGCACTGCCAGGGTTGGGGAATAACTGGTTAGTTTTGCTTAAAACTACCGCGTTAGTGTCCATTATTGGGTTAGACGATATGGTGCGTCAGGCTTCGTTGGCCGCCGGTGCAACGCAGCTGCCCTTTACCTTTTATATGGCGGTGGCGATTATCTTTTTGTTGTTCACCACATTGTCTACCTCACTGTTGAAGTGGGCGGAACAACACTATGCAATAGCGGCGAGGTAAACGATGGACTTCTCTATTCTCGCAAGCGAGTGGCCTGTGTATTGGCAGGGGTTTTATACCACAGTGTGGTTGGTGGGCGTTTCGCTTATTATTGGCCTGCTGGTGGCGGTGCCACTGGGCATTTGTCGTAACAGTCGCCATTGGTTATTAAAAGCCCCCGCTTGGGCCTATATTTATTTCTTTCGTGGCACCCCCTTACTGATACAACTGTTTCTTATTTACTATGGTGCGGGTCAGTGGGCTTGGCTGCGCGAATCTATGGCGTGGGAGCTATTTAGCCAAGCTTGGTTTTGTGCCATTTTAGCCTTTACGTTAAATACCAGCGCTTATACTGCCGAGATTATTCGTGGCGCACTCAATGCCATGCCTAAGGGACAAATAGAAGCGGCCTATGCTTATGGTATGAGCCGACTAACCACCTTGAGACGCATTATCTTACCCAACTCATTTCGTCGGGCATTACCGGCCTACAGCAACGAAGTAATTTTTATGTTGCACGGCTCCGCGGTTGCAGGGGTGATCACCATCGTCGATTTAACCGGTGCAGCACGCATTGTTAACTCTCGTTACTATTCCCCTTTTGAGGCGTTTTTGGCGGCAGGGTTATTATATATGTGCCTTACCTTTATATTGGTCTGGGGCTTTAGACGCTTAGAAAACCGCTGGTCTCAAGCGTTATAAGTGATGTTAAATACTCAAAACTGTTCTGCCACTGAATACACGGAAAATTAAGGTGAGATAAGGTCTACAAGTGATTTTTAATGGTAAGTTCAAAAGTCCTGCCGCTAATGGTTTGGTATTTGGCCCTTACTCATATAGCTTTGATTTTTCAGGTCTGATCTCTATTTTTCCGTGGATTTTGTGGATTCCGTTGCAAAAATAGGGCTAGGTTTAGATAGTATCTCACCCGTTACTTATAAGATCTCAAATAAAAAACCGAGCCTGTGGTGGGCTCGGTTTGGTCTTTTCTTATGTTTACAGCTTTAAGCTTTTTTCTTCTTACGAATACTTAACCCAAGCTCGCGGCCACGCAGTTTGGCGTAATACATATTGCCGATAAACATAGTGGTGGCCAATATCAGCTCTACCACAGCCAGCCAGCGCTCGCCTTCATCGGACCAAACTAATACCCCGCCATGTAAAAAATACGGCATTAGCATGTAAACCGCCCAAGCATGAGTATAAGGGTTGCCACTGAGCATGCCCTTAACAGGGATCAGCAACCAAGGTAGCCAGATAACCAGCATAAAAGTGACACTCAGCTGCGGGTGAGGAGAAATAACCCCATGCCAGAGGATCACCCATATCAGTAAGCCAAAATAGCCAATAAGTGCCAATAAGCGTGCTAGTTTTGTGGTCATTATATAATATCCAATACTTGCTCGGGTGGGCGGCCAATGGCGGCCAAATTACCGTTTACTACAATAGGGCGTTCAATCAGTTTAGGCTGGTTCACCATGGCATTGATAAGAGTTTGTTCGTCTTGCTCATCCGCTAATGCCAGCTCTTTATAAACGGCCTCTTTAGTACGCATGAGTTGGCGCGCCGAGCTCATCCCTAACAATGACAAAAGTTGTACTATTTGCTCTGCATCAGGCGGAGTCTCTAGGTATTTGATAACCTTAGGGGTAAGTCCTTTTTCTTCGAGTAAGGCAAGGGTCTCTCGGCTTTTGGAACAGCGGGGATTATGATAAATACATAGGCTCATGAATAAACTCCTGTGACAATGCGCACAATATAATGCCAGTGACGGATGATAACGCAATGATGTTAACATTGGACGATGGCAAAAGAGAAAAGTTTACCTATCCCTAACGTGAGTGAAGCTATGATAAAAAAATATAGTGCTGGCTTTTTTATGTTGTGTGCCGCCGTATTGTCTTTAGCTGGCTGTGGTGAGAAAGCCAGTTTGACCTTGGCCAATGGCGAGCAACAAACATTAAGTGATTATCGCGGCCAATGGTTGGTGGTGAACTATTTTGCCGAATGGTGCGCGCCTTGCTTGCGCGAAATGCCACTGCTCAATGAATTGAGTGCCAGTGAAAGCCCACAAGTATTAGCGGTCAGTTTTGATAAGCTAACCGAAGAACAGCTTGCCAAGCTTGCAGATCGTTATGACATGGCCATGCCCGTGGTAAAATCATTATCCGGAGACTGGCCATTCGACAGACCCAGCGCCTTACCCACTACCATGATCTTAGATCCTAAAGGTAATTTGGTAGACAGCATTCAAGGGGAATTAGAGCCCGACGACCTAGCCCGCCTAAAAGCAGCGTACTGGAAAAAACCTAGCCATAAGCCATAAGCTGTAAGTGACACTTCCAGCTTCCAGCTTTCGGCTTCCAGCTTTCGGCTTCCAGCTTTCGGCTTCCAGCTTGGCGCTACTCACTTCCTCAACGCTTCCCATTCTTTTTGTTGCTGGCGCAATTGTTGTAGGCGGGCGCCTAGGCGGGCTCGTTGCATGCGATCTTTGGTTAGGTTGGCGGCAATTTCCATTTGATCCACCGCCAAGTCGTAGCGACCTTTTAAGGCTGCGGCTTCGGCTTGTGCTTGGCGAAAGGCCGACTCATCACTTAATGGGCGATAGGCTTGGGCGATAAGCTCCCACGCCAGCAAGTTGTTGGGGTGACGTCTAAGGTAATCATCAAGTAAGGTGGCTGCTTGTTGATAACGCCCTGCTTGCAATAAGGTGTCTGCAAGGTTAATCATTACTACCTGATTGTCTGGTCTGTGCCCTTGGGCGCGCTTTAAGCGGGTAAGGGCGGCGTCAAATCTATCTTGGCCATTATCTAGGTCAGTTAGCGCATCTAATATAAACATATTATTAGGGTACTGGCTGGCAAGCTTTTCTAATAACGGACGCGCGTCTTGATAATCATGGTTTTTTAATAAGGCCAATGCTTGGCCATAACGGGCGGCATCGGGGTGCCAATCTTCCCCAAGGGTGACTTCTCGTGCAAAAAAGCGTGCCAGTTTGGCGGTGTTATTACGCTGAAAACGCACCATGACTCTGGCTTTTGCTAGCTGAAAGTCCACGCTCTGCACATACTTTTTACTCGGGTAGTCTTGGGCACGACTGCGCGCTTCGGCAATACGGCTACTGGGCAAGGGATGCGTAAGCAACATAGGGGGTGGGTTGCTGGCAAATTGGTACTTATTAGCCAATTTTTGAAAAAAGCTGCTCATGGCGCTGGGATCAAAGTCGGCATTGTGCAGCAAGCGTAAACCAATGCGATCGGCTTCAAATTCATTATCGCGGGTGTAATTAATTGCCGACTGCATTTTTAAGCCCAAGGTGGTTTGCAAGGCGGCCATGCCTGCTTGTGGGTTAACCACAGCGAGGGCCACTGAACCCACTAAACCGGCAACCGTTAATGGGGTGCTGCGAGATTGAGATTCTAAATAACGGGCAATATGGCGTTGGGTAACATGGGTAATTTCATGGGCAATCACAGAGGCCAGTTCACTTTCGTTCTCGGCATATAAAAACAAGCCGGTATGCAGTTGTACTACACCGCCTAAAAAGGCGCTGGCATTAATGCTGTCGTCATTAATTAATAAGAAATGAAATGGAAAGCGCACCGAATCGGCCTGAGATAACAGTTGCAAGCCAAGATCTGTTACATATTCATTAAGTACAGGATCGTTAATGACCGGCTGATTGGCTCTGGCAAAACGCGTAAAAGCCTGGCCAAAGCGCACTTCTCGCTCTATCGACATGGCACTAACCCCTGCCGTGCCGATGTCTGGCAGCTTATTTGCGGCCCCAAGCTGGGCGGCAAACAGCAAAGAAAACCCCCATGCCAACTTGCTGGCTTTAAACCCCATGTGAACTACCTTGTTTTATGATGCACTTATAGCAGAATACCTGCCCCCATTAGGGGTAACAAGCATTGTTTGATGGCCTTAACAAAGGGATAATGCTTTTCATTTGTTAGCCGGAGGGGCGATGGATACATTAGATGCTAGCGCCTTGCGCTGCCCGTTGCCCTTGTTACAAGTCAAGTTATGGCTAAAAACAGCAACAGATGGGCAAGAGTTACAATTACTGGTTAGTGATGCGGGATCTCGACAAGATATTCCCGCCTATCTTTTACGTATGGGCCATGGGGTGAGCGTGGTGAGTGACACACCCAGCGTGTTAACACTGACTATCACCAAGGCACCATAAGGAGCAAGTTTAATGCTAGATGTGATCAAGCACTGGTATCGGCAACGATTTACCGATCCAGGAGCGGTGGCGCTATTTTTAAGTCTGCTATTTGGCTTTGTCGTGGTGTATTTTTTAGGCCATATATTGGCGCCATTTTTTGCAGCAGTGGTGGTGGCTTACTTACTCGACTGGCCAGTTACGCGTATGCAGCGTCTTGGTATGGGGCGAGTGTTGTCGGCGGCCATAGTGCAGTTGGTGTTTGCGATTTTAGTGGTGCTATCGCTGATCAGCATAGTGCCCACTTTCTTATCACAAATGGCGAATTTAGCTCGAGAAATTCCCGCCATGATCAGCCGAACCCAAGAGCTACTATTAACCTTACCCGAAGAATACCCAGAGCTGGTTGATATTACCTTAGTACAAAGTGTGCTCGATGATTTACGAGGGCGCTTATTAGGCTCAGCAGACGCCATTTTAAGTGTGTCACTCAACTCACTGACCAATGCGGCCGTATTACTGGTGTATTCTATTTTAGTATCTGTGTTGGTGTTTTTTATGTTGAAAGATAAGCGCCAATTACTGAACAGTACCAATCGATTCTTACCAAAAAACCGCGAACTGGTTACCCGCGTATGGCGAGAAATGAACGTGCAAATTGCCAACTATGTACGGGGTAAAGTCATTGAAATCCTGATTGTGGGCGGCGTGAGTTATCTCACCTTTATGTGGTTAGATTTACGCTACCCCTTATTATTATCGGTATTGGTAGGGTTTTCTGTGCTGATCCCTTATATAGGGGCGGCGGCGGCCACCGTACCAGTGGCCATAGTAGGCTTGTTTCAGTGGGGATTTACCGCACCTTTTTTCTATCTCATTGTGGCCTACGGCATTATTCAAGCGCTTGATGGTAATGTGCTGGTGCCCATTTTATTTTCAGAAGCCGTTAATCTGCATCCTATCGCCATTATCATGGCGGTGCTGTTGTTTGGCGGTTTGTGGGGCTTTTGGGGGGTGTTTTTTGCCATCCCGCTCGCCACCTTAGTGAAAGCTGTGGTGAATGCGTGGCCCAAACACGATGACCCACCTGCACTTATCGAAAAATAACAATAATTAGACGTTAACGTGAGCCTAATTTTCGCTCACAAACCAGTAAAACAAAAGGACACTATAGTGAGAGAACATTTTGGCTCGCGCTTCGGGTTTATTATGGCTGCCGCCGGTGCGGCTGTGGGACTGGGCAATATTTGGGGGTTTCCCACTCAGGCGGCCAGTAATGGCGGTGGCGCCTTTTTAATGGCTTATTTAGTCTTGGTGCTGTTATTGGGCTTTCCGATGCTCGTCATGGAGGTGGCCATTGGCCGCTTTGGGCAAGCGAACCCTGTAGACTCAGTGCGCAAACTGGGGCGTAATCCACTGCAAAAACGCATGGCGTCACTGGTTGGTTATGCGGGTATGTTGGTGCCAAGCTTAGTGTTGTCTTTTTATGCCATAGTGGCCGGTTGGTTATTGGCCTTTTTAGTGGCGGCCGTCACCCGAATTTTGGGTTGGGAACAAGCCACTAGCTGGCTGCAAGACTTTGGACTAGGGCGCAATATTGTGGGCACCTTGGTCTTTTATTTGTTGACTATATTGGTGGTGCAAGCTGGGGTGCGCAAGGGCATTGAGCGTTGGTCGGCCCGACTTATGCCGGCTTTATTTGTGCTCTTCTTACTGCTGTTTTTTTATATTTTAACCCAAGATGGCGCCATTATGGGGCTTAAGCATTATTTGGTGCCGGATTTTAGCAAGGTGCTCGAGCCCGACTTGCTGATTAGCGCCATGGGGCAGGCTTTTTTCTCGCTAACCATAGGTGGCTGCTCCATGTTGATGTATGGTTCTTACTTAAATAAGCAGGAGGACATTCCACGCACCGCCTTACAAATTACCCTGCTTGATACTGGGGTGGCCTTTTTAGCCGGGTTAGTGATTTTACCGGCTATGTTTGTTGCCATGAAAAACGGCGTCACTATTTATGCAGAAGACGGCAGCTTACTCAGCTCCGACACCCTGGTGTTTACGGTATTGCCGGCATTATTCGATACCATGGGCCCGATTGGGTTAGTGATGGCCTTAGTCTTCTTTGTGCTTATGGGCATAGCAGCGCTCACCTCGTCCATTTCTATGTTAGAGGTGCCTGTGTCTTATAGTACCGAGCGCTTTAACGCGCCACGCCCCATTATGACCTGGCTTATTGGTGGTTTGCTTGCTTTAGTGAGTGTGATTATTTGTTTTAACTTTGGCAGCTTATTTGGCTTTGTTATTCGCTTATCTACGCA
This sequence comes from Oceanisphaera pacifica, assembly GCF_017498065.1. Lineage (GTDB taxonomy): Bacteria > Pseudomonadota > Gammaproteobacteria > Enterobacterales > Aeromonadaceae > Oceanimonas > Oceanimonas pacifica. Next base: position 80,159 of record NZ_JAGDFX010000004.1, on the reverse strand, counting down.
GCAAATACAGCCCTTAGTGGGGTTAGGTTTTGTGTTATTGGGCGGCTGGATGTGGGGGCGCACCAAGTTATTTGAAGAGCTAGTGCTGGGTTCACCAGCATTGGCTAAGAGTCTCTTCTGGCGCATTTGGCCTTGGTATGTACGCATAGTCTGCCCACTATTAGTAATATTAGTTATTGCTAGTAGTTGGTGATAATGACAGCTATCAGCGGTCAGCTGTAAGTTCAACAAAAAGCCCCAAGTCCACAAAGGCTCGGGGCTTTTTTATCTTTAGCTGAACGCTTACAGCTGACGGCTTACAGCTGTTTTTAATACAGCATACTATAAAGTTTGCGGCGAAATTTAGAGGCGATGGGGTCGGCGCCCATGGTGGTGATCATATCTAAAAAGCGTTTTCTGGCTTCACCGAAAGCTAAATCTTTTTGTAAAACCTCAATCAATAACTGCAAGGCCTCTTCTTGTTTGCCCGCTTGAAATAACAACACTGCTAGCTCTTCTTTTAGTATCAGTGAATCGGGCTGGGCTGCTAGCTTTTGCTCTAACTCGCGAAGCTCCGGGCTGTCGGCGGCTTCTTCTGCCAACTTTAAACGCGCTTGAATATGTTGATATTGGCTATCTTGATCCGCCATACCAATACTTGCTAGTAACTGCTTGGTTTCTTCTAGCTTATTCAGTGCCAAAGCACACTCGGCTAAATACAACCGAATGGTAGCGCTGTCTTCTAGTGCGCGAGCCTGTTGTAATAAGCCATAAGCGCTTTTGGGATCCATGCCTAACATTTGTTTGGCTTGATCGAGCAATAGCTCGGCTTCATTAGGTTGATAAGGCTTTAAAAACTGGCTAATGGCTGCTTCATCTTGTGGGCCTTCTAACACATCAACTGGCTGACCTTCTTTAAAGGCTACCAATGCAGGCAGGGCGCGCAAAGCAAGTTGCGAGGCCAAGCTTTGCAGCTGTGGGTCTTCAACATTCACTCGTGCTAAATCAATATGCTGACTGTCGCTACCAATTAAACGCTCTAATATGGGCGCCATGGTTTGGCATTCGGGCACGGCTTGGGCATGAAAAAACACCACTACCGTTTTAGTGTTAGAGGCGTCCAGCAGTGCTTGCTGAAAATTTTGCACGGTAATATCAAGGATCATAAAAATCTCGCTCAGCAGAAGAAGGAATAGTTAAACGCTATAGCTTAAATTGGGCTGTGGGCCGCTAATTTCAAGCGCAAAGGGTAAATCGGCTACGTTAAGTCGATGAATATTGTCGTTATGTAGAAGGGCGGCATCTTGAAGAGCCAAGGTCACTCGAGTGTGTTGAGCCTGATATAAATGCAGCTGATATTGAGCTTTATCAAAGTGAGCAATGGGCTCAAAAGGCTGCCATTGTACGGCACTTAGGTTATTGGCAATGCCGCCGCCGTGGGCTTTAAGTACGGCTTCTTTAATGGTCCATAACTGTAAAAAGCGAGCTTGAGTTTGGGCTTGTTCCAGCCATACTTGCTCGTTGGGGGCAAAGTAGCGCTTAGCTAAACGATGAATTTGCTTTTCAGATAAGGTGCGACTTTCAACATCAATCCCCAAGGGTCCTTGGTTACCAAATGCGAGTGCTAACAAGTTGCCACTGTGGCTAATATTAAAATGCCAGCTGGCTTCAGTAAGCTGAGGTTTGCCTTTTTCATCCAGACTAATAGCGATGTGTTCGGGGGCTTGCTGCAAAGCTGGTGCCAGTAGCTGGCGTAATAAGTAGCGACCTAATAAAAAAAGTTTGGCTTGTTGAGGGCTTTGCATTTTATTCAGTCGCGCTTGCTCTGGCTGCGAAAGGAGATGCTTGGCATGGGGGGGTAATATAAGATGATCTGCATCACAAATAAGTATTTGGGTCGCCGTAACCGGTTGTTTACTCATATTACTTTTGCAAACCTCTCACTTTGTACTCTATTATCGAAGGGTTAATATTTATTATCATGCGGTGCTAGGTTTATTAAGCACCGACTTTATTCACTCTGGGTTGCTATGATCGCGATGAAAAAGATAAGTGTTTTTATCAGCATACTGTTATTAGCTGGCTGCAGTAGCAGCCCTAAGCCAGAGCCAACGCCTCCTCCTGTCTCCTCTTTAACCTACTCAGTAAGCACTGAGCCTAAACCTGCGTTTAACCCAGCTCGTAGTTTGCATAAAGCGTATCAGCGTTGGCGGGGCGTACCTTATCGCTTTGGCGGTACCGATGCCCAAGGCATGGACTGTTCGGCGTTCACGCAAACCCTATATGAAGAAGTGTACGATATGAGGCTGCCTCGCAGTACCCATCAACAGGTTGAAGTGGGTCGTGCAGTAACTAAAGCGGAGTTACAACCTGGCGATGTGGTGTTTTTTCGAACTGGGCGCAACACACGCCATAACGGTGTATATGTAGGAGAGGGCAAGTTTGCCCATGCCTCATCCAGTGTAGGAGTCACCATTTCTCGTCTAGATAACATCTACTGGCGCAGCCGCTTCTGGCAAGCCCGACGCATGTTAGAAGACTAAAAAAGCGATAAGCCGTCAGCTGTAAGCGAACAGCTAAAGAAAGCACCTCATCACATTGTTTTTCGCTTTAAAACCTAGCTGTTTCTGATAGCTGACAGCTTATCGCTGATAGCTGATTAATCCCCTTGAAAGCGGTTTAAGTCGTTCATTACTTGCAGTAATAACGACAGCTCGGGGCTATCATCTGATTGCTGGCGATAGTCGCTGGCGCGTAACAGTTGCATGTCCCCTCGGCGATTAAACAAGGTAATGTCTTGATGCTGATAAATGGCATATTCATCTGCGTCTGAAGCTAGTCGCCATCTGTTATTATCAGCATTAAATAAAGACTGGCCAGTGGCATAGCTGCGCATGGGGTTATTGACCCCTAATGCTTGGCGCATCACGCTGGGGATCACATCTAATTGGCTACTTGGGTGCTCAAAGTGTGCCGGTTGTAACTGCCCAGGCCAGCTGATCACCAATGGCACCTTAAGCTGGGCTGGAGAATACGCATTACCAAACCCCCAAGTGTTATTGTCATTATCGTTAAACTCCATGCCATGGCCAGAGGTAACAATAATCAAAGTATCGCGCTCACTCACACCTTGGTTAAAAGACAATAATTGCCCTAATAGGCGATCGGTATAAAAGACCGAATTGCGATAACGATTAAACAGCGCCTCTTGCTGCTCACTTTGATAAGGCTGAGCTGGGTTTAATTGCTTAATGGCGGGCTGAAAGGGCCCTTCAACTTGCTCGGGTAAGTCGAGGGAGGTGAGGGCATTTAAGTACACAAAGGAAAACCAAGGGCGCTCGCTCTGTTGCTGTGCTTGCCACTGCATAAACTCAGCCACCGCTTGTTGATCGCCTTTGAAACCGCCAGGGGCGGCATTAAAGTTACGATGGCGTAAGCTTGAAAAAATAGCGTCTTTATATAAAGCCGTATCTAGGCCGCCGCTGGCAAATAAGCCAAAGCGATAATCTTGGCGCTGTAACTCATCAATAAACACAGGTGCCATGTTTTCTTGCACCATCTCGTGTTGATAGCGACTAGGCAGGCTATAGAAGAGGCTAAATAATGCCGATTCGGTTTGATTGCCCGCACTTAAATGGTCACTAAAGCGCAAGTGTCTATGGGCAAACCGATTGAGATTTGGCATGGTAATCGCATCAAGTTGATCGCCGCGCAGGCCATCGGCCACCACCAATAAAATATTGGGGGGCAGATCTGGCGCTTTTACAGTTAAGGGGCGCTGCGGATAATTAAGAGTGCGCCCAGCGTTATCTTCCGCTTGTTTAGACAGCTGTCGATATTGATCTTCGTCTAACCAGCCTTGTTTTATTAAAAAGCTTTTTGCGGTCATGGGGTAAGACAGCGGAAAGTTGGCTTTTTGCTCGGTAATAGGAGCGTACACCAGTGCATCGGCCCAAATATGCATGCTATGGGTTAAAAAGAAACAGGCTAATAAGGGCACAGACAGCGGCAGTGTCAACGAGCGTCGACGACGTTGGCTCCAACGCCACAGCCAAGAGGCCAGCCAAAGCTCAAATAAAAATAGCAGCGGCACCCACACAAATAGCCAGCCCCATCCTGAAGCTTCTTCGGCTTGAGCTTGCTCGAGTAATAAGCGCCAAACGGTAGGGTTAAGGTGAAACTTAAATAAGCTAAATACTTGGGTATCAACCAGCAACAAAGTGAGGGCACCCGTTGCAATGGCTGCCCCCATTAATTGCACCGCGCGTACCTTAGGAAATAAAAAGGTAAGCGGAAACAAAGTCAGCAAATAGGTGAAAAAAGTCAGAAAAGCAAAATGCCCCGCCCAACTGATCAGCATATAAAATACGCCCAGTAGCGTATCTGGACTGCCAGCAATAAGCAGGTAACGGCTAGACACGGCCATGGCTAACAGCACATTAATAAACACCAGCCAGTGTCCCCAGCCTATCAGGCGGGATACGTTATCGCGATAAAGGTTACCGTTTTCGAGCATGGTTCAGCATAATTCAACTATTTAAATGAACATCTATGCCAGCCGCAGCCTAGCAAAGCATGGTTAAGTCAGCGCTTAATGCGCGCCTTTTTGCGTATCGACTGAAGAAGTCAGCACTTGTGCAAACTTATCGGCAATGGCCTTACGTTGCCCAGGGGCAATTTGATGGTTAATAATGTGCGTTGCTAAGTTGCCCAACACCATCAAACGCAAATCCGCCGGTGCTTGTTGCTGATCCATCACAGCTTCTAAGTCACTTAGCAAGGTATCAAATTCTTTTTCGTATTTTGAAGTTATAGCCATAAGGTTTCTATCATGTATCTTGATAACAGGATGGCTATAATACCCCACCCATTCTGGCAACTCTATGGCAATCTGTTATGAGCTTGGATATCGAACACATCATAGTACATTCTCTGTTTCTTGATGAGCAGGGACAAACCCAACTAACTACCCGTGATCAGGAGTTAGACACAGGCCCCGCCGTAAACGACTTAATGGGCGAGTTACATCATATTTATAACACCAAGGCCGGTAAGGTATTTGGTTACTTTAATGATGAAGAGGACAGTTTTCGTGACTTAGTGCGTCGCGTAGAAGATGAGAGCCTCAGCTTTACCGCCTTTAGTCACCAAGCCTCACAGCGCTTGCTTAATGAGCTCAACCGATTAGAGATGAACGAGGCGGGAGTATTGCTGTTTGTGCGCTATCAATGGTTAGGCGCGCACTACTTGTTAATTGCCCTGCTGGACAATAAAGACAGCGTCACCGTGACCGATAAGCTAGATGTGAGCCATGCCAGTTACTTGGATTTGGGCAAAATGCAGTTGGCGGCACGGCTCGATCTTACCGAGCTACAAACCCGCCCCGACTCACGCCGTTATTTCTCTTTTATTAAAGGCCGTGCTGGGCGCAAGGTGTCGGACTTTTTCTTAAACTTTCTCTCGTGCGTAGAAGGCATGGATCCTAAGGCGCAAAACCAAGGCTTACTAAAAGCGGTGGATGAGTTTTGCGATGCCCGCCAATTAAGCAAAGAAGAAAAGCAAGAAAGTAAGGCGCTGGTCAACAAATATTGTCGCGAGCAGCTAAAAGAGGGTGAAGAGCTTGAAATGCGGGAGTTATCGGCCGAGTTGGGAGCAGATAACGATTTAGACTTTTATCAGTTTGTAAGTGATGAATATCAGTTAGAAGAAAAATTTCCCGTTGATCGCTCATCACTAACAGGGCTAACCAAGTATGTGGGCTCAGGAGGGGGATTAACCATAAGCTTTGATCAAAAACTCTTAGGTGAGCGCATCCAATATGACGAGCACACCGACACCTTAGTGATAAAAGGCCTACCGCCTAACTTAAAATCACAACTGCTGAAGGGGTAACTGCAGCTTTAAGCGGTCAGCTGTCAGCTATCAGTTAAAGAAAAGAAAACACCGAGCCCTTATGGCTCGGTGTTTTTATTTCCAGCTTCCAGCTTCCAGCTTCCAGCTTCCAGCTTCCAGCTTCCAGCTTCCAGCTTCCAGCTTCCAGCTTCCAGCTTCCAGCTTCCCGCCTTGTTTTACGATCTAATTAAATGGTCAAAGGCGCTGAGGGCGGCGGTGGCACCGGCTCCCATGGCAATAATAATCTGCTTATGCGGTACAGTGGTCGCATCGCCAGCGGCAAAGACACCGGGTTGTGAGGTAGCGCCTTTAGCATCGATAATCACTTCACCAAAGCGCGATAGCTCAATGTTTGAGCCTTGTAAAAACTCAGTATTAGGTACTAAGCCAATTTGTACAAAAATACCGGCAACAGCAAGGTGCTTAGGCTCGCCACTCACGCGGTCAATATAATTCATACCGCTGACTTTTTGACCATCGCCCACCACTTCTGTGGTTTGCGCACTGCGAATAATCTCAACATTCGGCAAAGACTCGGCTTTGCGCTGTAACACCTCATCGGCGCGTAAAGTATCGGCAAACTCCAATACAGTGACATGCTCGACTAGGCCGGCTAAATCAATTGCGGCCTCAATACCTGAGTTACCACCGCCGACTACTGCCACTCGCTTCCCCTTAAACAAAGGGCCATCACAGTGTGGGCAATAGGCCACGCCTTTATTGCGATATTCCACTTCACCTGGCACATTCAGCTCTCGCCAGCGCGCCCCTGTGGCTAAAATCACACTGCGGCTTTTTAAGGTTGCGCCACTGGCTAAGGGGATATTCACTAACCCATTAGTATCTGCAGAGGCCGATTGAATACCAGTGGCGCGTTGGGCGCTAATAATATCCACATCATACTCTTTTATATGCTGCTCAAGGCTTGCTGCGAGTTTAGGGCCCTCGGTATAAGGCACAGAAATAAAGTTTTCTATACCTAGGGTATCCATCACTTGGCCGCCAAAGCGCTCAGCTAACAAGCCGGTGCGTATGCCTTTTCGGGCCGCATAAATGGCGGCTGCCGCGCCTGCTGGGCCACCACCTACAACTAATACATCGTAAGGGTCGACATCATTTAAGTTTGCCGCTTGGCGCTCGGCCGCTTCGCTATCAAGCTTAGGAATGATCTCTTCTAAGCTCATGCGCCCTTGGCCAAAATGCTCACCGTTTAGATAAACGGCAGGCACCGCCATAATTTGACGTTCTGTTACTTCGTCTTGAAACAGCGCCCCATCTATCATCACATGAGTAATATTAGGGTTAAGGGTCGCCATTAAGTTAAGAGCCTGCACCACATCGGGGCAGTTTTGGCACGACAGTGAAATATAAGTTTCAAAATGAAACTCGCCTTTAAGGTCGCGAATTTGCTGCTGTAATTCACTGCTCACTTTAGAAGGGTGACCGCCTGCCTGTAGCAGTGCCAATACTAAAGAAGTAAATTCATGACCCATAGGAATACCGGCAAAGCTTACTCTTGGCGTTTGGCCTGCTGGCGCAATGCTCATGCTAGGAGAGCGGTGTGCTTGCGCTTCCTTTAGGCTTATTTGGTGTGAAAGCTGGCTAATTTCTGTGGCCAACTCTCGTAATTCGGTTGATTTTGCTACTTGTTCTGGTGTCTCGCTCAAGGACACGCTGATCTCGATAGGCGAGACAATGTTTTGTAAATAAGCGTTCAATTGTTGTTTGAGGTTTGCATCTAACATAGTCGTGTCCTGTGCTGAGGGTTAACAGAACTCGGCCAGCACTTTGGCTTAGCCGAGTTACGATTAGGGAGTGATTAAGCTAACTTAGATTTTGCCAACCAAGTCCAGTGATGGTGCTAAGGTTGCTTCGCCTTCTTGCCATTTAGCAGGGCAAACTTCACCAGGGTGAGTGGCAACATACTGAGCGGCTTTAATTTTGCGTACTAAGTCTGCTGCGTTCCGGCCAATGCCTTCTGCAGTAACTTCTACCGCCTGAATAATGCCCTCTGGGTCAATAATAAAGGTGGCACGGTCTGCTAAGCCTTCGCCTTCACGCATAACATCAAAGTTATTAGTGATAGTGCCGGTTTGGTCACCCACCATGTAGTACTGGATTTTACCAATGGTGTCGGAGCTGTCGTGCCACGCTTTATGGGTAAAGTGAGTGTCGGTCGATACAGAAAACACTTCCACGCCCATTTTCTGTAGCTCGCTGTAGTGATCGGCCACATCACCTAATTCGGTTGGGCAAACAAAGGTAAAGTCTGCAGGGTAGAAGAACACCACTGACCACTTACCTTTTAAGTCAGCCTCAGTCACTTCAACAAACTCGCCTTGACGAAACGCTTGAGCGGTAAAGGGTTTGATTTCGGTATTAATTGCAACAGTCATAATATTTCCTTTTGTGTTGGTTACTTGTTTTGAATGCTTATGTGTTGAGTCAGCCTTGTGCTGTGAACGGTTATAATCATAGAACGGTACTATGATTAAGTTAATTCGTTGTTTCCTATAGAATCGATAGATTTTAACTATCAATCAATATAAGCAGTATCCAGAATTTTGAGGAAACCACAGCAAACTGTTTAAAAATGGTGAAACAACAACAAACAGGAAATTCGTTCACTTTTTTTATTGAACTGGAGGGGGCTTTTTTAGTGTTGCTATTTTTTATGCGCCAGACTGGCAATTGCCGCTATGCCTGAGCTAAGGGCAAGAAGTGTTGCTTTACATTCGATTGCTGGTAAAAAGCTAAACGTTGGACCTTAATTTAATGTTAGGTTGTTTTTGGTTGTTTTATTACAGTTTTTAGTTACATTTTTGTTCGGTGTGTTGAGGGGGGGCTGTTTGAGAGGGCCGCAGTATAAGAGGATGCTGATTATACTTTAGTTTTATATTATACCTGTTATGTGACCTGTGTTGTAATTTTGCTAGATTGTTACTTGACCTTATGCTAAATGTTGCGCAAATTAGTATCCGTAACGCAGCGCAGAATAAACGGAAACGTCATATATAAAATAATAGAGCAGAGTTTTCTGACTCACTAAAAATAGACGAGAGTTGCGGTGCAAAATAAGCAAGGTTATAGCGCACAACATTAATGCAAATTTTGTTGTGGTAAGGAAGTAGAAAAGCCTAAACATAGGCTTCAACTCGACAGACTAGAACAGGACGGACACCATGCCATACGCAAGCGAAATTGATACCCTGACTTCTTTGATTAAACAAAACCCTACTTGGGGCGCCATTAAGCCTGAGCATGCTGCACGTATGCGTGTGCAAAATAAATTTAAGACCGGCTTAGATATTGCCAAGTACACCGCAAAAATTATGCGTGAAGACATGGCCAACTATGATCTAGATACTTCGCAATACACTCAGTCTTTAGGTTGCTGGCACGGTTTTATTGGTCAACAGAAAATGATTTCTGTTAAAAAGCACTTTAATACCACTAAGCGTCGTTATTTATACTTGTCTGGCTGGATGGTTGCCGCCATGCGTTCTCAGTTTGGTCCGCTGCCCGATCAGTCTATGCATGAAAAAACCGCCGTGTCTGGTTTGATTGAAGAGCTATACACCTTCTTGCGCCAAGCTGATTCTTGGGAGCTTAACCACCTGTTCCGAGACTTAGAAGAAGCCGTAAAAGCAGATGATCAGGCTAAAATTACTGAGCTAACGCAGCAAATTGATAATCATGAAACACACATAGTGCCAATTATTGCTGATATTGATGCCGGTTTTGGTAATGATGAAGCTACCTACTTGCTGGCCAAGCAAATGATTGAAGCCGGTGCTTGCTGTATTCAAATTGAAAACCAAGTATCTGATGAAAAGCAGTGTGGTCACCAAGACGGTAAAGTAACCGTGCCTCATGCTGACTTCTTATCAAAAATTAATGCGGTGCGCTTAGCTTTCCTAGAGTTAGGGGTAGATGATGGTGTGATTGTGGCCCGTACCGACTCTTTAGGTGCCGGCTTAACCAAGCAAATTGCCGTAACAGAAGAACCAGGTGATTTAGGCGACCAGTACAACAGCTTTATTGATGGTGATGAAATTGCCTCAGCAGATGACATTAATAACGGTGACGTGGTTATTAAGCAAAATGGCAAGCTGATTAAACCAAAGCGTTTAGCCTCAGGTCTGTTCCAGTTTAAAGAAGGCTCAGGTGAAGATCGTGTGGTAATGGACTGTATTGCCAGCTTACAAAACGGCGCAGACTTACTGTGGATTGAAACTGAAAAACCGCACGTTGGCCAAATTGCCAATATGGTTAATCGCATTCGTGAACAAGTACCTAATGCCAAGCTGGTGTACAACAACAGCCCGTCGTTTAACTGGACGCTCAACTTCCGCCAGCAAGTGTACGATGCATGGGCTGAAGAAGGAAAAGACGTAAGCGCTTATGATCGTGCTCGCCTAATGAGTGCCGATTACGATACGTCTGAGCTGGCTAAACTGGCCGACGAATGGACGGCTAACTTCCAGCGCGATGCAGCACGTGAAGCGGGTATTTTCCACCATTTGATTACGCTGCCTACTTACCACACTGCGGCATTGTCTACCGATAACTTAGCAAAAGGCTACTTTGGTGACGAAGGCATGCTGGCATATGTAGCAGGTGTACAGCGTAAAGAAATTCGCCAAGGCATCGCCACCGTTAAGCACCAAGATATGGCAGGCTCTAACATAGGTGATGACCACAAAGAATTCTTCGCCGGTGACGCCGCTCTTAAAGCCGGTGGTAAAGACAACACTATGGGTCAGTTCGAAAATATATAATTAATAATAAAATGATGACCAGATCATCAAGCATTATCCCTTAGTTTATGGCAGCCCCCGGGCTGCCTTTTTTCGTTTGCTTAAATGGTTTTTTGTCGGGCTACTCCAAAAAATAGCTTGAAGCTTGAAGCCGGAAGCCGGAAGCCGGAAGCGAAGATCTAGGTTGGGTAGGGTACGAGCCTGAAGGATGGATTGCTTCGTGCCTCGCAATGACAAAGCTACTGGTGTTTTCTGTAGTCCCACGCTTTAGCCGTGGGTTCTGCGAAGCAGAAAGGTTATACCAAATACACTAAAGATCTGTTCTATTGAAAACCTGCATAAGAGAGGAAGCTAAGTCACCTACCACGACACGCCATAAACCCATCCATGGGGGCTCGGGAAATGCCGTCCATGGCATTTCACGGTCGTGGTAGGCGATCTCAGCCGCCTCTTATAAAGATCAGAGTTGTCTGTGAGACTGCTAACAGGCGACTCAGTGGTTGTTGGCCGGATAAAGGGAGTGACTCCACCGACCATCACATGACAGGGACGTCATATGTTGAGCGCCACATGGATGTGCTTGCAGCGTGTCGGTGGAGTCACCCCTTTGTTCGGCTTTTGCAGCTATTAAAGCTGACCACTTCTTTAGTACGATTGGTATTAGATTTTTGTAGAAGTAAAGCGGACAGGATGAGATAAACCCGTAAGGGATAAGGGGGACGACACTCAATCGGTGCAAATACTTTACTTCCGGCTTCTAGCTTACCGCTTCCAGCTATCTTTCACGCTTTGTCTTAATACATAATCCATTAACTCGGGGTAAAAGCGCAAAAAAGCTTGTTCCATATCTGAATAATGCGCTTGTAATAAAGGCAGACAATGGGCAAGCGGGGTAGGGCGGTGAAAGCGCTGGCCAATGCGGGTGAGCGCCAAGCTAATGCCCTCTAAAGACTGATAACTGGCCAGTAACTGATATTGCTGCATACGTGCCACCAAGGTCACCATGGCAGCTGGCCAATGGTTATCTGGCACAAGCTGGGCGTGGGCCTCATCAATAAAGTTACTCAGTGGCTGAGAGCTAAAGCAACACCAATGTTTAGCCAAAAAATGGTCAAATATCATATCCATAATAATGCCACCAAAACGCCGATAGGGGCTGGGCAAGGCTCGCACCGCCCCCAAATGCTGCGGGTGAGCATCGGTAAAAGAGTCGATGCGCCTATGTAGCCAAACGCCTCGCTGTAAATCGGCGGGGAGTGCGTCTTTAGCACTTTTGTTGATGTCCCCTTTTACATACTCGCCTAACAAGGCACCCGGCAGGCTGGTGTGACTCAATTGTGCCAGATGTAGATGGGCTAGGTAGTTCATTGACTGGCCTATCTTACCGGTAGCGCGTCATCATCCTCATCAACCTGATGCACCGATAAGTCTAAATCATCGGGATCCATCTCATTATCGGGCTGCTCGGCCAATTGTGCATCCAATACCTCAAGCAGATGAATCGCCACTGTCACAAAGTCACTGTCGGTGACAATGCCCACTAATTTGCCTTTATCAATAACCGGCAAACAGCCGTATTTATGTTGTTGTAAATACTGCGCCGCCTCACGTACCCCAGCCTTGGGGCTGACACTGGTGACGTCTTCGATCATCACTTCTGATAGTTGATGCTGAGTTAAAAAAGCGCCATTACTGTCTTTTTCAAGGCAAGACTCTTGGGCGGCTAACATATCTCGCTGGCTTACCAGCCCCACTAAGGTGTCTTCTTTGAGTACAGGAAGGTGTCGAATATGATGGCGCTGCATTAATGTGCGCGCTTCACCCAAGGTGGCGGTAGGGGGCAGACCAATCACATCGCGGGTCATAATTTCAGAGACGATAGCTGGCATAAGGTATTCCTTCTCTTTGATGTCGTTTTAATATCAAGATAGTCGAACGATAACGTCTTGTCTGATGATCACCATAAAGGAAGATATCATCAAGTGCCTATTACATTGACCTTACGCTATATCACAATAATATGCATTATGGCGCGATAACGGCGAATTGCCTTGATCCAGTGAGGCGCCCTCACTAGACTATCGCACGTTATTACAAGAGGTTGCCTATGCTGGTTAGCGAATTTTCTTTTGAGCTCCCCGATGAGCTTATTGCCCGCCACCCCATGCCGGAGCGCGGCGCAAGTCGTTTGTTACAGCTAGAGGGTAACAGTGGTGAGATTAATCATGGTTATTTTCATCAAGTACTGGAGCGTGTTAACCCAGGAGACTTGCTGGTATTTAACAATACGCGGGTTATTCCAGCTCGATTATTTGGCCGTAAGGCCAGTGGCGGCAAGTTAGAGGTGTTGGTTGAGCGCGTATTAGATGATAAGCGCGTATTGGCCCATGTGCGTGCCTCTAAAGCCCCTAAGCCCGGTAGCGAATTAATTCTAGAGCCAGATGTTAAGGCGACTATGGTGGCGCGCCACGACGCTTTGTTTGAAATTGAATTTCATGATGACGCGCGCACTGTATTAGAAATTTTAGAAGCGGTGGGCCATATGCCCCTGCCGCCTTATATTGACCGACCCGATACCGAGGCTGATAAAGAGCGTTATCAAACCGTTTATAATGAAAAGCCCGGTGCGGTAGCCGCACCCACGGCAGGGCTGCATTTTGATCAAGCTTTATTAGATGCACTGGTGGTCAAAGGCGCCGAACTGGCGTTTGTGACTTTGCACGTAGGGGCGGGCACTTTTCAGCCGGTGCGGGTTGATAATGTGCTTGAGCATCAAATGCACGCTGAATACATAGAAGTGTCCGATGAGGTGGTTGAAAAAGTGCTGGCCACTAAAGCCCGTGGCGGCCGCGTGATTGCCGTGGGGACTACCTCGGTACGTTCATTAGAAAGTGCGGCAAAAGTGGCGCAAGAAAATAACACCGCATTAGCGCCTTTTTACGGCGATACCGATATCTTTATTTATCCTGGATATCGCTTTCAGCTAGTTGATGCCATGATCACCAACTTTCATCTGCCAGAATCCACCTTGATCATGCTGGTCAGCGCATTTTGCGGATTTGAGAATATTAAAGAAGCCTATCGCCAAGCCATTGAGCAGCGATACCGCTTTTTCAGCTACGGCGATGCCATGTTTCTTACTCGACAACAGACATTGGGGAATAGGGACTAGGGATTGGTTAACTCCAATTCCCAACTCCCTCCTGCTAAACAGGACCAACAGCTAAAGCGTTGGACTACAAGGGCGGGTATTTATGTTTCACGTAAAGCGTAAAACGTAAGGCATACAGCTGTTTTTAAACAAGGTCAGACTGTTTCTCTGGCCAGAAGAGGTAACACATGAAATTTGATTTACACACAACCGATGGCTTAGCCCGTCGTGGCCGCCTAACGTTTGATCGTGGCGTGGTTGATACCCCAGCCTTTATGCCGGTCGGCACCTACGGCACGGTAAAAGGCATGACCCCAGAAGAAGTGGCAGATACCGGTGCCCAAATTTTGCTGGGCAACACTTTTCATCTGTGGGTACGCCCTGGACAAGAGGTGATGAAACTACACGGCGATTTGCACGACTTTATGAACTGGCAAGGCCCAATTTTAACCGACTCCGGTGGTTTTCAGGTTTTTAGCTTGGGCGATATTCGCCAAATTACCGAAGAGGGCGTGTATTTTCGCAATCCCGTAAACGGCGATAAAATTTTCTTGTCCCCAGAAGTGTCGATGGAAATTCAATACGACTTGGGCTCTGATATAGTGATGATCATGGATGAATGTACGCCGTTTCCTGCCACTTGGGAAGAAGCGAAAAAATCCATGGAAATGTCATTGCGCTGGGCGAAACGCTCTCGCGATCACTTTGATAAACAAGGCAATAAAAATGCTCTATTTGGCATTATACAAGGTGGTATGCATGAAGACTTACGCGACGTCTCTTTAGCGGGCCTGTTAGATGTGGGCTTCGATGGCTATGCCGTGGGTGGTTTAGCTGTGGGTGAACCTAAGCCCGAAATGCACCGCATACTGGAGCATATTTGTCCGCAAATTCCGGCCGATAAACCCCGTTATTTAATGGGGGTGGGTAAGCCTGAAGATTTAGTAGAAGGTGTGCGCCGCGGCATTGATATGTTTGATTGTGTTATGCCCACACGTAATGCGCGTAACGGCCATTTATTTACCACAGACGGCGTGGTTAAAATTCGTAACGCTAAGCATAAAACCGATACCGGGCCATTAGATAGCGAATGCGATTGCTACACCTGTAAGAATTATTCTCGCTCTTATTTACATCATTTAGATAAGTGTAATGAGATATTAGGCTCGCGTTTAAACACCATTCACAACTTACGTCACTACCAACGCGTAATGGAAGGTTTACGTCAGGCTATCGAGCAAGGTAAATTAGACGACTTTGTTGCTGAGTTTTATCAGCGTCAAGGTAAAGCTGTGCCTCCTCTTGGGCAGACTGGCGACGCCGGCGAACAAGAATAGGTAACAGACCCATAAAAAAGGGACGGCGATGGCTTTCCCTGTTAATCGCGATTTATAAACACGTTAATCATCAATAAGGAACTAAAATTTATGAACTTTATCTCTAACGCTCATGCTCAAGGCGGCGCTGCAGGTGGTGGTATGGAAATGATCATCATGTTGGCGGTATTTGGTTTGATCTTCTATTTTATGATTTTCCGCCCTCAGTCAAAGCGAGTGAAAGAGCATAAAAACCTAATGGCGTCTTTAAGCAAGGGCGATGAAGTGCTCACCAACGGTGGCTTAGTGGGTAAAATTGCTAAAATTACCGAAGACAACGATTACGTGCTGCTGAGCTTAAGCGAGCAAAGCCAAGTGACCATTAAAAAGGACTTTATTTCAGCCGTCCTTCCTAAGGGTTCTATTCAGTCCCTTTAATTCCTTGCCAAGGAGCACAGCGTGTTAAATCGATATCCGCTGTGGAAATACTTGATGGTGATCGCTGTGATCACCATCAGTTTTCTATATGCAGCACCCAATTTATTTGGTGAAGACCCTGCGTTGCAGGTGTCCGGTACCCGAGGCAGTCAAGTGACGGCTTCTGAGCTAGCTAAAACCCAAGCGACCTTACAAGCCGCCGGCATTGATATTAAAAGTGCCGCGCTAGAAGACGATCAGTTGTTAGTGCGCTTTCGCAACACAGATGATCAGCTTAAAGGAAAAGAGCTAGTAGCCGCAGAGCTTGGCGATAATTACATTAGTGCCCTTAACTTAGCGCCTGCCACGCCTGCTTGGTTAGAAGCCTTAGGCGCAGGCCCACTTAAGCTCGGTCTTGATTTACGAGGCGGTGTGCACTTCTTAATGGAAGTGGACATGGATGAAGCCATTAATCGTGTTCAAGAGCAAAGAATACAAGATTTTCGTACCGATCTACGTGAACAGCGTTTGCGCTACTCTGGGGTATTAAGCAAAGACGAGGGCACCTTAGCCGTGTTCCGTGACGCTAAAACTCGGGATCAAGCGCTAAGCTTTTTGCAGGGGCGTTATCCTGATCTCGTGTTTGCTGAGCGTGATAGCGGCGATAATTTTGGCGTATTTGCTCAAATGAGTGAGCAGCGCCTTAAAGAAGTCAAAGAATACGCACTACAGCAAAACATTACGATTATTCGTAACCGAGTCAATGAACTTGGGGTTGCCGAGCCGTTAGTACAGCGCCAAGGTGCCGAGCGTATAGTGGTACAGTTGCCCGGTATTCAAGACACAGCTCGTGCGAAAGAAATCTTAGGCGCAACCGCCACCTTAGAGTTTCGTTTAGTGGACGAAAAGGCCGACACTGCTGCCGCCAACGCTGGGCGCGTGCCGCCTAATAGCGAATTGCTAAAAGATCGTAATGGCCGTCCTGTGGTGCTGCATAAGCGTGTTATTTTAACCGGTGAGCATATTGTTGATGCCAGCTCGAGCATGGATGAATTTAGCCGTCCTCAGGTCAACATTAGCCTAGATGCCCCTGGCGGTAGCCGCATGGCCGATTTTACTAAAGATAACGTAGGCCGCCCTATGGCGACTGTGTTTACCGAGTATAAAACCGGCGACAAGATCAATGAAGATGGCTCACGCCAATTCAACAAGCACCAAGAAGTGATCAACATTGCCACTATTCAGTCGCGACTGGGTAGAAGCTTTCGTATTACCGGTATCGATTCTATGGCAGAAGCACAAAATCTGTCTTTACTGTTGCGTGCGGGTGCCTTAATCGCCCCCATTCAAATAGTAGAAGAGCGCACCATAGGTCCAAGCTTGGGTAAGCAAAACATCGAAAACGGCATGATGGCCATGGTCTTTGGCATGATTGCGGTGGTGGTGTTTATGGCGATTTATTATCGTAAGTTTGGCTTGGTGGCCAATGCCGCTTTATTGGCTAACTTGGTCATTATTATTGGTGTGATGTCTATGGTACCCGGTGCCACTATGACGCTGCCCGGTATTGCCGGTATTGTGTTAACCATAGGGATGTCGGTGGATGCCAACGTGCTTATTTTTGAGCGTATACGCGAAGAAATACGCGATGGCCGCAGCATTCAACAGGCCATTCATGTGGGGTACGATAAAGCGTTAGGCACCATTGCCGACTCTAATATTACTACCCTTATCACTGCCATTATTTTGTTTGCCATTGGTACTGGCCCCATTAAGGGCTTCGCCGTGACACTGATTATCGGCATTTTGGCGTCCATGTTTACCGCGATTGTGGGAACCCGAGCGCTGGTTAACTTGCTCTGGGGCGGTAAGCGTCTCAGCAAATTATCGATATGAGGAAAGAAAATGTTTGAGATCCTCAAAACCCGAGCGCCCATTCGCTTTATGCACTACTCAAAACTGGCTAGCGCCTTTTCAGCAGTGCTTATTGTATTGTGCTTTGCCACCCTATTCACCAAAGGGCTGAACTGGGGGCTAGATTTCACCGGTGGTACAGTGGTGGAAGTGGCCTTTGAGCAATCGGTTGACTTGGACAAAGTACGCACTAGCTTAGAGCAAGCTGGCCTAAGCAATGCCACAGTACAAAACTTTGGTAGCAGTCGCGATGTGCTAATACGCTTAACGCCTCAAGCCGGGGTAGACGTACAGCAACAAGGTGAAGCCGTACTGGCCGCCATGGAGCAAGTACAGCCTAATGTGGTAATGAAGCGATTAGAGTTTGTGGGGCCGGCCATTGGTAAAGAGCTGGCCGAACAAGGTGGCCTAGCCATTTTGGTCGCGCTCTTGTGTATCATGCTTTATGTGGGGGTACGCTTTGAGTGGCGACTGGCTTCAGGGGCAGTGATTTCTTTGGCGCACGATGTGATTATTACCTTAGGGGTATTCTCATGGAGCCAAATAGAAGTCGACTTAACCATAGTGGCCGCCTTACTCACAGTCGTGGGGTACTCACTTAACGATACCATAGTGGTGTTTGACCGAGTGCGAGAAAGCTTTCGTCGTGTTCGCGAAGATACCACAGCACAGGTATTTAATGAGGCCATTACCGATACCCTAAGCCGTACTTTGATCACATCCATTACTACATTAGTGGTGGTGGTTGCCTTGTTCTGGAAAGGCGGCGCGTTAATCCACGGTTTTGCCACCGCCTTATTGTTAGGCATTGCATTTGGTACCTATTCTTCTATTTATATTGCCAGTGCTTGGGCAATGATGTTGGGGGTAAAGCGCGAACATATGCTACCGCCACAAATAGAAAAAGAAGGCGCAGACCAAGAACCATTGGTTTAATATTAGCGTAAATAAAAGGGTCCTACGGGACCCTTTTTCTATCATAATGCATTTGTCTAATGACAAATGCTGCGCAGCTGCATAAGATGAATTCATAATAAAATAAGTTCGGAGCCGTCTTGAACCAACGATTATTGCTCGGCCCTTTAGTATTTCTTGGCTGCTTATTAATTGGCTGCAGCTCATCACCGGTAGTTCCTGCTACTTTGGTGTTGCCTGTACCTATGCAAGTATCCTATGAAAACGAATTAGGCCTAGCCCGTATTGGGCAAATGTTAAGTTCTCCTGGGTTAACCTCAGAGCAGCGTGCTGAATTACTTTTTCAGCGTGGTGTTATTTTTGATCGCGTTGGTTTACGCGCCATGGCGCGATTAGACTTTAATCGAGCATTGCGAGAAAAGCCTGACTTTGCTGATGCCTATAATCTAAATGGCGTTTACTTCACGCAAAACCAAGAATTTAGTGAAGCCTATGAAGCCTTTGATTCGGCATTAGAACTAGATCCTGATTATGAATATGCCAACCTTAATCGCGGCATTGCCTTGTATTACGGTGGGCGACCTCGATTAGCTGCGCAAGATCTTAAGATTTTTCTTGATGCCCAGCCTGATGATCCTTATCGGTTATTACTTTGGCACTTGGCGTTGGAGCGTTTAGATCCCTCTTTGGCTAATATGATGCTGCAACAATTCCAACAAAACTACGGCACTAATGAATGGGCATGGGATATTGTTCATGTTTACTTAGGTAACAAAAGTGAAGAACAATTATTAAATCGCATTGCCGAAGAGAGTAGTAATAATCAACAATTAGCAGAGCGATTATGTGAGGCTTATTTTTATTTAGGAAAACGCGCTCAGCAAGCAGGTGATATTGATAAAGCCGAAGTCTATTTTAAATTGTCCTTATCTACCAATGTCTACGACTTTGTCGAACACCGCTACTCCTTGCTTGAGCTAGATTTAATGGAACAAGCTAACGACAACTAAAAGCTGGAAGCTCGAAGTGACCTCCGGCTTCCGGCTTCCGGCTTTTGACTTCGAGCTTTGAAGACGAGTGCTATTTGTCTGTGATAGAATTTACGGCTAAGCACCCTTGGACTCTTGTAATGCTTGAACACATAAAAATCGTATTAGTAAATACCTCTCACACCGGCAATATAGGCTCGGCGGCTCGCGCCATGAAAACCATGGGGTTAAGTGACTTATGGCTGGTTGACCCAGTCACGCCGATTGATGAGCAAGCACAAGCCCTATCTGCTGGCGCCAAAGATATTTTAGAACAGTCCCATACCGTGGCTACCTTAGCCGAGGCGGTGGCTGACTGCGGGCTAGTGATCGGCACCAGTGCCCGCTCTCGTACTTTGTCTTGGCCCATGCTGGATGCCCGAGAAGCCGGCGAAAAAGCCATAGCTGAGGCGCCACAACATAAGGTGGCACTGGTATTTGGCCGTGAACGCACCGGCTTAAGTAACGACGAGCTGCATCAGTGTCACTTTCATGTTGCCATTCCGGCTAATCCTGACTACAGCTCGCTTAATTTGGCCATGGCAGTACAAACAATTAGCTATGAAACCCGTATGGCTTGGTTAAATAGCCAAACTCAAGCCGATGTTGCAGAGGCAGAGCAAACCTACCCTTTATCACAAGATTTAGAGCGCTTTTACGGTCATTTAGAAGACACCTTATTAGAGACCGGTTTTATAATTAAGCCCCATCCAGGGCAAGTGATGACCAAGCTACGGCGCTTGTTTAATCGGGCACGACCAGAAGATCACGAGTTAAATATCTTGCGCGGCATTCTTACCTCAATCCAAAATCCTGGGCGTAAAAAAGGCAAAGGAAGTAGTTGAGTGTTTTAGTCAGGTTAATACTTGACTAAATTACTCGGGTATGGCAATCTTGCTGCATATCAGTAAGAGGCTAATAACATGAGATTGACATCAAAAGGGCGCTATGCAGTAACGGCTATGTTAGACGTCGCCTTATACGGCGATACCGCACCTGTATCTCTTGCCCACATCTCTGAACGACAGGGAATTTCTCTGTCTTACCTCGAACAATTGTTTGCCCGTTTGCGTAAGCATGGATTAGTAAGCAGTGTACGTGGACCAGGTGGTGGTTATCGATTGGGATTAGAGCAAGCAGATATTTCTGTTGGTGCCATTATTTGGGCCGTAGACGAGTCCGTAGATGCCACTAAGTGCCAAGGCAAAGGGGACTGTCAGAGTGGTAATCAGTGCCTAACCCATTCACTATGGTGTGCATTAAGTGATCGCATCAGTGATTTTCTGGAAGGTATTAGCTTAGCTGAGCTGGTAAGCCAGCAAAGTGCCCGTCAAACGGCCGAGCAACAAGATAGTCATGTCAGCTTGTTAACGCTAGATTAATGCGCTTAACAGTGACAGTCTGTAAATAAATATAATGTGTTTAATGTCGATGACAAGACTGCCGAATAGAGCAGCGTCGTAATGGAGAATATAATGAAACTGCCCATTTACCTCGACTATGCGGCTACCTGCCCGGTAGATACTCGCGTTGCCGAAAAGATGATGCAATGCCTTACCACAGACGGAATTTTCGGTAACCCTGCTTCTCGTTCCCACCGTTTTGGTTGGCAAGCAGAAGAACAGGTAGATATTGCGCGTAATCAAATTGCTGATCTGATTAATGCCGACCCTCGTGAAATTGTGTTCACATCAGGTGCAACTGAGTCTGATAACTTGGCTATTAAAGGCATTGCCAATTTCTATGGCAAAAAGGGTAAGCACATTATTACCTCTAAAACTGAACACAAAGCGGTATTGGATCCGTGCCGTCAGTTAGAGCGCGAAGGGTATGAAGTAACTTACCTTGAGCCACAATCTAACGGTCTGTTTACCCTAGAGCAAATTGAAAACGCCTTGCGTGAAGACACCATTTTGGTGAGCATCATGCACGTGAATAACGAAACTGGCGTAATCCAAGACGTTAAAGCCATTGGCGAGCTGTGCCGTAGCCGTAAAATTATGTTCCATGTTGATGCTGCACAAAGTGCCGGCAAAATCGACATAGACGTAAAAGACATGAAAATAGATCTACTGTCGCTATCAGGTCATAAAATTTATGGTCCTAAAGGCATAGGCGTATTGTATGTATCGCGTAAGCCGCGTGTGCGTTTAGAAGCGCAAATGCACGGTGGTGGACACGAACGTGGCATGCGCTCAGGCACCTTAGCGACTCACCAAATTGTTGGTATGGGCGAGGCATTTCGTATTGCTAAACAAGAAATGCACGCCGAAGGCCAGCGCATTGAAGCGCTACGCCAGCGCCTATACGATGGCGTAAAAGACATAGAAGAAGTTTATGTTAACGGTGATTTAGAGCAGCGCGTACCCGGCATTCTTAATATCAGTTTTGCCTATGTTGAAGGTGAGTCTTTAATTATGGCATTAAAAGACTTAGCCGTTTCATCAGGCTCCGCCTGTACTTCTGCCAGCCTAGAGCCGTCTTACGTATTGCGTGCCTTAGGTCTTAATGACGAGTTAGCGCACAGCTCAATTCGCTTTAGCATTGGGCGTTTTACCACAGAAGCAGAAATTGATTACACAATAAAGCTGGTTAATGACGCCATCGATCGTCTGCGTGACATGTCTCCATTGTGGGAAATGTTTAAAGACGGAATAGATTTGGATCAAGTTGAATGGGCACACCACTAAGGTGTTGACACCATAGAAGCAAGGGTGAGGAAATAATCATGGCTTACAGCGAAAAAGTAATAGATCACTATGAAAACCCCCGTAACGTGGGCGGTTTCGATAAAAACGATACCAGTGTTGCAACCGGTATGGTGGGCGCGCCGGCCTGTGGTGACGTAATGAAACTACAGCTAAAAATTAGCGACGCCGGCATTATTGAAGATGCTAAGTTTAAAACCTATGGTTGTGGCTCAGCCATTGCCTCTAGCTCGCTGATTACCGAGTGGGTAAAGGGTAAAAACTTAGAAGAAGCAGCCAGTATCAGCAACACCGATATTGCCGAAGAGCTGGCATTGCCTCCGGTAAAAATTCATTGCTCTATATTGGCAGAAGACGCCATTAAAGCAGCCATTGATGATTACAAGCAAAAGCAAGCACAAGCGTAAACGGAGACACTATGGCGATCACCATTACCGATGCAGCTGCACACAGGGTGCAGACGTTTTTAAACAGCAGAGGCAAAGGCCTAGGTCTGCGCTTGGGCGTGAAAACGTCCGGTTGCTCAGGCATGGCTTATGTACTTGAGTTTGTTGACGAACTGTCAGAAGGCGACCAAGTGTTTGAGCATGGCGAGGTAAAGGTGGTCGTCGATAGCAAAAGCTTAGTATATCTCGACGGTACCGAACTCGATTTTGCCAAAGAAGGCTTGAACGAAGGCTTCAAATTCAACAACCCCAATACCAGTGGGGAATGTGGTTGCGGCGAAAGCTTTAACGTTTAAGGACGCAGCATGAACTACTTCGAGCTGTTTGGTTTAACGCCAGCGTTTGCATTAGATAGCCAAGCGCTGGCACAAACATACCGAACACTGCAAATGCAGTTTCACCCCGATAAGTTTGCCGCTCATCCTGAGCGCGAGCGCCTTCAGGCGGTACAAAGTGCCGCCCAAATCAATGATGCATTCACCACGCTTAAACACCCTCTTAGTCGCGCCGAATACCTGTTATCTTTACAAGGCGTTGAGCTACATGCTGAACAGCAAACTCTGAAAGATCCTGAATTTTTGATGCAGCAAATGGAGTGGCGTGAAGAATTAGCCGATATTAGCGATGCAGAGGATGTATTTGCCGCTATTATGGTCTTTGATCAACAGCTGCAACAGGCAACAGCAGATTATTATGCCGAGCTTGAACAGCAGTTAAGCGCACAGCTGCTGCAAGAGGCCGCCGATACGGTACGTAAACTTAAATTCATGACTAAGCTGCAGACCGAACTCGAACGTTTGGAAGATGCGCAGCAGGAATTCTAACCCTAATGGCATTATTACAAATATCAGAGCCGGGCTTAAGCGCGGCTCCTCATGAGCAAAAATGGGCAGTCGGTATTGATTTAGGCACCACCAACTCTTTGGTGGCACTGGTACGCAGTGGTGTGCCCGAAACCTTAGTGGATGAGCAAGACCGCGATTTACTACCCTCAGTGGTGCACTACACCGCAGAGGGCTTGCGCGTGGGTCACGACGCTAAACACGAAGCCGACCAAGATCCCCAGCATACTATTTCTTCGGTAAAGCGACTCATGGGTAAGGCCTTGGCCGATATCCCGCATCACCGGCTGCCTTATGCCTTTCGAGATACCGACAATGGCATTATAGAGCTAGACACGCCCCAAGGGCCGGTAAACCCGGTGCAAGTATCGGCCGAAATCTTAAAAGAATTAAATGAGCGTGCCGAGCGCAGTGTGGGTAATCCCATTCAAGGGGCAGTGATTACCGTTCCGGCTTACTTTGATGATGCCCAGCGCCAAGGCACCAAAGACGCCGCCCAATTAGCCGGTTTAGAAGTACTGCGCTTATTAAACGAACCCACAGCCGCCGCCATAGCCTACGGACTCGATTCGGGGCAAGAGGGGGTGATTGCGGTGTTTGATTTAGGGGGCGGAACCTTTGATATCTCTATTTTGCGCTTGCATCGTGGTGTATTTGAAGTATTAGCCACCGGCGGTGATTCGGCTTTAGGCGGCGATGACTTTGACCATGCAGTAGCAGATTGGATCCAGCAACAAGCCCAAGTCACCGAGCTCACTCCAACTCAGCAACGTAATTTATTGGATGTAGCCTGCAGCGCTAAGCAAGCCTTAACCGACAATGATAGCGTTGATGTGGCATGGCAAGGGTGGCAGGGCAGCTTAAGCCGCACCGACTTTGATGCGCTTATTACGCCTTGGATCAATAAAACGCTTATGGCCTGTCGTCGCGCATTAAAAGATGCTGGTGTGAGTGCCGATGATGTACAAGAAGTGGTGATGGTCGGCGGTTCAACCCGTGTGCCGCTAGTGCGCCAACGGGTGGGGGATTACTTTTCTACCGAGCCCCTAACCAGCCTAGACCCCGACAAAGTGGTGGCCATTGGTGCCGCCATTCAGGCGGATGTGCTAATTGGTAATAAGCCCGACAGCGATATGCTATTGCTCGATGTTACGCCCTTGTCGTTGGGTTTAGAAACCATGGGTGGCTTAGTTGAAAAAGTGATCCCACGCAACACCACCATTCCGGTGGCGCGTGCGCAAGAGTTTACCACCTTTAAAGATGGCCAAACTGCCATGGCTATTCATGTGTTGCAAGGTGAGCGAGAGCTGGTGGACGATTGCCGTTCATTGGCCCGTTTTAACCTCACCGACATTCCGCCCATGGCGGCGGGAGCGGCACATATTCGCGTGACCTTTCAGGTAGATGCCGATGGTTTATTGTCGGTCAGTGCCATGGAAAAATCCTCGGGCGTACAAGCCGAAATTGAAGTTAAACCCTCTTACGGCTTAAATGAAAACGACATTGCCACCATGCTAAAAGCGTCGTTTGAGCATGCTAAAGAAGACATAGATGCCCGCATGCTGGCCGAGCAAAAAGTAGAAGCGGCACGGGTTATCGAAAATATAGTAGCGGCACTCAATCAAGACGGCGATGCCTTGCTGAATGATAAAGAGCGGGCCGACATTATGGCTGTGGTTGAATCGCTACAACAAAGTGTGACCGGTAGCGATGTGGTCGCCATTAAACTTGCCATTGAGCAAACAGACAAACAAACGGCTGAGTTTGCAGAGCGACGCATGGATGCCTCCATTCGTCGAGCCTTGGCCGGACAACGTGTAGATAAGGTGTAACAATGCCAAAAATTATATTTTTGCCTCACCCCGAGCTGTGCCCAGAAGGTGCAGAAATTGAAGCCAAACAGGGTGAAACCGTATTGGATGTCGCCTTGCGCAATGGCATCGACATTGAACATGCCTGTGAGAAGTCCTGTGCGTGCACTACCTGTCATGTAATAGTGCGCGAAGGCTTCGACTCCATGGAAGAAAGCTGCGAGCTAGAAGACGATATGCTAGATAAAGCCTGGGGCTTAGAGCCAGACTCACGCCTTGGCTGCCAAGCACAAGTGGTTGACGAAGACTTGGTTATCGAGATCCCTAAATATACTCTTAATATGGTATCGGAAAGCCAGTAGGCAGGAGAGGGCAAATGAGCCTTAGATGGACAGACAGTCAGGATATCGCACTGGATTTGCTAGACGCTTATCCTGATACCGATCCTAAAACGGTACGCTTTACTGACTTACACCGCTGGATTTGCGAACTAGAAAACTTCGATGACGATCCTAATGCCTCCAACGAGCAGGTACTAGAAGCCGTGATCATGATCTGGATGGACGAATTCGACGACTAAAGCACAAGTGCGTATCGATGTTGAATATTACATAACCCCCAACCCCTAGGTTTGGGGGTTATTTTTTAGAGACCGCGTTTTTCGCCGTCATTGCGAGGAGTACCGCGACGCGGTAATCCATAACAGGCAGCAATAAGCTTGAAGCTTGAAGCCGGAAGTAAAACCAAAAATAAAAATGCTGCAGTGTTTTGTCTAGCTTATAGCTTCCAGCTCTCAGCCTCCGGCTTTCTATACGCTTTACGCTGAGCGCGGTACGCAAAAAACAAACCGGTGTTTTCTTTAACGTAAAGCGTACAGCGTTAGGCGTAGCGCTTTATTTCGCCGTCATTGCGAGGAGCGAAGCGACGCGGCAATCCATAACAGACAGTAATAAGCTTGAAGCTAGAAGCCGGAAGTAAAACCAAAAATAAAAATGCTGCAGTGTTTTGTCTAGCTTATAGCTTCCAGCTCTCAGCCTCCGGCTTTCTATACGCTTTACGCCGAGCGCGGTACGAAAACAAAACCAATGTTTTCTTTAACGTAAAGCGTACAGCGTTAGGTGTATAGCTTTATTTTGTGGACGGCTTACAGCTCCGAAGGGGTGCTTTTAGCTCATTTCTCCACCTAAGCGACTACTTTATCAGCAGGCGACTTAAAAGAGTGTGTTTTTATTAAAAAAGGGGTTGACCATTTTCGGCCTGATGCGCATAATGCGCACCGTTCAGTAACGCAACGCAAGCAAAGCGAAACGTTGGTTAAAGCAGTATTTAACAGTTATTGACACAGTGGCTATGTAGCTCAGCTGGTTAGAGCACATCACTCATAATGATGGGGTCGCAGGTTCGAATCCCGCCATAGCCACCATTTCTGCGGGAGTGGCGAAATTGGTAGACGCACTAGATTTAGGTTCTAGCGCCGCAAGGTGTGCGAGTTCAAGTCTCGCCTCCCGCACCACATTTAAAGGTATGCAGCTATTGCTTGCCTTAGTAGTAAAGTACAATTGGGGTATCGCCAAGCGGTAAGGCAACGGGTTTTGATCTCGTCATTCCCAGGTTCGAATCCTGGTACCCCAGCCAAAAAAAAGCTTACAGCAATAAGCTGTAAGAATTACAAGTAACATAAAATTCTATGACACTTGTAATGTGTTGATAATATGATATAAGTATCAACCATAGAAAATTGGGGTATCGCCAAGCGGTAAGGCAACGGGTTTTGATCTCGTCATTCCCAGGTTCGAATCCTGGTACCCCAGCCATATTAAAGAATTGGCTGTAAAGCGAGTTCTAAGAAGTAAGAAATTTGCAATGTAAGCTGATGTAATTAAATTGGTTTGCATATGTGGCTATGTAGCTCAGCTGGTTAGAGCACATCACTCATAATGATGGGGTCGCAGGTTCGAATCCCGCCATAGCCACCACTTTTTAGCGGGAGTGGCGAAATTGGTAGACGCACTAGATTTAGGTTCTAGCGCCGCAAGGTGTGCGAGTTCAAGTCTCGCCTCCCGCACCATATTTAAGATAATAAATGTTATCTTAGTCGAGTAAAAATTGGGGTATCGCCAAGCGGTAAGGCAACGGGTTTTGATCTCGTCATTCCCAGGTTCGAATCCTGGTACCCCAGCCATATTAAAAAAGCCAACCGAAAGGTTGGCTTTTTGCTTTGTGGATTTCATTAAAGCAGTGACTGGTGATTAGGGATTGGTGGTTAATCAGTGACTAATCCCTATTTACCAATCCCCAGCCCCTTGTAGAATGGATTGCCGCGTCGCTGCACTCCTCGCAATGACTAAAACAGCACCGAGCGCCAAGCTTAACCCCGGTCATTGCGAGCGCAGCGTGGCAATCCATTCTAAACCAAAGCGATACGTCTAACGCTGACCGCCTTACGTTAAAGAAACACCGGTTTTGTTTTTGTACCGCGCTCGGCGTAAAGCGTATGGCTGTCTGTGCGATGGATTGCCGCGTCGCTGCACTCCTCGCAATGACGGCGAAGAGCAGCGCCAAGCGCCCGGCGCCAAGCTTAACCCCGGTCATTGCGAGGTACGAAGCAATCCATTTCAAACCAGGGCGCTACGTCTAACGCTGACCGCTTTACGTTAAAAGAAAACACCGGTTTTGTTTTTTCGTACCGCGGTCAGCGTAAAGCGTATAGAAAGCTTAAAGCTGGAAGCCGAAAGCTAAGCCAAAACACAGCGGTACTTTTATTTTCGGTTTTACTTCCGGCTTCTAGCTTCAAGCTTATTGCTGTCTGTTAAATGGATTGCCGCGTCGCTGCGTTCCTCGCAATGACGGCTAAATAAAGCGCTACGTCTAACGCTGACCGCCTTATGTTAAAAAATCCAACCGCGTGTAGGGTCGAATTCATTCGACCAAAAGAGCGCGGTACGTTTTACGCTGACCGCCTTACGTCAAAGAAAACAGCCCAGACTGATTGGCTGGGGCTTTCTCTTTTAGCTTGGTGCTCGGCGCTGGCCTTCTTTGTGCGAATAAATTCGCCCCTACGAAAAGTCAGAGCGCCCCTTTGGTCATTGCGAGCGCAGTAATCCATTCCAAACCAAGACTATACGTCTAACGCTGACCGCCTTACGTTAAAGAAACACCGGTTTTGCTTTTTCGTACAGCGGTCAGCGTAAGGCGTACAGCTGCTTATAAAAGGGAGCGGAACGCGAGACACAAAAAAAAGGAGCCTAAGCTCCTTTTTTTATTAACAACGTATTGGTGTTAACGCATCGCTTAGCGAGTACGTGGGCAAAGCTCTTCGTTGCTAAAGAAGTACTCGATTTCACGTGCTGCAGAAGCAGCAGCGTCTGAACCGTGTACAGCGTTTTCGTCGATGCTGTCTGCGTAGTCTGCACGCAAAGTACCGGCTAGCGCTTCAGCTGGGTTAGTTGCACCCATGATTTCGCGGTGGCGCAGAATAGCGTTTTCGCCTTCTAATACCTGAACCATAACAGGGCCAGAGATCATGAAATCAACCAAAGCTTTAAAGAAAGGACGCTCGCTGTGCTCAGCGTAGAAACCTTCTGCTTTAGCTTGATCCAGTTGTACCATTTTAGCGGCAACAACTTTTAAACCAGCAGTTTCAAAGCGCTGGTAGATAGAGCCGATTAGGTTTTTTGCTACTGCATCAGGCTTGATGATAGAAAAAGTGCGTTCGATAGCCATCTTGATTCCTTAATATGTAAATCAATAAGTTCAGGGTGAAAACGGCGCGATTATACGTAAAAATCGCCAAAGTTAACACCACTACCCGAATATTTTATCTGATTATGCGAGCTTAGGGCACAGTTAACATTAACCAGGCCCTAATAGTGCTAAACGTTAAATAAGAAGTTTAAAACGTCACCGTCTTTCACAACATACTCTTTACCTTCAGCACGCTGCTTACCGGCTTCTTTTGCGCCTTGCTCACCTTTAAAAGCAATAAAGTCTTCATAGGCGATGGTTTGGGCACGAATAAAGCCTTTTTCAAAGTCGGTATGAATTTTACCTGCCGCTTGTGGCGCTGTTGCCCCTACCGGAATAGTCCAAGCGCGCACTTCTTTTACCCCAGCGGTAAAATAGGTTTGCAGGTTTAATAGCTCGTAACCGGCACGGATCACGCGATTAAGACCGGGTTCTTCTATGCCCAAGTCGGCCATAAACTCGGCGGCTTCTTCGGCGTCTAGCTCGGCTATTTCTGACTCCATAGCGGCACACACAGGCACGACTATGGCGTTTTCAGCAGCGGCAATCTCACGCACTTGATCAAGATAAGGGTTATCTTCAAAGCCATCATCATTAACATTGGCAATGTACATGGTGGGCTTAATGGTTAAGAAGTTCAGGTAATCAATGGCCGCTTTTTCTTCTTTACTTAGCTCTACGCTACGTAACACTTGGGCGTTTTCTAGGGCTGGCAATAACTTCTCTAGCACTGTCACTTCAAACTTGGCGTCTTTATCGCCGCCTTTGGCCTTTTTAGCGTTGCGCTGAATGGCGCGTTCACAGGTATCTAAATCTGCCAGAGATAACTCGGTATTAATCACTTCAATATCATCTTTAGGAGATATTTTATTGGCAACATGAATAATATTATCGTTATCAAAGCAGCGCACCACATGGCCAATGGCATCGGTTTCGCGAATATTGGCTAAAAATTTATTACCTAATCCTTCGCCTTTAGAGGCCCCAGCCACTAAGCCGGCAATATCCACAAACTCCATTGAGGTGGTTAAAACGCGCTGCGGGTTAACGATCTCTGCTAACGCATCTAGGCGCTTATCAGGAACCGGCACCACGCCTGTGTTGGGCTCTATGGTACAAAAAGGAAAGTTAGCGGCATCAATGCCCGCTTTAGTGAGTGCGTTAAACAGAGTGGATTTGCCTACGTTAGGCAGGCCCACGATACCGCATTTAAAACCCATGATAAGTGTCCTGAAAGTGATAACTAAAAATGCGCGCTAAGAGTGATAACTCAAGCGCGCGAAAAATTATTGTTTAGCGTCGGCGTTAAAAGAGTGCAGACGATTCATGGCCTTGTTAATGCCATCATTATATAAAATATCGGTGCAGCGCGTCGCTTCATCTACTGCGTCTTCAAGCAGTGCGTGTTCGCTGGCCGGCGCTTTGGTTAATACAAAACCCGCCACCTGAGACTTATGGCCAGGATGACCAATACCAATGCGCAGTCGATAAAAGTTTTTATTATTGCCCAAACAACTAATAGAGTCGCGCAAGCCATTATGACCACCATGACCGCCGCCTTGCTTAAAGCGAACTATGCCCGGGCTTAAATCGAGCTCGTCATGCGCGATTAAGATTTCTTCTGGCGCAATTTGATAAAAATTGGCCATAGCCGATACGGCTTTTCCTGAGCGGTTCATAAAAGTGCTGGGTATTAACAAGCGCACATCGTGGCCTTTAATACGCACCCGTCCCGTCCAGCCAAAAAATTTGGCTTCTTCTTTTAGCGACACGCCGTGCATGCGAGCAAGCTCGGCCACATACCAAGCACCGGCATTGTGGCGCGTCGGCGCATATTCTGGTCCCGGATTACCGAGCCCAACAATCAATTTGATAGCATCCATAGACATAAACCGACTTGGCCAATAAAAAATTACGCTACATTCTAATTAACGGCAGCAATAATGGCCACCTTAGTCATAATCAAAGCCGTATAATAGTATTAAACAGCTCTACGCTTTACGTCATACGCCTGACGTAACCACCAAACCTAACGTAAGGCCTACCGCTTTAGACGTAGCGTTCTCTTTTGCAATGGATTGCTTCGTGCCTCGCAATGACAACACAGGGGTCATTGCGAGGAGCGTAGCGACGCGGCAATCCAGTTAACAGATAGTAATAAGCTTGAAGCTAGAAGCCGGAAGTAAAAACAAAAATGCCTCTGTGTTTTTGCTTAGCTTACCGCTTCCTGCTCTCAGCTTCCGGCTTTCTCTACGCTTTACGTAGAACGCGACGAAAAAATAGTGTTTATTTAACGTAAGGCGCACCGCGTTAGACGTAGCATTCTTTTTTGGAATGGATTGCTTCGTGCCTCGCAATGACCCAAATCTTGGAAAGCCTTAAGCTTGGCGCTAAGCTTTTCCGACTTTTATTTACAAATAAAACTTCGCAAAATAATAGCCACTGAGTACGACACCAAAAGTAACAATCAGCCAAGCAAGAAGCTTAGGGTTAATTTTAGTGATCACCTTAGCGCCCACTTTTCCACCAACCAAATACCCCAAGGCGAGTACCATTCCCCCTTGCCAATACACCAACCCCGACAGTGAATACACCACTATGGTGGCCCCGCTGGCCAGCATCGACAGATACAGCTTAATCGCATGCTGCTGCAGGTTAGATCCCATGCGTAACTGGCCAGTGATGGCCATCAGCAACACCCCTAAGCCACCGCCAAAAAAACCGCCATAAAAGCTGCCGCTTAACAGCAAAGGCCAGCCACGACGGCGCAATACTAAGGGGCCTTCAAAGCCGGCTTTACTTAATAATTGGCGGGCATAAAGCAGGCTTACGGTAAGCAGTAACCAAGGCACTAAATAGTTAAAGTGGCTGGCATCAAATTGCACCAAGGCCAAGGCACCTAAGCCCCCGCCTAATAGGCCAATACAGGTTAAGGCTAACCAAGGGCCGGTTTGCAACTGCTGTCTAATGCTCCAATAGGCACTAACGTAACCGGGCCAAGAGGCAACACTCGCCGTGGCCACCGCCGAGGTACTGGGAATACCCAATGCCAATAGGGCAGGCAGGGTAAAGAACAAGCCGCCCCCCGCAAGGGCATTAACCACCCCAGCCAATAACGACCAGCCCAATAATTCAAACATCACTCACCTTTATTAAACACGCTTATCGCTAAACGCCGTACGCGATACGTAAAAACAAAGCCCCGATACCAGTGCAGGTATCGGGGCTTTTTAGTCAAGTTTTTCATTCAACATTAAGCGTAGCGGGTAGCTTAACCTTCAAACATAGCTGAAATAGACTCTTCGTTACTAATACGGCGAATTGCTTCGGCCAGCATAGGTGACAAGGTCAATTGCTTCACTTTGCTCAAGGTTTTCATTTCTTCGCTTAATGGTACAGAGTCGGTGATGATCACTTCATCAATCACAGAATCTTTAATGTTTTCATAAGCACTACCCGAGAACACAGCGTGTGTCGCATAAGCATAAACACGCTTAGCACCACGCTCTTTTAGTGCTTCAGCGGCTTTACACAAGGTGCCACCGGTATCAATCATGTCATCAACAATCACGCAGTCGCGGCCTTCAACGTCGCCAATTAGGTTCATTACCTGAGACACGTTTGCGCGTGGGCGACGTTTGTCGATAATGGCAATTTCGGTCTCATCCAACAGTTTAGCCACGGCACGAGCACGCACCACGCCACCAATATCGGGCGACACTACCACAGCATCTTGCAAGCCTTTAGACAGCATATCTTCTAGTAGTACAGGGGTACCAAAGGCATTATCTACTGGCACATCAAAGAAGCCTTGAATTTGCTCAGCGTGCAAGTCTACGGTTAATACGCGGTCTACACCTACGCTAGACAAAAAGTCTGCCACTACCTTAGCGGTAATAGGAACACGAGAAGAGCGAACGCGGCGGTCTTGGCGAGCATAACCAAAGTAGGGAATAACGGCTGTGATACGACCGGCAGAAGCTCGGCGTAGCGCATCCACCATCACAATCAGTTCCATTAGGTTATCGTTAGTCGGTGCACAGGTCGACTGGATGATAAACACATCACCGCCCCGTACATTTTCGTTAATTTGTACGCTAATTTCACCATCACTAAAGCGACCTACATCGGCAGCACTTAGTTTAATAAAAAGACGGTCGGCGATACGTTGGGCAAGTTCCGGCGTTGCATTACCAGCAAACAGCTTCATGTCGGGCACGGTTGAAAACCTCGGGATTGTTTCATGGGTGGCGAGACTGGACGGGGCCGTGAACCCGTGATCACGAAAACACATTCGCTATCCAGCCCGTTTTAAATTCATTTATTACAGTGTACTGCAACTATCATCCTGCTTGTACACTAAGTAGTCAATTAACTCTTATGCTAAGCAACAAAAGAGTGAGCTTATTGTGCTTATGACGACTCATAATAACTGCTTAAATTGTCGTATAAAACGGCGTACCTAAAGCGCTAACTTAAGGTAATGGCTGGGTGTCTAGCTCAGCTAGTGCACTAAACAAAGGTGACTGGTTGCAGCCTTTAGCAACAAAACCCAGCACCCCCACTGGGGCCTTCGCAAGCACTTCTTCAGCCGCTTGTTGGCTGTTAAAACTGGCGAAAATACAGGCGCCTGTGCCCGTCATTCTTGACGGCGCATATTCTAGCAACCAGCGAATGAGCTTGGCAACCTCGGGGTAACGCTTTTTGACCAAGGCCTCACAATCGTTATGCCAAGGGGTATTAAGCCATTGTTGTAAGCTTAACGCTTTGCTGTTACGTACTAGTTCGGGGTCGTTAAAAATAGTGGTAGTGGCGACTTCAACGGCAGGGCACAAGATTAAATACCAGGGCTCATCCGGAAAAGCCGGCGTTAATTGCTCGCCTACTCCTTCGGCAAAAGCCGCATAACCCCTTACAAAGACAGGCACGTCTGCCCCCAAGCTTACCCCCAGCTCGGTTAGCGTATCTGTGCTTAATTTAAGCTGCCACAAACGATTGAGCGCCACTAAGGTGGTGGCCGCATCACTAGAACCACCGCCCAAACCGCCACCCATAGGTAAACGTTTCGTTAAATGAATTTTCGCCCCTTGCGTGCAGCCAGTGTGCTTTTGTAACAAACGCGCGGCTTTAATAATTAAATTTTGCTCAGGTAAAACCCCATCCAGTGTGGGAGTCAGTGTAAGCTCATGAGCTGGGGCAGCCGAAAAAGTTAGCGCATCACCATAATCCACAAACTGAAATAAGCTTTGCAGATTGTGGTAGCCATCATCACGCCGACCAATAATAGATAAAAACAAATTAAGCTTAGCCGGAGCCGGTAATGTGAACATAGTTAAGTCTCTAAAAGAAAGTAAGGGCAGCGCCGAGCTTACCCTCGGTCATTGCGAGGTACGAAGCAATCCATCATTCAGGCCCGTACCCTAGCCAACCTGGGTTGCTGGGATGGGTGATTAGGGACTAGTGATTAGAACACATCACTTGTCTTTCAGTGACTATTCCCTATTCACCACTCCCTAGTCCCCTGTTACATAGATTGCCGCGTCGCGGTACTCCTCGCAATGACAACATTTGGGTCATTGCGTGCCAGTAACAGTAAAGCGGACTGGCTAAGATAACCCCTCACCCTTTACAAATCATATCCGTGTATTCCGTGGCAAAAAGTCTTGGTCTTTTGACCTTAATTCAACATTCAAAATTCAAAATTCAACATTGCCCTTCCAGCTTCCAGCTTCCAGCTTTCAGCTTTCAGCTTTTACCCCCGTTCCCACTGGCTAATGGCTAGGCGTAGTTTGGTGTCATTATGGGTGAGATCTAATCGGCTTGGTAACCATAAACCGTCAATTTGGGTATAGCCTAAATAACGTAACTGCCAACCATGAGCGTGAATAGTTTGGGGGCGGCCGTGTTCGTCGTAGGTCACTTTATCGCCGTCACCGGGTAGGCCTTTTATCCAATACGACAATTGCTCCACCGGTAAATTCCAGCCGGTAAGGCGCCATACTAACTCGCGGGCATTATCGGCTTGATGAAGCTGGCCTTTGCTATCTGTTAACTGCACATCTTGGCCACGACGAGTAAGATCAAATACCCGTTTACCCACCACATTGGTCAGGTTCATCCGGTAGTCATCACTGTTTTGTCGCCAAAATAAACTTAAGCTGCCGCGCTCGTCGGGCGTAATAATGCCAAGCTTGGCAGACAGTTGCCAAGTGTGTAATTGTTGAAGTGTCGTTTTTTGAGCTTGCCAGCTGCCCGCAGGGGCACGTTCTGCTTTATAAGCACAACCCGAGAGCCACAACAAGGCAATCATCATTAGTATAATGCGCACGTCTCAATCCCCCTTAAAATGTGTTGTCAGTATAAGGCTAAGTTTGGTGCCTTTTAAAGCCTTACTCTTTCTCGTACAATGTAAGGCTATTTGAAAGATGCAACGAGCCGCGCAAAACCCTCATGAGCCTGCTGGTACTAGGAATTAATCATAAGACAGCTTCCGTCGCCCTCCGCGAGAAGGTAGCATTTGGACCTGAAATTGCCCCTCGGGCATTGCAGGAGCTAGTGCGTATCTCAGGCGTAGAAGAAGCGGTGATTTTGTCTACCTGTAATCGCACCGAGCTGTATTGTCATCTCGACCCTAATAGCGATAGTCGTTTGGTAAAAACCTGGCTGCAAGACTTTCACCAACTTGATGAACAAGAGCTTAATGCCTGTTTATATCAATATCATGGTGAAGAAACCGTGCGCCACATTATGCGTGTTGCCTGTGGGCTAGACTCATTAGTGCTGGGCGAGCCGCAAATTTTAGGGCAAATGAAACTGGCTTATAACCAATCGCAAAAAGTAGGCAGCCTAAATGGCGTGCTCGATAGGTTATTGCAAAAAACCTTTTCTGTGGCCAAGCGAGTACGCACCGAAACCGAAATTGGGAGTAGTGCGGTATCGGTGGCCTTTGCCGCCGTGAGTTTAGCCAAACGTATTTTTTCTGATTTAGGCCGCACACGGGTATTACTGGTGGGGGCGGGCGAAACCATAGAGTTAGTGGCACGCCATTTAAAAGAGCAGTCGGTAACCGATATGACGGTGGCTAACCGCACCCTTGAGCGGGCACAAAACTTAGCGCAAGAGTTTAATGGCGATGTGATAACCCTAGAGCAAATTCCCGATTATTTGCCCAAGGCCGATATTGTGATCAGCTCCACCGCCAGCCCTTTGCCGATTATTGGTAAAGGCTTGGTGGAGCGGGCGTTAAAAGCACGCCGCCAGCAACCTATTTTGTTGGTCGATATTGCCGTTCCTCGTGATATAGAAGCTGAAGTGGATGAGCTAAATGATGCTTATCTTTATACAGTGGATGATTTACAAGGCATTATTGAGCAAAATATGGCAACCCGCCAGCAAGCGGCAACTCAAGCAGAAGTGATCATAGAAGAAGAGCGCGATCATTTTATGGCGTGGTTTCGTTCACTCGAATCGGTGAAGCTGATAGTCGATTATCGCAGCCAAGCCGAGCTGTTGCAGCAACAAGAATTAGCGCTTGCGCTACAGGCGTTGGCACAGGGCAAAGACAGCGCACAGGTTATGCAACGTTTAGCCCGTCGCCTTACCAATAAACTGATCCATACTCCTACTCAAGCGTTGAACCAAGCAGGCCAAAACGGTGATCAAGATATGCTTACCGTATTAGCCAATAATCTTAAACTGGGTCAACACTGATTGAGCCACACCGGCGAGACACCATGAATAAATCCATATTAAAAAAACTGGAAGGGCTACAGGAGCGTCACGAAGAAATAGAAGCGCTGCTAAGTGAAGCCTCTGTGATCAATGATCAAGACCAATATCGCACCCTCACCAAAGAATATGCCCAATTAGAAGACGTCGTCGCCTGTTATGCGCGCTACCGACAAGCAGAAGCCGACTTAGCCGCGGCGCAAGAAATGCTAGGCGAAGACGATGCCGAGATGCAGGCCATGGCAGAAGAAGAAATTGCCACCGCCCAAGCCGACATTGAAGCCCTGGGTAGCGAGCTGCAAGTGCTGTTACTGCCTAAAGACCCTAACGACGACAATAACTGCTTCTTAGAAATAAGAGCCGGGGCCGGCGGTGATGAAGCGGCCATTTTTGCCGGTGACTTATTTCGCATGTACAGCCGCTATGCCGAGCAACAACGTTGGCAGATAGAAATTATTAGTGTGCACGAAGGCGAACACGGCGGTTATAAAGAATTAATTGCCCACATTACCGGCACCGGTGTGTACGGCAAACTCAAATTTGAGTCTGGTGGCCACCGAGTACAGCGGGTGCCCGAAACCGAATCACAAGGGCGAGTGCATACCTCGGCGTGTTCTGTGGCGGTCATGCCTGAAATTCCAGAAGCCGAAGCCATTGTCATTAACCCAGCCGATTTAAGAGTGGATACCTTTAGAGCCTCGGGGGCCGGTGGTCAGCACGTGAACAAAACCGACTCCGCTATTCGTATTACCCACTTGCCAACCGGTGTGGTGGTGGAATGTCAAGATGGCCGCTCACAACATAAAAACCGTGCCCAAGCCATGACGGTATTAAACTCGCGTCTAGCGCAAATAGAAGAAGAAAAGCGCCATGCCGAAGAGCAAGATACTCGCCGTAACTTATTAAGTTCAGGTGACCGTTCAGACCGTATTCGTACCTATAACTATCCTCAGGGGCGAGTGTCGGATCACCGCATTAACTTAACGCTATATCGGTTGCATGAGGTATTAGAAGGCGAGCTTGAAATGCTGTCTGAACCTATTTTGCAAGAACATCAGGCCGATTTGCTGGCGTCTTTGGCAGAGCACTAATGACACTTGCACAATGGCGCCACTGGATGCGAGAGCAGCTGGTTAACTCAGAGTCAGCCCACTTAGACACAGATGTGTTGTTGTGCCATGTACTGGCCAAGCCATTAAGCTTTTTAATTGCTTGGCCAGACTATGAGCTCAATGAGGCTGAGCAAGCCCAAATAACAGCCCTGACCGCTCGTCGCCAAGTGGGCGAGCCGGTAGCACACTTAACCGGCGAGCGAGAGTTTTGGTCGCTGCCTATCGCCGTCTCTCCCGATACCCTGATCCCAAGGCCCGATACCGAGCTTATGATAGAGGCGGCATTGGCTCGTTTGCCGCAAGCACCGGCCACT
Source organism: Oceanisphaera pacifica (assembly GCF_017498065.1). Taxonomy (GTDB): domain Bacteria; phylum Pseudomonadota; class Gammaproteobacteria; order Enterobacterales; family Aeromonadaceae; genus Oceanimonas; species Oceanimonas pacifica. The sequence goes on along the minus strand of NZ_JAGDFX010000004.1, from coordinate 42,082 downwards.
GTGGTCGATTTAGGCACAGGCACGGGTGCCATTGCCTTGGCGCTAAAAAGTGAGCGCCCACAAGACACCCTTATTGGCGTGGAGTTTAATGCCAAAGCTGCCAACTTAGCCCGACTTAACAGCGAACGTTTAGGTTTGGCAGTAGAAGTGCGCCAAGGCAGTTGGTTTGAGCCCTTAGCGGGGCTGCGGGTAACTATGATTGTGTCTAACCCGCCTTATATCGATGCTCAAGATGTGCATTTAGACTTAGGGGATGTGCGCTTTGAGCCCGACTCTGCGCTGATTGCCGAGCAGGGCGGCATGGCCGACTTACAACATATTATTACTCACGCCCCCCATTACTTGGTGGCCAATGGCTACGTGTTATTAGAGCATGGCTGGCAGCAGGGCGCCTTGGTGCGAGATTATTTTGCAGCCAAAGGCTATCAACATATCCACACCCTGCGAGATTACGGCGACCAAGAACGTATTACGCTGGCTCAGTGGCCAGGAGAGACACAATGCTAAAAACTAACATTAGTGATACTTGGTTAAATGACGAGCCTGCCAGTGCCATGACGCTGGCGCTAGATGTAGTGGAAAGCCTGTATGGCTTAGCCGAGCGCGATCAAGCTGAAGTGGCCTTGTTTGCTCTCGAACAAGAGTTGGCCCGTCATTTTGCCGAACAAGAGCAAATAACCGGCCATGACTTATTGGCCGCTGTTTTTGGTCCATTAGGTTTTGCCGGTGACTGGGAACGCTTTTTCTCGGTTGATAACTGCGTTATCAGCGAGGTGTTGAGCCGTCGTCGCGGTATTCCGGTCACACTGGCCATTGTACTTTTATATTTGTGTGAACGTTTTAATATTCATGCCGAGGGCATTGGTTTTCCGGGCCATTTCTTAGTGCGAATTGGCGAGGGTGAGCACAGCGAGATAATCGACCCTTTTACGGGTAAAGCCTTAACCCGCGACAAAATGAAGCTGATGCTGCGCGGTGCCAGAGGTAACCTTGCCACCCTTAAGCCCGTGCATTTAGCACAGGTCTCGCCCAGCGAGATCCTCACTCGACTATTAAACGTCTCCAAAGGGGCTTTTATTCATCACCAGCAGTTAGAACAAGCGCTGATGTGTTGCGAGCTGTTATTAAAATTAAAGCCGGACTGTCCTTTTGAGCGCCGAGACAGGGGCTTCTTATATCAACAACTCGACTGTCACCAATTGGCCAGCGAAGACTTTGAGTATTTTATTGAGCAATGCCCAGACGATCCGGTGTCTGATGTGCTAAAAGTGCAAATGCTGGCGCTAGACTCAATTCCCCAAACCCTTCATTAAGGAAGCATAATGAAAACTGTGCATATTAATCACATTCCAGTGGCCAACGATCAGCCTTTTGTGTTGTTTGGGGGCATCAACGTTTTAGAGTCTCGCGATCTTGCCCTGCAGGCCTGCGAGCACTACGTTAAGGTGACCGAAAAGCTGGGCATCCCTTATGTGTTTAAAGCCAGCTGGGATAAAGCCAACCGCTCTTCTATTCATTCTTACCGTGGCCCAGGCTTAGATGAGGGCATGAAGCTGCTACAAGAAGTAAAAGACACCTTTAAGGTGCCCATTATTACCGACTTGCACGAACCACACCAAGCAGCAACAGTGGCAGAAGTTGCCGATGTGATCCAACTGCCTGCTTTTTTAGCGCGCCAGACGGATTTAGTGGCCGCCATGGCCAAAACCGATAGGGTGATTAACATTAAAAAACCGCAGTTTTTAAGCCCCGATCAAATGAAAAACATTGTCGATAAATTTATCGAGTGCGGTAACGACAAACTCATGCTGTGCGAACGCGGCGCCAACTTTGGTTACGACAACCTAGTGGTAGATATGTTGGGGCTAGGGGTGATGAAAAAAATTACCCAAGGCGCGCCCATTATTTTTGACGTGACTCATGCCCTGCAGTGTCGTGATCCTTCAGGTGCAGCCTCGGGCGGACGTCGTGAGCAAATAGTAGACTTAGCCCGTGCCGGCTTAGCCACCGGTCTTGGCGGTTTATTTTTAGAAGCCCACCCCGACCCAGCCAATGCCAAATGCGACGGCCCCAGCGCCTTACCGCTAGCCAAACTCGAACCCTTTTTAGCGCAACTGAAAGCATTAGACGAGCTAGTAAAAAGCTTCGCCCCACTCGACACCGCTAACTAACCCATTTAACAAACAGTAATAAGCTTGAAGCTAGAAGCCGGAAGTAAAACCGAAAATAAAAGTACCGCAGTGTTTTGGCTTAGCTTTCGGCTTCCAGCTTTAAGCTTTCTATACGCTTTACGCCGAGCGCGGTACAAAAACAAAACCGGTGTTTTCTTTTAACGTAAAGCGGTCAGCGTTAGACGTAGCGCCTTGGTTTGAAATGGATTGCTTCGTACCTCGCAATGACCGGGGTTAAGCTTGGTGCCGAGCGCTGCTCTTCGCCGTCATTGCGAGGAGCGCAGCGACGCGGCAATCCATTTAACAGACAGCAATAAGCTTGAAGCTAGAAGCCGGAAGTAAAACCGAAAATAAAAGTACCGCAGTGTTTTGGCTTAGCTTTCGGCTTCAGGCTTCCAGCTATCTTTACCTCACAGGTTTATCTCAGCCACTCCGCTTTACCTTACTGGTAGAAGCCGCTTTAACAGCTTTAAAGCCTTTGCTCTTACCATTAGAGGTTCTTCGCTGTTATGTTGATCTTTTCGTGGGTTTAGCGGATTTCGTTGCAAATATCTTTAGTCTTTTGTTTGTCAGACATTTTTGCCACGGAATAACACTAAACCCACGGAACAATAGGGATAAAGTTTGTAAAGGGTGAGGTGTAAAGGGGGTGAGATAAAGAAAACTGATTAAAGCGAGCGTAGGGAGCAGAGTTTATAAGTGTCGTTCTCCTGCTAGTTCAAAAGGAGCAATCATTAACCGCGCTCTCGTGTTTTAAATCTTTTGTGATAGTTATTTTCTATATGTTGGATCATTAAATCGGCCACGTCTTTACCGGTTGCCACTTCAATGCCCTGTAAGCCTGGGGAGGAGTTGACCTCCATCACTAAGGGCCCACGCTTAGAGCGCAGCAAATCAACCCCAGCCACACTCAAACCCATGGCCTTGGCTGAAGCCACTGCGGTTTTACGCTCTTCAGGGGTAATTTTAATTAATTGTGCAGCCCCTCCACGGTGTAAATTAGAGCGAAATTCCCCTTCTTTTGCTTGGCGTTTCATGGCGGCAATCACCTTATCGCCTAACACAAAGCAGCGAATATCAGCCCCGCCGGCTTCTTCAATAAATTCTTGCACCATAATATTGGTTTTTAACCCCATAAAAGCTTCTAGCACGCTTTCGGCAGCCTTACGGGTTTCGGCCAATACCACGCCTATGCCTTGCGTGCCTTCTAATAGTTTAATGACCAAGGGGGCGCCACCCACCATGTCAATTAAATCGGGCACATCATCGGGCTTACAGGCAAATCCCGTAACGGGCATACCTACTCCTTGGCCAGATAATAATTGCAGCGAGCGCAACTTGTCGCGAGAGCGGCTAATCGCTGCTGAGTGATTAAGTGAATAACAATGCATCATTTCAAACTGGCGTAATACGGCGCAGCCATAAAAGGTCACGCTGGCGCCAATGCGCGGAATAATGGCGTCAAAGTGTTCAAGCTCACTACCCTGATAATGAATGCTGGGCTTATTGTCATTAATGTTCATATAACATTTTAAGGCATCAATAATATGTACTTCATGGCCACGCGCTTGTGCCGCCTCACGTAGGCGGCGGGTAGAGTATAAGTTGGCATTACGAGACAGAATCGCTATTTTCATCGGTAAAGGATCTCTTTTAGCTAGGGGAAAAGTGAAGTACAGCGAGGGTAGTCGTGATATTAAACGCACTATGTACGCCAACCTCGCCATTTACGTCAATAAAAAAACACTGCGTCAGCATAAAAAAATTGGATTAGTCTTAATCTAGTCACCCTTGTTGATTTTTGCGTTAATATTGTGAGTAATGTTTGTTAATTATCATGGTATTAGGGATTGGGCTTTCTTTGTTGCTTCGAGTATGACTAAATAGGTAATAGCAGTGCTGGTGATCTTAACCAGCCGTTTCCATCGTTAAGGGGGAAATGATGTCTACAACAAATACATCTTATACTGAGACGCTGACGCTGGGTCAGAAGTCTTATCTTTATTACAGCTTACAAAAGCTGCCTCAAGGTAATGAGCTTGCTCGCTTACCTAAATCATTAAAAGTGCTTAGCGAAAACCTACTGCGCAACCTCAATGGCGACACTGTCACGCAAGCTGACTTAGATGCCATGGCCGCTTGGCTAAAGCAGGGGGAGTCGAGTCGCGAAATTGCTTTTAGCCCGATGCGCGTACTGATGCAAGACTTTACCGGCGTACCTGCTGTGGTCGATTTAGCCGCCATGCGCGACGCCGTACAACGTTTGGGCGGCAAGGCCGAGCAAGTCAACCCGCTTTCTGCGGTAGACTTGGTGATAGACCACTCTGTTATGGTGGACGCCTTTGCCAATGAAGACGCCTTTGCTACTAACGTTGATATGGAAATGGCGCGCAATGGTGAGCGCTACGCCTTTTTGCGTTGGGGCCAGCAAACCTTTAATAACTTTAGAGTGGTGCCACCGGGTACCGGTATTTGTCACCAAGTTAACCTTGAGTATTTAGGGCAAACGGTGTGGCAGCAAGATAAAGATAACCAAACCATTATTTCCCCCGACACCTTGGTGGGTACCGACTCTCACACCACCATGATTAACGCCTTGGGCATTTTGGGCTGGGGTGTGGGGGGCATAGAAGCTGAAGCGGCCATGTTAGGGCAGCCTATTTCAATGCTGATCCCCAAAGTAGTGGGCTTTAAACTGACCGGCCAATTGCGTGAAGGGATCACCGCCACCGACCTAGTACTTACAGTGGTACAAATGCTGCGCGAAAAGGGTGTGGTAGGGCAGTTTGTTGAGTTTTATGGTGATGGTTTAGCAACCTTACCCCTTGCCGACCGTGCCACCATTGCCAATATGGCACCCGAATATGGCGCCACTTGTGGTTTCTTCCCGGTTGATGAAGAAACGCTACATTATATGACGCTTACTGGGCGCAGTGCCGAGCAAGTAGAGTTAGTCGAAGCGTACAGCAAAGCCCAAGGGCTATGGCGACATGCCGGCGACGAGCCACAATTTACTGACACCCTTAGCTTAGATATGAGCGAAGTGGTGGCCTGCTTGGCTGGGCCTAAACGGCCACAAGACAGAGTTGAGCTCTCTAATGTGCCTCAAGCCTTTAGTTTGAATCACTCGCAAAAAATTCAGCCCAAAACAGAATGCAAGCAAGAGCAAAACCTTGAAAACGAAGGTGGCCAAACAGCTGTGGCGGCTAAGCAATCGCTACATGGCACCGAGTTTTCATTAGATGGTCAAACTCATCATCTGCAAGACGGCGCTGTGGTGATTGCCGCTATTACCTCTTGTACCAACACCTCTAACCCCAGCGTATTAATGGCGGCAGGCTTGCTGGCCAAAGCGGCGGCAGAAAAAGGCTTAACCCGTGCGCCTTGGGTTAAAAGCTCCTTGGCTCCGGGCTCTAAGGTGGTCACAGACTACTTGATTAAAGCCGGCTTAATGCCCTATTTAGAGCAGCTAGGTTTTCATCTAGTCGGGTATGGCTGCACCACCTGTATTGGTAACTCAGGCCCGCTGCCTGAGCCCATAGAAGAGGCCATTAAACAGCAAGATATGACGGTGGCCGCGGTATTATCGGGTAACCGAAACTTTGAGGGGCGTATTCATCCATTAGTTAAATCTAACTGGTTATCCTCGCCTCCGTTAGTGGTTGCTTATGCCCTAGCCGGCAGCATGAACATCGACCTGACTAACGATGCCCTTGGCCAAGATAAAGATGGCAAGCCTGTATATCTCAAAGATATTTGGCCATCACAAAAAGACATTGCCGAGGCCGTGGCATTAGTTAATAGCGAGATGTTCCAAAAGGAATATGCTGCAGTTTTTGATGGTGACGAGCACTGGCAAGGCATTGATGTTGAAAATACCAGCACCTTTAACTGGCAGTCTGATTCTAGCTATATTCAGCATCCGCCATTTTTCCAAACCATGGAAAAACAGCCCGCGCCAGTTGAAGACATTAACCAAGCTCGCTTATTAGCCATATTGGGCGACTCAGTAACCACGGATCATATTTCACCGGCGGGTAGCATTAATGCTAATAGCCCCGCAGGGCGTTACTTGCAGTCGTTAGGGGTAGAGCGTAAAGACTTTAACTCCTATGGCTCGCGCCGCGGTAACCACCAAGTGATGATGCGCGGCACCTTCGCCAATATTCGCATTCGTAACTTAATGCTCGACAACGTAGAAGGGGGCGAAACCCGTCACTTCCCCAGTGGCGAACAGCTCTCTATTTACGATGCGGCCATGCGTTATCAGCAAGAAGAAGTGCCATTAGTGGTGGTGGCGGGTAAAGAATACGGCACCGGATCGAGTCGAGATTGGGCAGCCAAAGGGACTTTATTGCTAGGAGTAAGAGCTGTAATTGCTGAATCTTATGAGCGAATTCACCGTTCTAACCTGATTGGCATGGGCGTGGTACCGTTAGAGTTTATTAACGACAATGCCAGCAGTTTAGGGCTAAACGGTGACGAGCTTATCAGCGTAAAAGGGCTGAACGAACTCACTCCTGGCAAAGAGCTGCTAGTGGTGATTGAGTCAAGTGACGGCACTCAACAAGAGGCCAAAGTACGCTGTCGCATCGACACCAGTAACGAGCTCACTTACTACCAACACGGCGGTATTTTAAACTACGTCATCCGCCAAATGCTGGATTAATAGAGCAGCGCCGAGTGCCCGGCGCTCGGCGCCCAGCTAAAGAAACCCCCGAGCCCAACAGCTCGGGGGTTTTTGTTTGTCTGTTAATTCAAAAAACAACAGATGAAAATAAGACTTTTTGCAACGGAATCCGCTGAATCCACGGAAAATAGAGATAAGATCTGAAAAATAGCTGGAAGCGATAAGCTAGAAGCTGGAAGTAAAACCGAAAATATTAGCTTTCGGCTTCAGACTTCCAGCTATCGGTGATCTTGCTCTTACTATTAAGATTTTTGGCTCTTATGTTAGCTTAATTTTTCCGTGTTCTTCCGTGGCAAAAGGGCTTAGTGTTGAGTGTTTAAGATCAAAAGATTAAGACTCCTTGCCACGGAATCCACTGAATCCACGGAAAAATAGGGATCAGATCTGAAAAAGACTGTTCATGGTAAGAGCAGACACAAAACTTATAAGACAGTGTGTTTAGCATTTACTATGATAATTTTCGCTCTTATGGTGATCTTTTCGTGCTTATCTTAAATAGAGAGTAGCGGATTTCGTTGCAAAAGGGCTTATCTTAATCTTTTGACCTTAACTCAACATCCAAAATTGCTATTCAAAGCTGCCCTTCAAACCCTTAAGACAATGTCGCTAATATCACTTGTGACGGGGCAAAGTGTGCGTAGGCACGCTCGCCCAGTTGCCAGTTTTGTAATGCGCCGGTTTCTTTAGCCAACAAAGCACATAAGCTGTCACCGCAATCCAGAGTTAATATCACCTCATCAAATTCATCCCCCGGGATCACCTCACCCACCACACCAGACAACACATTATCGCCAGGGTTAACAGGCTCGCTATGGCGGCTCAAGCTCACCCAAGGGGCTTTAATCAGCGCCAATACTTCTTTATCTAGGCTTAGCCCCAAACGTTGACAACTGCGCTGAGTGATATCTGCATAAAGCTTAACGCCGCCTTGCAGTGTTAAACACACCTTACGGCTAATATCATTAGGGTCTAGTGACACCACACGGGCAAAAAACTGATTGCGGGCGCTGGTTTGTAATGAAAAGCGTGCCACCACAGACAACAGGCTATCGAGCGAGGTGGACTCATCTTGCAGGGCGTCCACCGCCATGCGCTCAATTTGATTAAGTAAGCCATAAATTTTTAATAAGCGCTCACCATAAGGCGTGAGCAAAGCCCCGCCGCCGCCTTTGCCGCCGGTTTCGCTGACCACCACTGGGCTATCTGCAAGCGCATTTATCTCTTTAATGGCATCCCATGCCGATTTATAGCTAATGCCCGCTGCTTTAGCGCCGCGGCTAATCGAGCCTTGCTCACGAATTTGTTCGAGTAAGCGAATGCGGCGAGGGTTAACAAACAGCGTATCTTGGCTGTGCAAACTAAGCAGTAATTGCAGATCCATAAAAAAGTCCTTGAGGTTGGCGCCACTCATTGTCCCCAAGCGGGCAGGGCACTTCAAATAATAATTTACGTAAGCCTAGCGTTGTATTTTTATCTATATAGCGATAGAGTGCTAGCGTTATGCATTTAATTATATAGCCAAAGGATATCACCACCATGAATAAAACATTTAAAGTATCGGTATTGGTCGCGGCCTTGGGGTGCACAGCGCCGACGTTTGCAGACGACATTCAGGTAGCGGTAGCGGCCAACTTTATTGATGTGATGAAGCAATTGGGTGAGTCGTTTGGTGAGCAAACTGGCCATAATGTGCTGGTATCATCTGGTGCAACGGGCAAATTATATGCGCAAATTAAAAACGGCGCCCCTTACGACATCTTTTTAGCCGCCGACGATGCCCGCCCTATTTTGTTAGATGAAGAAGAGGTCGCCATTGCCGACACCCGTTTTACCTATGCCCTTGGCACACTGGTGTTATGGAGCCCACAAGATAAGACGGTAGATGGCGATCTTAATGTGCTAAAAGACCAAGCCTTTAATCACATCTCTATTGCTAACCCTAAAACCGCTCCTTATGGTCGCGCTGCTCAGCAAACCTTAACTGAGCTGGAATTTTGGGATGCCTTGCAACCAAAAATGGTGCGTGGCGAAAATATTGGTCAAGCTTATCAGTATGTATACAGCGAAAACGCCGAGCTGGGTTTTGTTGCCAAGTCTCAAGTATTTAAAAATGGCGAGTATAAAAGCGGCTCACACTGGGAAGTACCAAGCGACATGTACGACCCCATTGTGCAGCAAGCGGTATTGTTAAAAGACAATCAAGCCTCACGAGATTTATTAGACTATATCCGTTCACCAGAAGCAGTTAAAGTTATCGAATCTTACGGTTATAGTGTGACGACTCAAGAGCAGCTTTAATCCGTCAGCCGTCAGCCGTCAGCTATCAGCTATCAGCTATCAGCTTTCAGCGGTCAGGTAAAAATTGAGCTGCCTCGCAATGACCCAAGATCTGGGTTTTCTGTAGTTCCACGCTTTAGCTGTGGATTCTGCGAAGCAGAAAGGCTTTTTCTTTAACTGACAGCTTACGGCTGATAGCTGACAGCTATCAGCCGTAAGCCCCAAAAGGAACCAATATGTCCTTGTCTGCGGATGATATTACCGCGCTTTTAGTTACACTGCGCCTAGCGGGTATTACCGTGGTGGTGTTATTGATCATCGGTATGCCGCTGGCTTGGTGGCTAAGCCAAACTCAAAACCGCTTTAAAACCGTGGTTGAGGCCATGGTGGCGCTGCCATTAGTGCTACCCCCTGTGGTGCTGGGTTTTTATATGCTGCTGGCGCTAGGGCCAAACGGTATTTTTGGCAAAATATCTCACGCCTTGGGCGGCGGCACACTGGCCTTTAGTTTTACCGGCTTAGTAATTGGCTCTGCCTTTTATTCTCTGCCCTTTGTGGTGCAGCCGCTGCAAGGGGCCTTTGCCAACTTAGGCAGCAGGCCGCTTGAAGTGGCGGCTACCTTACGGGCTTCTCCCCTCGACCGCTTTTTTACTGTGGTGCTGCCATTGGCGCGCAATGGTTTTTTAACCGCTGTGGTGCTGGGCTTTGCTCATACTTTGGGTGAGTTTGGCGTGGTACTAATGATTGGCGGTAATATTCCAGGCGTAACCCAAGTAGTGTCTATTGCCATTTACGATCACGTAGAAACCCTACAATACGGTCAGGCACATTTACTGTCAGGAATATTGCTGGTGCTATCATTTAGTATTTTATTGGCCGTATATGCCTTAAATCGACGTTTTTCGGTGGTGCGAGTATGACCATTCAAGCCGCTTTTCAGGTACAGCGAAAAAACTTTCAGTTAGATGTCGACTTTACCCTACCTGCCACCGGCGTTACCGCTCTGTTTGGCCCCTCGGGGTGTGGTAAAACCACCTTACTGCGAGCCATTGCCGGTTTAGAGCAGTGTAAGGGGCGTTTTTGGTTAGGCCAACAATGCTGGCAAGACGAGACCTTGTTTGTGCCCACTTATAAACGGCGCTTAGGCTATGTGTTTCAAGAAGCCAGTTTATTCCCGCATTTGTCGGTGCAAAAAAATCTCGAATATGGCTGGCGCCGCCTGCCACAAGCGCAGCGACGAGAGGACAAAGACCAGCTTATTGATTGGTTAGGTCTAACGCCGTTATTGCAACAAGGGGGCGAGCAACTCTCGGGTGGCCAACGCCAGCGAGTGGCAATAGGGCGAGCGTTATTAACCAGCCCCGAATTATTATTGCTAGATGAACCCTTGTCGGCGCTCGACAATGGTGCCAAACAAGAGATTATGCCGCTGCTAGAGCATTTATCGGAGCAGGCCAAGGTGCCCATTTTTTATGTGACCCACGCTCCCATAGAGGTAGAGCGCTTAGCGAATAGGGTGCTGTTAATGGATAAAGGGCGCATTATTCATAACGACAGCTTGCAGCAAGCACTGGCCAGACCCAATACCCCTTTATATCGTTATGAGCAAGTCGCCGGCATTATAGAAGGGCGCATTACTGAGTCATTAGCCGATGGTCGCCTCCCGTTTGACAGCGAAGCAGGGCGCTTATGGTTAGCAGGCAATAATCCAGCAGGCGCAGGCCCAGCCCGAGTGCGCATTTTAGCCAGCGATGTAAGCATAGCGCTGGCGCCGGTTGCCAATATTTCGATAGTCAATCAATTACCTGCCAAGGTATTAAGCATCACGCCAGCAGCAACAGGCAGCGTATTATTACGTTTAACGCTTGCCGGTGGCCAACAAATACCGGCGCAACTGTCCGCCTACTCAGTCAGCCAATTAAACCTAACCGAAGGCAGCCACTGCTACGCCCTGATCAAAGCCGCCGCTTTATTAAGCTAACCCGTAAGGGCAATGTTGGATGTTGAATTAACTGACAAACACTCAATACTAAGCCCTTTGCCACGGAATCCACGAAACCCACGGAAAAATTAAGCTTACATAAGAACGAGAATTATTAATGGTAAGAGCAAAGGCCGTAAGGGCAATGTTGAATGCTAAATTTTGAATGTTGGATTAACTGACAAACACTCAATACTCAGCCCTTTTGCAACGAAACCCGCTAAACCCACGAAAAGATCAACATAAGAGCGAAAAATCTTAATAGTAAGAGCAAAGGCCGTAAGGGCAATGTTGGATGTTAAATTTTGAATGTTGAATTAACTGACAAACACTCAACACTCAGCCCTTTTGCCACGAAACCCGCTAAACCCACGAAAAGATCACCATAAGAGCGAAATTTTTATAGTAAGAGCAAGATCACCGATAGCTAAGCCAAAACACTGCGGTACTTTTACTCCAGGCTTCCAGCTTATCGCTTCCAGCTTATCGCTTCCAGCTTATCGCTTCCAGCTTATCGCTTCCAGCTTATCGCTTCCAGCTATTTTTCAGATCTTATCCCTATTTTTCCGTGTTCTTCCGTGTATTCCGTGGCAAAAAGTCTTTAATCTTGATCTTTTGACCTTCACTCAACATTCACAATTCAACATTGCCTTTAATAGCGCTACTTCTTAACCACACCCTCGGGGGTGCCGACTAACAGTACATCGGCGCCGCGCTCGGCAAATAATCCATTGGTTACCACGCCCACAATGGCATTAATGCGAGCTTCAAGGGCAACAGGCTCGGTAATCGATAAACCGTGCACATCTAAAATATGGTTGCCGTTATCAGTCACCACGCCTTCGCGATACACCGGCTGGCCCCCAAGCTTGGTCAGCTCTCGTGCCACATATTCGCGGGCCATGGGGATCACTTCTACCGGTAGTGGAAACTGACCCATCACATCCACTGTTTTAGTGCCATCGACAATACACACAAAACGCTCTGCTACTGCGGCCACTATTTTTTCGCGAGTTAAGGCCGCCCCTCCGCCTTTTATCATGGCCATGCTAGGGTCAATTTCATCGGCACCGTCTACATAAACCGCAAACTCACTGATTTCATTTAAATCAAATAACTTAATGCCGAGTTCTTGCAGGCGGATGCTAGAGGCTTCAGAGCTAGAAACGGCGCCTTTAATCTGGTCTTTAACGCTAGCAAGCGCATCAATAAAGTGATTCACTGTTGAGCCTGTCCCCACACCCACAATACTGCCGGCGGTTACATACTCTAACGCCGCCCAACCGGCCGCTTTTTTCATTTCATCTTGTGTCATTATTGCTCTCTGCTTTAAGGTGGTATGTGGCGACACTCGCCATTGCTAATGCAGGCATTATAGCAACTTGTCTTTATCAAACCACCAAGCTAAAGCAAACACTCAATACTAAGCTTTTTTGCAACGAAATCCGCTAAACCCACGAAAAGATCACCATAAGAGCGAAAAATCTTAATAGTAAGAGCAAGATCACCGATAGCTGGAAGTCTGAAGCCGAAAGCTAATATTTTCGGTTTTACTTCCAGCTTTTAGCTTATCGCTTCCAGCTATCTTTTAGCTCTTACAATCAAAAGCTCTTTTCAGATCTTATCCCTATTTTTCCGTGGATTCAGTGGATTCCGTGGCAAAGAGTCTTGATCTTTTGAACTTCACTCAACATTCAACACTCAAAATTCAACATTGCTTTTAATAGCATTGCTTTTAAAACCGCCAGTGTTGATCTGGGGTAATCAGTTCGGGTAGGGGGATACCCCAGTGATCGATAGCAATGGCTGCTAGCTGCTGGCAGTTATGCGCCAAGCCGACAGGTCTAGGGCCTGTGCCTTGTTGCCAAGCACTAAGAGTGCGGTCATAAAAGCCGCCACCCATGCCCATGCGATTACCCCTAGCATCAAACGCCACTAAGGGCGTATAAATTACATCAAGTTCGTTTTTAGGGATAAGTAGGCGAATATCAAGCTTAGGCTCGCGAATACCAAAGCGGTTGTGCGTCATGGTCGTGTTTGGGGTATAGCGCAAAAAAAGCAAGTGCCCAGTACTAAAAGGGTGTAACACCGGCAAGTAAACTTGTGTATTTCTAGCCCAATACCAATCAATTAGCGGTTGTGGGTCTAGCTCGCCATCATTGGCTAAATACAAAGCCACTTTGTTGGCATCAGCGAGGTAAGCGTCTTGAGCAACATGTTGCACCACGCGCAATGCCGCCGAGGCTTGCTGAGCATGGCTCAATTGACGACGAGCCTCTCTCACCTGCCGGCGAATAGTCTGCCTAACCATCATTAACCAAACCTCCACTTTAAGGGCAATGTTGAATGTTAAATTTTGAATGTTGAATTAATTGACAAACACTCAACACTAAACCTTTTTGCCACGGAATCCACGAAACCCACGAAAAGATCAACATAAGAGCGAAAAATCTTAATGGTAAGAGCAAAACCCATAAGGGCAATGTTGAATGCTAGATTTTGTATGTTGAATTAACTGACAAACACTCAAGACTAGGCCCTTTTGCAACGAAATCCGCTAACCCCACGAAAAGATCACCATAAGAGCGAAAATTATCATAGTAAATGCTAAACACACTGTTTTATAAGCTTTGTGTCTGCTCTTACCATGAACAGTCTTTTTCAGATCTGATCCCTATTTTTCCGTGTTTTCAGTGGATTCCGTTGCAAAGAGTCTTAATCTTTTGACTTTAAACACTCAACACTAAGCCCTTTTGCAACGAAACCCGCTAAACCCACGAAAAGATCACCATAAGAGCGAAAATTATCATAGTAAATGCTAAACACACTGTCTTATAAGCTTTGTGTCTGCTCTTACAATCAAAAGCTCTTTCAGATCTTATCTCTATTTTTTAGCGGTTTTCGCGGGTTTCGTTGCAAGGTGTCTTAGTCTCTTGACCTTCATTCAACATTCAACATTCAACATTCAAAATTCAACATTGCTCTTAAGCTCTAAATACACGGCTTCTACTTCGGCGCGGGCCCAGGGGGTGCGGCGTAAAAAGGTTAAGCTCGACTTAATACTTGGGTTGCTCTTAAAACAATTAATATTCACTCGTCGCGCCAGCTCTTCCCAGCCAAGACTGTCCACCAATTCGGTGAGAAGGGCTTTAAGAGTAATACCATGCAAAGGATTATTAGGTTGCTCGTTCATATCATGACCTATTCAATTAACACACACTAATTGTAAATTGTAACAGGATTTATACAGACAAATGGAGTCTGTGAGGAGTAAAGAAGGGATCCCCAAGGTGCCGTTGTGGGTATGAGTCCTCGAACCGTACGGTTCAAGGCGGAAACCCGGTATCTACCGCAGGCTTCTCGGTCAGGCCGAGCATGCTCAATAGTAAACAACACGGCTTTCCTGTTGGTTTAATTATCGGCTCAGGGACGTCACCCTACTGACGAACACCCCAGGGAAAGCTAAACTGGTTTATACTTATCTATTTGCTATTTTACTGTAGCGATGGGCTAATTGTACTTAATCGTTAAGTGACATCAACACCTAATTATCGCTATTTTGCTCATCACCTAGCTTGGTAGCAAGCGCATCTTCAATGGTTTCTTGCAGCAACTTAATGCGCGTATCCATCGCCTCAGCATATTGATGATTCTTATCTTTTTCAAGCTCAAGGTCATGGCACGCATTAAGTGCCAACATAATGGCTATTTGCTCATTCGAGCCCGACTTACCACTTTGCTTAAAGTTGCGAATACGCTCATTAAGCGTATCTGCCGCTCGCTGCAATGCTGTTTCTTGCCCCACAGGGCAAGCAATCTTGTAAGGTCGACCGAGAATAACAATGTCTATTGAGGCTGTGGTCATGGTGATCCTCAGATGCTGATTGCAGTGGCGATATAAATTCTGGCGACTATATAGCGCAACACCATAAGTTTCAAGGGGCGACTGGCCTGAGAGGAGGCACAATGCTAGGATCTGCCCTATATTCACCCCAATTAACCAATAGAGTAGCAGATGAACGACAAGGCCCGTCCAAATTATGATGCATTTACCGATTTACTCGAGCATCACAACATGGTGGTTACTACAGCCGAAGTCCACGGGGTTATCTGTGGGCTTATTTGTGGTGGCATGGCGCAAAATGACGCCCGCTGGCAGCAACACTTTAATGCCTTATTAAACGACGACTTTGAGTTACCAAGCGAAGTGAAGAAAGCCGTTAACCTGCTGTTTTCTCGGGTATATGAAGAGCTGCTAAGCCAAACGCAATTTGAATTATTAATGCCCCACGACGATGATCCCCTCGATGACCGCCTAGAAGCCATGATGGAATGGTCTGCGGCTTTTCTTGCCGGGTTTGGTGTGGTGCAGCAAGATCTCTATAAAGCCTCTGAAGAGCTACAAGAAATTATTCAAGATATTAGCAGCATCACCCAAGTATCAGCCGATTTTGATCAAGAAGATGAAGAAAGTGAAACCGCCTTTGTGGTGTTATATGAGCACCTAAAGTTGGGCGCAACCTTAGCGTTTGAAGAATTTGGCAAAGGCCAAACTCAACCACCAAGACCCACTTTGCATTAATAGCGACGGCTAGTCTTATGACCCATTATGATGTGGTAATTAACGGAGGTGGCATGGCAGGCGCCGTGCTGGCGCTTGGCTTAAGCCAGCTGAAGCATTCCAATGGCTTGGCGCTGCGCATTGCGCTAATAGAAAAGTCACGCCCCGAGCACAACCTGCACCCAGGTTTTGATGCGCGCAGCATTGCCATTGCCGGGCACAGCCAGTATTTATTGCAACAACTCGGGCTCTGGCCATTGTTTGCTGAGCTTGCCACCCCCATTACCGACATTCAGGTGTCTGATCGGGGTCATTTTGGTCAAGTTAATTTACAGGCCACAGACTACAACTTGCCCGCACTGGGCTATGTGATTGAGCTTAACCCCATAGGGCAAGTGTTATACCAGCAATTGTTGCAAACTCCTGCCATTGACCTATTTTGCCCGACACACATACAAAGCTGGCAGCAAGCACAAGACGCAGTCACTATCACCTTAAGTGACAGTAGCGAAAAGCAGGGTGCTGCCGGCCATCGGCAGTTCACCACAGGGTTATTAGTTGGGGCAGACGGAAATCACTCCGCTATTAGCCGCCAACTTAATTTGCCGCGTCGCCAATTTGATTATCAGCAAAGCGCTATTATTGCCAACGTACAAACCGCACAACATCATCAACACCGCGCGTTTGAACGCTTTACAGCACAAGGCCCAGTGGCACTTTTACCCATGAGTCAGGGGCGTAGCTCTTTAGTGTGGTGTGTGAGCAATGCTCGGGCTGAGCAATTAATGGCGCTGAACGAAGACGACTTTTTAAGCGAGCTGCAACAGGCATTTGGCTACCGACTTGGGCGTTTTATTCGCACCGGCACCCGACATTGTTACCCGTTAGTGCTAGATGAAGTGCCCAAGCCCTGGCACCACAGAGTGGTGTTAGTGGGCAATGCCGCGCACTTATTGCACCCCATCGCCGGGCAAGGCTTTAACTTAGGGTTGCGTGATGTGGCCGCCTTAATTGAACAAACGCGACAAACATTGTCATTTGCTCGCACTAATGCGCCGGCGCCTGGCAGTTCAAATAAGCCAAGCCTAAATGACTCGGCTTGTAGCGAGCAGGCGTTAGCCAATATAGGCGGATATCAGATGCTAAGTCGTTATGGCCAAGCACGCCAAGGCGATCAAGCAAATCTGGTGGGCATAACCTCAGCATTGGCATTATTATTTTCAAATAATGATCCCCTGCTGGCAGCGGGCCGTAATATGGGGCTGAATATTATGGCAGCCTGTGGTGCTCTAAAACACACCTTGGCCTGGCAGGCCATGGGCAAGAGGTAAGTCTAATGCAAGCAACAGATGTGATCATCGTAGGCGGCGGCATGGTAGGGCTCACCTTAGCCCTAGCATTAGAGCACAGTGGCTTAAGTGTCGCTGTTATTGAAGGACAAGCGCCCGACCCTACTTTACCTGTTATTCCTGAAAACAGAGTTAGCGCCATCAATTTGGCGTCTCAAACCTTACTTGAGCACCTTCATGCCTGGCCTAGTCAAACCGATCGTTTAGGGCCCTATACAAAAATGGCCGTGTGGGAAGCCGACAGCAACGCCCACATCGACTTCTCAGCCGCGCTAATGCATCAGTCGCACTTAGGGCACATTATTGAAAACCGCGTGTTGCAGCTGAGCTTACTTGAGCAAGCCAAAACGCGAGCGCACATTAGCCTACATTTGCCGGCACGGGCTAACACCGTCTCGGTAAGCGAGCAGGGCGCCTTTGTATTACTAGATAATGGCACTCCCATTACCGGGCGCTTAATTGTTGGCGCAGACGGCGCTCGCTCTTGGCTACGCCAACAATTACAGCCAGGCATGGTGGAGTGGGATTATGATCACAGCGCATTAGTTGCCACTGTTACCACCCAAGAGCCACACCAGCAAACCGCGCGGCAAATCTTTAGAGACAACGACATTTTAGCCTTCTTGCCTTTGGCCAACGCTCATCAGTGTTCAATTGTTTGGTCTTGTAAGCCAGACGACGCCGCTGCTCGGCTGGCACTGTCAGACGCTGACTTTAACAAAGCGCTTAGCCTCGCCTTTGATATGCAGCTAGGGCAATGTGAAGTGATAAGCCCTCGCATGGCAATCCCGCTTAAAGCGCGCTTTAGCCAACAGTTTTGTGGGCCGCGCTGGGCGCTTATTGGCGACGCGGCACATACCATACACCCCTTAGCAGGGCAGGGAGTTAACTTAGGTCTGCAAGACGCCGCCGCCTTAGCCGAAACCCTCACTAAATTGCACCAACAAGGTCGTGATATTGGCGCCTTAGCCGAGCTAAAATCTTTTGAACGCTGGCGCAAAGCCGAAGCTGCCACTATGCTCGCCACCATGGAAGGCTTAAAGCGTCTATTTGGCCAAGCTAACCCTATTATTAAAAGCGTACGCGGCATTGGGCTTAACCTCACCAACCGCCTTACGCCCCTTAAGCGCACACTTGCCGCTCACGCCTTAGGCACCACAGGCTTACAAGCCGAGCTATCAAAAGTGTCGTCAACATCACAAGGAAACCGTCAATGAGCCATCTGCCAAGCGAACTAAAATATGCTGCTACCCACGAATGGGTTCGTGTTGAAAATACCGATGAAGTAGTGGTGGGCATTACCGAGCATGCCCAAGATCTATTAGGTGATGTCGTTTTTGTTGAGTTACCTAGCTTAGGCCACCGTGTATTAGCAGAAAAAGAATGTGCCCAAGTGGAGTCAGTAAAAGCCGCGTCTGATATTTACGCGCCCGTTAGCGGCGAAGTCATCGCCATTAATAACGCGCTAGAAGACAGCCCCGAGCTCATTAACTCCGACCCCTACGGCGACGGCTGGCTCTTTCGCATCAAGCTATCAAACGCGTTCGGCCTCGACTCACTACTCACCGCCACCGAGTACCAAAACAACCTAGAAGACTGAAGAGCAATGCTTTATTAAGAGCAATGTTGAATTTTGAGTGTTGAATGTTGAATGAAGTTCAAGAGCTCACGACAAGAGACTTTGCCACGGAATCCACGAAACCCACGGAAAAATAGAGATAAGATCTGAAAGGGATTTTTATTGGTAAGGGCTAAAAGATAGCGCCCAAGATACCAGAGGCAATGTTGAATTATGAATGTTGAATGAAGGTCAAAAGAGCAAGATAAAACACTTGGCAACGAAACCCACTAAATCCGCTAAAAAATAGGGATAACATCTAAAAGATTCTCTGATTATAAGAGCAGACACAAGGCCTACAAGCATGTGTTTGCTCTTACTATAAAAATGTCGCTCTTATCTTGATCTTTTCGTGGATTCCGTGGCAAAGGGGGTCTTAGTCTTGAGTGTTTGCCTGTTAATTCAACATTCAAAGTTTAACATTGCCCTTAAGCCCTTCAACATTGCCCTGCTGCCCACTTTACTTTTACTGGTAGAAGCCGCTTCAGCCGGCTGAATTTGCGCAGCAAAATATTGGTATAAAGACGCGCTATCGGCCGCGGCCTACCACTGCAAAGTCCTCAGCCTGTCATTGCGAGGTACGAAGCAATCCATTTAACAGACAGCGCTATGCCTAACACTGTACGCCTTACGTTAAAGAATACACGGGTTGTCGGTGTCGTAACGCGCTCAGCGTAAAGCGTATGGCTGTCTGTTCAATGGATTGCCGCGTCGCTGCGCTCCTCGCAATGACCCAAGAGCAGCGCCTGGCGCGAAGCGGCACTAAGCGTTTGATACCGCGCCTCACATTATTACGCACATAAAAGTGTATTTAGTGAAGAGGTAAGGGGGACGACACTCAGCCGGTCAATTACTTTACTTTTGGCTTCTAGCTTATTGCTGCAAGCTATCTTTTATCCCTTACAATAAGAAAGTCCTTTTCAGATCTTATCCCTATTTTTTAGCGGATTTAGCGCCTCTTGTTACAAAGAAGTGTTGCAAAAGGTATTAGTATTGAGTGTTTGCCTGTTAATTCAACATTGCTCTTATGTGTTTCGCTGCTTTATCACAAGCCCAAATTGGGTAGGGTTGGGGGTAAAGAGTTGGCATCGTTGTGGCTTTTGTGCTGAAATCCTTCTCGTTTAATTTATCAATATCGGCTTTATGGCCGTTTTTCTCTTTATAAAGGTATTACACGTTGAAAAAGTCAGCTGTTATTTTATGTACCGCCGCCGTGGCGACACTCTCTAGCCCTGTTTATGCAGACGTATTAGGTGCCAAAATGGGCCTTGATTACTTCTACTCCGATCTTGAAGTTAACAATATAACTTTAAATGATAACCAAGATAACTACCGTGCTTATGCCGCCTTCGAACACTTCATTCCGCTTATTCCTAATGCGTTGCTTGAATACTCAACCCACGGTAGCGATGCCGCAGGTTTTGAGCAGCTGTCAGCAACCGCTTATTATGAACTGTTAGATAACGGCTTAGTGGCGTTCGATTTTGGTGCTGGTGCAACACATTACTCTGATATTACCGCCATTGAGGGAACCAGCAGCGAAACCACTCCCCATGCTTATATCGCCTCAGAAATAATGCTCCCTATTTCTAACTTCTCACTTTTTGCTGATGCCAAGTTTATGGGCCTGAAAGATGTAAAAGGCGAAGAGGTCACCTTAGGTTTAGGATGGTCAACAGACATGATCCTCGATTTAGGAGTACGGGTAGGCTATTCAATCTCTGATCTTACCTTTGACGACGTAGCCGGCAACAAAGACGCCGATCTAAAATCTAAAGGTTGGATCTTAGGCGTAAAAGCGCATTTTTAAAGAGATGGTAAAGAGGACGGGATGAGATAAACCCGTGAGGGGTGAGGTGGACTGCAGGACAATGTTGAATTAACAGACAAACAAAAGACTAAAGATACCTGCAACGAAATCCGCTAAACTCACGAAAAGATCACCATAAGAGCGAAAAATCTTAATAGTAAGAGCAAGATCACCAATAGCTGGAAGTCTGAAGCCGAAAGCTAATATTTTCGGTTTTACTTCCAGCTTTTAGCTTATCGCTTCCAGCTATCTTTTAGCTCTTACAATCAAAAGCCCTTTTCAGATCTTATCTCTATTTTTCCGCGGATTCAGTGGATTCCGTTGCAAAAGGGCTTAGTGTTGAGTGTTTGTTTTCCATCTCGTCCCCTTCACCTTTAAACTAGAGTTTGAAATAAAGTAAAGCCAGCAGGCCGGTGCCTATTAGCAGCTTATTTCTTAATTTGCGTGGGGTGTTGGCAAGTCGCCATACTATTCCGGCTTTAGGGAGCTGCTGGGCGATGCTGAAGAAATCAGACCCAGATTGTTGCTGTTTGCGACGTATTTGGTTTGTTAATAGTTTAAGTCGTAGCGCTTCAGCTTGTAGTTGTAATAGCTGTTGTTGTTCTTGTAATGACTTATGCATCCGCTACTCCTTTGCCGACCAATCGGCCATGGTTTTTTTACCTTGCACATAGGCTACATCTTCTTGTAACTCATGTAGGGTATTGGCCAAAAACTGACGTTGCCCGGCTAAGTTACGGCTTATAGACCAAAATGCCCATATCATTAATAAACATAATACCGCCGATAACGCAAAAAACACCCAAATTTTAGCAGCTGGTGATAATACCGAATTTAAGCCGAATAGCAGGCTAATATAGGACATTAAAAACAGCATAACAGCCATAAATGCCAGTATCCCCAAACGCACCATACGCTCTTTTTGGGCGACAAACTCTAGGCGAGCCATTTTAGCGCGTACAAATACTAGCTCGGTAACGGTATGCAGCAACTCTTTCAACGAATTGATTTGGCTACTCATTAGTTAACCGTCCTTTGCATAAAGTGCTGCCGAGTGTGGAGGTAACCAAACTCGGCAGCAGATAATAATATAATGCAATATTTGTTAGCGGCCGCAGCGGCTAATAAATGCACCCACAACTAGCCCTACAACGGCGGCAATACCGATGGCCTGATAAGGCTTTTGATGGACAAGATCGTTAGTGTTAGCAGCAGCTTGGCGGGTACGCTCTACCACTGAGCCTTCTAGCTCGGCATATTGCTGCTGCGCTTTGTTTAGCTGTGTTTTTAGCTTTTCTTTTAAGGCTTTGCTTTCTTTCGTACCATCGTCAACGGCAGCTTTATAAAGCGCCTCGGCATCTTTTAGTACTTGCTTTACATCATCCAATAGTACCGCTCGTTCTGCTTCATATTTCTGGCTCATAGCGCCTCCTGATAAGTAAGTAGTAAACGGGGTTACTTTTAAAAGTAAGTTTAGCGTATTTACTTTATCGACTAACTCAGTATTTATCCAGTTAAAAAATAATGGATGGAAGGGCTTAAAGCAATGTTGAAGAGCTTAAAGTAATGTTGAATGTTAAATTTTGAATGTTGAATTAACAGACAAACATTCAACACTAAGACCCCCTTTGCCACGGAATCCACGAAACCCACGGAAAAATTAAGCTAACATAAGCTCGAAAAATCTTAATGGTAAGAGCAAAGCCCATAAGGGTAATGTTGGATGCTAAATTTTGAATGTTGGATTAACTGACAAACACTCAAGACTAGGCCCTTTTGCAACGAAATCCGCTAAACCCACGAAAAGATCACCATAAGAGCGAAAAATCTTAATAGTAAGAGCAAGATCACCGATAGCTGGAAGTCTGAAGCCGAAAGCTAATATTTTCGGTTTTACTTCCAGCTTCTAGCTTATCGCTTCCAGCTATCTTTTAGCTCTTACCATGAACAGTCTTTTTCAGATCTTATCCCTATTTTTCCGTGGGTTTCGTGGATTCCGTGGCAAAAGATCTTTAGACGTGCCGCTGCGCGCCACCAGCCAGCTGAAGCGGCCTCTACCTGGGCGGTGCAATGACCGATGTTGTCATTGCGAGGTACGAAGCAATCCATCCCAAACAAAGCTATACGTCTAACGCTGACCGCCTTACGTTAATAACAAAACGGTTTTGGCTGTTTGTACAGCGCTCAGCGTCAAGCGTAGAGAAAGCCGGAAGCTGAGAGCTGGAAGCGGTAAGCTAAGCAAAAACACAGAGGCATTTTGTTTTTGTTTTTACTTCCGGCTTCTAGCTTCAAGCTTATTACTATCTGTTAACTGGATTGCCGCGTCGCTGCGCTCCTCGCAATGACCCAAGGGCAATGTTGGATTAACTGACAAACACTCAAGACTAGGCCCTTTTGCCACGGAATCCGCTAAACCCACGAAAAGATCAACATAACAGCGAAAAGTCTTAATGGTAAGAGCAAGATCACCGATAGCTGGAAGTCTGAAGCCGAAAGCTAATATTTTCGGTTTTACTTCCAGCTTCTAGCTTATCGCTTCCAGCTATTTTTTAGCCCTTACAATCAAAAGATCTTTTCAGAACTTATCCCTATTTTTTAGCGGGTTTAGCGCCTCTTGTTACAAAGAAGCGTTGCCAAGTGTTTTATCTTGCTCTTTTGACCTTAACTCAACATTCAACATTCACAATTCAACATTGTCTCTGTCTTCTGGGCGCTATTTTTTAGCTCTTACAATCAAAAGCTCTTTTCAGAACTTATCCCTATTTTTTAGCGGATTTCGCGGGTTTCGTTGCAAGGTGTCTTAGTCTTTTGAACTTCATTCAACACTCAAAATTCAAAATTCAACATTGCCCTTCAGCATTCCCTTCGCTTACTGCTAAAACTTGGGGCTTATCCACCGCATCTAACTGCTCGGCGTCTAAATACAAACGGCCATATTCAAGGTAAACCTCTTGCTCCACAAAAAAGCGAAACAGTGCCGCATCTAAATGTTGGCGGGCTGCCATGCCGGCCATAATTAATAATGTCTTTTGTAAACCGTTGGCTTGCTTATAAGGGCGATCGACTGCGGTTAACGCCTCAAATACATCTGCCAACGTTAACATGCGTGTCTGCAATGGTAGCTCAGCGGCTTTAATGTTCCTTGGGTAGCCGGAGCCATCCATATTTTCATGATGGCTGGCGGCTAACAAAGTGACCTGACTTAAATGATCAGGGTAGTGCAGTTCACTTAACATGGTGAGGGTATGCACCGCATGAGCATTAATGGTATAGCGCTCTTCATCGGTTAAGGTGCCATGTTTAACCAGCAAATTATACCGCTCCCCTAAATGCTGCTTTAGCGGCGGCTGAGTTAAGGTAATTCCCCAGCGGTTATCAGGGGTAATCCGCTCTTCTGGCAGGTAAGGAATATGATGCCCTGGTAAGTCGGCCAGCAAGGGTTCCCATGCAGGTAACTGAGTGTCAGGGCACAAGCGCTGCTCTTCCTCCCAAGACAAGCCAATACGATTATTGAGCGTTCTTAGCCATGTTTGGTTAGCAACTTGGTTCAGTCTGGCTTGCTGGGCGGGGTTAATTGCCACTTCACCCTTATTTAACTGCGCAATAAACTCAAAGTCATGGTCCAGTTGCTGTTGCGCTTGTTGGCGCTGAGCCGCCAATACTGCCTCTGGCTCGCCGTTGGCAATGCCTTGCCAATAACGCACATCGGCATCGCGTTTTAATACCTCAAAACGCATTCTAATTTCATGCAAGCGGTTATATAAAGTTTCTAACTTAGTGGCTTTATTCAGCACATACTCTGGGGTGACTAACTTGCCGCAATCATGTAACCAAGCGGCTAAGTACAGCTCTTCCCACTCTTGATCTGTCATTTTAAAGTCTGCATAAATGCCACTGTCACTATTATGCACCGCTTTAGCCAGCATCAAGGTAAGCTCGGGCACACGCTGACAGTGTTTGCTAGTGTGAGGAGACTTAGCATCAATGCCCGCCGCTAATACGCGCACCATAGACTGAGTCATTAACCGCTGCTGTTCAAATAAGCGCATACCTTCAAGCGCAATATTAGCAAGATCACAATAATGGCCAATAAAACGGCGCTTGCCCATGGGTAGGGCAGGGGCGCTATGGCTCATACCTAGCAGAATAACGCCGTTCAATTTGCCAAACCTGTCATGCAATAACCAAGGCGTTTCAAAGCGCAAAGCTTGCTCAGAAAAAGTCGCTAACATAAAGTTAGATAAGGCTTCGTCAGACAACCCTTCAGGCAGCACAATACGGTGTTGGCGCTTTTTATCTAACAACACTAAGGTGCAGTTATCCCCCTCTTGCTCAACGTGATAAAGCAAACAGCGCTGCCCACCGCCTAGCTGAGTAATACTGATGCCTACTCTTTGTAAGAAGCCATTAAAGTCATCACTTTGCGATAACAAGCTCAGCTCTTTAGCAAAGTCGGCCAAGGTATTATTCACCAGCGCCATAGTGCACGCCTGATCATCCAACTCTTTATAAAAATAACGGCGTGGCTTAAAGCAAGAAAAATCAAAATGATTAATCGCTTTCATATCTTGCGCCATTTGCGCCAATGGCCTCGTCATAGTACGAGAAACCAGCATTACCACCGGTAAGCACAGCAGAATAATCAGTAAGGTTAACCAAATTTGTTCACGGCCAAACTTAAGTGCGTCAGCCATAAGTACTGAATAGGGCACTAACGTTGCTAAACGTAAATCCAGTGAATGATCTAACCCAATATCTAGCGTTAACGCTTGCTGATGGCCTAACCAAGTTTCTCCGTTAATATTCTTACGCCAATGTTGAAGGCTAGGCTTTTCGAGTAAAGGCGCGAGTCCGAAAATCTCGTTAACCTCTGGTAATGAAGAGCCCTCAGGTTGACGACGGCTACTGGCTAACAGATTAAAATGAGGAGCTTGCAGTAAAAAGGTATCGGCATTAGGCAGCTCTTCTTTTAACAGTGCACTGATATCGGTTAACAATAAATCCGCTGCCCACACCCTTTGTTGGCGGCTATCTCCCACCGACAGGGTTAAGCCAATATTTTGCTTACCATGAAAAAGATAAGGCGAGGTAATGTATATGCCCTTATGGTTAAGCGTGGGGGCAAACCAAGGGCGTTTACGTACATCAAACGAGGATTCATTGTCGGCAAGCGTTATTATTGTCTCGCCTAATAACTGATACTGCTTATTAAAATAAAAGCGCTTTGTGTCATGATCAGGAGACATAATGTCTATAACTAACTCTGTGGCCTGCGGAGCTAACAGTTCATCTCGTTTACTTTGCCGTTGAGTGAGATGAAAAATCAGGCTTCGGCCATCGGGCTCGCCGACTAAAAGGGTAGTAACATTCGGCGTTGCGCTTAATAACGGGTGAATAAGAGGTAGCCAGTGGGTTAAGTCTTGCTCTGTATTTGCTAAGGTCACCCCATTACTCTGCATAAGCGTGAGGCTGGTATTGATATTTTGTAGGCTGTGCTCTAGCCGCTGACTGAGTGTGTTTTCAAGTGTGTCTAGCCGTTGCTGACTATTAGCCAAAAGAAACTGACTATTATGGCGCTGCTGTGTATAAATCAGCACACTGCCCAACACTATAATCAAGATAGAGAATAAGCAGCTAATATAAAACCGCAAACTAAAGCGCGCATACATCCAGTGCATAAAAACATCCTTGAAGGGCTTTAAGGGCTTTAAGGGCTTTAAGGGCTTGAAAGGCAATGTTGAATGTTAAATTTTGAATGTTGAATTAACAGACAAGCACTCAACACTAAGCCTTTTTGCAACGAAATCCGCGAAACCCACTAAAAGATCAACATAAGAGCGAAAAATCTTAATAGTAAGAGCAAGATCACCGATAGCTGGAAGTCTGAAGCCAAAACACTGCGGTACTTTTATTTTCGGTTTTACTTCCAGCTTCAAGCTTATTGCTATCTGTTACCTAGATTGCCGCGTCGCTACGCTCCTCGCAATGACAACATCTGGGTCATTGCGAGGTACGAAGCAATCCATCCCAAACCAAGGCTATACGTCTAACGCTGACCGCCTTACGTTAAACAATCCAACCCTGTGTAGGGTCGAATTCATTCGACCGATTTTAAGGTGTGCCATGGTTTTTGTGCGAATAAATTCGCCCCTACCAATGACAAGAGCAGAACACACCGATTTTGGTTGTTCGTACCGCGCTCAGCGTAAAGCGTATCGCTGTCTGTGCAATAGATTGCCGCGTCGCTGCACTCCTCGCAATGACTCAAGGGCAGTGTTGAATTAATAGACAAACACTTAAGACTAAGCTCTTAAGTGACCTTGTTAGTAAGTTCTAACCTAGCAAGAAAGCTCTTTTCAGATCTTATCTCTATTTTTCCGTGTTCTTCCGTGTATTCCGTGGCAAAAGGGGTTTATCTTTTGACCTTCATTCAACATTGCTGTTAATAGCCTTTAGCTCCGGTATTCCCCTATGTCGGGTCGGCGGCTGGGGCCGTGTAGGGCAATATCAACCGGATGAAACGCCTTAATGGCCTCAAAACAAAAATCCCCCACGGCGCGGTGTAAAGACTGAGGGTCGTGGTTAGTAATAATAATCACACTTTTCGCTAAGTTACGGCGTCGGCGCAATAAATGCCCCAAAAAGCTCGACTGGCTTTCGGCCAAGCGCGCGCGGTTCGCCGATACTTCATCTAGGATCAATAAATCCACTTCCTCTAACGCCTTACGATACTGATTACGCGTTTCTTGCTCTTCCAGTACCCCAAAAAACAGTCGATCGACTACAGACGCCCATTGTTGAAAAATCACCGACTTTTGATGTTGCTGAATTAACTCATGAGCAATAGAACCCGCCAAGGTCGACTTGCCAGTACCAAAGTCCCCATAAATGAGAATAGCCGCGCCGCCTTTTTCTTTCCAATGCTCAAAGGCATTAATAAAGTGATGTGCCGTTTCAATATGATGGCCCAAAGCGGGGTCGTTAATGTCCATATTATCGAACACCCATTCAGGGTTGAGATCGGCCTGAGCTAACAAGCGCTCGGTGCGTTGCTGCTTAGCTTGCATCTGAGCTTGTTGCACATCTTTATTCGCTTGCTGTTCATATTGGCGCTTAAGCTCAAAATAATCATATTCCGGCAATGTGCCCCCTGCGCGCAGCTGCTGTATTCTGTTTAGCACCTGAGTGACCTCTCCACCGGCAGCGGTTGGCGTGGTATCTTTTTGTGGCTTAGGGCGGCGACGACGACGAGCGATATCATTAAGATCGGCGGCAATTTCTTCAGCTGTCTTTTTCATTGGCATCACTGTCCTCTGTTGGTGGGGTTGGTTTATTCGCCCGAGTGTCTGTATTAGCAGCGTCTGTATAAGACGAGTCGGCATTAAGGGATGTGTTAAGGCGCTGCGCCTCTGCCATCATTTGCTGTGCCCGTTTACTGGGGCCAGTGTCACTTTGCTGAGGCGATACCGCTTGTTGTTGGTAACCGGCTTCAGCTACAGGAGCAGAAGTGCGCTTAATACTACGCTGATTTTTTAGCTTACGTACTAATTTCAACATCCATTGGTGCTGATTTTCAAACACCTCTGGGCGACCTAGCCAATAGGCAATAAACTCACCCAGCTCAGTTTCATCAATATGGCTATCTAGCAAACCGCACAGCCGAGCCAACCCCGCAAACTGCTCATCTGGTCGCCAGTCTGGATGCATTGCAAACTGGCGAGATGGCAGGGCGGCCAGCCCTTGCAAGCGCTTTAACGGTAATGAAAACACCGCACCGTGATAATGCTGTGGGTGCGGATTCTCTACCACGTTTAATAACCCTATATCCAGTAACTCATCAACCAAGTCAGTTAAAGTAGCAGGGGTTACCCGATAACGATATTCTCCTTCACCTTGCACCGCTAACGCTTTACCTAACACTGGGTAGTCTAGCGCTTGGGTATATTCACCGCGCGCCTGATGTTGCAGGTAAAACTGATACAAACTGCGTGCAGGGTGAGACAACTTAGGAGACGTCAGCGCCTGATACTCTGCCGGTGTCATTCTTGTTACCTACTCCCTTGTTATCTGGTTATATGAGTAACGTCACGTTAGTTAGCCGTGGCTAACATTCAATGCGGTGTTTTAAAACTTAATTAAAACTTAATTAAAACTTAATTAAAACTTAAGCTGTTTTAAATATTGGCGAAAGTCTTCACCCAATTGGGTGTGGCGCATACCATATTCAACATTGGCCATCATTAAGCCAAGCTTATTACCGCAGTCGTGACTTTTGCCAGTAATATGATGCGCATCAACCGCTTGCTGCTCCATTAACATGGCAATGGTGTCGGTAAGCTGAATTTCATCGCCTTTACCTAAAGGTGTTTTGCTTAGCAGCGGCCAAATATCAGCAGACAACACATAACGGCCTACCACGGCTAAGTTAGAAGGGGCGTCTTCACGATCGGGCTTTTCAACCATGGCATTAATGGGGGCCGACTCGCCTTGCGCTAATGAGGCACTGCCTAAGTCAACAATACCAAACTGGTCTACTTGCTCTTCTGCCACTGGCTCCACCAAAATTTGGCTATGCCCAGTGTCCGCAAAGGCGGTGATCATGGCGGCAGTATTATCTTGCTGTAAATTACAGGCGGCATCGTCAATTAATACATCGGGCAGTAAAATTGCGAAAGGTTCGTTACCCACTAATGGCTGAGCGCATAAAATGGCATGGCCCAAGCCTTTTGCTTCGCCTTGGCGCACATGCATAATGGTGACATCTGGCGGACAAATGCGTTTTACTTCATCCAACAGCTGGCGCTTTACTCGTTTTTCTAGAGTAGCTTCTAGTTCAAAACTGGTATCAAAGTGGTTTTCAATGGAGTTTTTACTGGCATGGGTCACCAACACAATCTCTTTAATACCCGCCTTTACAGCCTCATTCACCACATACTGAATAAGTGGCTTATCTACCACTGGCAGCATTTCTTTAGGAATCGCCTTAGTAGCAGGCAGCATACGCGTGCCCAAGCCGGCAACTGGGATCACGGCTTTACGAATAAGCGGTGCAGCAATAGCAGCAGGCGCTTCTTTTAATTGAGTATCTTGGGCGTTGGCTTGTTGAGTATTAGAAGATGATTTTGTAGATGGCATACTAAATAAAGTCACAGTAAATTAAGAATGCCCTATCATAACCAATAGCAGCCCTCCCGACCATCTTAAGGAGGACTAGCGCTTAATAATAAACGGCTACTTGCTTAACTACTTGCCTTAATTACTTACTTAGTAAATGTCGATTCTTTTCAACAGTAGCAGGGCCAATACCACTGACGCTGGCTAAATCATCAACCGAGCTAAAAGGACCATTTGCTTCACGGTATTCCACTATGGCCTTAGCTTTAGCCGAGCCAATACCGGTTAACATGCTCAACTGCTCGGTATTAGCAGTGTTAATGTTAATACTGCTAATCACCGCATCTTCAGCCATAGGTGCATCTTGTGCCAAACTCGGGGTAGAAAAAGCAAATAACGCCAATAAAAAGCTTAATAATAGGGGCTTATTCATATCATCACTCCTTGATGAAAGTGTTTAAAAATTGTCCAGTAGGACATCATCAAGCCTTGACCATAAACCCAAATTAAGCCAATAAATCTTTAAAATAATGTTGAATGAATTCAAAGGCCAACAGATCAAGATAAGACAACTGGCAACGAAACCCACTAAATCCGCTAAAAAGTAGGGATAACATCTAAAAGAGGTTTTTATTGGTAAGAGCTAAAAAATAGCTGGAAGCGATAAGCTAGAAGCTGGAAGTAAAACCGAAAATATTAGCTTTCGGCTTCAGACTTCCAGCTATCGGTGATCTTGCTCTTACCATTAAGACTTTTCGCTGTTATGGTGATCTTTTCGTGGGTTTAGCGGATTTCGTTGCAAAAGGGCTTAGTGTTGAGCATTTGTCAGTTAATCCAACATTGCCCTTGGGTCATTGCGAGGAGCGCAGCGACGCGGCAATCCAGTTAACAGATAGTAATAAGCTTGAAGCTAGAAGCCGGAAGTAAAAACAAAAATGCCTCTGTGTTTTTGCTTAGCTTACCGCTTCCAGCTCTCAGCTTCCGGCTTTCTCTACGCTTTACGCTGAGCGCTGTACAAACAGCCAAAACCGTTTTGTTTTTAACGTAAGGCGGTCAGCGTTAGACGTATAGCTTTGTTTGGGATGGATTGCTTCGTTCCTCGCAATGACAACATCGGTCATTGCACCGCCCAGGTAGAGGCCGCTTCAGCTGGCTGGTGGCGCGCAGCGGCACGTCTAAAGATCTTTTGCCACGGAATCCACGAAACCCACGGAAAAATAGGGAGCAGATCTGAAAAGGCTAAAAGATAGCTGGAAGCGATAAGCTAGAAGTTGGAAGTAAAACCGAAAATAAAAGTACCGCAGTGTTTTGGCTTAGCTTCCAGCTATCGGTGATCTTGCTCTTACCATTAAAATTTTTCGCTGTTATGTTGATCTTTTCGTGGGTTTAGCGGATTTCGTTGCAAAAGGGCTTAGTGTTGAGTGTTTGTCAGTTAATTCAACATTGCCCTTGGGTCATTGCGAGGAGCGCAGCGACGCGGCAATCCAGTTAACAGATAGTAATAAGCTTGAAGCTAGAAGCCGGAAGTAAAAACAAAAATGCCTCTGTGTTTTTGCTTAGCTTACCGCTTTCAGCTTTCAGCTTTCAGCTTCCAGCTTCCAGCTTCCAGCTTCCAGCTTCGAGCTTCGAGCTTTCAGCTTTCAGCTTTCAGATTCAGCTTTCAGCTTTCAGCTTCCAGCTTCGAGCTTCGAGCTTTCAGCCATTCAGCATTGCCTTGATAACTGTGGGTTGTGGTAGACTACAGCATATTGTTTTTTAGGGTTGCTAGTAATGAAACAACTAATTGAATTTATTCCTCTGATCATATTTTTTGCGGTGTACAAAACCGTTGATATCTATGCCGCTACCGGCGCGCTAATGGCGGCCACCTGTGTGCAAATGCTGGTGTTTTGGCTAAAACATAAACGGTTAGAGAAAATGCACCTGATTACCTTAGTGCTGGTGATGTTTTTTGGTGGCCTAACCATGTTCTTTCAAGATGACGCCTTTATTAAATGGAAGGTGACCGCAGTAAATGGCTTTTTTGCCCTGGGGCTACTGGTAAGCCGCTATGGATTTGGTAAAAATCTGATTAAGCAGATGCTAGGCAAAGAAATGACCTTACCCGATGCCGTATGGGACAAAGCCAATGTGGCTTGGGCGGCATTTTTTGCGGTGTGTGGCGCACTTAACGTGTATGTAGCGTTTAGCTTGCCACAAGAAGTATGGGTTAACTTTAAAGTGTTTGGCTTACTGGGCCTCACCTTGCTGTTTACCTTTGCCACCGTACTGTATTTATACCGTCACCAAAAAACCGAACAGTAAACTGTCGGTAATCATCATCTAGCCATAGTTTTTATTTAAACGTAACTGATAAGGAAAACACACTGATGTGGTATGCAATTATTGCTCAAGATAAAGCGGATAGTTTGGCATTGCGCAAAGAAGCGCGCCCTGCACATTTGGCACGTTTACAGGCACTAGCAGAAGAAGGTCGTTTGTTAGTCGCAGGCCCAAATCCTGCCATTGATGCAGAAGACCCAGGTGAAGCAGGCTTTACCGGTAGCACCGTCATTGCCGAATTTGGCTCTTTAACAGAGGCGCAAACCTGGGCCAACGAAGATCCGTATGTAGCCGCAGGTGTATACGCGTCAGTGTCAGTGAAGCCATTTAAGAAAGTACTGCCTTAAGAAGAGCTGGAAGCTAGAAGCCGGAAGCTGGAAGTAAAATATTGCACTGGTTGAGTGTCGTCCCCCTCACGCTTCACGGGTTTATCTCAGCCAGTCCACTTTACTTCTACATGGCAATGTTGAATGAAGGTCAAGAGACTAAGACACCTTGCAACGAAACCCGCGAAACCCGCTAAAAAATAGAGATAAGATCTGAAAAAAGACTGTTCTTGGTAAGAGCAGACACAAAGCTTATAAAACAGTGTGTTTAGCATTTACTATGATAATTTTCGCTCTTATGGTGATCTTTTCGTGGGTTTAGCGGATTTCGTTGCAAAAGGGCCCAGTCTTGAGTGTTTGTCAGTTAATCCAACATTCAACATTCAACATTGCCCTTATGGCCTTTGCTCTTACCATTAAAGATTATTCGCTGTTATGTTAGCTTAATTTTTCCGTGTTCTTCCGTGTATTCCGTGGCAAAAGGGCCTAGTCTTGAGTGTTTGTCAGTTAACTCAACATTACCTTAACCTTACGAAAAGGGGAGAATGATATGAGCCAAGCATTAAATGAACTACTTAACTTGCTGGCGCTAGAGCCTATCGGCGACGGCCAATACACAGGCCAAAGCATGGATTTAGGCTTTGGTGCCGTATTTGGTGGCCAAGTGATGGGCCAAGCACTGGCGGCGGCTAAATATACCCTAGCGGCAGACAGGCCCGTACACTCATTTCATTCTTACTTCTTGCGCCCAGGTGATGTAAACAAACCCATTACTTACGACGTAGAAACCATTCGCGATGGCAAAACTACCTCTACTCGTCGTATAAAAGCGCTGCAATACGACAAGCCCATTTTTTACATGACCGCTTCTTTTCAACAGCCGGTACCGGGCTTTGAACATCAAGCTCCTATGCCCGATGTGCCAGGGCCCGAGGGCATTACCCCCGATAGCGAACATATAAAAGCCTTGGCGCAATACTTGCCTAAATCAATAAAAGATAAATGGCTATCTGAGTCGCCCATAGAAATGCGACAAGTGCATTACAACAATCCCTTGCAGCCACAAGTGGCAGAGCCAGTACAATATGTCTGGCTAAAGGCCAATGGCCCTTTGCCAGACGATGTACGTATTCATAAATACCTACTAGCTTACGCGTCTGATTTTAACTTTTTACCGGTTTCACTCATGCCCCACGGGCGTTCGTACTGGGACAGAGAACTGCAAGTAGCCACCATTGATCACGCCATGTGGTTTCACCAAGATTTTCGGCTAGACGACTGGATTTTATATGCCATAGAAAGCCCCCGCGCCATAGGCGGCCGAGGCCTAGTACAAGGCCGCTGCTACACCCAAGACGGCACCTTAGTGGCAAGCACCATGCAAGAAGGGATTATCAGGTCCCGCGGGGGCAGTGCTGAATGACTTTAAAGGCAATGTTGAATTAACAAACAAAAGACTAAAGATACTTGCAACGAAATCCACGAAATCCACGAAACCCACGAAAAGATCACCATAAGAGCGAAATTTTTTATAGTAAGAGCAAAGGCTTTAAAGCTGTAAAATGGACAAGCTAAGATAAACCTGTAAGGAGTAAAGATAGCTGGATGCCTGAAGCCGAAAGCTAATCCAAAACACTGCGGTATTTTTATTTTCGGTTTTACTTCCAGCTTCTAGCTTATCGCTTCCAGCTATCTTTTAGCCTTTTCAGATCTTATCCCTATTTTTCCGTGCTTTCTGCGGATTCCGTTGCAAAATATTTTATCACTCAGTTATTGAAGGCACTTAATGATCAAAACTTGGCAGCAATTAATCGAACAAGAACAGCAGCAGTCTTACCTACAACAAACACTTGAGTTTGTTGAACAACAGCGGGCTGTGGGTAAAACAATTTATCCACCCGAGCAAGAGGTATTTAGCGCCTTTAGCCTTACTCCATTAGACCAAGTAAAAGTGGTGATACTCGGTCAAGACCCTTACCACGGCCCTAACCAAGCGCATGGTTTAAGCTTCTCGGTGCAGCTTGGCGTAAAAATACCGCCCTCGTTACGCAACATATACAAAGAGCTCACCACAGACATACCCGGCTTTATTGCCCCCGAGCACGGCTGCTTAACCGCGTGGGCAGAGCAGGGGGTATTACTGATTAATACCGTATTAACAGTAGAAGCCGGCAAAGCACACTCTCATGCTAAGCTTGGCTGGGAAACCTTCACCGATAAAGTCATTGCCACCATTAATGAGCAATGCCAAGGCGTAGTATTTCTACTGTGGGGCAGTCATGCCCAAAAGAAGGGCGCTAAAATAGACAGCCTGCGCCACCACATACTCACCGCCGTACACCCCAGCCCCTTATCCGCCTACCGAGGCTTCTTCGGCTGTAAGCACTTCTCCCAGACCAACACACTGTTAGCACAACAAGGCAAAACACCCATTAACTGGGCAAAGCTTTAAGAGAAAGCTGAGAGCTAGAAGCTGGAAGCTGGAAAAACACTAAGCTTCAGTTCCCTGCTAAGGTTAATAGGGTTGAGAAGATAACAGGGAGAAGTGGTTATGGACTTCGAAAAGTTGGAGGTGTGGCGGCGTTCAGTGTGGTTATCTGCTGACATATATAAGACACTGCATGCGCTAAAGGACTTTGGTTTTAAAGATCAAATTACCCGTTCTGGGCTATCTGTTCCAAGTAATATAGCCGAAGGCATGAGCAGGCGGACACCCAAAGACAAAATACACTTTTTGCTTGTAGCAAAAGGATCTTGTTCTGAATTTAGAACTCAAACTTACATCGGTATAGAAATCGGCTATATAGACTATGAGCACGGTAACCGCTGGATAAGCGAGACTAAAGAGATAGCCGCCATGCTATCAGGCTTGATTAATAAACTGAAACTTGAAGATAAAGCTTGAAGCCAGAAGCTCGAAGAAAAACACCGAGTCTAATGGCTCGGTGTTTTTTTGTTTCAGCTTTCAGCTTTCAGCTTTCAGCTTCCAGCTTCAAGCTTCCAGCTTTCAGCTTCCAGCTTCCAGCTTCAAGCTTCCAGCTTTCAGCTTTCAGCTTCCAGCTTCAAGCTTCCAGCTTCAAGCTTCCAGCTTCAAGCTTTCACTTAAAGCCCATAATACGGCGCTCTGGCGTCGGTTAAGTTATACAAGCTGTACTTGCGACCTACCATTTGACCGCCATCTCGGGTTAATGGTACCCAGCTAATGCTGGCGCGGCTGGTACTTGGCTTCACCGTCATAATGTCGAACGGAATCGATAAGTAAAAGCCCTTATTAAAACTGCCCTCACCAAATTCGTCACTCGACACATCGGTAAAGGTGGCAAAGGCACCGGCAATCACGCCGCTGTCAAACTTATGCGAAATATCAAAAGTAGCCCCCTTATCGCCCGCCAAGTACTGGCCCGCATGCACTTGCAACAAGGTATCTTCTAGCCACGGCATTTCAACATAACCACTCACATGGCCGGTGTTTACCGAATAGTCCAACATACCAAACTGAGAGTCATAATCGCGCTGTTTTACATGGTTAAGGTTAGCCCCTAATGCCCATTTACTGTTTGCAGGGCGATATAACACCTCGCCACCTACACCGGCATACATCATTTCTAAATAGCCACCATAGGCTTGGGCATACCAATCGTCAGTTACTCTATCCATCCATGTTAACTGAGCATTATCTAAACGAACGGGGTTATCACTAACATACTTACGAATAAGAGTACGCACCTGAGGCAAAGCAGGGGTGTTATCTGTGTAGCCGTTATAGTTTTCATCCCACTTATCGTAGTTATCTAGCAAGTTCACATAAAGGCCCGCAGACACCAACCATTGCTTACTGATATCGGCTTCTGCATTGGCATTAAAGCCAACCTGATACATATAAAACGACTCAGGGCCACCCAAAGACTGCTTTAATACCGGCGAAATACCATAGCGAACACGTTGTTTATGCTCAGCCAGAGGTGTGGCGCTTGCATACTGTTTTGGCTCTATCGCCGTCATGGCATCGGTAACATCTGCACCAATATAGGCATTATCTGCCGCCAAGCGCAGCTTGGTCATATCAAACTCTTGTGCGCTAAGGTCTAGGTTCTTTTTGCGCTCTATTAGCTGCACTTGCTTAATATCAGCAGGCACCTGATTTGCTAATAATACCGCGGCTCGGGCTTGGGCTTCGCTTCTATCTCGGTATTTTGTTTGCTCACCACTCACAACTAAAGTGCTGTTATCTTGATAAATACGAGTGCGTTTATAGCCAGCATTTTCGGCTAAGTCACCCTGCAAACGCCCCCAATCAGCTTGGCCAGCTTCAGGCTGCTGCTTGGCATCATAATTAGGATGAGAGACATCGTTCCAGCTTGGGGTTAACTCATTAAAGTTGGTACGCATAGTCACCCCAAAGCCAAAGGTATTACCGCGCTGATAATTGGCGTGCACATCTAGCCAGTCAAAAGCTCGGTACACTGCGCCTACGTTAACTGGGGCATCTACGGGTAACCCACCCACTGTTTGCCCCAAGGCGGGCTCTTGCTTGCCATTGCCATTGCCATTTTTATAGTCGTTACTGTCGTATTCCAGCTTTAATCGTAACGGCTGCCAAGGTGTTTGGTACTCTACACCACCAAATAAAGCGGCAGGGCCTCTAAACATCTTATTTACATCAAACTTACCACCGCTGCCCAGCGTGCCTTGGGGGCGATCACAAAATCGGTCCGATGCTTCACAAAAAGGGTTACTAATATTATCGCGGCTACCTAAATAACCCCAACCCATACCCACTGTAAAATCCAGCGGCCCAAATCGTTTATTGGCCGCCACAAACTCAGAAGCAAATAAACCAGTGCCACCTAAGTCTCTTGCACCCACACTAAGCTCGGGTAACCATTGGCTTTCTTTTAATAACCGTACCTTGGCATCAATCCCTTTATCTTTAAGGGTTTGATCCCCACTAAAATCGGGATTGTCGCTGTATTTTCGGGTGCGCACATCCACATAGCGCACCGTGCTTTCTAACCAAGGAAATAACTGCAAAGATAATGAATAACGGCGATATTGGTCAGTATCAAAATAGTTAACACTAAACTCGCCTTCTTTATTCATACGGGCAGAAGGCATTTGAATTAAGCCCACGCCACCAAAGTCAGATTGCGACGGCTGAGTAGCAAAAGGGGTTAATGCTTGTTCGGCATAAGCTGTGCTATGCAACACTAAGTTAATAGCGGTAGCCAAGGCGGCATAATGAAAAATAGGTTTCATTAGAGTTCTCGGTTAGCAAATAAGGTCATTATGCGCTGATTAATATCAGCAAACGCGCGGGGTAAAGACTTAAAGCCCACAAATAAGGTTGCGCCCGGTGCCACACCCACAAATTCGGGGGCAAACGGATCTATTGGGCTGGGCATAACATGGCCGTCTGGCTGAATTATCCATACTTGATTGTGTTCGGCCCCAGGCAACATATTTAATCGGCGGCCATAATCATAAGCAAAGGCCGAGTCGACAAAAGGGCGCTTACCGGGCAGGCGTACTAAGCCCTGTGCCCATACAAAGGTGGGCCTTGGGTGAATGGCCAGCTGATAATGCTCGGTTAATAACGGATTATCATTAGCATTAATACGCACCTGATCGTAATTAAAATTAACCGGCAGGCGGGCCACTAACGGCAGATTTTTAATTTGTGCGC
The DNA here is from genome assembly GCF_017498065.1 of Oceanisphaera pacifica. Classification (GTDB taxonomy): domain Bacteria; phylum Pseudomonadota; class Gammaproteobacteria; order Enterobacterales; family Aeromonadaceae; genus Oceanimonas; species Oceanimonas pacifica. The sequence continues at coordinate 4,180 of NZ_JAGDFX010000004.1, read as the reverse complement.
TTAGCTCAGTGGCACTGCGCAGCAAGCCGTGCTTGCCATTACGCGCCCAATATTGGCCTAACTGATGCAAATCTTTTAGCAGCCGAGCACGCTCTACTTCTAACGCGGCGGTTTTAGGGTGCTCTGCAGGCAAGCTCAACTGTGCCCAACGTGCATCAACGCCCTTTGCTTGTAACGCTGCCAGCAACTGCTGCCAACGCACTGCTTGCGGTTGCTGCCATTGCCAAGCATCACCCACTATAGGCTGAACGGTAACCGACACAGAGTTAGCCTGTAGCGGCAATATAATAAATACGCTAAGTGCGATAAAAAAACGAGAGATTATATTCATGAAAAAGGCTTAAGAAGAGTCATTTCTATCGCCGGCAAGCCGGGCCCTACAAACTGTTTACTTTTAATTACCTTGCCCGTTATTGGCGATAACCAAAATTGATTTTGTTGTTCCACATCTAGCTTGGTATAAGAGACATGCTCGGTAAACTTAATCAGCGTTACCGGCTTATTTAAAATAGTAACCTGCTCTTTACCCTGATAACTAAAACGCGATAAAGCCTGATAACCACTGTAATACCCAGGCTGCCAATCGTGCTCGGTAGACCAGCGCAACCCTTCAGCATTGCGGTTTTGCCACAGTGTTAATAAGTGGGGCAGGGGATCATTCTCTAAATTAGCGGTGTAGGTAATATTATGGCTAAAGCCCACTGTGCTCACCAAACGCCCGTGCTGAGTGACCACCATGGCTTTGTCTTGGGTTACCCACTTTAACTGCTCACCTTCTGCAAACGCCAAAGCCGATAATACTCTAGGCCCATGCCCCCACTTAAACTGAATAGCCGCATAGGGCAGGGTGTCTACTTGTTGCTGGGTAATGGCCACATCGGAATAGCCTAAAGTGGCCACTTTAACCACCTCACTTACATCTTTTACTTTTTGGCTACACCCAGTTAGCCCAATCATACATACCGACAAGGTAATAGCGTAACAAGCAGCTTTTAGCATCAGTTTGTCCATTAAAGCAAATAAAAAGGGGCCTTAGCCCCTTTATTCTAGAAAACACTAATTTATAACAAATTAGTTAGTACCAGTAGTACCAGTAGTACCAGGTGCGTTGTCTTCGTCATCGCTAGAAGCAGCAACGGCTACGGCCGTTACCGCAGCAACAGTGGCAGCGGTTGCTGCAACAGCTGCACCAACACCCACAGCTGCACCGCCGGCAACAGTGCCAGCAGCACCGGCCGTAGCACCCGCACCTGCGCCGGCACCCGTAGTGCTAGCTGCAGCGCCAGTACCTTCAGTTTGTGCTTGAACTGGCAATGCAAACGCAGCACCCATTAATAAAGCAATCGCTGTCTTCTTCATGTAATACTCCTAATTAGTAAATTACCGTCGGGCTGATATTAACAGACAGTTAATTGATAACCCATTTAGCTGCCAATATAAGGTATTTTACGGCAAAAACCAATGTTATTAGCCAAGCGATAAAGCGAAATAGTCGTCAAGTGAGTCGATACTTGTTGACGTAAAAGTCAGTTTTGCCAATAAGCCGTATAATATAACATTTAGTTTTAACCTTATTCGCTTATTCACCTATCGCAGGGCTTGCCTTATTCACCGTTGCAAAATGCGAGCGGTTAATTTTCACACGGGCCATGGAGTTTACTCAGCAAAAAACTGTGGTAGTATGCAGCGCTATTTTTAGAATGCCGCGTAATAATACTTACTCGCTCTTAAAAGAGCGCGCCCATTTATTGCATTTTGAAAAAAAAAGACACTGGGTTGCGGCCAATACAGCACAAAATTAGGCAGGCTAAATCAGCATCGAGGGGCTGTAACCTTGGGGCGGTAGCGTACCTTTTTCGCATATATCTTGCATAAATAACCTGGCAGACACTCATACATGTATAAAGCAAAGTATCTTTCCGCTCTTCTTTTTGGCACAGCCCTGCTTAGCGGCTGCACCGTGATCCCAGGTAGTCATTTCTCTAATAGCTATGGCACTGTAGTAGACCAATATCACGATCAAAACGATGATTTAAGTGAACTTATTGATATTTACCCCATCACGGCGGCGTCTGTACAAGCACAAACCAACAATACAGAGCAACTACCGGCAAACGACCAAGCACTGCGCCAACAAATTGCCGACTACGACTACAAAGTAGGCCCAGGTGACGTATTAAGCGTTATCGTATGGGATCACCCAGAGCTGACCACCCCAGCGGGTGAATACCGCAGTTCAGAAGAAGCAGGCAACTGGGTGCACGCAGACGGCACCATTTTTTATCCCTACATAGGTAACGTGAAAGTAGCAGGATTAAAAATCAGTGAAATTCGCGATCTTATTAGCCGCCGCTTAGCCCGTTACGTAGAAAGCCCGCAAGTGGATGTAACCATTGCCGCGTTTCGTTCTAAGTGGGTATACGTTACCGGTGAAGTAGAACGCCCAGGCACCCAGCCTATTACCAATATTCCGTTAACGCTGGTAGATGCGGTAAGCAAAGCCGGTGGTATTACCGAGCACGCCGACTGGCAAACTGTAGTGTTAAACCGAGGTGCACAAACTTATCGTTTCTCGCTACGCGATTTATATAAAGACGGCGACGTAAGCCAAAATATTTTGTTGCAACCAAACGATGTTATTAACATTAACCGCAACGACGACAGCAAAGTATTTGTATTAGGCGAAGTAGGCAAACAACAAACGCTACCCATGGGCCGCAATGGCAAAACCCTAGCCGAAGCCCTGGCCGATGCCGAAGGCATGAGCCAAGTAACAGCAGACGCCACCGGTGTGTTTGTAATGCGCAAAGCCCCAGAACAAAGTGGCCGCATAGCAGACGTGTATCAGTTAAATGCCAAAAACATGGCCGCTATGGTGTTAGCAGACAGTTTTAAATTACAAGAGCGCGACATTGTCTACGTTACCGCCGCCCCAGTAGCCCGCTGGAACCGCGTAATAGGTCAGTTACTACCCACCTTAAGTGGCGTATACACCGGCACCCGCCTCGTCGAGTAGATTCTAGTGTTCAACCCCTTTCGCAACGGAATCCACGGAACCCACGGAAAAATTAAGATGAGATAAGGTCGAAAAGTGACTTTTAATGGTAAGACCTAAAAAATAGCTGGAAGCGATAAGCTAGAAGCAGGAAGTAAAACCGAAAATAAAAATACCGCAGTGTTTTGGCTTAGCTTTCGGCTTCAGGCATCCAGCTATCTTTACTCCTTAGTGGTTTATCTTAGTCTGTCCACTTTACAGCTTTAAAGCCTTTGCTCTTACTATGAAAAAATTCGCTCTTATCTCGATCTTTTCGTGGATTTCGTGGGTTTCGTTGCAAAATTATTTAATCTCTAAGGTGATTAAAAATGTTTAATAATATTTTAGTGGTCTGTGTGGGCAATATCTGTCGCAGCCCAACCGCTGAGTTTTTACTAAAACAGGCTTTGCCGCATAAAACCGTACACTCAGCAGGCTTAGGCGCGTTAGTCGATCACGACACAGACGCCACCGCCAAACAAGTAGCAGAACAAAACGGCCTAACGTGCCCAACCCACAAAGCACGCCAGTTAACCAAAGAGCTCTGCCGCCAAGCCGATGTAATATTAGTAATGGAAAGCAAACACAAAGAAGGCATCACCAAACTAGCCCCCGAGGCCCGCGGCAAAACCTTCTTACTAGGGCAATGGAACAACAACCAAGAAATACCCGACCCTTACAAAAAAAGCGAAGAAGCCTTCCAACACGTATACCAACTAATAGCCGAAAACAGCAAACTCTGGTCACAAAAGCTTAAGTAAATATTCGCAACGAAATCCACGAAACCCGCTAAAAAATAGAGAACAGGTCTAAAAAAAGGTTTTTACTGTAAAAACAGGTAACAGTCTACAGGTATGTAAGTTTGCTCTTAACCATTAAAATTTCCGCTCTTAATATTGATCTTTTCGTGGATTTCGCGGGTTTAGTTGCAAAAGGCTAGTATGGATTTGTCTTAAAAAAGAAAGTTCTTGGCAACGAAATCCACGAAACCCGCTAAAAAATAGAGAACAGGTCTAAAACAGGGCAAGAGCATGAAAAAAGTCGTTAATTCAACAAGCTAGCAGTCATTAATTTAATCTAGTATCTTTCTTTTTATTGGCGGATATGATCAGATAACACTCTTTATATATTGAGAGTTCGCCATGA